>NZ_FOGE01000009.1 GCF_900111125.1 Sphingobium sp. YR768
GCGCCCATTGGGCGTCCGTCAGTACAAAACGATCCATACAAAGCCTGAATCACATCTGACGATAAATGGAAATCCTAAATCCCCACAAGCCTTAGAAAAGGACTTAGGCAAAGTTCTTGATAGGATGCCTTGCCAAGAAACGAAATTAGCCATTCGATATCTGAACCGCTGGCCACCACAGGTTCAAAAATATGTATCCGGTCAAGCAGTATTCTGCCCAGTCTCACTTAAGGCAGATACAGCAGGCGGCGGTGCGATTGAAGCAGCAAAGCGCGTTCGCAATAACCTGTTTCACGGTGGGAAACACACACCTCATTCACCTCCGTATCGAGACGAAAATCTAATCCGATGCGCAAGCCAAATTTTGAACGCTTGCTTGGAAGCGGATGCGAATTTGCGGAACGAGTTTGAACACCAAGTCTTTTGAAATCTAAGTTGCCGGAGCAATCTGATTTTTCTGCGCCAACGAAAAAGGCCGGCCCCATCGGGACCCGCCTTTCGTCAATCGAACAGCTCTTCCAGAAAGCTCTTCTTGCGCTTCTTCGGGTAGCCGCGCCCATCGTCGCGATCCGGACGATAACTCTGCTGCGCAAAGGGCGCAGGCTGCGGCGTCTGCGCGCTCGCCTGCGCGCTCCGTTCGATGATCTTGTCCAGTTCGCCCCGGTCCAGCCAGACGCCCCGGCATTGCGGGCAATAGTCGATTTCGACCCCCTGCCGATCCGTCATCGCCAAACCGACATGACAGACCGGGCAAAGCATCGCCGACACTTGGGCCTGATCCCGCATTATTCGCGTTCGCCCGTCAGGCTGAGCAGCATCTGGAACAGGTTGACGAAATTCAGGTAGAGCGACAGCGCGCCCATCACCTGCATCTTCCCAGCGACTTCATGGCCGGCATAATAGAAATATTCCGACTTGATGCGCTGCACGTCCCAGGCGGTGAGGCCGGTGAAGACCACCACGCCGATGATCGAAATGACCATCGCCATCGCGGACGAGCCGATGAAGATGTTGATGAGGCTGGCGACGATGATGCCGATCAGGCCCATGATCAGGAAGCTGCCCATCTTCGTCAGGTCACGCTGGGTGGTATAGCCCCACAGCGCCATGGCGAGAAACATCACCGCGGCCGAGAAGAAGGCCTGCGCGATGCTGCCGCCGGTGAAGACGAGGAAGACGCTGCCCAGCGACACGCCCATGACGGCGGCGAAAGCGTAGAAGGCGGTGCGCGCGCCCGAGGTGCTCATCTGCTCCATGCGGAAACTGAAGAAGAAGACGAAAGCCAGCGGCGCGAAGATCGCGACCCACTTCAGCGGCGTGCCATAGATGGCGGCGGCCAGCGCCGGGGTGTTGCCGACCAGCGCAGCGACCAGACCGGTGATGACCAGGCCGATACCCATATTGCGGAAGACGCCCAGCATATGCGCGCGCAAGCCGGCATCGGTCTGCGCCGTCTGGCTGGCACCATAGCCCGGCGTGCGAACGGGATTATTCATGAGAAACACTCACTCCATCATCAAAATGTGGTTCGAGTGGCCCGGCGCAGTGTCCTGCGGTCCTGAGAGGGGGCTTTTGACCGCAAAACCTGCACCGAGCGCACTCGATGCGGTCCGACATCGCGACAGGATCAAGGGGGAGATCCATGTCGCCAGAGGGGCCCGGGCCGCACCAGCAATATCGGATGACGAAACGCCGCCTGCAAGGGATCGGCCCGCCCGCAACATTTTATTACAATTGCAGCCGATCCCCCCGGATCATCCAGCTTGGCGCACTTGCCCCACCGCCCTGATGAAGGCCCAGACATCGGCGGAGAAAGGCGGCGTATGTTCGGCCTGCCATTCACCGATATTGTCGTAAAGCTGCGTCACCCCCTGCGTCATGGCAGGGGTGGCCACCGCCATGAAGGGCGCCAGCAGCGCTTGCCATTCGTCATAAAAGGCTCCGGCCTGCACCGACGCCGGGTCAAGCGGCAGGGCATCGTCGATGCGGGCGGTCAGGTCCGCCCATTGCGCCCCATAAGCCGCCTGATCGAAATCGGCGGGCAAGGCCCCCTGCGCATCGGCGAAATCCGCTTCCGCCTGCGCGCTCATATAACGATCGGTCACATTCTTCCATTTTTCCTGATCCATATCGATATCTCCGGTTCGGATCAGCGAGCAAAGGGTCGCGGCATCGAGCGGCTCGCCACGGTCGATGCGGGACAAAGCGGTGGCGAGATGGGCGCGCGCCTGCGCCAGCCCCTGCGCCTGTTCATCCAGCACGGCGATCTGGGCCCGCAGCAGCGGCGCCAGATCGACCGGCCGGTCGTTCAACAGTCTTTCAATCTGGGACAGGCTGAACCCCGCCCGCTTGAGTGTGATGATCCGGTGCAGCCGGGCCAGTTCGTCCCGGCCGAACAGCCGCCGCCCCGAAGCGGTGCGCAAGGGCGCGACGAGGCCGCGCCCTTCGTAGAAACGCAGCGCCCGACTGGTCAGGCCGGTCAGGCGGGCAACAGCGGCGATATCCATCAGATCGGTCATGGAGCGGGGATAGCGGTTGACGCTGGGTCAAGTTCAAGCGCTTTTTTGCCTTATTCGCGCTGTTGACGCCCGGCCCTTCTGACGACATGGCTGGCCATCATGTCCGACGACCAGCATATCCCCGCGCCGCTGCGCCTGTTCAACAGCCTGACCCGCACGATCGAGCCGTTCGCGCCGATCGAGGATAATCATGCGCGCGTCTATAGCTGCGGCCCGACCGTCTATAATTATGCCCATATCGGCAATCTGCGCGCCTATGTGTTCGTGGACACGCTGCGCCGGACCCTGTTGTGGAAGGGGCTGAGCGTCACCCAGATCATCAACATCACCGATGTCGGCCATTTGACCAGCGATGCCGACGCCGGTGACGACAAGATGGAAGCCGCCGCACGCGCGAGCGCGAAGAGCATCTGGGATATCGCCGCCCATTATACCGAAGCATTCAAGTCGAACGTCGCCGCGCTCAACATCATGGCGCCCAGCGAATGGACGGTCGCGACCGACTATGTGCCGCAGATGATCGCATTTGCAGAGAAGATCGCGCCGGATCATTGCTATGAACTGGAGAGCGGCCTCTATTTCGACAGCACGACCGTCCCCGATTATGGCGCGCTGGCCGGCGGGCGGGATGACGCCGCGCATGCCCGGATCGATCCGGTCGCGGGCAAGCGCAACGCATCCGACTTCGCGATCTGGCGCAAATCGCCGCCGGGCGAGCAGCGGCAGATGGAATGGGACAGCCCCTGGGGCAAGGGTGCGCCGGGCTGGCATCTGGAATGCTCCGTCATGTCGCAAGCCCGGCTTGGCCAGCCGTTCGACATTCATACTGGCGGCATCGACCATCGCGAGATTCACCACCCGAACGAGATCGCCCAAAATCAGGCCTTCCATAGCTGCTGCGGCGAACCCAATGCGGCGACGGCGGGCTTCACCGGTGCGCGCTGGTGGATGCACAATAATTTCCTGGTCGACCGGCAGGGGAAGATGAGCAAGTCCAAGGGCGGCTTCACCACCCTGTTCAGCCTGATCGATGCGGGCGTGCATCCGATTGCCTATCGCCTGCTCTGCCTTGGCGCCCATTATCGCAGCGAGCTGGAGTTCAGCGCGGACAATCTGGCGGCGGCGCTGACGCGGCTCAAGCGGCTGGTCATGGGCGTAGAAGGCCTGAAGGCCCGCGCCGAGGGCGTGACCTGGCAATCGCCGCGCATCGACTATTTGCGCGCCAATCCGCACCCCAAGCTGGCGCCACTACTGGAGCAGTTCGACGCTGCAATCGCCGACGACCTGATGACACCGCGCGCCCTTCCCCTGCTGGAGGAAGCCATTGGCATGAAGAAGGTGCCGGTGGACGAGAAGCTGTGCCTGATCGCCGCTTTCGATCAGGCGCTGGGCCTCAACCTGCTGACGCTGAGCCGTGCCGACCTGCGCGTGCAGCCCAAGGATGCGCAGATCACGCCGGAAGAGATCGAGGCCGAACTGGAACGCCGCACCGCCGCCCGCGCGGAAAAGGATTTCGCCCTGTCGGACGAGATTCGCGATGCCCTGATCGCGCGCGGCGTGGAGGTGATGGACGGCGATCCGTTGCGCTGGGACTGGCGCCTGACGCTGGCCTGATATCGTAACGGCGGGGGGCTGACCCATGCTTCACTTGACGCCTGCCTGCGTCCGGCCGAAGACATATTCGGGTCGATAGATGGTGGGGGCGCGATGAGTCTTTCCGCTTACCGATCGGCTGTCCTGTTGGCGCTGCTTCTGGCGACGCCTGAGGTGATCGCTGCGCCGGTCGCCTTTTCCGCTACCGATCCGCGCCATGCCTGGCTGCACCGGCTGGAGACGCAGGCGTTCGACCTGTACAATAGCGATGATTATGCGCTGTCCATGTCGCAGAAGACGCGCGACGCCTGGTTGCGCCTACACGCCGCAGCGGTCCGGACGAAGGTAAACGGAAAGGCACATCCGCTGGCCGGCGTGGCGCTGGTCAACCTAGCCGCCATGGATCAGATCGACGGCAAGAATCCCGATGCGCTGACCCGGTCGAATGAGGGGCTGGCGCTGCTGGCGCCCTTTGCCGACGCTTATCCGATCGCCTGGATGCAGGGCCTGTCGGTCAAGGCCTATGTCCAGATCGCGCTGGGCGACGTGCCAGGCGGCGCAGACACGCTGGCGCAGGCGAGCCATTATATGGATGGCTATATCGCCCGGACGCCGGCCGACAAGCTGGACAAGGATACGCAGATGCTGCGGTCCAACATCGCCTTTTCCCATGCGCAGGCGCTGACCCGACTGGGGCGGAATAGCGAAGCGGTCGAGGCGCAGAAGGCCAGTATGGAAGCCCGGATCGCGGCGGCCGGGCCGGATAGCGCGGATACGATCGGCTCCTATTATGGCTATGCCCAGATGCTCCAGCGTGCGGACCGGGATGCAGAGGCCGAAGTCTATGCCCGACTGGCGGTGGACAAGGCGACCGACCATGTCGACCGCAAGCATCCAAGCTATGCCCGTGCGCTGGAGGCACTGGGCCTGCTGCTGTCGCGCACCGGGCGGCGCGCGGAAAGTCTGGACTATCTGCAACGCGCCATCGCCATCAAGCGCGAGACGGTGGGCACGGACAGCCTCTATTTCCAGTTCGGCCTGCAAAATCTGGGATCGGTGCTGCTGCCGCTGGAACGCTATGCCGATGCAGAGCCGCTGTTTCTGGAGGCCGAGCGCGGCTTCCGCAAGATCGAAGGTGAGGGCAGCCCGCAGTCGGCGCGCGCATTGGCCTTCGCCGCATCAGCGGAACTGGCCGAAGGGCAGCGCGAACAAGGGATAGACCGACTGGAGATCGCGCTGGCCCGGGTTCATGCCGGATCGGACAAGGATCGCGAGATCGGCCAGCGCGTCTATCCCTATCTGATTCCTGCGCTGATCGCGGCGGGCCGGACGGATCGAGCGCGTACCGCCGCTACTGCCTTTGCCGCGGAAACGCAGCAACTGGACAATGCGCCCGCCTTCCCGCTGGCGCAGGCGGCGATGCTGGCGTCCTGGACGACGCCGGATCATAAGGCGCTGAGCGACAATGCCCGGCGGCTGGCCGGGGTGGTGCGCGACGGCGCAACGATGAACGACAATGGCGAACTGACGGAGGATCAGCGCGCCGCTCTGGATTCGCTATTAGCTGTTGCGGCGGAGACGCAGGATAGCGCATTGGCGCTAGACGCGATGGCCGTGCTGGCGGGATCGCGCATCGCACAGGCCAATCGTCTGGTTGCGCAGCGACTGGTGGCCGACCCGGTGCTGGCCAGCCGGGTTCGTGCGCTACAGGACAAGGGCAAGGCGCTGGAAGCGGCGGACCGGGACTTGCTGAAGGCGCTGGCGGTGGACAGCGGCGTGGCGGAAGCGCGCGCCGCACGCGCAGCGGTGGCGGCCGATGTCGAGGCGGAACGCGCCGCGATCGCCCGCGCCTATCCCCGCTGGGTCGAGGCACGGGGTGGCGAGCGACCCGATCTGTCGGCGTTGCAGGCTGGCCTCGGCAAGGATCAGGCGCTGCTGGCGGTGATGCCGGCCTTTGACGGCGTCTATCTGCTGGCGGTGAGCGCCAGGGGCACAAGGATCGAGCGGGCGAAGCTGGATCGCGCGGCCATGGTGGCGCTGGTCAATCGGCTGCGCCTGTCTCTGACCCCGGCGGGGTTCGATCAGGCGGCCGCACAGACGCTGTACGACCAGATTTTCACGCCCGGCATATTGGCGGCGCTGGGCAAGGCCCCGATGTTGCGGATCGTGCCGACGGGGGCCTTCGCCTCCCTGCCCTTCGCCATGTTGCCGCAGCGCCCCGTGGCGAAGGTGGATCGCCGCACGCCCTGGCTGATCCATCGCTTCGCGATCGAGGTGCAGCCGGGCTTTGCCATCGATGCCGACAAGCGCACCCGGATCGCGGCGCGTGACCAGCGTTTTCTGGGCATCGGCGCGCCGCAGGCCTTCGCCAGTGCCGTGTCCATCCCGGTTTCGCGCGGCGGCAATGCGCTACTCGCGGCCAATCATTATTTCCGCAATGGCGGGGCGGATGCGCGCGCCCTGTCCGAACTCCCTCCCCTGCCCGGGTCGTTGAACGAGTTGCAGGCAGTCGCCCGGCGCTTCGGTGCGGACCATGCGACATTGCTGGTCGGCGCGGATGCCAGCGAAGGGGGACTGAAAGCGCAGGACCTGTCTGCCTATGGCGTGATCCTGTTCGCGACCCATGGGCTGGTAAGCGGCGAGATGGAGGGCGTGACCGAACCGGCGCTGGTCCTGTCCCCCCCGGCAGATGCGAACCCGGATGAGGATGGCCTGCTGACCGCATCGGAGGTCGCGTCGATGCGGATCGGTGCGGACTGGGTGATCCTGTCCGCCTGCAATACCGCAGCGGGCAATGATGCGCAGGCGGCGGCCTATTCGGGGCTGGCGCAGGCGTTCCGCTATGCGGGTGCGGGTTCGCTGTTGGTGTCGCACTGGCCGGTGCGGGATGATGCCAGCGCCTTCGTGACGCTGGAGACGGTAAAAGGCGCCAATCGCGGCCTGCCGCGCGCGGTCGCGTTGCAGCGCGCGATGCTGAAGCTGATCCGAGCGAAGCAGGACAATGCGGCGCAGCCCTATATCTGGGCGCCCTTCATCCTGATGGGCCGATGACGCCGCATCCGGGATAGTCCTTATAGGTTTCCGCAAACGGAAAGCCGATGATCCGGAGTGAGGCGGCCCAGCAGAGAGCGCCGTTCCCGGAGTGAAGGACTGTTCCGATGATCGCACTTGAAACCCGCTATGGCTTCCGTTTCGACATCCGTCTGGCGACGCACAGGGATGAGCCGGCGCTGGCCGATTTCTTTGCTGATGTGACGGACGAGGACCGGCGTTTCCGCTTCCTGTCAGCGGTGCGGCAGGTGAGCCCGAGCCAGTTGCATGCCATGACCGATTTCGATCATCACCGGCATGAGAGCTTTCTGGCCTTTGCCCCGGAGAGTGGGGCGATCATCGCGGCGGCGACGCTGGCGGTGGACCCGGAGGGCAAGACCGGCGAAGTCGCCATCTCCATCCTGCCCGATCATAAGGGCAAGGGGATCGGCTGGACGCTGCTGGACCATGTCGCGCAGGAAGCGCGGGCCTGGGGCGTGACACGGCTCCAGTCGATCGAGAGCCGGGACAATCGCGCCGCGATCAGCCTGGAGCGGGAAATGGGCTTTTCCGCCCGCGCCATTGAGGGCGATCCGGCGCTGGTGCTGCTGGAGCGGGCCTTTTAACCCGCTTCCAGCGCCGCGCCAGCCTCCATCCAGACTTCCTCGGCCGCTTCCAGCTTCTTTTCGACGTCCGCGCGCTTGACCATCAGCTGGCTGGTGGTCAGCTTCGCTTCGGCGCCGGTGGCCGATTTGGGATCGGACAGCACGGCGTCGATGCGCTTGCGCTCGGCGATCAGGCTGGTCATCTCGCGCTCGGCCTTGTTGACCGCGTTCTTGAGAACCTTCTGCTTTTCGCGCCATTCGGCGGCGGCCTTCTTGTCGGCCTTGCGGTCGACCTTCGGCGCATCGCCGCTGCTGCTGGCATTGCCGTCCGCCTTGCGCAGGATGATGTCGGTATAATCGTCCAGCGACCCGTCGAAGGGCTGGGCCGTGCCATTGTCGACCAGCACCAGGCGATCGGCGACCAGTTCGATCATGTGGCGGTCGTGCGACACGATCACCACCGCGCCGCTATATTCGTTGAGCGCCTGCACCAGCGCCTCGCGACTGTCGACGTCGAGGTGGTTGGTCGGTTCGTCGAGGATCAGCAGATGCGGCGCGTCGCGGGTGATGAGCGCCAGCGCCAGACGGGCGCGCTCGCCACCGGACATGGAGCCGACCTTCTGCGTCGCGCGCTCGCCCGAAAAGCCGAAGCGACCCAACTGGGCACGCACCGCACCGGGGGTCGCACCCTTCATGACGCGGGTCATATGCTCCAGCGGCGTGTCGGTAACGTCCAGTTCCTCCACCTGATATTGGGTGAAATAGCCGACATTCATCTTGGCCGAGCTTTGCATCGTCCCCTCCATCGGGGCGAGTTGCGCAGCGATCAGGCGGGCCAGCGTGGTCTTGCCGTTGCCGTTGCGACCGAGCAACGCCAGCCGGTCGTCCGGGTCGATGCGCAGGTTGACGCGCTTGAGGATCGGCGTTTCGGTGTAACCGACCGAGGCCATGTCCATGGTGATGAGCGGCGGACGCAGTTCCGCCGGGCTGGGAAAGCCGAAATGCAGGGTCGGATCTTCGATCGCGGCGGCAATGGGCTGCATCCGGGCCAGCGCCTTGGCACGGGACTGGGCCTGTTTCGCGGTAGAGGCGCGGGCCGAGTTGCGGGCGACATAGTCCTGCAACTTCTCCCGCTCCGCCTGCTGCTTGGACCGGGCGGCTTCCTGCTGGGCGAGGCGTTCGGCGCGCTGGCGCTCGAAAGCGTCGTAACCGCCGGGATAGAGGGTGATCTTCCCGCCTTCGAGGTGGAGGATATAGTCCACCACATTGTTCAGCAGATCGCGTTCATGGCTGATGACGACCACGGTGCCGCGATAGGCCTTGAGGAAATTTTCCAGCCAGAGCGTGGCTTCCAGATCGAGATGGTTCGACGGTTCGTCGAGCAGCAGCAGGTCGGGATTGGAGAAAAGCAGCGAAGCGAGCGCCACGCGCATCTTCCAGCCGCCCGAATAGCTGTCGAGCGGGCGACCCTGCATTTCCTCGTCGAAGCCGAGGCCGACGAGGATGCGGGCGGCGCGGGCCGGGGCGGTATAGGCGTCGATCGTGGTCAGCCGCTCATAGATATGGCCGAGGCGATCGGGGTCTTCGGTATGCTCCGCCTCCGCCATCAGGGCGGCGCGTTCCTTGTCGGCTTCCAGCACGGTGTCGAACGGGGTCGCGGTGCCGGAGGGGGCTTCCTGCGCGATATAGCCCAGCCGCGTGTCGCGGGGCATGTCGCAACTGCCCTCGTCCGGGTCAAGCTGGCCGATCATCACCTTCATCAGGGTCGACTTGCCCGCGCCGTTGCGGCCGATCAGGCCCACACGGCTGCGCGGCGGCAACGCAGCGGCTGCGCGGTCAAGGATAGTGCGGCCGCCCAGGCGCACGGTGATACCGTTCAAGTTAAGCATGGGGGCGGCCTGTAGCAGAGGTGCGCCGGGTGGTGAAGGTGTTGGCGGTGCGTTTTGCAGGGGGGCCTGGCGTTGCGAAGTTCACAGCGTTGTGGGCCACGCAAAAGTGGGGTGGACGCACGGGTGCCATGGATTTCGCAATAGGAAAATTTTTGCGAAATGGCGCGCGTTGGGATGTGGGCCGACGCGGGACGCGAAAGGGCGGACGGTGGGAAAGAGCGAAGTGGATTATGGCGCAGGGGCGGGGTGTAGGATAGAGTTGGTGGTCGCGGAACGGGTTTTCTTGGGAGGCGCTATCAAAAAAAGCGGCCGTGCCACCTGCTTGCATCGCGCGCACTTATCTGGCGAAATCTGAAACCGCATGGCTATCTTCGCCCGCCGCCGCCTCCAGACGATGCTCGACGAGCTAGCCCGGTTAATGGACAACGAGCAATCTCGCGACCTGACGCAACGCATGGAAAGCAAAAAGATTGAGCAGGCATTGCCTGCCGAGATGGAACTTGGCCTTATATGGGCAATTGCCGAGCTGGGGCCCGTTGAGATCGAGCCGGAATGGTATAGCGAAAGGTTTAGCGCAAAACGTTTGCCGGACCTGTTCTCGGACGATCTAATCCCCGGACAGGAAACAATCATTGAAATTACCGCACTATCTGATGCGGTGCTGCCCGCAGATGAAGGCATGCGCAACGCATCCGGCAAACTTTCGGAAGAAGCGGGCAAACTCCGACGCGGTGCCGGACGACATATTTCGTACTACTTTTATGAAGAAACGGTACGGATCGGACGGGATTCGATCAGGCGTGTATGCGTCCCGACCAAACTTGTCATATCCGATGCCATCAGGACACAGCTTTGCCATTGGATCAAAGGCCAAGATCGAAAGGACGGAGACAAGCTTCAGTTGGCTGATGGGATGCTAAAGGTCGTGCTGACTTGGCATGCCCACGCGCAGAGTCGATATAATTTTACAACCTCAATGCCACCCGAAATCAGGCACATTTCGGATAATTATATCTTCAACGCGCTGGAGGGAAAGGCGAAGCAGCTTCGCAATACACATTTCAAAGGCATCCGGTGCGTGATCTTGGCAGATGTCGGCAGCACCGCGCTTCGTCGGTTTGATAACTTCGACTATACCAACCGGGTCTACAATGGCGGTCAGATCGCCGACCATTTCTTCCGCAGCAAAGCCAATCCCGGCATCGACGTCATCGCGATCGTTACGCCGAACCGTAAAAACTGGGGGCTGGCCGGCTTCCGCGAAACGATTGAATGGAAAATTGGACTGCATTGCCGTCCATGCGTCAACATTGATCCCGCTGGATTCGAGCGTCTCGCTGAGACATTGCCGCCACCTCGACGGGAAGGGTATCAAAGTAGACAGCTACATGAGCAATCTGTCTTCGCACCTAACGCAAAGGGAAGATATTTGAGCACCCAAGTTTCTTGGCGAAAGGGCGATAAATCGGAGATCAAATTTTCCGCCCGCGCGATCCTTGATCTGCTCGCTGGCCGGATAACTCCGGAGCAGGCGAAAAGAGCTTTCGATTCCCTAGCCGGTAAAGCCCTCAAAGCGCATCTTGATCGCGGAGAGACTATCGCTGATCTACGCCTCGAGCCGGGCGGCCCCGATCAAGATGATGACCACATCGTTTTCACCTTTAGCGATGACCCCGCCGCGCGCGAGCTTAAAGCTTCCGAATAGCAATAGGCTGCTGCCTTATGTCCGCGACACAGCGTATCCATCGTCAGCGGGTTGACGACTTTGCCCATCAAGGCGCGGGGGCGATGCCACGGACACCACCCCCGCGATAAGGATCAGAAGTCGACCGTCGCGGAAAGCCAGAGGCGGCGGCCTTCCTGATTGATCGAATAGGCCGGAGTGAAGGCCGTGACATTGGCCGCCGTCTGATAGGGGACGTAGACGGCATAGTCGGTGTCGAGAATGTTGTAGATCGTCGCCGACAGGCGGAAGGCGGGCGTGATCTGGTAATTGCCGCCAAGGTGGAAGACTTCATAGCTGCGGAAGTCGCCCAGCGCCGTCTGCTGTATAGTATTGCCGCGATAGCGAGTGGAGCGGATTTCGGCGCGGGCCCAGAGGCTGGCCTTGTCATCCAGTTTCCAGCGCAGATTGCCGTTCAGCATATGTTTGGGCATGCCCACCAGCGGCAGGCCCTTTTCCGAGCCGCTCAACTGTTCGGTTTCGGTGTAGGTATAGTTAGCCGACAGCGACAGGCTGGGCGTGAAGGCGAAGCGAGTTGCGACCTCGACGCCGCGGGTGCGGGCCTTGTCGATGTTGATCTGCTGGCCGAACTGTTCGACATTGGGGAAATTGCCGACATCGACGCAACCAGCCGGCGGCTGACCCTGGAAGCCGGAGAAGGTGCAGTTGTTGACGCCGGGGCCGGACGCGATCTTGTCATCGAAATCATTGTTGAACAGGGTGACGTTGCCGCTGAAGAAGCCCTGATTGTCGAAATAGAGGCCCGCTTCATAGCTGGTGCTGGTTTCGGGCGTCAGGCCCGGCGACCCCAGCAGCGGCACGCGGCCCTGACTGCCGAAGCCGATGATGCCGCTGGCGATCTGTTCCACGCGGGGCGTCTTGAAGCCCCGGCTGACGCCGCCCTTCAGGGTCAGGGCATCATTGATGTTCCATACCGCATAGGCGCGCGGCGACCATTTGTTGCCGAAGGTCGAATGATCGTCATAGCGGGCGCCGCCGGTGATGTTGAAGCCCTCGGTCACGGTGAGGGTCGCTTCGGCGAAACCGGCCCATTGGGTGAATTTGAACGGTTCGGGCGCGACGCCCTCGACCATGCGCGCCTTCCAATATTGGCCGCCTACGGTGAAGGCCAAAGCGCCGAATTTGCCGGCGAAGCGGGAGTCGAGAATATCGTTGCGCGCCTCCAGCTTGCGCGGGCTGCCCGGCACCGCGCCCGGCGTGCCATTGGGGATGAGGCGGCCGATGGTTTCGGTGTCGTTGCGGGTCAGCGTGGTGTCGAGCTGGCCAAAGCCCATGCGCCAGCTATGCGCGGCGACATAGTTGGTGCGGTTGAACCGCTGTTCGGGGGCATAGCCGCCCGATCCCAGCGTGCCGAGCTGGCCCCGGCTATTGTCATAACGCTGTTCGTTGCGGTCATATTCGAACCACAGGTCATGATCGGCATGGGGCGTGATGCTGAGGCGGGCGCCATAGGTGTAGACGTCGGATTCCACCGGATTGCGGCCCAGCGTCAGCGCCGGATCGCCGGGGATCTCGATATTCGATCCTTCGCGGTGGAAGACGCTGCCGCGCAGCGTCAGGCCCACCAGATCCTTGACGATCGGCCCCTGGGCAAAGCCGTTGATCGACTGGATATTGCCGAAACGATCATCGCCCTGAATGGTGCTTTCGGCGGTGGCGGTGCCGACCCAGCGGCTGCCGACCTTGCGCGTGATGATGTTGACGACACCGCCCATCGCGTCCGAGCCGTACAGGGTGGACATGGGGCCGCGCACCACTTCGATCCGGTCGATGGCGGAGAAGGGCGGCAGGAAGCTGGTGGAGGTTTCGCCAAAGCCGTTGGGCGTGACGCCGCCCGGCGCATTCTGGCGGCGACCGTCGATCAGGACCAGCGTATAGTCGCTGGGCATGCCGCGAATGGAGATGTTGAGGCCGCCGGTCTTGCCCGCTTCGCCGCCGACATCGACGCCCTGCACGTCCTGAAGCGCCTCGGCGAGGCTGCCGAAACGCTTTTCCTGCAATTCCTCGCGGCCCAGCACGGTGATGCTGGCGGGGGCTTCGGTGATATTCTGTTCATAGCCGGCCGCGGTGACGACGATGGCGCTGCTAGATTGATCGTCCGCGTCTGGCGCGGGCGCATCGGCGGCGAAGGCGGGTGTCGCGAGCGCGGCAGCCAGAACAAGCAGGCTGCTACACAGCGCAAAAGGACGCGCAGAAAATGCTGAAGACATGGAAACCCTCCCCCGAACTAAGAACGCGAATAAGTCGCATTAGAGATGAGAGGCCTGTGCGGAGGCGGTCGGCAGCGGTCAATTGCGCGACGCGGCCGAGCGGCGTGGGCAATAATTCCTTACAGGAAGGGCATCAGATGGCAGGGAGCGCGCGCTAGGCTGAAATATTCACGCTACATTTGCAATATTCAGCTACAATCAGAGCGGGATGACTGCATGTTGAATCGTCATTGCGAGCGCAGCGAAGCAATCCATGGGCGCGCCATTGGATTGCTTCGCTGCGCTCGCAATGACGGCGTGGGGCAAAGCAATCTCATCTCACACTCTATGAGGCCGTCCCCTGCCCTTTCACCTCGGCATAGAGGGTAAATTGGGCGTTCAGGCCGCCGACGCTCGACTGGCCGACCCACAGGTCGAAGACGCCCGGTTCGGCAAGGCGCTGATTACGGGCGCCGACAAATTCCAGATCGGTGCGCGACAGGGAGAAGCGGACGGTCTTGCTTTCGCCCGGTGACAGGGTGACGCGCTCCATATGTTTGAATTCCCGGATCGGGCGGGTGCGGCTGGCGACGCGGTCGCGGGTGTAGAGTTGGACGACCTCGCTGCCTTTGCGCTTCCCCTTGTTCGTGACGCGGGCCGTGACTTCGATCGCGGCGTCCCAGCGAAGCGCCGTGTCGGACAGTTTCAACTGGTCGAGCGCAAATTCGGTATAGCTCAGGCCATGGCCGAAGGGGAAACGGGCGCTGTTGTCGGTGGTGGCGTAGCGCGCCTTATATTCGGTGCTGCCCTTGTCGACCACGGGGCGGCCGGTGGATTTGCGGTCGTAGAAGAAAGGCTCCTGCCCGCTTTCCCAGGGGAAGCTGACGGGCAGCTTGGCCGAGGGATCGACCTTCCCCAGCAGGATATCGGCGATGGCATGGCCCGCCTCGCTGCCCAGAAACCAGGTCGCCAATAGGGCGTTGGCGTTGGCGACACCATCATGCAGGGCGAGCGCCCGGCCATGGCGCAGCAGGACAGCGACGGGCTTGCCGGCCGCGACCACGGCGTCGGCCAGCGCCTGTTGCGCGGCGGGGATTTCGATCGTGGTGCGGGACTGGGCTTCGCCCGACATGGCCTGCGATTCGCCGATGGCCAGCAGGACGATATCGGCCGCCTTCGCCGCATCGACCGCGGCGGCTATGCCACCGTCGATGGTCGCACTGATGTCGCTGCCGCGCGTGACGGTCAGTTGCGACGGATCGGGGAGCGCGGCGCGCAGGCCGGTGGCGATATCCACGCCCTTGTCAGGGTCGCCATAAAAGGCCCAGGGGCCGTAGAGATTGGCATGATCCTCGGCAAAGGGACCGATCAGGGCGATCTTCTGCCCCTTCGCCGGATCGATCGGCAGCAGCCCGTCATTTTTGAGCAGCACGACCGACTTGGCGGCCGCTTCGCGCGCCAGGGCGCGGTGCGCGGGCGTGAAGATGCGGGTTTTTTCCACCTCCTCATTCAATGATCGATAGGGATTGTCGAACAGGCCGATCGCCGCCTTCACATAAAGGATGCGACGCACCGCCACGTCGATCGTGCCCATGGGGACGGCGCCGCTCTTCACCAGATCGGGCAGGTAGCGGATATAGAGGCCGCTCTGCATCGACATGTCGACGCCCGCCAGCACGGCAAGGCGGGCGGCATCGCGATCATCCTCGGCAAAGCCATGGGCGACCAGTTCCTCGTCCGCGGTGTAATCGGAGAAGACGAAGCCCCGGAACTTCATCTCGCCGCGCAATATGTCGGTCAGCAATTCGCTGTCGGCGGTGGCGGGAACGCCGTTAATCTCGTTGAAGGCGGCCATGGTGGTGAGAGCGCCGGCCGCGAACGCCTGACCAAAGGGCGGCAAATGGGTTTCGCGCAGCGTTTCTTCGCTGATGTCGACATTGCCATATTCAAGGCCGGCGGCGACCGCCCCATAGGCGGCGAAATGTTTCGGGCAGGCCAGCAGCGAATCGTCGCGGCGCAAGTCACGGCCCTGAAAGCCGCGAATGCGCGCGGCGGAGAGGAGGCCGGTGAGGGTCACATCCTCCCCTGCCCCTTCGACCACGCGGCCCCAGCGCTGGTCGCGGGCGACATCGACCATGGGGGCGAAGGTCAGATGCAGACCGGCGGCGGTAGCTTCGACCGCCATGGCGCGGGCGGTGCGCTCCACCAAGGCGGGATCGAAGCAGGACGATTCGCCCAGCGGCACGGGGAAGATCGTCTTGAGGCCGTGGATCACATCCCCGGCGAAGAGCAGCGGGATGCCAAGGCGGCTGTCCTTGACCGCCATGTCCTGCGCGCGGCGGGCGCCAGCGACGCCGATGCCGTTGAACAGGCACCCGACCCGGCCCCGGCGGACTTCCTGCGCCAGCCGCTTTTCATCCTGAATGCCGGCCTGCGGATTAGGCGGGTTGAAGGGACGGAAACTGTCGGCAAGGCAGGTCATCTGCCCGGCCTTTTCCTCGATCGTCATGCGCGCGATCAGATCATCCACCCGCGCCACGTCATCGGCGGCAAGCGCACTATGGGGGCGGATGAGCGTAAGGGCGCTACCCAATATTCCGGACAGGAGGGTGCGGCGGCGGATGGTGGTCATGCTGGCAGGAATAACGAGCCCCGATGAATGCAACTTGTCCGGATGAATGCATCAGGACGATTTATGTTGCACCGCAAGATGCAGCATATCGTCCCGGTAAAGGCGCAGCCTCCCAGAATTATTCTACCGGCCGCAACTCCGGCGCCTGTTCTTCGGGCATATGGTTGCGGCGCGCAATGCGGGGGGCTGCGCTGTAGGTGCTGAAGCTTTCCATCGGGATGGCGGAGCCGCAATAACCGCATTCGGCCATCATCCGGCCCACGATCCATTGCTGGCCACCGCAGCCGGGACAATGATTCTGCCCGCCCACATGATAGAGCGGCATGAAGCCCCTGGCACCCAATGCCGAAGGCGGCGAAACCGTCGCTGTGATCATCGACCAAGCCCTTTTCTCAGTTGACCTTAGTCAAGCAACGGGTCGGCCAGCAGATGGTTTCATTAACAGAATGAAATGATCGGATATTTCGCGGTTTCCGTAGCGGATATGGGCGAAAAATAAATTGGCGGGGCTGTGGATAACTAGCCCGAAAGCCCCATGGGCATTGCGCATCCCCGTGCGGGGGAGCGTGGTGGACAGGGCTGGATTCGAACCAGCGTACGGGAAACCCGGGCAGATTTACAGTCTGCTGCCTTTAACCACTCGGCCACCTGTCCAGTGCCCTACCCGGTGAGGAATTTTCGTTCCCCGCCGCGCTGGAGGCGGCTCAATGGCGAAACGAGGCTTGCCTGTCAATGGGGTGATGTGAAAAGAGCGAAATCATGAAAAAGCCCAATCGCTCCACCAAGCCCAAGAGCGCCTTCCCGCGCTTCTATGGACGTCACGCCGTCATCGCGGCCCTTGCCAATCCCGACCGCATCGTGCGCAAGATCTGGGGCACGCGCGAAGCGCTGGGCCAGCTCGACCTGCCGCCGGTGCTGCCGATCGTCTATTCCGATGTCGCCGACATGGGCCGCATGGTGCCTTCCGACGCGCCGCATCAGGGCATCGTCGCCGAAGTCGAGCCGCTGGACGATGTCTGGCTGGGCGAGATTCTGGAACAGGGGCAGGATGACAAGCGGCCGATCCTGGTGCTGGATCAGGTGACGGACCCGCATAATGTGGGCGCGATCCTGCGTTCCGCCGCTGCGTTCGACGCGCTGTGCATCGTGACGCAGGACCGGCATGCGCCGCCCGAATCGGGTGTGCTGGCGCGTGCGGCATCGGGTGCGCTGGAAAGCGTGCCATGGGTGCGCGTGGTCAATCTGGCGCGCGCGCTCGAAGAGATTGCGGAAGCGGGCTATTGGCGAATCGGGCTGGATGGCGATGCCAACGCCACGCTGGGCGAGGCGATCGGCGAATCGCGCGTCGCGCTGGTGCTGGGCGCCGAGGGCGAAGGGCTGCGCCACAATACGATCGCCCATTGCGACATCATCGCCAAATTGCCGATCAGCCCGCGGATGGAGAGCCTGAACGTCTCCAACGCGGCGGCCATCGCGCTTTACGCCGCCACGACGCGGTAACAGCCGACAAGGGGGGAGAGGTTGATGCACCGTCTGTTTCGCAGCCTGAGCGCGCTGGCAGGCCTGCTCACCCTCTCCGCCTGTCTGGTGACGCCGGGCAAGTTCGAATCGAGCCTGGACATTCGCGCCGATCGCAGCTTCGCCTTTGCCTATAAGGGCGAGATATTGGCGTCCGACATGGACAGCGATGCTTTGTCCGGCACGACATCCTCCGGCGATGGCGACGGACAGGAGGGCGAAGCGAATGCCAGCCCGACGCTGATGCAGATCGCCGCCAAGGAAGAGGATTTCAGCGATCCCGACGCCAAGGATGACGCCGCGCAGATGCAGGCGATCGCCACGGCGCTGTCCAAGGAGAAAGGCTTCCGGTCGGCCCGCTATGTCGGCAATCACCGGTTCGAGATCGACTATGCGATCAATGGCCGACTGGACCACGCCTTCCTCTTCCCCTTCAACATCGACGCGCAGATCGTCCTGCCCTTCGTCGCGGTGGAAATGCGCGGTGCGGACCGGGTGCGCGTGAAGGCGCCGGGCTTCGCCAATGCATTCGACAAGAGCCATGGGATGGGCGGCATGGGCGGTTTAGGTGGAACGGGGGGCGGCAATGATGAGGCCGCCAAGGCGCTGAACGGCACCTTCACGCTGACCACGGATGCCGAGATCATCAGCGTGAATCAGGAAGAGGGTGCGGAAAGCGTGCCGCAGGGCAAGAAGATCGTCTGGACGGTTACGCCGATGACGAGCGAAGCGCCGATGGCGACGCTGCGGCTGAAGCCCTAGATTTCTATGCGCGGGCAGCAGGCCTTTGCCCCGCTGCCCGCGCAGATAGTCGGTGTCAGTCTTCCGGCGCGATGGTGACGCGCAGGCCGTCCATAGCGTCGTTCAGCACCAGCTGGCAGGACAGGCGGCTGCTCTCGTTGCGATGGTCGGAACTGTCGAGCAGATCATTCTCATCCTCGCTGAGCGGCGGCAGGATGTCGGCAAAGGCGGGATCGACATAAATATGGCAGGTGGCGCAGGAGCAGCAGCCGCCGCACAGGGCCAGCAATTCGTCGAAGCCATTGTCGCGAATGACCTCCATCACCGACAGGCCATTGTCGCCATCGACAGCCTGTTCCTCACCCGCACGGTTGACCACGATCAGTTTCGGCATTTATCCAGTCCCCTCGAATTTTTCTCCGCCGCTCTGAATGAGAGGGGCCCGGAAATCAAGGGGCACGGCGGAACAGTTATGGTGTCGACCACAGATCAATTACGCGCCAGCCTGGACGCGATCGCTCTGCTGGAGCCGGGCTTCGTCGCGGCGATCGGCCGGCTGGGCTATCCCGAACCGCGTGTGCGGGAACCGGGCTATGAAACGCTGCTGCGGACGATCGTGGGCCAGCAGGTGAGCGTCGCGTCGGCCGCGGCGGTGTGGCGCAAGCTGGAGGCGGAACTGGGGCTGGGCTGCGCGCCCGAAGCGCTGCTGACGCGCGATTTCGATAAGTTGCGGGCCTGTGGCCTGTCGCGGCAGAAGCAGGGCTATGCCCGCAGCCTGGCCGAACTGGTGGTGTCGGGCGCGCTCGACCTGCATGCTCTGCCGCAGGATGACGAGGCGGCGATCGCCCAGTTGATCCAGACCAAGGGGATCGGGCGCTGGTCGGCGGAAATCTATTTGCTGTTCGCCGAAGGGCGGCCCGATATCTGGCCGGCGGGCGATCTGGCGGTGCAGATCGCGATCGGCCAGATGCTGGGCCTGCCCGAAAGGCCGAGCGAGAAATTGACGCGGGAGGTGGCGGAAGCCTGGCGCCCGCATCGCGGCGCAGCGGCGATCATGGCCTGGCACCATTATAATGCTGGCGCGGATATGCTGAAGACCTGAGCGCTTGTTTGGAAAATGCGCGGAAAAGCGCATTTTCAAGGCCGCACCTGATGAGGCATCAGAAAGCGTCGGCTTCCAGCGCCATGGTGGTGGCCTTGCCGGCCGCGATGCTGTCGGCCAGCCCCTTTGCCTGCGGCAATATCCGCTCGGCGAAATAGGCGGCGACGCTGCGCTTGGCGCTGTGCAGCGGCGTGTCGTCCGTGGCGGCGGCGGCCATGCGGGTCCAAATCCAGCCCATGGCGACCAGCGCGAACAGGCGCAGATAATCGACCGCGACAGCGCCCGACGCATCGACATCCGCGCCGCGCAGGCCCGTCGTGACGTCGCGCAGCAGGGTTAGCGCATCCTTCGTGCGGCCACCGATAGCGCCATCGTCCAGATCGGCGGCGATCAGGTCGAAAAAGCTCTCCACTACGGCGCCACCGGCCATGGGCAGCTTGCGCCCGACCAGATCCATCGCCTGCACGCCGTTGGTGCCCTCGTAAATCTGGGCGATGCGGGCGTCGCGGACATATTGTTCCATGCCCCATTCGCGAATGTAGCCATGGCCGCCGAACACCTGCTGCGCGCGCACCGCGCTTTCGAAGCCGAAATCAGTGAAGGCGGCCTTTACGACCGGGGTCAGTAACGCCACCAGCGCATCGGCCTTCGCCCGCTCCGCCGCATCGGGATGGGCATGGGCGCGGTCGAGTTGCAGCGCGGTCCAGCCGGCCAGCGCCCGCCCCGCTTCCACAAAGGCGCGAATGTCGAGCAGCATGCGGCGCACATCGGCATGGTCGATGATCGCCACCGGCCCGCTTGCGCCATCGGCGCTGCGCCCCTGCAACCGGTCGCGCGCATAGCCGACCGCCTGCTGATAGGCGCCGCCAGCCACGCCCAGCCCCTGAATGCCGACCATCAGCCGTTCGGCATTCATCATGGTGAACATGGCGGCGAGGCCCCGATGCGCTTCGCCCACCAGCCATCCGGTCGCGCCGTCATAATGCATCACGCAAGTCGGCTGCGCATGGATGCCCATCTTCTTTTCCAGCGACCCCACCGACATGCCGTTGCGCAGGGTGAAGGCGCCGTCGGCGTCTAGCAGATATTTGGGGACGAGGAACAGGCTGATGCCCTTCACCCCGGCCGGAGCATCGGGCAGGCGCGCGAGGACGAGGTGAATGATATTGCCGCCGAAATCATGATCGCCCGACGAAATGAAAATCTTGGTCCCGGTGACAGCGTAGCTGCCTTCGTCATTGGGCACGGCCTTGGTCTTGAGCAGGGCCAGATCGGTGCCTGCGCTGCTTTCCGTCAGGGCCATGGCGCCGGTCCATTCGCCGCTGACCATCGGCGGCAACCAGGTCGCCTTCAGATCCTCGCTGGCATGGGCCATGATCGCTTCGCAGGCGCCGCGCGTCAGGCCGGGGAACAGGCCGAAGGACAGGTTGGTGGCGGACAGCATCTCGTCCAGCCAGAGTTGCAGGATGAAGGGCAGGCCCTGCCCGCCATAGGCCGGATCGGCCGATAGCGACGTCCAGCCCGCCTGCGCGAAATCGCGCCATGCCTCCGCAAAGCCGGTCGGGGTCTGCACCGCGCCGTCGACCAGTCGGCTGCCTTCCTCATCGCCATGGCGATTGAGCGGGTGGAGCCGTTCGGCGCACATGCGGCCGGCCTCTTCCAGCACCGCCGCCGCGAGGTCCGCATCCACATCCTTGCCGATATCCGCCATCGCCCCGTCGAAGCCGAGAACCTGCGTCAGCAGGAAGCGATAATCGTCGATCGGCGGCACATAGCTGAACATGGCAATCCTCTCCTGGTCTGTATGTTTTTTCTACACCAAACACCTGTTACAGTCAATTGAGGGGATGGTCGACAGGGTGCGAGCGTTGTTGGAGGGCGTTGCGCGCGTCCTTCGACAAGCTCAGGACGAACGGGGCTTGTTCAAACTGAATGGTTTATTCGTGTCGGAAGATAGCCATGATCTGCGCCGCCACCTGCGCCGGGGTCAGACGGCCAGGGCGATACCATTCCGCCGCGGAATTAAGCTGGGTCAGGAGCAGGTTGCGATAGAGGGAGCGGTCGATGGAGGGCGGCAGCGGCAGGTCCGCGACCAGGGCGCGAAACTGATCCTCGAACCGGTCGCGCCGGGCGAGCAATTGTTCGCGCACCGCAGTGGGCACTTCGCGGAAATCATTCATCATCGGGGTGGTGAGGGAATCCGGCGCAAGCTGGATGTCCAGCAGGGTCGAGCAGGCCGCCTCCAGCCGCGCCCAGGGATCATCCTGCGCGCTGACGGCCATGGCGATCAGGCGCGCGGCCCGATCGAGCGCGCTGTTGTGCAGGTCGACGAACAGCGCATCCTTCGACTTGATGTGGTGATAGAGCGAGCCGCCCAATATGCCCGCCTGTTCGCCGATGTCGCGCATGGACGTGCCACGATAGCCCTTGCGGGCGAAGAGCCGGGCGGCGATCGCCACGATCTGCTGGCGGCGGCTGCGCCCTTCCTCGATCGTGCCGGAAGCTATGCTGTCGTCTGTCATCGGCATGAGGGTAGCATAAGCGGAACGAAATGGGCCAGCCATGGGTGCATGGCTGGCCCGTGTCGCGGCTTTGAGGGGACGTTTTGACCGTCAATCCGTGCTTTTTAATCCTGGCGTTTTTCAAGAAAAACGCATGGACGCACAGTGACGCTCCCCAGGCTTACGCTCTGCCGCTCGCCCTCCCGCGGGCGATGGATGTCATCCTATCGTAATATGGCTGAGTCGTCTCGCCCCAAATGCGCGTTCGGCGCGGGATTGGCGCGGTTCGGCGTGTCAGGGTTGTTCCGGAAATAGGAAATGCCGCGCTTAACTTCGCATATGTCCCGCACGTTTCGACATGATATGTCGCGTGACGGAAATTATATATCCTACACCGCACGACCAGCCGCATCACAGGCCGGTCGCCATATTATCAGGACCAAGCCGCATAGGATAGGAAACGACGCCGGTCAGGTGCGACAATATGCCTCCCGCTGATCAAATTCGCTCATGGTGATCCGGTTTCGGCCTTCCTGCTTGCTGATATAAAGCTGGCGATCCGCTTCGGAAATCCAGTTTTCCGCCGACATGCCGGGCAGGCAGCGGGCGCTGGCGACGCCGATGCTGACGGTGATGAAGGGGCTGACCCGCGACTGTTCATGCGGGATGTTGAGCGACTGGATCTGGAGCAGGATTTCCTGCGCCACCAGCTCCGCCCCGTGCCGATCGGTGCCCGGCAGGATACAGGCAAACTCCTCCCCACCATAGCGGGCGGGCAGATCGGTCGCGCGCTTGACCGCGCGGGTCAGGGCGGCGGCGACCATCATGATGCAGCGGTCGCCCGCCGGATGGCCATAAGTGTCGTTGAACTGTTTGAAGAAATCGATGTCGAGCATGATGACCGACAGCCAGTCTTCCGAACGGGCCAGCCGGGCGCTTTCGGTCTGGAGCGCGCGTTCGAGGTGGCGGCGATTGCTGAGGCCGGTCAGCGCATCGGTGACGGCCAGCGTCGCCAGCTGATCGCGCAGGCGCTTCAATTCCACATGATTGCCCACGCGCGCCCGCAATATGGCCGGCTGGATCGGCTTTGTGACATAGTCGATCGCGCCGAGCGAAAGGCCGCGCATCTCATCTTCCGTATCACCCAGACCTGTGGTGAAGATGACCGGGATATCGACCATCAGCGGGTCGGCCTTGATCCGTCGGCAAACTTCGAAACCGTCAATGCCGGGCATCAGCACGTCGAGCAGGATCAGGTCGGGCTGGGCCGTGCGCGCCGCATCCAGCGCCTGTTGCCCGGAGGTGGCGAAGCAGACTTCATAATCATCTTCCAGCACCGCGTTCATGATCTCGATATTCGAGATTTCATCGTCGACGATGAGGATCGTGCCCTTGCTCATGAAATCACCCCCGTTCGTTCTTCGGGCCGGATGCTTTCGCCATCGATCAGCGCCAGCGCGGCTTCATAATCCAGTTTGTCCAGCGCCTGCTGCACAGGGTGGCTGGCGCGCTGATCATTGGGCAGGCCCAGTGCATCGGCGAAGCGGCCGAAGCTGGCGCGCGCGCCCAGGCTGCGGCGGCGCAGCAGATCGCGCAATTCATTGCGGGTCGCATCGATCGCGGCGGTATCGGCCGGCGCGATCGTGACGACGCTCGTCGCCTGCCCCCCGCCGGTCAGGCTGCGCGCCGCGACGATGGCAGGCGCGATGCTGCTGTCCAGTTCGGCGATCGCACCGCGCGCCTGATCGACTTCCCCGCCCGCCAGCATGCGTTCGATATCGGCGGCGATCGCCTGAACCTGCGGCAGTTCCAGCGACCCGGCCACGCCCTTCAGGCTGTGCGCCAGCCGCCGCGCGTCCGGCAGCATGCCGGTGCCGATCAGCACCCGCAATTCCCCGGCGACATCGGCATAGGTGCTGCCAAAGGTCACGATCAGCTTGCGCAGCAATGTCGCCTTCCCATTGACCCGCAGCAGCGCGCCCTGAATGTCGAAGGGCGGCAGGCTGTCGGGCAAGGCGCCGTCGGGCACTTTGACCTGGGCGACTGGCTGCGGCGCGGGCGCAGCGGCAGCGACCGGTTTCAGCCAGTGATTGAGCGTGCGCACCAGCCCAGCCGGATCGACCGGCTTGGCCACATGGTCGTTCATGCCGGCGGACAGGCAGCGCTGCTTTTCCTCCTCATAGGCATGGGCGGTCATGGCGATGATCGGCAGGCGGTCGGCCGACCAGCTTTCGCGGATGATCTTCGTCGCGGTGACGCCGTCCATTTCGGGCATCTGCACGTCCATCAGGACGGCGGCATAGCGGGCGCCATGGTCGCGCATCATGTCGCAGGCGATGCGGCCATTTTCGGCGCAATCGACCAGCAGCCCGGCGTCGCACAGCAATTCGGTCGCGATTTCGCGGTTGATCTCATTATCCTCGACCAGCAGGACATGCAGGCCGCGCAACGGCTCCGCCACCATCGGCAGCGCATCCGTCATGGGGGCGACGGTCACGACGGGCGCGACATCATCCTGCGCAAACACGTCGATGATCGTGTCGATCAGCGTCCTGGGCACGACCGGCTTGGTCAGGAAAGCCGCGATGTCGCCATCCTGCGCATGGTTCACGAAATCGTCGGCACCATAAGCCGTGACGATCAGCGTCTTGGGCCGGGCGCCCTGATATTGGGCGACGCGCATCTCCTCGACCACCTGCATCCCGTCCATGCCGGGCATCTTCCAGTCGAGCAGCACCAGTTCATAGGGTTTGCCGCCCTGATCGGCCGCGTCGATCGCGGCCAGCGCCTCATGCCCCGAAGCAACGAGATCGACATTCATGCCCCAGCCGGCGAACACATCATGCATGATCTGGCGCGAGGCAGGATTATCGTCCGCCGCCAGCACACGCAGGCGCCGGATCTGGTCGGGCAAGGGCGTTTCCAGCGCGACGAAGCTGTCTTCCAGCGCCATCTGGATGCGGCAGGTAAAGGTGCTGCCTTCGCCCACCTGGCTGTCGACGCGGATGCTGCCGCCCATCTGTTCGACGATCTGGCGGCAGATGGCGAGGCCAAGGCCCGTGCCGCCGAAGCGGCGCGTGGTGGAGCTGTCGGCCTGCGTAAAGGAATGGAACAGAGCGGCCTGCTGTTCGGGCGTCATGCCGATGCCGGTGTCGCGCACCGACAGTTCGAGCATGGCCTGCCCCTGTTGTTCGGAAACGAGGGCAACGCTGATCGTGACGCTGCCTTCCTCGGAGAATTTGACGGCGTTGCTCAGCAGGTTGAGCACCACCTGACAGAAGCGCATTTCATCCCCCACCAGCCGGTCGGGCACGGTGGGGGCAATGCGGGACACCAGCTTCACCTGCTTCGCCTCGGCATTGTCGGCGACCAGATGAATCTGGTTCTCGATCGCGCGGCGCAGGTTGAAGGGGTTGGATTCCAGCGTCAGCTTGCCCGCTTCATTCTTCGAGAAATCGAGAATGTCGTTGATCAGGCGCAGCAGCGACACGCCGGCCTGATTGATCTTGCCGACATAATCCTGCTGCTTGGGATCAAGATCGGTGCGCATCACCAGATGGCAGAAGCCCAATATGGCGTTCATCGGCGTGCGGATTTCATGGCTCATATTGGCCAGGAACATGCTCTTGGCGCGATTCGCTTCCTCCGCCTCGCGGGTGCGCTCCTCCAGCGCCGCATTCTTGGCCAATATCTCGTCGCCCATGCGCTGGTTGCGCTGGAAGCTTTCCACCAGCTTGTCGCTGAGCCACACCAGCACCGCCGTCTGGAAGGCGACGATGCCGGCATGGAGCAGCACCCGTTCCAGATTACCCTGCCCCGGAAACACCGCATAGGGCAGAAGATAGAGCAACAGCAGATGATGCGCCGCGGTGGCAGTGGCGGCGGCCAGGATCGCGCGCTTGTCGCACCAGGCGATGGTCAGCGCCAGCATGGCGAAGAAATACATGTGCATGTCCATCTGCCACGGATGGCCGCGCAGCAGGAACAGCAGGATCGCCGGTTCCCCGACCAGCGCGATGGCGGACAGGCAGCGGGTCGCCGGTGCGATCCCCTGCCGCCACCACATCAGATGATAGACCCCCGCCAGCAGCGCGCCCGCCGCAGCAGCCCCGATCGGCGAATGGCCGGTCAGCAGGGCGACGGTGGCGAGCAACGGCACATGCGCCCAGAAGAGCGGCACGAGGAACCGGCCGAAATGATAACGCAACGTATCGAGTTCGATGGTCATAGGCTCTGTTCCCGTGTGGAGGGGTCGAGGCATCCGCCGCGCGGTGGCGCTGCGACGGCCAGCCAGGCGCCTGCTTTGCGCAGGGCGGCGGGGAAATCGGGCCGGTCGGACCCGGCGATGACGATGTTGGAGAAACGGCCCGCCTGCACCAGCCGACCATCGGCCGCGCTGACGAGGTTGACGGTCTGGGCCAATGTGGACCCCGGCGCGGCGATGACGAGATACCAGCCCGAATCCCGCCCGTCATAGAGGGAAGCGATACCCAGCCCGATCAGGCCGACGAACAGCAGCAGGATGGCAGGAAGATAGACGAACAAGCGCTCGCCCCGCCTGCGCTGTACCGCAACAGACTGGCTCTCTGCCCCCATCCGCGAGGAGGAGAGGACCTTGATATGGAATCGGGCCTGTTCCTGTCTCATGCCTGCATGATGACCAGAAGAGGGTTTTATATTGGTTAATCGAACCTAATTATCGTGCGACGAACCGTGACAACATGCGCCTGGGCATTGATATCCTTGCGAAAGTTCATAAGCGGCGAATGGGGGCAAGCGATCGCCCATGATGGGCGCGCAAAACAACTCCAATGCATGATGCGGCCGACTGGAAAGACAGGATTCGCCGATCAATGCTGATCAGGCAGATGCATGAATCACCCCTGTAATAGACGGGTAAAAACTTGGCCTTTTCTGAACTTTATCAACCATCATCCAGAAATGAAGGCCATCCGGCGATATCGTTTCGAATGTGAAATATTATCGCGACATTCGGTTTTTCTTCTTTCCCGTCAATGGGAAGGCGCAATCACGACCCCGCGCCGCCGCATCAATGACCGCCGCGAAAGACAGGCTTAAAATTTTGTTAGGCATTGAAGGATAGCAAATTGCGTGGGCCAGCCACTCAAGGAGCCATCATGCGCGCTGACACGACCAGCCTTCTCCAACGCCTCGGGCAAAAGGATTTTCGCTATCGCGAATTTCATGACGCCTTTGCGGACATGGAGCTGTGGCCGATTTTCGAAGCCTTGCTGGCGGACGAACGGGTGGTCGGCAGGCCGATGTCGGCGCTGGCCGAAAAGGAAGCCGCGATGCGCGCCAGCGAGGCGAAGCACTATGCGCCCGCCGCTCGCCCGGCCGACAGTCCGGATATGTTTTCGCGTTACGCCGAGCCCGGCCCTGCCGCAGCGAGCCGCCCCGGCGACGATCTGCGCGGCTTTCTGGGCCAGCTATCCTCCAAGAATTCGGGGTAGAGATCATGCCGCTTCTGCTTTGCCATTCGCCCAAGGGCGGTGTGGGCACCAGCTTCATCGCCGCACAGCTTGCCATCGCGCTGGCCGAGCGCGGGCATGAGGTGACGGCGCTCGACTTCACCTTCCAGGATTCGCTGAAGCTCTATTTCGGGCTGTTGCCCGCGCAGCCGCTGCCCAACATGGTGACCCATGTCGGCGAAGCGACGGTGGTGTCCGGGGTCGAATTGCTGGCGGCCCATGAGCTGGGCAGCGATCCGGGCTTTCGCAAGCGGCTGAATGCCGACGCCGCCTCCCCCTTTGCCGGGGACCGATTCTATATCGCGGATCTGGCGGCGGGCGACCGGGAGACGAAGGACCTGCTGCTGCCCCATGCGCTGCTGCATATCTGCGTGATGGACCCGCGCCCCGGATCGCTGGTCGCGCTGTCCAAGGTGCAGCCGGGCACGCCGACGATCGAATTGCAGAATACCGCCTTCATCCTGAACCAGCTGGACGACACGCATCGGCTATCGCGCCATTCGCACATCTTTCTGCGCGAACTGGTCGGCGACCGGCTGATCGGGACGGTCCGCCGGGACGAAGCCGTCAATGAAGCCGCCGCGATGTTCGAGCCGATCGGCCGCTTCGCGCCCGCCAGCGTGGCGCTGGCCGACCTTGCCAAGCTGGCGATCGCGGTGGAACGCCGCTGTGGTCTGGGGCTGACGCCGGAGGCGCAGTCATGAGCCGCCTGTGGCAATGGATGAGCGGACCGGGGCTGATTGCTCTGGCCGTGCTGCTGGCGGTATTGGCCGTCACCGTCCCGCTGAGCCTGTCGGCCCAGTGGGGTTTCGCGTTCCTGACCATTGCCGGTGGCGTCGTGCTGGGCCGGATCGGCACGCGCCGCGCGCTGCTGACGCTGGCGATCCTGTCGATCATCGTGTCGACCCGCTATATGTTCTGGCGCACCACGGCGACGCTGGAATTCGGCACATTCCTGGAATTCATGCTGGGCAGCGGGCTGTATCTGGCCGAATGCTATGCCTGGTTGATCCTGATCCTGGGCTTCCTGCAGACGGCATGGCCTCTGAAGCGCCAGATCGTGGAAATTCAGGGCGAGCCGGACCAGTGGCCCTTCGTCGACGTCTATATCCCCACCTATAATGAAAGCCTGTCGATCGTCCGCAACACCGTGTTCGCGGCGATGGACATGGACTATCCGGCCGACCGGTTCCGCGTCTTCATTCTGGACGATGGCCGTCGACCCGAATTTCAGGCCTTCGCGCGACAGGCCGGTTGCGGCTACCTGACCCGTGGCGACAATCTGCACGCCAAGGCGGGCAATCTGAACGCCGCGATGAAGAAGACCAACGGGTCGCTGATCGCGATCTTCGATTGCGACCATGTGCCCACGCGCGCCTTCCTCCAGATGACGGTCGGCTGGTTCCAGCGCGATGCGCAACTGGCGCTGATGCAGACGCCGCACCATTTCTATTCGCAGGACCCCGCCCAGCGCAATCTGGGCACGGTGCGCGACCTGCCGGGCGAAGGCGACCTTTTCTACGGCGCGGTCCAGTCGGGCAACGACCTGTGGAACGCGACCTTCTTCTGCGGTTCCTGTGCAGTCATCCGCCGCGAGGCGCTGATGCAGACCAACGGTTTTGCCGGCGAGACAGTGACGGAAGACGCGCATACCGCGCTGAAGCTGCAACGCATGGGGTGGAACACCGCCTATATCGGCGCGCGCCTGTCCGCCGGCCTCGCCACCGAGCGACTGGTCGTGCATATCGGCCAGCGCATCCGCTGGGCGCGCGGCATGACGCAGATCTTCCGCATCGACAATCCGTTGCTGGGGCGCGGCCTGAACTGGCAGCAGCGCTTTTGCTACCTGAACGCGATGCTGCATTTCCAGTTTCCGCTGCCGCGGATCGTGTTCCTGACCAGCCCCCTCGCCTATCTCGTCTTTGGCCAGAACATCATCCATGCGTCGGCATCGATGATCTTCGCCTATGCGCTGCCGCATCTTTATTGTTCGATGGCGTCGGGCGCGATCACGCAGGGCGGCGACCGCCGTCCCTTCTGGGGCGAAATCTACGAAACCATCCTGGCCTTCCATCTGGTCAAGCCGACGGTGGTGACGCTGTTCCAGCCGCGCAAGGGCAAGTTCAACGTGACCGACAAGGGCAGCACGCTGGACCAGACCTATTTCGATTTCGCCACCGTGCGGCCGCACCTGATCTGCATCGCGCTGATGCTGGCGGGGATCATCATCGGCTTCGTCAAGCTGTTCTTCTTTTCCCACCTGTTCAACATTCAGGGGGACTCGCTGACGCTGAACGTCATCTGGGCGGTATTCAGCCTGATCATCCTGATCGCGGCCGTCTCCGTCGCGCGCGAAACGCGCCAGACCCGCGAGCATATCCGCATCGATTCGCAACTGCCGGTCACCCTCTACATGCAGGACGGCTATGTGATCGAGGCGTGCACCACCAACATTTCCATGGGTGGCGTCGCCATCACCATCCCCAAGGATTTTTCGATGCGCGACCGGCAGGTTTCCCACATCTCGCTGCCCATGGGCGACGAGACGCTGACCATTCCGGTCGACACCGTACGACTGGACCGGGGCGAAGCCAGCCTGCGGTTCCGGCCGCTGGACACCACCCTTTCGCGCCAACTGGTGCGGGCCGTACTGGGCCGGGCCGACGCCTGGGAACCATCCGCCCCGCGCAAGCCGGTATCCACCCTCCGATCGTTGCTGGACATCATCATCGTGGACATGGTCACGCTCAAGCGCATCTTCTTCCTCAACCGCACGGAACGGCGCGATCATAAGCGCCAGATCGCCGCCGCGAAGGCAGAGGCCGCCAAGGCAAGCGCCGGCAAGGCCGTGGCGAAGGCGGCGGCGATCGCCGCGCTGATCGCCCTGCCCTTCGCCAACGCGCCGCAGGTCCGTGCGCAGCCCGCCCCCACCGCTGCGCCTGCCGCAGCGTCGGCGGCGAGCGGCGTGCGCAACCAGCGACTGAGCTTCCGCGATCTCCAGCTCAAGACGCCGATCCGGCTGGCCGGTACGCGCGGCGAAATCGGCATCCCGTTCGGTCTGCGCCGCAACGAGGTGGTGACCGACGCCGCGCTGACGCTGAATTTCGCCTGGTCGCCCGCGCTGCTCGGCGATCTCAGCCAACTGGTCGTCATGCTGAACGGCGAAGTGGTGCGCACCATTCCCCTGCCGTCATCCGAATCGGCGGGCCAGAATATCCGCATTCCGGTCAATCCCGCTTTGTTCCTGCCCGGCGACAACCAGCTGAACCTGCGTCTGGTGGGCCATTATGCCCGCGATTGCGAAGACCCGTTCCACAGCTCGCTCTGGGCCAATATCAGCAATGTGCGCTCCTGGTTCGACATGACGATCCAGACGCTGCCGTTGCAGCCTGATCTGGGCCGTCTGCCCGCGCCCTTCTTTGACAAGAGCGACAATCTGCCGCTGCGCCTGCCCTTCATCTTCGCCGGGTCGCCCCGCGCGAACGAGCTGGAGGCGGCCGCCAGCATCTCTTCCTGGTTCGGCAGTCTCGCCAGCTATCGCGGCTTCAGCTTCAAGCCGGTCTACAACCAGATCCCGCAGGGCAATGCGATCATCTTCGCCACGCCCGACCGGCCGATCGCCGGCCTGCCGCTGACCTTCACCGGCCCCAGCGCCGCCGTGATCCGCAATCCGCGCGACAATTTCGGCGAACTGCTGGTGATCATGGGCCGCAACGGGCAGGAACTGAAGCTGGCCGCCGCCGCACTGGCCAGTGGCCGGGGCCTGTTCGGCGGGCAGAAGATGGGCTTCGACGGGGTGCGCATCCCGACCTATGCCCGCTATGCCGCGCCGCGCTGGCTGCGCACCGATCGTGCGGTGCAGCTGGGCGAGATCATGGACGCCAATGCGTTGCAGGGCATGGGTCTGCCGCCCGGTCCGCTGTCCGCCCGCTTCCGCGTGGCGCCCGACCTGTTCTTCTGGCCGCGTCAGGGCGGCACGCTGGACATGAACTATCGCTATCCGTCCGCCCCCTGGCTGGACAAGCGGGCGTCGCGCCTCGACGTGTCGATCAACAGCCAGTATCTGCGCAGCCTGCCGCTGGGCGGGGCAAGCTGGTGGGAGCAGCTGATCGGCAAGACGGGCGCCAGCTCGCAGGACAGCAATGCGTCCATCGTACTGCCGCGCTACAATCTGTTCGGCCAGAACGAGCTGATCTTCGACTATAATCTGATCATCGCCGACAAGAAGAAGTGCCAAGGCACGTTGCCCGACAATGTCCGCGTATCGGTGCGGCCGACCAGCAAGATCGACCTGAGCCGCGCTTACCATGCGCTGCACATGCCCGATCTGGCGACCTTTGCCGGTGCCGGCTATCCCTTCACCATCCGCCCCGATCTGGGCGAGACGACGGTGCTGATGGGCGAACGTCCGTCGACCGGCGCGGTCGAAGCCTTCCTGATGCTGATGGGCCGGTTCGGCGACTCGACTGGTGCTGCCGCAACGGCCGTCACCGTGTCCAACGCGGTCGAGCCGGACCGGCTGGGCGGGCGCGACATATTGGTGATCGGCGCCAGCAGCGTGGCGGGTTCCGGCCAGCTTTTCGGCGGGGCCCCGGTCCGCTATGAAAATGGCCGGCTGGACGTGACGGAATCGACCCCGGTCGATCGCATCTTCGGCTTCTTCTCGCCCTTCGAACGGTCGAGCCATGACGAGGTCGCACAATTCTTCGCCGCGACATCGGGCTTCAGCGGCGTCACCGGTTTCGAATCGCCGTTCGAGCGCGGCCGCAGCGTGGTGGCGGTGCTGGCCGATGATCCGGGCACCCTGCCGCAACTGGTGAGCGGCATGGCCGACACCCGGATCAACGCCCAGATCCAGGGCGACCTGTCGGTCGTCAATGGCGACGGGATGAGCAGCTTTGCGGTCGGGTCGGGCTATTGGGTGGGCTATCTGCCCTTCTGGATGAAGGCGGCATACTGGCTAAGCCAGCGTCCGTTGCTGATGGCCGCCTGTGGCCTGCTCGCGGCGCTGATCCTGACAGGTCCGCTCTATCTCTATCTCAGCCGACAGCAACGCCGCCGGCTGGGCGAGTCGGAGGAAGCATGATGCGTAAGCTGTGGCTTCTGGTCGGCTGCGCCGGCCCGGCCCTATCTCTGGCGACACCCGTACTGGCCGAAGTGCCGGGTGTGGCGGCGCTGGTGGAACAGGGACGCTATTGGCAGGGCAAGGGACGGCAGGATCTGGCCAATCAGGCCTTCCGCCGCGCCCTGACGCTGGACCCGAACAGTGCGGCCGCCCGCGCTGCGCTGGCAGGGCCGCCGCGCAAGGCGGCAACGCCCAAGCCGGTAGCCGCCGCGCCGACGCCGCAGCCGGTTCGTGCCGCTGCAACGCCAGCGCCTGCCCGGACCTGGCAGCCCTCGCCCGCACCCCGCGCGGTCCAGCCGAGCGCCCCGGCGCAGCGTGGCGGATCGTCCCGCGCGGCGGGTTTCAAGGCGCTGGATGACGGCAATCTGGCCGAGGCGGAGCGCGATTTCCAGCGCGCCGTCGCCGCCAACAGCCGCGACGCCGATGCGCAGGGCGGGCTTGGCCTCGTCCGGCTGCGGCAGGGCAATTTCGCCGAGGCGCGCGACCGGCTGGAGCAGGCATCGCGTCTGGGCAATGCCGCGCAATGGAATGAGGCGCTTCAGTCCGCCCGCTTCTTTGCCGGGCTTGGCGAAGCGCGCGCGGCGCTGGCGCAGAACCGGCTGAGCGAAGCGCAGAACACGGCCGAACAATTGATGCGGTCTGGCTATCCGCAGCGGGGACCGGCGATCGAACTGCTGGCCAGCATCTATGAAAAGCAGGGCCGCTATGCCGATGCGGCGGACCTGTATCGGCAGGCCAAGGAAAATGGCAGCCAGAACGACACCCGTCTGGCGAGCCGCGCGGCGCGCGCCAAGGCGCTGGCCGCCGCCGCCAATGGCGACGAGATCGGGGCGGAACAGGCGTTCCATTCCGGCCTGTTGCTGGGCCAGAATGATCCGTGGATCCGGCTGGAATTTGCGCGTTACCTGCTGGCGCGGGGGCGTGGTTCGGAAGTGGAATCGCTGCTGTCGTCGCTGTCCAGCTCCAGCGATCCCGACTGGCTTTATGCCGGGGCGCTGCTGAACGCGGAGATGGGTCGCGATCCTGCCGCCGAAGCGCTGATCGGGCGCATCCCGGAGATGCAGCGGACCGAGCAGATGCGCAATTTCGCGGTCGGGCTGAAGATCGATGCCGCGGTCGAGCGGGCCAAGGCGCTGGGTGCGCAGGGCCGTCAGGCCGAAGGCTTGTCGGCGGTGCGGCAACTGGCGGCGACGCCGGGGCTGGATGCCGCGCGGCAGGCGAGCCTGGCCGATGCGCTGTACGAACTGGGCGACCGGGAGGGGGCTGCGTCGCTGGCGCAGCAGGCGATGTCGGGCGAGATCAGCGATCCGCAGGCCTATGAACCGATCGTACGGGTGCTGGCCAAGACCGGCCGGGACGCCTTTGCCACGGCGGCGATCCAGCGGGCCGGGCAACTGGCCGGGCCGTCCGCCGAAGGGCAGAAGGTCATGGCGCGGATGAACGGCGTGATGGCGGCGTCTCAGGCCGACCGGATGCGTCTGGCGGGGCAGAATGCCGCTGCGTTCGACCTGCTGCAATCGGCCTGGAACGCAGCGCCGGGCAATCAGGAAGTGCTGGGCGCGCTGGCCCGCCTCTATCAGTCGGGCGGAATGCCGGCGCAGGCGGCGCAGACCTATCAGATGCTGCTGGCCCAGTCGCCGACCGACCGGGGGGCCACGATGGGCCTGATCGAAACGGCGGGGGCGGCGGGCGACCGGGAACTGGCCCGGCGGACGATGGACCGCGCCTTGCAGGCCAATCCCAATGATTATGAAATCTACATGGCGGCGGCGCGGATGGAGAAAGCGCGCGGCGATGATGGCGCGGCCGTGCGTTATCTCAAGCGCGCGCAGGAACTCTATACGCGCCGCAGCGGGGCGGCCGGGACGCTGACCAGCGCCAATCCGTTCGCCACGACGGTTTCGGGCAATAATCCGTTCCGCAACCAGCAGGCGTCGGCCGTGGCCGCGCCGATGGCCAATCCCTTTGCGCTGAGCGGCAGTTCACGCCTGCCCGCTACGTCGGCGCCGATCGCGCCGGCCAATAGCGGCTATGGCTATGCCGCGCCGAGCCAGCCCTTCCCCACCGGCGGCACGCCGTCGGCCCCGATGGCCGGTGGCGGGAGCGGCAATATCGGCTCTTCTGCTTATGCGGATGCGAGTGGCGGCCCGGCAGGCGATCCGGTGCTGGGGCGCATCCAGTCCGAAATCAGCCAGCTGACCCGCGAATCCGGGCCGCGTGCGGACCTGAACACCGGCTATCGCGAGCGGTCGGGTGAAACCGGGCTGAGCGCGCTGCGCGAAATGACCGGCACCGCGCAAGTGTCGACCGGGCTTGGCAATGGCCGCATCTCCGCCAAGGCGCAGGCCGTGGCGCTGGATGCCGGCCGCCCGACCGGATCGGGTCTGGCGCGCTTCGGCCGCAACGGCACCGCCGAAGCCGAAGCCATCGTCGCCGAAGAGGAATCGGCGCTGACGCAAGCGAAGACGCAGCATGCGTCCGGCGTCGCTTTGTCGGCCGCCTATGAAACGCCGCTGCTGAAGCTGGAGCTGGGCACGACCCCGCTGGGCTTTGAGGATACGCAGGTGACATGGCAGGCGGCGCTCACCCCGCGCTTCTCGCCCTATACCACCGCGCGCATATGGGTGGAGCGCAAGCCGGTGACCGACAGCGTGGTCGCCTATGCCGGCACGCGCGATCCGGTGACGGGCGATCGCTGGGGTCAGGTGATGCGCACCGGCGGCGGCGTCTCCTTCTCTTATGATCGGGACGGCGCGGGCATTTATGGCGACTTCGCCTATAATCGCTATGCTGGCGTGAACGTGCCCAACAATCGCAGTTTCCAGGCGAATGTCGGCGGCTACCTGCCCTTCTATCGCGGCGATCGTTCGTCGGTGACGGGCGGCGTGAACGTCAATTATCAGGATTATGACAACAACCAGAACTTCTTCACCTATGGTCATGGCGGCTATTTCAGCCCGCAGAACTTCTTCAGCGTGAGCTTCCCCGTCCGGTACAGCTTTACCGACGACCGGATGGAAATTCGCGCGGGTGTGGCGCCGGGCTATCAAAGCTATTATCAGGAGCAGGTGGGGCTTTATCCCACCGATCCGACCGCGCAGGCGGCGCTGGACGCGCTCAAGGCACAGAATAGCGATGTGCGGTCCTATTATGATAGTATCAGCAAGACCGGTTTCGCCCTGTCGGCCGATGGCTCCTTCTATTATCGTGTGAGCCCGAGCACGCGGGTCGGCGGCGAAATCAGCAAGAATACTTTCGGCAGCTATGACGAGTTCAAGTCGATGATCGGCATCAAGCAATCCCTGGGGGGCTCGCAATGATTGAAGACGCTACGAAATTCACGACGCAGGCGCCCCCGGCCGATCGCGCGGACGACGCCGAACTGCTGGTGTCGCTGATCAGCGCGGAGATTTTCGCCACCGCGTCCAGCGCGCAGGCGGAAGGATTTTTCACATCGGTCGGCCACCGACTCGCGGCCATCGTCGCGATGGACGATGTCCATGACCTCCATGGGCTGACGACGCGGATCAATGCGCTGTGGCAGGCGTTGGGCTGGGGCGAGGTGTGGATGGACGTGCAGGGCAATGGCATAGTGGTGCATCATCACGGGCTGCCGCGCGGGTGGAATACCGATGCCAGCGGGCATTGGCCGGTCGTCTTGCGCACCCTGCTGACCAGCGCCTATGATCGCTGGTTCCGGGTGCTGGGCAGCGGCAACAGCCTGCGCACCACCGTGCTGCGCGCATCGGAGGAGGCGTTGGAACTATATCATGGGGTTTGACCGGCGCACCCTGCTGATCGGCATGGGACTGACTTTGGCGACAGCCTGCGCCCGCGCGGAAAAGCGGGGCGAAAACCGGACGGAGAAGCAGAGCGGCAGCCGGTCGGCCAGGCCGATCGAAAAGCGGAGGGAAACGGCGGTGACCGGCGGCGTCGACTGGCCCAGTTTCAAGGCGTCCTTCCTGGACCCCATCGGGCGCGTGGTCGACAATGGCAATGGCGGCGTCAGCCATAGCGAAGGGCAGAGCTATGGCCTGCTGCTGGCGGTGTGGAATGACGATCAGCCCGTATTCGACACGCTATGGAAATGGACGGAAAGCACGCTGGCGCATCAGGATATGGCGCTGTTTTCCTGGCGCTATGATCCGCGTGCCGCGATCCCGGTGAACGATCCCAACAATGCCACCGACGGTGACATCGCCATCGCCTGGGCATTGGCGCAGGCGGCGCGCAAATGGCGCAACCCCGCTTATGCGCAGCGATCGAGCGCGATCCGGCAAGCGATCCGGTCCAGACTGGTAATCGAGCGGTTCGGGCGGCAATTGCTGTTGCCCGGCCTCAACGGCTTTAATGGCGAGCCCAATGCCACGCTGAACCCATCCTATTATCTGTGGCCCGCGCTGGACGCCTTCCGCGATCTGGACGGGGACGCAGCCTGGGGCAAGATCATCGGCGATGGCGAGGCGCTGATGGAAAAGGCGCGGTTCGGGCCGCTGGCGCTGCCGACCGACTGGATCGACGTGACCGGCCATGACAGCGTGATGCCCGCCGCCGGGCGCCCTGCCCGCTTCGGCTTCGACGCGATCCGCGTGCCGCTCTATGCGCAGGCCGGGCGGCGGACCGAACTGGTCGCGCCGATCCGGCAATATTGGCAGGGCTATACCGGCAATCACCAGCCGATCCCGGCCTGGGTCGACGTGCAATCGGGCGAAGTCGCCCCCTATGCCCTGTCCGCCGGTGGCGCGGCGATCGCGGCGAACATATTGGGCGGCAGCGCGCCGGACCGGCTGTCGACAGACTATTTCGCCGCCTCGCTCCAGATGCTGGCGGCGCATCTGAAATAGAGTGACGGGATAAAGAGCACTTGGCAAAGCGCCCTTGCTATATCCTGTTTTAACCTGATCCGTTCGGGCTGAGCCTGTCGAAGCCCCGTTCTGTTCTTAAAGAAGTAGGGTCCCCTTCGACTGCCCGCCTGCGGCAGGCGCCCAGGACAGGCTTCGACAGGCTCAGGGCGAACGGGGTTAAGTGCTTACAATATAATGTAATACCAGAATGCGATGATGCTGCCCCACAAGGCAGTTCCCCGGCGAACGCCGGGGTCCAGTTCTGAGCGCGGAACTGGGCCCCGGCCTTCGCCGGGGAGCAACTGGCTATAGGTTCCTGTCAAGGCAACTTGGTATAAGATGCACTGAAATGGCCTGTTTCGCACATTTCCAAACAGGCCCTCAGTTCGGCCGGTCCGTTCCGTCGAACCATGACGTGGGCGCCTTGCTGGCGGCGGGCCAGACTTCGTCCAGCGTGGCCGGGTCGTAGATCCGGCCATTCTTCATGACGGCGCCGATCTTCATGGCGTTGGCGATATCGGGGCGCGGGTCGGCGTCCAGGATCAGTAGGTCGGCGAACTTGCCCGGCTCCAGACTGCCGACATCGTCGCTATGGCCGATCACCTCGGCCGAACCGATGGTCGCGGCGCGCAGCACCTCCATCGGGGTTGCGCCGCCGGCCGCAAAGGCCTGCATTTCCCACTGATAGCCCAGCCCCTGCATTTCGCCATGGCTGCCGATGCCGACGAGGCCACCGGCGCGCTGGATCGCCAGCGCATCGGCGGCGATCAGTTGCCAGCTTTGCGCTTCGGGCGGCATCCAGTGGCGATTGCGCAATTTCTCGCTGACGATGCCGGACGGTACGAAATGGCGGAATTTGGGATCGTCCTGCGGCCGTTTGTTGATGATGAAATCGAACAGGGCCGGGGTCGTGCCATAAGCGACCGAGATGGTCGGCGTATAGCTGGTGCGGCTCTGCGCGAAGAGGCGAACGATGTCGTCGCGCAGGGGCGAGACGGGGATGGCATGTTCGTTGCCGGAAAAGCCGTCGATCGCGTGGGTGAGGTTCAGCACCATGTCGCTGGCGCCCTCCGTCGTGGGCATCATGCCCAGTTCCTTCGCCGCTTCGACCATATATTGCCGCTGGGCGCGGTCGCCGATCATGTAGCTTTTGATGTTCCGCGTGCGATAATGGTCGCGATAGCGGGTGAGGATATCGACCGCATCCTGCTTGCTGCGGATTTCGGCGTTCACGAAGACGCCGGGGCCGGTCGACCAGGCGCGCGGGCCCCGCATCATGCCGGCGTCGATCATGTCCTGATAGGCGAAGACATCGGTGGTGAAGGGCTGGACATCGAGCGCGGAGGTGACGCCGAAGGCCAGATTGGCGGCGAAATCCCAATGCCCCTTATCCTGAATGCCGCGCCGGATTTCGAACCAATGGGCATGGGTATCGACAAAGCCGGGGACGATATATTTGCCGCTGACGTCGCGGACGCTGGCCCCGGCGGGGACGGTAAGTGATCCGGCCGGGCCGACCGCGACGATGCGATTGTCGGTGATCAATATGTCGGCATTGGCGATAGCGTCCTGCCCGCCCGCCATCGGCATAACGGTCGCGCCGCGCAGAACGATGCTGCCTTTGGGGACATCGCGCGGCAGATCGACCGGGAGGGCGAAGCTCTGCGCGGTCGCCTCTCCATTGCCGGATAGCGCCTGCGCGGTCGGCAGGCGGCGGAAGGTCGAGCCGACCGACCAGGTGACGGTGGCGCCCTTGTCCGCCCAGTCGGTGAAGTCCGCGCCGATCCGGGTCAGCCGGTTGCGCGCGACGCTGGCGGCGTTGAGATCGATCGTCGGCGGCTCGCTGCCATTGGCGGGCGGCACGTCGATCAGGTAGATTTGCGCGAAGGATTTGACGAGCGCGTGGCGGCCATCGGGGCTGAGGCGCACTTCGTCCACAGGGGCGGGTCCGGGGAAATATTGGCCAAGACCCGGCGCCACGACGCGCAGTTCCAACTGCGGATCGCCGCCCGCCAGCGGCACCGAACTGACGCCCGCGCCACTGTAGAAGAGCAGGCGGCCATCCTGCGCGAAATGCGGCAGGCGCGCGCCGGTGGCGTGGGTGATCAGCCGGGCGGGGCCACCCTGCGCCGACAAGGCGATAATGTCGGTCGGGCGGGAGGGATCGATTTCCGATATGGTGCGCAGCCGGTCATAATGATTGGCGCGAAGGGCGACGATTCCCCTGCCGTCGGGCGTAAAGACCGGCTGGGTGTAGAAGGCCGGGAATTGCGTCAGCCTGCGCGGCTTGCCGCCGGTTGACGGGATGGTCCAGACATGGCCGCCTTCGGTTGCGGTCCAGCTGACATAGACGATAGTCTTGCCGTCGGGCGACCAGCCGGGCTGGAAGGCATCGTCGGCGACGATCTTCCGCGGCTTTGCGCCGGGGGCGAGGCTCTGGACATAGAGGCCGCCCAGGGCGGTGAAGGCGACGCTCTTTCCATCGGGCGACTGGCGCGGGGCCTGTATCACGCGGACGCGGACCGGCCCTTCTTCCTCTTTCTGGTGGACGCGGGTCAGCGGACCGAGGCCGAGTTTGACCGGCGCGGTGAAGGGAATGTCGGTGCGGGCGCCACTGGCGATGTCCAGCCGTTGCAGCTTGCCGCCGACGCTCATCAACAGCGCCTTGTCACCGGGCATGAAGCTGAAGCGGGGGAGAAGATCGGCATAATAGCCGCCATCCTGCCCGTCCCGGTCGATCGGGAAGGCGATCCATCTGTCCTCGCCCGTCTCCAGATTGCGCAGGCGCAGCCCGTCCTTCATGCCGTCGCGGCTGGCATAGACGAGCAACCTGCCATCATGCGACAGGGCCGGACGCATGGCGCCACCGGCCGACTGGATGATCACCTCTTCCTGCCCGGTCTTCAGGTCACGGCGGGCGATCGACCAGTTGGGCAGGTCATTTTCGGTCCAGGTATGGCCGCGCTTGGTGGCATAATAGAGGGTGCGACCGTCCGGCGCGGCGACCGCGCCCATGGCGTTCAGCTTCGCATCCCAATTGTCGGGAGAACCGGCTTTCGTGATCTGGATGCCGCTGCCGCCATCCTTGTCGTATAGGAAGAGTTCGAACGCCAGGATCGAATGGACTGTGCGGGACACGGTGACGAAACGGCCATCGGCCGACCATGCGGGCGAGCTGTAGATGGCGACGCTGCTGTCATGGGACAATTGTTTGAGCCCGGTGCCGTCGACATTGGCGAGCCAGAGGTTAGTGACGCCCGACCGGTCGGAGATGAAGGCGAATTGCCTGCCATCGGGCGAAAAGACCGGGTTGCGTTCAAAGGCCATGCCGGTGAGCAGCGGACGGGCGGTGCCGCCGGTCGCGTCCAGCGCATAGATATCGCCCAGAAGGTCGAACAGGATCGTCTTGCCGTCCGGCGCCATGTCCGGCTGCATCCAGGTGCCCTCCTGCGCATCATAGGCGAGCATGCGGGTCGGCTGGAGGCTGAGTGCGTCCTTCTCCTGCGCATGAGCCATGGGTGCGGCGACGAGGGCGGCGCCCAGCAGGAGGGAGGCGGCAAAACGCATGGCGGCCTTTCTGGCAGTTATGGGATGCAAAGAAAATGGGGCCGCCCTCCCCACCGGAAAGGCGGCCCGATGATGCGACCTCTTAGAGGCTCCAGTCGAAGCGCAGGCCGAGCGTGCGGGGACGGATGATCGACCCCTGCGGCAGCGGCGAGGCATCATTGGCGAAGGGCGCGTTCAGGATGCCGAACTTGTCGAAGACATTGTTGGCGAAGGCCATCAGGCGGATCTTCTCACCCACGCCGATCGAGGCGCGCAGATCGAACATGTTGAAGTCCCCGCGCCGCGACACATCGTCGAAGCTGGTCGGCGCCGACGACAGGTAACGATGCGCGATGTCGAAGGTCGGTGCGCCGGACACATCGTTGAGGGTCAGCGTCAGATTATTGGCGACCGACCATTTGGACGAACCGGGTAGCACCGTGCCCTTAGGATAACCGCCCAGCCCGGCCGCGTCGAACGGATAGGGCAGGAATTCGGTGATCTTGGCATCCTGCCAGGTCACATTGCTGGAGAAGCGGACCATCCTGTTCACATTGACCGTGCCGGAAAATTCGACGCCGTTGATGCGCGCGCCACCGGCATTGACGACATAGCTGTAGTAGGAGGGCGCCGGGCCGAACAGGCGGGCCTGGATATTGTTCCAGTAGATGCGGAAGCCGGTGAGGTCGATGGCGAAGCGGCCGTCGGGCGTCTGCGTCTTCACGCCGGCTTCGTAATTCTTGACCTTGTCGCTTTCATAGGATTCCGGAATGCTTTCCAGCAGGCCGGCATTGGGGTTGATGCCGCCGACGCGATAGCCCTGCGAATAGGTGGCATAGACCATGACGTCCTTCGACGGGCGCCAGGCGACGGTCGCCTTGGGCAGGAAGCCATCTTCCTTCTGGTTGACGCTGCCGCTGCTGTCGGTCGGCGTATAGCCGCCTTCATAGCCGCCCAGTGCGCCGGCCTGATTGAGGACGTCCGCCTTGGCCGTGGTGTTGTAATAGCGGCCGCCGACGGTGATTTCGAACTGTTCCACCGGCTTGAAGGAGAGTTCGCCGAACACGCCGAAATCCTCGTTCGTGCTCTTGGTCTGATAGCCATAGAGGCGGTCGCCCGGCGTCAGCTGCGCGCCGGAATAGCCGCCGAACAGATCGGGATGGGCGTTGATATAGGCTTCGGCGCCCGACTGGAAAATCTGGTCGTAGCTGTTCTTCTTCGCCTGCATATAGCTGACGCCGACCAGCCATTTGAACGGGCCTTCTCCGGCCGACGCCAGACGGGCTTCGACCGTCTTGATCAGCGCGTCCGCCTCGCCCAGCGAATAGGCGGCCTCGTCCCCGGTGGTGACGCCGGTCACATAGGCATAGGGATAGGAGAAGACGGTGGTGTTGGTCTTCTTCGTGATCGAGCCCAGCGCGGTGAAATTGGCGACATCGCCGATTTCCTGATCGAAGCGCAGGCTGTTCATCCAGAAGTCGGTCTTCTGGCTTTCGGCGCGGGGCACGTCGCGGATATAGGGGTTTTTGAGGTCAAGATAGGTCTGGTCGTCCAGCTTGCTGTCCTGATAGCTGGACAGATAGGTGACCTTCGTCGTTTCCCCCAGATGCGCGACGATCGAGCCGCGCAGGCCGCGCGTGCGATAATCGTTCGAGCCGTTCACGCCGATGCCCGGATTGTCGAGATAGCCCGCATCCGACCGTTGCAGGGCGACGAGGCGCACGGCCAGCTGATCTTCCACCAGCGGGATGTTGATCATCGCCTTGGCGGCGTAATTGAGTTCGCCGCTGGCATTTTTGGTCGTGCCGACGATGCCGGACGCCGCAGCATCGATCTTGCTGGCGTCGGCGACATTGGCGACATAGTTGACGAGGCCGCCGAGAGTCGAGGAGCCGAACAGCGTGCCCTGCGGACCGCGCAGCACTTCGACGCGCTGAAGGTCGAACGTGTCGACGTCCGGGATGCCGATCGGGAAGCCGGGTTCGACCACCGGCACTTCATTGAGATAATAGCCGACCGTGGTCTGGCCCTGTTCATGATAGGTGGTGGCGGCGACGCCGCGGATCACGACTTCGGAAATGCCGGGCTGATAATCGTTGAAGACGACGCCGGGCAGCCGGGTGATATAATCCGACAGGCTGTTGGCGTTCATCTTCTTGAGCTGTTCGCCAGTGACGGCGCTGATCGGCATCGCGACCTGACGAATATCCTCGTCGCGCTTGCCAGCGGTGACGATGATGGTTTCGCTTTCGTCAGCCGGGGCCTGTGCCATGGCCGGGGCGGAGAACAGGGTCGCCGCCGCCAGCGCGGCGAGACTGACCGACTTTACATGCGTAATCGTCTTCATTGGACTTCCCCTTCGAAAAGGAAGGACGCCGTTTTCGGTCGCCCTTCCGAAAATTCACCTCATGCGCTGAACCGTTCCACGCCGTTGACGATGGTCTTCAGCACCTTCGTCGCGCCGGTCTTTGCCGGGTCGATCGCGAACAGATTGGCGTCCATCACCACGAAATCGGCCAGCATCCCCGGCGCGATCCGGCCGACCCGGTCGTCCTGAAAACCGGCAAAGGCATTGGTCGCAGTATAGGCGTGCAGCGCCTGCGCCATGGTCAGCTTCTGTTCGGGCAGCCAGCCGCCCGGATTGGCGCCGTCGATCGTCTGGCGCAGCACGGCGGCGGCCACGCCGGTCAACGGATCGAGCGGGGCCACCGGCCAGTCGGACCCGAAGGCGACCTTGGCCCCGGCGTCGAGCAGCGATTTGAACGCATAGGTGCCCTTCAGCCGTTCGGCGCCCACGCGCTGGATCGCCCAGCGGCCGTCATCGATCGCATGATAGGGCTGCATCGAGGCGATGACCTGCTGTTTGGCGAAGCGCGGGATCGCGCTGGGCGCCAGATGCTGGGCATGTTCGATGCGGAAGCGGCGATCGCGCGCGCCGTTTTTCGCGGCGGCGGCAGCGAAGATATCCAGCGCTTCGTCATTCGCCTTGTCGCCGATGGCATGGATGGTGATCTGAAGGCCGGCCGCGTCGGCATCATTTGTCCATTGCTGGACGTCTGCTTGTCTGTGGATCGGCATGCCCGAATTGGCCGGCGCGTCGTCATAGGGGCGATAGAACATGGCCGTGCGCGAGCCCAGCGAGCCGTCATATTGCAGTTTCAGCCCGCCCCAGCGCACCCAGTCGTCGCCGCGTCCCTCGGCATCGACCAGCGCCTTCACCTTCGCCCAGTCTTGCAGGGGCAGGAAGGAATAGAAGCGCATGTCCGTCTCGCCCTTGGCGCGCAGGCGGCGCAACGCGGCATGAGTATTCCAGTCCAGTTCGGTGGTGTGGACCTGAGTCACGCCCTTCGACAGGCCATGGGCGATGCCCTTGCGCACCGCAGCTTCGCGATCGGCGTCGGTCAGCGGGGGGATGGCGCGCTTGACCAGATCCATCGCCGCGTCCTTCAGGATGCCGGTGGGATTGCCATCCTTGTCGCGCACGATCACGCCGCCCGGCACATCGGGGGTGTTGCGATCGATACCGGCCAGCTTGAGCGCCAGCGAGTTGAGCGCCAGCATATGGAGGTCGAGCCGCTGGACCGCGACCGGCGTGTCGGGCGTCACCGGGTCCATCCAGCTGCGATCGGGCAGTTCGCCGCCCCATAGTTCCGCGTCCCAGCTTCCGCCCTGCACCCATTGGCCGGGTTTGAGCTGGCGTGCCGCTTCGCCGACGATACGGGCGAATTCCTGCGGGCTTTTCGCTTCGCGCAGATTGGGCTGGGTCAGGAGATCGGAGCCGATCAGGAAATGGGTGTGGCAATCGATGAAGCCGGGCATGACGAAGGCGCCGCCCAGATCGACGATGCGGGTGCCCTTGACCGCGTGCGCCTTGACCGCTGCGCTGCCCAGCGCCGCGATGCGACCATTCGCGATGCCGATGGCGGAGAGAGCCGGCGCCCCCTGCCCCGTCCAGACCAGCGCATTGACATAAGCGGTGTCGAGCGCCTGCCCCTTCGCCCAGCCGCGTGTCGACAGCAGCGCCAGTGCGACGCTCCCCGCGCCCCCGGCCAGCAGATCGCGACGGCTGATGCTCATGCCTCTATCTCCTTTTCAAGGCGGTCTTCATTGTAGAGCCGCATCCAGTCGCGCAGCGGGCCATGGTCCATTCCACCGACAATCTCGTTGATGCCGGTGCGCGATTCGTCGCGGCCCAGCTTGAAGCGGCCATCGATCGCGCGGACATGCGCGCGGAAGGCGATGATGTGCGGCAGCATCTTGGGCAGCCGTTCTTCGGCATCGCTGACCTTCCACGGCGCGGCGCGGCCTGCCTCCATCCGGTCGGTCAGCCGCTCGATCGAGTCGCGCGTTTCGTCGGGCACGAAGCTGACATCGACGGGGATCGACGCCATGGCATAGTTCCAGGTCGGCACCCAGACGGGATTGCCGAGCAGTTCGGGTGAGATATAGCCCTGTGGCCCGTTGACCAGGATGAGCGCGGAGGGCTGGGCGCGGAGCAGAGCGACCTGCGGGTTGGAGAGGGCCATATGGCCGAACAGCGCGACCAGCGATCCGTCGGCATCGCATTCCGCCAGCAGCGGCAGCGGACTGGCGCCGAAGCCGGATGCGCCCGCCGACACCAGCCAGCAAAGCGGGTATTGATCGATCAGGGCGACAACATCGTCGGAGTCACGCGGCGGATATTTCATGCGTGCGACAATGAGTCGCAATGGACCCGCCGGAAACATCCAATTCCCTAAAGCGGAGGGGTCCAAGCATTTTTACTTGTCGGCGCAGCGGCGCAATGTCCGCAACACCTCCCGCGCTTCTTCTTCGGTCAGGCTGGCAAAGCCGATGCGCAGGCCGCGCTCAGCGCTGTCGTCGGCCGCATAGCTGTGCGAGGAGGCGAAGCTGAGGCCGAATTCGGGCGCGCGCGCCTCCATCCGGTCGAGCGCGGCGATGTCCCGAAAGCGCAGCCAGAAGGCGAGGCCCCCGTCGGGCAGACGATAATCGACCAGATCGGCCATTTCCTGTTCCAGCGACCGGGCGAAGGCATCCCGGCGGGCGGCGTAGATCTGCGCGGTCTTACGGACATGGCGGCGCACTTCGCCGGTCGCCAGCAATTCGGCGGCGGCATCCTCCGTCACGCTGTTGCCCATGCCGTCGATCAGCGAGATCTGATAGGCGAGCGCATCGATCACCTGTGGCGCGGCGGCGATGTAGCCGATGCGCAGCGCCGGCACGAGCAGCTTCGACATGGAGCCGGCATAGATGACCCGCGCCGGGGCATAGCTGGCCATGGGCAGCAACGGCTGTGCGCCGAAGTGGAATTCATGGTCATAATCATCCTCGATCACCGCGAAGGCGAATTGCCGTGCCAGTTCCAGCAGGCGCAGCCGCCGTTCGGGCCGCATCGACACGGTGGTCGGGAATTGATGATGCGGCGTGACGAAGATGGCGCGGACGCGGTGGCGACGACACTGGCGCTCCACATCGGCCACGTCGATGCCATCTTCGTCCAGCCCGACCGTCACGATCTTTGCCCCGCAGGCGCGGAAGGCGGCGACGGCGGGTTCATGGGTCAGCCGTTCGACCAGCACCGCGTCGCCCGGCCGGATCAGGACGCGGGCGGTCAGGAATACGCCCATCTGGCTGCCACGGGTGATGCAGATATGATCGGCCGTCACCATCAGCCCGCGTTGCCGTCGCAACATCTCGGCAATTTCCTGCCGCAACCGGGGCAGACCGCGCGGATCGCGATAGCCAAGGCCATTGTCACGGGACGCCTGCTCCACCGCCTTGCGATAGGCGCGGGCCAACGGATCGGCGGGGAAGAGGCGACCGTCGGGCACGCCTTCGTCCAGTTTGCGCCATGTCCCCGGCGCAATGGCGATCGGCCGGTCGGGAGGACCGAGGAAGGGATATTCGGTATCGCCGAACGGCGCAGCCAAGGGCGCGGGCGCGATCGATTCGGCCGAGGGGAGCGAGGTGGACACCATCGTCCCGCGCGTGCCGCCGCTGACCAGCCAACCCTGCGCTATCAGTTCCTCATAGGCGGTGACGATGGTCTTGCGATTGACGGCAAGCGCAGTCGCCAGATCGCGGCTGCTGGGCAGATATTCGCCCGGCAGCAGCCGTCCCCGCTCGATTTCATGGATCAGGCCGTGCGCGATCTGCATATAGCGCGGCAGATCGGCATCGTCGCGGAAGCTGGCGCGCAGGAGAACGGTCCAGGGCTTTGCCATGGGTCAGTCCAGCAGGTGCGCGAGTGACGGCGCAGCGGGGGGCCGGCCGGTGGACGCCAGTTGATCCAGCGTGGCGCGGGCCATGGCGCGATAGGGCGGCAGCAAGGCGGGGCTGTCGGCGGCCAGCGCCGTCAGATGATCGCGGATCGTGGCTTCGTCGCCGCGCAGCAAGGGGCCGGACAGGGCGGCAAAGCCCCGGTCGAGGCTGTTTTCCAGCGCGGCGCGGACCAGTGGCCCGATCAGCGCCTGCGGATCGGCGACGCCCGCCATCTTCAGCGCATCACATGATCCGGCGAGCAAAGTGACCAGATGATTGGCGGCGTGGCAGAGCGCCGCATGATAGAGCGGCCGCTGCGCCTCCGCCACATATTCGGGCACGCCGTGGAGCAGCGCCACCAGTTGCTCGGCCGCATGGGTCGCGGCCGGACCGTCGCCAGTGATGACGAAACGGGCGCCCGCCATGCGCGCCACTTCCCGGTCCGGATCGCCGGTGAAGGTCATGGCCGGATGGATGGCGGCGGTCAGCATGCCCCTGTCCCGGAGCGGCGCGAGGATGGCGGCGCCGCTGCGTCCGCTGACATGGCAGGCGAAAGCGGAAGAAGGGCCAGCGGCGGCGAGTGCCGCGATGACGGCCGCGAGTGCATCGTCCGACACGGCGATCAGGATCAGATCGCAGGCGGTAAACGTCGCCAGCGATTCCGCTGCCTGAACAAGCCCCATATTACCGGCGACGGTGCGGGCCTGATCGGGATCGCGTCCCCAGAGCATCAGTGGTTCGGCGCAATGCCTGTGCAGGGCCAGCGCCAGAGCGCGCGCGACGCGCCCGGTTCCGACGATTCCGATCTGGCGATAGGCAATAGTCTGCTGCATCGGCCCTGCTTAGCGACTGGTCCCGCGCGCGCAAAGCCGGTCGATCGACATGATCCGCGGTGGCTGATGGTCAGGGCGGAAGGGAAGCGCATCGCCGACAGGCAGCATGGCGATGGCAAGAGAGGCTCAAGCCTTTTCGGCGAGCGATGTCGGCCGTCAGGTGGATGCTGGCGCGCGACCGGAGTCGCCGCGCCAGCACCAAACAAGGGATCAGCCGTTCAGCTTGTCCTTGACCGCCTTGGCGGGGGTGAAGCCCAGCTTCTTCGACGCCGCGATCTGGATGGTGGCGCCGGTGGCGGGGTTGCGACCCTCGCGCGCTGCGCTTTCCTTGACCTTGAACTTGCCGAAGCCGTTCAGCGATACTTCCTCGCCCTTGGCAGCAGCGTCGGCGATCGCCGCGAACACGCCGTCGACGATCTTCTTGGCGTCGGCCTTCGAAAGGCCGCTGGCGCTGGCGACGGTGTCGGCGAGGTCAGCATTGTTCATGTGAGGGGGTCCTTTCCCTTGGTAGTTGAACTGGCGACTTAGCCATTCCATCCGGTCTGGTCCATCCGCCTTTGCACGACAAACCGCCTTTATTGGGCGGATTTGGGGGTCTGGGTCAGTCTGCGGACTGAAGGAAGGCGGCGCACATACGCCCGAGATCCTCTTTCAGTTCCCTCCAGTCGCCTTCCCACGCCGCGCCGGTGGCCGACCCGAATCCGAGATAACGGGCAATCGCAGCGTAAATGACGCGATAGGCGGACTGCACCGCCCGGTCCGGATCGGGCTGCCGAATCTCGCTACGATGGGTCAGCAACAGGCCCCGGACCCGGTCGGCAATCTGGGCGTAACTTTTCTTGCCGGCCGCCGAGACGATGGGATCGGTGGTGGCGCGCAGCATCATCGGCCGCATCAGTTCGGCATGGTTGCGCAGCGTTTCGGCGATGCTTTCCACCAGCAGCATGACGAGCTGGCGCAAGTCCTGCGCTTCCGCCTCGGCTCGCGCGATGCCGGCGAGCTGATCGGCATTGACGACATCGAGCACGCGGGCCTGAACGGCGCGGATCAGATCATCCTTGCTGTCGAACCGGCAATAGATGGAGCCGATCGACACCTTACCCCGCTTGCCGACTTCCTGAAGGGTGAAATCGTCATTGCCGCGTTCGCGCAGCAATGCCTCGGCCGCCGCGATCATCCGTTCGAACGAGGCCTGACTGCGCTGCTGGCGCGGGGCGCGGAGCGAAGCGAACAAGGGGGGCATGTCATCCATCGCATGGCTGCGGCGCGGCTGGTCCCGCCATGATCCAGCCGCACCGCACCGGCATCAGAAGTGGAAGGCCAGACGGCCGCCATAAGTGCGGGGCGCCTGGAACTGATAGGTGTTCACCCCGGCGACGAAGTTGCGCGCCGCATTGGCATAGACCGCTTCGTCGGTGAAGTTGCGCACGTATAGTTGCACTTCCAGCGGGCCATCCACCTGCGGCAGCCAGGTCAGCGAGATATTGCCCGTGGCATAATTGCCCTGCTTGGTATCCGCATCGTTGAACACGCTATAGTAGAAGGCGGAGCTATACTTTCCGTCGATGCGCGGCTTGATCGTGCCGTCGCCGATCGGGAAGACATATTCGAGGCCGCCGGTCAGCGACAGACGCGGCGCGTTGGGCAGGCGGTTGCCGCTGATGTCGCGCGGATTGCTGTTGCCATCGACGACGGTGCCGACATCATCGGCGAAATTGGCGTGAAGCCAGGTGCCGTTCAGGTCCGCGCGCAGGCCGCCCAACAGGGCGACGATCTGCGCTTCGGCGCCATAAATCTTGGCGCTGCCCACATTGAAGGTGCCGCTGCCATCGGAAATGACGGCGGTGGTCTGCGACGCCTGATAGCCCTTGTAATTCTGGTAGAAGAGCGCGGCGTTGAATTGCAGCTTGTTGTTCAGGAAGCGGTTCTTGGTGCCGAGTTCGAAGGCGTCGAGATTTTCCGGACCATAGTCGACCGACGGCGCGCTGCCGTTGGAGTTGAAGCCGCCCGACTTATAGCCCGTGTCATATTTCACATAGACCATATTCTGGCTGGTCGGGGTCCAGTCGAGACCGATATGATAGGTCGGCTTGGACTGGCGCACAGAACCATTGCCAGGCGTCGTGATCAGAATGGCCGGGGCGTGGCCACCGCTGGCGACTTCCAGATCGAGAACGGCCTGGCCCTCTCGGTCCTTCTTGTCCCAGGTATAGCGCGCGCCAGCCGACAGCTTGAACATGTCGCCAAATTTATAGGCGGCCTGGCCGAACACGGCATCCGACTGGGTCTTCACCTTATAGTCGAACTTGATCAGATAACGATTGGCGTAGGGGCCGGAGCGGACCATCAATCCGCTGTCGATGGTGTTTTCCTCATCAAAGTGGAAATAGCCCGCCTGCACGGTGAAGGGGCCGTCCTGCGGCGTGGCGATCCGCACTTCATGGTTCCAGGTTTCCGGGCTCTCGCTTTGCAGGAATTGCTGGCGGGTCGCGCCGCCCAGCGTCGAAGCGTCGGTGGCGTGCCCCCACTTCTGATTGTCGTAACCGCCAGCATAGGTCAGCGTCAGCCCCAGGGGCAGCGCGTCATAGCTGAATTCCCAGCGGATACGATCGCCATTCAGCTTCGTGAAGGTCGGCTGATAATTGGGGAAGCGCTTTTCGTCGGTGATGCTGGGTACGGTCGAAATGGCCGATTGCAGGGCCAGGTCGCCCACCGCATCAATGGCGTCATGCTGATAGCTGATCAGGCCGGTGAAGCCTTCGAACGGCTGGAAGGCAACCTGGGCGCGGCCCGACAGCGTCTTTTCATCATCGCCTTCGGCATTGATGACGGTGATGTCGCGATAACCGTCGCGCCGGCGGGAAATGCCCGAGAAGCGGAATTGCAGCTTGTCATTGACCGGCAGGTTGACGCCCGCCTCGACATTGATCGTGTCGTAATTGCCGACTTCGATCGAGCCGTAGGCGGAGCGTTCATTGGTCGGCTTCTGGGTGATGATGCTGATCAGGCCGCCGGTCGAGTTGCGGCCGAACAGGGTGCCCTGTGGCCCCTTCAACACTTCGACACGGGCCAGATCGTACATCGACGTGCCGATCGAGAAGCTGCGGTTGGTGAAGAAGCCGTCACGGGCGATCGGCACCGAGGGATCGCCGATTTCGGTCACATCGGTCGAGGCGATACCGCGCACCGCGACATAGGCGGCGCCGGTGCTGCTGGTGACGTTGACGCTGGGATCGATCGTCTGGAGCGACTGGACGCTGGCGACACCGGCGGAGGCGAGGTCGTTGCCCGAATAGACGGTGAGCGCGGTCGCGGTCTTCTGCGCGCTGCTGGCGACGCGATTGGCGGTGACGACGATTTCGCCCAGTTCATTCTGGGGCGCGGCGCTGTCGGTGCCGGCCTGCGGTGCGGTGTCAGTCTGGGCGGCGGCGCCCTGCGCGGCGCAGGCCAGCGCGGCAGCAGCCGTCGACATCAGAAAAGTGGAAAAAGCGGTGCGCATCGAATCCTCCCCATACGCTTATGTCGCCCCTGTTTCGGGGCCGATAATTGTATCCGGCCCTTGTGCAGAGGGACCGGATGCCCCTTTGCTATTGTCCATTTTGATAAAAATCAATATTCAAATTCTAGTTTCTATATTCCAAGAACCGGGCGAACCGGATTGATAAGGGGCAGGATGATGAAAAAGCGCCATTTTTTCCGATCGACCGCTGCGTCGATGTTGCTGATCAGCGCTGCCGGACAGGCGCAAACGGACCCGTTGCGCGACGGATTTCGCGATCCGCCCGCCAGCGCCCGCCCCCATGTCTGGTGGCACTGGATGAACGGCAATGTCGAATCGGAGGGGGCGAAGCGCGATCTGGAATGGATGCAGCGGATCGGCATCGGCGGCGTCCATCTGTTCGAGGCGGGCATGGATGTGCCGACGATCGTGCCGGAACGGCGCGTCTATATGAGCGAAGCCTGGCGCAAGGCGCTGAAGGACAGCGTGGCCACCGCCGCCGCGCTGAACCTGCCGCTGGGGATCGCGACATCGGGCGGCTGGAGCGCGACCGGCGGGCCGTGGGTGCGGCCGGAAGATGCGATGAAGAAGCTGGTGTGGAGCGAAACGCTGGTGGAAGGCGGGCGGCGCTTTGCGGGCGCCCTGACGATGCCACCCGCCATGGCCGGCCCCTATCAGGATGTGCCGTTGACGATGGTGCAGCCGGGCGAAGCGGACGGGCCGGCGCTCTATCGCGACGCACGGGTGATTGCGGTGCCGGCGGCGGAACGCGATGCGATCCCGGCGCAGAGGATTGCCAATAGTGGGAAGATCGATGGGCCGATGCTGGCGGACGGCCATTATGGCCCTGCCCTCACGCTATCGGCGGAACAGGGCAAGGCCTGGGTCGCCTATGCCTATGACCGGCCGCAGACGATGCGGTCGGTGACGGTGGGCCTGCCCGGCCCGCGCGGCTTCGGCACGCCTGCCCCGCCGATCGCGACGTTGGAAGCGAGCGACGACGGCGTGCACTATCGCCCGATCGCTGCGTTGCCACCATCCACATCGCCAGTGCGATCGGCGAGTTTCGCGCCTGTAACCGCGCGCTGGTTTCGCCTGCGCCTGACGCCCGATCCGAAGCCCAGCTTCATGGACAAGCTGACCTATGCGCCCGGCGCGCTGCGGCCACCCTTCCCCAGCGGCCCGGCCGTCCGCTATGCGCTATCGGAATTTGCGCTGCATGCTGAGGCGCGGGTGAGCCAGGCGGAGGAGAAGGCGGGTTTTGCGACCCTGCCCGATTATTATGCGGCGGCGACGCCGAGCACCGGAGGGATCACGCCGGACAAGGTGATCGACCTGACCGATCGGCTGCGGCCGGACGGCACGCTGGACTGGACGCCGCCGCCGGGGCGCTGGCGGGTGTTGCGCATGGGCTGGTCGCTGACCGGGCATCGCAATGCTCCGGCGCCCAAAGAGGCCACGGGGCTGGAGGTGGACAAGCTGTCCGCTTCGCGCGTCACGGCCTATATCGACCATTTTCTGGGCCTGTATCGCCAGTCGGTGGGCGACGATCTGATCGGCGCGAAGGGCATAAGGTCGATGCTGAGCGACAGCATCGAATCAGGGCCGCAAAACTGGACCGAGGATCTGCCGGCGCAGTTCGCCAGGCGGCGCGGTTATGATCCTGCGCCGTGGTTGCCGGCGCTGACCGGTATCGTGATCGGTAACGCGGCGAAGACGGATGCCTTCCTGTGGGACTGGCGCAGGACGATCGCCGATCTTTATGCTGAGGCGCATTATGGCGTGCTGGCGGAGACGGCGCATCGGGCGGGCATGACCTATTATGCCGAGGCGCTGGAGGATCATCGGCCGCAATTGGGCGATGACCTCAGCATGCGCGCGCATGCCGATGTGCCGATGGGGGCTATGTGGACGCTGGCGCCGGGCGCGGCGCCGAACCCCACCTATGTCGCCGACATAAAGGGCGCGGCCTCGGTCGCCAATCTTTATGGCAAGGCGGCGGTGGGGGCGGAGTCGCTGACCGCTTTCGGCCATCCCTGGGCCTATGCGCCGGCCGATCTCAAATCGACCGCCGATCTGGAATTTGCGCTGGGCGTCAATCGGCTGCTGATCCACACATCGGCGCATCAGCCCTTTGCGGATCGCGCGCCGGGCTTTGCGCTGGCCACCTTCCTTGGCCAATATTTCACCCGGAACGAGACATGGGCGGAGATGGCGGATGGCTGGACCGACTATCTGGCGCGCACTAGCTTCCTGCTGCAACAGGGACATCATGTCGCCGACATCGCCTATTTCTATGGCGAGGAAAGTCCGGTTACGGGTCTGTATGGCGACGCGCCGGTCAGCGATGTGCCAGCGGGGCATGACTATGATTTCGTCAATGCCGATGCGCTGGCTAACCGGCTGAGCGTAAGGGACGGGCGACTGGTGACGCCGGAGGGGCAAGCTTATCGCCTGCTCTATCTGGGCGGATCGAGCGCGAAGATGACTTTGGCGACGCTGTGCCGGATCGAGGCGCTGGCGCAGGCCGGGGCGACGATCGTGGGCCAGCGGCCGACGGGATCGCCCAGTCTGGCCGACGATCCGAAGGCGGTCGCGGCGCTGATCGACCGGTTGTGGAGCGGGCCGATCACAAGCGATCTGGGCGCGGCCTTGGCGGTTCGGCCCGACTGGACATGGACGGGTGAGGGATCGCTGGCGCTGCTGCATCGGGTGGACGGCGACAGCGACATCTATTTCGTGAGCAATCGATCGAACAAGGCGGTGGACGGGACGATCGACCTGCGGGTCAGCGGCCGGACGCCGGAATTGTGGCGCGCGGACAGCGGGCGGACGGAGACGGTCAGTTACGACATGGACGGGGATGGCACCCGCATTCCGCTCCATCTGGCCAAGGATGAGGCGCTGTTCATCGTGCTGCGCAAACCGACATCGGCAAAATCCGTGCGAATCGCACCGGTGCAGCGCCGGACGCTGGCAACACTGGGCGGCGACTGGCGGCTGAGCTTCGACGCCCGGCCCGGTGCGCCGACCGGCGAACGCACGGTGCCGCTGGGCGACTGGTCGAAGGCCAGTGATCCGCCCACCCGCTATTATTCCGGCATCGGCAGCTATAGCCGCAGCTTCACCCTGCCCAAAGGATGGACCCCCGGACAGGGCCGCCTGCTGATCGACCTGGGCAGCGTCGCCGATGTCGCGGACGTCCGCGTCAACGGACAGCGCGCGGGCGTGGCGTGGAAGGCGCCCTATCAACTGGACATCACCCCCTATGCGAAGGCGGGCAGCAATAGCCTGACCGTGCGGGTCGCAAATCTGTGGGTCAACCGGCTGATCGGCGACGCGCAGCCGGGCGCCACGCCCGTCACTCTGACCACCGGCCCGACCTATGCCGCGGATGCGCCGCTGCGCCCTTCGGGCTTGATCGGGCCGGTCAGTTTGATCGGCGTCAAAGAGGATTGACCTTCCCGATCCAGATTATATAAGAATAATAATTCTAATATTAATGGATGGAGGGGAGCCCATGTTCAAGCGCGGCGTCAGCCTGTATAGTTTTCAGGAAGAGCTTTTTCTCGGCCAGATGACGGTGGAGGACGTGGTCGCCTTCGCCGCGTCGATCGGCGCGAACGGGATCGAGATATTGCCCGAGCAGAATATGCCGGGCTTCCCGAACATCGACGATGCGACCGTGAACCAGTGGCTGGCGATGATGGATCGCCATGGCACCACGCTGACCTGCTACGACATGTTCCTGGACACCAAGCGGCGCAAGGACCGCCTGATGACCGATGACGAGCAGGTGGAATCGATCGTCCGCGACCTGAAGCTGTGCAATCGCCTCGGCATCCGGAACATGCGCGTGCTGGTGTTCGTGCGGCCCGACATATTGGAACGCTGCGTCCCCTATGCCGAGCAATATGACGTGCATATGGGGGTGGAGGTGCATGCGCCCTGGCATCTGGACCATGCCTGGATATTGCGCACGATCGAGGTGGCCGATCGGCTGGGCACCAAGCATCTCGGTATCCTGCCCGACATGGGCATTTTCATGAAACATTATCCGCCCGAATTCCGCGACCGCTTCCTGCGGCAGGGTGCTACGCCGGAAATCGCCGATTTCATCATCGACCAGCATGAACAGAAGATCATGTGCGAATATACGATCTTCGAAGTGGCGGTGAAGATGGGCGGCAACAAGGCGGATATCGCCATGGCCGAAACGCTGCGCCACGCACCCTATTCCAACCCGAAGCGCATCCGCGACTTCATCCCCTATTTCCGCCACATCCAGGCGAAATTCTATGGCATGGCGGACGACTGCACCGATCCCACCATCGCCTATGACGAGGTGATCCCGGAACTGGTGGCGGGCGGATGGGACGGCTATCTGTCGTCCGAATATGAGGGCAATCGCTGGGTGCAGGATGCCGGCCCGGTCGACAGCCGCGAGCAGGTGCGCCGCCAGCATGAGATGTTCAAGGCGCTGGCCGCCAGGGTCGCGGAACCAGTGCTGTGAGATTGCGCCTGCTGCTGACGCTGGGGGCCGCGCTGCTGCCCCTGCCCGCCATGGCGCAAGGCCCCGGCCCGAGCCGCGAGACGATCGCCACGCCGGTTCAGCCCGGCGCGATTGCCCTGCCAACCGCCACGCCCGGCCGCGACAAAGAGGTCTGGCATCTGGACAATGGCAAGGTCGCCGTGCGCAATGTCGTTCGCCCGACACTGACGCCGGTGCTCCCCGTCGGCCGACCCAATGGCATTGCGATGATCGTCGCACCGGGCGGCGGCTTTCTGGGCCTCGCGATCGAGAAGGAAGGCTGGGATGTCGCCCGCTGGCTCGCCAATCAGGGGATTACCGCCTTCGTCCTCAAATATCGGGTGATGCCGACCCCGGCGTCGCAACCGGAGTTCGCCGACAAGCTGGCGCGCGCGATCAAGGGGGAGAAGGTCGGCTTCGGTCCGCCGGAAGACACGACGCCCGAAGCGCTGGCCGATGGCATCGCCGCCGTCCGCTATGTCCGCGCCCATGCCGCCGATTATGGGTTGAACCCCAAAAGCATCGGCATGATGGGCTTTTCCGCCGGTGGTTTCCTGACGCTCAGCACCGCACTGGCGCTGCCGGATGGCGAGCGACCGGATTTCATCGCGCCCATCTATCCCAATATGGCGGCACGCCCGGTCCCGGCCGACGCCCCGCCGCTGTTCGTGGCGATCGCCAATGACGATTTCCTGCTGGCGCGCGGCGGGCTGGGCCTGATCGATAGCTGGCGACAGGCGAAGCGACCGGTGGAATTTCACCTGTTCGAAAGCGGCGACCATGGCTTTGGTCTGGGTAAGGTCGGCACGCCGACCGAGGATTGGCCCGCTCTGCTGCTGCGCTGGATCAGGCTCAACACGCCTGCGCGCTGACACCCTATTTCACGAAGGACCGTTTCGATGTTCGACAAATATCTCATCCTGGAAGACAGCCTCCGCGCCACCGAAAGCGGTTTCGCCTTCGACGCGCGGCTTGGCTATTATCGCGGCATCGGCCTGTCGATGATCGAGGATCTGGCCGTCACGCTGGATGGCGAAGCCCAGCCGCGCGAGTCGGTCCTGTTCGAGCAGAATGGCAAGAGCTGGAGCCTCGACGCCATGGAAGAGGCCTATGACGATCGCTGGGAGTTCGGCAGCATCGCCACCATCAGCGTGACGCGCGCGGGCGGGCTTGGTGTTGGCGAGCATAGCCTGACGCTCAAGGAAAAGCTGCGCATTTCCTACCTGCCCTTCCCGCTCTTTGCCGAGGACAGCAAGGTCATCACCGTCGCTTGATTTGCGTCATCCCAGCGAAAGCTGGGATCTCGTGGGGCTAAGTCGAACGCCACCGCCTGAGATGCCAGCTTCCGCTGGCATGACGGAAGTAGGGTTGACCGGTTTTCCATATCCAATTATCAGAATTAAAATTCTAGTTTAAATAAGGAGGGGGCCATGCGCTTTTCCGTTTTCTTGAATGCCCGCACGACGGCCGCCGATCAGGATCGCCAGCTCATCCTGGACCTGATCGATCATAGCGAGAAGGCGGAGGCGCTGGGCTTTGACGCGGTGTTCCTGCCGGACCATCATTTCACCGGTTACATGCCCGTGGCGTCAGACCCGATGATGTTCGCCGCCTATCTGGCTGCAAAGCTGAAGCGCATGCATTTCGGTTTCTCCGTAACGTCGGTGCCGCTGCATCACCCGGTTCGTTTCGTGGAACGCATCAACATTCTGGACCAGCTGACGCAGGGCAAGCTGCTGGTCGGCATCGGCTCTGGCACCACGCCGGAAGAGATGATCGGCTTTGGCGTCAACTATAAGGAAGCCTCGGCCGTGTCCGACGCCAATCTGGCGATCGCTGAAGCATTGTGGGCCAAGACGGTCGACTCCGCTCCGGTCAAGATCGACAATGGCCCGTTCAAGGGCGAGGTGCTGCAACGCATTGCCCCTGCACCCTATTCGCCCGGCCATGCCCGGCTGATGCCCGTGGCGATGAAGGAAGCCTCCATGCGCCGCGCCGCCGAAAATGGCTGGCCCGCCTTCATCCCGGCCTTCACCCCGCCCAAGATCGGCGGGACCGAGCCGCTGACCCATGTCACCAAATATTTCACCGCCTATCGCGACGCGCTGCTGGCGGCGGGCCATTCGGACGCCATCGTAGCCGACGCGCTGTCCTGGACCACACATACCTATCAGTGCGTCCATGTCGCCGACACGGACGAGCAGGCCCGCGAGGAGCTGGAGCAGATCCTGACCGCCTATCAGGAAGCGGTCGACCGCGAGCAATATTATGCCGACAAGGCCGAACGCGAATCCGCCAACCAGAAGACCGACAAGACGCCGCTGGCGCTGACCGAGGACTGGATCGGCACCTGGTGCCTCTATGGATCGCCCGAAACGGTGATCGAGCATCTGAAGCCCTATCAGGAACTGGGCATCGGCAATGTGCTGTGCGGCACCACCACCGGTCCCCTGACGCAGGAGCGGCTGGGCTGGGGCAACCGCACGCTGGAATTGTTGTCGCAGAAGGTGATGCCGGCGCTGAACGGGACACGGCCATGACCCTGATCGTCGGCATCGGCGGCACCAATAGGCCCGGATCGTCGAGCGAGCGGCTGACCGAGGCGGCGCTGGGCTTCGCGCGCGAACTGGGTGCGGAGACGCGGATGTTCGGCGGCGCGGCGCTGGCCGCCCTGCCCCATTTCGCGCCGGAAAGCCCGGAGCGGACCGATGACGAGCGCGAACTGGTGGAAGCGGTGCGCGCGGCCGACGGCCTGATCATCGCTTCGCCCGGCTATCATGGCGGGGTGTCGGGGCTGGTGAAGAATGCCATCGACCTGCTGGAGGATCTGCGTGGCGACGCCCGCCCCTATTTTGACGGGCGCGCGGTAGGGCTGATCGTCACGGCAGCGGGCTGGCAGGCGGGCGGTGTGACGTTGCAGGCGCTGCGCGGCATCACCCATGCCATGCGCGGATGGCCGACGCCGATGGGCGTGGCGATCAACAGCATCGAGCAGAAGCCTTTTGGCGCGGATGGCGCATTGGTGGACGAGAGTGTTGCCGGACAGCTGAAGATGCTGGCCGGGCAAGTGATGGGTTTCACTCAAAGATAGAATGAAAGTCCGTTCGGGCTGAGCCTGTCGAAGCCCTGCCCTTCTTTTCCAAGAGAAGAACGGCCCTTCGACAGGCTCAGGGCGAACGGTGGAGAGAGGCAAATATAATGACCAGAGACGACGCCATTGCCCTGACTGTCGGCCGCGACATGTGGTCGACCGCCGACTTGCCCGGCATTCCTTCCGCCAGAATGGCCGACGGGCCGATGGGCATTGCCAGCGGCCGGGTCGACGAACGGGACGTATCGGTGCTGACGCCGTGCGGCATGGCGCTGGGCGCGACCTTCGATCCCCATCTGGTGCGTCAGGTCGGCGCAATCGTCGGCGGGGAGGCCAAGCGGCTGGGCGTCGACATGGTGCTGGCGCCGAACGTCAATCTGGTCCGCACGCCGCTGGCCGGGCGCGCGTTCGAACTGTTCGGGGAAGACCCGCTGCTGGCCGGGACGCTGGGCGTCGCCTGGATCGAGGGGCTGCAAAGCCGCCATGTCGGCGCGGTCGCCAAGCATCTGGTCTGCAACGACAGCGAGACGATGCGCGACAGCTATGACGCGTGGATCGACGAGAAGGCATTGCGCGAAGTCTATCTGCTGCCGTTCGAAATGGCGGCGAAAGCGGGCTGCGCGGGGTTGCTGGCGGCCTATAACCGGGTCAATGGCAGTTACTGCGCGGAACAGGCGCATGTGCTGACGACCGTGGTGCGCGACGATTGGGGCTATCAGGGCTTTACCGTCAGCGACTGGTTCGGCTCCAAATCGACTGCGCCCGCGATGATCGCGGGCCTCGATCTGGAAATGCCCGGCCCGGCGCGCTTTTATGGCCAGAAGCTGAGTGCCGCCGTGGAGGCAGGCGAACTGGACGAAGCGCGCATCCTGACCGCGGCCGATCGGGTCGCTGCGGCGGCGCAGGCATGGGCCGGGGGCGACCCCGGAGAAGAGCCGGGCGATCGCGCCACGATTTTGGCCGATGCCGCCGCTGCCAGCTTCGTGCTGCTGGACAATCGCGATGCGCTGCTGCCGATGACGCCAGGGCGGCACAAGCGGATCGCGCTGATCGGCCCCAATGCCGCCGCGCCCTGTTTTCAGGGCGGCACCTTCGCCAAGATCGCGCTGCGGCCCGACGCCATCGGCCTGGTCGATGCATTGCGGGCGCGCTATGGCGCGGACACGGAAATCAGCTTTGAGCCGGGCACCGATCCCAGCCCCCGCCTGCCCGCCATGCCGGCGACCCCGGCGCAGGATATCGGCGATGGCTGTACGCGCGGCATGACCGTTTCCTTCTTTGGCGGGCATGATTTTTCCGGCACGCCACTTTTTCAGGAAACGCGCGACACCAACAGCCTGACCTGGTTCGCCGGGATGCCGGGCATGGACGCCTTCGATCGCCCCGGCGGCGTACGCGCGGCGGGCCGCTTCGCCGCACCGGTCGATGGCGATTATCGCCTGCATATCGGCGGCACCGGATCGGTGACGCTGCTTGTAGATGGCGAGGCCGTCCATAGCGCCAGCCGGTCGATCGCGCCGGGCGATATCATGGGCGTGCTGAAGAGCGGGGACAGCGATCATGTCGTTCTGTCGCTGGAGGCAGGACGCACCTATCTGATCGAGGCGGAATTGCGGTTCGAACCGGCACGCGCGCAGGGCCTGTGGTATGGCGTGGCGACGCCGGGCGATCCCGAAACCTTGCTGGCGCGCGCAGAGGCTGCCGCACGGGATGCCGATGCGGTGGTGCTGGTGCTGGGCGAAACGTCGGACTCCGGGGTCGAGAGCAAGGATCGCGACACCACCTTCCTGTCGTCCGACCAGATCGAATTGGCCAAGCGCGTCTGCGCCGCCAATGCACAGACCGCGATCATCGCCAATGTCGCCCATGCGATCGACACCGGCTTTGCCGCCGACGCCGCCGCGCTGATGATCGTCTGGTATCCGGGCGAGGAATTCGGACCGGCGCTGGCCTCCGTACTGGCAGGCGACCGGGAGCCTTCAGGCCGCCTGCCGGTCAGCTTCGCGGCGGACGAGGCCGATTATCCGGTGTTCGGTGCGATCCCCGATGCGGACGGCCGCCTGCCTTATGCGGAAGGCACGAAGATCGGCTATCGCGGCTTTACGGCCCGGCCGGCTCATGCTTTCGGCGCGGGGACGGGCTATGGCGCCTTCGCGATGATCGATGCGCAGGCGACCGCGGCCTTCACCGTCGCCGTCACCGTGCGCAATGAGGGCAACCGCGCCAGCGCTTTCGTCGCGCAGGTCTATTGCGTCGAGGATGGCGCGCTGGCCGGATTCGCGAAGCAGATTATCGGCGCTGGCGAAATCGCTACGATCCATGTGACCGTCGATCCGATCGCGCTGCGCCGCTGGCAGGATGATGGCTGGCGCAACCCTGTCGCTCCGGTGTCGGTCGCGGTCGGCGCATCGAGCATCGACCTGCCCTTCCGCCTCGACCTGCCGGTCGCCTGAATTCGTGTCTCTCCCTGACTGCCGCAGGCGTCCTTCGCCTGCGGCACATTTTCGTCAGGTCAGCGCGCGATAACGGAAGTCAGTGAAGCGGACCGATCCCGCTCCGGCCGCGAACAGGGCCGGGCGCAGGCTGGCCAGATCATCGACCGTATTGGCGTGACAGCCCGAAGTCTCGCTGCGCACGCCATGGCGGGTCCAGTGCTGGCCATCCGCGCTATAGTGGAAGGTCAGGATATGATGATCATTGACGATCTTCAGCCATAGGCGGCGCGTGGCGGGCGCGGGTTCCTGCCAATAGGCCGCCTTACCGCCGCGATAGGTGGTCATGCGCGCGCCGTCATGGCCCATGCCGAAGAAGAGCCGGTCATTGTAGAAGAGCAGCAGGCCGCCCTGCACATCGCCGGTCAGGTCCATCGCGACGCTGATCTCATAGGCGCGGTCGCCGACCATTTGCGTGAGCGGGGAGCAGTCCTGCGGGCCGGTGCCCTTGCCCTTCAACAGCAACGCGCCCTTGCCGACCTGCGCCCGCCCCGCCTCACCCGGTGTCGCGCCATAGAAGCTCCAGCGCGTGCCGAAGGCGGGGGCGTCGAATGCATCGGAGCGGGCGATGCCATGGGGGCCAGCGCTCTTTCCGGGCATCGGCAACGGCTTTGACAGGTCGCCGCCCAATGCGCGCGGCCAGCCGTCGGCAGTCCATTCGATCGGCTCCAGCAGAGTCTGCCGACCCAGCGTACGATAATCCTTTTCATAGCCATGATAGACCAGATACCAGCGGCCGCCCGGCCCCTCGACCGCGGTGGCATGGCCACGCGACCACCAGTGTTCGGCATCGCTGCGCGTGCGCACGATGGGATTGTGCGGACAATTTTCCCATGGCCCGTTCACGGATCGGGAGCGCGCGGCGATGACCATATGGCCGGTCGCCGGGCCAGCGGTGCCGCCGACCGCGCTGATCAGATAGAACCAGTCGCCCCGCCGCATCAGCTTGGGGCCTTCCAGCGCATAGGCCTCCGTCACCCAGTCGTCGGGATAATGCCAGCCGTCATAGACTTTCTTCACCGGCCCGATGGTCGACAGGCCATCGCGGGCCAGCTTCACCCGGTTGACGCCGGAAAGGAAGAGATAGCGTTCGCCATCCTCGCCCACCAGATGGCCCGGATCGATCAGGCCGCCGATGCCCAGGTCGACCGGGTCGCTCCATGGCCCGGCCATGGTGTCGGCATGGATGACGTAGATATTGGCGAAATCCTTGAGGTCGGTCGACCAGGGCGCCTTCATGAAGGGGATATAGATATAATAGCGGCCGTCATGCTTCACGAGGTCGACGGCGAACACCGTGCCCAGCACCTTGGTCAACACCGGGCCGATCGGCGTCCAGTTCACCAGATCGCGCGAATGCCAGATGACGAGGCCGGGCGACGCATCGAAGCTGCTGTGCGTCATATAATAATCCTCGCCATCCTTGAGGATGGAAGGATCGGGATGATCGCCGGCGAGGATCGGATTGAGATAGGTGCCATCGCCCAGATCGGCGCGACGTTGCCCATCCATGCCGGTGCCCCAGCGTGGCGCGGTGGGCGCGGCACGGGCCGCTGTGCCAAGGGCTGCGGCAGCCGCGCCACCCGTTAGCGCTACCATAATTGCTTCGCGACGTGACGGCATGTGATCCTCTCCCCTTATCGTCTTAGCTTAATCCCAATATCCGGCGGTTTTGCGCGGCGTCCACGCCCGATGCGGCGAAATCGTCAAAGGCGTGCGGGGTGACGCGGATGATATGGTCGCGGATGAAGGGGGCGCCTTCTCGTGCGCCATCTTCGGGATGTTTCAGCGCGCATTCCCATTCCAGCACGGCCCAGCCGGCATAGTCATAGTGGGCGAGTTTCGAGAAGATCGCGCCGAAATCGACCTGTCCGTCGCCCAGCGACCGGAAGCGACCGGCGCGATCGGCCCAAGGCAGATAGCCGCCATAGACACCGGTACGGCCATTGGGGCGAAACTCGGCATCCTTCACATGGAAGCAACTGATCCGGTCATGATAGCGATCGATGAAGTCGAGATAGTCGAGCTGTTGCAGCACATAATGGGACGGGTCGAACAGGATGCGCGCCCGCTCATGCCCGCCGACCGCTTCCAGAAAACGTTCGAAGGTCGCGCCGTCGTGCAGATCCTCGCCCGGATGGATTTCATAGGCGCAGTCGACGCCGCAATCGGCAAAGACATCCAGAATCGGGCGCCAGCGCCGGGCCAGTTCGGCAAAGGCTTCCTCGACCAGACCCGCAGGCCGTTGCGGCCAGGGATAGACATAGGGCCATGCCAGCGCGCCCGAAAAAGTCGCATGGGCGGTGAGGCCCAGATGCGCGCTGGCCTTGGCCGCCAGCTTCATCTGGTCGATCGCCCAAGCCTGCCGCGCCGCCGGATTGCCGCGTACTTCAGGTGCGGCGAAACCGTCGAACAGCGCGTCATAGGCCGGGTGAACGGCAACGAGCTGGCCCTGCAAATGGGTCGATAATTCGGTCGGCTCGACCCCGAAAGCCGCCAGACGGCCGCGCAGATCGTCGCAATAGCCCTTGCTCTCCGCTGCGGTCTTCAGGTCGATCAGGCGCGGGTCGCAGGGGATTTGCACGCCCTTATAGCCCAGCGATCCGGCCCACTCCGCCAGATGATCCAGCGTGTCGAACGGCGCGGCATCGCCCATGAACTGGGCGAGGAAAATCGCCGGTCCCTTGATCGTCTTCATAGATCCACCCACCCCTTGCCATTGCCCTCGACACAGGCCGACACGAAGCGCATCGACCGCAGCCCTTCCGCTATGCCGGGCAGCAGTGGCGCATCCTCGCCTGCCATGCGATCGGCAAAGTCGCGATAGAGATTGGCGAAGGCCTCCAGATAGCCTTCGGGATGGCCGGCCGGCACTCGCACGGCGCGTGCGGCCCAATCGCCGACATGGCCGCTGCCAGCCCAGAGCGTGCGGTCCGATCCATCCGCATCAGTAATGATCAGCCGGTCCGCCGCCTCATGGCTCCAGCGGATCGCACCGGTTTCGCCATAGATGCGTAAGGTGAGGTTGTTGCGTTCGCCGGTCGCGATCTGCGACGCGCCGACCATGCCGCGCGCACCATTGGCGAAGCGCAGCAGCACCGTCATGTCATCGTCCAGCGCCCGGCCGGGGACGACGATGCCAAGATCGGCATTCACCTGTTCCACCGCATCGCCGACGACGAATTCGGCGAGGTTGAAGGCATGGACGCCGATGTCGCCGATGCAGCCGCCCTGCCCGGCCTGTTTGGGATCGGTGCGCCAGCCGGCTTGCTTGTTGCCGTCCTGTTCGATCGGCTGGGCCAGCCAGCCCTGATAATATTCAGCCACGACCTTGCGCACCCGGCCGATCTCGCCCGCTGCGATCCGGGCCTTCGCCTCGCGGATCATGGGATAACCGGCATAGGTGAAGGTAAGACCGTAGAGGCCGCCCTTGTCCGCCAGCAGCGCGGCCAGTTCCTGCGCCTGCGCCAAGGTCGCGGTGGCGGGCTTGTCGCTCATCACGGCGAGGCCCACGTCCAGTGCCGCCTTCGCGGCAGGCAGGTGCAGATGATTGGGCGTGGCGATGACGACCATCTGGATGCCGTCGGGGCGTTGCGCCTCCGCCGCGATCATCGCCTCGACCGAGGGATAGGCGCGGGTGGGATCGATGCCATAGGCCTCCCCCGCCGCCAGCGAGCGTGCCGGATCGGACGAAAAGGCGCCGGCGACCAGCTCGATCCGCCGGTCCATCTCCGCCGCCAGCCGATGCACCGGGCCGATAAAGGCGCCGGGGCCACCGCCGATCAGGCCCATGCGGATGCGCGCGCTCATGCCGGTGCTCATGGCTGTACCACCTGCTGGTCGATGACGCCGAAGGGACCGCCCAGCGCCTCCATCCGGACCCGGTCGCCAAAGTGGAGGAAGGGCGTCTGCGGCGCGCCATGGTCGATCATCTCGATCGCGCGCCGTTCGGACAGGCAGCTGGAGCCGACGCCGGCATAGTCGGCGTTGGAGACGGTGCCCGATCCGATGATGGTGCCCGCCACCAGATGACGGGTGCGGGCGGCGTGGGCGATCAGGTCATGGAAGCCAAAGGCCATTTCGCGGCCATGGGGATGACCGAACCAGTCGCCGTTGACATGGACCTGCAAGGACAGGTGGACGCGGCCATCGGCCCATGCGTCGCCCAGTTCGTCGGGCGTCACCGCAAAGGGCGCGACCGCGCAGGCGGGCTTGGCCTGGACCCAGCCGAAGCCGGTCTTCATTTCAACGGGGGCGATGGCGCGCAGCGACCAGTCGTTGATCAGCAGCAGCAGTTTCACATGATCGAGCGCATCCTGTGCACTGGTGCCCATCGGCACCGCGTCGGTGACAACGCCGAACTCGCCTTCGAAATCGATCCCGTCCGCTTCGCTGGGCAGCGGTACGTCCTGCGTGCCGGACAGGAAGCGATCGGACAGGCCCTGATACATGAGCGGCCGGTCCGTCTCGATCGGCGGAAGGTGGAAGGCCTTCTGCATCAGTTCGCCATGTTGCGGAAAGGCCGATCCGTCGAGCCATTGCCAGGCGCGCGGCAGCGGCGCGAGCAGACGGCTATGGTCGAGCGGTTCGCCCTCGCCCTGTTCCAGCCGGGCGGCGAGCGCGCGCAGGTACGGTTCGACGGTCGTCCAGCTTTCTATCGCCTGTTGCAGCGTGCCGCCTGCGGGCAGGCAGCGTTGCGCATCGCGCGAGACGACGAACAGGGCGCCGTCGGGCGACCCGTCGGCAAGGGTGGCGAGACGCATCTTATTCCTCGATGATGGCGACGGCGCGGGTCCAGCCGGCCGACGCGCCCTTGATCTTGTGCGGGAAGCAACTGACGGTGAAGCCGTGGGCCGGCAACGCCTCCAGATTGTGCAGCTTCTCCAGATGGCAATAGCCGATGTCGCGGCCAGCCTTATGCCCTTCCCAGATCAGCGATGTGTCGCCGGTTTCCTTGACCTTCTCCGCCGTGTAGCTGAACGGCGCGTCCCAGCTCCAGGCGTCGGTGCCCGTCACGCGCACGCCGCGCGTCGTGAGATACATGGTCGCTTCATAGCCCATGCCGCAGCCGACATTGACGAAATCGGGCCGGCCCAGCGCCTTGCCCGCCGCTGTGTTCACCAGCACGATGTCGAGCGGTTGCAGGTCATGGCCGATGCGCGCGAGTTCCGCCTCCACGTCGGCGGCGGTCACGACATAGCCATCGGGGAAATGGCGGAAGTCCAGCTTCACGCCGGGGCGGAAGCACCAGTCGAGCGGCACTTCATCGATGGTGATCGCCCGCTGGGGTTCACCGTCCTTGGCATCCATGGTCGGGGAGAAATGCCAGGGCGCGTCCAGATGCGTGCCATTATGGGTGGTCAGCGTCACCCATTCCGCCGCCGCAAAGCCTTCGCCGCCCGGCGTCTGCTCCGCCGTCACGCCGGGGAAGAAATGCTGCAATTCCTTCACCGTGTCCTGATGCGTTTCATAGGTGATCCTGGGCCGCATGAAGGGCGGGTCGGACACGACGTCATTGTCCAGCGTGATCGACAGGTCGATGAAGCGACGGGTCATGCGGTCTTCCCTCCGAGCGTTTCGGCGAACCAGTCCGAAATCAGATCGCGACCATAGGCCATATTGTCGGCGCCGACATGCTCCACGCCGCCTTCGCGGGGGGTGAAGATGACCTTCTCGCGACGCGGCGAATTGACGAGCTGGTCGTAGAGATCGTCGGCATAGGCGACGCTGATCTGGCGGTCATTGGCGCCATGGGTGACGAGGAAAGGCACCTTGATCGAACCCATATGGCCGTTGAGGTTCATCGCCTCGGACTTGGCCAGGAAGTCGTCCTGATCCTTCGCGCCGAAGGCCCAGTGGACATGCGCCCAATAATGGGGGACCGGATTCTCGCCCTCGCGCGCCATGCGCTTGTCCTGCACCTCGCGCCAATTATGGTTCGCGCCCCAGACGGCCCCGCTGGCGAAGCGCGGTTCATAGGCGACCGCGCGCGGCGCGAAATGGCCGCCCAGCGAAATGCCGGTCATGCCGATCGCCTTGGGGTCCACTTCGGGCTGTTGTTCCAGCCAGTCGACCGCCTTGCTCGCCCAGCTCTCGCTATGCGGATCAACGGGGAGATTCTGGAGGCGCAGCGCCTCCCCGCTGCCCGGCTGATCGACGCACAGGGTGGAAATGCCGCGTCGCGCCAGCTGTTCAGGCAGCCGGGTCCAGTAGAGCAGTTCCTTGCAGCTATCGAGGCCGTTGCAGAAGACCACGACAGGCTTGCGGCCGTCGCCCGGCGCGCGAGTGAACAAGGCAGGCATGGTGCCGGTGTCGAGCGGGATTTCCACGCGCTCGCGATTGATTTGGCCCAATGCGGTCGATCGGTCGAAAGCATCGCGCGCGCGGGCATAGGTCGCCTCGCGGCCCGGTGCGCCATGGCCCTGCATCCGCTCGGCGGTGATCAGGTAGAGCGACGCGCGCTCCAGCTTGTTGGAGGCGGAGAATTTACGGCCCTTCGCCTCGTCCTCGGCAGCAAGGTCGAGCAGCTTGTCGCCCATCGCGGCCCAGGCCTTCATGAACATCGGCGTGCCCGCGTCGCCGCCATTGGCGGCCGCGTCCCTGATCGGCTGGCACATGTCGACGATCTCGCCGATCTGCCCACCGCTCTCCATCGCGATCGCGACCGACAGGTTCCAGATATAATTGGGGAAATATTCGAACAGGGCCATGGGAAACTCGGTCTTTCAGAACATGGGGTGCGGATTGGCGGCGGTGGTCGGCATGGGTTGCAGCACATCCCAATGTTCGACGATGCGCCCGTCCTTGAGGCGATAAATGTCGGCCACCGCGCCGCCCGCAGAGGCCGGATCGCCCCGGCCGTGCAGATGGATCACGGCATAGTCGCCATCGACGATGATGCGCTTGATGTCGAAGGCGGCGCCGGGCTTCGAGAACATCGGTTCCAGCGCGGCGATCGCGGCGTCGCGGCCGTCGGCGATGCCGGGATTATGCTGGATATAATCGGGCGCGACATAGGTCATGAAGGCCCGGCGCACATCCTTTTCCGCATAGAAGAGCCGCGCGAAATCGCCGATGACCGCGCGGTTCCTCTCGGTATCGCCGGGGGATGCCGCCGCCATCAGCAGCATCCCGGCGACGCCCAGCGCGACCGCACGGATCACGCCTCGACGGCCTGGAACAACCCCTTGTCGGGTTCGGGATGGGGCATGGTCTGCGGACCGCCGACGCCGACGCCCCACTGATCCATCACCTTCGGCCCCGGCACATGGACCTTCGGCTCATGACCCTCGAAATCCACATAGTCCAGTTCGGACGTATATTCGACCGCGAAGCCGGCGGGGGTGGTGAAATAGCTGAAAGTGTTGTTGCCCGCCGTGTGCCGGCCCGGCCCCCAACGAATGTCGGTGCCCTTCTGCCGCAGCCGGTTGATGCCGACCATCATGTCGTCGACGCTCAGCATGTCATAGGCGACATGGTTGAGGCAGGGCGGTCCGGGCAGGATAGCGATGCGGTGATGCGCGCCGTTGCAGCGCAGGAAGCACATGAAATCGCCCAGCCAGTCCGACACCTTGAAGCCCAGCACGTCGCAGAACCACGCCACCAGCGCCTTATGATCGGGCGCGTGCAGGACGATATGGCTGATCTTCTGCGGCACGCCTTCCCAGCGGCTGAGGTCGCGGGCGTCGCGGCGGGCGACGTCGCTGGAAATCTCAAAGGTCAGGCCGTCGGGCGAGAAGAAGCGGAAGCCATAGCCGCCGCCCAGCGTGTCGAAATCCTTCGGCGCGAAGATGATGCGGGCGCCAGCCGCCGCCACCCTGTCATGCAGGGCGTCGACATCGGCGCGGCTGTCGGCGGCGAGCGCGATCACGTCGATGCGCTTTTCCTCGGCCGCGCGCAGACGCACGACATAGAGTTCATCGCCCCCGTCGGCGGCGAAATGGATCATGCCATCCTTCTCGCCCGCCTCGACCAGCTTCCACTGGTCATTATAGAAGGCGCGCTCGGCCTCCAGATCGGGGACGGCATAGCCGACATAGCGAATTTCGGTGACGCGGCTCATGGCTGCTATCCTTGATTGTCAGATGGGTTGGGAGACGACCGCGAACATCTCTGCGGTGGCCTTGTGATTATCGACCTGCGGCCCTTTGCCGATCTGGCCGTGGCAGATGGCCAGCGACTGTTCGACAATATAGCGACAGCGTTCGTAGCGGCGGTCGCGATAGGCAGCGAAGGCGGTTTGCGGGCTTTCGCCCTTGCCCAGTTCCTCGGCCAGCACGATCGCATCCTCGATCGCCATGCCCGCGCCCTGCCCCAGATGCGGCGTGGTCGCATGGACGGCATCGCCCAGCAGCACGACCCGTCCCTTCGACCAGGGACCATCATCGCTTCGAGCGGGCGATAGACGACGCCGTCATTGTCGCTGATCTGCGCGGCGAGCGCCTGAATCTGCGGCGCGGTGTTGGCCAGCTTGGCGCGCATCGTCGCGGCGAGATCGGCGCGGGCATAATGAGGATTGCCCGGCTCCGCGCTGGTCGCGAAGAGATAGATCTGCTCCGCACTCATCGGCACCAGCCCGACGCCGATCGGGCCATTATAGACATGGAGCGCATCCAGCCCGGCGGGGCGCGGGAAATTGTAACGCCACACGCCCTGTCCGGTAAATTCGGGTTTTTCCGCGTCGGGCAGGATCATCTGGCGGGTCTGCGAATAGACGCCGTCCGCGCCGACGACGATGTCATGGCGATCCGCGCTGCCATCGGAGAAACGCACGTCGACGCCCGCGCCATCATCGTCCAGCGCCTCGACGGTGAGGCCCAGCCGAATCTCCGCGCCCAGCGCCCGCGCGCTTTCGCCCAGCACCTTTTGCAGCGCGCGGCGGCCGATGCCGACATTGGCGGGCTTGCCCGGCACCAGCGTCGGAGACGGCACGCGCGCGACCCGATCGCCGCTGGGGATGTAGATTTCCACCGCGTCGAAGCCGCAGGCCGCATCGAGAAAGGCATCGAGCACGTCCAGTTGCTCCATCGCCCGCACGACATTGGCCTGCTGGATGATGCCCACGCCATAGACCGACCAGTTGGGATCGCGTTCGATGACGGTGACGGCATGACCCGCCCGGCTGAGCGCGATCGCCGCCGAAAGGCCGCCAATGCCGCCGCCGATGATCAGCGCCTTCATCATGCGACTCCCAGCTTGCCGGTCGCGCCGCGCGCCGAGCGATCGAGGAACAGGAAGATGATCACCGCCAGCACCAGTCCGATCAGGCCCGCCGCCGTGAAGGCGCCCTGCATCGTGCCGGTCGCGTCATTCAGCTTGTGGACGAGAAAGGGCGAGGAGAATTGGCCGAAGAAGAAGCAGGCGGTCCAAATACCCATGCCGCGCCCGCGATGTTCGAATGGCAACTTGGTCTGCGCCCAGGCGATCAGCGAGGGGACGGCCATGCCGGCGCCGGTCTGCTGTATCACCAGAGCGGCGATCATCCACTTCGCGCTGGTCGCCATGCCGATGCCCAGCAGGCCAAGGCCCAGCATCAGGAAGAAGGCCGAAAGCTGCACCGCATTGCTCTTGCCGCCGAGCGCCCGGAAGACCAGCGCGCCGACGATGACCGACAGGCTGGGCAGCGCGGTCATGGCGCTCAAGGCCGACGGATCGGTCACGCCGACTTCGCGGAAGGCCAGACCGCCATTGATGATGAAGACATAATAGAGGCCCGAGGCGCACAGCGTCACCAGCCCCAGCAGGCCGACCGGCTTCCAGGGGAAAGGCGTCGTCGCGCGCGGCGTGTCGGCGACCTGCGCCACGCTATGGCCTTCGCGCTTGGGCTCGAACAGCCAGGCCATCATCGCGAAAAAGATAGGGAAAGCGATCAGGTAGACGAGGAAGATGCCGTTCCAGCGGATCGCCGTGGCGGGACCGGACAGGGCGATGACGCCGCTGGCCAGGAACGGCCCGGCCACGCCTTGCAGCATCAGCCAGTCGCGCCGCCCTTCATCCTCCCAATAATCGCCGATCAGCGTGTTGACGATGGTCAGGATCGCCGCCTCCGCCACGCCCAGCAACAGGCGCGAGGCGAACACCGCGTTCAGGCTGTCGAGAAAGAAGGGGGCGGTGCCGAAAATACCGTAGAGCAAGGTCGCGCCGATCAGCAGCGGCCGCCGCCCGATCCGGTCCACGAACCAGCCGGCAAAGGGCGCGATCAGCGCGATGGTGAGGCCGGGGGCCGACACCATCATCGGCACTTTCCAGCGCGCATCGGGGTCCGCCGCGAAATGGTCGATGATCGCGGGCACGGCCGGGAACATCGATACGATCGCGAAGATCGGCAGGAAAGCGGCGGTGACGATCGTGATGCCCTGGGGCACCAATGTCAGTCGCCGAAAGAAGGAAACCAGCCGCGACATCTACCCTCCACTCAAATCTATTATTAGAATACTGGTTCTTTTTTGACGTCGATCAAGGCGCCTGTCAAGCGTCGAACAACCGGGCCGGCAACATCCGCGCCAACAGGGCGACGATCAGCAGCAACGCCACCATCGCCCCTGCCGTCGCGGTAAAGGCTTGGCGGCTAATCTCCGCCTCCTGCGCGCCCTTGGCAAGCCACAGGAACAGCGCGCCGATGCCGGCCGCGCCGATCGCGCTGCCCAGTTGCTGCACAGCTTTCAGTACCCCGCCAGCCGCGCCAGCATGCGCCCGATCGATTCGCGCCAGCGCGATCGGGGTCAGCGGGCCGGCGAGCATGCCCATGCCAAGGCCCGCCATCAGCAGGGCCAGCGCCAGCGGAGTGGCAGGGCCGCCAGCGGCGAAGACCGGCACCAGCGCGACGATCCCCGCGATCATGCAGGCTGCGCCCAGCACCAGCACATTGCGCCCCAGCTTCGGCACCAGCCCGCGTCCGATGAAGCCGACGCCCAGCCCGGCGCCGATCGCGAAGGGAATATGCGCGACGCCTGCGGTGAGCGGGTCCATGCCAAGGCCGATCTGCAACACCAGCATCATGGTCAGCAGCAGGCCGGAGGTTGCGGTGGCAAAGATGAGCGAGGCGATCACGCCCAGCCCGAAGCTGCGCTGCCGGAACAGCGCGGGATCGAGCAGCGCCGATCCATCGCGGGCGGTGCGCGCTTTCAGATAGCGCAGCGTCGTCCAGACCAGCGGCAGCGTCGCCACCAGCAGCGCCACGCACCAGAGCGGCCAGCCCAGATCGCGCCCGATCGCCAGCGGGAAGATCAGCGCAAACAGGGTCGCGATCACCAGTGCGTTGCCGGTCCAGTCCATCCGCAGCGGATGGGCGGATCGACCGACAGGCAGGAATTTCAACGCCGCGATCACCCCGGCCACGCCCAATGGCGCGTTGATGAAGAAGATCGGCCGCCAGCCAAGACCTGCAATATTCGCGTCTATCAGCGCGCCGCCGACAATCGGGCCGAGGATCGCGGACACGCCGCCCAGCAAGCCGAACATGCCCAGCACGCCCACCCGTTCCGACGGACCATAGAGCAGCTGGATCAGCGCCAGCACCTGCGGCGCCATCAGCGCGGCCGTCGCCCCCTGCGCGATTCGGGCCAGCACCAGATGCAGCGCATCATCGGCCAGACCGCAGGCGACGGAACTGAGCGAAAAGCCGATAATCCCGGTCAGGAACAGTCGGCGATAGCCGTAGAGATCGCCCAGCCGCCCGCCGCTGATCAGCAACATGCCGAACGCCAGCGCATAGCCGGCCACGATCCACTGCACCGCCAGCGCGCTGGCATGCAGATCGCTGCGGATCGCCGGGACCGCGACATTGACGATCGTGCCATCCAGCACATCGACGACAAAAGCGATGATCAGCGTGCCCAGCGCTGCGCGGCGCTGAGCCGGACTAAGAGATGCGGCCGATTGCGCCGCATCCGCCGTCAGCGCCGTCAAAGCCGGCCTTCCTTCAGCATCGTCACCGCCGCGTCGCAGGCCCGCGCGGTCAGCGCCATATAGGTGAGCGAAGGGTTCTGGCAGGCGGACGAGGCCATGGCCGCGCCATCCGTGACGAACAGGTTGGGCACGTCATGCGCGCGGTTCCATTTGTCCAGCACCGACGTCACGGGATCATGGCCCATGCGCGCGCCGCCCATTTCGTGAATGGAGGAGCCACCCGCGCCCGGCTGGTCGAAGCCGAACAGGTACGTACCCCCTGCCGCCTCCAGCATCGCCTTGGCCTCGACCTTCGCGTCGGCCAGCGCGGCGCGTTCATTGGCGCCATGGTCGAAGGCGATGTGCAGCGCCGCCATGCCATGGGCGTCGGTCTTGACCGGATCGAGCGTCAGTCGGTTGGATGCGCGCGGCAGGCTTTCGGCATAGGTGACGAGCACCATCTTCCAAGGCCCGACTTTATGGAGATTGTCCTTCATCTCCGCACCGATGCCGGGCATCCGCTTGCCCTGCGTCCAGGTCGATTGCAGCGCGCCCCCCTGATAGCTGTAACCGCGCGTGAAGCCATGCCCATCCGCCTTGTCGAGGTTGCGGAAGCGCGGGATGACGATGCCGGTCGGCCGGTTGCCATAGGTGGTCCGATCCTCGAACCCGTGCATCAGCGCCATGCCCGACAGGGTGGAGGCATGGTCCATGATATGCGTGCCCAGCACGCCACTGCTGTTGGCGAGGCCGTTGGGGAAGAGTTCCGACCGCGAGCGCAGCAGGATATGCACGCTGTTGAAAGCGCTGGCGTTGAGGAAGATCATCCGCGCCGTGGCGCGCATGGTCTTGCCGGTCGCGGTGTTCAGGATCAGCACGCCGGTCGCCTTCTTCGTGACCGGATCGATCTCCACCTGGTCCACGATGCTGTCCGTCACCAGCGTCAGATTGCCGGTCGCCTGCGCGGCGGGCAGCGTGGAACTTTGCGTCGAGAAATAGGCGCCATAGCTGCATCCACGCGCGCAGATGGAACGGTACTGGCATTTCGCCCGCCCCTCCTTCTCCTGCGTCAGATTGGCGGTGCGGCCCACGGTCAGGCAGCGGTCGGGCCACTGCTGGCCGATGACGCCGCGCACATGCTGCTCGACCACATTCAGCGCCATGGGCGGCTGGAAATGACCGTCCGGCAGGGACGCCAGCCCTTCGGCCGAACCCGATACGCCAACGAAATCCTCGACCTTGTCATACCAGGGGGCCAGGTCGGCATAGCGGATCGGCCAGTCGCTGCCATGGCCATCGGCCTTGTTCGCGCCGAAATCATAGTCGGACCAGCGATAGCATTGCCGCCCCCAGGTCAGCGATCGTCCACCCAGCTGATAGCCGCGCCACCAGTTGAACGCCTGCCCCTCGCCCACCGTATAGGGATTGATGTCGTCGCGGACGAAATGATGCTGCGTATATTCGTTGAAATGGCGATTGCCCGACTGGACCGGGTAGGATTTCAGATATTCCTCCGCGTCGCCCATGCCGCGAAAGGGCATCTCCCACGGCGCCTTCATCTCGGTCGGATAGTCTCCATGCGGTTCATTGGGGCCGCGCTCGACCAGCAGCACCTTCAGGCCCGCCTGCGTCAGTTCCTTGGCCGCCCAGCCCCCGGTGATGCCGGAGCCGACGACGATCGCATCGAAGGTCGCGCTCATCCGAAGTCCACCGCGGTCCAGTCGCTGGAAAAGGCGCGGGTTTGCAGCGTGATCGGAATGTCCGGCTCCCATCGGCCCGGCACCAGTTCATAGCGCAGTTCCTGCGAACCGCCGATTTCGGACGTATAATAGCCGGTCAGGATGAGATCCTTGATCTTGTGCCAGGGATGGGCGTCATTGCCGGGCTTGAACGCCTCTGCATCGAGCGCCGAAAGAAGGTCATGCTGGGCCTTTGCGGCGAGGCTGACGAAATCCCCCTTGGCCATGGCGTTCAATTGACGCCCGACGGCATCGAGCCAGGCGAGGCCCACCGGCACGGCCGATCCGACTGGCCGGGCCAGCACATAGGGGCCAGTGGGCTGCGCGGCCGTACCGGCCTGCCCATGGCTAAGCGCGAGCAACAGCCAGTCCGGCACCTTCACCGCCAACGCGCCGGGCGTGTCGGTCGCGGGCACCACCAGATCGCTGAGCCGTTCGGCAAGGGCGCGCTGCCCGACATCGGCAATGTCGCTTTCGCCCTCGGCATGGCGGCGCCATAGCTGAAGCGGCGTGCCCACGCCCAGCGCCAGCAACAGGCCGGCGCCCAGCAGTTGCCGCCGATCCATCGATCCGATCGTCCCGGTAGAGGCCATCGCCGCCATCCACTCCTTCCCTGCCCGCATGACTCGCGCGGTTATAAGAATTAAAATTGTTGTTCTGTTATTAGGATGGAGAAAGGGGCTGGTCAAGCGACTGCGGCGCGCATCCCTATGGGATACGCGCCGCAGTCTGTCAGAAATTCGGAGCGCCCGGAAGAGCGACCGTCGACGCCCCGTTCAGGCGGGGACCGGCACATCCTCGCTTGCCTGTTCGGCAGCGATCATCCGGTCGATCATGCGCAGCGCCATGACCGGCGCGCGATCGATGGCGATGGCGGTCTTCTGGCGCAGGCCGGTCCGTTCCTGTTCGACCTGAATGGCGCTGGCCATGACATTATCTTCCTGAAAGGTCTTTTCCAGACTGGCGCGCAGCCCTGCGTCGAAGCCGCTGTCGGCCTGACGGTAATTGCGCAGGTGCAGCCAGAAGAAATGGGTGGTCCGTTCGGTCTCCGGTGTCAGGAATTTATAGCTGAAGGTGCGGATGCCGCCATGCATCAGATTGGCGTCGGTCCGGTCCATGCCCGCCGGGATTACCGCGATATCGACGAAGCTGGTGGCGGGCAGTTCGAAATGGAAGGCGACCTGCCGGTCGACGCGACCATCGCCAAAGTCGCGGCTTTTCTGGTCGAGCGGGGTCGGCGGGACATTTTCGATCCAGCGATAGGCTTTGAGGCCATAGTCGCTCTGCGCCACCTGCACCGGGATATCCTTGGCCGCCTTGTTCCCGATCGTCTCCTTGTGGAGGAAGGTGGTGTGCGCCGGGTCCATGAGATTTTCGATCTCGATCCGGTAATTGGCGCGATGATGCTGATAGCCCTGGTCCAGCACCGCCCAGCCCGGCTCGCCATGGCCCAGCACCTGCGGCAGCTTCGCCTCGTCGGCCGCGCCCTCTCCGGTCCAGAGCCACACCAGCCCGTAGCGCTCCGCCACCGGATAGGCGCGCGCCCGCGCCGTCGGCGGAATGATGGCCTGCCCCGGAATGCCGATACAGTCGCCCCTGCCGTTGAACACCATGCCATGATAGCCGCAGCGCAGCCCGCCATCGGCGCATTCGCCCAGCGACAGCGGCGCCAGCCGATGCGGGCAGCGATCCTCCAGCGCGCCGATCACGCCATCGGGCTGGCGGAACAGCACCACGGTTTCGCCCAATATCTGCCGGGCGACGGGCGCGTCCCCGATCTCCGTCGCCCATGCAGCCGCATACCAATGGTTGCGGGCGAAGCCCTGGGTGAAATCCGCCTTGATCGACATGCCTCTAATCCTCTGCTGTCCTTTCCCGCCATAGTAAGCGCCGCCGCCGCGCCAGAAAGGCGACAATCGGCACGTTTATGGTGCGGAAACGGCAATGGTGGCTGGCAGTCGGGATCAGAAACAGCGCAGACGCGATCGGAAATCCGCCACCATTGGTGCATCCGGCGCGACACATATTTGCGATTAGCGCTATCGCCGGGACCAATCCCCTGTCCTACCACTGTTGCTGACGAAACGATGCGCCGCAGGGCGCCAACGCCGATCGTCCGGCGAACCCAAGGAGGGGAAGTCATGCTTTCAACCAAGACGAGATTGCGCGCGCTGCTGATGGCCGGCACCGGCGCGGCCTGTGCGCTGGCCATGCCGGCGCTGGCGCAGGAGAATGCCGCCCCGGCCGGTGGCATCGCCGACATCATCGTGACCGCCCAGAAGCGCGCCGAAAACCAACAGAATGTGCCGATCGCCGTGACCGCCGTGTCGGCCGCCACGCTGGAGAGGGTCGGCATTGCCGATACATCGGACCTGAAAAATGTCGCGCCGAGCCTGAATTTCAGCACGGCGGTCGGCGGCTTTGGCCTGCCGCGCATCCGCGGCGTCGGATCGACCGGCACAGGCCCCGGCGTCGAGAATCCGGTCGCCACCTATATTGACGGCGTCTATGTCAGCTCGCCGATCGGGGCGCTCACCAATCTGAACGATATCGAGCAGGTGGCGGTGCTGAAAGGGCCGCAGGGCACGCTGTTCGGTCGCAACGCCACGGGCGGCCTGATCCAGATCACGACCAAGAAGCCGAGCGAGACGCCGACCGCCAATGTCCGTTTCGGCTATGGCAATTATGATATGGTGACGGCGTCGGCCTATCTCAGCGGCGGGCTGACCGACGGGCTGTCGGCCAGCATCGCCGCCAAATATGAGAATAGAGACAAGGGTTTCGGCGTCAACGTCTATACCGGCAACGACATCATGACCCAGCGCAGCTTCAGCACGCGCGGGAAATTGCTGTGGGAGGGGGACGCCACCACGGTCCAGATGTCGGGCGACTATTCGACGGTCGAGGGCGTCAATCCCGCCTTCCGCCCGATCAGCAAGAATGTGCGCGGCCTTTATGCCGGTGGCGGGCGACGCGACATCGATTCCGATTTCGATCCTTGGATGGATTCGAAACAATATGGCGGCAGTCTGGACATCACCCATGACTTTGGCGGCTTTTCCGCCAAGAGCCTGAGCGCCTATCGCAAGATGCGCCTCTATGTGAAGTTCGACCCCGATGGCACGACCGAAAGCGACTGGGTCGGCGTGCCGGGCGCCAACAGCCCGCCGCTGGGCTTCGCTCATGGCTTCCAGATCGAAAATACCCAGATCGACGAACAGTTCACCCAGGAACTGCAATTGCTGTCCGACGATGACGGGACGCTGAGCTGGGTGCTGGGCGGCTTCTATATGTGGAGCAAGGGCCGCTTCAATCCGGGGCGCAGCCGCACTGCCTTCCTCAACCAGTTCGGCCGCTATACCGATGTGACCGCGACGCAGACGCTCAACAGCCTCGCCGCCTTCGCGCAGGGCACCTATCATCTGGGCGAGGCGACCAACCTGACCGCCGGCATCCGCTACACCCACGACAAGCGCGAGGCGGAGGGCATCCGCATCACCTATGCCGCCGATGGCACGCCGCTGGCCGTGCAGACTGCGCCGCAGGGCGTGGTGGAAAGCTATGAAGATACTTTCCCCAAAATGACCTGGCGGCTGTCGCTCGATCACCGTTTTTCGCCGCAGGTCATGGCCTATGCCAGCTATAATCGCGGTTTCCGCAGCGCGGCCTATGTCGTCGGCAATTTCGGCCTGGCCACGTCGATCACCAACAAGGTGCTGAAGCCCGAAGTGGTCGACGCCTATGAAGTGGGCCTGAAGACCGACCTGCTGGACCGCCGCCTGCGCTTCAACGTCGCCGGCTATTATTATGACCAGAAGAATGTGCAGGTGATGCAGATTCAGAATGGCATCCAGACGGTCTATAATGCCGACGGGGCAAAGATTTACGGCGTGGACGCGGACTTCATCCTCCAGCCCTTCGCGCATTTCAGCATCACCGGCGGCGTCAACTGGACCCATGCGCGCTACAAGAATTTCACCAATGCGCAGGTGACGACACCCAATCCGGCAGGCGGCAACATTCTGACCACCGGCGACGCCAGCGGCAAACGCTTGCAGAATGTGCCGGACTGGACGCTGTCGCTGGGCGCCTCCTACGAGATCGGGCCGGTGACGATCACGGGCAATTATTATCATAATGACGGCTGGGCCGCCGACCCCGACAATCGCGTGCGGCAATCGGCCTATGATCTGGTCGACGCATCGATCAACTGGCAGGTCGGCGGGGGCGCCAGCCTCTCCGTCTGGGGCAAGAACCTGACCAATGCCTTCTATTTCCAGCAACTCGGCGCCAGCAATTTCGCCGACAACGGTGTCCAGGCGTCGCCGCGAACCTATGGCGTGACCCTCGGTTTCGATTTCTGAACCGAGCCGGGTTTCTGGGAATAAGGGGGAGCGCGCCATTTGCCTGGCCGGGCGGATGGCGCGTTTTCCTGTCGATCAAGGAGAGCTATATGAGACTGGATCGCCGCATGATGATGGGCCTGATCGGCGCAGGCGCGCTGATGCCGACGCGGCTGATGGCGCAGGCGGCGAAGGGCGCGACCGTCACCCTGCTCGGCACGGCGGGCGGGCCGCCCGCCCATGCCGGCCGGTCGCAACCCGCCAGCCTGTTGCAGGTGGGCGGCAAGACCTATCTGATCGACGCGGGCGAGAATGTGGGCCAGCAACTGGCGCGCGCGGGCGTGCTCGCGTCGAAGGTGGATGCCACGCTGCTGACGCATCTCCACTGGGATCATACGCTGGGCCTCGACTATCTGATGGCGACCGGATGGATGCGCGGGCGACGCCAGCCCATGCCGGTCTGGGGACCGCCGGGCACGCGCATGCTGGTCGAGCGCACGGTCGCAGCGATCGGGGTCGGAGAGGATATTTTCCGCGCGCAGGCGCAGGAGCGGCCGCCGATCGCCAGCCTCTACCCCGCGCGGGAGGTGGATGTGAGCGCGCCGCAACTGCTGTTCGATGACGGCACGGTGAAGCTGAGCGCCGTCGCCAACACGCATTTCGCGGAGATCCGCAGCGCGCCGCATGCCTATGGCGTGGACAAGGCCTATAGCTATCGGTTCGACACGGCGGCAGGGGCTGTGGTGTTCACCGGCGATACCGGGCCGTCCGAGGCGCTGGCGGGTTTCGCCAAGGGCGCGACGCTGATGGTGTCGGAGATTGTCGACCTGCCCAGCATGAAGGCGGCGCTGATTGCGGCGGGCAGCAAGGGGCAGGAGCTGGACTTGCTGATGCAGCATATGGCGCATCAGCATCTGACCGCCGACGCGCTGGGACGGATGGCGGCGCAGACCGGGGTGAAGAAGCTGGCGCTCAGCCATTATGTGATCGGGCGGGATTTCGATCCGGCGGGCTTCGTCGCGCCGCTGCGGAAATATTTTGGCGGCGAGATTATCGTCGGGCAGGATTTGATGGCGATCAGAATATAGTTTCCGTTCGCTTCGAGCGAAGTCGAGAAGCGGATAGGACTGCGCTTCTCGTTTCTCGACTTCGCTCGAAACGAACGGAGATTTTCAAGTCGCCCGCGCCGCCTGTACCGTGTTGCGCAGCAGGCAGGCGATGGTCATCGGCCCTACCCCGCCGGGCACCGGGGTCAGCGCGGCGGCATGGGCCATTTCGTCCGCCGCCGCATCGCCGACGATCCGGCCGTCTGCATCGCGGTTGATGCCGACATCGATCAGCACTGCGCCCGGCTTCACCCAGTCGCCCCGCACCAGCCGGGGGCTGCCCGCCGCGACGACGACGATGTCGGCGCTGCGCACGATATCGGGCAGGCCGCGCGTGTGGATATGGGTGACGGTGACGGTACATTCCCGCTCCAGCAGCAACAGCGCCACCGGCTTGCCGACGATGTTGGACTTGCCGATCACGACGGCCTTGAGGCCGCGAAAATCATCGATCACCCGCTCCAGCAGCAGCATGCAGCCAAGCGGCGTGCAAGGGATTAGACCACCCGTGCCGGTGGACAGCCGCCCGACATTGACCGGATGAAAGCCGTCCACATCCTTTTCCGGCGCGATCGCGCCCAGCACCTTGTCGCTGGCGATCTGCGGCGGCAGGGGGAGTTGCACCAATATGCCGTGCGTGGCGGGATCGGCGTTCAGCCGGTCGATCAGCGCGAGCAGGTCGGCCTCGCTGGTTGCGGCGTCCAGCCGATGTTCGACCGAGCGGATGCCGACCCGCGCCGCCGCCTGCTGCTTGCGGCGGACATAGATGGTGCTGGCCGGATCATTGCCCACTAAAATGACAGCGAGTGAGACAGCTATGCCGTCTTGCGCCAGCGTGGCCACGCCCGCGCGCGTTTCCGCCTCCAGTTCGCGGGCGATCTCGTCGCCCCGCACGATGCGCGCCATGCTCAGTTCCCGAACACGACCGTCTTGGCGCCGTTGGGCAGCACCCGATGGGCGATGTGCCAGCCGACCGCCCGGCCCAGCACCCGGCTTTCGATCTCGCGCCCCTTGGCGACCAGCACGTCGGGCGAATCCTCATGGCTGACCGGTTCGACCGCCTGATGGATGATCGGCCCTTCGTCGAGGTCGGCGGTGACATAATGGGCGGTCGCGCCGATCATCTTCACGCCCCGGGCATGCGCCTGATGATAGGGTTTGGCGCCCTTGAAGCTGGGCAGAAAGCTGTGATGGATATTGATGCAGCGGCCCGACAGGAAGGCGGCCAGATCATCGCTCAATATCTGCATATAGCGGGCCAGGATCACCAGTTCCGCGCCGGTCTGATCGACCAGCGCCTTGATCTGCGCCTCCTGCTGCGGCTTTATATCCTTCGTGATCGGCAGGTGATGAAAGGGGATGTCCCCGATCTGGCTGACCGTCAGCGCATCCGCCGGATGGTTGCCGGCGATGGCGACGATGTCCATCGGCAGCTCGCCGATCCGCTGCTTGTAGAGCAGATAGCCCAGACAATGATCGAATTTCGACACCAGAATGAGGACGCGCATCCTTTGGTCGGCCGGCACCAGTTTCCAGTCCATGCCATGGTCGCCCGCCAGCAGAGCGATTGCATCGCGCAAACTGTCCACATCCTTGTCGCTTTCGAACATGATGCGCAGGAAGAAGCGGCCCGTCTCGCGATCGTCGAACTGGCGGGATTCGAGGATATTGCCGCCCTGCGCGAAAATCGCGCCGCTCACATGATGGACGATGCCCGGCCGGTCGGGGCAGCTGAGGACGAGCGTATAGGTCTGGGGCATGTGTCTCTCCTGATATTATGATGGGGGTCAGGCGGCGCGGCAGCCGCGCGGCGCGGCGCCCGCCTGCACCAGCCAGTCGGCGGTCTGGGCGAAGCCGCCGAAGGGGAAGATGTGCAGATGCACCTGCCCCGTCCGTGTCGGTTCCAGCCCCGCCTGCAAATCCGCGACGAAGCGATCCGGCCCGGCATTGCCGAACAGGCGGCCGAGCGACAGGCCATATTTGGCGACCGCGCCCGCCGACGCCGTGACGCCACAGCGCGTGGCATAGCGCAGCAGGGTGCGCACGCCGGTCGGCCCCGGAATGCCGATACGCACTGGCTGGCCGATGCCGCGCGCCCGCACCTGCCGCAGCCAGTCCAGCACCCGCTGCGCGTCGAAGGAAAATTGGGTGACGATCTGGCTGTCCAGCCCGCGCGCGGTCAGGGCGGCGACCTTGTCCTGCATCGCCTGCCAGATCACATCTTCCGCCACATCGGGATGACCGTCGGGATGGCCGGCGATGCCGACGCTTGTGACGCCATGTCGTTCGATCAGGCCGGTGGCGATGACCGACAGGCTGTCCGCGAACGGCCCGATCGGTCGGGCTAGGTCGCCTGCGATCAGGAAGATCGTGTCGACCTGCGCCTTCTCCCGCAGCGCGCCAAGGAGCGTGTCGAGCGCCGCCTCGCTTGGCAGGCGCCGGGCCGAGATATGTGGCACCGGCACAAGGCCGGCGGCGCGGATCATGGCGCAGGCGTCGATCCGGGCGGCGTCGCTCTCTTCGGGCAGATAGGGAACATAGACCTGCGCCGGGCAAGGCAGATCGTCGGCGATGACGATGGTGGCGGCGTCCTTCGCCGTGGCTTCGATACTATAGTTGCTAAGAATGTCGCTGAACATCGGCGTGACCTGTCGCTGTGTCGGGATGGTCGCGACATGCCATCGGCGTCGGCGCGGCAGTAGCGCGCGAACCCGCAACAATCTGGTGCGGAAGAGGCGCATCCCTCGATTTTGCCGGCATTTTGCGCCGTCCGCGCGCTGTTGCGGAAGACGCGACAGTGTGGCGCGGATCGGGGCGTATCTGGGGACAGTCGAGCCTTGCTAAGCCCCATGACGGGCCGCGAGAACGCGGCAGGAGGATCGAGGAAAGGAATGAACATGACGCCCAAAAGCCTGCAACAGGCGATCGATGACGCCGGATCGCCGCTGGGCGTGGTCTGGAAACCCAATGCCAAGAGCTGGGAAGTGCCGGTGATCCAGCCCGAATATATCGGCTGGCGCGCCGAACAGGCCGCCTGGCGCGACAATGTGGCGCTGAGCGACCTGTCGCATCATATGTGGGACTTGTGGATCGAAGGGCCGGACGCGCTGCGCCTGCTGAAGGATTATAGCGCCAATAATTACGAGAATTTCGTCGTCGGCCAGGCCAAGCAGTTCGTGCCGGTCACGGCGAAGGGCGACATCGTCACCGACGGCATATTGATGCGCGACGCGGAGGAGCGGTTCAACCTGTCGGGCGTGCCCGCTTCGCAAAGCTGGATCCGCTATCATGGCGAGAAGGGCAGCTATGATGTGGAGATGCGGGTCGACCCGGATTCCGGCCTGCGCAAGGCGGGCGAACCGATCCTGTTCCGCTATCAGATTCAGGGGCCGAACGCCCTGCCGCTGGCCGAAGCCCTGTTCGGCGGACCGCTGCCCAAGACGAAATTCTTCCATTCGACCCCGGTGTCGCTGGGCGGCCGCAATTTCCGCGCCTTCCGCCATGGCATGGCGGGGATGCCGGGTTATGAATTTATCGGCGACTGGGCCGACGCCGCCTATGTGAAGGAGGCGATCCTGAAGGCGGGCGAGGAATTCGGCCTGGTCCATGTCGGCGGCAAGGCCTATTACACCAACGGCATCGAAAGCGGCTGGATCCCCACCCCCACGCCCGGCATCTTCAGCGATCCCGACCTGCGCGGCTATCGCGAATGGCTGAGCCTCTTTTCCTATGAGGGGCAGAAGCCGCTGCACGGCAGCTTCTATTCGGACAATATCGAGGATTATTATGTCTCCCCGTTCGAGCTGGGCTATGGCAAGTCGATCGCCTTCAACCATGATTATCTGGGTCGCGAGGCGCTGGAGCGGGCGAAGGATGATTATCGCCGCCGCCGCGTGACGCTGATCTTCGACAAGGACGATATGGACCGGGTGTTCGGCCAGCCGGACTATCTCAACAGCTATGGCCGTTATCGGATCGAGGCGGGCGGCAAAATGGTGGGCATGTCGTTCCAGACCGGGCTGATCGGGCCGCTGAACACGATATTGTCGCTGGCGCTGGTCGATCAGGACCATGCGGCGCCCGGCACGCAGGTCGAATTCGTCTGGGGCGAGCATCCCGGCCCCGGCCATGATCCGGCGGGCGATTTCGGCTTCCAGCGCCTGCGCGCCACGGTCGCGCCGTCGCCCTATAATGATCATGCGCGGACGGATTATCGGAAAGATTGAGGGCTGCGTGCTCCTGCGAAGGCAGGAGCCCAGTTCCGCCGTTTCAACTGGGCTCCTGCTTTCGTAGGAGCACGTTGTGAAGAAGCAAATAGCGCCCGGTTCATCACGAGCCGGGCGTTTTGCTATGTGCGGGGCGTATCGTCCTGGATCGAAGCGAGGCTGCGCGAGGCGCCGCCGCGCGCCTTGAACCAGTCGGCGAGGAAGGAGATGAGCGCGCGGGTCTTGCGCGGCGCATCTCCACCCGGCGGAAAGGCGACGTAGAGCGGACGGCTGGCCAGCGGATAATCGGGCAGGACATGGACCAGAGCGCCCTGCGCCAGCGTCCCCTGAATGATCCCCTGTGGCAGCATGGCGATGCCGAGGCCACCCGCCGCTGCCTCCCGCAAGGCAAAGACGCTGTTGGAGGAGAAGCGCGGCGGCTGGGGCAGCGGCACGCGCTCGCCGTTTGCGAAGGTCCAGGACGTCTCGGTTGTCTTGGCGAGGCATTGATGCACGGCGAGATCGGCGATCTGCGCGGGTGCGCCATGCTGGGCGATATAGGCGGGAGAGGTCGCAAGGATATGATCGATCTGGCCGATTTTCTTCACCATGATCGAACTGTCGCGCAGCACATTGGGCTGGATGCAGACGTCGAAGCCCATCGCCAGAAATTCATGCGGGTTGCTCGACGGTTCGGCGAAATGGATCTTCACGCCAACCTTGGGATTGAGCGCGCAAAATTCCGCCGTGGCGACCGATATGCCGAAGCTGCCGATCCAGATCGGGCAGAGGATCGAAATCTCCCCCTCCACCTCATTCTTGATCGCGGTGATTTCCTCCTCGCCATGGCGGATGTCGCCCAGCACGCGGCTGCACAGCTCATGATAGCGCAAACCCGCTTCGGTCGGCGTGACCGAGCGGGTGGTCCGGTTGAGCAGGCGGATGCCGAGATAGGCCTCAAGGTCCGCGACATGGCGCGACACCAGGGTCCGGCTGATCCCCAGATCATCAGCGGCCGTGGTGAAATTGGCATATTTGACGACCTTCTGAAAGGTCATCATCGTCGCCAGGCGGTCCATCGCCCCTCCTATTCTCTCTTATATGGTGCGCCCTTTTATTCCCGGCGCACAGGGAACTGGCAAGAGGTTCAGGCGCGGGCGCGATGGCCGCTGATCTCGTCGCCGACATCGCGCGCCAGACTGCGGTAGGAGAGCGCGGCGAGTGCGCTCATCGCCCCGGCCAGCACCAGCGCGACGCGGAAGTCGGCAAGGCCGATCGCATCCGCGCCCCGCGCCATCTGGCTGAGCGTCAGCAGCAGCGCGCCCACCGCCACGCCCGCGCCCATGCCGATCTGCTGGGTGAGCGAGGACAGGACGGAGGCGGGCTGGCGCTGTTGCGGGGCGATGTCGGCGAAATTGACCATGGTGATGGCGGTCAGTTGCAGCGAGCGGCCCGCGCCGGCCAGAGCAAGGATCAGTCCGTTGAGCAGCAGATGCTGTTCCGGCACGATGAAGGCGCAGAGCGCGATGGTGATGCCCGCGCCGATGCTGCTCCAGATGAGCGTCGCGCGGATGCCGAAGCGGGTGATGACCGGATTGGTCAGCATCTTCATGCCCAGATTGGCGAGCATATAGATCATCAGCATGCCCCCGGCCTCCAGAGGGCTGAGACCGAAGGCGAGCTGGAACATCAGGGGCAGCAGGAAGGGCGTGGCGCTGATCGTCGCGCGGGAGAGGACACCGCCGGTCACGCTGCTGATAAAGAAGCTGTGAACCTTGAGCGCTTCCAGCCGGACGAGCGGCGCCTGCGTGCGGCGCATATGGCGCAGCGCCGCCATGCCGACGGCCAGCGCGAACAGCATCAGGCCAAGGCCGATCGCCAGCGCCGATGTTTCACGCAGCCCCAGCAGGTCGAAGCCATAGGTCAGCGCCAGCAGCGCCACCGCCGTCAGGATGAAGCCGGTGCCGTCGAAGCGCGTCGGTTCCTTCTTCTCATTGGGGACAAAGGCCAGCACCAGCGCCATGCCGATCAGGCCGACCGGGATGTTGACGTAGAAAATCCAGTGCCAGGAGGCCGCATCGGTGATCCAGCCGCCCAGCGGCGGGCCGAGGACCGGGGCGACCAGACCGGGCCAGATGAGCGCGGACAGCGCCTTCATCAGATCCTTCTTCTCCGACGTGCGCAGCACCACCAGCCGGCCGACCGGCGACATCATCGCTGCCGCCGCGCCCTGCATGGCGCGGCCGACGATGAAGGTGGTGAAATCGGGCGCCAGGCCGCAGACCAGCGACGACAGGGTGAACAGGCCGATCGCGCCGCAGAAGAGGGTGCGGGTGCCGACGCGGTCCGCCAGCCAGCCCGACGCGGTGACGCAGGCCGCCGCCGCCATCAGATAAGCGGTGATGCCCATGCTCATCCGCGCGGCATCGACGCCGAAATCGCGCGCCATCTGCGGCAGGGCCGTGACGATGATTGTCGCGTCCAATGTCTCCATGAAGAAGGCGATCGCGACGATCAGCGATACCAGCATCGATCGCCCGCCCACCATAGACGCCAGTCTCTCACTCACCCTTTGTCTCCAATTTCCGGGATAATGCCGCAGCGCGTCTGTCGCCCCCGGCCCTGTTTCATGCCTAAGGGTGTCAAATGCCGGCAGGGTCCGCAACCCGCGCATTGGTGCGGTTTTGGCAACATAGAAGTGTCGCCCTTCCGGTTGCCGCCATCAGGTAGTTGGCCGACAAGGAAAGCCAGAAAAGAGAAGTTGGAGGAGCCCTGCATGTCGCAAGCCGAGCGCGCACCCTGGTCGCGCATCATCCTGATCTATCTGATCGGCGTCTTCGGCATGATGGTGGTCAGCGCCGCCCTGCCCGCATTGGGCGGGATCGCGGCGGAGTTCCGGCCGCCCTCCCCCTCCACCATCGGCTGGGTCATGTCGGCGCCCGCGCTGGCGGCGGCGCTGGCTTCGCTGGCGATCGGCGCGCTGGTCGACCGGTTCGGCGACCGGCGGATGATGCTGATCGGCGGGGCGCTGGTGCTGCTGGGCGATATCGGCGTGGTGACGGTGCATGACATGACGCTACTGCTCGCCTGGCGGATCGCGGCGGGGCTGGGCTATGTCTGCATCGTCGTGGCGGCGGTGACGATGATCATGCGTATGACCAGCGGAAGGGCACGCACGGCCGCGCTGGCGCTGTGGTCCACGGTCATTCCGGCGAGTTTCGTGATCGCGTCGCTCTATGGCGCGGCCTTCGGTCATGGCGGGGGATGGCGGACGATATTCCTGCTGCATGCCGGTGGCGTGGCGCTGTTGATGGCGCTGGCGATCGCCTGCCTGACGGGTGGCGTGGCGGCGGAAACGGGCCGGTCACGCCTGAACGGGATTGGGCAGGTGCTGCGCAGCCCATGGCCCTATGTGCTGGGCGCGTCCTTCGCCGCTGCCGCCTTCCTCCAGACCGGTTTCGTCTCCTCCCTGCCGCGCCTGCTGGCTGGCAGCATCGGGGCGAGCGAAGCGCAGGTGCATAGTTTCAACGCGCTGGCCATGGTCTGCAACATGGTGGGCGCTTTCTCCTTCGGCTTGTTGTTCAATCGGGGCCTGAAGCCCTGGCAGATGGGGGTAGCGAGCGTGGCGATGTGCGGCCTCGCCGGACTGGGGCTGGTGCTGGCGCCGACCAGCCTGATGCTGGCGATCGTGATGAATTGCGCGCTGATGTTTGGGCTGGGCATATTGGTGGGCATGTGGGCGCTGCTGCCCGCCGTTACGCCCTCCCCCGCCTGCACCGGCGCGGCGAGTGGCCTGATCACGCAGATTACGCTGCTGGGCGTGCTGTTCGGTCCGCCGGTCGCCTTTCAGGCGCTGCATGCCGGGCCGACGACGATGCTGCTGTTTCTGGCGGCGGCGCTGCTGGTCTGCATGATCGGCTGGCCGGTGTGGCGGCGACCGCTGACCGCCGCCGTGGCAGCGGCGCACTGACTCCGGTCAGCGCACCTGGCCCCGGCCGGTCGCGCTCCACCAGATGCCGCCCATTAAGTGGGCGAGATAGGTGGGGTCGCGATACATTTCGACATCGTGGCCCAGCGTGGTGACGAAGACGCGGCCCTTTTCATAGGAATGATACCAGGCGACCGGATGGTCCGGCCCCATCGGCTTTGCCACCTGACCCGGCCAGATTTTGGTCGGATCATAGCTGCTTTCATCCACGGTCAGCACCGGGTGGATCGCGACATGCCAAGGATTGGCGAGGACATAATATTCGTCGCTCCAGATCCAGCGATCGGGCAGGCCGAAGGTGGCGGGAAAGCCCTTGTCGGCGATCGTCACCGCGGCGGTTTGCAGCATGGGATGGTTGATGAAGCTGCGGCCGACGAGTTTCTCATACCAGACCCAGTCATTGGCCGGGGTGATGGCGGCGCGATGCACGATGATCGCATTGCCGCCGGCGCGCATATAGGCCTCGAACTTCGCGCGCTGGGCGGCGTTCAGTTGCTCGCCCGGCGTGTTGAGGAACATCACCGCCGCATATTGGCTGAGATCGCCGTCGAACACATCGGTCCGATTGGCCCAGGTAAAGGTGAAAGCGTGGAGCTTCGCCAGCCGTTCCAGACTATCGCGGGCGACCGGAATATATTCATAATGATATTTATTGGGGATGGAGAGGACGAGCAGCTTATATTGGGGATCGGCCAGCGCGGCCGAGGGGAGTAGCATCCCCAGCAGCGCCAGCAAGGCCCAGATCATCCGCCGCATCGCCACCCCTTTCAGTCGATATGCGCCGCATATAGGCCATGGTGCGACAGCATGAACAGCGTCTTGCCGTCTGGCCCACCGAACAGCAATTGCAGCGGCCGTTCGGGCACGTCGATCCGGCCGATTTCCTTGCCATCAGGCGCATAGACGAACACCTGCCCATTGGCGACATAGACGCGGCCCTGCGCGTCGGCGACCACGCCCTCCCCGCCGCGATCGGCGAAGAGTTTGAGATCGCTCAGCGTGCCGTTGGCGCTGACCAACGCGCTGTAGGTGCGGTTTTCCGATGCGTTGGTGACATGAATGCGCTCGCCCGGCTTGCCCTGCACGAAGCCATAGCTGTCGAGAGAGTGGGAGAAGCGCAGGCCGCGATGGTCGGCCGGTCCCTGCGCGAAGACGCGCCAGGCCGGGAGCGCGATGCTGCCATCGGGCGAGACATAGGATTGCGCATTGGGCTGTGCCGTGTCGTGGGCGAACATCTCTGACAGGGTGGTGAACTGGTAAGTTTTGGGATCGATCTGGTCCTTGAACTCGCCATTCACCCACCAGTTGACCGGGAAGACCGTGGCCGCATTGCCCTGTGCCGTCGAGGTCTGCGCCGCCGGGGTGGCGGGGATGACGCTGATCTGCGTTTCCGGCGCATCGGGCGTGACGCTGTAGACCGTGCCGTTGCGGCCATAGGAGGAGAGGACGAGCAAATTGCCGGACTTGTCGATGCTGAGGTTCACCGGATCGAGCGCGGCGTCGCGGACCATTTCCAGACGGCCCGTGTCGGACCAGCGCCAGATGCGCGAGAAGAAACGGTCGATGAAATAGAGCCGCCCCCGCGCATCGACCGCGCCGCCGCCAATGCCGTAAAAGCCATCGGCCAGCTTGGCGACCGTGGCGTTGCCGAAGGTCGAGGGGGCGACGGGTTCGGGCTTGGCCGGCACGTCGAGCACGGCAAATTCACGCTCGCGCACCTCAAGGCCGTGAGTCACGTCCGTAATGGCGTTTTCGAACGGATATTTGGTGAGCCGCAGGAAGGTGGCGCAGCCATTTTCGTCGCAGGTGCCGACGCCGCTTTCCGCATTCACATGGACATTGCGGAAGCGGATATCGTGGGAATTGTAGAGCGACACGGCGGTCGGCGCGGGCTTGCGCGTGCGGGTGACGCGATAGCCGTGGAAATTGGCGACCAGGATATTTCGGGAATCGCGGATTTCGAGCGCGACGGCGTCGCCGCTCTCGCCCGCTTCCCCTTCGGTCTGGGGGGCCAGCAATTCCCAGTTGGCGACGCGGTTGAGGCCGATTTCGGTGCGGACATGATGTTCGACCGACGCCTGAATCAGGCGACCGGGGGTTTCCGTATCGGAAATCAATATGCCGGGATGGCCGAAGCTGCTGGGGCTCCAGATATTGGCGAAGGTGCCGCCGCCGCCCTGCGTCACCCACAGGCTGGCATATTGACCGGCCCAGCGGCGCGCGGCGTCGGGATCGGCCGTGGCATTGTTGTTGTAGGGATTGCGGCGACTGCCATCGAAAGCGTCGGTGCCATGGCCGCCCTGAAATTTGACGTCGTTGACCATGGAATTGGCCCCGGCCTTCCACAGCAAGGCGGTCGCGCGTGGATTGGCGCCGTTGGTGTCGAGCGCGATGCCCGCGACGATCGCGTCGCCGCCCTGTGCGCTTTCGACCAGCGCCCTGGGCGCGCCGACGCCCTGAAAGGCGGGCGTGCCGTCGGGCAGGACGATCTGGGTCAGGCTGGGGTGCAAGCCGATCAGCGCCGTGTCGGCGCGCAGCCGCAGCGTGTCGCTGACCTTGTAGAAGCCGGCGGGCAGATAGACGACACGATGGCTGTCGATCGCCTTTTGCAGGACGGCAGTATCGTCCGTGCTGTTGTCGCCCTTCGCGCCCAGCGTGCGGACATTGACCCAGTCGGACACGGGCGGAAGCGAACGGATGGCGGGCGCGGCGGGTGCGGGCAGGCTGGCGATGCTCTCCGCCTGCATATCCGTCTTATACGCACCGATGCGGCCGAGGCCCGGCAGGGTCAGGCCGTGGGTGAAGGACGTGACCTTGTAGGTCGCGCCCTTCCCCGCGACCGTCCGGCCGCTCTCGCGGAAACGGGCGAAGGTGGGGGTGTTGGCGGCCAGCACATTCTGGAAGCCGACCTGCGTATAGACATTCTTCTCGTTGGAGATGATGACGCCCGCCTTCGACACATTTTCGAAGCGGACATCCTGTCCCCAGAGCCAGTCGCCATAGCCGCGGTCGATCTCGATCCCGACCGGCACATTGCGGAAGGCGACGTTGAGCAGCGTCAGCCCCGCCTCATGTTCGCGGATAGCGGCGTCGCGCTGGCCTTCAAAGGTCGCGTCAACCAGGGCGAAGGGCCATGCCGGCGAGGTTTTTTCCGCCAGGATGCCATAGCGGCCGCCCTTGAAATGCAGATCCTCCGCTTCGTTGGCGACATGGTAGAGGCCGGCGAGGCCCGATCCGATGTCGAAATCGACATGGCTGACGAAACTATGCTGGGCGGAATGGAAGCGGATCGCGGTGGCGGCCGGATTGCCGTCCTTGATGCGGAAATCGATATTGCCGAGCGCGGAATAGAAGGTGCCGGGATTGGCGTCCGCCACATTTTTGTCGAACGGCACGCTGCCGGCCGGGGGGAAGGCGGCGGGCGTGCCGTCCTTGTCGGTCTGACGCTTGCCACCGGCGAAGATCAGCATATGGGCGACGCCGCGCTGGAAGCCGGGCGTCTTGACGCCCAGTTCGATCACCGGGCGCTTTTCGCCGACGCCGAAGATGCGCACGCCCGGCCAGAGGAAGAGGGTGCGGCTGATGCGGTAGGTACCGGCAGGAAGAAAGACGATGCCGCCGCCGCCCCTTGCCGCCGCCGCGTCGATCGCCTGCTGGATCGCCGCGCTGTCATCGGCGCGGCCGTCGCCCACGCCCCGAACCGTCACGGCGCGCGCATCGTCGGGCATGGCGGTATAGACGGACGGCGAGGCAAGGGCTGGCTGCGCCGCCGCCAGATATAGCAGCACCGACGCGCAGGCTCCGCTCAATCCACCATGTATGCCGCGATACATCCATCAGGCTCCGTAAAAATGAAGACGTCCCGGCCGTGCAGGACCGGGACGAGTTTGGGGGGAGGTAATCTTATTTTCTATCAGAAATTGAAGCGGACACCGGCGCGATAGACACGGCCCAGCGTATCGTAGAGCGCCGGATTCACGTCCAGACCGGTGTTGGTCTGGGGCGATGCCGTCGGATCGCGATCGAACAGATTGTCGACCTTGCCATAGATGGACAGATTGTCGCCCAACTTGAAGGTGGCGCCGATGTCGACATAGAAGGCGCCCTTCATCTTGTTATAGTCGATCGTCGGATGGTTCGCGGTCGAAGTCGGGCAGGACGACTGGCAGACGACATATTGGTTGCCGAAAGTGCCGTCGCTGAACCAGCGTTCCTGCACCGTCAGGCTGAACCGGCCGCTGTCATAGGTCTGCACCGCCAGCCATTTCCAGTCCGGCGTGTTGCCGTTATTGGCGCCCGCCTGATCCACCGGATCGACGCCCGCGATGCCCGCATTGACGATGAACTTGCGGATATGGGTGCCCAGCGCCCGGACGGTGAAGCTGCCCGGCAGGCCGAGCGGCTGCTGCCACTGATAGCTGGCCTCGATATCGAAGCCGCTGGTCCGCCAGGAGGCAAGGTTGAACGGCTGGACATTGACATAGTTGAGGCTGGGATCGGCATTGTCGAGGCTGAAGCCGCCGCAAAAGGCCTGATTGCCCTCAAAGCAGAATTGCACGATCTGCTGCGCCGACAGGCTGGAGACGACGCCCTTCAGCTTGATATCATAATAGTCGAAGGACAGGCTGAGGCCCGGCAGCCAGGAGGGGCGCGCCAGCACGATGCCCAATTCGGTGTTGCGGGCGATTTCCGGCTTCAGATTCTGGTTGCCGATCGTGTTCTGGAAAATCTGCACCGCCTTGCCCTGGAAGGGATCGTTGAAGCTGGGCACAGTCGTGACGGTCGGGGCGGCGAACAGTTCGGACAGATTGGGTGCGCGGACGTCGCGCGAGGTGACGGCGCGCAGGCGGATGCCGTCGAGCGGCGTGTCCCATGTGCCGCCGACCTTCCAGGCCCAGACCGTGCCCGACGTGCTGTAATGGGTGCCGCGACCCGCCGCGTTCAGGTTCGCGCGGCCCATCGCCTCGCTGTCGAACAGCGGCATGTCGATTTCCACGAAGCCTTCATAGACTTCATATTTGCCGCGGCCATTTTTGTAATTGCCCGCCGCCCAGTTGCTGCCCAGCGAGGAGTTGAGCAAAGGATCGGCCGGATAATCAGGGCTGTTGGGGCTGAGATCGGATACGCCCGCGCCATAGGGATCGGCATTCACGCGATAGAATTCGCGGCGATATTCCGCACCGAAGGCGACCGAGAGCGGCCCGGCCCACAATTCCAGCGGATTGCCCGAGAAGTTGAGGCTGGCGACATCCTGCGTCAGCTTGGTGTGCTGGAACGGGCCATTTTCGTGCGGCGCGACATAAGCGAGCGCGGCGGCCGAAGGGGTGAAACCACCGAAGACGTTGATCGGCACGCAGCCATTGGCGCGGGCGACCGGATCGGCACAGACGATCGCGCCGTTCAGCTCAATCGCATTGGATGCCGCCGCATAGCGGCTTTGCAGCACGATATCCTTCACCCTTATGTCCGAGATGGTGATGCCATGTTCATAATAGGCATCATAATTCCAGTCGGTGCCGGCCGCGCCGAACTTGCCCTTTGCCCCGGCGACGAAGCGATATTGCTTACGGTCGGTATAGACCTGCGGATCGGGGAAGGCGCCGTTGGAGGAACCGAAGCTGAAGGACGTGATGCCGGCCTCTGCGCACTGGTCCTTCACCAATTGCGGCAGATAGGCATTGGCGCACTGCACCGTCAGGCTGGACCGGGTATAGCCGGGATTGGGCTGGTTGTTGGTCTTCACCTGCGCGACGTTGACGGTGACATAGGCTTCATTGTCGTCGGCGAAATCATAGCCGATCCGGCCATAGCCGTTGATGCGCTCCAGCGAGGATTTGAGCGACGCGCCCGATCCCGGCGCGCCCGTCAGGTCGCCGCCTTCGCAGAAGCTGTTGCCGCGATAGCAGTTGGTGACGGCGCCGGTGCCGGTGGGCGTGCCGTTCGACCCATAGTTGAACTGATAGGGATTGCCCTGCGGGTCGAAGGCGATGCCCTGCAACGGGCCGTTGTTGATCAGGCCGTAGCGGGCATATTGATAGGGCTGCGCATAATCGCGATACACATATTGCGGCAGGCCATTGTTGGTCTGGCCCGTGTTCATCAGCGTGGTGGCGCGATACCAGTTGCGACTGCCGGCCAGGTCCGTGCCGAAGTCACCGGCGCCCACGCCGCCTTCATGATCATATTCGCCGCTGACCACCACATGCAGGCGATCGTCCATGAAGGACTTGCCATAGGCGGCCTGCACCAGCGCGGTTTCGTCATCGCCATATTTGGTGATGCTGCCCAGGATATTGCCCTTGAACCCTTCGAAATGGGTGTCGGTGATGAAGTTGACCACGCCGCCGACCGCGTCCGACCCATAGGAGGCCGAGGCGCCACCGGTGACGACGTCGACGCGCTTCACCAGCAGTTGCGGGAACATGGAGATGTCGGGAACGCCGGTGACGTTGGCGCCGACGACGCGCTGGCCATCGAGCAGAGTCAGGGTGCGGATCGCGCCGAGGCCACGCAGCGAGAAGGAACTGAGGCCCTGCTGGCCGCTCGACGTGGAGAAGGTGCCGGTGGCGGCGCCGGTCGAGCCTTGCAGCGAAGGCAGCTGGGCGATGGTGTTGAAGATGTTGGGCTGGGCGTTGTTGGCGATCTGCTCCTCACCGATGACGGTGGTGGGCGTGGGCGCATTGAAGCCGCTGGTGGTGATGCGCGATCCGGTGACGACGATGTCGGCGGCGCGGGGCGCTTCGGCCTGTGCGGCGTCTTCCTGCGGGGCGACGGCTTGCGGGGCTGGCGCGGTCTGGGCCTGCGCGGTGCCCGCCAGCGCTATGGCGGCCAGGCTGACGCTGGCCAGATGCCGGTGGAGTGCGATCGTCACTTTCATTCATCCATCCCCTTTTATCTCCGACAGCCCTCCCGCCGCCGGGCGCCCATGACGGGCTATTGTGTGAGTATTACCCCCTGCCCTTCTTCGCCGCACTTACGACATAGGTCGTAGATGCGACGGAAGGCCGGATTTTCAGGGCTTTGCGGCGTAAAGCGCGTGGTGCGTCAGGATGAACAGCGTGCGCTTGTCCGGGCCGCCGAACAGGATCTGGAGCGGGCGTTCGGGCACGTCGATGCGGCCCGTTTCCTTGCCGTCGGGACCGTAGACGAAGATTTGCCCGTTCGCGACGAACACCCTGCCCTGCCCGTCCACGGCGACGCTTTCGCCGCCGCGATTGGCGAAGGGCTTGAGCGCGGTCAGCGTGCCGCTTGGCCCCACCGTGCCGCTATAGGTGATATTTTCCGACCCGTTGGTGACGAACAGGCGATCGCCGATCTTGCCGGAGACGAAGCCGTTGGCGTTGAGCCCATCGGACCAGCGCCAGCCGGTGTGATCGATCGGACCCTGCTGCCAGACGCGGAAGGCGGGCAGGGACAAGCTGCCGTCGGGCGAGACATATTCCTTTGCCTTGGGCGTACCGGCATCGCGGACGAACATGTCTGCGAGGGTGGTGAATTCGTAGGTCTTCGGGTCAAGCTGATCCCTAAACTCCCCATTATTCCACCAGTTGACCGGCAGCAGCGTCTTGCCCGCGCCACCGCTGCGCATCGGGGTCGGCTGGATGAGCGTCATCGCGTCCTTGGGACCGGCGGGGTCGAAAGAATAGGCGCCGCCCTTCGCGCCGAGCGAGGACAGGACCAGGACATGGCCCGAGGCGTCGATGGCGAGATTGACCGGATCGAGCGCATGATCGCGGACGATTTCCAGCCCCTTGCCCTCGCTCCAGCGGTGGATGCGCTGGAAGCGGCGGTCGATGAAATAGAGTTGCCCTTGCGCATCCACCGCCGCGCCGGAGATGGACCAGAAGCCATCTTCCAACTTCTCGACCTTGGTGCCCGAGGGCGCCGCTGCCGGGACCGCGCTACCGGCCGGACCGATGTCGAGCCCGGCGAACTCGCGTTCGCGCACCAGCAGCTTGCGGCTGACATCCTCGATCGCATTGTCGAACGGATATTTGCTGGCGCGCAGGAAGGTGCCGCAGCCTTCATCGTCGCAGGTGGCAAAGCCGCTTTCGCCATTCACATGGACATTGCGGAAGCGGATATTGCCCGAATTGGTGATCTTCACCGCGCTCTTTTCCGGCGCATAGGTGCGAGTGACGCGATAGCCATGATAGTTGGCGAAGAGCAGGTTGCTGGAGTTGCGGATATCGAGCGAGATGGCGTCCGGACCATCGTCCACTTCCTGCTCGGTCTGGGGGGCAAGGAATTCCCAGTTGCGCACATTATCGAGCACGATCTCGTTGCGGGCATGATGTTCGACCGACATTTCATAGACATGGCCGGGCGTGTCGGTGTCGGTGACATAGAAGCCCGCCTGCGCAAAGCTGTTGGGGCTCCACACGTCGGCGAAGGTGCCGCCGCCCCCGTCCGTCACCCAGATGCTGGGATATTGGGCGTCGAGCCGGCTGTCGGTGATCGGATCGCCGGTGTTGACGCGCAGCGTGCCCAGCATCTTGCCATCGGCGGTGGGCGTGCCGCCGCCGCCCATGATCTTGACGTCCTCGACCAGGCTCCGCTCGCCCGAACGCCATAGCAGGGCGGAGGCGCGCGGGTTCACCCGGCCGGTGAACAGGCCGAGGCCCGACAGGATATTGTCGCCACCCTTGCGGCTTTCGAGGATCGGAAGGACGGCGCCGAGGCCCGCATGTTTGGGGTTGTTGTCCGGGATGAACAATTGGGTGATGGCCGGGTGCAGGCCGATCAGGATACTGTCCGGGCGCAGGGTCAGCCGGTCCGTCACCTTGTAGAAGCCGGTCGGGAAATAGAGGATGCGGTTGGCGTCGATCGCCTTTTGCAGGGCGGCGGTGTCGTCCGCCTTGCCGTCGCCGACCGCGCCCAGCGTGCGGACATTGATCCATTGGTCCATGGGCGGCAGGTCGCGGATCGCGGGCGCGCGTGGCGCCGGTAGGCTGGAGAGCGACTGGATGTCGGCGGTGGTGGCGTATTCGCCGGTGTGACCGAGCGCCGGGACGGCAAGGCCGTAGGAGAAGTTCGCGACCTTATAGGCCTTGCCCTTGCCGTCGATCGTCTTGCCGCTGTCGCGGAAGCGGGCGAAGACCGGGCTGTTCACGGCCAGCGCGTTGTCGAAGCCGATCTGGGTGAAGACATTCTTCTCGTTCGAGATGACGACCCCGGCCTTCGACACATTCTCGAACCGGACATCCTTGCCCCACAGGCTGTCGCTATAACCGCGGTCGATCTCGATCCCGACCGGCGTATTCTTGATCGCGACATTGACGAGGGTGAGATCGACTTCATGCTCGCGGATCGCGGCGTCGCGCTGGCCGTCGAAGCTGGAGTCGAGCAGGGTGAACTGCCAGGCGGGCGAAGTCTTTTCGGTGACGATGCCGTATCGGCCGCCCTGGAAATGGACATTCTCGATCACGTTTCCGGCCTGATAGACGCCGGCAAAGGCGGTGCCGAGGCGGAATTCCATATGGCTGAGAAAGGCATGCTGGGCCATGCGGAAGCGCACACCGGCGGCGGCCGGATTGCCCGCGCCAATCTCGATATCGACATTGCTCATCGCGGAATAGAAGGTGCCGGAATTGGCGTCCCGCACCACCTTGTCGCGGGGTATGACGGTCGGCACAGGGACCGGCACCTGACCGACATTATATTGATCGCCGCCCGCGAAGATCACCATGGTCGACACGCCCTGCTGGAAGCCGGGGGTGTTGACGCCGAGCAGCAGCACCGGCCGGGTCGGGCCGACGCCATAGACGCGTACGCCCGCCGGGACGATCAGCGAGCGGGTGATGCGATAGGTGCCCGATGGCAGGAAGACGATGCCATGGCCGGTCGCGTCGCGGGCCTGATCGAGCGCCTGCTGGATCGCGGCGCTGTCGTCAGCGCGGCCGTCACCCACGGCCTTCACCGTGACGGCATGGGGCTCGGCGGGTGCGACCGGGAAGACCGAGGTCGTCGCGGCAAAAGCCGGTGCCCCCAATGCGGTTGCCGCCAGCAAAACCGCGATCATGCTGCGTCCGATCATGTCCGCCTCCTATTTCTCTTTTTCTGGATACAGCATGGCTAGGGGAGCGGGCGCGGATTGGCACTTGCGACAAAGGTCGTAGTTTTCCTGAGGTGTGGCGCGGCCTTATAGCAGTGGAACCGATCCCCACTATCCCAGCGCATAAGGACGCCCGCTTGCCGATTTCCGCCGATCCTGCCCCTGGCTCCCACCGTGCTGTCATCGTTATGGGGGTGAGTGGCTGTGGCAAGTCGACGTTGGGGGCGCTGGTGGCGCTGGCGCTGCATTGCCCCTTTCTGGAAGGCGACAGCTATCATTCGGCGGCGGCGGTGGAGAAGATGCGCGGCGGAGAGGCGCTGACCGATGCGGATCGCTGGCCCTGGCTCGACCGGCTGGGCGCGGCGATCGCCGACACGGTTGCGGCGCAGAGCGTGGCGGTCGCCGCCTGCTCGGCATTGAAGCGCGTCTATCGCGACCGGCTGCGCGCGGCGATCGGCGTGCCGGTGCATTTCATCCTGCTCGACAATGACCGCGACGCCCTGCTGACGCGAGTGGGCAACCGGCCGGGCCATTATATGCCCGCCAGCCTGCTCGACAGCCAGCTCGCCACGCTGGAGCCGCCGCTGCCCGAAGAAGGGGCGATGATCCTGACGACCGACATGCCGCCGGAAGCGCTGCGCGACCGGGTGCTGGACTGGCTGGGATGTCGTTGAAAGCCCCAGTGCTGCCTTTGCCGTTCGACCGAGCCCACTTCAGTCATCCGCCGACAGCGCGCAAATCACGTCATCTGCTTGCGATCCGCATCAAAAATAATCTGCCACATATGATCCCCCCATCATATCGCACACCGATCCACACGGCCTGGGCCCGCAACTGACGTGAAAAAGGGCGCAGGACACCAGTTCCCACGCCCTTCTCATCATTTCGTCGGAACGGATCAGCCCTTCGTCTGCGGCTCGACGACGCGGACATGGAGTTCGCGCAGCTGCTTGAATTCGGCGGCGCTCGGCGCGCCCATCAGCAGGTCTTCGGCGCGCTGGTTCATCGGGAAGAGCGTGATTTCACGCAGATTCTGCGCGCCGCACAGCAGCATCACGATACGGTCGACACCGGCAGCCATGCCGCCATGCGGCGGGGCGCCATATTGGAAGGCGCGATAGAGGCCGCCGAAACGCTCCTCGACATCCTGCTGCGACAGGCCGACCAGTTCGAACGCCTTGACCATCAGTTCGGGCGACTGGTTACGGATAGACCCCGATGCGATCTCAAAGCCGTTGCAGACCATGTCATACTGGTAGGCGTTGATCGTCAGCGGGTCCTGATTGTTCAGCGCATCCAGACCACCCTGCGGCATGGAGAAGGGATTGTGGGCGAAGTCGATCGACTTCGAATCCTCATCATATTCGTAGAAGGGGAAGTCCACGATCCAGCAGAGTTCGAAACGGTTCTTGTCGATCAGGTCGAGTTGCTCGCCCACGCGGATACGGGCGAGGCCTGCGAGCTTGGCGGCCTGCGATTCCTTGCCGGCGGCGAAGAAGACGCCGTCATTGGGACCAAGGCCGAGCGCTTCGATGAGCTTCGCGGTCGCTTCCTCGCCATGGTTCTTGGCGATGGGGCCGCCGGGCACGCCATCCTTGATGTTGATATAGCCAAGGCCCGAATAGCCTTCGCCGCGTGCCCAGACATTCATCTCATCGAAGAATTTGCGGCTGCCAGCGCCAGCGCCCGGCGCGGGGATGGCGCGGATGCGTGCGCCGCCTTCGACCAGCGAAGCGAAGATGCCGAAGCCCGAGCCGACGAAATGATCGGTCACGTCCTGAATCAGGATGGGGTTGCGCAGGTCGGGCTTGTCGCTGCCGTACTTCAGCAGCGCTTCGGCATGCGGGATGCGCGGGAAGCTGCCGGCCGGGGTCACGGGCTTGCCCTCGGCAAACGCTTCGAACACCTGAGCGATTACCGGCTCCATCGTGTTCCAGACATCTTCCTGCGTGACGAAGCTCATTTCCAGGTCAAGCTGGTAGAATTCACCGGGCAGACGGTCGGCACGCGGGTCTTCATCGCGGAAGCAGGGCGCGATCTGGAAATAGCGGTCGAAACCTGCGACCATCAGCAACTGCTTATATTGCTGGGGCGCCTGCGGCAGGGCGTAGAATTTGCCGGGATGGATGCGCGAGGGAACGAGGAAGTCGCGCGCACCCTCCGGCGAAGATGCCGTCAGGATCGGCGTCGAATATTCGGTGAAGCCCACGCCTTCCATGCGGCGGCGCATGTCGGAGATGATCTTGGTGCGCTTGACGATGTTGGCGTGCAGCGTTTCGCGACGCAGATCGAGGAAGCGATAGCGCAAGCGAATATCTTCGGGATAATCCTGCTCGCCCGCGACCGGCAGCGGCAGTTCGGCGGCGGCCGACAGGATCGTCACGCTGTCGGCCACGACTTCGATTTCGCCGGTGGCCATGCGGGGGTTGATCGCTTCGGCAGCGCGCGCGACGACGGCGCCCTCGATCGTCACGACCGATTCAAGGCGCAGACTTTCCAGCGCACGGAGCGGATCGCTGTCCGCCTTCGCCACGATCTGGGTGATGCCATAATGATCGCGCAAATCGACGAAGAGAACGCCGCCATGATCGCGCTTGCGATGCACCCAGCCCGATACGCGGACCTGATTGCCGACTTCGGCTGTCGTCAGGGCGCCGCAGGTGTGAGTGCGATAGGCGTGCATGGCGTTTTGTATCTTTCAGATTCGTTTTACGGAAATGACAAACTGTTGCAGCGTCGCTATGCCCGGTCTTGTCAAGCATTGACGAGCCCGTGAGCGACGGGCCAGCCCATAATAAGATCGAAGACCATATGCAAATTCATCCGCTGATTACCGACAGCAAGACCCTTGCCGATTTCTGCGCCCGCATTGCGAAATCCCCGTACATCGCCGTCGACACCGAATTCATGCGGGAAAACAGCTATTGGCCCGAACTGTGTCTGGTGCAGGTTGCCGACCCGAACGAAGCCGCGGCGATCGACCCGAAGGCGCAGGGGCTGGACATGACGCCGCTGCTGGACCTGCTGGTCAATAATGAGGATGTGCTCAAGGTCTTCCATGCTGGTGGGCAGGATATCGAGATCGTCCACAACCTGACCGGCAAGACGCCGCATCCGATGTTCGACACGCAGATTGCGGCCATGGCGCTGGGGCTGGGCGAGCAGATCGGCTATGGCAATCTGGTCGATGCGTGGATGGGCGTGCAACTGGACAAGGGCGCGCGCTTTACCGACTGGGCGCGGCGGCCGCTGGACAAGCGCCAGATCGACTATGCGATCGGCGACGTCACCTATCTGATCCAGATTTTCCCCAAGATGCTGGAAGAGTTGCGCAAGACCGGGCGTGGCGACTGGCTGGATCAGGAAATGGAGCGGATCAGCGATCCCAGCCATTATGAAAATGATCCCTCGCAGGCATGGCAGCGCGTGCGCATCGCCAGCAAGAAGTCCGACGTGCTGGGACGGCTGAAGGCGCTGGCGGCATGGCGCGAGATCGAGGCGCAGGACAAGAATCTGCCGCGCGGGCGCATCGTGAAGGATGAGACGCTGGCCGATATCGCCAGCCATCCGCCGCGCACGCAGGAAGATCTGGGCAAGGTGCGCGGGTTGAGCGCGACATGGCGCAGCAATGATATCGGCGCGCGGCTGATGAACGCGCTGGCCAAGCACCAGCCGCTGGGCAAGGACGAGATGCCCGAGCGCGATCCCAAGCGGCCGGGGCTGGGCAAGGACGGCGCGCTGGTCGCGGATTTGCTGAAGCTGTTGCTCAAGATTCGCTCGCGCGACATCAATGTCGCGGCGCGGCTGATCGCGCGGACGGATGATATCGACGCGCTGGCGGCGGGCGTGCGTGAGGGCCTGTCGATCCTGGAAGGCTGGCGTTATGAACAATTTGGCCGGGACGCGGTTGATCTGGTCGAAGGCCGGATGGCCTTTGCGGTCAAGAATGGCCGGTTGAAGATGACGCGCACGGAGTAAGGAGAGGCAAGATGCGGATGGCCTTTGTGGGATTGATGGCGCTGCCGCTCGCCGCCTGTGCGGGTGCCAGTGGTCAGGGGCCGGAGACGCCGCCCGCCGCATCCGCGGAGGGGCCTTGCCGCAATGACGGGCTGGAGCGGTTCGTCGGGCAGAAGGCAAGCGCCGAACTGGGCGCGGACCTGCTCAAGGCATCTGGCGCGAAGACGCTGCGCTGGGGCGGGCCGGGCATGGCGATGACGATGGATTTCCGTCCCGATCGGCTGACCGTCAGCTATGATGAAGCGATGGTGGTTACGTCTGCGCGGTGCGGGTAAAAGCAACATGTTCCTGCGAAGGCAAGAACCCAGTCCCGCCGTCTGAACTAGGCTGAGGGCGAGCCGCTTGTCTCGCCTCAGTGCTTTCGCAGGAGCACGTTTCCTATGATCTCGAAAGTCTGTTCATGACCGCTGCCGCCGATCTGGCCATTCGCATGGCACGCGCCACGTTCAACCGGGCGCTGGAGGAGGCTAACCTGAATGCGATCGGGCCGCTGCTGGCCATGCATGTCGTGATGGTGACGGGCACGGACAGCGCCGTGATCAGCGGGCGCAAGGCGCAACTGATGGCGTGGAAGCGGGAATTCGCGGCGCGGGAGCGGATGATCTACACGCGCACGCCAGACAGCATCGTCATGTCCCCCACCGAACCGATCGCGATGGAACATGGTCGCTGGCAGGGCGCCGTCGATGGCGTGGTGCAGGCGTCGGGCGACTATAGCGCGAAGTGGCGCGATATCGGCGGCGACTGGGTGATCGAGGCGGAAATCTACCTGACGCTTGCCTGAGCCGGGGCCGGAACGAGCGTCGTTTCGCCGTCATCGGCAACGGGCGTGTCGAGGATGATGCGATTGCGGCCGCCCCGCTTGGCGCGATAGAGCGCAGCGTCGGCGGCCTGCAACAGGGTCGATCCGTCGCGGGCCATGGGTTCCGCCCAGGTGGCGATGCCGAAGGACATGCTGGTCGATCCCAGCGCGCGCCCACCCTGTTTCAGCACGATTTCGCTAATGCTCTTGCGCAGCAGTTCGACCCGCGCCGACAGCGCCTGCGCGGTGGTGCCCGGCGCGATGATGGTGAATTCCTCCCCGCCATAGCGGCAGACGATGTCGCCGTCGCGGAAGCGGCTGCGCATTTCGCTGGCCACCGACTGGAGCACGCTGTCCCCTGCATCATGGCCGAATTCGTCATTGAACCGCTTAAAATGGTCGACGTCGCACATGACCAGGCTGAGCGGGATGCCGGACCGGCGCGAGCGGGCGATCTCGATCGCCAGCGCCTCTTCCATATAGCGACGGTTGAACAGGCCGGTCAGCGGATCGCGGATCGTCTGTTCGCGCAGGCCACGCTGGAGGCTATGGTTGACCAGCGCGGAGCTGATATTTTCCGCCATCACGGTCAGGCGGAAGCGATGTTCTTCGCCGACCACACCCTGAAGATAGAGGGTGCCGATCACCTCGCCACCGGCCAGCAAAGGCTCGCAATGATAGATGGCGTCGGCATCGACATGGGCGCAAACGATGTCGCCACCCGGTTCGGCGACGAAGTGGCTCTGTCCGCGCCGCAAGGCCCAGCACTGGTCTGGCGCGAAGCCATCTGCTCGCGGGGTATAGCCGCCCCATCCCGCAATCGGGATCAGCAGGTTGCGGCTGTTATTATGGGCATAAAGGCCGCCGGGGATGCCGGGGAGCACGCGCGGCACGAACACGCCGATGACCTGAGCCAGTTCCTCGTCTGTGCGGGCGGCCTGCATGCGGTGGGCCATGCCGCCCAGCAATTCGATCACCTCGCCCCGTTCCCGCAGCGTATCGCTATTCTGCATCAGTTCGGTATGGGCGGCCTTGAGTTCCCGCTCACTGCGTCCCTGATCGGCGATGGCGGTCTGTAGCTGATCGGCCATGGCGTTATAGCCGTCGGCAAGTTCTTCAAATTCGCGCGATCCCATCGGTTCGGTGACGCGCACCTCCCGCTCCCCCTGCCCCAGCGCCGTCATCGCCTGACGGATCAGGCCAGCAGGCCGACGGATGCCCCAGATGAAGAGCAGGGAGATGGAGAGGATCAGCAATGCGAGCAGCGGGCCACCGACCAGCGCCAGCTTGCGGACCCAGGCGAGGCGATGGTCCGCCGCCTCGATCCGGCTGGTGCGCAGCGCCCGTTCCTCGATCAGGAAACTGTCGATCCGCAGCGATACCATGGCCATCAGGTCGCGGCCGCCGCCGCTGGCGATCACGGCCCGTGCCTGATCGAAATCGCCCCGCCGGGCCAGATCGATCGTGCCCCGAAGCATGGCGATGCGCCGTTCGACCAGCGTGCCGATTTCGCGCGCGCGCGCATTCTGGGCGGGATTGTCGGCCGTGAGGGTGACGACCTGGCCAACGGCGCGACGGGTATCGCCGATGCGCGAATCGACAGAGTCGGCAAAACTGGCGTTGCGGGTCAGGACGAAACCGCGCTGGCCCGATTCGGCTTCGCGCAGAGCGGCGAAGGCGTCGTCCATCGTCTCGATCACCTGCGCCGAATGCGTGACCCAGCGGAAGCTGTCCCGCGTCTGCATCGACGCATCGACCAGCATCCAGATGAGCGCCAGCAGGGCCAGCATGACCAGCAGGCCGAAAGTGGCGATCCTGGCGGTGAGAGACGAGAACATGGGCGGCCCTGATTGTGAGGCGCAACAATATCAGTCACGTCACCATGGATAAAGCATCATGCGACGCGGTTCGCCGCATCGCAGCATCAGCGGCGCCAGCGCGCCCAGATGGCGGTGGGCAGCGCGATGCCGCGTGCCTCCTCCCGTACGACCAGCTCGCCCGCATCGACCGTCCCGGGCAGGTCGGCAAAGGCCTGACGCAGCAATTCGCCGATCGCCAGAGCCGACATGCGCACGGCATAGACGGTCAGGAACAGGAAGCGGCTGTCGGCGTCCAGCAGCGCGCGGCAATTGGCGATCAGACCGGGGAGATCCTCCTCCAGACGCCAGACTTCACCATCCGGGCCACGGCCATATTTGGGCGGATCGAGCAATATGCCGTCATAGCGGCGGTTGCGGCGCACTTCGCGGGCGACGAACTTGGCGGCGTCCTCCACGATCCAGCGGACAGGCTTGTCCTCCATGCCCGAAAGCGCGGCATTGGCGCGGGCCTGCGCCACCGACTTCTTCGACGCATCGACATGCACCATGCGCGCGCCGCCGGCCGACAGGGCCAGCGTGCCGACGCCGGTATAGCCGAACAGGTTCATCACCTCTGCGTCCGGCTTGTCGGCATAGCTGGCGCGCAGTTCGTCCCAGATCGGCGCCATGTCGGGAAAGAAGCCGAGATGGCGGAAGGGGGTGCAACTCGACTGGAAGGTCACTTCCTTCCAGTGCAGCGGCCAGCCTTCGGCCGGGACCGGCTTGTCATAATACCAGCGGCCGCCGCCATCCTCGTCCGAACCGGGGATGAATTCGCCGTCGGCCTTCCAGTCGGTCGTCGCGGGCTTCCACATCGCCTGCGGTTCGGGACGGATGAAGCGGAAGCGGCCATAGCGTTCCAGCTTTCGCCCGTCGCCCGAATCAAGCAGGCCGTAATCCGACCAGGGTTCGCCGATGAGGGTCTTGAGTTCCAAAGGGCTAGCCGCGCGGGGTCGCGCGTTCGGCGACATAGGCGGTCACCGCCTCGAACGTGCCGGGCAGCTTGGCATAGCTTTCCTCCCGCGAGAACAGATCGCCCACGCGCGAAGGCAGCGGCGGACGGGTGCCGGTGGCGCGCTCGACCGCGTCGGGGAATTTGGCGGCATGGGCGGTCGCCAGCGTGACGACGGGGATGGAGGCATCCACGCCAGCGGTGCGGGCAGCGGCCAGACCGATCGCGCTGTGCGGATCGATGATCTGACCGGCCGCGTCATAGGCCCAGCGCATCGCCATGGTCATGCCATCGGCATCGACGCGCGAGGAGGAGAAGAGGCGCGCTGCCCCTTCCCGCTGAGCATTGGTCAGGCGCATCGCCTTGCTGGCTTCGAAGCCGCGCATCTGTTCGGCGAGCGCCAGACCGTCGCGGCCGCCGGCAGCGAACAGCAGCCGTTCGAAGTTGGAGCTGACCTGAATGTCCATGCTAGGGGTGGCGGTCGCCACGACCTGACCCTGGCTATAGTCGCCTTCGGCCAGCGCGCGGTGCAGGATGTCGTTGACGTTGGTCGCGACGATCAGCTTGGCGACCGGCAGGCCCATCTGCGCGGCGACATAGCCCGCAAACACGTCGCCGAAATTGCCGGTCGGGACCGAGAAGGCGACTTCGCGATGCGGCGCGCCCAGACGCACGGCGGCGTAGAAATAATAGACGACCTGCGCCATCAGCCGCGCCCAGTTGATGCTGTTCACGGCGGACAGGTTGAAGCGGCTCTTGAAATCGGCGTCATTGAACATCGCCTTCACCAGCGCCTGCGCATCGTCAAAGCTGCCGTCGATGGCGATGTTGTAGACGTTGGGCGCCAGCACCGTGGTCATCTGGCGGCGCTGCACGTCGGACACGCGGCCTTCGGGGTGGAGCATGAAGATATCGATCTTCGCCCGGCCCGCGACCGCATCGATCGCGGCGGAGCCGGTATCGCCCGAAGTGGCGCCCACGATGGTCAGATGATCGTCACGGCGCGAGAGGAAGCGTTCGAACAACTGGCCGAGAAGCTGGAGCGCGACATCCTTGAACGCCAGTGTCGGGCCGTGGAACAGTTCCAGCACCCAATGTTGATGATCGAGCTGCACCAGCGGGGTCACGGCCTGATGGCTGAACCGACCATAAGCGGCGGTGCAGAGTTCGCGCAGTTCCTCTTCGGTCAGCGAACCGGCGACGAAGGGGCTCATCACCCGGACGGCGGTTTCGACATAGGAGAGGCCGGCAAGACCGCTGATCTGGTCGGGCGTGAAGGCCGGCCAGCTCGTCGGCAGATACAGGCCGCCATCGGACGCCAGCCCGGCCAGCGTCACATCCTCAAAACCGAGCGCGGGCGCGCTCCCCCTGGTGCTCTGATATTGCATAATGGGAAAGCGCGGTAGCGATCCACGCGCGCCGGAGCAAGCGTTTAGGCGGGTTTGGCCGCGTTCCGCCAGCGCAGGGCCAGAATATAGATGATGATGGCGATTCCGGCGAACAGGAACCATTGCACGGCATAGGCCAGATGATTGTTGGGCAGATCGTCCGCGACTGGTGGCGCGACGGGTTTGAGACCGGCAGGCGCGGTGCGGGCGATCAGCATCGGGCGGAGCGGTGGCGCCTTCCCATCGATGCGGGTGAACAGGGCGCGATGGTCCGGCTCCTGACTGATCCAGCCTTCCACCCGCCCCCCGGTCCAGTCAGGCTTGTCATCCGGTTTCTGGCCGACGCCGATCGCCACCAGCACGCCCGGCCCCTCCGCCCCGGTCGCGCAATGGGCGATATGGCGATAGCCGGTCGATCCATCGGCGGCGCGGCCCGCCTCCACCTGCCATTCGACGACGTTCAGGCAATGGACCGAGGACGGGCGAAAGAGGATCGCCGGGTCGACGGGCGGCAGCTTCGGGAAGGCGACGGCAGGCCGGGTGGGATTGGCGGTGGCGAGGGCCAGCGCCTGCGCCTTTTCCGCGCGGCGCTGCAACTGCCAGATGCCTAGGCCGATCATGGTCAGTACCGCCAGCGCGACGAGGATCGTCGGGATCAGGGGAATGCGGGCTTTGGCGGGCTGATCGGTCATGGCCGGTCCTTGAGACTGGATAGAATATCGTCATTGCGAGCGTAGCGAAGCAATCCACCGCAGCGACAATGGATTGCTTCGCTACGCTCGCAATGACGGAGAAAGGCAAATCCGTCTTCGTGATATCCCCATGCGCGACAAAAGAAAACGGCCGGAGTTTTCGCCCCGGCCGCTCCGAACATCATGCGAGGGTCAATGGCTCAGCCGCCATGGACCGGGGCGCCCCAGCCGCCCCAGACATAGATGGCGACGAAGAGGAACAGCCACACCACATCGACGAAATGCCAGTACCAGGCAGCCGCTTCGAAGCCGAAATGCTGGCGCGGGGTGAAGTGCCCCTTATAGGCGCGGACGAGGTTGACGATCAGGAAGATGGTGCCGACGATGACGTGGAAGCCGTGGAAGCCGGTCGCCATGTAGAAGGCCGAGCTATAGGGGCTGCCGCCGAATGCGAAGGGTGCATGGGCATATTCATAGGCCTGGATGCACGAGAAGATCGCGCCCAGAATGATGGTGCACCACAATCCCTTGATCAGGCCATCGCGGTCGCCATGGATCAGCGCATGATGCGCCCAGGTGACGGTGGTGCCCGAACAGAGCAGGATCAGCGTGTTGAGCAAGGGCAGCTCAAACGCGTTCATCACCTCTATGCCCTTGGATGGGAACATACCCTCGATAGGCGCGAGCGCGCTGGGGAAGAGGGAGAAGTCGAAAAAGGCCCAGAACCAGCCGACGAAGAACATCACTTCGGACGCGATGAACAGGATCATGCCGTAGCGCAGGTGCAATTGCACCACCGGCGTATGATCGCCGGCATGGGCTTCGGTGATGACATTGCCCCACCAACTGAAGAAGGTGAACAGCACGCCGCCCAGCCCGATCAGGAAAACCGCGCCGCCACCGGCGGGCATCGCGTCGGGATGCATCCACATGATCGCGCCGAACGCCATGACCAGTGCGGACATGGAGCCGAACAGCGGCCAGATGCTGGGCGGAAGGATGTGATAATCGTGATTCTTTGCGCCTGCCATGACCGCTTTTCCCTGCTCCTGTTCTTCTCTTTTCCTTAGCTTGCCTTCTTGCCCTGCTCAACAGGATAGAAGGTATAGCTCAGCGTAATCTGTTGCGTGTCCCTGTTGTCGGGATCATCGAGGATTTTCGGGTCGATATAATAGAGGACGGGCATCCGCACCTCTTCCCCCGGTTGCAGCGTCTGCTGGGTAAAGCAGAAACACTGGATCTTCGTGAAATAGCCACCCGCCTGCGTCGGGGTGACGTTGAAGCTGGCCGTGCCGGTGACCGGGCGATCCGACATATTCTTCGCGATGAAGATCGCCATGTCCTTCGCCCCCACCGTCACCGTGTCGGTCGGATGTTCGGGGTAGAATTTCCACGGCATGCCCGGCTGGACATTGGAATCGAAGCGAATCGACATGGTGCGGCCGATGACGGCGCGCGCGGCCTTGTCATCGGCGGCGCGGCTGGTGGTGCCGCCAAAGCCGGTCTGTTCGCAGAAGATGCGGTAGAGCGGGACCGACGCGAAGCCGAGGCCCAGCATGGACAGGCCCACCACCGCCGTCGCCACCAGCGTCCGGCGATTGCGCCGGTCACGGTCGAAGGGCGAAGGCGGGATAGAGGCCATCAGATCGCGTGGCTCGCGCCGATCTTGGCCAAAGTGATGGCGAAGAACAGGATGGCGAGAAAGCCCAGCAGCAGGCCGGTGACGATCGAGCGCGACTTTTGCCGGGCGCGAATCTGGTCCTGATCCTCCGGCTTCATGCCAGCAGCCAGCGGTCGACGACCACTGCCCCGAACAAGAGGAAGAGATAGAGGATCGAATATTTGAACAGGCGCCGTTCCGGCTTCATGCGAGCGGGGTCGGTTTCCCGGCTGCGATAGACCTGGAAGGCGAGCGCCACGAAGACCGCTGTGCCGGCGAGCGCCACGCTGCCATAGACGATGCCGGTCAGGCGCAGCAGCACCGGGGCCAGCGCGGCGGCGGCCATGATCGCGGTGTAGAACCAGATCTGGCGACGGGTCGCGCGTTCACCGGCGACCACCGGCAGCATCGGGATGCCGGCGGCGGCATAATCGGGGCGCACGAACAGGGCGAGCGCCCAGAAATGCGGCGGCGTCCAGAAGAAGGTGAGCATGAACAGGGCGACCGGCAGCGCGCCGACATCGCCCGTCACCGCCGCCCAGCCGATGATCGGCGGGAAGGCGCCGGCCGCGCCGCCGATGACGATATTCTGCGCCGTCCGGGGCTTCAGCCAGATAGTGTAGATGAAGACGTAGAAGAGGATCGAGACGAGCAGCACGCCCGCCGCGAACCAGTTGGTCGCGACCCCCATCAGGATCACCGAGAAGAAGGACAGGCCGACGCCGAAATGCAGCGCCGCCTGCCGGTCCATGCGCCCGGCGGGCAGCGGACGGTTGGCGGTGCGCTTCATCTTCGCGTCGATATCGGCTTCCCACCACTGGTTGAGCGTGGCGGCGGCCCCGGCGCCCAGCGCGATGCACAGGATAGCGGTGAAGGCGAGGACGGGATGGATATGGCCCGGCGCGGCGAGCAGGCCGCACAGGCCGGTGAACACGACCAAAGTCATGACGCGCGGCTTGGTCAGCGCGACGAAATCGCGCCAATGGGCGGGCATGAGCGTGGCGGCGGGGTAGGTCAACATGGTCATTGCGAGGCGGCCTATACGCTGCTTCTGCCCCAAGAGGAAGAAGCAGCCTGTTGTCCGATGAATCAGCCAGGAATTTCGCGCGGCTGGAACCGGCGCGCCAGCGGCAGTTGCTTCCTGCACGCGATGAGATCCTGATGATTGTCCCAGGCGCGCGGCTTGTTGATGATCGGGATCAGATCGGCATCAAGGCAGATTTGCGTCATCTTCGAGGGATGAGTCGCCGAGGTGCCATAATCGGCCGTCCATTCCTTGTAGATGGCGTAGCCATAGCCGCGCTCGCCATATTCGCGCAGCACCTTTTCCCGACCGGCGTCGTCCAGGCCATAAGGGGTCTTGGGGCTGGTGAGGAGATTCAGCACATATTCGCCATGATAAGTGAAGACGATAATGCCGTTTTCGCTCAACTGATCCTGCAAGTAAGCAAGAACCCGGCGGGTTTCGAATTCCGATAGATGGGTAAAGAGCGATCCGACCCAGATCAGGTCGAATTTGCGCGGCATGTCTTCGCGCAGGCTGATGTCCGCCTGGATGATCGTCGCGCCCAGATTGAGCGCCCGCGCACCCGCGACGGACGGACCGTCGGCATCCACCCCATAGAGATCGGCCGTGGGAAAGCCTGCGCGCAGCCAGCGCAGGACGCGACCGAAACCGCAGGCATAATCGAGAACGGAGGTTACGGCCGCCATGTTCGACCCGGCGACATTGAGCGCCTGTCGAATATGCCCGAGCGCATTCGACCCTACCGACAGATAATGCCGCGCGCTGCCATACATGGTATCGCCCGGCACCAGCGTCAGGCTGACATCCGGCATGAATTGATCCTGGCCATGCAACAACAATGAGTGGCTATGGATATCCAGCAACGTGGTTTTCTGACTCATCATTCCCCCAGAAACACGCAGATTTTCAACAAGAAAGGCGCAACATTGATGTCGCGCCTTTCAAATCCTGTCAAACTTTTCAGGACATCAATGATGCACGCTGTCTTCGATCACTGGCAGCGTTTCGAACTGGTGGAAGGGCGGCGGGCTGGACAGGGTCCATTCCAGCGTCGTGGCGCCTTCGCCCCAGGGATTGCCCTCCGCCTTCCTGCCGGCCGCGAGCGACCAGATCAGGTTGATGAAGAAGATCACCATGCCGCTGGCCATGACCATATAGCCCATGGTCGCGACCCAGTTCCAATGCTCGAACGCCGCCGGATAATCGGGGTAGCGACGCGGCATGCCCGACAGGCCCAGGAAATGCATCGGGAAGAACAGCAGGTTCACGCCGATGAAGAAGACCCAGAAATGCAGGTGGCCGAGGAACTCGTTATACATCTTGCCCGACATTTTCGGGAACCAGTAATAGAAGCCCGCGAACAGGCCGAACACCGCGCCCAGCGAGAGGACGTAATGGAAGTGGGCGACGACATAATAGGTGTCGTGCAGCACATCGTCCACGCCGCCATTGGCCAGCACGACGCCGGTCACGCCGCCCACGGTGAACAGGAAGATGAAGCCCAGCGCCCACATCATCGGCGTCTTGAAGCTGATCGACCCGCCCCAGATGGTCGCGATCCACGAGAAGATCTTGATGCCCGTGGGGACGGCGATGACCATCGTCGCGGCGGTGAAGTACATCTTCACATTCACCGACATGCCGGTGGTGAACATATGGTGCGCCCAGACGACGAAGCCGACCACGCCGATCGCGACCATGGCATAGGCCATGCCGAGATAGCCGAAGACCGGCTTGCGGCTGAAGGTCGAGATGATCTGGCTGACGATGCCGAAGCCCGGCAGGATCATGATATAGACTTCGGGATGGCCGAAGAACCAGAAGAGATGCTGGTAGAGTTCGGGATCGCCACCGCCGGCGGCATCATAGAAGGTGGTGCCGAAATTGCGGTCGGTCAGCAGCATCGTGATCGCAGCGGCCAGGACCGGGAGAGCCAGCAGCAGCAGGAAGGCGGTGACCAGCACCGACCAGACGAACAGCGGCATCTTGTGCAGGGTCATGCCCGGCGCGCGCATGTTCAAAATGGTGGTGATGAAGTTGATCGCGCCGAGGATCGACGAAGCGCCCGCGATGTGCAGCGACAGGATCGCCATGTCGACGGCGGGGCCAGCCGATCCGCTGGTCGAGAGCGGGGCATAGACGGTCCAGCCGGTGCCCGCGCCATTGCCGGTGCCGCCAGGAACGAAAGTGCTGCCGAGCAAAAGAACGAACGCGGGGATGAGCAGCCAGAAGCTGACATTGTTCATCCGGGGGAAGGCCATGTCCGGCGCGCCGATCATGATCGGCACGAACCAGTTGCCGAAGCCGCCGATCATCGCGGGCATGACCATGAAGAAGACCATGATCAGGCCGTGGGCGGTGATCAGCACGTTCCACAGATGATAGGCCTGGTCCAGAGTCGCCTCCGGCCCGTCCATCATCATCGCCCATGTGTGCAGATACTGAATGCCCGGATGGGCCAGTTCGGCGCGCATAAGCCCCGAAATGCCACCGCCGATGATACCGGCGACGATCGCGAAGATCAGGTAGAGGGTGCCGATGTCCTTATGATTGGTGGACATGAACCAGCGCTGGAAGAAGGCTGGCTTGTGATCGGCATCATGATGATCATGGGCATGATCGCCGTGATGATCCGCGGTGATGGTGGTCATGACGTTCCTACCCCTGATCAGATTTTCTTCTCGGTCGCGGCGGGAGCGGCTTGTGCCGTCTTTTCCGCTGCGCCCTTCAGGCTGCCGCCCTGCGACAGCACCCACTGGTCGAACTGTTCGGGCGGCAGCGCCTCGATCGCGATCGGCATGAAGCCGTGGCGCGCGCCGCACAGTTCGGAACATTGGCCGTAATAGACGCCCGGCTTTTCGATGAAGACGCTCTTTTCATTGAGGCGGCCGGGGACGGCGTCCATCTTCAGCCAGAGCGAGGGCACGGCGAAGGCGTGGATCACGTCCGCGCCGGTGATGATCAGCTTGACCGGGCGCCCGGCCGGCAGCACCAGACGATTGTCGGGCGCCAGCAGATAGGGTTCGCCATTGGCCTTCGCCTTGTCTTCGGGCAGCAGGTTGGACACATATTCCGGGATCGCATTGTCCGGATATTCATAGCCCCAATACCATTGATAACCCGTGACCTTGACCGTCAGCGCATCCTTGGGCGCGGGCTTATACTGGTCGGCCAGCAGGCCGATCGAGGGCACAGCGACGATCAGCAGGATCACGACCGGCAAAACCGTCCAGATCACTTCGATCAGCGTGTTGTGCGACGTCTTGGACGGCACCGGATTAGCGCTGCGGCGATAGCGCCACATCACATAGAGCATCAGGATCAGCACGAAGACCGAGATGATGGTGATCAGCGGCAGCAGCAGCACGTCGTGCAGCCAGCGCGCGGTGTGGCCGGTGGGGCTGAATTGCTTTTGCAGGGTGATTTCACCCGGCATCGGCATACCGATGCCTTCGGTCGGCTTCATGCGCGGCGGCGCGGCGACCTTGGGCGCGGCGGGCGCCGCTTCGGCTGTCGGTGCGGTGGCGTTGGAGGCCGATTCGGCCGGTGCGGCGGCATTGTCCGCTGCGGGCGCGGCAGCGACACTATTGTCCTGTGCGAGTGCCGATCCATTCAATGCGAGTGCGGGCATCAAGGCCAACAACCCGGCGAGAACGAGCGATTTCACCGTTTTCATAGCGTCTTCGTACCCCTAACCCCTTGGCGCCGCTGCAACGAAGACGCACTTTATGCGCTATGGTCCTCGCCCGTTTCGGTTCTTCCGCGGCTTATAAGCAGGCTTTTCCCCTGCCTCAAGCATGAGGGAGCAGATTTTCTTCGCTGTTGCAACGCTTCCCTTGGCCGCCTATTCGGCAGGCAGAGCGCACAGGGGCGCGATCATGGCGGGCCGAAGGGCCGGTCATGCTGACGGAATGGCGGACCGGACGCAGCAGCGGCGGGCCGCCCGACATGGATAGTGGACGGCATGAACGACGAGGAAGTATTGGCGGAATTCCGGGCGGCGGGGGCGCTGCTCGAAGGACATTTCATCCTGTCTTCGGGCCGCCGCAGCGCCAATTATCTGCAATGCGCCCGCGTGCTGATGAATGCGGAGCGGGCCGGCAAGCTGGCCCGCGCCACCGTGCAGAAGCTGCCCCGCGAATTGCGGCAGGAAATCGATCTGGTCGTGTCGCCCGCCATGGGCGGCCTGATCATCGGCCATGAAATCGGCCGCGCGCTGGACAAGGACGCGGTGTTCCTGGAACGGCCGGACGGCTTTTTCGAGCTGCGTCGCGGCTTCGCCATCACGCCGGGGCAGAAGGTGCTGATGGTCGAGGACGTCGTGACCACCGGCCTGTCGTCGCGTCAGGCGATCGAAGCGGTCGAGAAGGAAGGCGGCATCGTCATCGCCGAAGCGGCGCTGGTCGACCGGTCGGCTGGTGAAGTCGATCTGGGCGTGCCCTTCTACCCGCTCGTCTCGATCAACTTCCCGGTCTATGACGAAGACGCCGTTCCGCCAGAACTGGCGGCGGTCCCCGCGATCAAGCCCGGCAGCCGGAAGCAGTAACGATGACCATGCCCCTTCGCCTTGGCGTGAATATCGACCATGTGGCGACCATCCGCAACGCGCGGGGGGGCGAACATCCCGATCCGCTTCGCGCGGCCTTTATGGCAGTTGAGGCGGGGGCCGATGGCATCACGGCACATCTTCGCGAAGATCGGCGTCACATCAGGGATAGAGATATCGATGCGCTCGTAAACGGGATCAGCGTACCGCTGAACCTGGAGATGGCGGCGACGCAGGAGATGCTGGACATCGCCCTGCGCCACAAGCCGCACGCCGCCTGCATCGTGCCGGAAAAGCGCGAGGAACGCACGACCGAGGGCGGGTTGGACGCCGCCGGGCAGTTTGCGACGCTGCAACCGATCGTGACGGCGCTGAACGAGGCCGGCATTCGCGTCAGCCTGTTCATCGAGGCGGACGCCGCGCAGATCGACGCGGCGATTCGGCTGGGCGCGCCGGTGGTGGAATTTCATACCGGCGCCTATGCGCATCTGAGCGGCGAGGCCCGCGCGGTCGAACTGCGCCGCATCGCCGACGCCGCCGCGCTGGCTGCCAAAAATGGCATCGAGCCGCATGCCGGCCACGGCCTGACCTTCGACAATGTCGCACCGATCGCCGCCATCCCGCAGATCGCCGAACTCAATATCGGCCATTTCCTGATCGGCGAGGCGATCTTTGGCGGGCTGGAAGCGAGCATCCGCGAGATGCGGCGGCAGATGGATCTGGCGCGGTGATTCCTCCCCGGCACGGGGAGGGGGACCGCCAGCGAAGCTGGTGGTGGAGGGGGCTGGCCTCTGGGCAGGCCCTGTCATGTTTCGCTGCACTCCCCCTCCACCACGTCGCTGCGCGCCGCGGTCCCCCTCTCCTTGCAGGGGAGGAGAGATGATCATCGGCCTTGGCTCCGACCTCTGCAATATCGAGCGTATCCAGAATTCGCTCGACCGGTTCGGTGAGCGATTCGTGCAGCGCGTCTTTACGCCGGTGGAGCAGGCCAAGGCCGAACGCCGCCCCTTCACCAAGGCAGGCACGCTGGCCAAGCGTTTTGCCGCCAAGGAGGCTTTCTCCAAGGCGGTGGGCACCGGGTTCAAGGCCGGGGTGTTCATGAAGGATATCGGCGTCGTCAACGCGCCGTCGGGCGCGCCCACGCTGGCGCTGACCGGGGGGGCGCTCAGGCGGCTGGAATCGATGGTGCCGGCGGGGCATAAACCCGTCATTCATCTGACGCTCACCGACGATCATCCATGGGCGCAGGCCTTCGTCATCATCGAAGCCCTGCCCCTGTAATGACCAACCCGATCACCGATCCCGACGCCCCCAAGGAAAGCCCGCCCGTGACGGCCATCGACCTGCCCGAAGACCAGACCATATCGGATGCCCCGACCCCGGCGGAGGCCAAGACCCCGGTCAACTGGTTGCAGGAGGTGAAGAGCATCACCCTGCTGATCCTGGCGGTGCTGGCGTTCCACAGCTTCGTCGCCAAGCCTTTCTACATCCCGTCCGAATCGATGATGCCGGTGCTGCTGACCGGCGACCGGCTGGTGGTGAGCAAATTCCCCTATGGCTGGTCCTATGTCTCGCCCAGCTTCCACCCCCTGCCCTTCATGAAGGGGCGCGTGCTGGGCCGCCTGCCCGAGCGCGGCGACATCGTGATCGTGTCCCCACAGAACCGGCGGGAAGATTATATCAAGCGGGTGATCGGTCTGCCCGGCGACATTATTGAGGTGCGCGGCGGTCAGGTGATCCTGAACGGCGTGGCGGTGCCGCAGAAGGTGCTCAAGCCCCTGCGCATCCCCGTGGACGGCAATGCCCCCTGCCCGCCGCTGCAATTCCCCGGCGCGCTGGTGACGGGCAAGGATGGCAAGGAATATTGCGAACTGCCGGTGCGGCAGGAAATCCTGCCCAATGGCAAGACCTATGTCACGATCGACATGGGTCCGAGCGCGCTGGACTGGTATGGCCCGGTGCGGGTGCCCGAAAACCATGTCTTCCTGATGGGCGACAATCGCGACAACAGCGCCGACAGCCGCGCGCCGCTGGAGGAAAATGGCCTGGGTGGACCGGTGCCGTTCGAGGCGATCGGTGGCCGGGCGGAATTCATCACCTTCAGCCTGGACGGCGATTCGACCTGGAATCCGCTGACCTGGCTGCATGCCTTCCGTAGCGGACGGGCGGGGAACAGCCTGCGGCCGGAGAGCGTTGCAGCAGCGAAATAACCGACGAAGGGGCACCGGCTTTTGAGCGACACGAACAGACAGCATGTCGAGGAACCCGGCCCCAGCGAAGTTCGCAGTCCGTTAGTCAGCCATGAATTGCAGCGCGCGGGCGTGTGGTTCGCGCTGGCCATCGCCATTGCTATGGTGGTGCTGCTGGCGCAGCCGCTGATGCTGATCATGGGCGCGCTGGTGCTGGCGACGATGATGGACGGCGGCACGCGGCTGCTGGGCCGGGTGCTGCCGATTTCGCGCGGATGGCGCCTGACCATCGTGCTGCTGGGCGCAGTCGCCTTCATGGCCTATACTTTCTACCTTACCGGATCGAGCCTGGCGGCGCAGGCGCAGGCGATGCGCACCATCGTCGAGGCACAGGTGGCGCGGGTCGGCGGCTGGATGCAGCAATTGGGCATCAGCACCACGCCCGACGACCTCAAGAGCCTGGCCAGTCAGGCGATGAGCAGCATGGGCCGGGTGACGGCGGCGGTCGGCACGGCGGTCGGCGCGGTGACGAGCGGCGTCATGATGCTGGTTCTGGCGATCTTCATCGCGGTCGAGCCGAAACTCTATGAGCGCGGCGTCGCCTGGATGCTGCCGATGGAGAAGCGCGCCCATTTCTACGCCATCGCCGACAAGATGGGCTGGACGCTGCGCCGGCTGATGTTCGGCCGGCTGATCGGCATGGCGGTGGAGGGCGTGGGCACATGGCTGTTGCTGTGGGCCGGCGGCGTGCCGATGGCGGGGCTGCTGGGCATATTGACCGGCCTGTTCGCCTTCCTGCCCAATATCGGATCGATCATATCGGGCGTGCTGATCATATTGGTCGGCTTTTCCGGGGGCACCGACACGGGCCTCTATGCCTTTGGCGTCTATCTGGCGGTGCAGGTGATCGACGGCTATCTGATCGTGCCGATGGTGGCCAAGCGCGCCACCGATCTGGCCCCGGCGCTGGTGCTGGCGGCGCAGATATTGTTCGGCGCGCTGTTCGGCCTGATGGGCCTGTTCCTGGCCGATCCGATCGTGGCGATGATCAAGGTCTATCTTGAGGAACGGTCCAAGGCGCTGAAGGGACGGGCGAAGGATGGCGCCAAGGCGGAGCCGGGCGTTTAGGGCGCATAGCGCTAGAATGTTGCGCGTTAACCAGTTTCCGTTCGTCCTGAGCCTGTCGAAGGACGTTGCGCGCGTCGTTGACCTTCGGTCGCCTGCGGCCCGACAGGCTCAGGACGAACGGCTCTGAGTCAAACCTCTGATCGCTTAACTTCGCATATTTCCCGTGAATCGTGAAATTTCCTGTCTTTCTCGCGATATATTGTGACAAGCCTTCGTTCAATGCGCAGCCCTCCCGTCTAGGCCGATACCGGCAGATAGGACAGGTATCCGCTTTTGCGCTGGATCATTTCGCCCGCTTCTGCGCTTCTCTATAAAGGCAGAGGATGACGAGAAGGACGCGAATGATGTCGATGCATCTGGACAAGCAGAAGAAGCTGCATTTCGACCTGACCAATGTGGGCATGCGGGCGCAGGCGACCGCGGTGGGCATGTTGCAGATGTGCCTGGAATTGCGGCGCGCGGGCGTGCTGGACGAAGCGGCGATCGAGCGGATCAAAAATGCGATCGCCTGTGACATCGAGGTGTCGGCGCCGCGATCGGTCGCCAATGCCGAATATCGGCGCGACATCAAGGCGCGGCTCGACAAGCTGTTTGCGGGCGAAGAGCGGGTCGGCAGTGCCGATGCGCTGGCCTTTGGCGCCAGCCCGGTCACAGATGATTCGGTCTGTCAGGGGCACGCCTGAACGCAGGCAAAGAAAAAGGGGCCGGAAACGGCCCCTTCTCCTGATCAGACTGGCTGGCTGATCTGACTTACTGGCCGCCCTGCGGCATCGCACCCTGGGGCATGGCACCCTGCTGCTGCTGCATCTGCTGCTGGATCTGCATCAGTTCCGCCTTCGACTTATAGTCGTGGAGCGTGACGTCGAACACCAGCACCGAACCGGCCGGGATCGGGCCGGCGGCCTGATCGCCATAGCCAAGCTGCGGCGGAATCCAGAGGCGATACTTGCCGCCCTTCTTCATCTTTTGCAGGCCTTCGGAGAAGCCCGGCACCACGCCGTCGATCGGCATGGCGGCCTGCGGATTCTCGTCGAACACGGTGCCGTCGAGCAGCGTGCCCTTATAACCGACCAGCGCCACGTCGGCGGTGGTCGGGCTGGCGCCCGTACCTTCCGACAGGACTTTGAACTGAAGGCCCGATTCGGTGGTCACGACACCGTCCGCATGGGCATTCTGGCTCAGGAAAGCGGCCGGCGAAGCGTCCACGCCCTGCTGTCCCGCCCAGGCAAGACCACCAGCCGCCAGAGCGACGGCGGCAACGCCGATCCAGAGCCGCGTCAGCGACCCCTTGGCAATAGGGCGAAGGGGGACAGCCGTGATGGACATGGGCGTTAAGCTCGCAATTCAAGGGCAGGATAAGCAAGGAAACGGGGCGCGGGTGCGCCCCGGACGGCGCTTACTTCGCGCCGTCGCGCTCTGCGCGCTTGCGTTCCATCTTGCGGGCGCGACGGACCGCAGCAGCCTTTTCACGGGCGCGCTTTTCCGACGGCTTTTCGTAGTGACGACGCAGCTTCATTTCGCGATACACGCCTTCACGCTGCAGCTTCTTCTTGAGCGCGCGAAGAGCCTGGTCGACATTATTGTCGCGAACGATGATCTGCATAAGTCCGTTAATCTCCAATCGAAAACGAGCGGTTCGCCGGGACTTGTCTGTCCATCCCGACGGGCCGACCGAATAGCAAAGCCAGTGAGTCGTCGCGGGTCACCCCACGCCATGTGGGCGGCGCCCTACCAGCAGGGCCATGGGAATTCAACCCAAAAGGACCATAGCTCGACATTCCGGGCGGATCGGCGGATAGTGGCGGCATAAAAATACAGGAGGATCGCCATGGCCACCGCCGCGAAACGGCCCGATATGTCGCCCGCCGAATGGGAGGCGCGCCAGCAACTGGCCGCCTGTTACCGGATTTTCGACCATATGGGCTGGTCGGAACTGATCTACAACCACATCACCCTGCGCGTTCCCGGTGAAGATAGCGCATTCCTGATCAATCCCTTTGGCCTGAGCTATGGGGAGGTGCGCGCGTCCAATCTGGTCAAGATCGATATCGATGGGCAGGTGCTGGACGGCAGCCCCTATCCGGTCAATCGCGCCGGCTTCACCCAGCATAGCGTGTTCCACCGGCATTTGCCCGACGCCCATTGCATCATCCATACCCATACGACGGCCGGGATGGCGGTGAGCGCCTGTGCCGAGGGGCTGCGGCCGATCAGCTTCTATGCCGCCGCCTTCATCGGGCGAATCGCCTATCATGATTTTGAGGGCGTCACGATTCGCGCGGACGAGGGGGAAAGGCTGATCGCGCATCTGGGGGACCAGCGGGCGATGATCTTGCGCAATCATGGGACGCTGGTGATGGCGCCCACCCTGCCCGAAGCCTTTCTGAAGCAATGGCTGCTCCAGCGCGCCTGCGAGATACAGGTGGCGGCCGGGGCTGCGGGGACGCCGATCGACATCCCGCCCGAGGTGATCGCGGTGCATCAGCGCGATCTGGCAGGGGTGCAATTGCCGGTGGGGCCGGGCGTGCCGGATTTTCAGGCGATGCTGCGGGTGATCGACAGGGTCGATCCGAGCTGGCGGGATTAGGGCGTAATTCCATCCATCTGAATCGTCATTGCGAGCGCAGCGAAGCAATCTATGGGTGCGCCAGTGGATTGCTTCGCTGCGCTCGCAATGACGGCGTGGACTAAGGCAAAGTCATCATAATTTAGGGCCGAATCCCCCGCCGCCCGGCGTTTCGATGATGAAGGCGTCGCCGGCCTGCAAGTGCGCGGTGGCGGTGGGGCCGAGCGGTTCGATCGTGCCGTCGGCGCGCTCCACCCGGTTGCGGCCGACATCGCCGGGCTGGCCGCCAGCCAGGCCGAAGGGCGGCACGGTGCGGCGGTTGGAGAGGATGCCGGCGGTCATGGCCTCCAGGAAGCGAATCCGGCGCAGACCGCCATTGCCGCCATGATGCGCGCCCTGCCCGCCTGAACCGGGGCGAATCGCAAATTCTTCCAGCAGCACGGGGAATCGGGTTTCGAGGATTTCGGGATCGGTCAGGCGGCTGTTGGTCATGTGCGTCTGAACCACATCGGCGCCGTCATAGTCGGGACCGGCGCCCGATCCGCCCGCGATCGTCTCATAATATTGGTGGCGGGCATTGCCGAAGGTGAAATTGTTCATCGTCCCCTGCGCCCCGGCCATGACGCCGAGCGCGCCGAACAAGGCGTCGGTGACGACCTGGCTGGTTTCGACATTGCCCGCGACCACGGCGGCGGGATGGCGGGGGCGCAGCATCGAGCCTTCGGGGACGAGGATGGCGATGGGTTTGAGGCAGCCATCATTCATCGGCACCGCCTCATCGATCAGGGTGCGCACGACATAGAGGACGGCGGCGCGCACGATCGAGGCGGGGGCGTTGAAATTGCCGGGCAGTTGCGCCGACGTGCCCGCAAAGTCGATGGTTGCGGCGCGGGCTTCCCGGTCGATCGAGACGGCGACATGGACAGTTGCGCCATTATCCATCGCATAGCTGAAACGGCCATCGTCCAGCTTGCCGATCAGGCGGCGGACGGCGGCTTCGGCCTGATCCTGCACATGGCCCATATAGGCGGATATCGTTTCGATACCGTAATTATCACTGATGCGGCGCAGTTCGCTGGCCCCCTTCGCACAGGCGGCGATCTGGGCGGAGAGATCGGCGATATTCTGGTCGATATTGCGCGCCGGGAAGGAGCCGGAGGCCAGCAGGGTGCGGATCGCCGCTTCGCGGAAATCGCCCTGATCCACGACGAGGAGGTTATCGAGCAGGATGCCCTCCTCCTCCACCGATTGGCTGCCGGGCGGCATGGAGCCGGGGGTGATGCCGCCGATATCGGCATGATGACCGCGCGCCGCGACATAGAAGCGGGGCGTGTCGCCATCGACGAATACAGGCATGACCACGGTGACATCGGGCAGATGGGTGCCGCCATCATAGGGGGCGTTTAGGGCATAGACATCGCCGGGCAGCATGCCGCGCCCGTCTATCGGGGCGCCGTCCGCGCCGGGGCCACGGCGGCGCAGGATGGCGCGGATGCTTTCGCCCATGCTGCCAAGATGCACCGGCATATGCGGCGCGTTTGCGACCAGATTGCCCTGCACATCGAACAAAGCGCAGGAGAAATCGAGGCGCTCGCGGATGTTGACCGAGGAAGCGCTATGCTGGAGCGCGGCGCCCATTTCCTCGGCAATGGCCATGAACAGGCCGCCCATCACCTCCAGTCGGACCGGATCGACGGCGGTGGCGTCGTCGCTTTGCGGTTTCGGGCGGGGCGTGTGCCGGGTGAGGAGGAGATTGCCGATCGGATCGAGCCGCGCGCGCCAGCCCGGTTCGACCGCCGTGGTGGAAACGGGATCGATGATGAGCGCAGGGCCATCGATGACGCTGTCGAGGGACAGGCCGGCACGATCATGGACCGGCGCTTGCGTCCCGGCATAGTCGACCTGCGCCAGTGGCGGGGCGGCCCGTTCCGCTATGGCCACGATATTGCCCATATCCTCGGCGGTGGAGGCGATCGCTTCCACGCGGGCCATGTCGATGAGGATGCGCCCCTGCCCTTCGAAGCCGAAGCGGGCGCGATGCTGGGTCAGGAAATCGGCGCGCATGGCGTCCGCCTCGCCCAGCGGCACGTCGAACAGGCTGTCGGTGCCGTCATAACGCAGGCGCAGCAGGGTTTCGGTGCGGTCGGCCTGTGGCAGATCGGCACGGGCGTCGGCGGCGAGCGCGGCAATGGCGTCGGAGAGCGCCGTCGCTTCGTCCAGCGGCAAGGCGAGGGTGCGTTCGCGCACGGCGCGGCGATCGGCCAGACCCATGCCATAGGCGGAGAGCACACCGCCCAGCGGGTGGATCATCACCCGGTCCATGCCCAGCGCGTCGGCGACCAGACAGGCATGTTGCCCCCCTGCCCCGCCGAAGCTGGCCAGCGTATAGCGCGCCACATCATGGCCGCGCGCGACCGAGATGCGCTTGATCGCATTGGCCATGCTGGCGACGGCGACGGCGATGAAGCCCTGTGCCGCCTCCCGCGCGGTCAGGCCGCGACCGGTCTCTTCCTTCACCTGCGCGCAGATGGCGGCGAAGCGCGCCTCCACGGCGGCGCTATCGAGCGGCTGGTCGCCATTGGGGCCGAACAGGCTGGGGAAGACATCGGGCTGGATCTTGCCCAGCATGACATTGCAGTCGGTGATGGTGAGCGGCCCGCCGCGCCGGTAGCAAGCGGGGCCGGGCACGGCGCCCGCCGATTCCGGGCCGACGCGGAAACGGCCATCGACAAAGGAGCAGATGGAACCGCCGCCCGCCGCGATGGTGTGGATGCGCATCATCGGCGCGCGCAGGCGCACGCCCGCGACCTTTGCTTCATTGTCGCGCTCATAGGCGCCGGCATAGTGCGACACGTCGGTCGAAGTGCCACCCATGTCGAAACCGATGACTTCGGTGAAACCGGCCTGCTCCGCCGTGCGCGCCAGACCGACAATGCCGCCGGCCGGGCCGGACAGGACGGCATCCTTGCCCCGGAACAGCGCGCCGTCGGTCAGGCCGCCGCTCGATTGCATGAACAGCATGTCAGCCTCCGCCCCCAACGCATCGTGCAGGCCATCGACATAGGCGCGCAGCACGGGGGAGAGATAGGCGTCGGCCAGCGTGGTGTCGCCGCGCCCGACCAGCTTGATCAGCGGCGCGACATCATGGCTGGCGCTGATCTGGGTGAAGCCGATGTCTGCGGCGATCTGCGCCAGCCGCTGTTCATGGGCGGGATAGAGATAGCCGTGCATCAGCACGATCGCGACGGCGCGCAGGCCCAGGTCATAGGCAGATTGCAGCGCGGCGCGGGCGGCATCTTCATCCAGTGCCGTGCGGATCGTGCCGTCGGCCATCAGCCGCTCTTCGATCTCGATCACATCGGCATGGAGCGGATCGGGCAGATGGATGGCGCGGGCAAACAGGTCCGGCCGTTCCTGCGTGCCGATGCGGATCGCATCGCGGAAACCGCGGGTGATCGCCAGCAGGACGGGCTCGCCCTTGCGCTCCAGCAGCGCATTGGTGGCGATGGTGGTGCCGATACGCAGCGAACAGGGCGGGATCGGGCCTTCGCCTGCGCCGGTCAGCCGCCGCACCGCCTCCACCGCCGCGTCGGCATAGCGTTCGGGGTCGCTCGACAGCAATTTGGCGGTGCGGAGGATGCCGTCGGGTGCGCGTGCGACCACATCGGTAAAGGTGCCGCCGCGGTCGATCCAGAATTGCCATGTCATGGGTGGGCGTGATGGCGGCACGCCCGGCGATTGGCAAGGCGGATCGGCGAACCATCCAGTCCGCCTACGTAACGTTCATGCTCCAGCAAGCATGGATGCGGCAGATGATGCTGCATGCCATTTGCAGCTTCCCTTGGCGGCACGGTCGCGCCGGTCCTGTTGATGCTGTCGCCCTTCGCGGTGATGGCGGCGAAGGATTGCAGCGTCTGGAAACCGGCCGCCAAAGTCGCAAAAGCCACCAGTGACACCCCCTGCACCCCGGCCCGCCCGCCGTTGATGTGACGGCGCATATTGCAGCGCAACCGTGCCGCTGCTAACGCCATGGGCCATGATCCAGCCGCCCGAAACCATCCGAGTCTCCAAGTCCCGCGTCTCCTGCGACGGTTCAGGGGACATTCCCGCCGCCCTCGGCCATCCGCGCGTCTTTCTGGAGATTGACGAACATGGCTATGTCGACTGCGGCTATTGCGATCGCCGCTTCGTGCTGATCGGTGGCGCGGCCGACACCCCCGACGTCGCGGCCAAGCCGGACATCGCCTCGGGCGCCAGCCTCTAACTCTATCGGCGGCGCTGCCGCTTATGAAAAACTCTGCGTTCTCTGCGCCTTTGCGCGAATAAATTTTTGCGCGCAGAGGCGCGGAGAAGGCAGAGCCATTTCGAGAGCCGCTTCGCGGCCTTGTTTTTGCCCTTGGGCGAACGCGACCTCCCGCCTATATCGGGCGGCATGACCGATCTCGCTTCGCAATTCACCGATGCCCGTGGCCTTCTCTATCGTCCGGGCCTGCTCGATCCCGATGGCGCGCGCCGCCTGACCGCACAGGCGCTTGGCCAGTGCGACGATGGCGAGCTGTATCTGCAATATCGGGCGAGCGAGAGCTTCGGCTTCGACGATGGCCGATTGAAGACCGCCGACTATTCGACCGACGCGGGCTTCGGCCTGCGCGGCGTGTCGGGCGAGATGACCGGTTTCGCCCATGCCAATGACCTCAGCGAAGCGGCGATCCGCAAGGCTGCACAGACGCTGACCCTGCTCGATCCGGCCAAGGGCCAGCCCGCCCCGCCGCCGCAGCGCACCAACCGCCATCTTTATACCGACGCCAATCCGCTGGAGATCGTGCCCTTCGCCGAGAAGGTCGCGCTCTGCGCCGAGATTGACGCCGCCGCCCGCGCCCGCGACCCGCGCGTCGCGCAGGTGTCCGTCAGCATCGCGGGAAGCTGGTCCGTGGTCGAAATCGTCCGCGCCGACGGCTTTACCGCCACCGACATTCGCCCGCTCGTCCGCCTCAACGTCTCCGTCATCCTGGAGGAAAATGGCCGCCGCGAAACCGGCGTGTTCGGCATTGGCGGCCGCTATCTCTATGATCAGGTCATGGATCCGGCGGTCTGGAACCGCGCCATCGACGAAGCGCTGGCGCAGGCCCGCGTCAACATGCGCTCGGTCGCCGCGCCCGCTGGTGAAATGACCGTGCTGCTCGGTTCCGGCTGGCCCGGCGTGCTGGTGCATGAAGCGATCGGCCATGGTCTGGAAGGCGATTTCAACCGCAAGGGCACCAGCGCCTTCTCCGGCCGCATCGGTCAGCGCGTCGCCGCGCCCGGCGTCACCGTGGTCGACGATGGCAGCATCATGGACCGTCGCGGCTCGCTCTCGATCGATGATGAAGGCACGCCGACGCAGGAAAATATCCTGATCGAGGACGGCATTCTCAAAGGCTATATGCAGGATCGCCTGAACGCCCGCCTGATGGGCGTCGCCCCCACCGGCAACGGGCGCCGCGAATCCTATGCCCACGCCCCCATGCCGCGCATGACCAATACCTTCATCAAGGGCGGCAAGGACGATCCGGAAGAGCTGCTCGGCCGCATGAAAACCGGCATCTTCGCCAAGAGCTTCGGCGGCGGTCAGGTCGACATCGTCTCCGGCAAATTCGTCTTCTCCTGCACGGAGGCCTATAAGGTCGAAAATGGCAAGCTGGGTGACCCGATCAAGGGCGCGACCCTGATCGGCGACGGCCCGACCGCCCTGACCAAGGTGGTCGGCATCGGCAGCGACTGGGCGCTGGATGAAGGCGTGGGCATGTGCGGCAAGGGCGGGCAAAGCGTGCCCGCAGGCGTGGGCCAGCCTACCTTGCTGGTGGAAGGCCTGACGGTCGGCGGTACGGCGACCTGACGAAATAAGGCTCCGGTCGGCAGTACGGCGACCTGAGCCTTACGCCCCATGAGTGGCGGGAACCGACCCGCTACTTCGTCATTGGGGTTATATGAACATGCTGACCGACAGCCATGATGCCGTGACCGCCGACTGGGCGGCCGCTTTGCTCGATTTCTGGTTCAACCAGATGGGCGAGGCGGGATGGTACAGCCATGATCCCGCGCTCGACCGGACCTGCATCACCCGATTCGACCAACTCTGGCGGGAAAAGCAGGCGCTGGCCGCCGACGCCTTTCTCGACCGGGCCGACGATGCGCTGGCGGCCGTGCTGCTGTTCGACCAGCTACCTCGCAACATGTATCGCGGCACGGCGCAGGCTTTCTCGACCGATGCGCTGGCGCGCGACATTGCGCGCGGCGCCATCGCGCAGGGCTATGACATCCAGATTGGCGGCGCGGGTCGCCTCTTCTTCTACATGCCCTTCCAACATAGCGAGGCGCTGGAGGATCAGGATCTGTCCCTGACCCTGTTTGAGGGCGCCGGGGACGAACGATCGCTGGAATTTGCGCGGGAACATCATGCAACCATTGCCCGCTTCGGCCGTTTTCCGCATCGCAACGCCGCCCTTGGGCGCCCTACCCTGCCCGCAGAAGCCGAGGCGGTGGCTGAAGGCGCGCGCTGGTAACAAAACTGCCCAAAATTTAGGCATCAATGCCGCACTGCCCATTTTTTTGGCGGTGCAGCATGGGCCGTCGCGGCCAAAGCCCGCATTAACCCGTCTTTAGCAATTTGGCACGCCTCTTGCTGGTAGTCGTCCGCACACCAAATAAGGGGGCGACATGAAACTTGTCATGGCTATCATCAAGCCGTTCAAGCTTGACGATGTCCGCGAGGCACTCTCCTCGCTCGGCATCGCGGGTATGACGGTCAGCGAAGTGAAGGGCTTCGGCCGCCAGAAGGGGCAGACCGAAATCTACCGCGGCGCCGAATATTCCACCAACATGGTCCCGAAGATCAAGATCGAGGTCGTTTGCGACGACGATCTGGCGCCCCGCGTCGTGGAAGCGACCCAGGCGGCGGCCAATTCGGGCGCCATCGGCGATGGCAAGATCTTCGTCCTCGATGTCGGTCAGGCCGTGCGCATCCGCACCGGCGAGACCGGCGAAACCGCGCTGTAAGAAGGGGGAAATAATGACCTTTTCCAAGAAACTTGGCGGCGTGGCGGGGGCTATGGCCCTGTCGCTCTTCACCGCCCTGCCCGCCTGGGCGCAGGACGCTGCCGCGCCTGCCGCCACGGTCGACAAGGGCGACGTCGCCTGGATGATGACCTCCACCATTCTGGTGCTGGCGATGATCCTGCCGGGCCTGGCCCTCTTCTACGGCGGTCTGGTCCGCAGCAAGAACATGCTGTCGGTGATGACGCAGATCGGCGCCGCCGCCTGTCTCGCCATGCTGATCTGGGTGATCTACGGCTATTCGATGGCCTTCGGTCCCGATTATACCAGCGGCCTCAGCAACTTCGTCTCGACCTTCGACAAGGCGTTCCTGAAGGGCATCACGCCCGCTTCGCAGGCCGCGACCTTCACCGCCGGCGTCGAAATCCCTGAATATGTCTTCGTCTCCTTCCAGATGACCTTCGCCGCGATCACCGTCGCGCTGGTGCTGGGTTCGGTGGTCGAACGCATCAAATTCTCGGCCGTGATGGTCTTCGCCGCCGTCTGGCTGACGATCGTCTATTTCCCGATCGCGCACATGGTGTGGGCGGCTTCGGGCTATTTCTTCAAGGCTGGCGCCCTCGACTTTGCGGGCGGCACCGTCGTCCACATCAACGCGGGCGTTTCGGCTCTGGTGGCCTGCATCATCCTGGGCAAGCGCATCGGCTATCCCAAGGAACCGATGGCTCCGCACAGCCTGACGCTGACGGCCGTCGGCACCGGCCTGCTGTGGGTTGGCTGGTTCGGCTTCAACGCCGGTTCGGCGCTGGAAGCCAATGGCTCGGCGGCTCTCGCCATGATCAACACCTTCGTCGCCACCGCTTCTGCCGGCCTCTTCTGGATGCTTGCTGAAAAGCTGAACGGTCACAAGGGTTCGGCTCTGGGCTTCTGCTCGGGCATCATCGCCGGCCTCGTCGCCGTCACCCCGGCCGCCGGCAACTCCGGTCCGTTCGGTGCGATCATCCTGGGCGCCGTCGCCTCGATCGTCTGCTTCTATGCCGTCACCGTCCTCAAGCCCAAGCTCGGCTATGACGACAGCCTGGACGCCTTCGGCATCCACGGCATCGGCGGCATGATCGGCGCCATCGGCACCGCCATCGTCTACTCGCCTGCCTTTGGTGGCCCCGGCGCAGCGGACTATGAAATCGGCGCCAAGCTGATCGTCCAGATCGAAGCGGTCGTCGTGACCATCATCTGGGCCTCGATCGGCACCGCCATCGCCATCTTCATCGCCAAGGCCGTCACCGGTCTGCGGGTCAGCCAGGAGGTCGAATATGAAGGCCTCGACCTCGGCGAACATGGCGAGCGCGCCTACAATCTCTAAGTTTGGCAGGGCGGGCCGTCCCACAGGGACAAGGCCCGCCCGCCCCACCTCGTTCCTCCTGCGAACATGCCTTGGGGCCGGTGTGAAAACACCGGCCCTATTTTTGTGGGTGGTTCTGGGGGCTGGCCGGATAAAGGGAGGGAGTCGAAAAAAATGCCGTCACCCAGGCCCCTTTGACCGGCTCAGGACGGACCTGATCCAGGGGCTCCTGATCTGGCGCTTGCGGAGAAAAGCCGGATGTCAGATCAAGCCCGGCATGACGAAGGCTATATAACGGCTGACGACCACTATCAGACGCCGGACCTTTAAGGTATTTGCACAAGGGACAGACCGCGAAGGGGGAATGGTGGTGATACGTCTTTGGTTTCTTGCAGTTTTCATGCTGACGGCTTGTGGGAACAGTGCCGAACAGCGACTACCAGCCACCGAAGTTGTCGCTCAGAAATTTATGGCAAATCCTCAACCGCCCGCACCGTCTCCGGAGCTACAAAAGCAGATTACTTTTATGGACGCATGCGCCGTTAAGCTCATCCGGGCCAGTGACATAACTTGGGACACGCCTAACGACGACATAACCAAGAAGGTCCGAGCTTTCATGAAGCAATGTGAGACAGAACTTCATGCCCGACTTGATAAGAAACAGGCTCTGGACTGATTAACGTGGCTTCTGCGTCCTGCTGCTCGATAGCTGCCAGTCTCCTACCGCCCCTTTCGTCATTCCCGCGACCCGAAGGGCGGCCGTAGGCCAACGCGGGAACCCATCTCCCCACCTGTCAACAGAGTGAAAAGGCGCGAGATGAATCCCCGCGTTGGCCTACGGCCGCCCTTCGGGTCGCGGGGATGACGGTGTAGGAATGATGCGTCCGCCATCCAGCCAAGCCTCAGTCCGGCATCGTCCACAACCCCTCAGCCCGCGCCACCTCTCCCGGCCAGCGCCGCCCGCGCCCCGGCACCTGCAACCCCGCGCGCGCCACCCAGCCCAGCTTATCGCGCTTGGGCGTCACCACGCGATGGTCCCAGGCCTGCTCGCCCCGGCGCGCCACTTCGCGCGCAATGTCGCCATAGATGCCCGTCGCCGCCAGTACCGCCCAGGCAGCCCGTGGCGGCAGCGCCCCCGTGCCATGGCGCGCGCTTGCTTCATAGGCCGCCGCCATGTCCGCCAGCCGCCGCGCCAGCATCGCCAGACGCGGCCGGACCCAGGGCTTCATATGCTCGCCCGGCGGGATATCCATCTCCGCCAGCCACTCCTGCGGCAGATAGCAGCGGTCCGCCGCCTCATCCTCGCTGATGTCGCGCGCGATATTGGCGAGCTGGAACGCCAGCCCCAGATCGCAGGCCCGATCCAGCGTGGCCCGGTCATCCGGATCGACGCCCATCAGCACCGCCATCATGCACCCCACCGCGCCCGCGACATGATAGCAATAGCGCAGCATGTCCGCCTCGCTGCGCGGCCGCCAGTCGCGCGCATCCAGCGCGAAGCCTTCGATCAGATCATGGGCATAGCGCGCGGGAATAGCGCACTCCCGCATCACCACGCCAAAGCCGTCGAACGCCGGATCGCCGGTCGCCTCTCCGGCCAGCGCCTTATCGGTCAGCACCCGCATCATCGACAGCCGCGCCTGCGCGTCGGCCACGCTGGTCATCGTCCCGCCATGGTCCTGCCCGTCGGCGATATCGTCGCATTTGCGGCACCAGGCATAGAGCAGCCAGGCCCGCTCGCGCGTCACCCGATCGAACAGTTTCGACGCCATGGTGAAGGATTTGGAGCCACGCGCGATGCTGTCGCGGGCATGGGCGACGAGGGCGGTGCGGTTTGGAATGATGGAGGACATGGGTCAGACATGCCCGTCCCATGACCTGCCTGCAACAGCACAACGTGCTCCTGCGAAGGCAGGAGCCTAGTTCTGCCGTCTCAACGGGGCTCCTGCCTTCGCAGGAGCACTGCTTCCTAAAGCCGTGCCGCCTTCATCGCGAAGATCGTTTCGTGCGGCTGATAGGCCGCCATCGCATCGACCAGCGCTTCGATACTGTCCTCATGGATCAGGATGCCGGCATGCTGGGCGCGGATGAAGCCCGTCTCCACCATCTGCCGGTTGAAGCCGATCAGCTGGTCATAAAAACCCGCCACATTCAGCAGCCCCACCGGCTTGCTATGATAGCCCAGCTGCGCCCAGCTGATCGCTTCCCACAATTCGTCCATCGTCCCCACGCCGCCGGGCAGGGTCACGAACCCGTCCGACAGGTCGGTGAACAGCTGCTTGCGCTGGTGCATGGTCTGCACGACATGCAGCTCAGTACAGCCGCGATGCGCCACTTCCGCGCCGACCAGCGCTTCGGGGATCACGCCGATCACTTCGCCGCCCGCCTCCAGCGCCGCATCCGCCACCGCGCCCATCAGGCCCAGCCGCCCGCCGCCATAAACGACGCCGATGCCCCGCTCCGCCAAAGTCCGCCCGACATGGCGCGCCGCGTCGATATAGGTCAGGTCGGCCGGCGTCGCCGACCCGCAATACACAGCCAGTCTCTTCATATCTTCAACCCAAATCCTGCAACATCAGCGCCGCGGTCGCCTTGGCGCTGCCCACCACGCCGGGGATGCCCGCGCCGGGATGGGTGCCGGCCCCTACCAGATAGAGGTTGGGAATGACATCGTCGCGATTATGCGCGCGGAACCAGGCGCTCTGCGTCAGCAACGGCTCCAGGCTGAAGGCGCTGCCCAGATGCGCGTTCAGGTCGCGCCCGAAGTCGCTCGGCGCATAATGGAAGCGCGTGACGATGCGCGATCGTATGTCGGGGATCAGCCGGTGCTGGATCTCGTCCAATATCCGCTCGGCATAAGCCGGCGCAAACTGGTCCCAGTCGATCGGCAGCTTGCCCATATGCGGCACCGGGGCGAGCGCATAGAAGGTCGAATGCCCGTCCGGCGCCATCGACGGATCGGTGACGGTCGGGTGGTGCAGATAGAGCGAGAAATCCTGCGGCAGCACGCCATGATCGTAAATGTCGGTCAGCAGTCCTTCATAGCGCGGCCCGAACAGGATCATATGGTGCGGAATGCCCGGCCAGCTGCCCTTGATGCCGAAATGCAGCACGAACAGGCTGGGCGACCAGCGTTTCTGGCTCAGACTGTCCGCCTGCTTCACCCCGCGCGGATGATGGCCCAGCAGATCGCGATAGCTGTGCATCAGATCGGCATTGGTGGCGATCGCATCCGCCTCCCCGCGCCAGCCGGATGCGGTATGCACCGCCGTCGCCTTGTCCCCGTAAGTTTCGATCCGCGTCACCGCATCGCCCAGCCGCAACGTGCCGCCCAGCCGTTCGAAATGCGTGGCCATCCCCTGCACCAGCCGGTTGGTGCCGCCCTTGGCGAACCACACCCCGCCATCCTTTTCCAGCTTGTGGATCAGGGCATAGATGGCGCTGGTCTTCATCGGATTGCCGCCGACCAGCAGCGTGTGAAAAGACAGCGCCTCGCGCAGCTTCTCATTCTTCACATGGGACGACACGACCGAATAGACCGATCGCCAGGCCTGATATTTGGCGAGGCTGGGGGCCGCCTTGATCATCGATGCAAAGTCGAGGAAAGCGACCGAGCCGAGCTTGCGATAGCCCTCCTCATAGACGCCCGCGGCATAGTCGCAGAAGCGTTCGTAACCGGCGACATCATTGGGATCGAGCTTGGCGATCTCCGCCCGCAACGCGGCTTCATTGTTCGAATAATCGAAATTGGTGCCGTCGCGCCAGTTGAGCCGATAGAAAGGCGACACCGGCATCAGCGTCACGTCCTGCGCCATGTCATGCCCCGACAGGCGCCATAATTCGCTCAGGCAATCGGGGTCGGTGATGACGGTCGGCCCCGCGTCGAAGGTGAAGCCGTCCTTCTCCCACATATAGGCGCGCCCGCCCGGCCGGTCCCGTCCCTCGACCAGCGTGGTGTCGATCCCGGCCGATTGCAGGCGGATGGCAAGCGCAAGGCCACCAAAGCCCGCACCAATGACGATCGCGTTTTTGGGATTTGGCCTGTCCATCAGGCGGGCGGGTTCCACAATGTTTGCATGGCATCCCTTATGGGCACGGGGGGCCGCCCGCACAAGATGCGGATGCGATCGGCGATGGTCGACCGCCCGGCATAGAAACGCTGGATCAGCCCCGGATTGAGGGCGTAGAATCGCGCAAATATGCGCCATCGCTGGTCCGGCCGCGCCGCGCCGAACAGCATCTTGCCCAGCAGCCGATAATAGCCGCCCCGCCGCCAGTGCGCCGTCGCATAGGCGCGCGTGGCCCCGGCCAGCCCCTCCAGCGGCTGCCCCGCCAGCCACAGCGCGAATCGCACCGCATCGGGCAGCGAATAGCCGGTCATCGGCTGGAACAGCCCGGCCCGCACCCCGGCACGGGCAACCCCATCATCCTTGGGCCAATAGAGATCGAAATCGCCACCATGCACCACCGGCAACACGCCCTGTTCGCGGTGGATCACCTCCGCGCGCAATCCCTTAGCCTGCGCATAGGCCGCGATCCGCGCGTCTATGGCAGGGACGTCCAGATCGGGCGTATCGCTATAATAGGTATCCTCGACGAAGATCGTCCGCTCATCCCATGGCAGCAGATAGACGAAGCGATAGCCATCGATCTGATCGACCGTGGCGTCCATGATCACCGGCCGGTCGATCCCGTGCGGCGCCTCGCACCGCAGCGCATGGCCCACAAATTTCTGCCAGCCACAGCGCAGGGCGGACAAATCTCCCGCCCCCCGCGCATCGATCACCGCCCCGGCGCAGATCACCCGCCCATCGGACAGGCTCACCCGATCCGGCGCCACCGCCGCAACCGCTGCCCTGGTCAGCAGCCGATCGCCCAGTTGCCGCTCCAGCGTGACCGCGAGCCGCTCGCTCGTCGCGCTATTATAGGGCGTATCCAGACGGCGCGCATAATCGGGAAAGCGCACGTCATGCCCCTGCGCCCAGCGATGCGCGATCAGCGGCTCCACCAGCCAGCGATCGGCCGCCGAGACATCGCCATCGAAGAAGGACCAGATATGATTGCCGCCGGGCCGATCCCCCTGCTCCACCAGCAGCAACCGCACCTCCGGCCGCAACGCCGCAAAGGCCAGCGCGATCAGCCCGCCGGACAGGCCGCCGCCGATAATCGCCAGATCGCAGTTGAGAATATCCGCCATAGCCCCCTGTTAGAGTTTGTCCCGTTGCAGGGAAAGCCGTGTTCCGGCGAAGGCCGGAATCCAGTTCGGACGGCGGGACTGGATTCCGGCCTTCGCCGGAACACGCCGGTCTTTAACCTGAAGCCCTTGGCGACTCCGCCAATATAGTATAGGGGGGTACCCTATGCACATTATCGCAGACAGAGACAAATTACTGGCGCGGGTGCGCCGGATCGCGGGACAGGTCGCCGCCGTCGACCGTCAGTTGACGGGCGACGCGGGCTGTTCGGAAACGCTGCAACTGGTGGCGTCCGTACGCGGCGCGGTCGGCAGCCTGATGGAAGAACTGATCGAGCAGCATATGCGCGAACATGTCGCCCGCCCCGGCCTGACCGATCAGGAACGCGCCGCCGCGACCGAAGAAATGCTGGCCCTGATCCGCCGTTACGGGAAATGACGATGCACGACGACCACAAGCATGATCATCATGGCCATGATCACCATCATGGCTGCGATCATGACCATGGCAGCCACAGCCATGCCCCCGCCCCTGTTCAGGACGATGCGGAAGAAAGCCATTATTTCGACCATATCTATCTGGCCGCCGGTCATGATCAGAATGCGAAGCGGACGCTCTGGGTCGTCTGGCTGACCGCCGCGACCATGGTGGTGGAAATCTTCTTCGGCTGGCTGACCGGATCGATGGCGCTGCTGGCCGATGGCTTCCACATGGCCACCCATGCCGGTGCACTGGCGGTGGCCGCCGCCGCCTATGGCTATGCCAAGCGGCACGCCCGTAACCCGCGCTACACCTTCGGCACGGGCAAGGTCGGTGATCTGTCGGGCTTCGCCTCCGCGCTGCTGCTGGGCCTGACGGCGCTGTTCATCGCGGTCGAATCGACCATGCGCTTCTTCCAGCCGATCCATGTCGCCTTTGGCGAGGCGACGCTGGTCGCGGTCGCGGGCCTCATCATCAACATCATCAGCGCGCTGCTGCTGGGCCATGACCACAGCCATGATCATGGACATAGCCATGACCACGGGCATGATCACGACCACAAGCATGGCCATACCGACAATAACCTGCGCGCCGCCTATATCCATGTGTTGACCGACGCGCTGACGTCGGTGCTGGCGATCGGCGCGCTGCTGGCGGGCCGCTACCTCGGTTGGTGGTGGATGGACCCGGCGGTCGGCCTGCTGGGCGCGGTGGTGATCGCGCGCTGGGCCTGGGGCCTGATGAAGGATACTGCCGCCATCCTGCTCGACACCGCCGAACCCGCGCTGATGGCCACCGTCCGCCGCGTGGTGGAGGCCGAAGGCGCGACCATCCGCGACCTGCATGTCTGGCGCATCGGCCCGCACGCCCATGCCGCCATCGTCAGCCTGGCCCCCGGCGCGGACGGTGTCGCCGTCCGCCAGCGCGTCCGCGCCCTGCCGCGGATGGAGCATGTCACGGTGGAGTGCGGGTAAAGCAACATACTCCGCCCTCACAATCCGTTCGGGCTGAGCGGAGCGAAGGGACTTCGACTTCGCTCAGGGCGAACGGATCATGTTGGGAACGCGCGGTTCCATGCCGCCCACACCTGTCCTATCCGGGCCAATCCCGCCATGGTGCGAACCGGCTCTTTCCCATCGCCCGCAGCCTGACCGGCCCGCAACAAGATTTCCAACTCTTGTTCGATCCTGTCAAAATCTGCGGGACATATGCGAAGTTAAGCCCGGACTTTCCTATTCGCCCGCCTTACTGGCCCGCCAGCGCATCCATGATCTGACGAACCGGCGTGATGTCATAACCGGCCGCCGCCGCCTGCGCCGCCAGCACGTCCGCATTGTCGCCCGCCCGCGCGCGGGTCAGCGACCAGAGCAGGGTGCTGCGCGTGCCCGACCGGCAATAGGCCAATACCTTGCCGTCCCCGGCCTGCTCCAGCGCGGCGGCCATGCCGTCCAGCTGCCAGGGGGCAAAGCCGCCATGCGCCACCGGCACCGCGACATAGGCAATGCCAGCCTCCTTCGCCGCCGCCTCGACCTCCGCGCCATTCAGCTGCCCCGGCTCTTCATCATCGGGCCGGTTGTTGATGATGACGGTCACGCCCAGCGCCTTGGCTTCAGCCACCTGATCGAGGCTGATCTGCGGGGCGACGAGGACGCGATCGGTGAGCTTGCGGAACATGGGCTTCTCCTTTGCCGCGAGCCATGCGCCACAGCGGATCAGGATTCAAGTCACAGCACGGTGCTCCTGCGAAAGCAGGAGCCCAGAGCGAACCGTCACGCCCTCGATCCTGGGCTCCTGCTTTCGCAGGAGCACGGACGATAATCACAAAAACGGCCGGATCGCGTTCAGGAAAGCATCGCCATAGGCATCCAGCTTCTTCTGCCCGATCCCGCTGATATGGCTGAGTTCGCGGATGCTGGACGGGCGCTGTTCCGCCATCTCCCGCAGCGTCGAATCATGGAAGATGACATAGGGCGGCACCCCCTGATCCTGCGCCAGTTCCCGGCGACAGGCGCGCAGCGCGTCGAACAGCGGATCGCCGACCGGATTGGCATCCGCGCCGTTGCGGGCGCTGCGCGTGCGCCGTTCCCGCTTGGGCGGCATCAGGATGCGCACCTCTTCCTCACCACGCAGGATCGGCCGGGCATTGGGGCCGAGCATCAGCCCGCCATGCTCCGTCGTCTCCAGCGCGTCGCGCACCAGCAGCGCGCGGGAGACGGGCCGCAGCAGCACCGTCTCCTCCCCGTCGACAATGCCATAGACCGAAATCTTGTCATGGCCGCGCTCGCGAATCTTGTCGGTGGTCGCCCCGCTCAGCACCTGCTCGATATGACCGGCGCCGAAACTCTGCCCGGTGCGATAGACCGCCGACAGATATTTGCGCGCCGTCTCGGTCGCATCGACGCTCGCTGGTGGGCTCAGACAATTGTCGCAATTGCCGCAGGTCGGCGCAGGATCTTCCCCGAAATGCCGCAGCAATATCGCCCGCCTGCATGTCGCCGTCTCGACCAGCGCGCCCAGCGCCGATATCCGCGCCCGCTCGCCCTGCTGGCGCGCCGGTTCCAGTTCGGCGATTCGCATGCGGGCGCGGGCGAAATCCTCCGCCCCCCAGAAGAGATGCGCCACAGCCGGCTCGCCATCGCGGCCCGCCCGCCCCGATTCCTGATAATAGCCCTCGATCGACTTGGGCAGCCCTGCATGGGCGACGAAGCGCACGTCCGGCTTGTCGATCCCCATGCCGAATGCGACGGTGGCGACCATCACCATATCCTCGCTGGCGATGAAGGCGGCCTGATTGCGCGCGCGCACCGCCGGATCGAGCCCGGCATGATAGGCCCGCACCGACCGGCCACCGCGCCCCAGCGTCTCCGCCAGCTTCTCGGTCGCGGCGCGGGTCTGGGCATAGACCACGCCGGGACCGGGATTGGCGGCGACCAGATCGGCCAGCTGCCGCGACAGCCCGTCGCGCGGATGCACGGCATAGCGAATATTGGGCCGGTCGAAGCCCGAAATGATCAGGCCATCATCGGGAATGCCGAGCTGGACGAGAATGTCCTTGCGCGTATGGGCGTCCGCCGTGGCGGTCAGCGCCAGACGCGGCACATCGGGAAATTCGTCCAGCAGCGGCCGCAACAGCCGATAGTCGGGGCGGAAATCATGCCCCCATTCGGACACGCAATGCGCTTCGTCGATCGCGAACAGCGCGACCTTCGTGGCGCGCAGCAGATTGCGGAAATTTTCCTGGCTCGCCCGTTCCGGCGCGACATAGAGCAGGTCGAGATCGCCATTGCGCAACCGGTCCTGCGTCTCGCGCCAGTCCGCGTCCACGCTGGTCAGGCTGGCGGCACGCAGCCCCACCGCATTGGCCGCCCGCAACTGGTCATGCATCAGCGCGATCAGCGGCGACACGACGACGCAGCAGCCATCGAGCGCGACAGAAGGCAGCTGATAGCAGAGCGACTTGCCCGCGCCGGTCGGCATGATGGCGAGCGTCGGCTGCCCCGCCATGACGCGGCTCACCACCTGCTGCTGCACCCCGCGAAAGGCCGTGAAACCGAATATATCGTGCAGAAGCGTGGGGATATCGCGCGCCATGGGGTGGCCTTAGCGGCTAGTCGCCCAAGGGGCCAGCCTGTTGAACGAGAAGGCGAGTTAGGAGTTGCTAACGATGGGTGGTTTCAAGCCATTCCGTTTCCAACTCAGCCGTGTTCCTGCGAAAGCAGGAACCTAGGGCAATGAAGCGCCAAGTCGCCCCTAGGCTCCTGCTTTCGCAGGAGCACAGCATCGCCCAGCATGTTCTTCATTGATCGCCAGCAAACGCCCCTACCCCACCGGATCGAGCAGACACCCCCAGCCCGGTCTGAACCGCGCGGTGCGGCTGGCGAGTAGCGGCACGCTGGCGCGGACGGCGCGTTCCTCGGGCACATCGTTCAGGCGCACCATCGCCATGCCCGGCTCCTTGTCGTCGGCGCAGCTCCCCATGGCGCGCCCTTCGACATAACGGCAGGAACAGCCCAGCCGCGCGCCATAGGCCGCGCCCAGCTCCGCCCGCGCACTCAGGCTCGCCCAGCGCCATGCCAGCACGCCCAGCAACGCCACAACGACCAGCGCCACCACTATCCACCATTTCCGCCGAACCGCCATGGCTCTTTCTGATTCCACTGTGTAAGGGCGCCGGCTTATGCAGATCGACAGCCGAATCGTAAAGCGCCTTGGCCTGGGCGCGGGCATCGCCGCGCTTGTCGTGGCGGGCACGCTGGTCGGGCGGGCGCAGCAGGCCCCCGATCCGGTCTACAGCGTCGCGTCGGACGCCGTCGTCGGCGCCAGCGCGCTGCGCGGCGCGATCGACCCGCTGTTCGACGACAAGACCATGGGCCAGACCCGCGCGCTGCTGGTGATGCGCGACGGCAAGGTGATTGCCGAACGCTATGCCCCCGGCTTCGGCCCGGACACGAAATTGCTGTCCTGGTCCATGGCCAAGACGGTGACGTCTGTGCTGGTCGGGCTGATGGTGTCCGACGGGCGGCTGGCGCTCGACGCGCCGGTGCCGGTCGCGGCCTGGAGCCAGCCGGGCGACCCGCGCGGCCGCATCACCCTGCGCCAGTTGCTGACGATGAGTTCGGGGCTCGACCATGTCGAAGATGGCGAGCCGATCATGAATGGCGATACGGTGCGCATGCTCTTTGCCGATGGCGCGCAGGACATGGCCGCCTATGCCGAATCCAAGCCACTGGCCCATGCGCCGGGCGAGGAATTCGCCTATTCCACCGGCAGCAGCATGATCTTGTCCGACCTGATGACGCGCATGCTGACCAACAGCGCCGATCCGGATGTGCGGCGGCGGGCGATGCAGATGTTCGTCGACGGGCGGCTGAAGGCGCCGGGCAACCTGTCCAGCCTGACAGCGGAATATGACGCCAACGGCACAATGATCGGCGGCAGCATCCTGCACATGACCGCGCGGGACTATGGCCGGTTCGGCGACCTGCTGCGCCGCCGGGGCCGATCGCCCAGCGGGCATCAGATATTGCCGGAAAAATGGATCGACCTGATGACCACCCCGTCGGCGCGCAACGCCGCCTATGGTCTGCACATCTGGCTTAACCGCGACAGCAGCGAAAGCGCGCTGATGCCGGGGCAGGCCCCCGCCAGCCTGTTCGGCTGCGTCGGCCATAATGGCCAATATATCCTGATTTCTCCGTCCCAGCGGCTGACCGTGGTGCGGATCGGCATGTCCCCCGACAAGGACCAGCGCCGCGCGGTGCGCAGTGCGCTGGCCAAGCTGATCGGGCTGTTTCCGGGGTAAAGCGCCCCCTCTTAAATATGATCCGTTCGGGCTGAGCCTGTCGAAGCCCTGTTCTTTTCTTGAAAACGCTTAAGAAAAATACGGCCCTTCGACAGGCTCAGGGCGAACGGATCATGGGTAAAGCACAAACATTAAAGGAAAAACCGTCCCTCGATCACCGTGCGGCAGGCCCCGTTCAGGATGACGCGATCGCCCTCCAATGTGCAGCCCAGCCGCCCGCCCCGCGCCGACGCCTGATAGGCGCTGATCTCCGCCTTCCCCAGCCGTTCCGCCCAGAAGGGCGTCAGCAGGCAATGGGCCGACCCGGTCACGGGATCTTCATTCACCCCGCCGCCGGGCACGAAGACGCGGCTGAGGATATCGCTATCCTCTCCCGGCGCGGTCGCGATCAGCATCATATCGCCCAGCGCCCGGAGCGCAGCGAAATCGGGCGTCAGCGCCCGCACCGCCGCCGCGTCGGGGAAGAGAAACAGGCTGTAGCCGCCCTCGCGCCAATGCGACTCCAGCGGCTGACCGCCCAGCCCGGCCGCCAGGTCCGGCAGCGGCTTTGGCGCCATCCCCCAGGCCGGGAGCGAAAGGGCATAGCCTTCGCCCACGCGGGTGACGGTCAGCACGCCGGCCTTGCGCGTGCGGAAACGGATCGGCCCGTCCCCCATCAGCACATGCCCGCTGGCCAGCGTGGCATGACCGCACAGCTTGATCTCGACCGCCGGGGTGAACCAGCGCAGTTCATAATCCGCATCCGGATCATCGGGCGTCGGCACGGTGAAGGCCGTTTCGGACAGGTTATTTTCTTCCGCGATAGCCTGAAGCGTGGCGTCATCCAGCCAGCTATCCAGCGGCATCACAGCCGCAGGATTGCCGGTAAAGGGCGCGTCGGCAAAGGCGTCGACCTGAGTAAAGGGCAGGCTGGTCATGGGCATATCCTCATCATTTCGTCCCTGATGCCCAGCCTGCGCCAGCACGAACAGGGCCGCCCCCGCCGGATTGGCTTTCACCCCAGCAGCACCAGCGCGCTGCACACCGCCAGTCCGACCGCGATATTGATCGGCACCCCGATCCGCACGAAATCGGCGAAGCGATAATCTCCCGCCGCATAGACCAGCGCATTGGTCTGATAGCCGATCGGCGTCGCGAAACAGGCCGACGCCCCGATCATCAGCGCAATCACCAGCGGCCGGGCATCGACGTCCAGTTGATGCGCCAGCGCGATGGTGATCGGCGTCAGCAGCGCCGCCACCGCATTGTTGCTGAGCAATTCGGACAGCAGCAGCGCGGCGAAATAGACGATGAACACCAGGCTCCAGCCCGGCGCCACCTGCATCAGCGGCGTGATCCATCCGACCATCAGCGCCACGCTGCCCGCCTGCTCCAGCGCCAGCCCCACGGCCAGCATGGCGAAGATCAGGATCAGCGTATCCCCGTCGATCGCGCCCCACGCCTCCTCCGGGTCGATGCAGCGGGTGATCAGGATCAGCCCAACGGCAATCACCGCCGCCAGCCCGATCCCCACCACGTCGAAGGCGGACAGCAGCACCGCCCCCGCCATGGCGGCGATGGCGATCCACGCCTTGCGCGGGCGAAAGGCGCGGGTGCGGCTGACATCGACACCGATCAGATGCGGATTATCCTTCAGCGCCCGCATCGCATCGTCCCCGCCCGCCACCAGCAGGCGGTCGGCGCCGCGGATGCGCGCATCCGCCAGATCGGGACCGGGCAGATGGCGGGCACGGTGAATGCCGATGATCCGCACCCGCAGCGCGTGGAGAAAGGGAATGTCCAGCAACCGCTCGCCGATCGACGGATGGCTGGGCGCGACCATCGCCTCCACCACCGTCCCTTCCTGCGCGCTGGTGCGCGAGTCGGCGGCGACACCCAGGTCGAACCGCCCCGATTCGCGCAATGTCATGATCGCGGCGCCATCCGCCCGCACGATCAGCCGGTCGCCGGAATGCAGTTCCTCGCCCTCCAGATCATGGCGCCGCACTTCGCCAGCGCGCTTGAGGCCCAGCAATTGCACCGACCGGCCGAACAGGCCCAGCGACCCGATCTCCCGCCCGATATCGTCGCTCTCCTGCGGCACCACCAGTTCGGTCAGATAATCCTGCACCGCCGTCCCGCCATCCTCCCCGGCGATGGAGGGCGGATCGCTGGGCAACAGGAAGGACAGGCAGAGCAGCGCCACGATCCCCGCGGCAGCCCCCGCCGCACCATAAAGGCTGATGTCGAAAATGCTGAAGCGCGGCAGCCCCTGTTCGGCCGCGATGCCCGCGACGACCAGATTGGTCGACGTGCCGACCAGCGTGAGACACCCGCCCAGCACCGCAACCACATTCATCGGGATCAGCAGCTTCTTGACCGGATAGCCGGTCGCCTGCGCCAGCTTGAACATGATCGGGATCAGCAGCACGACGACCGGCGTGTTGTTGAGGAAGGCCGACAGCGCCAGCGTGCCCAGCGTCACTTCCGCCAGGGCGATGCGGGGATGGCGCTCTGCTCGCGTCATGATGAGGTCCGCGATCCGGCCGATGACCCCGGTCCGGATCAGCGCGCCCGACAGGACGAACATCGCCCCCACCGTCAGCGGCGCGCTGTTGGAGAAGACCGAGAACATCGCCTTCTCGTCCAGCAGGCCCAGCACGCCATAGGCGCAGGCACCCACCACCGCGATGACCGTCGGCGAATAGCGTTCGCGCACAAAGGCGACGAACATGCCCGCCAGGATGATCAGCCCGATTTCCGCGCGATAAATGCCCAGCAGCGCGGTGATGAAATGCATGTCCGGCCGTCCCCCTGAAAGATCGCGTGGTCGCGTGTCCTTACGAAGGGGAAACGAGACGGACCGGCCATGGTTGCATGACCGGTCCGTCCTGCCGATTTTATCGGTTGTTCAGCGCGTCATTCGCCGCATTGGGCGCGATGCAGCAGCTTCTGGTCCGCCAGCACCAGCGCCATCATCGCCTCTACCACCGGCACGCCGCGAATGCCGACGCAGGGGTCGTGCCGCCCCTTGGTGATGATGTCCGATGCTTCCCCGTCGCGCGTCACCGTCTCGACCGGGATCAGGATCGAGCTGGTCGGCTTGAAGGCGACACGGACCTTGACCGGCTGCCCGGTGGAAATGCCACCCGCAATGCCGCCGGCATGGTTGGCGAGGAAAACCGGACCATCGTTACCGGGGCGCATCGGATCGGCATTCTGTTCGCCGCGCAGGCGGGCGGCGGCGAAACCATCGCCAATCTCCACGCCCTTGACCGCGTTGATGCTCATCATCGCGCTCGCCAGTTCGCTGTCCAGCTTGGCATAGAGCGGCGCGCCCCAGCCGGCCGGAACGCCTGACGCGACGCATTCCACGACCGCGCCGATCGAGGAGCCATCCTTGCGCGCGCCATCGACCAGCGCTTCCCAGCGCTGCGCCGCGACCGGATCGGGGCAGAAGAAAGGGTTCTGGCCGATCTGCGATGCATCGAAATTGGCATAGTCGATCGCATCACCGCCAATCTCACTGACATAGGCGAAGATATCGACTTCGGGGATGACCGCACGGGCCACCGCGCCCGCCGCGACCCGGCTGGCGGTTTCCCGCGCCGAGGACCGCCCGCCGCCGCGATAGTCGCGGAAACCATATTTGGCGTCATAGGCATAGTCGGCATGGCCGGGGCGGTATGCCTTGGCGACCTCCGAATAATCCTTGGACCGCTGGTCGGTATTCTCGATCATCAGGCTGATCGGCGTGCCGGTGGTCTTGCCCTCGAACACGCCGGACAGGATGCGGACCTCGTCCGGCTCGCGCCGCTGGGTCGTGAATTTGGACGTGCCGGGCTTGCGCAGGTCCAGCCAGGGCTGAATGTCCGCCTCACTGAGGTCCAGCCCCGGAGGACAGCCATCCACCACCGCGCCGATGGCAGGACCATGGCTCTCGCCCCAGGTGGTGAAGCGGAAAACGCGACCGAAACTGTTGAAACTCATTCTGCTGCTTCACTATCCCAATCGGAGCCGAAACGCTGCGCCATATAGCGTGCGCTGCCGAAACGGCCAGCCAGCAGTCCTTCGACCGTCAGGTCGGCATCCAGTTCTTCCCAATGCAGGCCGAAACCGGCGCCTGCAATCTCGACCTTTTCGAGCTGGTCCGCGCGCGCCCGTTCCAGCCCCTGCGCCAGCGTGGCGGGGAAGGAGAAGGTGGCGCCGCTGACCAGATCGATCACGACATACCCGCTGCCCCGATCATAGCGCGCGGCACGGGCGCGGGGCTTGATCGCCAGATCATGCTCGCCACGCCGCACGGCCTCTTCGAACTGGGACTGGGTCAGTTCACCCATGAATGTCGCGCCACCTTTCGAGCAGATAGTCCCGCTTTTCTCGCACAATATCGAGAGCGCGTCGACTCTCGCGCCGATCGGCCCCGACGATCCGCACGACCTCCGGCCGGAGAAGCGCGATCTTGGTTTCGCCGTCCCAGAACGCATGGACATGGGGCGGTGGATGGTCGTCCGTGTAGATCAGGATCCGCAGACCGGCTTCACGCAGGACCGTCGGCACGCCCTCACTTATCCAGCGCGATATCCGGCGCGTCTTCGGCCTTCATGCCGATGACGTTGTAGCCCGCGTCGACATGATGGATTTCGCCGGTCACGCCCGATGCCAGATCCGACAACAGGTACAAGCCGGCGCCGCCCACATCCTCGATCGTCACATTGCGACGAAGCGGGGAATTCAGCTCGTTCCACTTCAGAATATAGCGGAAGTCGCCGATGCCACTGGCCGCCAGCGTCTTGATCGGGCCTGCGGAGATCGCGTTGACGCGGATATTTTCCGGGCCAAGGTCCATCGCCAGATATTTGACGCTGGTTTCCAATGCCGCCTTGGCGACGCCCATGACGTTATAGTGCGGGATGACCTTTTCCGCGCCATAATAGCTCAGCGTCAACAGGCTGCCGCCGTCCTTCATCAGCTTGCGCGCGCGCGCCGTGACGGCGACGAAGCTGTAGACCGAGATGTTCATGGTCAGCAGGAAATTGTCGAGGCTGGTGTCGGCATAGAGGCCGCGCAGCTCATTCTTGTCGGAAAAACCGATGGCGTGGACCACGAAGTCCAGCTTGCCCCAGCGCGCTTCGATCTCGGCAAAGGCGGCGTCCAGCTTGTCCATGTCGGACACGTCGCAATCGATCAGGAAGTCGGACCCGACCTGCTCCGCCAGCGGCCGGACGCGCTTGGCCAGCGCATCGCCCTGATAGGAGAAGGCGAGTTCCGCGCCCTGTGCGTGCAGTTGCTGGGCGATACCCCAAGCCAGCGACTTGTCATTCGCCAGCCCCATGATGAGCCCGCGCTTTCCTGCCATCAAGCCTGTCATAATCTTATTCCATTCCCTTCGTCCTGCGCGATCGGCTGCGCATCCTCTTCGGGGAATTCTGCCAGCGCCGCGTTCAATTCCGCGCCAATTACCACGCCAAGCCCCACGAGAAAGAAAAAAATGAGGGTGATCATGACACCCGCCAGACTGCCATAGGTCCGGCCATAGCCGCCCAGCAGCGACAGCGTCGGCGGCAACAGCAATGTCGTGCCATACCACCAGAGCGACGTCGCCACCGCGCCGGGCCATTTGGGGAAGCGGCGCGGCTTGTAGGCGGTGGGCGTCAGCGCCACGAACAGCGACCAGAGCGCGACGCATAATATGCCCATCGGCACCAGCTTGGCTGATGCAACCAGCCCGATCGCTTCATCGGCCCAGGGCAATATCTGGTGCAGAAACTGGTCGACGCCGGTGATCGCCACCTGAAGCGAAAAGGCGAACATCACCAGAAAGACGCTGACCAGCGTGATGCCGATGGCGCCGAGCCGATAGCGCCAGAAAGGCTTAGTGCTCTTCGTGCCATAGGCGCGGCGGAGGATGTCGCGGATCGTCTCGATCAGGCTGCCAACCGTCCACAGCCCAACCAGCCCGCCCAGCCAGAGCAGCGGCCCACTGCGCGCGGTCAGCACCTCGTTGATCGGCTGGCGCACCACATCGGCCACCCCGCGCGGCACGGTGGTGAGAAAGGCGTTGACCGCCTGCACCCCGTCTTCGGTCCGGCCGAAGATGCTCGCCACCGCCGCCGCGACGATGAAGAAGGGGAACAGCGTCATCAGCGATAGATAAGCGAGGTTCCCGGCATGGATGAAGCCGTCGCTATAGGTGCCGACCGCGACCCGCTTGGCCACTTCGAAGATATGGGAACCCGGCCGCACCCGGTCCATCTGCCGATGGAAATGCGCCCGCGCCTCCTGCGTCACCTGACGGCGCGATTCGGGCGAAAGGGGCGAGGGCATCGGCATGGGACCTAAACGCTTGCCGCCTGATATCGGAGCCACAGTGTTCCTACGAAAGCAGGAGCCCAGGATGCAGGGGCACCACGTTCGGCCCTGGGCTCCTGCCTTCGCAGGAGCACATGTTGCGGTTGCGCGCGCACTAAACCCCTAACGACGCACGTACCGCACGCCCATCGGTCCAGCCTTCGACAAAGGCCTTCAGGGCCGGATCGTCGGCCGGCACGTCGATCTGGAGCGTGACCAACTGGTCGCCGCGCTGGCCATCCTTGCCGGTAAAGCCACGCCCACGCAGGCGCAGCGTCTTGCCCGACGCGGCGCCCGGCGTCACGCCCAGCATCACCGGACCATCGACCGTCGGCACCTTGACCTTGCCGCCCTTCACCGCCTCATCGAGCGTGATCGGCAGGTCCAGCAGCACATTGTCCCCGTCCCGCTTGAAGAAGGGGTGCGGCTTCACTTCGATCGTGACGATCGCATCGCCCGCGCCGCCCGGCCCCGGCTGCCCCCGGCCGGAAAGGCGCATCTGCGTGCCCGTCTCCACGCCGGCCGGCAATTTCAGGTCGATCGTCTTGCCATCCTGCAAGGTGATGCGCTGCGGACTGAGCGTCGCGGCATCATTGAACTGCACGGCCAGTCGATAGGCGACATTCGCGCCCTTTTGCGGCGGCGCCTGCCGACCGAAACCGCCAAAGCCGCCGCCTCCGCCACCGCCCGCGCGACGACCAGCGCCACCGAACAGGCCTTCGAAAATATCGCCGAAATCCGCGCCGCCAGACTCGAAACCGCCGCCGTGCTGGCCCCGGAAGCCGCCGCCTCCACCGCCGCCAAAGCCGAAGGGCGAGGTCGGATTACCGTCGCCGTCAATCTCACCCCGGTCGAAGCGCGCCCGCTTGTCCTTGTCCGACAGCAAATCATAGGCATTGGTCGCGGCCGAGAATTTCTCCGCCGCCTGCGGATTATCCTTGTTCCGGTCGGGGTGCAGCTCTTTGGCCAGCTTGCGATAGGCGGACTTGATCTCCGCTTCGCTGGCGTTGCGGGCTATGCCCAGAGTGGAATAGGGGTCGGCCATCGTCTACCTGTTGCAGAAAAGCATCACTTGTCGACTATGTGGACGATGCGCGGCCCACATTCAAGAAGAGGATGGCAAGAAGAGGATCGCGCACAGGACGCAGGGCATCCCCTTATCGACACGCCTGCCCCCCTCTCCTAAGAAGCGGGCATGACCGATCCCTTCGCCCTTTTCGACGAGTGGTATGCGCAGGCGCGCGACACCGAACTCAATGACAGCAACGCCATGGCGCTGGCGACCGCCGATGCGCGCGGCCGCCCGTCGGTGCGGATGGTGCTGCTCAAGGGCCATGGGCCGGACGGTTTTATCTTCTACACCAATTTCGAGGGGCGCAAGGCGGGCGAACTGCTGGCCAATCCCCATGCGGCGCTGCTGTTCCACTGGAAATCGCTGCGGCGACAGATACGGATCGAAGGGGCGGTCAGCCCGGTCGACGATGCGACCGCCGACAGCTATTTCGCCAGCCGCAGCCGCGACAGCCAGTTGGGCGCCTGGGCCTCCGACCAGTCCCGCCCGCTGCCCTCGCGCGATATATTCATGGACCGGTTCGATGCGGTCAGCACCCGCTTCGATGGCGGCCCGGTGCCCCGCCCGCCCCATTGGTCGGGCTTCCGCCTGACGCCCGAACGCATCGAATTTTGGCAGGATCGGGAGCATCGGCTGCATGAACGCCGCCTGTTCGAGCGATCCGCCGATGGCTGGAACGAAGGCCTCCTCTATCCCTGACATTTCCGCCCACGCCGGGCAGAACAGGAAAAATCGGGGGCGGAAAGACCATCCTGCTTCGTCTTTGTCCATGCGGATGGGGTTGCGCGCCGATTGCGGGCCGCCTCTTCGCCTGTTAGGCGTCAGCCTGACAGACGTACAATAGGTGGGGGCTGCGCCCGCGCGGCCCATGAGGAATTTGATGCGAAACAGACTGACGGCCTTCATCCTGATCGGCATGGTCCTTGGGGTGATAACGGGCTTCGTGGCCAATCAGATCGTCGGCGGCGACGCCACATTGGCGAAGGATGTGGCAGGCTATTTCCACCTGCTGGCCGACATTTTCCTCCACCTGATCAAGATGATCATCGCGCCGCTGGTCTTTTCCACGCTGGTCGCGGGCATTGCCCATATGGGCGACAGCGCGGCATTGGGCCGGATCGGCGGCCGTGCGCTCGCCTGGTTCATCATCGCCAGCCTGATTTCGCTGACGCTGGGCCTGATCTTCGTCAACTTCTTCGAACCGGGCGCTGGCCTCAATCTCGTCCGTTCGGGCGTCGATTCGGGCGTCAGCACCGAAGCGCTCAACTTCCGCGACTTCATCCTCCATGTCTTCCCGACCTCCATGATCGGGGCAATGGCGGATAACCAGATCCTCCAGATCGTCGTCTTCTCGCTATTCGTCGGCGTCGCGCTGACCGCGATCGGGGAGAAGGGCAAGCCCATCGTCACCATGATCGAGGCGATGGTCGAGCTGATGCTGCAAGTGACCGGATATGTCATGCGCGTCGCCCCCTTCGCAGTGTTCGGCGCGCTGGCCTCCTCCGTCACGGTGCAGGGTCTGGGCGTGCTCAAAACCTATGGCGCGCTGGTCGGCGAATTCTACATCGCGCTTATCTGCCTGTGGGTGCTGCTCTTCTGCGCCGGGGCGATTTTCCTCGGCAAGCGGATGTTCAAGCTGATCCGCTATGTCCGCGAACCGATCCTGATCGCCTTCTCGACCGCTTCGTCCGAAGCCGCTTATCCCAAGATGCTGGAACAGCTCGACCGGTTCGGCATCCCGCGCCGAATCTACAGCTTCGTGCTGCCGCTGGGCTATTCGTTCAACCTCGACGGGTCGATGATGTATTCGACCTTCGCGACGATCTTCATCGCGCAGGCCTATGGCATCGATTTGCCGATCGCGACCCAGATCACCATCCTGCTCGTCCTGATGGTCACGTCGAAGGGCATCGCCGCCGTTCCCCGCGCCTCGCTGGTCGTCGTCGCCGCGACGCTCGGCCAGTTCGACCTGCCGGTCGAAGGCATCGCCTTCATCCTGGCCGTCGATCATTTCATGGACATGGGCCGCACCGCGACCAACGTGCTGGGCAACGCCATCGCCACCTCGGTCATCACCAAATGGGAAGGCATGCTGGAGGTCGAGGAAGATATCGACGTGCCCCATCCCAAGGCCCCGGCCCACACCGCCGCCCATGGCCGCGCGGGACTGGAACTGGCGTCGGACATGGTGGACGACAGCCGCAAGGGATAAGGTCCCGCCCTGCCTTCCAAATGAAAAGCGCCTCCGGTTCCATCGACCGGAGGCGCTTTTCATGTCACCACAATACGCCGCGCACCGGCTTGATCGGTTCCGGCGCCGGATCGCCGATCGACTGGAGCAGGTCGATCTCGATCGTGCGGCACATGGCGGTCAGCGGCACGTCATGCACGCTGTCGGCAAAGGGATCGGTCAGGTCGTCGCCGATCCGCAGCACGGTCATGAACATGAAGCCCGCCACCGTCGAACCCAGCGGCGTCGCAAAGCCCAGCGATTCGACCAGCCCGATCGGCAGCAGGATGCAGAACAAATGGGTGAAGGCGGTCGGGATGAAGCGATATTGGAAGGGCAGCGGCGTGTTCTTGATCCGCTCCATGCCGCCCTGCGCATTGGCGATGTCGACCAGCACACGCTCCATCTGCGCCTGCTGGATGGTGTCGATCCAGCCCTCCCGACGGGCCAGATCGATCCGCCGCCCGGTGCTGTCCAGCAGGCCGTTCGCCGGATTGGTGCGGGCCAGCGCCTTGCCCTTGTCCTCGTCCCGCAGGAAGCCGGTCACATCCTCGCCGATCGGCTGACGACGCAGTTGACAGCGCAGCGCATTCACATAGGCGATCTGGCGCTTGACGATCTCCCGCTTCAGATCGCGCCCTTCCGGATCGGGCAGGAAATTGCGGGCGGCGCGCGACAGGCTGCGCGACGCATTGATCATCGCGCCCCACAATATCCGCCCTTCCCACCAGCGCTGGTAACTGCTGTTCGACCGGAAGCCCAGGAACAGCGCCAGCGCCGAACCGAAGATGGTCAGCGGCAGCGATGGCGCCTTGAAAGGCAGCACATAATAAGTGACCGTCACGGCACAGTCCCAGACGAACAGTGCGGTCAGCGGCTTCCACACTTCGGAAGCGATCCGGCGCATACTGGGGACGGCATCGACGATCATGCAAGACTCCTGATATTGAACCGGCGCAACGCCTAATGGCCCGGAAATGCTCCCTTGATGCCATAGCGAAACGAAACATTGCTGCGACTGCAACCTGCACAGTTGCGGGTCGTTGAACAACAATCGAGCAGGAGGCGGGCCAACAGGAGATGGGCATGACCAGCGACGCGGCGGACGCCGGCGAGAAGAAGGCAGCGCTCTCGCTCCAGTGGCAGATGCTGGCCGGCTTTCTGACCGGTCTGGTCGTCGGCCTGATCGTCTACATGGTCGCACCCGACGCCCGCTGGGTCGATACGGTCACCACCTATGTCACCGGGCCGATCGGGCAAATCTTCCTGCGGCTGCTGTTCATGCTGGTCATTCCGCTGCTGGTGTCCGCGCTGATCGTCGGCATCGCGGAAATGGGTGAATTGCGATCGCTGCGCCGCGTCGGCGTGCGGACGCTGGTCTACACGCTGATCGTGTCGGGCATCGCCGTGGCAGTCAGCCTGTTGCTGGTGAATCTGCTGCGCCCCGGCGCCGGGGTCGATCCCGCGCAGGCGCAGGCCCTCCTCGCCGATGCCGGACAGGGCGCGAAGGCGATCCTCGACCGGGGCGGCGAAACGCCGTCCGGCATGGAAGCCCTGCTCAACATCATCCCGCAGAACATCATCAAGGCCATGGCCGATAATGACATATTGGCGGTGATGGTCTTCGCGCTCTTCTTCGGCATCGGGTTGGTGCTGGTGCAGACGAAGGAATCGAAGCTGCTGCTGAGCGCGATGGAGGGCCTGTTCGAGGTGACGATGCGGCTGATGGGCCTCGTCATCCGGCTCGCCCCGATCGCCATCGCCTGCTTCATGTTCAACCTCGCCGCGCAATTCGGCTGGGACTTGCTCATCCGCCTGTCCGCCTATGTCGGCGTCGTGGTGCTGGCGCTCGCGCTCCAGATGTTCGGCGTCTATTCGCTGCTGATCGCCTTCGTCGCGCGCCGGTCGCCACTGCGCTTCTTCGCGGCGGTGCAGGAAGCCAGCGTCATGGCCTTCGCCACCGCCTCCTCCAACGCCACCCTGCCCACCGCGATCCGTGTGGCGGAGGATAATCTTCACCTGCCCCGCCGCATCGCCCGCTTCGTCCTGACCATCGGCGCGACCGCCAATCAGAATGGCACGGCGATGTTCGAAGGCATCACGGTCATCTTCCTCGCGCAATTTTTCGGCGTGGACCTGTCGCTCAGCCAGCAACTGATGGTGATGCTGGTGTGCATATTGGGCGGCGTCGGCACGGCGGGCGTACCCGCCGGATCGCTGCCGGTGGTGGCGATGATCCTGGGCATGGTCGGCGTGCCGCCCGAAGGGATCGGGCTGGTGCTGGGGGTCGATCGCTTCCTCGACATGTGCCGCACCGCGCTCAACGTGACGGGCGATCTTGTGGCTGCTACGGTGATATCCGCCGGTGAAGAAGACGGGCGGGAGGCTGCGCGGACATGAAGAGGAAAACGGGGCGGATCGGGGCGGCCATCGTCGCGCTGACCGCACTGGCGGGTTTGGCCGTGCAGTTCGACGCCACGCTGGCGCAGACCGGATCGGTCGGCGAAACGCTGTGGACGCTGCTGCGCTTCTTCACCATCTGGGCCAATATATTGGTCGTCATCACATTCGGGCCGATCGCATTGGGGCGGCATGTGTCGGCTCGCCGCGTGGGCGGCACGGTGCTGGCGATCCTGCTGGTCGGCATCATCTACGGCCTGCTGCTGCGCGGCCTCCTGTCGCTCAGCGGCGGGGCGTTGCTGGCCGACACGCTGCTGCACAAGGTGACGCCGCTGCTGGCGCCGCTCTGGTGGATCGGCTTTGCCCGCAAGGCGCAACTGAGCCGCCGCGATCCGTGGATCTGGGCGATCTTCCCGGCCGCCTATCTGCCCTACGCCCTGCTGCGCGGCATGATGGAGGGGGCCTATGCCTATCCCTTCATCAATGTCGCGAAGCTGGGATGGGGGCAGGTCGCGATCAACGCGCTGCTGATCGCGATCGGCTTCGTGCTGGCGGGCTATGCGCTGGTCTGGATCGACAGCCGGTTCAGCGGGCCGCCTTCGCGGCTTCGCCCCACCAGATAAGGTTGTTCGCGAAACCGGCAAAGCCCCGCTCCAGCGCCGCGCCGCTGTCCCCTTGCGGCTGCGCCTGTTCGTCCAGCGTCTGGCCGATCTGACCGACGCTCAGCCGCTCCGGCACCACCGCCATGCCCATCGCCGACAGCGTCACCGTCCAGTCGGCATGGCTGTTCACCCCGGCAAAACGGCCCGCCGAATAACTGGCGATGGCAGCGGGGCGGCGATCAAATTCCTTGAGATAATGATCGACCAGATTTTTAAGGCCCGGCTGCATCCCCCGATTATATTCGCCCGCTACGAAGACGAAGGCATCGGCAGCGGAAAGGCGATCGGCCAGCCCGGCCATGGCAGCGGGCGCTTCGCCAGCCGGATAATCGCTGTAGCGCAGGTCGAGCATCGGCAGGTCGACCGCCTTGGCGTCGACCAGCTCGGCCTTGTGGCCCAGCCCTTCGAAACCCCGGATCAAATAGTCGGCCAGCCGAATGCCGAGCCGTCCCCGTCGATAGGAACCGTAGAGGACGAGGATGTCGAGCGCCATGCGAAGCCTTCCCTGATGTGGTGGGGCGGTCTTCGCATGGCCGCTGGCAAGCGTCCAGACGCTCCGTGCTCCGGCGCAGGCCGGAGCCCAGTTCAGCCCTGGCACATTGGATCAAGGGCAGGACTGGGCTCCTGCTTTCGCAGGAGCACAACAATCTACCGCAATTTCGCGATGTTCAACCCGTCCTGCTTGGCGCGGGCCTTGGTCGATTCCTCGCTGCGGGTCAGCGCCTTGGCGATCGCCTTCAGCGCCATGCCCTTCTTGGCCAGCGTATGCAGCTTCTGGATCTCGTCCGGAGTCCAGGGCTGCTTGTGACGTTCAAAGCGATCGCCTGCCATGATTTTTTCCTTTGTCGCCGCACCGGCCCTCACCCCCACCCGACCACCCAACGGCATTATCATATGGGTGGTCGGGTGGGGGTGAGGGCCGGTGCCGATCTGTTTCAGCTTAGCTGAAACCCAAAAAGATCAATCCGCGAAGGGATCGCGGACGAGGATCGTGTCGTCGCGTTCCGGGCTGGTGGAAACCAACGTGACCGGGCAACCGATCAGTTCCTCGATCCGGCGGATATATTTGATCGCCTGCGCCGGCAGTTCGGCCCAGCTACGCGCGCCGGCGGTGGTTTCGCTCCAGCCACCGATCGTTTCATAGATCGGCTCCGCCTTCGCCTGATCCTGCGCATGGGCGGGCAGATAGTCGAACGTCTGGTCGCCAATCTTGTAGCCGACGCAGATTTGCAGCTCTTCAAAGCCGTCCAGCACGTCCAGCTTGGTCAGCGCAATGCCGGTCACGCCCGACACGGCGACCGACTGGCGCACCAGCACCGCATCGAACCAGCCGCAGCGACGCTTGCGGCCGGTGACGGTGCCGAATTCATGGCCGCGCTCACCCAGGCGCTGGCCGATGTCATTCTCCAGTTCGCTGGGGAACGGGCCGGAGCCGACGCGGGTGGTGTAGGCCTTGACGATGCCGAGCACGAAGCCCGCCGCATTGGGGCCAAGGCCGGTGCCGCTCGCCGCCGTGCCCGCCACCGTGTTGGAGGAGGTGACGAAGGGATAGGTGCCATGGTCGATGTCGAGCAAAGTGCCCTGCGCGCCTTCGAACAGGATGCGCTGGCCCGCCGCCTTCGCCTTGTTCAGCGTCAGCCAGACGGGCTTCACGAAAGGCAGGATGAATTCGGCGATTTCGGTCAGGTCCGCCATCAGCTGCGCACGATCGATCGGCGCTTCGCCAAAACCGGCGCGCAGCGCATCATGATGGGCGGTCAGGCGATCGATCTGAAGGTCCAGATCATCCAGATGGGCCAGATCGCAAACGCGAATGGCGCGACGGCCGACCTTGTCCTCATAGGCCGGGCCGATGCCGCGACGGGTGGTGCCGATCTTGCCGGCGCCCGACGCATCTTCGCGCAGGCCGTCAAGGTCGCGGTGGAAGGGCAGGATCAGCGGGCAGGTTTCGGCAATCTGAAGATTGTCGGGATTGATCTCGACGCCCTGCCCCTTCAGCTTCGCGACTTCGTCGCGGAAGTGCCAGGGGTCCAGCACCACGCCATTGCCGATCACGCTGAGCGTGCCGCGCACGATGCCCGACGGCAGCAGCGACAGCTTGTAGACCTTCTCACCCACCACCAGCGTATGGCCGGCATTATGGCCGCCTTGAAAACGGGCGACGACATCGGCGCGTTCCGACAGCCAGTCGACGATCTTGCCCTTGCCTTCGTCGCCCCACTGAGCGCCGATCACGGTCACATTTGCCACAGATACAGTCCTCCGCCCGCCGCGCGGACCGGCCATGCCCTTCGACGGGACTCGGCATGCCGGTGGGATAGGATGGGCGCGCCGACAACAGTCATGGGCACCCTATACGGGGCGCGCGTTACCCGCACGGGCGCGGCGCGTCAAGGCGGGAGGGCCATTACACTTTGATACAGCACAGCCGCTTTACGACCGCTTGCCGCCCAACGATCATAGGCGCGGGGGCAGGCATGAGGAAGAAGATGATGCGTGAACGACTTTCCCTGTTCCTGATCCCGGCGCTGCTGACGGCCAGCGCCGCCGACGCGCAGACGCTGCGCGAACGCTGGCGCGCGCGTCTGGCCGAAGGGCAACAAAGCGCACCGGGCGGGCAAGCCATGGCCTATGGCAAGGATGCACTCCAGACACTGGACTATTGGCCGGGCAAGGGCGCGAAGCCGCCGCTCCTCCTCTTCGTCCATGGCGGCGGCTGGAAGCGCGGCGACAAGGATAACGCAACCGGCGCGACCAAGGTCGATCATTATACCGGCCTTGGCTATGCCTTCGCATCGATCAACTATCGGCTGGTGCCCCACGCCACGGTCGAGCAGCAGGCGCAGGATGTGGCGGACGCGATCGCCTATCTGCGCGGCAAGGCCGGAGCGCTGGGCTTCGACCCCGGCCGGATCGTCCTGATGGGTCATAGCGCCGGCGCGCATCTCGTCGCGCTGGTGGGCACCGACATGCGCTATTTCGCGAAGGCCGGCTTACAGCCCGATGCAGTGAAGGGCGTCATCCCGCTCGACGGCGCCGCCTATGATGTCGCCCGGCAGATGCAGGAGGGCGGCCGCGCCATGGCCGATACTTATCAACAGGCCTTCGGCACCGATCCCGCCCGCCAAAAATCGCTGTCGCCAACGCTACAGGCGGCAAAACCCAATGCCCCTGCCTTCCTGATCCTGCATGTCGACCGGACGGACGGCACCGCCCAGTCCAACGCCCTCGCCGCCGCGCTGAAGCAAGCCGGCACCCCGGTCGAGCTCCAAGCACTGGGAGGGCGCGGCCTGCGTGGCCATATGCAGATCAACCGATCGATGGGCGATCCCGCTTATCCGGGAACGGGCATCGTGGATATATGGCTGAAGCAGCTTCTGGGTTAGCCCCCTCGCTTTCACGCGCCGCGCGGGCTACAAAAAATGCATGGCGAAGGCAGACCAGATCGCAATCACCTTGCGCATCATCATCGAACAGCCGGTGATCGGCGTGCGCCACAGCCTGCAAGCGAAGGATGATCAGCCACTCGATCCGAAGACGTCGCAGACCGGCGAACCGCTGTCCTTCGACCTGCCGATCCGCATCGCGCCCGGCCCGAAATTTATCGGCGATCAGGTCCGTCGCGAAGGACCGGTCCGGCGCTTCCTCTATATCCGCATCGGCCAGCTTGCCGGCGATCCGGCCTCAGACTGGTCGCGCCGGATGAAGATCGACATTCACGATCTGGACGCGGCGCTGCTGGCGCGCGCGATCGAGACGCAAGGAATCATCGAAATAACGGTGAACGGCACCGGCAAGGACGGCAGCCCCGCCTGCGCCACGGTGCCACCCATCCGCCGTCAACTGGCCGAACGCTGAACCGGGATCAGTAAGCGCGCGGCTCCGCGCCATCCAGCCAGTGCGAACAGCGCTGGGCCGCGCCATCTTCACCTTCGGACAAGGCCGCAACCGTATGCCATCCTTCCGCCCGCAACTCCGCGGCACGCGCGGCATCGGCGCCCAGCGGCAGGAACAGCCGCTTGGGACTGTCGCCACCAAAGCCCGCATCGATCAGCGGATCGGGATAGAGCGAGAAGCCCATGGCCGGTTCGTCCGCGCCGTCGGCCCGCGCGATGGCATAGCTGCCGCCACGGCCGATCTCGCCAATGAACCCCTCGGCAAAGATGGAGAAGCCGAACCAGTTCTGGAATTCAAAGCCATGCCGCTCGGTCGGATCGAGCGTCAGGGTAATGTCCCATCCGATCGGTTTCGCAACAGCGCGCAGGCCCGCAATGCGGCTGTCGATCGCGCCGCCGATGCTGGCGCTGAACGCTTCCAGCCGCTCCATCGCCGCATGGAAGGGGCCGGTCGCCTCGATCAGCGGCAGATAGGCCGCCGCCGCCGGGCTGATCGCCACCAGCGCGCCGGCATCCTTGGCGTCCAGTTCGGTGCGCACAGCCTCCACCTCATTGGGCGCGAGCGGCAGCGGCCCGGCAGCCAGCGCGTCGATCAGGTCGGGCAAAGTAAAGTCGATGGTGATGCCGGTCACGCCGGCGGCCTGCAACGCCTCGATCGCGATATTCACGATCTCGACTGCGGCGGCGGCGCTATCGCTACCGATCAGTTCGGCGCCAAGCTGCATCTTCTCCCGCTCGGGGCGCAGCTGGCTCGCCTTCTGGCGAATAACCGGCCCGGCATAGGACAGGCGCAGCGGGCGCGGCGCGGTGCGCAGGCGGGTGGCGGCGATGCGCCCGACCTGCGCCGTCATGTCCGGACGAAAGGCCAAAGTACGCTGCGACACCGGATCGACCACGCGCACCAGATCCTGCGCGCGCATGGACTTGAGCCGCTGGGTCAGCGTATCCTCAAATTCCGCGAGCGGCGGCATGACCCGTTCATAGCCATGGGTCGCCACCGTATCCAGCACGCGGCGCGCCAGACGCGCAGAAGCTTCGGCCTGCGGCGGCAGGCGGTCGGATAATCCTTCGGGAAGAAGGCCGGGCGGGATCATGGTCATGGGACAGGCCCTTTAGCGGAATTTTGGGGTTAGGCCATCCCCAACCCTCTCCCCGACGGGGAGAGGGCTTTTCGGGCAGCTTAGGCGAAGCGCAGCAGCTTCACCGTCTTGACGCCGGTCAGGTTGCAGATTTCCCAGCGCAGCGGTTCGGTGACGGTGCCGTCGACCGACAGCAGCAGCACGGCTTCACCGCCCTGATCGCGACGGCCCAGATGGAAGGTGCCGATATTGACTTCGGCCTCGCCCAGCTTCGACCCCAGACGACCGATGAAGCCCGGCGCATCCTGATTGACGATGTAGAGCATGGTGCCATCCAGATCGGCTTCCACCTTGATGCCGAACAGTTCGACCAGACGCGGCTGAGCGTGACCGAACAGCGTACCCGCCACCGACTTGTCGCCATTGACGGTCGACACGGTGACGCGCACCAGCGTCTGATAGTCGCCTTCGCGGTCATGACGCACTTCGCGCACGTCAAGGCCGCGCTCCTTCGCCAGGAAGGGCGCGTTGACCATGTTCACCGTGTCCGAATAGACGCGCATCAGCCCGGCCAGAACGGCGGCAGTGATTGGCTTCTGGTTCAGCTCGGCGGCATGACCCTCGACTTCCACCGCTACGCCGGTGATCGCGTCGCCTTCCAGCTGACCGACCAGCGAACCCAGCTTTTCCGCTAGCGCCATATAGGGCTTCAGCTTGGGCGCTTCCTCGGCCGACAGCGACGGCACGTTCAGCGCATTGGTGATGCCGCCGTCGAGCAGATAGTCGGACAGCTGATCGGCGACCTGCAACGCCACATTGACCTGCGCTTCGTCGGTCGACGCGCCCAGATGCGGGGTGCAGATGAAGTTGGGCGTACCGAACAGCGGCGAGTCCTTGGCCGGCTCGGTCTGGAACACGTCGAGCGCGGCGCCCGCAACTTGACCCGAATCCAGCGCTTCCTTCAGCGCCGCTTCGTCGATCAGGCCGCCACGCGCACAGTTGATGATGCGCACGCCCTTCTTGGTCTTGGCCAGATTTTCCTTCGACAGGATATTGCGCGTCTGGTCGGTCAGCGGCGTGTGCAGCGTGATGAAGTCGGCCTTGGCCAGCAGCGTATCCAGATCGGCCTTTTCCACGCCCATTTCGATCGCGCGTTCCGGCGTCAGGAAGGGATCGAAAGCGACGACCTTCATCTTGAGGCCCAGCGCGCGAGTGGCGACGATCGAACCGATGTTACCGGCGCCGATCAGGCCCAGCGTCTTGCCGGTCACTTCCACGCCCATGAAGCCATTTTTGGGCCACAGGCCCTGCTGCGTCTGGGCATTGGCTTCGGGCAATTGGCGGGCGAGCGCGAACATCAGCGCGATGGCATGTTCAGCCGTGGTGATGCTGTTGCCGAACGGCGTGTTCATCACGATCACGCCCTTGGACGAGGCATAAGGGATGTCGACATTGTCGACGCCGATACCGGCGCGGCCGATGACCTTCAAATTGGTCGCGGCGTCCAGGATTTCCTTGGTGACTTTGGTCGAGCTTCGGATGGCAAGGCCATCATAGTCACCGATGATGGCGATCAGTTCTTCGGGGGTCTTGCCGGTGATGACGTCGACCTCGACGCCGCGCTCCTTGAAGATCGCAGCGGCGCGGGGGTCCATCTTGTCGCTGATAAGTACCTTGGGCATCTGTATTTCCTTCGGAAAATAGTCCCGTCATCCCCGCGAAGGCGGGGACCCATCTCCCATAAGAAGCGTCAAGCGGGACGGTCGGGAGATAGGTTCCCGCTTTCGCGGGAATGACGACTTAAAGAGAGTTAAGCAGCCTTGACGGTCGCATAGGCCCAGTCGAGCCACGGACCGAGCGCTTCGATATCCGCCGTTTCGACGGTCGCGCCGCACCAGATGCGCAGGCCAGCCGGAGCGTCGCGATAACCCGCGACGTCATAGGCAGCGCCTTCCTTTTCGAGGAGAGCGGCAAAGGCCTTGATGAAGGCTTCGTCCGCGCCTTCCACCGTCAGGCAGACGCTGGTCTTCGACCGCGAAGCCTCATCGACGGCGAGATGGCCCAACCAATCCCGTTCCGCGACGATCTTGCCCAGCGCGGCCGCATTGGCATCGCTGCGCGCGATCAGGCCGGCCGAACCGCCCAGCGACTTGCCCCATTCCAGCGCGAAGATCGCATCTTCCACGGCCAGCATGGACGGCGTGTTGATGGTTTCGCCCTTGAACACGCCTTCGGCCAGTTTGCCCTTCGCCATCAGGCGGAATACCTTGGGCAGCGGCCATGCCGGGGTGTGGGTTTCCAGACGCTCGACAGCGCGGGGGCCGAGGATCAGCACGCCATGGCCGCCTTCACCGCCCAGCACCTTCTGCCAGGAGAAAGTGGCGACGTCGATCTTCGCCCAGTCGATGTCATAGGCGAACACCGCGCTGGTCGCGTCGGCGAAGGTCAGGCCCTCGCGATCCGCCGGAATCCAGTCCGCATTGGGCACGCGCACGCCCGAAGTCGTGCCGTTCCAGGTGAACAGCACATCGTTGCTGAAATCGACGGTCGTCAGGTCGGGCAGCTGGCCATAATCGGCGCGAATGACTGTGGGGTCCAGCTTCAACTGCTTGGCGGCATCCGTCACCCAGCCTTCGCCGAAGCTTTCCCAGGCCAGCGTCGTCACCGGGCGGGCGCCCAGCATCGTCCACATCGCCATTTCGAAAGCGCCGGTGTCGGAACCGGGGACGATGCCGATGCGGTGCGTGTCGGGCAGGTTCAGCAGCTCGCGCATCAGGTCGATGCTGTAGGCAAGGCGGGTCTTGCCGATCTTGGCGCGATGCGAACGACCGAGCGACTCTGTGGCCAGCTTGGCGGCATCCCAGCCCGGAGGCTTGGCGCAGGGACCGGAAGAGAAAAAGGGGCGGGCCGGACGGCTTACGGGCTTTGCGGCAGGCGCAAGGGTGGCGTCAACGGCAGTCAAATCAGTCATGTAATGCTTCTCCTTACAGAGAGCACGCGCGGCGTTGGGACCGCGTGGCCCGTCGGCCGCACTAATGTCCGCGAAAAAAGAGTCAAGCCGTTTGTGGAAATGCGACGAGGCGAAAAGGGCGGTTAACTTTCGTAAAGATTCGCGATGGTAAACATCTGATTCATGGAAGAGCGGGTGACAGAAACAGGCTTTCTGCGCGGCGCGGCCCTGGCCGTGCTGAGCGCAATGATGCTGAGTGCATGCGGTGGCGATCTGGTCCCGCGCGGGCGGGTGGTGCAGGCGTCAAAGCCCATACGCGCGCCCGCGCAACCCGCCATGGAAACCCGCCAATGTTTCGCGAAGCTCGAATCGCAATCGGTCAGCTTCACCCCCCTGCCCGACCGGAATTTCGGCGGCGGATGCAGCGCCATCAGCAGCGTCAAGCTGACCGATATCGGCGTCCCCGTGTCGGGCGCCGGCGCCATGACCTGCAACCTTGCCGCCAATTTCGCCGCCTGGGCGCGCTATGGCGTGCAGCCCGCCGCCCGCCTGATTCTGGGCGCGGAAATCGAGAAGATCGAAACGTTCGGCACCTATAATTGCCGGCCGATCGCGGGCAGCGGGAAGCTGAGCGAACATGCGCACAGCAACGCCATCGACGTATCCGCCTTCGTCCTGTCCGATGGTCGCCGCATCAGCATCCAGAAGGACTGGCATGGCGACAAGCAGACCCGCCAGTTTCTGGCCGTGGTCCATGCCAGCGCCTGCAAACGGTTCAACACGGTCCTCAGCCCCAATTACAATGCGGCGCATCACGACCATTTCCATTTCGACATGGGCGGCCGCGGAGGGTTCTGTCGCTAGCGCGACGGGGGCGGCTTTTGTGGCTAGACCCACGTACGCTGCATTGGGATCACCCAACCTCCGTTCGGGCTGAGCCTGTCGAAGCCCCCTTTTTTCTTGAGGCGTTTCAGAAAAGTAAGGCCCTTCGACAGGCTCAGGGCGAACGGATCATGTTTAAAGCGTGATGCCCTGTTCGACGGTGGGGCCTGCTGTCCTACATGGCCGGATTTTGCGATGACCGGACCATCGCCAACTCACAGGGCAACTTTCCGATAGGATCATAATCCCGTAACAATATTTCACGATTCGCGGTACATATGCGAAGTTAAGCCCGCGCAATCCTATTTCCGTCCCGGCGCCATTGCGGACTTGGTTTTGGCCTTGTCCGCTACTAAGTTTGTGCAAATGACGAAAAAAGAGATTGAAGAACGCAAGTTCCGCCCGGCCCGCGAAGAGGCCGATGATGCCGCAAAACAGACCGGCACCCCCCAGACCCGCAGTGAAGCCTATAAGCTGGCCTTTCAGGACGCCGAATTCCTGCTGCGCGAGGATTTGCGCCCCGTCCGCTTCCAGCTGGAACTGCTCAAGCCCCAATTGCTGATGGATGAAGCGAAGATCGAATCGACCTTCGTCTTCTACGGCTCCGCCCGCATCCCCCAGCCCGAACAGGTGCAGGCGCGGATCGACGCCGCCACCACCCCGCAACAGAAGCGCATCGCCGAAAATCTGGGCAAGAAGGCGGTCTATTATGAAGAAGCCCGCAAACTCGCCCGCATCGCCGCGCAATATCCGGTGAACGAAGCGGGTTGCCGCCACTTCGTCGTCTGCTCGGGCGGCGGCCCCTCGATCATGGAAGCCGCCAATCGCGGCGCGCAGGATGTCGGCCAGACCACCATTGGCATGAACATCGTCCTGCCGCACGAGCAGGCGCCCAACCGCTTCGTCACCCCGGAGCTGAGTTTCCAGTTCCACTATTTCGCGCTGCGCAAGATGCACTTCCTGCTGCGCGCCCGCGCTCTGGCCGTCTTCCCCGGCGGCTTCGGCACGTTCGATGAAATGTTCGAACTGCTGACCCTGATCCAGACCGGCAAGATGAAGCCGATCCCGATCCTGCTGTTCGGCAAGGATTTCTGGAACCGGGTGGTCGATTTCGAGGCGCTGGCCGACGAAGGCGTGATCGCGCCGAGCGACCTCAATCTGCTGACATGGGTCGAAAGCGCCGAAGACGCCTGGGCTGCGGTGCAGACCTTCTATCAGGACAGCGAAGCACCGGCCTGCGGCTGACCCCCCTCTCCCCTCGGGGGAGAGGGCAGCGAGACTTGGCGGCTTTGCCGCCTGGTCGCAGCCGGAGAGGGGGCGGGCCACGCGCCTTCCCTGCCTCCTCTTCCGCCTTGCCCTACCGGCCATCCCGGATTAGGGCGCGGCCATGCGCGCGGATATGGCCCATATCGATAGCTGGATCTTCGATCTGGACAATACGCTCTATCCGGCGAAGGCGGATCTGTTCGCGCTGATCGACGTCAAGATGGGCGAATATATTCAGGGCCTGCTGGGCTGCGATCCGGTGATCGCCCGCCAGACCCAGAAGCGCTATTTCATGGAGCATGGCACGACCCTGTCGGGGCTGATGCACCATCATGGGATCGAGCCGCGCGAATTTCTCGACTATGTCCATGACATTTCGATGGAGCGGCTGACGGTCGACGCCGATCTCAACGCCCGCATCGCCGCGCTGCCGGGCCGCCGCCTGATCTTCACCAACGGCGACGCCGCCTATGCCGGCCGCGTGCTCGACAAGCTCGGCCTGATCGGCGCGTTCGAGCTGATCCACGACATCCACGCCTGCCAATATGTGCCCAAGCCCGACCCGTCGGGCTATGACCAACTGTGCCGCGTCCATGCCATCGATCCGACCCGCGCCGCCTTTTTCGAGGATATGGCCCGCAATCTGCGCCCGGCCAAGGCGATCGGCATGACGACCATATGGGTCAACAACGGCTCCGAAGCGGGCGACCATGACCATCATCCCGATTTCATCGATTTCGAAACCGACCATCTGACGCCATTTCTGGCCGACATCATTGGGGACTGAACCATGAGCACCGACCTGATCACCACCATCGACGCCGCGTGGGAAGACCGCGCCAACGTCAATCTCCAGACCCAGGGCGACGTGCGTTCGGCCGTCAATCAGGCGCTCGCCCTGCTCGACAAGGGCGAGTTGCGCGTCGCGCAGCCGACCGAAAACGGCTGGCAGGTCAATCAGTGGGCGAAGAAGGCCGTGCTGCTCTCCTTCCGCCTCAACGACAACGCCATGATCGACAATGGGCCGGGCGCAGGCCATTGGTGGGACAAGGTGCCCAGCAAGTTCGCCGGCTGGGACGAGGCCGCCTTCCGCGCCGCCGGTTTCCGCGCCGTGCCGGGCAGCTTCGCCCGCGCGGGCAGCCATATCGCGAAGAATGTCATCCTGATGCCCAGCTTCGTCAACATCGGCGCGTTCGTCGATGAAGGCACGATGGTCGATACCTGGGTCACGGTCGGCAGTTGCGCCCAGATCGGCAAGAATGTCCATCTGTCGGGCGGCGTCGGCATTGGCGGCGTGCTGGAGCCGCTTCAGGCCGACCCGGTCATCATCGAGGATGACTGCTTCATCGGCGCCCGCTCCGAAGTGGTCGAAGGCGTGCGCATCGGCAAAGGCTCTGTGCTGTCGATGGGCGTGTTCATCGGCATGTCGACCAAGATCGTGGACCGCGCGACGGGCGAAGTCTTCATCGGCGAAGTGCCGCCTTATTCGGTCGTCGTCCCCGGCTCGCTGCCCGGCAAGCCGCTGCCCGACGGCACGCCCGGCCCCAGCCTCTATTGCGCCGTGATCGTCAAGCGCGTCGACGCCCAGACCCGGTCCAAGACCGGCATCAACGAACTGCTGCGCGACTGATAATCTACAAAGCCCCACCCCGCCGCGACTTGGCCGCGCTACGCGCCGCCAAGTCGCGGCTCCCCTTCCCTGAACGAGGGGGCCTTCGACCCGGTCTTGATATCCTCGACCGCCGTCCGCTTACGCCACTTCATCACCGTCTTGGGGTTGATCCCGGTTCTCGGCTCAGCGTCGCGAGCGACGCTTGCTATCTCTGTCTTGCTGCTCTGACGGCGTGCGTGGTCGCGCCCCTCCCGTGACGTACCTGTCCTTCCACTGCTGCAAAAGGGTCACACCATCAAACCGTGGAATCAAACAACCTACACAGCAAGCGGCCAAGTCTGCGCAATCTCAGCCAGAAGCACATGACTCTGCCGACCCTCAAGGGACAGGAGTAGCATCCCCTCCCCCTTGGTGCAGTCCTGATCCAGATCATGGACAAGTCGCCATTCCGAACATATCAGGAACATATGGCGCAACTTTCCACCCGGCAGAAACTCGAAATCTTGGCAGATGCGGCTAAATATGATGCTTCCTGCGCGTCGTCGGGCACGGCGAAGCGGGACAGTCGCGGGGGGAAGGGGATCGGGTCGACGGAAGGGATGGGCATTTGCCACGCCTATGCGCCCGATGGCCGCTGCATATCGCTGCTGAAGATATTGCTGACCAACAGCTGCATCTTCGACTGCCATTATTGCATCAACCGTCGGTCGAGCGATGTGCGCCGCGCGCGCTTCACCGCGCAGGAGGTGGTCGACCTCACCCTCAATTTCTACCGCCGCAACTATATCGAGGGGCTGTTCCTCTCCTCCGGCATCATCCGCTCGTCCGACTATACGATGGAACAGATGGTCGAGGTCGCCCGGTCGCTGCGGCAGGACCATGATTTTCGCGGCTATATCCACCTCAAGACCATCCCCGATGCCGACCCGGAACTGCTGCGGCTGGCCGGACTGCATGCCGACCGGCTGTCGATCAATGTCGAACTGCCGACCGAAAGCGGCCTCAAGCGGCTGGCGCCGGAGAAGGATGGCGGGCGGATCGAGGGCGCGATGCGGCATCTGCGCGCCGAGATGGAGGACGGGCAGGACGCAAGGCGCAAATATAGGAGCGCGCCGCGCTTCGCCCCGGCCGGCCAGTCGACGCAGATGATCGTGGGCGCGGACGCGGCCGACGACCGGGCGATCATCGCGCGGGCCAGCAGCCTCTATGACCGGCACCGGCTGCGGCGCGTCTATTACAGCGCCTTTTCCCCCATCCCCTCGCCCAGCGCGGTGCTGCCGTTGAAGCGCCCGCCGCTGATGCGGGAGCATCGCCTCTACCAGTCGGACTGGATGATGCGCTTCTATGGCTATGAGGCTGGGGAGATTGCGGCGGCGACCGATCAGGCGACGGGATGCCTGCCGCTGGATATCGATCCCAAGCTGGCCTGGGCGCTCAACCATCGGGCGATCTTTCCGGTGGACGTCAACCGCGCCCCGCGCGAGGCGCTGTTGCGGGTGCCGGGACTGGGGGTGAAGGCGGTCGACCGCATCCTGATGAGCCGCCGTCAGGGCCGGTTACGGCTGGAGGATGTCGCACGGCTGACCACCTCTATCCGCAAATTGCGGCCCTTCCTGATCGCGGCCGACTGGCGCCCGCTGGCGATGACCGACCGGGCGGACTTGCGCGCGCGACTGGCCCCGCCGGCAAAACAGCTCGATCTCTTCGCATAAGCGCCATTTTTGGGTTGATCCGTGGGAGCGATCGTGAAATCGTGGCTTCCCGGTCACATAGGGAGTTTCGGGTTTTGGCGACGGCACTGGGCAGCAGGACGCAACCGCGCAAGAGCTTTGCCAAGCGGATCAGCAGCCATCTTGCCGCCGCGCTCGTCGTCTTCTGCCTGCTCCAGATCGGCATCGTCGCCAAGATGGGCGGATCGCTGGTCTTGCATCTGGGCATCATCATCGCGATCGGCGGCTATGCCGTGGCCGCGCGCGGGCTGGAACGCCGCTGGCACATGCTGGAACAGGGTGGCCTGTCGGACGGCGGCATGGCGCTGCGCTTCCGCCGCGACGTGGTGCAGCTCTGGGGCGCCAGCCTGGTCGGCGCGCTGCTGTGGGTGCCGGTGGCGATCATCTACCGCTTCCTGTTCGGCTAAACCCTCTTCGGCGCGCGCGCCGGACCCAATTCCATTTTGCCACGTTGTCCTTCCTCGAACGAGGAGGTTCCCCCATGGCCAATGCAACGATTTTCGACCGTCTGAAGCAGGATCACGACGCCCACCGCCAATTGTTCGCCAAGATGGCGGAAGCCGACCGGGAAAAGGACGAGGCCCGGCTGGAAAAGCTGTTCGAGCAGTTCAAGGTGGAGGTGAGCGCCCATGCCGCCGCCGAGGAAGAGACGCTCTATGCCACCATGCTGTCCCGCCCGGACCTGCGCGAGGATGCGCAGCACAGTGTGTCAGAGCACAAGGAAATCGACGATTATCTGGAAGAGTTGAGCGAATTGAAGTTCAACGGCGAAGCCTGGCGCCGCGAGTTCGACAAGATGAAGAAGCGCTACCTCCACCATATCGAGGAGGAAGAGGAAGAGATGTTCCCCGACGCGGCCAAGGATCTGAGCGCGGCGGAAGAGGAAAAGCTGGGCAAGCTGTTCGCCAAGCGCAAGCCGGCGGAACTGGAGCGAGCGAAGGCGGAAAGCTGAACGCAGTCGCCGTTCGTTTCGAGCATAGTCGAGACACGCTGGCGCTGCTCCAACCGCTTCTCGACTTCGCTCGAAGCGAACGGGGCCTGAGATAATGCATCGCGTTTCGTTAAGCGCGCCGGACGATTTCGACGGCTGGCGCGCGGCGGCGCGGCGGCTGGCTGTCGCGGGCGTCGATCCGGCGGATGTGGTCTGGCAGGTGGGCGATGCGCCGGGCGACCTGTTCGGCCATGATCCTTTGCCGCCTGAACCGGAGCGGGCTGCGTTCTCCGTGCCGCGCGCCTTCGTCGATCTGGCCCAGACGGCGATCCTGCATCGAGATCCGGAGCGCTTCGCCTTGCTCTATGCGCTGCTCCACCGGCTGCGCGATCGCCCCGGACTGATGGAGGACCGGGCCGATCCGCTGCTGCGCCGGATCGATGCGCTGGGCAAGGCGGTGCGGCGCGATATCCACAAGATGCGCGCCTTCGTGCGCTTCCGCGAGGTGGCGGAGGGAGATGACACCCGCTTCGTCGCCTGGTTCGAGCCGGAGCATCATATCGTGCGGGACAATGCCGGTTTCTTTGTCCGCCGCTTCGCGTCGATGCGCTGGTCGATCCTGACGCCGGACCTCAGCATCCATTGGGACGGCGCAACGCTGAACGAAGGGCCAGGCGCGCAGCGATCCGACGCGCCCGATGGCGATCCGGTCGAGGCGCTGTGGAAGGGCTATTATGCCGCCATCTTCAACCCCGCCCGGCTGAAGACCGGGGCGATGCTGTCCGAAATGCCGAAGAAATATTGGCGCAACCTGCCCGAAGCGGCGCTGATCCCCGACCTGATCGCCGGGGCGCAGGCGCGCGAGGCGGCGATGATCGCTACGACCTCGGTCGCGCCCCGGCGGCCGGATGATATTGCCACCGCATGGGCGGCCCTGCGCGAAGGCGCCATGGGCTGCACCCGCTGCCCGCTGCATGGGCCAGCAACGCAGACCATATTCGGCGAAGGGCCGTTGGACGCGCCGATCCTCTTCATCGGCGAGCAGCCGGGCGATCAGGAGGATCTGGCCGGGCGCCCCTTTGTCGGTCCGGCCGGGCAATTGTTCGACACGGCACTGGTGCAGGCCGGGGTCGACCGGTCGCGCGCCTATGTCACCAATGCGGTCAAACATTTCAAATTCGAACGGCAGGGCAAGCGCCGGCTGCACCAGTCCCCCGATGCGGGCGAGATAGAGGCCTGCCGCTGGTGGCTGAGTCAGGAGATCGCCCTTGTCCGCCCGCGTCTGATCGTCGCGCTGGGCGCCAGTGCGGCGCGGGCGATGCTGGGCAAGGCGGTGACGATCGGAGCGACGCGCGGCATGCCGATCCCGCTGGCCGACGGCGCGGAAGGCTGGGTCACGGTGCATCCCAGCTATTTGCTGCGCCTGCCCGATGCGGCCCGGCGGGCGGAAGAGCATGCGCGCTTCGTGGCGGAGTTGCGGATGGTGGGCGAGCGACTGACGGCGCTGGCCTGACCGCTATTTCCGCAGCAAAAACACCGCATGTTCGGCGAACAGATTGGCGTTCGCATGGGTGGTTTCCTTGTCGCCCTTCAGGAACCACTGGCCGTCGATCGTCCAGCCCCGTTCCTTCACCAGCGCGCGGAAATCGTCCACAGTCACATGATGGATGTTGAGCGTGTCATACCAGGTGTCGGGCAACAGCCGCGTCACCGGCATCCGGCCGCCCCACATCAGCGACAGCCGCCCGCGCCAATGGGCGAAATTGGGGAAGGAGACGAAGGCCTGCCGCCCGATCCGCAGCAATTCCTCCACCACCTTGTCGGGGCGACGGGTGGTCTGAAGCGTCTGGCTCAATATCGCATAGTCGAAACTGGCGTCGGGATAGTAGGTCAGGTCGGTGTCGGCATCGCCCTGCACCACCGACAGGCCACGCCCCACCGCCGCCGCGACGTTCGACCCGTCAAGCTCCAGACCGCGCGCATCGACCTGACTGCTGTCGCGCATGGCCGCCATCAGCGCGCCGTCGCCGCAGCCGACATCCAGCACGCGCGCGCCCTGCCGCACGGTGCGCGCGATCAAAGCGAGGTCGGGGCGCAACGTCTCGCTCATGCCCGGCCACCGCGCAGGAAGCCGTCAACCACCCGGTTCAATTCCGGGCATTCCAGCAGGAAGGCGTCATGGCCGAAGGGGCTGGACAGTTCGACGAAGCTGGCCTGCGCGCCCGATGCGTTGAGCGCATGGACGATGATCCGCGATTCCGCCGTGGGATAGAGCCAGTCAGTATCGAAGCTGACCAGACAGAAGCGCGCGCTGGTGGCGGTGAACGCCTTGGCCAGCGATCCGCCATGATCCTCCGCAATGTCATAATAGTCCATCGCGCGGGTGATGTAGAGATAGGAGTTGGCGTCGAACCGCTCGACGAAGCTCAGCCCCTGATGGCGCAGATAGCTCTCCACCTGGAAATCCGCGTCGAAGCCGAAGGTCTTGGCGTCGCGCCCCTGCAAGCGTCGCCCGAACTTTTCGGTCAGACCCGCTTCGGAAAGGTAAGTGATGTGCGCCGCCATCCGCGCGACGGCCAGCCCCGCCATCGGCGCCTGCCCATCGGCATAATAGTCCCCGCCGCGCCAGTGGGGATCGGCCATGATCGCCTGCCGCCCCACTTCGTGGAAGGCGATATTCTGCGCGCTGTGGCGGGCGGTCGATGCAATGACGACGCAGCTTTCGACGCGATCGGGGAACAAAGTGGGCCAAGTCAGCGCCTGCATCCCGCCCATCGATCCCCCGATGACGGCCGACAGGCGATCGACGCCCAGATGATCAAGCAGCAGCGCCTGCGCCCGCACCATATCGGCAATGGTCAGCACCGGGAAGCGCATCGCATGCGGATCGCCGGTGACGGGATCGAGGCTGGCGGGACCGGACGACCCCATGCAACTGCCGATGACATTGGAACAGACGATAAAATGGCGCGCCGGATCGACCGGCTTGCCTTCGCCCACCAGCCGCCACCACCAACCCGGCTTGCCGGTAACGGGATGGTCCGACGCCACATATTGGTCGCCGGTCAGCGCATGACAGATCAGGATGACGTTGGATTTGTCCGCATTCATCCGCCCATAGGTTTCATAGGCGATGTCGACCGGGCCAAGCTGCGCGCCGCTCGACAGGCGCAGGGGACCGGCCAGGCGGGCCTGCCGACGCAGGCCGAAGCGGTTGTCTTCGCTGATGGGGACGCTGGCCATAGTCGAGCGGGGCTAGGACCGGGACGGGGCGCTGTCAATCTGGCACAGTGGCGGCGCAATCCCCAGATGGGCCGGATGACCGAAAACCCACTCCCCCCGATCGTCGCCTATGGCCCGCTTAACCCCTATCTGACGCAGGAACTGGAACGCCGCTTCACCGTGCATGCCGTGGCGGCCGACGCCGACCTGTCCGCCCTGCCCGCCGATGTGCGGGCGGCCCGCGCGCTCGTCAGCTTCGGGTCGGTCGGCGCGTCTGCCGCGATCATGGACGCGCTGCCGAAGCTGGAGATGATCGGCCTGTTTTCGGTCGGCTATGACAAGGTCGATGTCGACCATGCCCGCGCAAAGGGCATAAGCGTCACCAACACGCCCGATGTGCTGACCGACGATGTCGCCGACCTTGCCGTCGGCCTGCTCTATGCTACGGTGCGCAATATCGCCGCCAACGACCGGATGGTGCGCGCGGGCGAGTGGGCGCGGGGCGTGAAGCCCGCTCTGTCCGGTCGGGTGACGGGATCGCGCATCGGCATATTGGGGCTGGGTCGCATCGGCCGCGCCATCGCGAAGCGGCTGGAGCCGGTGGCGGGCGAAATCCTCTATCACAACCGGCGCGAGGCGGCGGATGCGCCGTACCGCTATGTCGCCGACCCGATCACCTTCGCCCGGCAGAGCGATGCCATCATCGTCGCGACATCGGGCGGGCCGGAAGCGGCGAAGCTTGTCGATGCGGCGATGCTCGACGCGCTGGGGCCGGATGGCGTGATCGTCAATATCAGCCGGGGCCGGGTGATCGACGAGGAGGCGCTGGTCGCGGCGCTGGCGGACAGACGCATCGCCGGCGCGGGCCTCGACGTATTCGTCAACGAACCGCATGTGCCGGAGGCTCTGTTCGCGATGGAGCATGTCGTGCTGCAACCCCATCAGGGCAGCGCCACCATCCACAGCCGCAAGGCGATGGCCGATCTGGTCCTCGCCAATCTGGATGCGCATTTCGCCGGCGAGCCGCTGCTGACGCCGGTGGTGTGAAACAGAAAAGGCGAGGCCGTAGCCTCGCCCTTATTTGGTGCAGTCAAACTGCTTGTTAACAGTTGGCCCTGCGGTCTCTGAAAACAAAAGATCATCCAGATCGATTGCAATGTCAATTGCAATTCTCTTCTTTTCGGCCAGCTTGATAGAAAGACAATCACAGAGACAGGCCAAACACAACACCTAGCGCATGTCATGCAGTAATGGCGACGTAGAGCAGCATCGGAGGGATGACAAGATTACAATGGTTGTTATGCGCTAGGTAGCGATTGACAAAGATACGATACCGCAACAACCTGACGCCAACGCGCTCGTTTGCGCGACCGATGGACCAGAGGCGATGCGGCTTCGCAGCGACATCGCCTCCTTATGTTTGGGGGAAGTCAGTGGCGCGCAGACTGGGACTGGATATTGGCACCACCAGCATTGGATGGTGCCTGATCGAAGACAATATCAGGATCATCGCCACCGGCGTTCGGATATTCAGCGATGGACGCGATCCCAAGACCGGTGCATCGCTGGCGGTGGATCGCCGCAACGCGCGCGCCATGCGGCGGCGTCGCGACCGCTATCTGGGGCGGCGCTCGGCATTTCTGGACAAACTGATCCAATATGGACTGATGCCCGCCAACGCGGATGAAGCCAGGCTGGTGGCCGAACGCGACCCCTATGCCCTGCGCGCCGCGGCACTGACCCAGATGCTGACCCCTTATGAGATCGGCCGCGCCCTGTTTCACCTCAACCAGCGACGCGGCTTCCTGTCCAACCGCAAGGCGGAACGGCGGCAGAAGGACAGCGAGGACGGCAAGATCGCGAGCGGCGCCAAGGCGCTGCGTCAGGCGATGACAGACGCGGGTAGCGATACGCTGGGCCAGTTTCTGGCCGGGCGATCGGAAAAGCGGGTACGGCTGAACGGAGAATCGCAAGGCTATGATTTCTATCCGCAACGTCGACATATCGATCATGAATTCGGCCGCATCTGGGAAGAGCAGGCGCGGCATCATCCGCACCTGCTGACGTCGGAGGCGCGCGCCGCGCTGCACCGCATCCTGTTCTTCCAGCGGCCGTTGAAGGCGCCGGTCGTAGGCCTGTGCCTGTTCGCCGGGCGCGGCGGCGTGCCGCGCGACGAACCGCGGCTGCACAAGGCGCATCCCCTGTTTCAGGAGCGACGCCTCTATGAAGAGGTCAACCAGCTTGAGATCACGACGCCGGGCGAGGCCCCGCGCAAGCTGACGATCGAACAGCGCGACTGGCTGATCCTGGAATTGCGGAGCAAGCGCAAGGTCAGCTTTACGTCCCTCGCGAAGCGACTGAAGCTGCAACCCGGCGAGAGCTTCAACAAGGCGAGCGAGACGCGGACCGATCTGGCAGGGAACGAAGTCTATGCCGTCCTCTCCGACAAGAAGCGGTTCGGCGATGACTGGGCGCATCTGTCGGCCGAGCGTCAATGGGAGATTATCGACCATCTGATCGAGGAGGAAAATCCCGATACGCTCCACACCTTCTTGACCGGGGAATGCGGACTGGACGAAGAACGGGCGCTGGCCACCGCCAAAACACCGCTGCCCGAAGGCTATGGCCGCCTTGGCGAAACTGCGACGCGGCGCATCCTGGACGAATTGCGCAAGGATGTCGTCACCTATGCGAAGGCGGTGGAGAATGCCGGCTGGCATCATAGCGACGACCGGACGGGCGAGGTGCTGGCGCAACTACCCTATTATGGCGAAATATTATCGCGCGACATTCCGCCGGGCAGCTTCGACCCGGCGGATGAGGATCAGCCCGAACTTTATTGGGGCAAGATCACCAACCCGACCGTCCATATCGGCCTGCGCCAGCTGCAAAAGCTGATCAATGCGATCATCGCCATCCATGGTCGCCCCGACGAGATCGTCGTCGAACTGGCGCGCGAACTGAAGCTGAACGAAAAAGACAAGGAAGAGCATAATCGCCGCATCCGCAAGGATACCGCTGCCGCCATCGCGCGCGGCCAGAAGCTGGAGCAGGAAGGCTTTATCGATAATGGCGCTAATCGCGCGCTGCTGAAATTATGGGAGGAGCTCAATCCCGGCAATCCCCTGGATCGTCGTTGCCCCTATTGCGCGGAACCGATCGGGATGCGGGCGCTCTTCTCCGGCGAGGCTGACATCGACCATATCATCCCCTATTCCCGATCGCTGGACGACAGCGCAGGCAACAAGATCGTCGCGCACCGCCATTGCAATCGGACCAAGGGCAACCGCACCCCCTATGAAAAATGGGGACATGATGAAGAAAGCTGGGACAAGATTGCCGAACAGGTCGCGCGCCTGCATCGATCCAAACAATGGCGGTTCGGGCCCGATGCGATGCAGAGGGTCGAGAAGGATGGCGGCTTTCTGGCCCGGCAACTGACCGACACCCAATATCTGTCACGGCTGGCGGGCAAATATCTGCGCACTCTATATTCGACGGAGGAAGGTAGCCGCGTCTATGTCATCCCCGGCCGAATGACCGCGATGCTGCGGCGGAAATGGGGTCTGAACAGCCTGTTGCCCGACCATAATTATGTCGAAAATGCCCAGTCTAACGCGCCCAAGAACCGGCTGGATCACCGGCATCACACCATCGATGCCGCCGTGGTTGCCGTGACCACCCGATCCCTGTTGCAGGAAATCGCCCATGCGGCCGGCCGGGCCAAGGACAGGGATCTGGACCGGCTGTTCGAGGATATTCCGCAGCCATGGGTAAATTTTCGCGAGGAGCTGGGCGAAGCGCTGCGCACTGTCACCACCAGCCACAAGGCGGATCATGGGCGCAAGTCCGCACCATCGCGGCATCATGATGTCACGTCGGGGCGGCTGCATAATGATACCGCCTATGGCTTGACCGGCGATATCGCGCCCGACGGCAAGACGCCGATCGTCGTCCATCGCATCCCGATCACCAGCCTGAAGCCGGGCGATTTCACCAGTCCCGATCGCATCCCAGACGTCACCCTGCGCGATGCACTGTACCGGGCGACGCGCGACCTGTCCGGCAAGCCATTCGAAGCGGCGCTGGCACAATTCAGCAAGACGGATGGTCCCTTCAAGGGGCTACGCCGCATCCGCATACGCGAACCGCTGAACGTCATTCCGATCCGCGACGCAAGCGGCCGCGCCTACAAGGCGTATAAAGGCGACGCGAATGCGCGATGGGAATTGTGGCGGCTGCCCAATGGCGACATCAAGACCCGCGTGGTGACGATGTTCGAAGCGCACCGGCCGGGACAGGATCCCCGTCCCCACCCGGCCGCCAAACGCATCCTGAACCTGCGCCAGAATGATCTGATCGCGGTGGAGCGCAATGGCGGACCGCGGGAGATATTGCGGGTTGCAGGCTTCAATGTCGCGGGTCGACTGACACTGGCAGCAGTCAACGAGGCAGGGAATCTGAAAGAACGGGACGGGCTGTCGCAGGATCGGGACCCGTTCAAATATGTTTATCTTCAGGGGCGCAGCGTGGTGAAGGCAAAGGCCCGGCAGGTCCGTATCGATCCGCTCGGCCGACTGCTCGACCCCGGTCCGCGCATTCGCGACTGACGCGCGATGGAGCGGATCGTCGATATCGCGACCGACGGGCGCCATCTTTCGCTCTATCGCGGCTTCCTGATCGTGGAGGCGGACCGTGAAGAGGTGGGCCGGATCGCGCTCGATGATATCCATGCCGTGATCGTGCACGCCCATGGCACGACATGGAGCGCCAATCTGGTCGCCGCGCTGGCCGAGCGCGGGGCGCCGGTCGTCTTTTGCGGCACGAACCATGCCCCGGTCGCGGTGACGCTGCCTATCGAGGGGCATCATGCGCAAAATGCCCGGATGCGCGCGCAATGGAATGCCTCCAAGCCTCTGGCGAAGCAATTATGGCGACGGATCATATCAGCAAAGATCGCCATGCAGGGTGCTCTTCTGGCAGCGCGTGGCGTAAACGGCGCCGATGCATTCGCGCTGATCGCGCGACGCGTGAAATCGGGCGATACGGACAATCTGGAGGCGCAGGCAGCGCGCCGATACTGGCCCTTGCTGATGGGGCCGGACTTTCGCCGGGATCGCGACAATCCGGGTGCCAATGCCCTGCTCAACTATGGCTATGCAATCATGCGATCGACCGTTGCGCGCGCCGTGGTCGCCGCAGGGCTGCACCCCACGATCGGCATCAACCATGCCAATCGTGGCAATGCCTTTGCCCTGGCAGACGATCTTATCGAACCGTTCCGCCCTTTGGTCGACGCGCTCGTCATTGCCATGGTGGATCAGGGGATGGATAGGCTCGATCCATCACTCAAGCGCCGTTTTGCCCGGCTGATTGCATTCGACCTGCGCGTCGGCGATGAGATGTCGCCGGTTTCGATCGTCGCCGTGCGACTGGCGCAGTCCCTCGCCCGAGCCTTCGAGAACGGACGCCCATCCCTCACCCTGTTCGATCCGCCGACGCCGATGGAATGGTCCATCGTCGCGCGGGTCGATGATCGGGAATCACCGGACATATGAGGGAACAGCTTTTTCTGAGCGGGTATCGATTGATGTGGATCTTCGTGATGTTCGATTTGCCGGTAGGGACGAAGAAACAGATGCGCGACGCCACTAAGTTTCGCGAATTCCTGCTCGACGAAGGGTTCGAAATGAGTCAGTTTTCCGTGTACGCCCGCTTTTGTAACGGGAAGGAAAGCTTCGATGCCCATCTGGCGCGAATCGAGCGCAATCTGCCGGAGAAAGGCGATGTGCACATCCTCACCTTCACCGATCGGCAGTATGAAAATATCGTGCGCTTCTCCAGCCAACGCCGAAAGCGCCCCCGCAAAAACCCCGATCAGCTTGCGATGTTCTGATTCGATGAACGATTTTAGCGAAACCAGATGTGTCGATTATCCCTTTTATATCAGGAAATTAACAACACATCTGGTTTAGCATTTCAGAGACCGAGGACCAACCGCAACGAAGGCGTTGGCGCGGCGCAAAAAGATTCTGGTTTAGCATTTCAGAGACCGAGGACCAACCGCAACGTGGTCGATAATCAGGCCCGAAGGCAGTTTGGTTTAGCATTTCAGACCGATCAGGGCAGCCAGTTTACCAGCAACGCCTTCACTGGTGTGCTGCGCGCGGCCGAGATCAAGATCAGTATGGATGGCCGGGGGCGCTGGAT
>NZ_FOGE01000027.1 GCF_900111125.1 Sphingobium sp. YR768
GCCATGCGTGCTTGCAAAACAGACAGGAGCTTCGAAGCCATGATCTACATCGCCGCAGCCGTCATCAACTCACGATGAATCCCCACAAGCCCTAGGACAGGCCGTCCGCGCGCTCAATGGCGGAAGAAGAGTGTTACCGACGCCACATGATTGACGCGGATGTCGCCGGCGCGTTGATTGATAAGCTGGTTGAGATAGCCGACTTCCAGCGTGGAAGCGCCGGGCAGGCCCAGTTCGGCGCCGACAAAGCTGCGCAACTGATCGAAGCCGCTGCGGGCGCCCCAGTCGGTGTCGTTCAAGGCAACAAAGCCTTCCGCATAGACCAGCGCGTTCACCGCGTCGCTGTTGGCCTTTAGCGGCTTTTCGTAGCGGAGCATTTCGCGCAGGCGCCATCCCATATCGGCGCCATTGGAGCGCCAGCGTTGTTCCAGTCGCGTGCGCGATGACAATTCGCCGTCCCAGGGCTTGCCCATGATCCAACTGACTTGCTGGAAGCTGCGTTCCTCATTGACGTCCTTGCCGCCTTCGACGGGCACGACGACATGGGCGAACCCCTGATAGAGGGTGAGTGAGGGCGAGAATTTCCAGCCCAGCGCGCCGCGGAACAGAGCCTGGTCGACGCGCGACACGCTATCGCCGACGCGCGGCTGGACTTCCGCGAAATAGACGATTTCGTCCTTTATCGATCCCATCGCCGTCAGGTTCAGCCAGAATTGCTCATCTTCGCTGGTGGCGGCGTGCGTCGGAGCAGCGAAGAGGGCAAGGCAGGCGGACAGGCTGAGGGCGAGGCGACGCATGAGGTTCCCGAAAACAGAAAAGGACAGGCGGCCGTGCGATACGGCTGCCTGTCCTCTCTATCGTCAGTGCGTTTCCACCTTGTTGCTGGCCTGTGAGTTTGTGTCCACGACAAGCAAGGCTTGCGTCAGGTGATGACGCTGGGCTTGTCCATGCCGGTATAGCCGCTGATATCGGCGACTTCCTGCGCGGCGGCGATTAGCGGGGCGAGGGCGTCGGCCGTTTCCAGCCCCAGATCGCCATCCGACCCGACATAGCGTTCGATATAGACGCGCAGGGTGGCGCCTTCGGTGCCGGTGCCGGACAGGCGGAAAACGACCCGCGATCCGTCCGCGAACAGGATGCGCACGCCCTGATTGCCGCTGACCGACTGGTCCGTGGGATCGGTATAGGCGAAATCGTCGGCGCTCTTCACCGTGCCGCCGCTGTTGATCGTGCCGGGCAGGCTGCTCAGGCTGGCGCGCAGCGCCGCCATCAGCGCATCGGCCTTGTCCTTGGCGATCGCTTCATAATCGTGCCGGGCATAATAATTCCGGCCATAGGTGGCCCAATGGTCGGCCATGATGGTGGCGACGCTCTGCTTGCGGGCGGCCAATATGTTGAGCCAGAGCAGTACCGCCCAGATGCCGTCCTTTTCGCGGACATGGTCGGAGCCGGTGCCGGCGCTTTCCTCCCCGCAGATAGTGGCCATGCCCGCATCGAGCAGGTTGCCGAAGAATTTCCAGCCGGTGGGCGTTTCATATAGCGGCAGGCCGAGCTTTTCCGCCACGCAATCGGCGGCGCCGCTGGTCGGCATGGAGCGGGCGATGCCCTTGAGGCCCGCCGCATAGCCCGGCGCCAGGTGCGCGTTGGCGGCCAGCACGGCGAGCGAATCCGACGGCGTCACATAGCAATGGCGACCGATGATGAGGTTGCGGTCGCCGTCCCCATCCGATGCCGCGCCGAAATCGGGCGCATCCGTGGCCATCATCCGGTCGTACAGTTCCTTGGCATGCACCAGATTGGGATCGGGATGATGATGGCCGAAATCGGGGAGAGGGGTGCCGTTCATCACCGTGCCGGCCGGCGCGCCCAGACGCTTTTCGAGAATCTCGACGGCATAGGGGCCGGTGACGGCGCTCATGCTGTCGAAGGCAAGAGAGAAGCCGTTTGAGATCATCGTGCGGATGGCAGCGAAATCGAACAGGCTTTCCATCAGGTCGGCATAGGCGGCGACCGGATCGACCACGTCGACCGTCATATCGCCCAGCAGGCTGCTTCCCAGCGTGTCGATGTCGACATCGGCCGCGTTCAGCAGCTTGTAGCTGTCGATCACCAGCGATCGGGCGGCGATGGCGTCGGTCACCTTTTCAGGCGCGGGGCCACCATTGCCAATATTATATTTGATGCCGAAATCTTCGTCCGGACCACCGGGATTGTGGCTGGCGGACAGGACGAGGCCACCGAAGGCGCCGGACGAGCGGATCAGATGCGACGCGGCCGGCGTGGACAGTATGCCGCCGCGACCGACAAGCACGCGGCCAAAGCCGTTGGCGGCCGCCATTTTCAGCACGGTCTGAATAACTTCGCGGTTCAGGTAACGGCCATCGCCGCCCACGACCAGCGTCTGTCCTTCATAGCCCTCCAGGCTATCGAACACCGACTGGATGAAATTTTCGGCATAATGGGGTTGCTGAAAGACGCGCACCTTCTTGCGCAGGCCTGATGTGCCCGGCTTCTGGTCGGTAAAGGGTTGCGTCGTAACGGTCTGGATCACCCGATATTTCCCCTGTTCGGCAGGAATGCCGCGCCCTCTATGCCCCGGCAATGCGACGCGGGGCAATGCGTGAGTTTCAACTGGTCGTGCTCAGGCAACCAGTCGGCTTGTGATCATTCGCAATTGCGACGACCCATCTTCTTGCAGTTGCGTAATATTTTCGGAATTACGCAATTTTCATCGGTAAATGCAGTCTTAACAGCCATTTCTTCTATGCTGCATTGCGGTGCCATGTTGTTATGATCCTGTATCGATCAGGAGATTCGTCATGCCGACCGGAGACAATCTACCCTCATCTGCCGACACGTTGCCGCTCAACATCTTCGAAATGCCCGAATGGCTGATCCGGCCATCGGTGCGCGCCTGTCGTCTGTTCAACACGATGTTGGACGGGGTTTTCTATGACGTGCCCGGCCTGCAACGCGAATTGGCTGAAAAGGATCGGGTGACGAAGGGGCTGGGCGAAAAGGCGCCGTCCCGCATCGTCGATTTCGATGCGCTGACTGATCCGGAAGGATCATTGCTGCTGATCGATGCGGGGACAGCGCCCTATGTCCATAAATATAAGGATGTCGGCCTGTTCCTGTCCTCTCCCTATGAGGAAACGCGGCAGGTGATGATCGCCACCATCACCGGCGTCGGCAGTTCCGCGCTGGGCAGTGCGGCGCTGGCCTGGGACATTTCGGTGGCCTTGCAGCAGCCGGTGCTGGCGATCGTGCCGGGCTATGGCGTGGCGGATGTGCTGCTTCAGTCGCTGGGCGGATGGTTCGGCTATGGCATGTATGACTGGTTGCAGGCCAAGAGCCTGGTCCAGAACGGCCTGGCCAATGTCGCGCCGCAGACGGCCGGCATCGGCCGCGAACTGGCCGCGTCGACGCCCGACGCCAAGACGGTGCATGGCGGGCCGGTTTTCCGCCACGGATCGGGATCGGCGGATGTGTTGCATGCGATATTGGAGCATCGCGATCGGCCGCTGAAACTGCTGATCGGCCATAGCAAGGGCGCGCTTCAAATCGGCAATGCGATCCAGTCGCTGCCGGCGGACCGGGTGCATGGGCTGGATGTGGTGACGCTGGGCTGCCCGATCGCGGAGAATGTCGACGGGGTGAAGTTTCACCAATATCTGGGGCTGTTCGATGCGCTGGGGCAGCTCAACATGTGGGGCAACCAGCCGGACGAATGGGTGCCGACCTGGCACAGCACCAATCCGATGTTGCCGCCCGCCATGCAGGCAGGCCCGTTGACGCAGGCGGCTCTGGCGAACTGAGTGATCAGTCCGCCAGCCGGCGGGCCACCTCATTCATGAAACGGACGTCGTCATTCTTCGCCAGCCATTCGGCTTCGGCGCTGATGGCTGCCAGCATGTCGGTCAGGGCGTCCAACTCGCTCTTGGCGTAATTGCCCAGCACATAGCCATGCACCCGGTCCTTGTGGCCCGGATGGCCGATGCCGATCCGGACCCGGCGGAAGTCCGCGCCGATATGCGCGTCGGTAGAGCGCAGTCCATTATGCCCGGCATTGCCGCCGCCGCGCTTCACCTTGACCTTCATCGGCGCCAGATCGAGTTCGTCATGGAATACGGTCACGTCCTGCGGCGTCAGCTTATAGAAGCGCATCGCCTCACCGACAGAGCGGCCGCTTTCGTTCATGAAGGTGGCGGGCTTGAGCAGCAGGATCTTTTCCGTGCCGATGCGCCCTTCCTGTACCCAGCCCTGAAACTGCTTCTTGGGCGGGGAGAAGCGATATATGTCCGCAATCAGGTCCGCGACCATGAAGCCGACATTATGCCGGTGCATCGCATATTGCTGCCCCGGATTGCCCAGGCCGGCCCAGATTTGCATGATTGATGCTCCAAAGAAAAATCCCGCCCGCCGGGTAGGCATAGCATTTTCAAGTCGGGCGGTTCGCCCGACGGCTCGGAAAATGCGCCAAAAATGACAGGAGGGCGGTCCACCTCGACATGAGGTGAACCGCCCTCCGGCGGGATCCTAATTTCCAGCCCCAAGGGGCTTAGCCGGAAAAGGCTTACTCGGCTTCCGCTTCGGCTTCACCCTCGGCGCTCTTCAGAGCCGAAGGAGCAACGACGGTCGCGATCGAGAAATCGGTGTCCGCATGCAGGGCCGTCGTGCCCTTGGGCAGGGTCACGGCGCTGATGTGCAGCGATTCGCCGACTTCCAGACCGGTCAGGTCGACAACGACCTCGTCAGGAATGTTGGCGGCGTCGACGATCAGTTCGATGTCATGCGCCACGATGTTCAGCACGCCGCCCTTCTTCAGGCCCGGCGAGGCGTCTTCATTCGCGAAGCGCACCGGCACATGGACGTGGACAGTGGCATGTTCCGAAACGCGCAGGAAATCGGCGTGCAGCGGACGATCGGTGACGGGGTGGAAAGCCACGTCCTTGGCGAGGGTACGGACGGACTTGCCGCCGATTTCGACCATGATGACCGAATTGAAAAAGTGACCGGTGCCGAGCTGCTTGTTGAGGAGCTTTTCCTCAACGTGGATCGACTGGGGTTCTTCGTTCATTCCATAGATGACGGCGGGTACGCGGCCCTCACGGCGGAGGGCGCGGGAGGCTCCCTTGCCTGCCCGATCGCGTGCCTCGGCCGACAGCGTAAGCTGCTCGCTCATTGCGTGTCTCCAAAAGCTAATTGATACAAGTTTCCCGCCACGCCTCCAGGGATGACCATCACGGGAAGGCGGCCCTTTAGCAGGAAAAGGCGGAAAGGCAAGGGTGCAAGGCGGCTTTTGGCGGGCGAAATCGGGCGACGCAACCGCGTTCGGGCGGCATTATTGCTGCGGGGGGAGGCGAACGCCGAATTGACGTGCGGCTGAGCGATCCCTATTTGCCGCTCAATCTTTATCCGGCGTCGGTGCTTACGCCGTCAGTTTTTCGCTCAGGGAGAGCTCATGTTCGGCGCACTTGCCAAGTCCATTTTCGGATCGTCCAACGAACGCTATGTGAAGTCGCTGGGCAAGATCGTCGACAAGATCGCCTCGTTCGAGCCGGCTATCCAGGCGCTGTCCGATGAGGAGCTGGTCGCACAGACCGTCCGCTTCCGGGAACGGCTGGCTGCGGGCGAGACGCTGGACGATCTCCTGCCCGAAGCCTTCGCGACTGTGCGCGAAGCATCGGTCCGCGTGCTGGGCATGCGCCATTTCGACGTGCAGATGGTGGGCGGCATCGTCCTGCATCGCGGCGAGATCGCCGAAATGCGCACCGGTGAGGGCAAGACGCTGGTCGCGACCGTCGCGACCTACCTCAATGCGCTGGAGGGCAAGGGCGTCCACGTCGTTACCGTGAACGATTATCTGGCTACCCGCGACTGCGAATGGATGGGCCAGGTCTATCGTTTCCTGGGTCTGACCACGGGCGTCATCGTGCCGAACATCAGCGAGGATCAGCGTCGCGAAGCCTATGCCGCTGACGTCACCTATGCGACGAACAACGAACTTGGCTTCGATTATCTGCGCGACAATATGAAATATGATCGCGGATCGATGGTCCAGCGGCCTTTCAACTATGCCATCGTCGACGAAGTCGATTCGATCCTGATCGACGAAGCGCGTACGCCGCTGATCATCTCCGGTCCGACCGACGACAAGTCGGAGCTTTATGTCGCGGTCGATGCGATCGTGAAGCAGATCACCGAAGAGGATTATGAGAAGGACGAGAAGCAGCGCAGCGTCACGCTGACCGAGGACGGCACCGAGAAGATCGAGCGCCTGCTGGAGTCCGCCGGTCTGCTTCAGGGCGACAATCTCTACGATTTCGAGAATACGCAGGTCGTTCATCACGTCAATCAGGCGCTGCGCGCCGTCGTGATGTTCCGCCGCGACATCGACTATATCGTTAAGGACGGCAAGGTCGTCATCATCGACGAATTTACCGGCCGTATGATGGATGGGCGTCGCTGGTCCGATGGCCTGCACCAGGCGGTGGAAGCCAAGGAAGGCGTCAATATCGAGCCGGAGAACCAGACGCTGGCCTCCATCACCTTCCAGAATTATTTCCGCATGTACCCCAAGCTGGGCGGCATGACCGGCACGGCCGCGACCGAAGCGGCTGAATTCTACGAAATCTATAAGATGAACGTCGTCACCATCCCGACCAACCGGGCGGTGCAGCGCATCGACGAGGAAGACAGCTTCTACAAGAGCCTGGACGACAAGTTCCGCGGCATCGCCAAGACCATCAAGGTCCATGCCGAAAAGGGGCAGCCGGTGCTGGTCGGCACGGTGTCGATCGAGAAGTCGGAAATGTTGTCGGAATTCCTGACGCAGGAGGGCGTGCCGCACGCGGTGCTGAACGCCCGCTTCCACGACAGCGAAGCGCATATCGTCGCACAGGCAGGCCGCAAGGGCGCCGTGACCATCGCCACCAACATGGCGGGCCGTGGCACCGACATCAAGCTGGGCGGCAATCTGGAGATGCGGGTCGAGGACGAACTGCGCGACATGCCCGAAGGGCCGGAGCGCGAAGCCGCGATCGCCCGGATCGAGGCCGAAATCGAAGTCGAAAAGCAGGAAGTGCTGGCCGCCGGTGGTCTGTTCGTCCTCGCCACCGAGCGTCATGAAAGCCGCCGTATCGACAACCAGTTGCGTGGCCGTTCGGGTCGTCAGGGCGACCCCGGCCTGTCGCGCTTCTACCTCAGCCTTGATGATGATCTGATGCGCATCTTCGGCCCGGACACGATGTTCGCCAAGATGATCCGGTCGAACCTGGAAGATGGCGAGGCGCTGCCCCCGTCAAAGTGGCTGAGCAAAGCGATCGAGACGGCGCAGAAGAAGGTCGAAGCGCGCAACTACGACATCCGCAAGCAGGTCGTCGAATATGACGACGTGATGAACGACCAGCGCAAGGTCATCTACGAACAGCGCAGCGACATCATGGATGCCGACACGGTGGACGATGTCGTCGCCGACATGCGCCATGAGACGGTCAATGATCTGGTCGGCGCCTCCTGCCCGCCGGGTAGCTATCCCGAACAGTGGGACATGGAGCGGCTGAAGCTGCGCACCGCTGAAATCCTGGGTCTGGAACCGGACTTCGACGCCTGGCTGGCCGAGGATGCCGTCGATCCGGAAATGATCGAAGAACGGCTGTCGGCGCTAGCTGATGCATCTGTGGCGGAAAAGACCAAGGAGGTCGAAGCGACCGACTGGCACATGATCGAAAAGTCGATCCTGCTCCAGAGCCTCGACCATCACTGGAAGGAACATCTGTCGACGCTCGACGCGCTGCGTCAGGTCGTGCATCTGCGCGCCTATGCGCAGAAGACGCCGATCAACGAATATAAGCAGGAAGCCTTCGCCCTGTTCGAGCGGATGCTGGAGAATATCCGCGAGGATGTGACCGGATCGATCGCACGGGTGCAGTTCCGCATGGAACAGCCGCCGCTCGAAGATTATGGCCTGCCGGTGCTGCCCGACTTCATCACTACGCATATCGACCCCTTTTCGGGCGAGGATAATAGCGCGGATATCGATGCCGGCAGCTTTGGTGGCGTCACCACCACCATTCCGCGCACGCCGGTCGGCAACGTGCCGGCAGGTGAGTTCGCCAATCTGGACATCAGCCGCAACGCGCTCTGCCCCTGCGGTTCGGGCCAGAAGTATAAACATTGTCACGGCGCGCTGGCCTGACATGCTCCGGTGCGCCGACCCGATCGGCGCACCGTCAATATCTGATTAACCGCTTCGCTTAGCCTTTCAGCAAGGAATAGCGCGGAGGGTGGCATGGTCACCGGGGGCAAACCGGAGCGGACCATGGATAGCTTTTCATATCAGGCGAGAGTGGAGCAGCGACGGGAAAGCCGTTTCGCTGCGGACATTGACGCCATCCTCTGCTGGGACGGCGTCAGCCAGCCGGTCGTCATCCGCAATATTTCCATCTACGGCGCGCTGATCCTAGGAGGCTGGCTCCCCCCGGTCGGGCAGCGGGTGACGCTGATCGCCGAAGGCTTGGAAGTGTGGGGCACCGTGATCTGGGAAGGTGCGGACCGATGCGGCCTGTTGCTGAGCAGCGAAGTCGATCCGCTGGCGATCATCGGAAAAGCTGGTGGACGGTCGGAGGAACGGCCAACCATTACGCTGCATCAGGTTGAACCGGGGCGTTACGCCTGACGGGGCAGCGTAGTTATATCTGAAAAATGGTGGCGGAAGCGGTGCCCGTCATATTGACCTGCTCCCCGAAAACTGGTCCGAAATTGTTGAGAAATTCCCGGTTAGGTTTGGCCATGCTGGACAAGGGAATCTGTAAATGAAGACGTCGAGATTTAGTGAGCAGCAGATAGCGTTCATTCTCAAGCAGGCGGAGGATGGGACGACGGTTGAGGAGGTGTGCCGGAAGGCTGGCATCTCAATCCAGACATACTATCGATGGCGGAGCAAGTAAGGGGGCTTGATGCCGTCAGAGATGAAGCGGCTGAAGCAACTCGAAGAGGAGAATGTCCGGCTCAAGCGGCTGGTGGCCAACCTGAGCCTGGACAAGGAGATGCTGCAGGATGTTATCCGCCGAAAAATGTAAGACCTGATCGAGCACGGGAGATCGTCGGCTATTTGCGGGCGAGCTACCAGGTGAGCGAACGGCGGATTTGTGGCGTATTTTCGATCAATCGATCGACCCAACGCTACCAGTCTCGCTGCCTCGATCAGGCCGGTTTGAAGATGAAAATCAGGGAACTTGCCGCGACCCGTGTTCGCTACGGGTATCGTCGGATCCACGCCCTATTGCGGAGAGAGGGCTGGGAGATCAATCACAAGCGCACACATCGACTCTACCAAGAGATGGGCCTGCAATTACGCAACAAGACGCCCAAGCGGAAGGTGAAGGCGAAGCTGCGTGACGACAGGGCGCCAGCGTCAGCCCCCAATGAATGCTGGTCGATGGATTTTCTGTCGGACCAGCTTTTCGACGGTCGTAAAATCCGTGTGCTTTCCATCATCGACAACTTCAGCCGGGTGCTACCGGCGCTCGATGTGCGAATGAGTTACCGTGGTGCCGATGTCGTCCAGACCCTGGAGCGGGTCGCTGCCATCCATGGCCGGCCGAAGCGTATCCGCCTGGACAATGGGCCCGAATTTATATCGAAGGATGTCGATCTATGGGCATGGACGCATGACGTAATCCTGGATTTCATTCGCCCAGGCAAGCCGACGGACAATGCCTTTGCTGAATCTTTCAACGGGAGAGTCCGTGCCGAATGCCTCAATGCATTTTGGTTCTTGAGCCTGGACGACGCCCGGGTAAAATGTGAGGCGTGGCGGATCGATTACAACGAGGTTCGTCCACACAGTTCCATCGGCAACCAAACCCCGATGGAGCGCGCTTTTGCATCAGGGCAGGCATGCCTGCCCTGATGCAAAAAGTGCCGGCGTTTCTCACAATGGCCGGACCAGAGAGCGGGGCAGGCTCAATCGTGGTCAAGACTATCATAGTCTCTGGGCCACTCAGTGGGAGCAGATCAAAGTTCAGTCGAGATGCAGATATCTCGTGTCGAAATCCGCGACTCTGGCAAGCTGGTGGAAATCGAGAATGCGGACCGATCGTTTGCTTCTTTCGATATACCCTTCATTTGCAAGGCCTTTGAGTGTCCTGCTGATATGAACATTGGTTAGGGCCAGAGCGTCTGCCAATTGTTCCTGCGTCATCGGCAGTTCGTAATGATCCTTCTTGCCAAGACCTGCAACCTCCAGACGAACGGAAAATTCACATAGTAGATGTGCGGTTCGCGCGCGGGCATCCCTGCGTCCAACATTAAGCGTCCATTCGCGGAATATGGCCGCATCGACTAATGTTTCATACCACATTGCCTCTCCGACTTGAGGATATGCGGTGATGATTTCCCGGATAGCGGCAACCGGTATCACCGCAACCTCGACTGCGGTCAGTGCCTGAATGTTATGATCGGCACGGCGAAGAATCGAATTGTGCAGATCGACAACGTCGCCCTTCATATGGATGGAAAATATCTGTCGGCCGCCATTTCCAGCGACTTTATGGCGAATGGCATAACCGGAAAGCAGCAGGCAGCTATGGGTCGGTCTGTCATCCTCCCGGACGATGAATTCGGATGCCCGTAACGACCGAATTATGTGCGGAAGCGACAATATCGCCGCTTCGTCCGACGGTGTCAGCGGCAGCCAGAGTCTGAGTTTATCAACCATGGGAGAGATAGGCGAAACAGGCATGGGCGCTCCGTGATTTGACGGGAGCGCATCGCATCTCTCAGTCATTGGCGGCCAAAACAGGGCCAATGATGCCGTTACCCTATATAAAAACTTCAGTCTTGTCTCTGCGTTATTAATCCATGAAACTAATCTGGGATAATATAGTTTGGAGGCCATCGCTGGTTTCGATATGAGCACCTGCGGCTGAGAGATGTCATGCTCCCGCTCACAGGGAGGTGATATGCTCAACGGATTGCCGATATTGGTCGTGGAAGATGAGCCTTTTCTGGCGCTCAATCTGGTCATGGCTATCGAGGACAATGACGGACTGGCAATCGGTCCGGTCTCGACGGTCGCCGAAGCATTGGCGCTGGTCGAAACTCAAAAGATAGTTGCTGCCATATTGGATGCCCACCTGCTGGACCGTGACGTGACGCCGCTTGCCCTGGCATTGATCGAACGGCTCATACCCTTCGTCATTCATACCGGAACCGGATTGCCGGAGGAGTTGGCCCGGCAATATCCGGACCTGCCCGTCATCGTCAAACCTGCGCGATCGACCTTCGTTCTTGCCGCCCTGCTTCAGCAGCTATCGCCCGATCGTAGCATGTTTGAGAACTGATTGTGCTTTCATGCCGGTCGCTGCCGGTTACATGCTCATTGCCTGCGCAGTGATTGCGCGATTGACGACGTCGTCACACCAATCCGTTGGCGATGGCGAAAGCCACCATATGGGAGCGATTTCGGGTGCGCGTTTTTAACCGAATATGATCGATATGACGCTCCACCGTACGAGGCGCGATGTTGAGCAGTTTGGCAACTTCCTTGGCGGACAGGCCAAGCGCGATGGCGCGCAGAGTTTCTAGTTCCCTGGGGGTCAGTTGATTAATCGGATCATGCGACGGGTCATCCATGTGAATTTCCATTGATCGATATCAATTAATACCACTCTTCCGTTATCCTGCGTAAAAACGGAATGCCATTGATATTGATGCGAAATCATTGGTTGTACAACGGCAATGGCTGTACGTAAAAACCCCCTGTAGCAAGAATCGTGCGAGATATTTTCAATCTATGTTATGAATAATTGTTATGAAAAAAATCTGGTAAACGCGCCAGCAGATTTCGGCATTTAAATTCGTTGCATATTAGTGGCGGCAATCATCATGCCACATACTTTTGTGCAGATAGGGGAAATATGCTCGATATATCATGCAATTTGCAGTTAACAGTGCGAGAGACTGAGGTTGTTTGTCTGGTCGCACGTGGCATGTCTGCAAAGGAGGTGGCGTTGATGCTCGCAATCGCGCCCTGTACCGTAGAGCGCCATGTTGAGAATGTGCGTCTGAAGACTCGGACCCGAAACCGGGTACATATGATTGCGTACGTGATCCGTAACGGGATGCTGGCGGACAAAACGGGATATGTGGTGAACGCTGCCTAATTGCAGGAGCGCATTATGCCGGTTCATCTTTCCAATCTGCATCTTGACGGTGCGGAGAGCATTCTGGCGCCGCAAGGCGCCTACACCGTAGGGCAATTGCGATCGATACCTGTCCAATGCGTGCATTGCGTGGTTGTGGCCGCAGATATCGGGCTTATTTTTTTCGTCAGCCTGATCGTGGAGAAAATATCGTTTCCTTTTGATGGCGATGACATGATGCGGTTTGACCGGATCGGCGTGCTGGCCGCCGGGCTGTTCGCCATCATCGCTCATCTGGTCGGTGCTTATGAACTGCCGGTCCATTTTTCGGTCCGGCAGTCTTTGCTGCGTGCCGCCAATGCGTGGGTGGGCGTGCTGTTGTTCGTTTTCGGTCTGAGCACCGCCCTGTTGGATTTTTCCGGGACGGTTGCACCAACGGTCTTGCTATGGGCCGGTGCGTGCGCGCTTGCGCTTCTTTCAGGCCGTGTAATCATGGTCGCAGGCACACGCGTCTTGCGGCGGCGCGGGCTTTTCAATCAGCGCAGCGCGATGATCGGCACGGGTAGCTCCGCTGCCCGACTGGTGCGCTATATCTCGCAGCATAAGATATTGACCCTGTCATTGATCGGCGTCTTCGGTGACGCAGCGGACCTTCCCGATCAGGACCAGGCCGGTCTGCCCTATCTGGGCGATCTGACCGCGCTGCTTTGTGCGATACGCGCCGGAACGGTCGACAGAGTGATTATCGCCTTGCCATCCGATCAGGAAAGCCGGGTAAGGACTATTGTCGCCCGCCTGTCGGAAACCCCGGTTGAAATTCGACTGCTGCCCGCCAACGACAGCTTCTCCTGGATGGATAATCCTGTCGTGATGCTGGGGGAGATACCGGTCTTTACCCTTCTGGACTGGCCCTTGTCGCGTCGGCAGCGCCTGCTCAAGGCTCTGGAAGATCGGTTGCTGGCTTTTGTCGCGCTGTTGCTGCTGATGCCTCTTATGGGGATGATCGCCCTGGCCATAAGGCTGGAATCGCCCGGACCTGCTTTGTTTCGTCAGCAGCGCCAAGGTTATAATTGCCGGAACTTCGCGATTCTGAAATTCCGGACCATGTATCAGGCGAAAGAATCGGTCGATGGCGTGCGTCAGGCGCAGCGGCATGATCCGCGCGTGACCCGCCTCGGCGCCATCCTGCGCCGCACCAGTCTGGACGAACTGCCGCAACTGCTCAATGTTCTGATCGGCGACATGTCGCTCGTCGGCCCAAGGCCCCATGCGCCGTCCACCCGGGCCGCAGGCCGGTTGTTCGGCGAGATCGCGCAAGCCTATCCGTCCCGTCACAATGTAAAGCCGGGTATGACCGGATGGGCGCAGGTCTGTGGATGGCGCGGGGAAACGAACAGCGAGGCGCAATTACTCGGACGGCTTGAACATGACCTTTATTATGCCCGGAATTGGTCGTTGTGGTTCGACCTGCGCATCATGTTCCGGACGATCGCAACTGTACTGGGTCAGCAAAATGCCTATTGAAAGAGGGAGGCAGGATCGTCCGGCAGCGGGGAGACGCGCGCCCATGCGGCGGTGAAGCCGACCAATGGGGTGAAGGAATCGACCATAATTTCGACCTGTGCAGCGATGTGCACGCGCGCCTGTCCACTGATACCTGAATGGATATCCGTCGTAGCCATGGACAATCCGCATCCCAAAGCCTTCAGACATGCTTCCTTGCGGGTCCACCCCTGAAGAAAGGCGACACCCTGCCGCAATGTCGACGGCAGAGGCGCCAGTGCGTCCCTTTCCCTCGGGTGGAAATGCAATGCGCTGAGTTCGTCGGCATCCGCCAGATTGCGGTCGGCTTCGATATCCACACCGACCCGATTGTCGAAGTCGATCCCCATAAGGGCGACATCGTCGGCGTAGCTCAGGCTGAATTGCCAGTTGGGGAAGTTTGCAAGTTGCGGTTTCCCATCGGCTTGCAGAACGAAGCGCTGACGATGCGCGGCGACGCCACAATGTTCCTCCATAAGAACCCGCACTGCGATGTGCGCGTTGAGATAACGATTTCTATGGCGCGGGGAAGCAAAACGGGCGGCGCGTTCGCATTCCATGTCGGACAAACAACTGACGGCTTGGGCGTCCGGTGGAGCGGATAGGTCGACCAGCCAGAGGGACAGCGGCGCATCTATGGCGAGCGGACGAGCCAGGCGCGCGATATCCAGCATGTAAGCCATCGTTCCTGCTCCTGCCTTGCGAGGCTTTATCGTGCTTGCGGTCCATGGAAGAAGGCAGACCCTTTGACGAAATCGCGAAAAAGGGAGGGAACAATCCTGCCCTTGCGCGATCGAAAGCGTCGGAGTGCGCGCCAGAGCATATGTCCGGCCATCCAGCTTATGTCGGCCAATAGCGCATAGCGTCGACCATGGTTCATGATGAAATAGCGGCGCCGGGCGTCGAACCAGTAGCCGGGGATACGCCTGACGGCTGTTTCGGTCAGGCCCGTGCTCTGGCCGGCGATATGCAACACGACGGCAGATGGCAGATACCAGCATGTCCATCCATGATGCCGCGCCTTCAGGCATAGATCGGTTTCCTCATAATAGAGGAAATAGCCTTCATCCATCAGGCCGGTGGCCTCCAGCGTTTCGCGACGCACGACCAGGCTGGCGCCCGACACCCAGTCCACCTGTTCGGGAACATTCCCCATGGATCGAGGTACGCGATGGTCGCGAAGCAACCGGCTGATGATGCCGATGCAGGCGCCGCGTTCCAGTTCGCTGAGAAATGATGGAAAGCGGAAGGCAAAAGGCCAGGGGTGTTCATCGCCATCGAATAACATGCTGCCGACGATACCCACGTCTGGGCGGGAGTGGAAAAAGTCCAGCAGTGCGCCCAGCGTGCCCGGAAAGACCCGGGTGTCAGGATTGAGCATCCAGAACAGATCAGGCGGCGTTTCGTCCGCCATAGCCGCGCGCAAAGCGATATTGTTTCCGAAGGCGAAGCCTCCGTTGAAGCCGGACGGGATCAACTGTGCCCAATCCGACCAATGGCGCTCCGCGATGGCGGTGGCGATGACATGCGCGGAATTGTCCACGGAGGCGTTGTCGATCACCAGCACTTTGGTCGCAGGGAAAGCGGCGATTTCATCGACAAGGCTGGCAAGGCAGTCGACCAAGAGCTCGGCGGTGCAATAGTTGACGATGACGATCGTCAATTTGGGCGCGCCTTGCCTGTTCACGGACGGTGCGTGCTCGATCAACGGGATGACATTTCGACGACGTCATCCAATGCCTGCCTGACGCTTGATACTGCGCTGTCAGGGTGCGGCCGGGTTTCGATGGACGGCGCAATCTCTCCGGCACAGGCGCGGTCGATCGCGGCACGCATGGCGTCGGCCAATATGTCTACATTGGGTTCCTGCAATATGCTGCTATGGCCGCCGGGAACGTTGACAAGGGATACGTCCCCGGCGACCCGCTTGCCCCAGCCGAATATAGAGTCGGTATATAATTCGACATAGGGGACGTCGTCGGCGGCACCGGTGCCGCGCGTGGCTTTGAAGAGGACGATCTGGCCACCGTCGAATAGCCCGTGCGGGCGATGGGCGCGGTGGGCGACTTCGTACAAGTGCAGAAAGGACAGGTCGGGCGCGGTGCCTTGTGCGTTGTCGGCATCTGCCATTCTGGCGACGGTGCGCGTGCGTCGCATCCATTCCAGACGTGTCCTGACGTCGTAAGTCACGGCATTTGCGGCGCGGCGTGCCAGCAAGGTGAGGCGCGTGCCTTCTCCTGATGTGCGATTACGCAAAAGCGCGCGCATGCGTTGGATGCGTGTGCGGGTAATATAGAAAGATCGTCTGTTCGCTTCGACATCGGCCGCATCGATGATGCCGACGAAGGCTGTCCTTTCACCCATGTCCTGCAACTGCCGCGCCATCTCGAACGCGATCACGCCGCCGGCGCACAATCCGGCCAGCAGATAAGGACCATTGGGTTGTACGGTTCGCATGCGCGCAACGTAGGACGCTGCCATCTCCGCGATACAGGTGTGGACATGGGTGCCGCCCACATGACGGTCTGGTTCGATGCCCAAGATCGGGCGCCCCGGCTCCATTCGCATCGCCAGCGCGCGATAGAGCAATGTTTCGCCCAGTCCGTCGTGGATCATGAAAAGCGGCGTCTTGTCGGTCATGCCCGGCCGAATGGTAATGACGGACCGACTCGCTTCCGGCGCGCCGGCGTCGCTCCCTGATGTCGGTGTAACCGCACTGTCCGGGTCGATCAGTGCGCCCAGCCTTTCTACGGTTGATGTTTCCAACAATGTTGCGAGCGGCAATTGCCTGCCGGTTCTTTTGCGCAGGCGATTCATGAATTGCACGCCCAGCAGGGAATGGCCGCCAAGGTCGAAAAAATCATCGTCGCGCTGAATGTCTCCGACACCCAGCATGTCGCTCCATATCTCCGCGATGATCCGTTCTGCGGCGGTGGCGGGCGGATTGCCGCCGGTCTGCCGATCGTCCCGGACCATGGCGCGTTCGGGCTGATAGGGTGAACGCAGACGAGCGACGGCCTGATGCAGATCGAATGGCGAGATGATGAGGTGGGCTGCGCGTCCGCCCGAAAGAAGCGCGTCGATGATGCACAGTCCTTCGGCGGGGCGCATATCCTGGTCAATTTGCTCCAGTGGGACGGGTCTGGCTGTTGTCGATGGTGGCGCGGCGTCGGAGATGGACAATCCCGATCCGGCGGCCATTTTGAGCATCGTGAATTCGGAGATTTCCACGACCACCTTGCCTTCCCCATCCGCCAGAAGGACGTCGAACTGGGCGATAGAGTCGCTTGTGGCGGGGCGATGACTGACATGACTATACAGTCTGGCAGGCAGCGCGCCGTGCAGTTTGACGGATCCGTAGGATGCTGGCGCAAAAAAATCATGGCCGGGGCGCCGCGCTGCGATCAGGCATTGCGCACCGGCAGTTGCAAAATCGAGCAGGGCCGGATGCAGCGCGATCCGTTCCAGATCCGGCTCGAACTGCGGGGCGATCGCCAGCTCCAGCAGGGCTTCGTTCGGTCCGACGCGCAAGTGCCGGGCGTTTTGCCAACGCGGTCCGAACTGCATCATGGACGACGCATCGGTGAGCGCGGCGATATCGCCGGTGCCGGCGCACCCCATGATGAGTGCATCGATATCGATGGACAAGGGAGCGGGCAGGGGAAGGGGCTGGATCATGCCCCGGACATGTTCGGTCCAGCCCTGTTCGGGCAAAGCATCGGTCGGGCGGCCCAATATGGCGCAGTGCCAATGGCCTTCGCCACGCTGATGCAGATGGACGCGCAGATCCCTTCTATGGCCGTCCGCGACCATGAAGGGAGTCAGGAACAGGATGTCGCGTAATTCTGCGGGGCCGGGTTCGACATGGGCGAAGGCTGCCCTGATCAGTTCCAGAAAGCCGGTGCCGGGGATGAGGGCGCTGCCGTCGGCCATCCTATGTTCGTCCAGCAACCAATGCGCGTCGGGGGACAGCGTGCCCTCCACCACCAGCTCGGACGGCGAGAGACGATGCACGCTGTTGAGGAAGGGATGGTCGATCGCGTCTCCCGTACCGAACGGTGCGGTGGCGCGATCACGCGCCGCCTGTTCGGACAGCAGGGATGCCATGCCGACATCCTGCCAGCGGCTCCATGCGACGGACATTACGCGGGTAACGTCCTGTCTGCGGCTCTGTGCATAGGCATCGAGGAATGCGTTGCCGGCGGCATAGTCGGCTTGCCCCGCCAGGCCTGCAAAGGCGCTGATCGAGGAGAAGAGCATCATGAAATCGGGCTGTTGGCCGGACAGGGCATCGTGGAGCGCCAAAGTGCCATGCAGCTTGGCGGCCAGCACGCGATCCATCGACGCGCGGGTCTTGAGCTGGAGCAGCTCGTCGTCAAGGATGCCTGCGGCGTGAAAGACGCCGTCTATCTTGCCCCATATTTTGCGGACCTGTCGAACGGCGCGCCGCATGGCGCCCACGTCGCACACATCCGCTGCGATCGGCATGACGTCGCCACCGGCAGCTTCGATCGCACGGATTTGCCGGATGATCTGCGCATGCGGGTCAGCGCCTGCCCGCGCCATGACATCCTGCCATTGCGCGCGTGGCGGCAAGCCCCTTCGCGTCAACAGCACCAGCCGTGCCTTGCAGGTCTGCGCCAGATGGTCTGCCAGCAACAGCCCGAGCCCCCCCAGTCCGCCGGTGATGAGGTAAACGCCGCCTTGTTTCAGAGCGTTGCCGGCTGATGGTAGCGCCGCCGGGATGTGCGCGTTCGCAAAATCGCCGACCCAGCGCTCCGATGCGCGATAGGCGACGACCTCTGCATCGTCCGGATCGGCCAGCTCCGCGATCAGCATGTTGACCAGCGATGCCCAGCCCGGATCATGGCGCGGCGGCAGGCGGAGGTCGATATTGCGCAGATTGATATTGGGATATTCGCGCGGGATGACACGGATCGGTCCCAATATGGTCGCCTTGGCCGGGGACAATCCGTCCTCATCTGACACGCGCTGTATCCCGTCGGAAAGAACCGCGATGGCAATGGGGTCATTGACCCTTTCACCCAACGACTGCGCCAGGAAAATCAGGCTGAACATGCCCCGATCCTGCAAGCCTGTCACATCTTGCCCTTGGCCGCCGGTTACCAGCCAGCCATGATAGATATGGCTCGGCATCCTGCTGCGGTCCGCCAACAGGCCGATCAGGCGACCATAATCCTCCGCCGCGCGGACATCGACTTCGAAATTGTCGTCGTCCAGCTGCTTGAAGCGACGCCCCGGTCGCACGGTCACGACATGGCGACCCTGCGCGCGCAGAGCTGCGGCCAGCGCTGTGCCCATGCCTGCATGATCGGCGAACAGCAGGACGTCGCCATCGGCCGGTACGGCCGATTTTTGCGGGGTGCGGCGCCAAATCGGTTCATACAGCCAGTCGGCCATATCGTCCCTCCTGGGCAATGGCTCGTCGTCGGGTGTGACATCCTGCGCCGGAGTGTTTCCGGATGGCGCCGCCAGGCCCGGCGCGAACCAATGTCTGGTACGATCGAATTGATAGGTCGGCAACGGAATGCGGCAGCGCCGCTCCTGCGTCCAGAACCCGTCCCAGTCCGGCATTACGCCCGACGCCCATACTCGGCCCAACGTTTCGAGCAGATGGGCAAGGTCCGTCGTCTTATTATCGTCCTTATGCCGCATGCAATGGAATATGGGCTGGTTGGGCGAACGATCGGGATGCTGGCGCGCAAGGCTCGACATGACCCTGCCCGGTCCGACTTCCAGCAGCACGCGATCCGGGTCGGCCATCAGTCGCGAAAGCCCATCTGTAAATCTTACGGTCTGGCGCAGATGCCGTACCCAATATTCGGGGTCTGTCGCTTCATTCGGCGTAATCCAGTCCCCGGTCAGGTTGGACACGAATGGCAGCGTCGGCGGATTGAGCGTGACCGACCCAAGCACGCGCCGGAAATCGTCCAATATGGGGTCGAGCATTTTGGAATGCGCGGCGACGGATATGCCTACGCGCTGGGTTTCCACCTCCAATGCCTTCAGTGTTTCATCGAAAGCCAGGATCTGCGGCGTCGGTCCCGATACGACGACCAATTGGGGACCATTGACCGCTGCGATCGACAGGCTGGACGACAGCAAAGGCAGCAGATCCGCTTCGGACATCGGAACGCTCAGCATGCTGCCGCCCGGAACCGTTTCGAACAACCGTCCGCGCGCGCGGACGATCGTCAGCGCATCGGCCAGGCTGAGTACGCCCGCCAGATGGGCAGCGGCATATTCGCCGGAGCTATGGCCGATCATGGCGCCCGGCGCGACGCCCCACGACATCCACAGGCGCGCCAACGCCACCTGAACGGCAAAGAGAAGGGGCAGGGCGATCGAGGGACGTTGCAACGCTTCATCCGCCAGTTCGGCGTCGTGCGCGCCGGGGTGTAGCCAGCGCCTCAGAGCGTCGCCGTCATCCAGCCCCAGATGGGCAAGGCATTCGTCGATCACGGCGCGAAATAGCGGTTGGGTGGCATAAAGGTCGGCGCCCATCCCGGCATATTGCGCGCCTGCGCCACAGAAGAGGAAGGCGACCGGGCGGCCGGCCCTGCCGGCGATCGCGCCATGGACGCGAGGCACGCCCGGCGACGTCAGAGCCGTAGCGGCGTCGGCGCTGTCACGCGCGACCAGAATGCGGCGGTGGGACAGGTGCCGACGGCCGGTGCCGAGCGTGTAGGCGACATCCGCCAGATCGATGTCGCGTTCGCGCGAAAGATGATCGGCCAGCGCGGCGCAATTGGCATCGAGCGCCGTCTCGCTTTGTGCCGACAGCATCAGCAGCTGCCATGGCTGGCTGGCGCCGCCCGATGCCCGGCCGGGTGCTTCTTCCAGGATCAGGTGGGCGTTGGTGCCGCCTACGCCGAGTGAACTGACACCGGCGCGCCGTGGCTTTCCGGCCTTGCCGGGCCAGGGCTGCAAGGCCGATACGACCTTGAAGGGGCTGGCTTCGAACGCGCAACCGGGATTGGGACTGCGATAATGGAGCGTCGGCGGGATTGCGCCATGATGCAGGGACAGGGCGACCTTGATGACGCTCGCCACCCCGGCCGCCGTATCGGTATGGCCGATATTGCTTTTCACCGACCCGATGCCGCAAAAGCCGATATCGCGCGTACCGCGCCGATAGGCCTGCGTCAGTGCCGCGATTTCGATCGGATCGCCGACCCGCGTACCGGTGCCATGCGCTTCGACATAGTCAATGCTGCGGGAGTCGATCTGCGCTACGTCCAGCGCCTCGCTGACGACGTTGGCATGACCATCGACGCTGGGGCTGAGATAGCTGACCTTGCCCGATCCGTCATTATTGACCGCCGATCCGCGAATGACCGCATAGATATGGTCATTGTCCGCAACCGCATCTTCCAGCCGCCGCAGAAGAACGACGCCGACCCCGCTGGCGAACACCGTGCCTGTCGAATCCGCATCGAACGGACGGCAATGGCCATCGACACTGGCTATGCCGCCCTCCTCGTACAGATAGCCATGGCCATGAGGCAGTTCGATCGAGGCCGCGCCAGCCAGTGCCATGTCGCATTCGCCGTTAAGCAGGCTTTGCACCGCACTGTGGATCGCCACCAGCGATGTCGAGCAGGCGGTCTGCACATTCACGCTCGGCCCTTTGAGGTTGAGCAGATAGGACAGGCGGGTAGTCAGGAAATCCTTGTCGTTGCCGGTATGGCGCAGCAGGAACAGGCCGACATCGCGCACCAGTTTGGGATTGGTCAGCAGGTTCGCCGCCAGATAGGCATTGTGCCCGGTTCCGCCGAACACACCGATCGCGCCTGTTACACGATCGGCAACATGGCCAGCATTTTCCATGGCTTCCCACGCACATTCCAGAAACTGGCGGTGCTGGGGGTCCATGATTGCCGCGTCACGCGGGCTGAGGCCGAACAGGCCTGCATCGAAACAGTCCATGTCGGACAATGGCGCGCCGGAACGCACATAGCCCGGAAGGGCAAGCGTGCGGGGGTCTACCCCGGCGGCGAGCAGCGCATCCTGGGTATAATGTTCGATGCCCTCCTTCCCATCGCGCAGCGCCTCCCAATAGGCATCTGTTCCCCGGGCGCCCGCAAAGCGGCAGGACATGCCAATGATCGCCACCGCATTGTCGATGCCGGCCCCCCCGCCGGTCGCACGGCTTTCCCCAAAATCTTCGGCGCGGTACATGGAGGCTTTCCCTTATTCCTGTGCGATGACGGGCGTTTTTGAAGGCCTGCGTCGACTGAGTGCGGCGCGTCTTCCGGCTGCGCGGATCTGCCCCTGCGATACGGCCGCCGCATCGCTCCCGTCGCCGTCGGAAAGATGGGCGCTGAGCATTTGGATGGTCGGAAAGCGAAAAATGTCGGTCAGGGCCAGCGGACGGTCAAATGCTGCGCGCAAATGACGATGGACCTGAACCGCCAGCAGCGAATGTCCGCCGATGTCGAAGAAATTGTCGTGCGTTCCCACGATATCGAGCTTGAGCACCTCGCGCCAGATCGCCGCGACCTTCTTTTCCAGCGCGTCGACCGGGGCGGTGTGAACAGCGGTGGAAGATGCAACGATGTCGCTTTTCGGAGCGGGCAGGGCCTTGCGGTCCACCTTGCCATTCGGGGTTCGCGGCAGCGCGCGCATCTCCATCAGGATCGATGGCACCATAAACTCCGGAAGATGCGCGCGCATGAGATCACGCAGCACGTCTCGCGGGGGGCAAGAAACGTCTGCTGGCACATAATAGCCGACCAGGCGGACATCTCCCGGAGTGTCTTCCCGGGCAGAGACAATCGCTTGCTCTACACCGGGGTGACTGCTGAGGACCGCTTCGATTTCGCCCAATTCGATGCGGTAGCCCCGTATCTTGACCTGATGGTCCAGCCGCCCGAGAAATTCGAGCGTGCCGTCCGGGCGCTGGCGCGCCAGGTCGCCCGTGCGATAGGCGCGGGCATCATTGCGGAACGGATGCGGAATGAACCGTTCCGTCGTCAGTTCGGGCCGGTGCAGATAGCCCCGCACCACGCCTTCGCCCCCGATGACCAGTTCGCCCGGAATACCCGGCGGCAACAGTTGCTGCCGACTGTCGAGGATGAAGATTTGCTGGTTTGCAAGCGGCCTGCCCAGCGGAACGGTCCCCCGCGCATCGTCCAATCGGTGGATGGCGGACCAGATGGTGGTTTCCGTCGGGCCATACATGTTCATCACCGTGCCGCCGACAAGGCTATGGAGATCCTGCGCCAACGCCGGCGGAAAGGCTTCCCCGCCGATCATCAGCCGGGTCAGCTTCGCCAGTTGAGAACGGGCGCTCTCGTCGGCTGCCAGCATATGCGCCATGGACGGCGTGCATTGGAGATGGCTGACGTGATGGCGCGCCATCAGCGCAGGCAGCGTTTCGGCCGGCGAGAGTTGCGCCGGATTGGCCAGTTGCCGCAATCGATCGAGCACGGGCAGATGGTCGATCACCTGCTGCACCGGCAGGCCGAAATCGATCAGACAGCCAATCTCATCGACCCCGGCCTCCCGCACGCGGTCCACCATTGCCAGGCAATCGTCCGGCGTCCCGAACAGGCCGCCGGTCGCATAATAACGGTCGAACGCATGCTCCAGCAGCGCGTCCATTTCCGCGTCCGTGATGCTGCTCAGATCGGTCTGCGCGCTCGATTGCTCCATGCCGGGGCGACGCTTGAACGCGGGGAAGGACCAGGCGAATGTCTTCACCAGATCGGTAGAGCTGCGCAGATAGGCGATCATCGGTCCGCGCACAGCTTCCCGTACTGCTATCGCATCATCACCGACGAAACTGTGCAGCATTAGGGTGACATGGCCCTCGCCAACATGGCCTGCCGCCTTCCATGTCGCCTGATAGCGCGCGATCTTGATCGCCAGTTCATCGACCGTCTGGCCCAGCAGATGGGTGAGGATGAACGTGCCTGCCGTACCGGCCGCAGCGAAGGTATCGGCGTTGCCGGCCGACGTGATCCATACCGGCAGTTCGGGTTGAACCGGGCGCGGGTAGATGGCGGTATCGACAGGCTTGCCGAGAGGGCCGGTGAAGGCGCGCGTCTCGCCACGCCACAGCGCGCGCACCGTGTCTATGCCCGCCATCATGACGGCGCTGCGATCGGCAAAGGCATCGGGCCGCAGCACGAAATCATTGGGCTGCCAGCCCGAAGCAAAGGATATGCCGACCCGGCCATGCGACAGATTGTCGACCAGCGACCATTCTTCCGCCACGCGGATCGGATGGTGCAGCGGCAGCACGACGCTGCCGCCCCGGATCTGGACCCGCTCGGTGATGGTGGCGATCGCTGCGCTGGCCACCGATGGATTGGGATAGAGGCCGCCAAAGGCATGGAAATGCCGCTCGGGCGTCCAGATAGCGGTGAAATCATGGGTGTCGGCGAATTTCGCGCCTTCGATCAGCAGACGATATTGGTCGGCCGCGCTCCCGCTATCGGCACTTGGAAAATAGAAGAGGCTGAACTGGACCGGTGTAGACGGCTTTTCCATCGCAGGGCCGCCCGTCATCGCGTCGTTGGTCGCGAGCACGACGTGGAAGCCGCGCGTGAGCGTCCAGTAAAGTTCCAGCACTGAAATGTCGAAGCTCAGGCTCGTCACCGCCAGCCATGTGCCCGGTGCCTCAATCTCACGGTCCATGCCCGCAAAGAAATTTACGGCATTGCGATGTTCGACCATTACGCCCTTGGGTTTGCCGGTGGAACCGGATGTGTAGATGACATAGGCGAGATTTTCGGGCTGAACCGTGGACGGGACGGGGTCTGAGGAGAGGGACGCTATTACCGGCCAATCGCTGTCCAGGCAGAAGATCGTCGCGTCGGTCGGCGGTAACGAAACGACAAGATCGCTGTCAGTGAGGATGATGGCGGTCCGCGAATCCCCGATCATGTGGGCGATGCGATCGGGCGGATATGTCGGGTCGATCGGGACATAGGCGCCGCCTGCCTTGTGTATGGCGATCATCGCGACCAGAAGGTCGACCGATCGAGCGGCATTCAGGCCGACCAGAATATCCGGCCCGACACCCAATATGCGCAAATGGCGCGCCAACTGGTTGGAACGGGCATCCAGCCGTGCGTAGCTCAGCGCCTTTTCGCGACAGGTTATAGCTATGCTGTCCGGGGTTCGTTGCACCTGCTCTGTAAAAAGCTGATGGATGCACATATCCCGCCGAACGGGAGCGTCCGTGTCATTCCATTCCTCCACGATCCGGCGCCGTTCATCGGGTGCGATCAGCGGCAGAGTGCCTATGGCCTGTGCCGGATCAGCCTGGGCAGCGGTCAACAATGCCAGGAAGCCGGCCTGCATGGCCAGGATTGCCTGCGCGCTCAGACGGCTGGGGTCATGGAACCATCGGCATGCTTGGCCGTCGGAGCGCAAGGCGATCGTCAGATCCGCATCCGGGCGTGGGCTGGCCTGCTCCAGTGCATCCACCACCAATAGGGCGATCGGCAAAGTGGCCGGATCGCGGGCATCCCGGCATCGTAATTCGGGACTGCGGGCAAACAGGTCTGCACTATGGCCGACCTTGCGCCGAATCTGTCGTATGTCGGCGCTAAGACACTGGCACAGGTGGGACAAGTTGCGTGTGAAATCGACGGCGACGCCTAGAGGCAGCTGGTCTGCGAACCAGATTTCCATTCCGTCATATGGGCTGCGCGAAATGGGGTCGGCATAGCCTATGTCGAAACGCGCCTTGTCGGCGATGCGCGCCAGATAGGCGACCAGCGCCGACAATATGGTGCGATCATGGCCGGCCGGCGCGTCTTCCGGTCGCAGCCCGCACTGGTCGATATGGCTCAATCCAGGCTCGACCGAGCGGGTGCCACAATCTATCTGGGGCAGAAGTAGTGGTTGCCGTTGCGCCAGCCTTTTGCGCCACCAAGGTTCGAAACGCCCGCTCGCATTGGCAAGGATCGAGAGGCTTTCACGCTGTTGCGCGGTGAGAATATCGACCTTCGCGCCGACGACGAAGCCACGATCGCCAAGTTCGGCGGCCGTCTGGACCGGCATGCCGCCATTTGTCGTAAGGCCTGAAAGCAGGATATCCTCGGTCACGGTGGCGATCAGCAGACCGTCCATATCGGCGGTCAGGATTGTGCCGGCCGCCAGCCCAGATCGGCCGTGCTGCGCTATGGCCGTGCCGATCAGCAATGTCTGTCCGTTCATGCTGATTTTGGGCGATCCCAGGCTGTTGGCATAGCCGCCATGGTCGAGCGTCCGCACATGATCGGCGATGTTCTGGGCCGAACAATTCCAGTCGATCATGCCAGCGCCGGGAAGGCGATGGCTCAGGCCGTAGAATTCGCCAGGCGCGTCGTCTTGCGGCTGGGGGACGATATCGCCCATAGCCAGCCCGCCTATCAGGGTGTCGAAACTTTCAAGCGCCGCGGCGAAACATTTCGTGTTCGCCGAAAATGCGGTTTCGTCGGCGGCCAGATCGAATGATCGGGTCAGCAATATGTCGCCGGCATCGACATGCGCGGTCATCAGGTGCCAGCTGATGCCGTGATGGGCTTCCCCGTTCAGCATTGCCCATATGGGCGTGTTCAGACCGGCATAGGCCGGCAGCAGGCCGTCATGGAAATTGATCGCAGCCCGCCGGGGCAATATCAGGATATCGGGCGGAAGCATCTGCAAATTGGTGATACTGAACAGATAATCGAAGGTGGGCAGCTGCGCGTCAATCAAGGATGCGACATGCTCCAGGGCAAAGATGCGTTCCTTGCTTGCCCACTCCAGAATGACTGGCTGATCGCTGACGATGGCGATGATGTCATGACCGTGATGCTGCAACCGGGTTGCGCACTCGATCAGCAGACGTTCCGATCCGACGAGTACGCAACGCCACCGGTCTGCCTGTGCGGGCTTGCTGCCGGCAAATGTCATGAGAATACGACCCGTGCCTGCCGCCGACGGATTGCAGGTATTCCGATGATGAGCATGCCAAGCAGGAACAGGCCGTATATCTGAAGGTCTGCCTGTGCTGGGCCGTCTCCTATATCGCATGCGATCCGCTCTTGCGTGCTGGCCGCCGCCGCGGACTGCGGTGAGCCGGCGCCGGATTGTGCATGTTCGGTCTTGGCGGTGGGCGCGCACCCTATTTCGGCGTCAGGCTGCCGAACGGAAGCTGCCGGACTGGTCGTGTGCAATCCCATTAACGCAATCAAGGCGATGGCTGGAAAGCGCATATCTGTCTCCATTTTCCACATGAATGCCAATGGCATCGCATGTAAATTTCATGAAGAAATTCATATTGTATTTATATGATATGAGTAATTTCACATATTACGTTGTGATTAATCACCACATTGAAATGGATGTTATTTATATTCTATTATTTTATACCTGTTGTTCATGCTATTTATCAAATATTCAACCTGCCCCTGAAAATGCGGCAGCTTTGCCAGAACGATCAAATTAGCCACCTGCGCATCATGGCGGCGCGATACCCGCCACCAGAGCAGCGGCCATAGTGGCCAGGCCATGGGCAGCGCCCACAGGACATTGCTGAAGAAGGTTCGCTTCAGCCCCGGATCGTCTCGTCCAGCGTCGGCAAAGGCTTCGGCGATCGCGTGACCATTGCGGCGGTTGCGTTGCCACCATTGGCCAAAGCGTGTGATGGCCGCATCATGCAGCGTCATTTCCGCCGCAATGCGGTGGACCGTCCAGCCCGCCCGGCGCAGGCGATAGCAAAGTTCCGGCTCTTCACCTGCGATCAGCGAGGGCTTGAACCCACCCACGGCGGCAAAGGCGTCGGCGCGCATCAGCACGTCTCCGCCGCAACTGTGCGTTTCGCCAACGGGCGTATTCCATTCGATGTCGCACAGCTGATTGTAGCGGCTGGCATGGGGATACCGTTCGCGCCGTCGACCGCAGACCGCACCCAGGCCGGGCGCCTTCGATATAGCGGGGACGGCTGCGTTCAGCCATCCTCCGGCCAGTTCGCAGTCGCCATCGATAAACTGGACCAGTTGGGTGGTGGGTTGGATTTCCATCAATCTGGCGAACCCGGCATTGCGGGCCCGCGCGGCGGTAAAGCCATCGGCAGGGTCCAGTTCGACGATGGTACATCCCATGTCGCGGGCCAGGGTGACGCTTTCGTCCGTCGAGCCGGAATCGACATAAATGGTCACAACGACCTTATCCTGGATGCTGGCGATGCACACGGGCAGCCGTTTTGCTTCATTGCGTCCGATGATCACGGCGCCCACAATAGGGGGGGGATATGACATTGTGCGCACCTTTTCAGTCAGGTTCACGGCTGGTTCGGACCCAGGATTTCTGTCTGCCCCCCATCAGGCGGCGGTAAATCGGGAGTTTCCAGAACAGATAGCGCGGCAACTGGACGATCATTGCGCCAGGCAGGATCTTGCGGCCCCCAAGCAGCCATATGAACAGGAGCGCACAGGCGGCCATGACTCCAGCGGCCAGCAGCGCCACCAAAGGGGCGACCGGCCCTCCGAGCGTCGCGACGCCAGCCAACAGGGCAAGGATCGCCATCGCGCCAAGTGCCAGCAGCGCCAGTGGGGCAATGGTCAGGTCCATCGCGATCGGCAGCAATGCGGGTCGCCCCGTCATGCCAGCAGACAGCAGCCGGGGTATATAATGCAGGGCGGTGACGATCGACCCATGCTCCCATCGGGTGCGCTGCCCCTGTGTGGCGGCCTGCGCGCTGGCATGGCTGGTGAAGAGGGCATGGGAATCGAACCGGACCGGCGAGCCGGCCAGAGTCAGGTCCAGGCCGAGCTTCAGATCCTCGACAAGAGAGCTGGTTTCCAGAGGCGCGGTGTCAAAAATCCGCCAGGGAAATGCCATGCCCGTCCCTTGCAACAGGGCGTGGCCGCCGCTCAAACGCGCAAGCCCGCGTTGCCGCACCATGTTCTTCACCATGAAGGCCAGGCAGGATACCCGCACCAGTGGCGTGGCATGGGGCGATATGGTCAGCAGATAGCATCCTTGCACGACGCTCTCATATCGAGCGGCATGGGCGGCCAGACGCGGCAATGCGCCCGGTCCCGGCAGGCAATCGGCATCCACGATGATGACGATGGATGGCGGAGCGTCCTGGCGCAGCGCGGCCCTGCCATAAGCCAATGCATAGGCTTTTCCACGCCGATCGGGATCGTCGCGCTCCACCACGTCCGCGCCGGCCGCACGCGCAATGGCGGCGCTGCTGTCCGTGCAATTATCCGCAACGACCAGCAGTCGGTCGCACCTGCGTAGCTGGTTGCGTACGGCGCGAATGACCGCATCGATGCCATGGGCTTCGTCATGGGCCGGGATCAGCACGACGAAGGGTGGCGCGGGAATGTGGCTCTGCCTGGCTTCAGGAAAGGCGCCGACAAAAGCTTCGGCCGCCAGCATCAGCAGAGGTATCCCGGCGCATGCAGCGATCGCCCAGCAGAGGATGAGCAGCATCGGTCAGGCCAACGGACGCAGAAGGTCGGCCAGATCGGCGACATTGTCGTCGATATCATGGCCCGCCCTTACACGCTCACGCCCGACATCACCCATGGCCCGTAACTGCTCTGTCGGCGTTTCGAGCACGGCGATCATGGCATCGGCAAGGGCGGTCACCGACCCGGCCGGAATGATCCAGCCTGTTTCCCGATCGACCAGTTCCGGTATGCCGCTAATCGATGTCGCGATAACCGGCCGCCCGAGCGCCAGCGCCTCCATGATGACGACGGGCAGGCCTTCCGCGAAACTGGGCAGCACCAGCGCGCGCGCGCCGAGCATTTCTCGCCAGACGCTCTGGGGATCGCGCCATCCGCACAGCGTGACTATTTCCTCCAGATCCGACGCTGCGATCTGGGCTTCCAGTTCCTCGCGCATCGGACCATCGCCGACGATGTTGAGATGAAAGTCATGGGTTTGCGCGACGATCGCCGCAGCGGCTATCAAAAGCGCAATGCCTTTCTGGGGGCTAAGCCGCGCCACGCAAATCAGCGTGTTGCCGTGCAGGCCGTTGTCGGTGATCGGGGTGACGTGGTGCATGAACAGCGGATCGCTGCCGCACCGGACGATGGCGACCTTGCGCCAGTCCTGCGGTGCGGACCAGCGCATGATCTGGCTTCGGCCAAACGCACTGATCGCGATCACGAAGCGCGCATCGGCCACCTTCTCGCAAATCTGGAGCTGTTCGGGTGCGTCGAATTCGTCGGGGCCGTGCATGGTCAGGCTATAGCTGAGCGGCCCCAAGCGGCTGGCAATACGGGCAACGGTCGCCGGGTTGGTGCCGAAATGCACATGGACGTGCCGGATGCCCGCCCGCTCCATCCGGTCGGCAAGGCGGCATGCTTCCAGAAAATAGGCGGTGCAGCGCACCAGTCCCTTGGCGCCGTGCAGAAAGGTCGAACGGGTGACGCCCAATGCTCTGGCAAAGGCGCGTGGGCGTCGCACCATCCGGCTGAGGGCAGACCACAGCATGGTGACGATATGGCCGTCGAGCAATGTGATGGTGTTGTCCTGCTCGTCCTGGTCGGTCGCATCGTAAAAAATGTCTGCCGATTGGCGGATCGTCAGCCGGGTGACCGAAAAATCCAGCCGTTCCAGCGCCAATATTTCGTTGCGGATGAAGCTGTGACTGATCTTGGGATAGACATTCGTCAGATAGGCGACCCGGACCAGCCCTGGCTCGGGCATGGTCTGGGAAAAGTGGCGATGTGCCTGGCCCGCAGTACGGGTCATTTCGGATAAGCTTCCTGCGATCCGCTGCATGAAACAGGGCGGACATGAATAGGCATGGACATGCTCATCCTCTATCTGTGGAGCGGCGCTGACCTGTCGTGGCGGGCACCATGGTCTTGTGTCAGGGCCATGCCCATCCCCGCTTAACGCCCCTCGAAACACCGTGGTGGCCAGCGCCTTCCGATATTGCCCAACGTAGATCGCAGGCTGTGGCGACGCCCGACGGGGGAGTAGCATGCCATGGCGTCCTCGATGACGCCGGTACCGGCTGGGGAACACGGGCATGCGGATATTGCTGGTGGCTGAAAACATATCGCTGCGCATGAGCGGCGAGACGTTGCTACCCTGCTGCTATTTCGAGCAGTTCGTCGCCAATGGCGAAGATGTATATATGTTGTGCCATGAACGGGTGCGGGAGGATTTGCGCGCCGACCTGTCGCCGGACGAATTTGATCGCGTTCGGTTCGTCACGGATTCCGCATTGCAACGCCTGCTTTTCCGCATTGGTCGGCACTTGCCCTACCGGGTCGAGGATTTGATCTTCAACCAGCTGATCCAGCTGGTCACGCAATGGCGCATGCGCCATATCGCGCGCGCCATGGTGAAAGCGCTGAATATCGATGTCGTGTTCCAGCCCACGCCGATCGCGGCGAAGGCGCTCAGTTTCATGCTGGGTGTGGGCGCACCGGTCGTCATTGGTCCGATGAGCGGCGGCATGAACCTGCCGCCGGCCTTTCGCCAGATGGATAGCGCGATCGTCCGTGCAGCGATCGCTGCATCCCGCTGGGGCTCGGCGTTGCTGCACCGCCTTTTTCCGGGAAAATTGCGGGCGACAGCGCTGGTCGTTGCCAATGACCAGACCCGTGAGGCTTTGCCGCCCGGTGTGCGTGGCAAGGTTTTCCAGCTTATGGAAAGCGCAGTCGATCTGGACCGGTGGCAGGTGCGTCCGCCGCTGGTGCGCCCTGCCGATGCGCCGGTGACCTTCATTTTCTGCGCGCGGTTCGTCGATTGGAAGGGGATAGGACTTCTGGTCCGGGCTTTCGCCCCATTGGCCCGATCAGGCGGCGCCATGCTGCATCTGGTCGGCGACGGCGAATTGCTGGAGGAGATAAAGGCGCAGGTAAGGCGGGAGGAATTGACCCAGCATATCACGCTGCACGGACGCCTGGGCCGGGATCATTATCAGGCTTTGCTGCGCGAAACGGATGTCTATGTGACGCCATCGTTGCGGGAATGTGGCGGCATGGCCATGATGGAGGCGATGGCCGTGGGCCTTCCGGTCATCGGCATCAATTGGGGTGGCGTGGCGCAATATGCTTCGGCCGATTGCGCGCTGCTGGTCGATCCGACCTCCAAAGAGGCTGTCGTGAGGGGGCTGACCAGCGCCATGCGCCGCATGGTTCAGTCTCCGCTGTTGCGCCAGTCGATGGGAACGGCGGCGCGGCGCCATCTTGAACAGGCGCGGCATGGCTGGGCCGACAAGGCTGACGACATGCTCGACATCCTGGCGGAGGTCGCGAAAAAGAAGAGGAGCCCGGCTCCTGTCGCGGCCCCCATGGAGCCATCGCCGGCCATTCTGCCCATCCCGTCCATATTCCTGCGCGCGGCGAACTGAGATGGAATCGAGCGCATCCGGCAGTCGGGTCGACATTATTTTCTACACCCGTCAATTGCACAATGGCGGTGTCGACCGGGTGGTATTCAATCTGGCCGAGGAATTTCTGCGCCGCGGCATCCGCTGTTCGATCCTGGTCGACATCGACAATCCCCATTCCCCGTTCCGAACACTCATTCCCCCCGGCGTGGGATATGATGTGCTCAATGCAAAGGGCCCGCTCGCCCGTCTGTTCAAGCTGCGGCGTTACATGCGGGGAAATCGCCCGGCAGCGCTAATGTGCACCAGCTTCGGTTTCCCCAATCTGTACGCCGTCGTCGTGCGATGGATAGCGGGCGTGCCGTTTCGCCTGATGCTGACCGAACATTGTTTTCCGTCCGTCGATCGGGCTGGCCCTCGGCCATGGCAATCACGCTACTGGTTCTTCCCGCTGGCGCATTATCTCTACCCCTTTGCCGATCGGATCGTTGCTGTGTCGCGGGGTACGGCGCTTGATTTGGCAAAGGTGATCCGGATCGACCCGAAAAGCATCGCCTGCATCTATAATCCGATCGTCAACGATGCGATGATCGCCCAGTCGCAACAATCTGTGGATCATCCCTGGTTTGCCGCTGGTGGATGTCCCGTCATCATTGCCGTGGGACGGCTGGAACCGCAGAAGAATTTCTCTCTACTGATCCGCGCCTTTGCCCGTGTGCGGGCGCAGATGCCGGCCCGGCTGGTCATTCTGGGGGATGGTGGGGAGCGTGACATGCTCGTCGCGCTGGTGGCGCAGATGGGGTTGGAAGACGATGTCGCCCTGCTGGGCTTCGTCCCCAATCCCCACGCCTATGTGGCCAAGGCGACTTTGATGGTCCTGTCGTCCGATTTCGAAAGCCTCGCCAATGTCGTAATAGAGGCAATGGCGGTCGGTACGCCGGTGATCGCGACCGACTGTCCGTCCGGGCCGGCCGAGGCGCTCAACCGGGGACAATGCGGCACGCTGGTCCGGGTCGGCGACCTGGAGGGGATGAGCGCGGCGATATTGGCCGTGCTGCGGCAAAAGCCTGCGCCCGTCGCGCGGAGCTGGCTCGACCAGTTCAGCACGCGACAGGTGGCGGACCGTTATCTCGCCTTGCTCGCGCCGGATGCAGGGTGATGCGTGGCTGCGCCGGACGGGTCTTCCTCCCTTTCCCAACTGACGGCGTTGCGCTTCGTGGCGGCCTTTGCCGTGCTCCTGTCCCATCTCGATTTCCTGGGCGACGGTTCGGAACAGGGGAGCGGCTGGCTGTACGAAACGCTGCTGCGGCAGGGCTATTGCGGCGTGTCCTTTTTCTACATCCTGTCTGGCTTCATCCTGTCCTACGCCTATGGCGACCGGCTGAAGCAAGGCTCGGTTACCCTGCGATCCTACATGATGTCGCGCATCTGTCGCATCGCGCCGTTGCACTGGCTCATGGCGCTGCTCTTCATCGGCTGGCTGGCGCTGGCGGGGGAGGTGCCCGGCCCCGGTACGATCCTTCTCAATCTGGGCCTGATGCAAGCCTGGGCGCCGGATCCGACCGTTCACTATGCGCTCAATGGTCCGTCCTGGAGCCTGTCCGACGAACTCGCCTTCTATGCGGCATTTCCGTGGCTTTGCCGGATGCCGACCCGATCGCTTGGACTGTGCCTGGCCGGCGGGCTGCTGCTTGTCGCGGTTGCGGCAATAATCATGGCCCGGCAGGGCGGCTATTCGGCCACCGAGGAATGGGTCTTCTATGTCTTCCCGCCAGTGCGCCTGATCGACTTCATCGTCGGCATGCTGCTGTATCGCGCCTGGCGGTCGGGGCATGGCAACGCGCTGGCCGGCACGGGCGCGGAGGTCGCAGTCGCTATCGCAGTGCCATTGGCGATGATCGGCTTTTCGCTCATGCCCTTGCCAATGCCGCTGCGCTGGCAACTGGCCTATCTGCCGATCATGGCGATGGCGGTGCTGATCTTCGCTTATGGGCAAGGTGGCGTGTCGCGCGCCTTGCGCCATCCCTGGATGATCCTGTTGGGGCAGGCGTCCTTTGCGCTGTATCTGACCCATCGGCCAATTATCACGCTGGCCTACCGGCTGTGGGGTGGAAATCCGGCGCATTATCTGTCCATGTCGCTGTCTCTCCCGCCGTTTTGCGTGGGCGTGTCCCTTGTGATCTTCCTTTTCGTGGAACGGCCAATGATGGGTCGCCTGCGATACGCGGCATTGTCGCATGATCGCAAGAGGGGCGGGATAAAGGCGTGGCGACCGTCATAGAGCGACCAAAATGGCACAGGGCGATGTCCAGCGGGGTCAGTCTGGTCGCCATCACGATCATCGCATCGAACCTGCTGCGGATCGTCAGCACCATCATATTGACCAGAGTGTTGTCGCCTGCCGATTTCGGCGTCGCCGGGCTGACCGGGGCGATCCTCAACATTCTCCTCATGATCTCCGACGTCGGCTTTGGCGTGTATATCATCCGCCATGCCCGCGGCGACGACCCGCATCTGCTCGACATCATCTGGACGGTCCGGCTGGCGCGTGGGCTGGCCCTTACCCTGCTGCTTGCCGTCTGCGCCGGTCCGATCGCTCAGGCGCTGGGCAAGCCCGCGTTGCAGGTCGCCATTGCCGTTACCGCCTTGCACTTCCTGATCGACGGCTGTTCCTCGCTGGCGCCCTTCACGACGATACGGCAGGAAAGATTGCTGATGCTCAGCCTGCTCGACATCGTCAGCGCCGTAAGCCAGACGGTGGCCGGCATCGCGCTGGCGCTGCTCTTGCACAGCTATTGGGCGATCATACTGGCCGGACTGGTCGGGACTGCGCTCAAATCGCTGCTCAGCTACCTGCTTTTTCCCGGCGCTGGACGGCGCTTCGCCTATGACGGGCAGGAAATCCGCGATCTCTGGCATTTTGGTCGCACGATCGCGAGCGCCCACACGATCCAGGTTGTGCTGTCCAATGTCGACAAGATCGCTCTCTCGCGCATGTTCCCGCTGTCCCTGTTCGGCCTCTATTCGCTGGCGTCCAACCTTTCGGGCGCGGCTTCCGGCTTCACGACCCTCTATCCCAATCGTATCCTTTTGCCTGCTTTCGCGCGCGCGTTACGGGATGAACCCGTCAATCTGGCGCTGATCTATTATGCCAGTCGCCGCAAGCTGACCCTTTTATACATGGTCGCGATGGGCGGTTTCATCAGCATGGGACCGGCGGTCGTCGATCTGCTCTATGATCCCCGTTATCAGGCTGCCGCCACCTATCTACAGCTTCTCGCGCTCGCTCCGGCCATCGCCATGAACAATTATGCCGCGCGCGAGATATTGATCGTGGTCGGCCGGGTTCAGGCGCTGCTCTATGCGAATCTGGTGCGGCTTGGATGGCTGCTGAGCGCAGGAAGCGTGGGCTTCCTATCGTTCGGCCCCATAGGGCTGGTTGCTGCGGTGGGCGGTATCGAACTGCCCGTGCAATGCTATTGCTGGTATGAATTGCGACGCGCTGGACTGCTGAGAATGGGGGAGGAGACGCTCATATTTGCCGCTCTGTTGTCGGGCATGGCGTTCGGGTTGATGGGCAATGTGCTATATTTCATGCTGAAGGCGCCATAAGGGCGGGAAGCGGGCGGACACTAGCAACCGCTCCGACGCTTGCTCGGCGCCGCGCGAGCAATCCCGCGCCTGCCGCCAGCAACATCACATAGGTTGTTTCGTTGCGGCCATAGCTGGTCGTGGTCAGGCTGGCCATCAATCCCACCAAACCGGCGAAGCATGCCGTTGCCGACATGGCCGACTCCTGCCCCAAAGCATGGCCGCGCACGAACAAACGGGCCAGGACAGCAAGCAATATCGCATAATAGACGGCCGCACCGATCATGCCGCCGCGCATCAATATGGTCAGCGGCTGATCGACCAGATCTATGATCCCTTCGCCCTGGCGCAGATGCTCAAGCCGTTCCAGCAAGTCCGGCATGCTGAGGCCGGTTGCCCAGTTTTCACGCACCAGCGCTATCCCGGAAGACAGAAGTTCGGATCGGTAATCGACCGAGCCGGCCGCGTCCTCTCCCGTACCGATCGACGCCGCAAGCGTGGGGATGACGCGTGAGAGCAGCAACAATATGCCGGCGCATACGGGCATCGCCAGCAGCATCTTGAACAATCCAACCCATCGGCGTTCCTGCACCATGCAGGCGATCAGGCCGGCGACGATGACGATATAGCCGATGCGCGCGAGGGTGAAGAACACACCAGACGCCAGCAGCGCGAGCGTTGCGAAGAAGGTTAGCCGCGAACCCATATGCCGCCGCAGCGCGACGAGTATCACGACCTCCAAACCCAGCAGCAGCGACAGCCCTGTGGATTCGGGAAAACTGGCGCGGCCGCGCAGCAAGCCGCCCCGTTGCTTGGCATAGCCCGAACTCAATTCCGGATCGGCGCCGATAGCCTGCGGCATGGTGTCGTACAGCAGCCAATGCCGGGGTGCCTCGAACGTCACGATCATGGCCAATATGCAGCCGCCCAGGACGACCGACAGCATCAGGTCATCGGGTGATCTGGATCGGATGAACGCCCGGCTGATGGCAAGATAGGGCAGGCCAAGGTTCAGGATCACCTGATTGCAGGCGCGAACCGAATAGGTCAGGTCGTTCCCGCGGCAGTCCATGAAAGCCTGTACGATCAGCATCAGTATCAGCAGAATATCCCATTGCAACAGGCTTGGGTGGTAGATGCGCTCGCCCGCCATCAGCATCGCCAGTAACAGGCCCATGCTGAGCAGATGGACATAGGTGAACTGGGCAAAGGTCAGGCCGCCGACGGCAATAGTGTAGACCATTATCGGCATCAGCGGCAGGCACAGCAGGAACAGCCGACAGCGCAGGTCCAGGGCGCCGGGACCGGGCAGGACCAGCCCTGAACGGCCAAACCCCGGCGCCAGCAGCATCAGGCCGATGACACCGGCCGCGAATATCGCATAGTGAAGGCCGAAGGTGCCGATCAGCGGCAAGGTGAGCGCAACGGTCATCTGATGCGGTCCAGCCAGCGCGCCAAGTCGGCCGGGCAAGTGTCTGGCGCCTGTCAGCACCATGGCGGTCAGCATCAGGATGACGACTAACGCCACGGATCAATTGGCTCTGGGCATCAATGAAGGGCGCGATCCGCCGTCGCGCACCCAGTCGTAAAGCTGCACGATCTGCTCGGCCTTGCGGTCCCAGGTGAATAGCGTCCGGACGCGTTCGACGGCCGCATCGCCCAGCAGGTCCAGGCGTGCGGGATCGTCCAGCAAAGCGGATATGACGGCGCGAAATCCCTCTTGCAGCGTTTCCGCACTTGAAAAAGGCACGCGAATGCCGGTCTGATCGTCCATCAATTCTATGGGGCCGCCATAATCGGCTACGATCGGGGCCACGCCCAGCGCCATCGCCTCCAGCACCACGCCCCCGCCAAATTCCCTTATGCTGGGGCAGGCGAGAAAATCGCAATCGACCAGCAGGGTCTGCACCTGCCGATGCTCTACTGCGCCATGCAGCGTGACCGCTTTATCGACGTGCAGTTCTCTGACCAGCGCGGCAATGGCATCGCGTTCCGGCCCATCGCCGATGATGTCGAGATGCAGGGCATCCGCCCGCAACATATCCTGTGCCGCGCGGATCAGCACGTCGGCGCATTTATACGGAACCAGCCGCCCGACAAAGGCGCCACGCAGCGGTGCCTGCGCGCGTCTCGTCCGGCGCAAGGCGAAGCGGGCGGGGTCGATGCCATTTTCGGGAAGGTGGAAGCTGCGCGGCCGCGCCTGCTCCGGTAATTCCGAAAGACTATGGAGCGATCCTGCCAATATCGCTGCGGCGTCGCGGCGGGTCGCCCTATAGCCAGGCAGCCATTTATAGGCGCCGCGCAGTCGCGACAGCCATTCCCGTTCGCGCGTTCGGCGATCCGCAAAGCCGTCCGGCCATGGCAGCCCGCCATTGAGCGGCCCGACCACCAGCGGCACGCCCAGCCGCTTGAGCCGAACGGCAAGATAGGAGGGCGTCGTCGGGCTCATCGGCGTCAGGCGATGTACGATGTCATAGGCACCGGCCTTCAAAGCAGGCCGAAACTTATCCCAGACCGCTTTCTCAAATGCATAGCATCCGATCGGCGCCAATGCCTGATAGATCGTCCAGCCACGATTGTCGCTCGCGCCCAGAAATCGTGCGACGCGAAAGATCGTGCGCACCACGGCTTCGGTGTTGATGGTCGAAAAATCGCGGCCTTCCTGCCAGTCCATGGCGATGATGGCCGGACGATTGCGGATATGGGTCACCAGATGCACGTTCGCCTGCCGGGCCAGCGCTTCGGCAATGCACCACCCGATCAAAGGCACGCTCACCATATCGGGATTGGCGACCTCCGCCAGCAACAGAACATGGTGACGCTTTTCCGCAGCCGGTGCGGATTTCTTCCCGGTCAATTCAACCACCATAATATCGCTACCTGTCGCATCGGGGGCGGGGGGCTAGAATGGCGGCAGGAGCATGCCTCCTCGAACCCTGTGTCCGGTCAGTATATGGACGCGGCCCGCAACATCCGATCATGTCCATTGGGAGGGGAGAAGTGCGTGGGGAAATCTCCGGCAATTTCAGGCATCACGCGCATGGATGTTCTGTGTCGGAAACCCGCCGCTTTGTTCGCGATGTTGTGTCTGGTTGGGTGCGGGGAAGGTGGCGTGGCCGCCGCGACGGATAAAGATCGCGCGGCGGCGACGCCGGTTTCCCGCTCCGTGTCGGGACCGGCTCCGGGCGGCATGGCGATGGGCACCAATCTGGACGGCCTTGCCTATTGGAGCAGCGCCATGCCGGTGCTGGACCTGATGAAATCCGCGAGCGTCTGGCTGCCCCAGGCCGAAGGGGTCTATGACACGGGAGAAGCCATAGCGCAGGACCGCGACGGTTGGCCTCTGGCGCCGGGGGACGCCGGCATGCGCCGTTACCGCACGCTGCTCGTCAACATCCTGCATGACAATCCCGCTGCGCTGCCTGCCGAACGCTATGTCGTCCTCTATGAAGGCCATGGTGCGATCACGGCCATCGATGTTGATGGAGCGCGGGTCTTATCCCGGATCGATGGGGAGTTGCATGTAAGCGCTGGCCGGGGTGGAAGCCTTTACTTACGTATCGACGCCAATGGAGACGGGCGTGACCCGATACGCAATATACGCGTCGTCAGGGAAGATTATCTGCCGCTTTACAAGGCCGGGCTGACATTCGATCCGGAGTTTCTAGAACGGATCAAACCCTTCCATGCGCTGCGTTTCATGGACTGGATGAACAGCAATGCGTTGTTCACGCCCATAGGTGGCCCGTTGACGGACGAGGCCGCGATCGAGCGTGCGCCGCAACTGGACTGGGCGGATCGGCCCAAGCTCACGTCCATGCGTTGGGGCGACGGCAGTCGCGGGGTGCCGGTCGAGGCCATGGTTGAACTCGCCAATCGTACGGGTGCCGAGCCGTGGTTCACCATGCCCGTCAACGCAAGCGACGATTATGTCCGGGGCTTTGCCTCCTATGTCCACACGCATCTGCGTCCCGACCTCAGGGTCCATATCGAACTTTCCAATGAAGTCTGGAACTGGATATTCCCGCAGGCACGCTATGCGCGCGCTCGCGCCCGCGCCGTTTTCGGTCCCGATGGCGACGGGCTGGAATGGTATGGCATGCGCGCGGCGCAGGTGGGCATGATCTGGAAGCGGGCGTTCGGCGAGGCGGAGAAGCGCGGGCTGCGACCGGGCAGGGTGGCGATGGTGTTCGGCACCCAGTTCGGCTGGCGCGGGCTGGAAGCGACCGGCCTTGAAACCCAGCATTGGCGCGACGGCGATGGACGGCGGATGCGTGCCGCCGACTATTTCGACGAATATGCCATCACCGGCTATTATGATGGGACGATGAACGTCGATGACGCCGTGCCCGTCGTCCAAAGCTGGTGGAAGGATGGCGATGGTGGCTACGCTCGTGCGATCGCTGTCCTCAACAAGCGGATTTCGGATTTTAACGCGCCACTCTATCAATATCATGCAGGACGCGCGCGAGCCCATGGCCTTCGCCTCGTCAGCTATGAAAGCGGTTTCGGCGAATATACGCCCATATCCCAGCATGCTAATCAGCCTTATACCGATTTTCTGGCCAAATTGCAGCGCAGGCCCGAATTCAAGACGCTGGAAACCGCCAACTACAGCGCCTTTGCGCAAGTGGGCGGCAGTCTCTTCATGAACTTCGGCATCATCGGCACGCCCTCCAAATGGGGGAACTGGTCCGCGCTCGAAACGATCCGGCAGACTGGCTCGCCGCGTTATGATGCGTTGATGACATGGCTGCGCAGGCATCCGCCCTCTCCGGAACGCGGACCGGCCATTGCTTATGCGGACGCACGGATCGCACTTGGCGGGGCGCAGGGCGAAACCTTCACCGGAACCGCACATGGCTATGATGTGCTGGTCGGAGGCAGCGGCAATGATCGCTTCGTTGCCGGGCGGGGAGCAGGCAGTCGCATCGACGGAGGCGGGGGGCATGATGTGCTTGTCCTGCCGGAGCGCCGGACATCCTATCGCTTCAAGGCGCACCCATCGCAGGCCATGGTGCAGGTGATCGGTCCCACTGGCGTGCAAAGCCTCACCGGCATATCCAATGTGCGCTTTTCGGATGGGACGCTGATCGATCTTGCAAAGCTCGTATCAGAGGATCGGAACGACCGGCTCGTCGATGTAAAACGGGTTGCTGGCGTCCCTGCGCCTGAACAGGCCGGGCCATAACAGGCGCAGCCTTACCCATCGCAGCCAGATATTGGCGCCAGGATTGCGGCGCCATTGCAGATCGCGCTGATAAGCAAGGTAAGCAGGCGCAAAATCGTCGCTGAGATAGGCCAGGCAGGCATCGCTGGACATGGGTCTATATGGCCCGCCAAGGTCGGTCGTGAAGTTCCACGCAATCTGTTGCAGCCTCTGCGCCGTGTCCTCTCGCATGCCAAAGGGGCGCTCAGGCGTATGAATGGCGGTCCCATACATTGTCACGGACGTCAGCAGCGCGATGAAATATGTGCCGGTCTCGGTAAGGTGGACGTCGTCCCGGAAAAGTGCGGCCATTGTCGCTCGCGCGTTGTGCCCTTTCAAACCGGGCACGGACATGGGCGATAGCGCCTGTTCGACCAGCGCGGCCAGCGCCGATCCGGCCGGGATCGTCATCAGGCGGTCGGGGCGGCCGGATGCCGCAAGATCATGGTTTATTCGATCAGCGACGCAGCGCCATATGGGAGCAGCCGATCGCTCATAGGCGATCCATGATGCAGGATTGTCCATGTCGGCAACGGTCATCCATGCTTCAAAAACATAGGTTTGTGCCTGCGGATTCTGTTCGATCATGCGGTCATGAAAATCGCGCAAATATCGTATCATGTCGTTCCGCACGACAGCGTCCAGCAAGCTATGCTGTTCCGTGATGATCAACGTGTCGTAAGGCTGGTTTCCATAGGACCCTGCCCGCTGAAGTTCCGACAGCACGTCTATCGGCTGGTCGTTCCTGTTGGTTCCTGCGGCATAGCCGGTCCAGCGGCCTGCACCCTGTCCCATGGTGCGGTCCCTTATGGACGAACCGGCAAGCTGTTGCATGTCCCATAGCAGGGGTTGGTCTATGCTTGCGGCAAGGCGTTCGAGATATTCAGGGAAGGGATGATCCATCAGGCTATGCCCCGACAGGAACAGGCGGCGTGGACCGTGCGAAAGCTGGCGGGATGCTGTCATCGGCGCGGCGATACCGGTCATCTGTGTCACGACGGGTGTCGTCGGACCGACTTGCGACAGGGCCACAGCCGCGATCCATAAGCCTTTGCGTCCATGCCGATGCCTCATGTCGTTCGACGGCGGATCACCCCGCCCGTCGGCGTTGCCATTGGCGAAAGATATGGAAGATGAGGGGACCGTCCACCAGATAGCGACGCCACAATCGCCTGGGGTCATGCGTCAGTCGAAAAAGCCATTCCAGGCAAAGACGTTGCAGGATTTTGGGTGCCCGAGCCTGTTCCTCGGTAAGGAATTGCAAGCTGGCCCCTATGCAAAGCCCGACGCCTACAGCCTGGCCGGTCCGGCTGATGCGGTAAGCGAGCATTTCCTGCTGTGGGGACCCTAGGGCGATAAAGACATAGCGGGCCTGCGCTGCGATCGCGAAGCGTACGGCATTTTGCGTCGCATCGGCATCGTGAATGAAACCCATTGGCGGATCATGATGGATCAGTTGGGATAGGCCGAAGCGCTGTCGCAATATGTCGACCATGGCAGGATTCCCGCCAATTATGGCGATACGATCGTCAGCCTGTACGATGTCTCGCAGAAGCGCGACGGTAAGGTCGCTACCCGGCACGACCGGCAACGGCACACCTGCACGCCGCGCCAGCTTTCCCAATATTCGGCTGTCGCATAGCGTGATCCAGGCATTGCGATATATGGGCCACAGATCGGATCGCTTGCACTGGATGCGGACGACATGATCGACATTGGGCGTGACGATATAGGCAAAAGCCGCATCTGTCGGTCGCCGTTTGATATCGACCAGCAATTGAGCCTGATCGCGCAGACTGAACGCAAAGTCGAAAAATTCGAATGTCTGCGCCGATGAACGATGCTGCGAATATTGTGGAACAATGGATTCGTCACCAATGTTCACAGGGGTTGGGTGTGTGGGAAAAGACAATGTCAGGGACATGAAATCTTCCATATTCGGCAGGCGTGAGGTGATATTGGATCCGCACTGAGCAGATTTGAAATTGCTATACATCCGCGCCGAAACATCTTGGACGGTTTAATATACGGGGTCATTATGTACCCGTATATTCTATCTACGGGTAAAAAGGCGGGTGCCTATTCCGCATTTCAGGTGGTCAGAAATAGGACCATCCTCGAACGACTGACAGACACCTGTCGATCAAACTAGACTCAGCGCTCAACTGCTGGGGGCTGTCATGATACTTGGCGCGCGATCCGACATTTATTTTCGCAATATGCTGCTTTTTTTCTTGCTATTACTGCTTTTTGCCAGCCCCTTTGCTGCAATTGCACAGCCCGTAACGCCCCCGGCTCCACCAAGCGGTGCGGACCCTGAATATCGCATCAATCCGGGTGACGAACTCGACATATTGATTTGGGGGGAAGAGCGGTTGCAGCGCGTCGTGCGCGTCCTGCCCGATGGTACCTTCACCTTCCCTTTGGCGGGACGGATCGCGGCTGCCGACCGCACGGTGACGGAAATCGCCAACCAGATCCGCGCCAATATCGCGCCCAATTACCGGGAAGGTGCGCCGGACATCACCGTTGCGGTGAGAGAGGCCACAGGCATGCGCTTCTATGTGATGGGCAAGGTGCGCACGCCGGGCGGATTTTCGTCCGGCAAGGCGGTCAACGTGATCCAGGCTCTTAGTATGGCCGGCGGGTTGGCGGAGTTTGCGGACGTAAAGAACGCCATCATCCTCAGACATACGGCGCAAGGGCAGACGGTAGAGCGGGTGCGCCTTTCTGCCTTGCTGAAGGGCGCGCGCGGCATTGATCCGGGGCGGCTCGCCGCGCCTCTTCCTCTGCTGGAGGCGGGCGATGTCCTTCTCATTCCATGATCGTCAGGCATGGGCCGCTGCCATGGTCATCCCGGCGATGATTGTCGTGCCGGCCAATGGCCGCACCGAACCGCGGCTGGACGTCGATATGTCGGTTCTGGCATCTCCCAATCCCCTGTTGCTGCAAGGCGAACGCAGAGGCGCGACCTCGCTCGAAGTGGCGGCATCGCCCGGCATCACCATCACCTCGCCAGGTGGATCGACCCTGGATGCTGGCGGCACGATCAGATATCGCAACTATACACGGCGATATGGCCATTATCTGCTGGGCGATTTCCGTGTCGAGGGGCGCTATCGCGATAGCGAATATCTCACCGTCGGTGGATGGGCGGGGTATAGTCGGGCGCTGGCGATCGACCTGCTTGCGTCCAGCGATGATGCGGCCGGCGATCCGCGCGGCATTCGCAACAGTTGGTATGGCGGCGTCGATGCGGCGTGGCGCCCCAATATCTATACGCTCATCACGCCGGACATAAGATTTGAACGAGCCGTCTATGCGGATAGCGATCTTCTGCGCAACGCAAACGCCTTGACCTTCAGCCTGGCTTACGCTCGCCGTGTCGGCCCTCGCACCAGTATCGGGCTACGCATCCGCGATACCATGAATTCCGTGACCGGCATGGCCGGCATGAACAGTGTGGCAGTTTATGCCACGCTCAATCGCCAACTGGGGCCGCGCGCACGCCTGCTGGCGGAACTAGGCGTGGAACAGGCAGGGCGTCAGATCGAATGGCTGGAGGACGTCAAAATGCGTCGGCCAGGCCGCACCCTGCTTGCAGGCCGGGTCGACCTGTGCCGGGAGGCGGAGGAAGGCGACCATGCGTTGACCGGTTGCCTCTCCGCCACGCTGAATTCGGAAGTCAGCGGCTTTGGCGGCCTGCGTCGTGACGCGACGGTGTCGATATCGCTCAGCAAGGCGCTGGGCGAGCATTTCAAGCTGCGCGGTGTCAGCGAATATCGCCATTCCTCGCTGATCGGCGGATCGCTCGTGACCGCGCCTGCCCAAGGCATGCGCACCAGTACGACGGATGCGGTGCGCAACATCGTGATGCTGGACTGGAAGTTGCGCCCGAATGTCACATTGACCGGCAGCGCCCAATATCTTCGCCGTCAGCTCGTCACGGGAAAGCGTATCGGATCGGCCTTTATCGGCCTGCAACTGCGCTACTATTTCGGACAGCGCAAGTGAACGACGACATCAGCCAGAATGGCAGCGTGATCAGCCTGCCGGAACTCTTCGCCATTTTGTACAGGCGGCGGTGGTGGATCATGGTGCCGACGCTGATCGGGATATTGGCGGCGCTGGCGATCGCGCTGGTGATGACGCCCACCTACCGTTCGCAAGCTACGCTGCTGATCGATTCGCCGCAGATCCCGACCAGCTTCGCCCCGGTGCGTACCGCCAATTACGCCAATGAACGTGTGGCAAAAATCCGTCAGCAGATCATGAGCCGGTCCAACCTGACCAGATTGATCCGGGAAGGGGGGCTTTACGAAAGGGAGCAGCGTTCGATGTCGTTCGACGACCTGCTCGGGGTCATGCGCAGCGCCATCGCCGTCGATCTGGTAAGCGCCAGCGGGAACCAGCGTCCGGGCGCTGCGACCGACACGATCGCATTCGACCTGTCCTTCACCTATCTCGATCCTGCCGCCACCCATGCCGTCGCCGAGAAACTCGTCGCGATGTTCATGACCGAGGACAAAAGGCTACGGACCGAGCAGGCCGTGGGCACCGCTGCCTTTCTGGGGCGGCGCGTCGATGATTTACGTAATCAGATGGTCGCGCTGGAAGGAAAGCGCCGGGAGGTCGAAAGTCGCTATGCGGGCGCTCTGCCAAATCAGGTGGCGTTGAGTGCACAATCGGGGTCGTCGCTCCGGTCCGAAGTATCCCGGCTGGATGCCGAAACGCAGGGTCTTGTGCAGCAGAACAGCCTGCTTGCGACGCGGAGCGAGGAAATCGCAGCCGCGCCTCGGCCGGAATTGGACGCGTTGCGCAGGGCCGAAGAGCGTGTCGCACAATTGGGCGCCACCTATTCAGATACGCATCCTGATGTGATCGCTGCGCAAATTGCCGTCGACCGGCAGCGGCGCGTCGCTCAGCGGTCGGCGGGGCCAATGCCCGGCAGCGGTGCAGTTGCGTCTGAGATGGGGGCCGCACGCGCGCGCATCGCTATGCTGGCCGCACGCCGGAATGAACTGGTCGGAACCATCGCGCAGATGGAGCGTGTGACGGCGCTTGCGCCTCAGGCGACCTACGAGCTGAACAATCTGGAACGCGATTACGACAATCTGAAACGCCAATATCAGGATGTGCGCGACACGCAGATGGAGGCGCAGGTCGCCGCCAGCCTTCAGGCAGAGGACAAGGGCGAGCGGTTTTCGGTCGTGAACGCGGCGAGTGCGCCGCTCGACCCTATTCGCCCCAAAAGAATGCAACTGCTGTTCAGCGGCCTTCTGGGCGGGTTTGTCTTCGGATTGATATTGGTCATACTTTGGGAGTTCATCGCCGGCCCGATCCATGGCGAGGGCGCGGTAGCGCGGCTGATGGACTGTCCGCCTCTTGCCATCATCCCGATATTGGCGCCCGGCATGGCAGTGCCGATATTGGAGCGCGCGCGCCGCTTCTTGCGGTTGCCGTCTAAGCGATCCGGCCCCCTTCGACCGGGAGTGGAATGATGGCGACTATATCCAAGGGCACCGCGATCATGGTCGCGCACGCAGCCGGAAGACAGGATATCATTCTCGACCGGTCGCTGCTGCTCGATAATGGTATATTCGGGCTGGAACATATGGATCAGCGCGCGCGCAGCTTCATCCTGCTGCGGTCCCAGATCATGAACGGCTTTCATGCCGATGGCGGCAGGATCTTGGCGATTACGTCGACCCAGGCGGGCAACGGAAAGACGTTCGTCACCACAAATCTTGCGACGGCGCTCTGCCTGATTCAACCGACGATATTGATAGATTTCGACCTGCGTCGGCCGACCATGGCGGATCGCTTCGGGCTGACGGTGAAGGTCGGCGTAGACGATTATCTGCTAGGCGACTGTGAATGGGAGGATGTCGGGCAAAAAGCGAGAGGATTGGATCTGACATTATTTCCGGTTCGGCTGCCTCGGCAGGATTCCTCAACCCTTCTTGCGTCGGGGCGAATGGTCGGCGCGATACGGGCGATTCAGTCGGCATCCCATCAACCCATCTGCATTATCGACACGCCACCTGCCCTTGTTCTGGACGACATCATGCTGATCGGGCGCAATGCCGACGGTATCGTGATGGTGATAGAGGAAGGGCGCACCACGGCGAGGGATGTGAAGCAGGTCTTGCGGTTGCTCAGTCCGACGCGGATTGTCGGAGCGGTGCTGAACAAGTCCATAACCGCCAGGCGGGATCGTTATGGATATGATTATTATGACGCACCCTGATCGCCATCACGGCCTGTGGGATGAAGGTCTGGAATTCCCCCACGCATTCCGCTGTCTCTGCGGGCGTATGGCGATCCTCTATAGCAGATGGCAGGACCGGCATGCGCCTTTGCAATGTCGTAGACCCTTGCCTGACAAGGTGGAGATGGACGCATGACTCCTCGTGAACTGCTTGCTGCGATCCCCCCTGTGTCTCCCCCCCTTGCTTTGGTGCAGGAACAATGGCCGACACCCGTTACTCAGCCTTTCATGCCGCCATTGGCTGAATATATGCCTTATCTTCAGACCATCTGGGCCAATCGGTGGCTGACCAACTCCGGGCCGTTTCACCAGGAACTGGAACGTGCTTTGGAGCAGCATCTTGGTGTGCCGCATCTCTCCCTGATATCCAATGGAACCACAGCTCTATGGATAGCCTTGCAGGCGCTCAAGGTCGGTGGAGAAGTCATAACAACACCATTCTCCTTCGTCGCGACCGCGCATGCACTGCGCCTTGTCGGCGCGACGCCGGTCTTCGTCGATATTGATGAGGCTGATTGCAACCTCGCACCGCAAGGCATAGAGGCGGCCATCACTGAGAGGACCAGCGCCATCCTGCCGGTGCATTGTTTTGGCCATCCCTGCGATGTCAGAGCAATCGGCGAGGTCGCCGACATCTATGACCTGAAGGTGATCTATGACGCTGCCCACGCCTTTGGTGTGCAGGCTGATGGGGCAAGCATCCTGCGACATGGCGACCTGTCGACTGTCAGTTTCCATGCCACCAAGGTTTTCAGCACGATAGAAGGGGGAGCGATCATATCGCCTGACGCGAAGACAAAGGCGAAGATCGACCGGCTGCGCAACTTCGGGTTCGTCGGCGACATGACGCTTGCGGGGGCCTCCATCAATGGCAAGCTGAATGAACTCCAGGCGGCCTTTGGCCTGTTGCAGCTGCGCTATATCGACGACATCATTGCGCGGCGGGCCGCGATCAGCGCGCGTTATCATGATGCGCTGGCAGGCATGAAGGGTATCATGCCGTTCCACGCCATTGGCGCGACTACGCTCAATCACGCCTATTTCCCCGTGCGCGTGACAGAGGAATATGCGGTCAGCAGCGATACATTGTGCCGCGAACTGCAATCTGTGGGCATCATGGCCCGGCGCTATTTTCATCCCCTGATCTGCGACATGCCCGGCTATCGGGATCTGCCGTCGGCACGTCAGGGCCTTCCGGTCGCGCGCCGCATTGCGCGGGAGATATTGTGCCTACCGATCCATGGCAATTTAAGTGATGAGCAGGTCGACCGGGCCGTTGGAATATTGGCTCGTGCCTGAGGTGAATATGCGCGGGGCGATCAGGTGGATGCGCGATCTCCCTGCCCGTATGGCGCTGCGTTGCACCAATATGCGGATAATCAATCGGCGCCTGGAAAGTGGTCATGCCAAGTCTCTCGCCCGGCATGAGGGGAAAGCGCCCAAGCTGTCGGGGATCGATCTGGAGATCGTGGAAGGCCTCCGGCGGGACGGTATTTTCGTGACAAATCTGACGGCGTTGGGATTGCCCGGTTCGGACGCAATGCTGGCCGCAGCGCGGATGGTCGGGGATGCCTTCTCGGTGGAAGCGCGGCGGCAGTCCGCCGATGGGGCTATGTTGACGATTGCCCCGCCCGCTTCGGTCGCGTCGCGGCCAGCGATATTCGCATGGGGATTGCATGAGCGCCTGCTGGATATCGTCGAGGCCTATCTTGGCGTTCCAGTCGGCTATGACGGCGTCAATTTGATCTACACGGTATCTGGCGGCCAGGAAGCGGGGCCGCGTCGCTGGCATCGGGACTGGGAAGACCGACGCACCATAAAGATCGGCATCTATTGCAACGATGTGGCGGCGGGTGGCGGCCCGTTCCAGCTCATACGCCGCCGCGACCCCACACAAGGCGGACCTCATGGCTATCATTACAGCTTGGCTGACAACAATATGCTGACGGAAAAACTCGGCGCGGACTATGGTCAGGATATCGTCAGTTGCGAAGGCCCGGCAGGAACCGTCTTCTTCTGCGAGACGGCGCTGCATTTCCATCGAGGCGAGCCGGCTGTCCACGCAGATCGCCAAGCATTGTTTCACAGCTATTTTGCGCGAATACCGCGTCACCCGTTTCTTTGCGAGCGGTCGGGGTTGAGCCGGAGGCAGATTTCTAACCTCGTTGAAACACTCAATCTTCGTCAGCGTGCAAGCGCATGTTGGCGGCGAGATTTGCCTTGGCTCGTCCGGCTCATCCCGCCGGCGAGGATTTGATATCGTAAAATAAAAGCGGATATGGGAAAATGTTGCTTAATATTATAAATTAAATCAATGTAAATAATTAATATTAAGATACAAAAAATTAATAATATTCTCCGGTATAAGCGGCTAAAGCCTGCATCAATAAAATATTTTCAGTAAAAAATACGCCTGTATACGATAAAGAAAATGATATTATATCAAATTTCGGTATTGGTGCCGTCAGGAATTAGAAGCATTATTATATGAACACTGCGTGATATTTCCATTTTTCAAATTTTGCCTGGTGATGGCTCGCATTCTGGAATTTCTCTTTCCTACGCCCAGCAGGTGCAGCCCAACGGGCTAGCGGAAGCGTTCATTATCGGTGCTGATCATGTCGCGGGTGGGCCAAGCGCACTGATTTTGGGAGATAATCTTTTCCATGGCGAGAAGTTTGGCGATCATTGCCGCGCCGCCGCCGGGCAGGCTCATCGTGGTCAAGACTATCATAGTCTCTGGGCCACTCAGTGGGGGGGGCAGATCACTTGATGAGCTGGCCCTTCAGTCGATAGGATCGGGTTTGCGGAATGGCCACGCCAATGATCGCCAGCAGTTCCGACATGTCGCGGCCACTGGCCTGCGTCTGCAAAGGGACATTCTCGATATCCGCGACGGAAGGCAGCGTGCCCTTCACATCAATGACGTTGTTCGCCGCCCAGGCCCGGAGCGATAGCTGATTACGCCCGCGATTGGCGGTTTCATCGGGCGAGAGCAATTGTGCGGTGAGGCGGAAAGGGGATTGCCGAATACGGCCCGTTCCCTTGGCGCCCACCGCTTTGCCGATCCGCGCCTCCGTCGATTGGATCGTATCGAATTCAAGGTCGGCCAGCAGCCGCATGCGCGGCATTCCGCTCAAGGTCGATCGCTGCGTCGCGCAGCGTCAGAGCATAGAAAAAGCGACATCCGGTTTTGCATCCGGCGTCTCAAGATTGCTGTACGTCAACGCCTTTTCAGTTCCGCAGCCAGTTGCCATTCATGGCTTGCAGGTTTGACCATCATGCGGCCGCACAAGATGCAAGCGCTAACGAACAGCCCGTTGTCCCAGCGCTGTTCGGATGGGTCCGGCCGATGTCGCCCCAAAAGATTGTGCAGGATCATGAAGGCATCCCGGCGTCATCCTTCGGCGCGAGACGTGCGGCCGTGACGCGTGAGGCTCTATTTTCCTCCGCGATATCGTCTTCGACGGGAGCCTCCTCGATGTCGTCGTCCAAAAGGAACTCAAGCGCAATTGCCGCGTCTTCGGCGCTCAGCGCGGGGGCCCCGCCTGCTTCCCTCTGCGCCGCTTCCATCGCCTGAAGCTGCCACGCTGATGCTGCCCGCAGCGCAATCTTGCGGACGTTGGCGAACGGTGTCTCGGCGGCGGTCTGCCTGTGGAGCGCCTCCTGCTGTCTGCACATCGCTGCGCTGTTCGCTGTCATTATGATGACCTTCCATCCGGGCGGCTATTGCGCACCCATAGCGGCACCCAACGCCAGAGGTTCGTTGAGGGATTTGGGATAAGGGCATCGCCATGACCACCGCCGACATTGTCGGCGGCTTGCTTGACCGACGTCATCTCGTCATGCCGGAGCGCCTGCTCCAGATCCTGGGGGTGAACGGAACGGCTTTCGAAGCCGGAGCCTGTGGGAACGCGCAGCGTCGTAGCGATCCGATGATAGAAAGTTCGCACATTGCCTTCGAACGCTTCCTCGTCAGTATCCACAGCATATGTTCCAGCTGGCAGTTCCTCGAAACCCGGCAACTGGAAAGGCGCCTTGAACGTCACGGAGGTGCGGGTCGTGCGAGCCGTCATCGCTGTGGCCGCCAGGATCGGACTGGGGGCCTGTGTCGTTGTCTGTAGATCATCATTCTCTCCCGGTTGCAGGCGGGAGCACGATGGTCTCTCTGTCACGAAATGCCTGCGGCACAATTCGGGTGATAACGCATGATAGCACGAAGCGCGGGTACTTTCGCCTCTATTCGGCTTTAACGCTTGAAGGCGGCTATCGCCCGCCGGATGACGTCGATGTCACGCCGCTGGTCGCCTGCGGTGCCTCATTGGCTGCCATAAGCCGCTCATCCCTGCTTTGGGATTATCCGCGTTGCTGGAACTGCTGCTTCGACAGCAGGACGGTCACGACCAGCATCATTATGCGATGGTTACGATCCTTGCCTCATGATTGCGAGCCATGGGTTTGACGACGACCTGATCGCCCAGCCGGTCGAATGCGATATCCACCTTTGTCTGTCCAATGACCAAGTCGGATATACTCAGATTTTGGATGAAGTGCGGCAACGCAGGATTGTGGAAGGAAATCTGCAGCTTCGTCACATCGAACGCCAGACCGAGACTGGATTGAATGAGCGCCAGCGGCGCCGCAGCCGACCAGGCTTGTGGACTACAGGCAACGGGATAGAAGGTCGGCCCTTGAGAGCGGCGGCGCGGAAAGCCGCAGAACAGCTCGGGCAGGCGCATCATGTCGACATAGGTCGCCGCCGCGAACAGCCCTTCGAAAATCTGTGCGGCCTCGCGCTGATAGCCGTAGCGGGAAAAGCCGCCTGCGATCAGCGCATTGTCATGCGGCCAGATCGAGCCATTATGATAGCTCATAGGATTGTACCGGCTTTCGGTCGAGGCGATTGTCCGTACGCCCCAGCCCGAGAAGGATGCGGGCGCCATCAGCGTGCGGACGACCGCTTCGGCCCGCTCCTCGCGCGCGAGGCCGGTATAGAGGACATGACCGGCATTGGACGAGCGAACCCGGCAAGGGCGCTTGTCTCCATCAAGGGCAAGGACATAGGTGCCCAGCGCTTCGTCGAAGAAGGCTGCATCGAACCGGTTACGCAACTGCACAGCGCGATCCTGATAATCGGCGGAACGGACAGGATCGCCGATCGCAGAATAGAGATCTGCCGCAGCCTTCCACGCGCCGTAGACATAGGCCTGGACTTCGGCGAGGGCTATGGGCCCGCGTGCGATGCTGCCGTCGGCATGAAAGATGGAGTCATGGCTGTCCTTCCAGCCCTGGTTCTGCAAGCCCTGATCGGTCAGTCGGCCATATTCGACGAAGCCGTCGCCATCCCGGTCGCCATGGGTATCGATCCACGCCAGCGCGGCTTCGATATGCGGCAGGATCGTCCTGAGGAAAGCCGCGTCGCCCGTTCGTTCCAGGTAGCGGCCAGCCAGCATTACGAACAGCGGGGTGGAATCAATGCTGCCATAATAGTGGCGGAAAGGGACTTCACCCAGTTCCGCCATCTCGCCATGGCGTACCTCGTGCAGGATCTTGCCCGGCTCCGCATCGGCGGCAGGATCGAAATCGACCGCCTGATGCGCGGCCAGATAGCCCAGCACGCCCCGACTGATCGCCGGGTCCATCCACAGTGTCTCCAGCGCGGTGATGATCGCATCACGCCCGAACACGGTGCTGAACCAGGGAATGCCCGCATAAGGGTAGGGGCCATATTCGGTTGTCGTCGACAGCATCGATATGTCGGCGACCGACCGGCGCGACACTTCATTGAACAGGTCGTTGGAGGAACGGATCGTGGCGCCGCGCTTGCGTGCCTGCCGCAGGGCCTGCATCGCTTCGCGCAGGGAGCGCAGGAAGTGCTTGGGCAGGGCCTCTTCGGTTTCCGCCCGTTCGCAACAGATGCGCGTGAAGAGGGCGCAGCGTTGGCCCGGCGGCACCGTCACCTCGAACCGCGCATGGCTGTCGGACAGTTCGGTGGGCACGGGATCGAAATGGAAATGCGTTTCGCGCGCCCGATCGTCCCGGCCCAGATAGGAAAGCAGGACGTCGGCCGGTCCGACCTTCGCCTCGTTCAGGGTGCCGCGCCGCAGGCGGGTCATGCCGCGGATTTCGAACAGGTCGGCGAAATCGGCGGCGAAGGCCAAATCGATGCTGATCGTGCGTGTCTCGCTGTCGAAATTTCGGATCGTGACGCGCTCGTACAGCGCGTCTTTCCACAGGAAGCGGGTGCGGCGCAGATGGATGAGATCATGCTCCACCGCGACCCGTCCATCCTCGCCCATGAAGTCGGGATTGGTGAGGTCGCAGGTCAGCATCGCATTATCGTCGCGCAGCGCGGAACTGAGCAGCATCGGCCGCAGGCCATTGATGGTCAGGTAGAGATGCGAAAGATGCCGGGTATCGCGATGATAAAGGCCTTCCGGGCTGCCGGGACCCGAAATCGCGTCCCCGCTATGATCGAACACGGCGAAGCTGTCGCCATGCTTGAGGGTGCGGGGACGGCGTTCGTGCAGCGAAGCAGTCGCGGGAATGAAGAACTGCGTCTGCGCCTGAGACAGCGCCTGCCCCTCGGCGATGCCTGCGACTTCGGCTTGGGGCTGGGCGAGGGTCATGCTGTCTCCTATGCCACGATTTGCAATTCGGCTTCTTCACCGCGCAGGCGCCGCAGTCTTGCGGCATCCGTGCGGGCCCCGGGCAGACCGCGATACAGCTCGACATAGTCGCTCGCCATCCGTTGCGCCGTGAAGCGTGCGTCGAACGCGGCGCGCACGCCGGACCGGTCGAAATGTGACAGGGAGGCGACCGCCGCGACCGCATCATCCTCGCTGTCCACGATGAAGCCGGACACGCCATGCTCGATGACTTCGGGCACTGATCCGCAGCGAAAGGCGATCACCGGGGTGGCGCAGGCCATCGCCTCGATCATAACGAGGCCGAAGGGTTCGGGCCAGTCGATCGGGAAGAGCAGGGCGCTGGCCTGTCCCAGAAAATGCGCCTTCTGCTGCTCGTTGATTTCGCCGATATACTCCACATTCGGGTAGCGATCGACCAATGGAGCGATCTCGCTTTCCCAATAGCCACGGTCGACGGCGTCGATCTTGGCTGCGATCCTGAGCGTCCTGCCCGAGCGCGCAGCGATGCGGATCGCCCGGTCCGGGCGCTTTTCAGGCGAAATCCGGCCAAGGAAGGCCAGATAGCCGTCACCTGTATCGAGACGCGGTGTTAGCAGGTCAGCGGGCAAGCCATGATAGATGGTGCCGCCCCAGTTCACCGGCGGCATTGGCAATCGCTGATGATCGGAAATGGACACGAGGCTGTGTTCGGGAAAGGCGCGGTAGAAAGGGGGCAGGTCGGGAAGGTCGAGCCGGCCGTGCAGGGTGGTGACGGTCCGACCGATGAAATCTTGCACCATCGGCAGATGCAGCAGGTCGATATGGAAATGCAGGGCATCGAATTCGTCGGCGCGGCGGCGAACCTGTTCCAGCATCATCATATGATAGGGGATGGTATCGACCACGCCAGGATTGAGTCGAAGGGCCATATCAGTGATCGGGACCAGTTCTGCGTTGGTCTGGGAGTCTCCGCTGGCAAACAGAGTGACGTCATGGCCCTGACGGACCAACTCTTCGGTCAGATAGGATACGATACGCTCTGTGCCGCCATAGAATTTGGGCGGCACGCTTTCAGCCAGCGGGGCGATTTGCGCGATTTTCATGCAGACATTCCTCTCACGGGGCGACACCGACCGTTCCCCGACCCGCGGCTGGCTGCATCCATACAAGCGTTTCAGATCATTGCTGGTTGCATGAACGAAAGCGATTGGTCGCAAATATTCAGGCTATTTCAGTCCCGTCATTTAGCCGTAAAAGTCCAGCAGGCGATCGGCGGGAGAAATTCCCATCCAACGTGGCCAACCTCAAAGCGAGTGCTTCAGGTCACGCCTCTCATCATGGCCTTTTTGCTCGGCAAACCTAGCTTCAAGACCATCTGATGGAAGCCGTCGATTACCAGACGGTTCGTACCTGGAGGACAATAGTCAGCTGCTGAACGACCGGCAAGAGGCGGATCAGGTTATGGTCGTTTGGACAGCGAAAGAAAAAACTCCATCATTGCACGCGATGCATCTGGCCCCGTCGGGCCAGTATAGGAACCGCCTTGGCCGCCGGACCAGCCATGGCCGCTCCCATCTATGGTCCAATCTTCCAACAGCAGGTTACCGGACTTTGATTTGTAAATCCTTCGGGTGAAATCCCGCCCATTATCCGAACGTGCGGTTACGGATCGAGCAACGAGCGGACCGGGGTGCGCCTGCTCCAGATGGTGAAGGAATGCACTTGCATTGGACGGATGAACGACCCGGTCCCGATCTCGATGAAAGACAATGCTAGGCAGAGGACGCCGCAGCTTCTCGCCCAGGTGAGGCCGCGCATCGCCACGCATGGCAGACAATGCTGTGCTCATTGACTGGACATTGCCGTGTAAAATGCCGGAATGGACACCTACCGCGGTGAAGATGCCGGTATAGGCCGCGCCGACGATGGCCGCCGCCGCTCCCCCCGCGGACAGTCCGGCGATATAGACCCGTGCCGGATTAACGCGGCCAAGCATGATGGCGTGGCGGGTGAGGGCGGCGATGACCGCAGGCTCCCCGCCGCGCCCCTGATGCGCAGGATTGTGCCAATTCCAGCAGCGGGCAAGGTTCGCATCCTTTGATTGCTGCGGATAGAGAATGAGAAAGCCCAGTTCGTCGGCGAGTCGGTTCATGCCGGTGCCAGTGGCGAAACCGGCGTTGCGCCGCCTGATGCCGGTCGGGCTGGCGGTGGGGTGGCGCAATCCGGCGCGGCGGGACGATGCACGGCTTGCCCTGCTGGCGACCAGCACGGCGATCCTGCTGGTCCTTGCCGGGATTTTCGGCCTTGCTGGATGGACTCCGCTGTGCCGTCCGCAGGTCGCGGTTGCGCGTTGGATGGATGCTCAACGCGGCGAGCATCGGGGTAGGGCGCTCGGTCGTGAATGCGATATTATAGCCGGCGCGGATGAGCATTGCAGGTCCTTTTCTATGTCCTGCCCCGCAAGGCAGGCATTTGGCAGCGACAGGCGATGGGCCGTCCGAGGGCTGGTGAGCCCTGGCTCTTCAGCGTCACGATATTGACGGCGCCGGGCTTTTGCGTGGGGTTGGATGCATTCTGCTTTTTCGGCTTTTCAGCCTTGGGCTTCCTGAGTTCAGGATTGGACTTCTTCTGGCCCTTGGCCATAGTATTTTTCCTTATGCAGAAGGCGTCATGGGCGTCCGCGCGGTGATGGCGAGTTGGATCGCCTCAAAGCCATCCGCGGATGCCGTCGCGACGTCGAGTGGCCTGCCGTCCAGCGCATCGTCATGACTGTTGAGAAATTGCAGCGCGGCTTCTCGTCCGAGCGCATCCCAGGCGCTGAGGGTGATGCGTCCCTGCCGCTGCGCCTGGTCGGCGGGCAGCTTTGACAATTTTTAGCTGGAGGTGAATTGTTTCCGTTTCGGATATGCCGCATGTGCCGCTTGCGGGTCGTCTATGGTCGGTTTCGCGATAGTCGCCTCCTGTGCTGATTGCGAATATTAGCAGGTCTCAAGCGACGGCAAACGTCATCCGACCGGTCGCGCCCACCATGTTGCGAAGCGCGTGGATGCGGGCAGCGCAATGGTTCGCCTCTGTCCGATGTTTGTCGAAATCCTTGCCGCCTCGCGCAGCGTCTGAACGCATCAAAGATGCCTGATGAAGGAAAATAAGCTGGTTGAGATCCATGACTATGCCCTGCATTGTAAGCGGGAGCACATGTCTCATCAGTAGATGGCGCCTACGGTTGTCAGGCCATCGATCATCTTGATATGGGGTGGCTGTTGTCGAAATTAAACCCGCCCGTGTAATTATAAGTTCGAAAGCTCCATTGAAATGAGTCGGTTCCTGCGACGAGGATGACGTAATAGGCCACAGTTAAAGGCTGGTCTGGGTTGAATATCAGTTGCCATCGGCTGATTTCTGCCGTTGCCTTTGATCCGAACGCCGTCATTGCGGAGCGCGTCGAGGTCGCGATTGAGCGATCGCGTCGAAAGGCGCATTTCTCTTGGCGGAGCTGGAGAAATATATGAAAGTCGCGCAAGGGGCGTCCCGCCGGGCGGCAGCGTTGACGCACCGCCTGCTGGCCTTCTCGCGGCGGCTGGATCACCATCGAGATCGCTACTAAATGGCTCGATCCGCGTGCGAGCAGCGACGCGGCTTGCCGGAAGGACAGTATCTGTCTGTCTGCGTCTCGGATACGGGCAAGGCGGCGACTGGAGCAGACGGCGCCGCCACCACCGAGTTCATGAGGTTCCGCGAGGGACCGGACGATCTCACAGTGTGGCTCTGCTCGACGGCTCGGTGGAGCCCGAGGCGATTCATCGAGCCGATCAGAGCGCGATCGAAAATTCCTGTAATCTCAACGTGGAAACGGCCGTGAGCGTCGATTACAGCAGCAAGGCGCGAAAGCTGGTGCTGCAAGGCGGAGAGGCCCTGTTCACCGTGGCTCATAACAAAAGGCGCCCCTTTACCGTGACGGCAGGCGCCGTGACCGTCACCGCCACGGGAACCCGTTTCGATGTCGCACGGCGCGAAAACCGGATATCGGTCGCCCTGATCGAAGGCAGCGTCGTCGTCCGCACTGGCAATGGCCCGACAGTGCGGTTGCGGCCCGGGCAGCAATGGCGCTCGTCAGACGCCAGGATGTCGGTGCGGACGGTCAAGGCCGATGCCGTCACTGCGTGGACCCAGGGCAGGGTTATATTCGACGATGCCCGGCTTACAGATGCCTTGGCGGAGATCAACAGATATGGCGGAAAGCTGATTGTGCTCGATGCCGCGCGGCGTATCAGCGGATCTTTCGAAGCGGGCGATACGGATAATTTCGTCACCGCTGTCACCACATTCTTGCCGTTGCGGCAGAGCTGGACCCACCTCATCGCGCAAGACAGGACACACGAGAAAAAATAATCCTCATCATTAGGGTCGCACCCTTTATGGCGCGTCCAATCCCCAAACGCTGCTGATGTAAACCACATGGGCTTTACCCCATGACTACCGATGCGCCACATGGGGACATGACTATGACATTGAGGGGATTATTTCCAGCCTTCGCTATGCGGTAACCTATAGCGCACTTTCATCGGCTTTGCTCGTCTGTGAGTTGGTGCCGGAAATTCGGACAGGGTTTTAAGCTCATGCGGACCTGAAGGAATGGACGGGAATGAAGACGACGAGAAAGCGCTACAGCGCGG
>NZ_FOGE01000028.1 GCF_900111125.1 Sphingobium sp. YR768
GCATCGGATCGCTGCTCGATGCTTTCAGTCCCGCAGAATGCCGCAAATATCTCATCAATTCCGGATACGGATCAATCTGATGTCATCCGACTCTAAAGTTCCAGCCCGATCAGCGTGCCGCTGCCGATGCGGTCGACATAGCGTTTGCCGTCAATTTCCAGCCAGTCGGGTGTGATTTCCAGCCGACGCCCTTTGATCGTGGTGCGCAGATGTTCGACCGCGATGCGGTTGCGCGCCACGATCCGCAAGACGCACAGGCCATCGCCACGCGCGGCCATCATCGAATAGCGATCGCCACGCAGCAGGAAGTGCCAGCCGCCATCGGTGGGCTTCCATTCATTGCCGTCGATCACCTGCATCGCATCACCATCCGGCGCGCCCAGCCGCACGCTGATGCGGGTCGCGCCATTGGTCCGCCGGGGCGGCGCGAACATCAGGATCGGTTCGCCTTCCAGCGTGATCGGGATCGGCGTATCACGCAGCAGTCGCGATCCGCCGACGATCAGTTGCGGCAGCTCGGCCGAAAAGGGCAGGCGGTCGCGGGCGAAATGCCGCTGGCGCACCACCGGATTGGCGTGGAAACTATGCACCTGGGTCGCGGTCAACCGCCCTTCCTCGACCAGTCCATGGCAGGTCGGGCACAGCAGCGTCGCCCCCGGCCCGTCGGGCAGCCCCAGATAGCGGTAAATCGTGACGCCGCAGCGCACACAGGCAAAGCCACAGGCCTGCCGGATTTCCGCCCGCTTCTCAGCCGTCAGATCCGGCAGAGACGGCATCACTCGCAAGCCAACCATGGCGACACCCCTTCGCGCGCCGCCCACACCTTTGTGGACGGTCGTTCCTGACATGGCGTCCTCTAGCGATGGTTGCTCGGCCGGCCCCCTTGGTTACCCTATCGTTGAAATAAATCGGCCCAAGTCAAGGGGCTGGCGTAATTGTCTTACAGTGACGGCGAAAAAATGCAGGAAAAACACCGGCTGAGGCCGTTGTTTTTTAAAACGGATAGCGAAAGACGGTGGCCCTTCGCACGGATGCCCACCCTATCGCTGGGGCAGCAGGTCAAGATTGCGGGCCGCCGCGATCGCCCGGATACGGTCCGGACGCGGCATATTCTTGATTGCGATTTCGGCGATATCGCCGGCGCTGAACAGTTCGACATGGCCCACGCCGAACATCCGCTGCCCCAGACTCTGGGTTATCCGCACCGACCGGATGGAGGTGAGCGCGATCTCGGTCCGCTGCTTTGACAGCAGCCCCCGCTCCAGCAGCACCTCACGCTCACTCAGCGCCAGCCGCTCGCCCTTGTGCATCACCCACCATATCCCGATCGCGAGGATGCCGACGACCGACACCAGCAGCAGGATGAACAACAGGGGATGTGCGCGGAACATCGCGGGATGCTCGTCATACAGCCAGGTTTCGCTCATGCGGCCTCCTTCACCGGTCTTTGATCATGCTGCCCGGCCAGCGTCAAGGCGGCCATAACTGATCCAGGTTAACGGAAAATTCGCGATACTCTGCCATGAAAGGCGCGACTTTCGGGGGCAAATAATGGCACGCAGCCTATATGATGTGGGGGATCGCAACCCCGACCGGGACAATCGCTGGCTCAATGACAGGCAGGAGAAGCCCGCCCGTGTCGTGCCCGCCGGCCTGGTGCTGGGCGCGCTGATCATAGCCGCTTTGGGGGTGATGCTGGTCAAGACGGTTCTGCCCTCTCCGGCCAGTGCCAGCGCACAGGATGCGCCGACGATGATCGCGGACCAGTTCGCGCTGTGCGACGATCCGAAGGGACAGGCCTGTGTCCTGGCCGCAGACAGCTATGCCTGGCGCGGGCATCTTTATCATCTGACCGGGATCAGCGTGCCCAGCCTGACCGGTGCCCGCTGCGCGCAAGAGGCCGACCTGGCCCGCCGATCCCGCATCACGCTCGCCGCGATGATGAATGGCGGCAACTTCGATGCCCGACCAGACCCTGCCGACAGAGACCCCGATGCGCGTCTGCTGATGCGCGATGGCGTGTCGCTGGGGACGCTGATGATCCTAAAAGGACAGGCCAGGGAGGCATCGGCTCAGCTCATAGACTGGTGCGCCGCCTGACGCGCCGCCGCCGGCTCAAGAGGCCGAGGCGTTGAGGAAAGGCTGCACGCGAATGGGCGGGAAGACCTCTTCCAGCGATTTGGTGTCGGGCATCACATAGACATAGCCGCCCCTCTTCTGGAAGATCGGGCGCACCTTCGCCCCGTAAAAGGCCTTGGGCAGGTTGATGCAGCCAAAGGTGATGCGATTATCCTCGCTGGTGGGAGAGAGCATCCGTTCGACCCTGCGTTCCTTGGGGTTGCCGGGCGGGATCGTATGCAGGGCGACCGAGGTCGCATAATCGACCCACAATATTCTTTGCTTGCCCGCCGCCCAGCCGAATTTGGCGAGGAAGCGCCCGGCCGGCGTCGTCTTTTCCGCCGGGCCGATTTCCGCCAGATTCTTGGCTCCGATGCCCGGCGTTGCGTCATCCCCGGTCGCGATGCCGATCAGCACAGGCGCCGATCCCAGCGCCTTGCCCTTCGCATCGAACAGGAAGATGGCCGCCGCCTTCTTGTCGATGATGGCATAGGGATAGCCGGCATTGTTGTGGGATGAGGCGATCCAGTCGATCATCCGGGTGGCATCGACTGAAGCCTGTGGATCAGGAATTTTCTGCGCCGGTTTCTTGGGCGCGCTCTTCGCCTGTTTCTGGGCCTTTTTTTTAGCGGTCGCGGCAACCGGCTTGTTGGCGCCGTGGGACGCGGCGACGGCGACATGCGGGGTGACGCTGGCCAGCGCCAGCAAAATGGGGATCATCTACAGCGACACTCGAAAGAGAGGGCAAAAAATCGGGCCGGCGCCAAGGGGGGAAGCGCCGGCCCGAAAGGCCGTGTGTTCGGTCAGCTCACGCCGCCCGGCAGGATCAATTGCGTGCGCGCTTCTTCTGGGCTTCCTGCAACCGCTGTTCGACGCCATCGACGCGGCCGTTGAGCTGGTCGATGCGCTGGCCATTATTCTGGGCCTGACCGGATGCCGACTGTGCTTCCGCCAGCGCCTGCTTCGCGGTGCCGTCCGTCGCCTGCAACCGGGAATCGAGCGCGTCGACGCGCTGGTTCACGGTCGCGACCTGTTCGCGCACAAAACCTTTGGTGGCGCAGCCCTGCAAGCCCAGCGATCCGACGAGGATGGCAGCCAGCGGGACAATCTTGCTCATGGGGGGCATCAAAATCTCCTTACCGTTACAAAAGCGTAACGCGTGAAGCCCACGACGGATGCATTCGACAATGCGATTCTGTCCGGCTGTGCATCCTGTCAGGTGAACCGACCAGGCGATTTTCGCACTGATTCGGCTATCGACAACCCACGGAAAACAGCCATTTTTCGCTTTCCTGAACCTTAGCTGCGCAGAAAAGCCATTGGCGATCATTCGTCGCGCTATCGCAACCGCCCGTCGTTTGCGGGCACCGCATTGGTTGCTATGCGCAACCTCAAGGCCTCCAGAACATCGCCTGCGAGCCGCGCATAATCGGCGCAGGCCTGTTGCATCAAAATCTCGGCGTCATCGCCCCGCACTTGTCCAAAACATTGCCGATTCTGTCCGGCGCGCATCTGGCGCAGGCGCCCGCGCGCTTCGATGGCCAGCCCCAGTCTTGGTCCGGTGCGCCGCCATGCCTCCGCCGCGCAATAGATGCGGCGGCCGGGATGGATGCCCGGATCGCGCCCCGCCGCCATGCCAAGCCGGTCGATGCGCCCCGCCTCCACGATCAGGTCGGTCAGGAACAGGTCCAGTTCGCGCAGCCCGTTGCCGATCAGCTTGGCGGGCATGGCGCTGCGTCGCCGCCCCGCCGCATCCGGGCAGGGGCAAAGCGACATGCCATTGGCCAGAAAGGCGGCGGCCCGCTCTATCCGTGCGACCTGCCCCGCAATCGGTGCGCAGCGGCCGCTCATCGGATCAGTTCTCGTCGCCCATCCGCAGCGCGGCGATGAAGGCCTCTTGCGGAATCTGGACGCTGCCATATTCGCGCATCCGCTTCTTGCCTTCCTTCTGCTTGTCCAGCAGCTTCTTCTTGCGGCTGATGTCGCCGCCATAGCATTTGGCGGTCACGTCCTTGCGCATCGCGGCGATGGTTTCGCGCGCGATCACCTTGCCGCCGATCGCCGCCTGAATCGGGATCTTGAAAAGATGGCGGGGGATTAGATCCTTCAACCGCTCGCACATGCCGCGCCCGCGCGATTCGGCGGTGCCGCGATGGACGATCATGCTCAGCGCGTCGACCGGCTCGGAATTGACCATGATGCTCATCTTGACCAGATCGCCCTCGCGATAGCCGATCTGGTGATAGTCGAAGCTGGCATAGCCCCGGCTGATCGACTTCAACCGATCGTAGAAGTCGAACACCACTTCGTTGAGCGGCAGTTCGTAGGTCACCTGCGCGCGGCCGCCGACATAGGTCAGGTTCTTCTGGATGCCGCGCCGATCCTGACAGAGTTTCAGGATCGAACCCAGATATTCGTCGGGGCAGTAGATGATCGCCTCGATCCACGGCTCCTCGATCTCGTCGATCTTGGTGGGGTCGGGCATGTCGGCCGGGTTGTGCAGTTCGATTTCACCCGCGCCATAGGTGAGCTGAATCTTGTACACCACCGACGGCGCGGTGGTGATCAGATCCAGATCATATTCGCGGGTCAGACGCTCCTGAATGATCTCCAGATGCAGGAGGCCCAGGAAGCCACAGCGGAAGCCGAAGCCCAACGCGGCGCTGCTTTCCATTTCGAAGCTGAAGCTGGCGTCGTTCAGGCGCAGCTTGCTGATCGAATCTCGCAGCTTGTCGAAATCATTGGCATCGACCGGGAAAAGGCCGCAGAAGACCACCGGCTGCACTTCCTTGAAGCCCGGCAGCGGCGTCGTCGCACCATTCTTGACCGTGGTGATGGTGTCGCCGACGCGGGTCTGGGCAATTTCCTTGATCTGCGCGGTGATGAAGCCGATCTCGCCGGCCGCCAGTTCGGGCAGTTGTTCGATCTTGGGCCGCATGCAGCCGACACGGTCGATCAGATGTTCGGTGCCGCCGATCATGAACCTGATCGCCTGCCCCTTCTTGATGACGCCGTTGACGACGCGCACCAGAATGACGACGCCCAGATAGGGGTCGTACCAGCTATCCACCAGCATCGCTTCCAGCGGGGCGTTGCGGTCGCCCTTGGGCGGCGGGATCTTCTTGACCACGGCTTCTAGAATATCGTCGATGCCGATGCCGGACTTGGCGCTGGCCAGCACCGCTTCCGACGCATCGAGGCCGATCACATCCTCGATTTCCTTGCGCACCTTTTCCGGTTCTGCTGCGGGCAGGTCGATTTTGTTCAGGACCGGCACGATCTCATGATCATGTTCGATCGACTGATAGACGTTGGCGAGCGTCTGCGCTTCCACGCCCTGCGCCGCGTCCACCACCAGCAACGCGCCTTCACAGGCTGCGAGCGAACGCGACACTTCATAGGCGAAGTCGACATGGCCCGGCGTGTCCATGAGGTTCAGCTCATAGGTCTGGCCGTCTTTGGCGGTATAGTCGAGGCGCACGGTCTGCGCCTTGATGGTGATGCCGCGCTCCTTCTCGATATCCATATTATCGAGCACCTGCGCGCTCATCTCACGGTCGGTCAGGCCGCCGGTCCGCTGAATCAGCCGGTCGGCCAGCGTGGACTTGCCATGGTCGATATGCGCGATGATGGAAAAATTACGGATATGGCTGAGATCGGTCATCGGCGCCCGATAGCAGCGATTCTTCTCCCTGTCAGCAAGTCACCGCACGCCATGTAGGCAAGGTCAGGACGCTATGCTATGCCATCGCGTCCTTTGTGGGTCGCATCATAAATAAAATGCTATCATATCAACCACATCAGAGGAATTGGGGCATGTTGAAGACGGTTCCCGCGCTCGCCGCGTCGGTGGCGCTGATCGCAACGCCGCTGGCCGCAAGCGCACAGACGAACATGAGTTCATCCGGCCAGACGCATAAGGATGGCACCACCAAAGGCGCCTCCTCCGGCCGCCGCTCGCAGGAGCGCGCAACACAGGAAATCCCCCACTGCACCCGCCGCATCGGCACGGTTGCGATCGTCGAGCCCGATAATCAATGGTGGCGCGAACTGAATCTGGGCAGCCCGGAAGCCATTTTGAAGGTCTTCATCCAGCAGTCGGGCTGTTTCACTATCGTCAATCGTGGCCGCGCCATGCAGAGCCGCGCGATGGAACGCGCCATGGCGGACTCGGGCGAGCTTCAGGCGGGATCGAATCTGGGCAAGGGTCAGGTCAAGACGGCCGACTATTATCTGGAGCCCGATATCGTTTCGTCCAACCGCAACAGCGGCGGCGGCGGCATTGGCGGCGCGCTGGGCGGCATGCTGGGCGGCACCTTCGGCGCGATCGCGGGCGGCCTGAACATCAAGAAGAAGGAAGCCAACGTCACTCTGTCGATCGTTAACGCCCGCACGACCGAGGAAGAGGCGCTGACCGAAGGCTATGCCCGCAAGACCGACATCGGCTTTGGCGGTGGCGGCGGGGCCGGCTGGTGGGGCGGCTTTGCGGCGGCCGGTGGCGGCGGCTACCAGAATACCGAAATCGGCCAGGTGATCGTGCTGGCCTATCTGGACGCCTATACCAAGCTAGTGACCCAGTTGGGCGGCCTGCCCACCAATGCGGCAGCGGCAGCGCCCGTCGCGCAATAAGCGCATCGTGATTTGAGGAAGAGGCGCGCCGGCCATTGCGGGCGCGCCTTTTTCATGTCCGGCTGGCGGCGGCCTTGTCGAGAGGGGCGCGGCCTTCGCGACGTCGCTTCCACCAGCCCAGGATCGCTTCCCCCACGGGCCGTTCGACCAGATAGTGGATGGTCGTGCCCAACGTCAGCGCCACGGTGAAGGCGGTGGCAAAGCCGATCCACGGGCTGAGGCCCGCTCTGGCGCATTCCAGCATGATGACGAAGCCGACATGCTGGTGAATCAGGTAGAAGCTGTAGCTGATCCCGCCGAGCCAGACGAGCGGCCGGATGCTGATGAAGCGCAGATAGCCATGGATCAGCGCGACATAGAGGGCGACCAGCACGCAGCCCATTACCGTCACGTCCCATGTCTCCATGGTCGCGATCGACGCCAGCGCCAGCAGCGCATAGGGCGCCTGCTGTTTAAGGCTGCGCTGCCCCTTCCACACCCGATAGGCCAGCATGCCGATCACGAAGAAGGGCGTGTAGCGCAGCACCAGCAGCATGATCAATCGTTCGGGCATGTCGGGCCAGAACCAGTAGAGCCAGCGTAGCAGCAACCAGACCGCCAGCACCGGTTCCAGTCGGCGGAGGCCGATGAATTTCCAGATCGCGATCATGCAGAAATAGAAGGCGATCTCGACCGTCAGCGTCCAATAGGCGCCGTCCACCTCCGGCAGGAAGGCGAAGCCCTGCAACATGGTGAAATTGGCCAGAATCGCGACCGGCCCGATCAGCAATTGCGTCGCCTGGGCCAGATATTCGATCGACAATGTCAGCAGCATCGCAACCAGATAGGCCGGATAGAGACGGGCGAAGCGGTTCACCACGAAATCGGCCACGGTGCGGATGCGATCCAGCGTGAAGAAGATCGCGAAGCCGGAAATGGTGAAGAAGAGCAGGACGCGATAATTGCCGCCGATGAAGCTGAACGGCACATGCGCGGCCTGCGGGAAGAGTTCGTGAAAGCGCGTGGAATAATGGAACAGCAGCACGCACAGCGCCCCGACACCCCGCAGCGCGTCCAGTTCCGTCAAGCGGCCATGATGAAGCGGCGTTCCAGTCATGCAGCCTTATAGCAACAGCGCAGCAACGAATCCGTTAAGATCGTAGTTAACCTAAGCGCGATTCACCGGTTTCTTTGCCGGTTTCGGTACCGAAACGCCGTCAGCGCCGCTTTTCCGTCAGCCAGACCGCCCTGTTTGCCTTATTGCGCCGACTCGACCGCGCGCTTGAGGCCGGCCAGTTGCTCGCCCAGAAGCTGATCTACCAGCGGCGCGATCTTGTCCGGGCCGGTGCGCAGATAGCCACCTACCACATAGGTCATCGTCACTTTGACGCGCTTCCCCGCCGGGGTGATGGCGATATCCAGCGTTCCGGCCACGCCTTCGCTCTGCAACGGGCCGAAGCCGCCGGACAAGCACAGCCTCTGGCCCGGCATGGCATAGATGATGCAGGCATGTTCGATCGTGCCGGAGGGGTCGTCCTTCGACGGGATCGTCTCGCAAAAGCATCCGCCTGCGCGCGGATCGATCGTCATATTGGCCGAATCGCCGCTATAGCTGTGCCCGTCGCTCCACCAGCGGCCCGGCGTTATCAGCAAAGCATATACGTGCGCCGCATCGGCCGCGATCTCCACGCTGCTTTCGGTCGCGAAGCCGATCGCGCTGCTGCCCGTAACAGCAGCATGGGCCGGCGCGGCCATCGCCGCACCAGCCCATGCCAGTACCCCAAAAATCCGCATATCCGCCTCCCCTGCCATGCAGGGGAAGAAGAAAGCTCAGGACGCGCCGCCGTCCAAGATCGCAGCGATCGCGACGGTCACGTCATTCATGTCGGCCATGCCGTCCACCCGCGACACGATGCCGCGCGCTTCGTAGATCGGCAGGATCGGCGCGGTCTTGGCGCGATATTCGGCCATGCGGGTGCGCACGGTTTCCTCATTATCGTCCGGACGGCGCTTGAACTCATGCCCATGGCACTTGTCGCACTCGCCCTCGACCTTGGGCTGCTTGAAGCTGTCATGATAACCCGCGCCACAGTTGGCGCAGGTGAAGCGGCCAGTGATGCGCTCGACCAGCGCGTCTTCGTCCACTTCCAGCTCGATCACATGGTCGAGCGTGCGGTTGCGATCGCTCAGGATGGTGTCGAGCGAATGGGCCTGTGCCTCCGTCCGCGGATAGCCGTCGAAGATCACGCCGGTATCGGCCGACAGCGCATCAAGCGCTTCGCCGATGATGCCCGACACGACTTCGTCCGGAACCAGCGCTCCCGATTCCATCAGCGCCTTGGCCTGAAGTCCTACCGGCGTTCCCGCCTTCACCGCCGCGCGCAGCATGTCCCCTGTCGACAGCTGCACCATGCCACGATCGTCAACCAGCCGAGTCGCCTGGGTGCCCTTGCCGGCCCCCGGAGGGCCAAGCAGAATGATATTCATTGCGCGCATTCTCCCCTGTTCGTGCGCTGATTAAAGTGCCGAAACGCCCCTCAGCGCATGCGACCCTTGAGCTTCGCCTTCTTGATCAGATCGCCATATTGATGGGCGAGCAGATGGCTCTGAATCTGGGTCACGGTGTCCACCGTAACATTGACCACGATCAACAGGCTAGTCCCACCAAGGTAGAAGGGAATGCCCGCCCGTGCGATCGCGAATTCCGGCACCAGACAGATGAAGGCCAGATAGGCCGCGCCGATGACGGTGATGCGGGTCAGCACATAGTCCAGATAATTTTCGGTGTTCTTGCCCGGACGGATGCCCGGAATGAAGCCGCCATTGCGCTTCAGATTGTCGGCCGTCTCTTCCGGATTGAACACGACTGCGGTGTAGAAGAAGCAGAAGAAGACGATGCCCAGGCCATAGAGCGCCATATAGAGCGGCGTGCCGTGGGCCAGATACTGGTTGAGCGAAAGGACGAAATCGCCCCACTTGCTTTCCCCGGCAACGGTCTGGCCCGCGAACTGCGAAATGGTCAGCGGCATCAGCAGCAGCGACGAGGCGAAGATCGGCGGGATGACGCCGGCAGTGTTGACCTTCAGCGGCAGATGGCTGCGATCAGCCTGCATCAGGCCCTGACGCGTCTGGCGCTTGGGATATTGGATCAGCACCCGGCGCTGCGCCCGCTCCATGTAGCAGATCAGCAGCACCAGCCCCATCAGGGCAACCACGATCACGAAGATCAGCAGGCCGGAAATCGACCCTTCGCTGCCCGACTTGAACAGGTTGCTGAGCGTCACGGGAAGCTGGGCGACGATGCCCGCCATGATGATGAGCGAGGTGCCGTTGCCGATGCCGCGCGAGGTGATCTGTTCACCCAGCCACATCAGGAACATCGTGCCGCCGATCAGCGAGACGACCGCGGTGAGGCGGAACAGCAGGCCCGGCTCGATCACCGCCTGCACGCCCGACTGGGCGCCAAAGCCCTCCAGGCCGACAGCGATGAAATAGCCCTGCACGGCGGTCAGGCCGACGGTGCCATAGCGGGTATATTGGTTCAGCTTCTTGCGGCCGCTTTCGCCTTCCTTCTTGATCGCCGCGAGTTGGGGCGAGAGGGAGGCGCCAAGCTGCACCACGATCGACGCGGTGATATAAGGCATGACGCCCAGCGCGATCAGGCTCATGCGCGACAGCGACCCACCCGAGAAGGTGTTGAAGATGTCGAGGATGCCGCCATTGGTCTGGCTGTAAAGCTGCGACAGGGCAGTCGGATCGACGCCGGGCAGCGGCACGAAGCTCAAAAAGCGGAAGACGATCAGCGCCCCCAGCGTGAACCACAGGCGCTTCTTGAGGTCGGTCGCCTGGCTGAACTTTGCGAGGCTGAGATTGGATGCGAGCTGGTCGGCTCTCGATGCCATGGTGGCTGCCCTTCAAATCACTCGTGCCCGGATACAATATGGGCCGGAATCGGGAATCCCCTTAACGGGGCTGTGGGGCGCTGTCGAACCGGGATTTGTCACTTATGCGACAAAATAGCGTCCCCCGATGCACATGACCCCGCCAACCCATATCGGGCAGCGGGGTCATGCATGCAAGTCTCAGGCGAAAAATCAGCCCTGCTTGGCAGCCTTCTTGGCAGCCAGGGTCGTGCCCTTCTTGGCCTTCGCCTTTTCAGCGGCCGGAACGACGACGATCACGTCGACCTTGCCACCGGTCTTTTCGACGGCGTCGATGGCGCTCTGCGAGGCACCGGCGACCAGGAAGCTGACCTTGGCGGTCAGTTCACCCTTGGCCAGCAGGCGCACGCCATCCTTGCCACCGCGGGTCAGGTTGGCTGCGTTCAGGGCAGCCTGATCGATGGTGGCGCTGGCGTCCAGCTTGCCTTCGTCGATCGCCTTCTGCACGGCGCCCAGGTTTACGATCGCGTAATCCTTGGCGAAGATGTTGTTGAAGCCGCGCTTCGGGATGCGCATGTGGAGCGGCATCTGGCCACCCTCGAAGCCGTTGATGCTGACGCCCGAACGCGCCTTCGCACCCTTCTGGCCGCGACCGGCGGTCTTGCCCTTGCCCGAGCCAATACCACGGCCGACACGCATCCGGCCCTTGCGGGCGCCGGCATTGTCATTGATTTCGTTGAGCTTCATAATTTGCACTCGCTTTCGCTTGGTTCGCGCTGAAATGGAAGCGGCGCCCATAGCGGGATGCGGCTCCATTGTCACCCCCTAATGCGCCGGAATGCGGCCGCTGACCGAGGGTAGGGCGGCAAGCGCTGTTGGAAAGCCCGGCCTTAACTTCGCATATTTCCCGCGGATTTCGACATTTCATGCCAGATGTTGGAAATTATCTTTCAATCGCATGATGTTGGTCATGATCGGCCATCCCGCCCCCTGCCTTGCCCGCTGCACCATCCGGCCCCGAAGGCACACGCTGCCAGAATGGCATGGCAGTCAGGCATAGGAAAATGGCCGTCGGGCGAGATGATGCCAATCCGAATCGTCATTGCGAGCGAAGCGAAGCAATCCAATGGCGCGCCGTGGATTGCTTCGCTTCGCTCGCAATGACGGGGTGAATCAGCGCAAAGTCGGCTCATTCCGGGAAAATGACGTGAAAGGTGCCGCAAACGCAGAAAGGGCCGATTCGCCTGCGCGAATCGGCCCTTTCTATTTTCCGGTGATCGGAAGGCTTAGCCTTCGACCACGGCCACCATGTGGGGCAGCTTCTGGATCGCACCGCGGACTTCCGCCGTATCTTCCAGTTCCACCACGCGGTTCATCTTGCCAAGGCCCAGACCGATCAGAATCTTCTTCTGAGCTTCGGGGCGGCGGATCGGCGAACCGATCTGCTTGATCTTGATCTTCGCCATATCAGTTACTCCGCAATCGCTTCGGCATCAGCCTGCGCGACGTCGGCGGAGGCACCACCGCGACGCAGAAGGTCAGCGACCTTCTTGCCACGACGCTGGGCCACCGACTTCGGGCTGGTCTGTTCGACCAGAGCCGCGAAGGTCGCACGGATCATGTTATAGGGGTTCGACGTGCCGTTCGACTTGGTCACGACGTCAGCGACGCCGAGGCTTTCGAACACGGCGCGCATCGGACCACCGGCGATGATACCCGTACCGGCCGGGGCCGAACGGACAGTCACCTTGCCGGCGCCGAAGTGGCCGAGACCGTCATGATGCAGGGTGCGGCCTTCCTTCAGCGGAACGCGAACCATTGCCTTCTTGGCAGCGGCAGTCGCCTTGCTGATGGCTTCAGGCACTTCGCGCGCCTTGCCATGGCCGAAGCCTGCACGGCCCTTGCCGTCGCCGACGACGACGAGAGCAGCGAAACCGAAGCGCTTACCGCCCTTGACGGTCTTCGAGACGCGGTTGATGTGAACCAGCTTCTCGATCAGCTCTTCGCCCTGCTCCTCGTCGCGGTTGCCGCCACGGCGGTCATCGCGACGGCCACGGCCGCCACGCTCGCCACGGTTGCGATCGCCACCGCCACGGTTGCCACGGCCACGGCCGGGACCACGACCTTCGGTCGGTGCAGTCGCTTCGGCGCCCTCGACGGGTGCGACGACTTCGTTGGTGTTTTCGTCAGCCATGATCAGAACTCCAGCCCGGCTTCACGGGCCGCATCGGCCAGCGCCTTGACGCGGCCATGGAACAGGAAGCCACCACGGTCGAACACGACCTTGGTGACGCCAGCGGCGGTCGCCGCAGCGGCGACGCGCTTGCCGACATCGGCAGCAGCTTCGGCAGAAGCGCCGGTCTTGCCCAGAGCCTTCGAACCGATTTCCTTGTCCAGGGTCGATGCAGCAGCGACGGTCTTGCCGGCGGCGTCATCAATGACCTGGGCGTAGATGTGACGGCCCGAACGATGGATGCTGAGGCGCGGACGGGTGCCCGAAACAGCCTTGAGCGCGGTGCGAACGCGGCGACGACGCCGCGCGAAGAGGGAAAGCTTTGCCATCTTACTTCTTCTTCCCTTCCTTGCGGAAGATGAATTCGCCGGCGTACTTGATGCCCTTGCCCTTATAGGGTTCGGGCTTGCGCCAGCGGCGGATCTCAGCAGCGACCTGACCGACCTGCTGCTTGTCGATGCCGGTGATCTCGACCGTGGTGTTATCCGGGGTCTTGATCTCGATGCCTTCGGGGATCTCGAAGTCGACATCATGCGAATAGCCGAGCTTCAGGTTCAGAACCTTGCCCTTGGCATCCGCACGATAGCCAACGCCGGTGATCAGCAGCTTCTTTGTGTAGCCTTCGGTCACGCCCGTGATCAGGTTGGCGACCAGGGTGCGCTGCATGCCCCAGAAAGCGCGAGCGCGCTTGCCGTCATTGGCAGGCTTCACCGCGATCACACCGTCTTCGATGCTGTAGGTGACTTCGTCGGCCATCGGCAGCGAAAGGGTGCCCTTGGGGCCCTTCACCGACAGCTGACCGTCAGCGATGGACGCGGTCACGCCCGAAGGCACGGTGACCGGCTTTTTGCCAGTACGGCTCATCAGAACACCTCCGCCAGCACTTCGCCACCGACATTCTGCTCACGCGCTTCGGCGTCGGACAGAACGCCACGAGGCGTCGAGACAATGGTGATGCCCAGACCGTTGCGCACTACCGGCAGTTCCTTGGAACCCGAATAGACGCGGCGGCCAGGCTTCGAAACGCGAGCGACATGCTTGATCGCCGGTGCGCCTTCGAAATATTTCAGCTCGATGCGCAGGCCAGGATGCTGGCCAAGCAGCTCTTCGGAATAGCCACGGATGTAGCCTTCACGCTGGAGCACGTCGAGCACGCGGGCGCGCAGCTTGGAAGCGGGGGACATAACGCTGTCCTTCTTCGCCTGCTGCCCGTTGCGGATGCGGGTGAGCATATCACCCAGGGGATCGGTCAATGCCATCTCAAATGATCCTTACCAGCTCGACTTGGTGACGCCGGGGATCAGGCCCTTGTTGGCCAGATCACGCAACTGCACGCGGCAGAGACGGAATTTGCGGTAATAAGCGCGGGGACGCCCCGTCAGTTCGCAGCGGTTCCGAACGCGGGTCGGGTTGCCGTTGCGGGGGATCTCCGCCATCTTCAGACGCGCGATCAGACGATCGCTGTCGTCGGCCGCGGTATCATTCGCGATCGCCTTGAGCTTCGCATAGCGGCCGGCATATTTCTTCACCAGCTTCTTGCGGCGCTCGTTCTTGTTGATCGAACTCAGTTTCGCCATGACTTAAGTTCTCTTCCTTAGCTTAAGCGTTTGGGAGAGAAGCGGGGCCCAATCAGGCCGCCTGCTTCTCTTCGATCGGGAAGGGGAAGCCGAAGAGGCGCAGCAGTTCGCGCGCTTCATCGTCCGTCTTCGCCGTGGTGGTCACGATGATGTCCATGCCACGCACCTTGTCGATCTTGTCATAGCTGATTTCCGGGAAAATCAGCTGTTCCTTGATGCCAAAGGCGTAGTTGCCACGACCATCGAAGCTCTTGGGGTTCAGACCACGAAAGTCGCGAACGCGCGGCAGAGCAACGTTGATCAGGCGGTCCAGGAATTCATACATGCGCTCGCGGCGCAGCGTGACCTTGGCGCCGATCGGCATGCCTTCACGCAGCTTGAACTGCGCGATCGACTTGCGAGCCTTGGTGATGACCGGCTTCTGACCGGCGATCAGCTCCATTTCCTCGGCGGCCTGCGTGACCTTCTTCTTGTCCTGCGTCGCTTCGCCCACGCCCATATTGAGCACGATCTTTTCGATCTTGGGGATCTGCATGACGTTCTGATAACCGAACTTCTCGGTCATCGCCTTGGCGATTTCGGCGTCGTAGACAGCCTTCGAGCGCGGGATATACTTGTCGCTCATTACAGCACCTCACCGGACTTGACGGCGACACGGACCTTCTTGCCGTCGCGGTCCTCGAAACGGACGCGGGTCGGCTTGCCATCCTTGTCGGCGACAGCGACGTTCGAAATGTGCAGCGGCGCAGGCTTGCGATCGATGCCACCCTGCGGGTTGGCCTGATCGGGCTTGCGATGACGCGCATGCACGTTGATGCCTTCGACGAGGACCTTGTCCTCCTTGGGCATGACCTGGAGGACGGCGCCGGTACGGCCCTTGTCCTTGCCGGCCAGGACGACGATCTTGTCGCCCTTCTTGATCTTGGCAGCGCTCATTACAGCACCTCGGGAGCGAGCGAGATGATCTTCATGTGCTTCTTGGCGCGCAGTTCACGAACCACGGGGCCAAAGATACGGGTGCCGATCGGCTCCTCGTTCTTGTTGATCAGCACAGCGGCATTGCCGTCGAAGCGAATCACGCTGCCATCAGCGCGACGCACGTCCTTGGCGGTGCGCACGATGACGGCGCGATGCACGTCACCCTTCTTCACCTTACCACGAGGCGCAGCTTCCTTGATCGAGACGACGATGATGTCGCCCACGCCAGCGAAGCGACGCTTCGAGCCGCCCAGCACCTTGATGCACTGGACGCGCTTGGCGCCGCTGTTGTCAGCGACGTCAAGATTGGATTGCATCTGGATCATAGATCCGGTTCCTTCTTATTTGGCCTACCGGGGCAATTCCCGGCGGTTCCGAATTTCGTGCCTAGAGCCTTTGACTCTACGCGAAGCGCGGGCCTGTACCCTTTCCGAAAGGAAAAGGCCAGCCCCGCGCCGCGTTTTTCTTCAAAGGCCCGAACGAGCTACCCTTAAGCGGCCGTCTCCGGCGACTTGTGGGTGTCTACGCGCTCGATGACCTTCCAGGTCTTGAGCTTGGAAATCGGAGCGGTCTCTTCGATGCGGACCGTTTCGCCTTCCTTGTAGATGTTGCCCTCGTCATGGGCATGGTACTTCTTCGACATACGGATGATCTTGCCGTAGAGCGCATGCTTTACCTTGCGCTCCACGCGAACGACCACCGTCTTGTCGGTCTTGTCGGAAACCACAGTTCCCGTCAGCACGCGCTTGGGCATCGTGTGGTTCCTTTACTTGGCAGCGGAGCTGTTACGCTCCGTCTGCAGGGTCTTGATCTGAGCGATCGACCGACGGACTTCCTTCACGCGGCTGGGCTTTTCCAGCTGGTTGGTGGCCGCCTGGAAGCGCAGATTGAACTGCTCACGCTTCAGGTTGTTGAGTTCGGTCGACAGTTCGTCGTCCGTCTTGGTCTTGAGGTCTGCAACGTTGGCCACAGCTTAACCCTCCAGGTGCGAGGTGTCGCCGAGGCGGGCAACGACCTTCGTCTTGATGGGCAGCTTCATCGCGGCGCGCGAGAAGGCCTCTGCTGCGAGCGGACCGGGCACGCCGTCCAGTTCGAACAGGATGCGGCCCGGCTTGACGCGAGCAGCCCAATATTCGACCGAACCCTTACCCTTACCCTGACGGACTTCGGCAGGCTTCTTGGAAACCGGCACGTCGGGGAATACGCGGATCCACAGACGACCCTGACGGCGAAGGTGACGCTGGATCGCGCGGCGAGCCGCTTCGATCTGACGTGCGGTGACGCGCTCGGGTTCCATGGCCTTGAGGCCGTAGGCGCCGAAATTCAAAGCCGAACCGCCCTTGGCGTCGCCCTTGATCCGGCCCTTGAAGGCCTTGCGGAACTTCATTTTCTTCGGTTGCAGCATGACGCTATTACCTTCTTATTCTCAGCGCGCCGGGCGCACGCCGGAGGTCTGAGCCTCCAGCATCAGCCGGTCGGTGGCGAACGGATCATGGCCGAGAATCTCGCCCTTGAAGATCCAGACCTTGATGCCGCAAACGCCATAGGCGGTGTGCGCCGTGGCTTCGGCATAGTCGACGTTCGCACGCAGCGTGTGCAGCGGAACGCGGCCTTCGCGATACCATTCGACGCGCGCGATCTCTGCGCCGCCCAAACGGCCGCCACAGGTGATCTTGATGCCTTCGGCACCCAGACGGAGAGCCGACTGCACCGCACGCTTCATGGCGCGACGGAAAGCCACGCGGCGTTCCAGCTGATCGGCGATGCCCTGTGCGACGAGCTTCGAGTCGATTTCCGGCTTGCGGATTTCGACGATGTTCAGCGACACGTCGGACGAGGTCAGGCTGCCCAGCTTCTTGCGCAGCTTTTCAATGTCCGCACCCTTCTTGCCGATGATGACACCGGGACGGGCAGCGTAGATCGACACGCGGCACAGCTTGGCCGGACGCTCGATCACGACCTTGGAGATCGCGGCCTGCGGCAGGTTCTTCATGATGAACTGGCGGATCTTGAGATCTTCCAGCAGAAGACGACCATAATCCTGGCCTTCCGCAAACCAGCGGCTGTCCCAGGTGCGGTTGATCTGCAGACGCAGACCGATCGGATTGCTCTTGTGACCCATGTGCTTACGCCTCCGCCTCTTCGCCAGCTTCACGCACGACAATGCGCACGCGGCTGAAGGGCTTCAGGATCCGGGTCGACTTGCCGCGGCCGCGAGCGTGGAAGCGCTTCAGGGTGAAGCTCTTGCCCACCGATGCTTCCGCGACGACCAGAGCGTCGACGTCCAGATTGTGGTTGTTTTCCGCATTGGCGATGGCCGAAGCCAGCACCTTGCGCACGTCGACGGCCATCGCCTTCTTCGAGAAGGCGAGGATGTTCAGCGCGTCCTCGACCTTGCGGCCGCGGATGAGCGTGGCGACCAGGTTCAGCTTCTGGGCCGAACCACGGATCTGCGTGCCAACGGCCAGCGCCTCATTGTCGGCGACGCGACGGGGAGCCTTTTCCTTGCTCATTAGCGCTTGCCCTTCTTGTCGGCAGCGTGACCGGGGAAGTAGCGGGTCGGAGCGAATTCGCCCAGCTTGTGACCCACCATTTCCTCGTTCACGACAACCGGAACATGCTTGCGGCCATTATAGACGTTGAACGTCAGGCCAACGAACTGCGGCAGGATCGTCGAACGGCGCGACCAGGTCTTGATCGGACCGGTACGGCCATTGGCGTCCTGCGCCGTTTCCGCCTTCTTCAGAAGGCTGAGGTCCACGAAAGGACCTTTCCAGACGGAACGAGCCATCTCGCTTACCTCTTCTTCTTCGCGTGGCGGCTACGGATGATGAACTTGTCCGTCGCCTTGTTGTGGCGGGTGCGTGCACCCTTGGTCGGCTTGCCCCAGGGCGTGACCGGATGACGGCCGCCCGAGGTCCGGCCTTCACCACCGCCATGCGGGTGATCGACCGGGTTCTTGGCAACACCGCGGGTCAGAGGGCGAATGCCGTTCCAACGGTTGCGGCCTGCCTTGGCAAGGTTGGTGTTGCCATTGTCCGGGTTGCTGACGGCGCCGATGGTGCCCATGCAGTCCGAACGGATATAGCGCTGTTCGCCCGAAGACAGACGCACCATCACCATGCCGCGATCACGACCGACCAGCTGGGCATAGGTGCCCGCCGAACGGCAGAGCTGACCGCCCTTGCCCGGCTTCATTTCGATGTTGTGGATGATCGTGCCGACCGGCATCTGACCCAGTTCCATCGCGTTGCCCGGCTTCACGTCGGTCTTCTTGCCCGCGATGATCTTGTCACCGGGAGCCAGACGCTGCGGCGCCAGAACATAGGTCTGCGTGCCGTCGGGATAGTTGACCAGCGCAATGAAGGCGGTGCGGTTGGGGTCATATTCCAGACGCTCGACCGTACCTTCGACATCCCACAAGCGACGCTTGAAGTCGATGATACGATAGCGCTGCTTATGACCGCCACCGATACCACGCGAGGTCACATGACCCTTGTTGTTACGGCCGCCAGTCTTGTGCTTGCCTTCGGTCAGCGCCTTGACGGGCTTACCCTTGTGCAGGCTCGACTTGTCGACCAGGATCAGGCCACGACGGGCCGGGCTGGTCGGGTTATAATGCTTAAGAGCCATCTTAACGGACTCCCTCGGTGATATCGATCGACTGGCCTTCGGCCAGGCGGACGATCGCCTTCTTCACGTCCGAACGCGTGTAGGGCTTGCCCTTCCAGCGCTTCGTCTTGCCCTTGGTCACCAGCGTGTTCACGCTCTTGACTTCGACGCCCCAGATCGCCTCGACAGCGGCCTTGATCTCCGGCTTCGTGGCATCGCCAGCGACCTTGAAGACCACGGCGTTGTTCTCGGAGAGAAGGGTCGACTTCTCGGTGATGTGCGGGGCGACAACGACGTCATAATGACGGTTGGCGACAGCCGCGGCTTCTTTCTTAGCCATTGAAACGGGCCTCCAGCTTTTCGACCGCGGCGCGGGTGAGCACCAGCGAGTCGGCCTTCAGGATGTCATAGACATTGGCGCCAACGGCAGGGAGCAGGTCCACACCGATGATGTTCGCCGAAGCCTTTGCGAAGCTGATGTTCACGGCGTCGCCGTCGATGAACAGCACCTTGGTCAGGTTCAGCTTGGCCAGGTTGGCGACCAGCGCCTTGGTCTTGCCTTCGGCAACATCCAGGCTGTCGATGATCGTCAGCGTTCCCGCCTTGACCTTCGACGACAGCGCCATCTTCAGACCCAGCGCGCGAACCTTCTTGTTCAGCGAGGGGTTGAAGTCACGAACGCGGGCACCGTGGGCCTTACCACCACCGATGAACACCGGCGCACGGCGATCGCCGTGACGGGCGGTACCGCCGCCCTTCTGGCGACCGAACTTCTTGCCGGTGCGAGCGACATCGCTACGCTCACGGGTGCCGCGGGCGGTGCCGCGACGCTTCTCGAGCTGCCAGGTGACGACGCGGTGCAGAATGTCGGCGCGCGGTTCAAGACCGAATACGTCGTCATTCAGCTCCAGTTCGCCGGCGGCCTGCGCGTCGAGGGTCTGTACATTGACCTTCATGGTTTAGCCCTCCTGGCCTTCGGTCGCTTCGGGAGCGGCTGCTTCAGCAGGCGTCTCCGCAGCGGTGTTGCTGTTAGCGGCAGCCTTGAGGCTGGCGGGATACGGCACGTCGGCAGGACGCTTCACCTTGACGGCGTCGCTGACGGTCAGCCAGGTGCCCTTGGCGCCCGGAACCGAGCCCTTGACGAACAGCAGGCCACGCTCGACGTCCGTGCGGACGATTTCGAGGTTCTGCTGAGTCCGCTCACGGTCACCCATGTGGCCGGCCATCTTCTTGTTCTTGAAGACGCGACCCGGATCCTGACGGTTACCCGTCGAACCATGGGCACGATGGCTGATCGACACACCGTGGGTGGCGCGCATACCGCCGAAGCCCCAACGCTTCATAGCGCCGGCAAAGCCCTTACCCTGGGTGTGACCAGCGACATCGACCAGCTGACCGGCGATGAAGTGATCGGCCGCGATTTCGGCGCCGACATCGAGGAGCGCGTCCTCGGCGACACGGAATTCGACCAGACGCGCCTTCGGCTCCACTTCCGCCTTGGCGAAGTGACCGCGCTGCGGCTTGGCGACATTCTTGACCTTCGCGACGCCCGCACCGAGCTGAACCGCGACGTAGCCGTCACGATCAACTTCCTTGCGAGCCACGACCTGATTGCCCTCGAGGGCAAGAACCGTAACAGGAATATGACGTCCGTCCTCTTGGAACAGACGGGTCATCCCGACTTTCTTAGCGATCACGCCTGTGCGCATCACTTGTTACTCCCATAGAGGCCCGCCTTAGCAGCGGGCGTATCCAACGAAAAAACCGCTCAGCATCTCTGCTTCGCGGCCCAACCCAAATTACAGATCACCCCGTCCGGGTTAGATGCCGATCCCTCTCGGGAAAGGCGACGGGGGACCAGGACCACGCGCCTTGTCCGGTTCACCGGATGGCCGTGCGGTATCCCTTGTGTCGTTTGAGCTTCCAGTTCCCCAGAATGCCCGATACCCTGCCCACCTTTTGGAGAGCAGGGACTTGCCGGCTTAGGCCAGCTTGATCTCGACGTTCACGCCGGCAGCCAGGTCCAGCTTCATCAGCGCGTCGACCGTCTGCGGCGTCGGCTGCACAATGTCAAGCATACGCTTGTAGGTGCGGACTTCGAACTGCTCGCGCGACTTCTTGTCGATGTGCGGACCACGGTTGACCGTGAATTTTTCGATGCGCGTCGGAAGAGGAATCGGACCGCGAATGAGGGCGCCAGTGCGGCGGGCGGTGTCGGCGATGTCGCCGGTCGCCTGATCGAGCACGCGATGATCGAACGCCTTGAGGCGAATGCGGATGTTGCTGTCCATAGTTCCTGTACCGATGCGAAAGAGCCAAAAACCGGAGCATTTTCAGAAATCAGCCGGAGCAGCCAATGACTTGTGAAAATGCGCCACAAAAAATATCCGCCCCGCAAACTGCCCTTCTAGCTCATTCGAGCCGGAGAAAGGCGATCCGGGGCGGTTAAAAACTTCAGCGGCGCGAATCAGGCGATTCGCGCCGCTGCGGTCCTATATTACTTCGAGATCGTGCCGACAACCCCTGCGCCGACGGTACGACCGCCTTCACGGATTGCGAAGCGCAGACCAGCGTCCATAGCGATCGGAGCGATCAGCTTCACGCCGAGCTTCACATTGTCGCCAGGCATAACCATCTCGGTGCCTTCCGGCAGGATGACTTCGCCGGTGACGTCCGTGGTACGGAAGTAGAACTGCGGACGATAGTTCGCGAAGAACGGGGTGTGACGGCCGCCTTCTTCCTTCGACAGGACATACACTTCCGCGTCGAATTCGGTGTGCGGGGTGATGGTGCCGGGCTTCGCCAGAACCTGACCACGCTCAACTTCTTCACGCTTCGTGCCACGCACCAGGGCGCCGATGTTGTCGCCTGCACGACCTTCGTCGAGCAGCTTGCGGAACATTTCCACGCCGGTCACGGTGGTCTTGGCGGTGTTCTTCAGGCCGACGATTTCGACTTCTTCACCAACCTTGATGATGCCGGTTTCGACGCGGCCGGTCACAACCGTACCACGACCCGAGATCGAGAACACGTCTTCGATCGGCATCAGGAAGGGCTTGTCGATCGGACGCTCGGGCTGCGGGATCCAGCTGTCGACAGCGGCCATCAGCTTCAGAACGGCGTCGTGGCCGATTTCCGGGGTCTTGTCCTGGAGAGCGGCAACAGCCGAACCCGGGATGACAGGGATGTTGTCGCCGTCGAAATCGTAGCTGCTGAGCAGTTCACGGATTTCCAGCTCGACCAGCTCGAGGATTTCGGCGTCGTCGACCAGGTCGACCTTGTTCATGAACACGACAAGCTGCGGAACGCCGACCTGACGGGCGAGCAGGATGTGCTCACGGGTCTGGGGCATCGGACCGTCGGTGGCCGAAACGACGAGGATCGCGCCGTCCATCTGGGCCGCACCGGTGATCATGTTCTTCACATAGTCAGCGTGACCCGGGCAGTCGACGTGCGCATAGTGACGGGCTTCGGTTTCATATTCGACGTGGGCGGTCGAAATGGTGATGCCGCGCTCGCGCTCTTCGGGAGCCTTGTCGATGTTGTCGTACGAGGTGAAGGTCGCGCCGCCGGTTTCGGCCAGCACCTTGGTGATCGCTGCGGTCAGCGAGGTCTTGCCATGGTCGACGTGACCGATGGTGCCGATGTTGCAGTGCGGCTTGTTCCGCTCAAACTTAGCCTTAGCCATTTTATCCTACCTTCTAATCAAAATCAGCTTGGGTCTGACCGCTCGGCCGCGCCTCGCGAAGGCGCGTCCATAGCAGCAAATTTACAGATTACCAGCCCCTAACCGAGCCGTTTGCACGGCTCGGCCCGGGAAAGTCATCAGGCCATCTTCGCCTTGACTTCATCCGCCACATTCTGCGGCACTTCGTCATAATGCGAGAAGGTCATCGAGTAGTTCGCGCGGCCCTGGGTGAAGGAACGCAGCGAGTTCACATAACCGAACATGTTGGCCAGCGGCACCATGGCCTCGACGATCTGCGCGTTGCCGCGCGTGTCGGTGCCCTGAATCTGACCGCGACGGCTGTTCATGTCGCCGATGACGTCGCCCAGATATTCTTCCGGGGTGACGACTTCGACCTTCATGACCGGCTCCAGCAGGGTGATGCCCGCCTTCTGCGCCGCTTCACGCATCGCTGCGCGACCGGTGATTTCGAAAGCCAGCGCCGACGAGTCGACGTCATGATAGGCGCCGTCATAGAGGTTGATTTCGAAATCGATGATCGGGAAGCCGATCAGCGAGCCGGTGGCCGCCGTTTCGCGCATACCCTTTTCAATGGCGGGGATATATTCCTTGGGAATATTACCGCCCTTGATTTCATCCTTGAAGATGATGCCGGCGCCGCGTTCGCCCGGCGTCAGCTTCACCTTGATGCGGCCGAACTGGCCGGTGCCGCCCGACTGCTTCTTGTGCGTGTAGTCGACGTCGACGGCCTTCTTGAGATATTCGCGATAGGCCACCTGCGGCGCACCGACATTCGCCTCGACCTTGAACTCGCGCTTCATGCGGTCGACCAGAATTTCGAGGTGAAGTTCGCCCATGCCCTTGATGATGGTCTGGCCCGATTCGTGATCGGTCGAGACGCGGAACGAGGGATCTTCGGCGGCCAGGCGGTTGAGCGCGACGCCCATCTTTTCCTGGTCGGCCTTGGTCTTGGGCTCCACCGACAGTTCGATGACCGGCTCGGGGAATTCCATCCGCTCCAGAATGATCGGCTGGCGCTCGGCGCACAGCGTATCACCGGTGGTGGTTTCCTTCATGCCGGCCAGCGCGACGATGTCGCCAGCATAAGCCGCATCGATATCTTCACGGCTGTTCGCATGCATCAGCAGCATGCGGCCGATCTTTTCCTTCTTGTCCTTGACCGAGTTCAGATAGGTGCCCTTGGTCAGGGTGCCCGAATAGACGCGCAGGAAGGTCAGCGAGCCCACGAAGGGATCGTTCATGATCTTGAACGCCAGGCCCGAGAAGGGCGCATCGTCGGCGGTCGCACGGCTATCGGGCTGTTCGGTGTCGGGGTTGATGCCCTGCACGTCTTCGATGTCCAGCGGCGAAGGCAGATAGTCGACAACCGCGTCGAGCAGGGGCTGAACGCCCTTGTTCTTGAACGCGGAGCCGCACAGCACCGGCACGAACGACTGGTTCAGCGTACCCTTGCGGATCAGCGCCTTCAGCGTCGCGGTGTCGGGCAGATTGCCTTCCAGATAAGCTTCCATCGCCTCGTCGTCCTGCTCGACGGCAAGCTCGATCAGCTTTTCGCGATAGTCGGCAGCCTTGTCGGCCAAATCGTCCGGGATCGCTTCGTACGAGAATTCGGCGCCCAGATTCTCATCCTTCCAGATGATGGCGCGGTTCTCGACCAGATCGACCAGACCCTTGAAATCCGCTTCCGCGCCGATGGGCAGATAGAGGACAGCCGGGGTCGCGCCCAGGCGATCGATGATCGTCTGCACGCAATAATAGAAGTTGGCGCCGGTGCGGTCGAGCTTGTTGATGAAGCACATCCGCGGAACCTTGTACTTGTCCGCCTGGCGCCACACGGTTTCCGACTGCGGCTCAACGCCGGCAACGCCGTCGAACGCGGCAACCGCACCGTCGAGCACGCGCAGCGAGCGTTCGACTTCGATGGTGAAGTCGACGTGGCCGGGGGTGTCGATGATGTTCAGGCGATGCTCGGGGCCCTTGCCCTCAGCCGCCTTCCACACGCATGTCGTCGCAGCCGAGGTGATGGTGATACCACGCTCCTGCTCCTGCTCCATCCAGTCCATGGTCGCGGCGCCGTCATGGACTTCGCCGATCTTGTAGGACTTGCCGGTGTAATAAAGGATACGCTCGGTCGTGGTGGTCTTGCCGGCGTCGATATGCGCCATGATACCGAAGTTACGATAATGTTCGAGCGGATGGCTGCGGGCCATGATGCTTCTCCGTTGCCGGCGCGCCGGCGGTTGGGGATTCGTTAAATCTGCGCGTGGCCCCTAAACCAATCCGTTCGCCATGGGTAGCCACCCATGACGAACGGACCGATTTTGGAAACCAGATGACAAAACAGGCGCCTTGCGGCGCCCGCCTGCCTCTTTTTACCAGCGGTAGTGCGAGAAGGCGCGGTTCGCTTCCGCCATGCGGTGCGTGTCTTCGCGCTTCTTCACGGCATTGCCGCGGTTGTTGGCGGCGTCCAGCAGCTCACCCGACAGACGGGCCGCCATGGTGGTTTCGCTGCGGTTGCGCGCGGCGGTGATCAGCCAGCGGATCGCCAGGGCCTGCGAACGTTCGGGACGAACTTCGACAGGAACCTGATAGGTCGCACCACCGACACGGCGGCTGCGAACTTCGATACCGGGCTTCACATTGTTGAGGGCGTCATGGAACAGACCGATCGGGTCCTTCTTGGCGCGGGTCTCGACGGTGTCGAGAGCGCCATAGACGATCGATTCGGCAACGGCCTTCTTACCGTCCTGCATGATGCTGTTCATGAACTTCGACAGCACGATATCACCGAATTTGGGATCCGGCAGGATAACGCGCTTTTCGGGGCGACGACGACGTGACATATTCCTGTTCTCCCCTTACTTCGGACGCTTCGCGCCGTACTTCGAACGGCTCTGCTTGCGATCCTTGACGCCCTGGGTATCCAGAACGCCGCGAAGAACGTGGTAACGCACGCCCGGAAGATCTCGCACACGGCCGCCACGGATCAGCACGACGCTGTGTTCCTGGAGGTTATGGCCTTCACCCGGAATATAGGTGATGACTTCGCGCTGGTTGACCAGACGCACCTTCGCCACCTTGCGAAGCGCCGAGTTCGGCTTCTTCGGGGTCGTCGTGTAGACGCGGGTGCAAACGCCGCGCTTCTGCGGGTTCGCATCCATCGCAGGGACCTTGGACTTGGTCTTCTGCAGTTCGCGGCCCTTGCGGACCAGCTGGTTGATTGTTGGCATGAAGCCCTTCACCTTTTCAGTTACTTTACCGGCATTCCAGTGTCCTGCCGCCTGAAAGCGATAGCCTCCAAACAGCAAAGGCCCCGGGGGCGAAAACCCCCTGGAGCCGCAAGAGCACCCGGTAATGTTCAGCTCTGTTGGCGCCCAGCCATATATCGCGAGGAGACGAGTCTTCGCACGGCAGACCTCTGGGCAGGGCGGGCCTATAGCGATGTGGAGGCAAAGGGTCAAGCAAAGCCCCCGGCCATCCGGGCAGCGACTGCATTTCATAGGGTTAGGCAATTGGTAACCACGCAAGCCTATCCTTCTGCCTCGCGCAGAGTGGGCCAAACGTGACGACATTATCCACATTTACCGGCGAATTCTTCAGTCCGTCGCGGGAATCGGCGTTTCAGGCGGAGCGACTCCCCGAATCCCGGCGCAACGCCCGCCTGCTTTTTCTGCTATCCGCGCTGCTCAACGGCCTGTTCCTGATCAGCGACTGGCGCTTTGCCGGCACCCCGCATTTCTGGGTCGCCGTGCCCGCGCGGGTCGTGGTCGTGCTGTGGTCGCTTTATTGCCTGTCGCTCTGCGGCCGGATGACCAGCTTCAAGGCTGTCGAACGCATCTGCTTCGCCTGGCAGGTCGTCACCGCGATCGGCGTCGCCCTGCTCGTCAGCTCGCGCAGCGACATCGCCATCTTCGTGCTGGTGATGCTCCCGCTGGTCTTCTACCTCGTCGTGCCGACCAGTTTTCGCGGCAATGTGGGTGGCGGTCTGGGCTGTGGCATCGCCCTGCTGATCGGCTATCTGGCCCCGGCGCCGGCGTCCTCCACCATGCTGGGCATGGTTCTGGCCATGCTGATCCTGCATTGCGGCATGTGGCTGGCGATCGCGCGGCGCAACCGGCTTCAGCGGCAGGAATGGACGGCAGGCCGCATGGCGCGGGAGGCGCAGGCGGCGCTGGCCGACAGCCGCGACACGCTGGAACGCATGTTCATGGCGGTGCCCCTGCCCCTGCTCGTCACCTGTCGTGACGGCAATGTCCTGCGTCAGAACCGCGCGGCGGCCGAAGGCTATGCCATGGGCCGGGACGTGACACTGACCAACGTCAATCAGAGCTATGTCGACCCGGCCACGCGCGACAGGCTGTTCGACCTGCTCCAGCGCGGCGAGACAATCGATAATTTCGAATGCCGGCTGTTGCGCGGCGATGGCGAGATTCGCGACACATTGCTGTCGTCCCGACCGATCGTGATCGAGGGACAGCCCTGTTTCGTGACCAGCGTCGTGGACATCACCGAACGCAAGGAGGCCGAACAGCGGCTGGAGCGACTCGCCATGTCCGATGGGCTCACCGGCCTTGCCAATCGCGCCCATTTCATGGCCGCCGTCGCGCGGGCAACCGCGAACGAAGTGGGCGTCGCTGCCCAGTCGGCCGTGCTGCTGGTCGACCTGGACGAATTCAAGCGGGTCAATGACACCGCGGGGCATGACGCCGGGGACGCCCTGCTCTGCGCCGTCGCCGAACGGCTGCACCACGCTCTGCGGCCCGGCGATCTGGTCGCGCGCATGGGCGGTGACGAATTTGCCGTATTGCTGACCGACCTGCCCGACACGGACGCGCTGCACCATATACTTGGCCGCATCGCCGAGCATGTGCATGCCCCGTTGAATTATCGCGGCCGGCCGATCGAAAGCCGGGCCAGTATCGGCGTCGCGCTGTTCCCCGACCATGGCGATGACGGCGCCGCACTGATCAAACATGCAGACATTGCGCTATACCACGCCAAGAATAACGGGCGCGGGCGGGCCACCCTCTTCTGCCCCGGCCTGCTCGAAGACTGGGAGCGGGAGGCCGCGATGCTGGATCGGGCGCGGCATCTGCTGGCGCAGGAACGGCCCGCCCCCTGGTATCAGCCCAAGATCGCGCTCGACACGGGCGAACTGATCGGGTTCGAGGCGCTGTTCCGCTGCCCGACGGCCAGCGGCGCGATAATCATGCCCGGCGATATCGCCGCCGCCTTCGAACATCCCGAACTCGGCCCGGCCATCACCGCGCAGATGATCGACGGCATCGTTACCGATTGCGTCCGCTGGCGCGCGGCCGGCCTCCCCTTCGGCCATGTCGCCGTCAATATATCGGGCGCCGATCTGGACGATGACGCTTTTGGCGATCGGCTGCTCCAAAGTCTGGAGCGCGCCGGCCTGCCGTCGTCGGAGATCGAACTGGAAGTCACCGAATCGGTGTTTCTGGGCCGCAACGCCGACCGGGTCGGTCGTTCGCTCCAGCAGTTGAGCGACGCCGGTATCGCCATCGCGCTCGACGATTTCGGCACCGGCTATGCTTCCCTGTCGCATCTCAAACAGTTTCCGATCGACATCATCAAGATCGACCAGCGGTTCGTGCGCGATCTGGAAACGGACCCGGACGATGCGGCGATCGTGCGCACCGTGCTCAACCTGGCCTACAGCCTGGGCATCCGCACCGTGGCGGAAGGCGTGGAGAATCAACAGCAACTCGATTATCTGCGCGCGGGCGGATGCCATTATGGCCAGGGCTACCATTTCGGCGCCGCGATGCCGCGCGCAGCGGTGGAAGCGCTGCTGCGCGATACCATGCTGGTCCAGCGTTAGGGACGCCCGCCACAAAGTGAAAAATATTGTCATCCGGGCGGAACCAATTCGCCTGATGCTCATTTCACCCCGTTCAAGCTTCGACTCGTCACGAGTCCGTACCGTCGGATTCGCGCGCGCGGTGAAGCTTTGATAGCGGCCCGACTCGCAAAAGAAGAGTCGCGGGGTCGCATTGTCGCATCAGAAGAAAAAGGGGGTAGCCGGCCTCCGGGACCGGCTGAACGCCCTGTGCCCTGAGCGGGAGATTTTCCTGCGATCCGGCGGCCAGGTGAAATTCATCCGCATCTCCCGCCGTCTTCAGATCGGCGCGGCTGGCCTGCTGTCCGCTGCACTCATCGGCTGGGCCGGCATTACCGTGTCGATGATGGCCGGCAGCGCCGCCGTCGCCCAGCAACAGGCCGCCCTCGACCAGCAGGGCCGCTCCGTCGCCAGCGCCGCGAGCAAGGTCGCCAATTATCGCAAGTCCGTCGAGGATCTCGCCCAGGATCTGGAAGCCCGGCAGGACTTCATGGACGATCTCTACAAGACGCATTTCGGAGCCGAGGACGGCAATGCCGCCGGCGCCGATCTGGTCGGGCCGGAGAAGGGCGACAAGAAGGACAGCCTGTCCACCAAGATCAGCAGCGCGCCCGAGGCCGCCCCGCTGGTCCGTCTGGAACAGCGCCAGCGCCGCTTCGCTTTGCTTCTGACCCACGCGATCGAACGCCGCGCCGACAAGGCCGCCAGCGCGATCCGCAGCTTCGGCCTCAATCCCGACGCCCTCGCCCGCAACGCCGCCCGTGCACAAGGTGGTCCCTTCGTGCCATGGAAGGGCGAGAAGGGCGCGATGACCGACGAGCTGGAACATCTGGCCGACGCGATGTCGCGGATGGAATTTCTGGAACGCAGCCTGCTCGCCATCCCGTCCGGCCAGCCGACCGCCGCGCCGATGCTGACCAGCAGCTACGGATATCGCCGCGATCCCTTCAACGGCCATGCCGCCTTCCATGCCGGGCTCGATTTCCCCGGCCGCTACGGCCAGTCGATCAACGCCGCCGCCAATGGCAAGGTCAGCTATGTCGGCCAGCGGCAGGGCTATGGCAATGTGGTCGAGGTCGAACATGGCAATGGCATCATGACCCGCTACGCCCATCTGTCCGGCTTTGCCGCCCGCGTGGGGCAGAAGGTCGCGCGCGGCGACACGATCGGCCGCATGGGCTCGACCGGCCGATCGACCGGCACGCATCTGCATTTCGAGGTCCGGCTGAACGGCCAGGCCGTCAACCCCCGCCCCTTCCTGGAGGCCCGCAAAGATGTTCTCCAAGTCCAGCAAGTCGCCACGGCCCGTTTCGCCGATGTCCGCAACCGGGGGTAAATCCATTCCCTTCTCGCTGATCGGTGGCGACGTCACCATCACCGGCAATGTCGCCGCATCGGTCGACCTGCATATCGACGGCGCGATCGAGGGCGATATCAGCTGCGCGTCGCTGGTGCAGGGGCCGGACAGCCGCATCACCGGCCATGTCACCGCGCAGAGCGCCCGTCTGGCGGGGCTGGTCGACGGATCGATCAGCGCCGACGAACTGGTGGTGGAAAGCAGCGCCCGGATCACCGGCGACGTGACCTATGCCACCATCACGATCGAGCCGGGCAGCCGGATCGCCGGCCGCTTCACCCACAAGGACGGCGCCACCCCGGCCGCCGAACTCAAGCTGATCACCAACGACAGCGCGGGTTGAACGGCCGCTTATTCCCATGACCGCGCGTGTTCCTGCGAAGGCAGGAACCCAGTTCCACCGTCACGGTCACAGGATAGGGCCGGGCTGGGCTCCTGCTTTCGCAGGAGCACGGCGCGCCCGCGCCTAACCATATTTGTCACTGGAAAGGCGGCCGCCGCGCTCCTAATCCCCGCGCCATCATCCCAAGGGGAAGAGGTGCGCCATGGAACGTCCCGACTTCTGGCCCGACATTCGCCGGTTTCTGCTCGGCTTCACCGGCAGCGGCATTGCCATCGGCATCTACACGCTGATCAGCGTTCGACCGGTGCCTTGAGGGCGCGCCGGCTAAAGGCATCTTGCGCAAAGTCTGGATCAATTTTGTATCCGTTCGCCCTGAGCCTGTCGAAGGGCCGCACTTCTTGAAGAACAGAGCGGGGCTTCGACAGCGGGGCTTCGACAGGCTCAGCCCGAACGGGCCTTACTTAAGGCTCCATGCCCTAAAGGTGCATTCCCAGCCAGATCACGACCCGCGTGGATAATGCGACGGTCGGATCGATGATCTTCTGCCAGAAGCCGGACATTTCCAGACTGGCGGCCGACACATCATGATGCTCCTGCTCTTCCACGATGATGTGGCGCAACAGGGCAACCGCCGCTTCATCCTTGCCCACCAGCGCCTCGATCTGCGCATACATATGCTTCAGCACGACGCGCTCCACCGCGACCGTGGTCGCGATAATGGCGTTTCGCCCCGCCAGTCCGGTGATGGCACCCAGCACCAGACCGCCCAGACCACAGAATAAATAGCTGCGGCAGCGCCGCCTTCCCCGCCGGGCCAGCTCCCGACCGAACAGGTCGCGATGCCCACGTTCATGGGCCAAGAAATGATCGAGATCCTCCAGCAACGTTGGGGCACGCCAGCGCGCGAACCATTTCTGTGCCGTATAGATGCAGATGGCCCCATGTTCGCCGGCATGATCGACCTTCATCACCCGGTCGCTCAGCGTTTCACCAACATTCAGCCTGACCGCGATCGTCATCTTACCTCATACGGTGCTATGACAAAATGCCCCCTCAATTCACCGGCGCCCTTCGCCGATAACTCAGCGCTTCCGCCACATGCACCCGGCCGACACGATTGGCGCCGGCCAGGTCGGCGATGGTGCGGGCTACGCGCAGCACGCGGGTATAGCCGCGCGCGGACAGTTTCATCGCGGCGGCGGCCTGGGCCAGCAATTGCCGGCCCGCTTCGTCCGGTCCGGCGACAGCTTCCAGCCGCTCGCCATCCACCTCCGCATTGGTGCGCACGCCGCTGCCGTTATAGCGCGCGGTCTGCACCGCCCGAGCCGCCGCGACCCGTGCCGCGACCTCGGCCGATCCTTCGGCGGGCGGGGGCAGGACGAGATCGGCGGCCGTCACCGCCTGCACCTCCACATGCAGGTCGATGCGATCGAGCAGCGGCCCCGACACCTTCGCCTGATAATCCGCCGCGCAGCGGGGCGCGCGCGAACAGGCGAGCGCCGGATCGCTGAGGTGCCCGCAGCGGCAGGGATTCATCGCCGCGATCAATTGCACCCGCGCGGGAAAGGTCACATGCGCATTGGCCCGCGCCACCGTCACCTCGCCCGTCTCCAGCGGCTGGCGCAGCGAATCCAGCACCGTGCGCTGAAATTCCGGCAATTCGTCCAGGAACAGCACGCCCAGATGGGCCATGCTGACCTCGCCCGGTCGCGCCTTCAGGCCCCCGCCGACCAGCGCCGCCATCGACGCGCTGTGATGCGGATTGCGGAAGGGGCGCGCCCGGCTGATCCGCCCGCCCTCCAGCGTGCCGGCGACGCTGGCCACCATGGAGCTTTCCAGCGCTTCGGACGGGGTCATGTCGGGCAGGATGCCGGGCAGGCAACTGGCCATCAGCGATTTGCCCGCGCCCGGCGGCCCGACCATCAGCAGATTATGGCCGCCCGCTGCCGCAATCTCCAGCGCGCGCTTGGCGACTTCCTGCCCCTTCACCTGTTTGAGGTCCGCGCCGCGCACCGGCGCATCGACAATGCCCGGTTGCGGCGGCGAGAGGGCGGCGGTGCCCTTGAAATGGTTGAGCAGACTGAGCAGATCCGGCGCGGCGATCACTTCCACCTCGCCCGCCCAGGCGGCTTCCGCGCCCTGCGCCGCCGGGCAGACCAGCCCCTTGTCCTGGCTACCCGCATGGAGCGCCGCCAGCAGCACGCCGGGCGACGGCGCGGTGCGCCCGTCCAGCCCCAGTTCGCCGACCACGACATAGCCCGCCAGCGTCTCGGCATCGATCACGCCCATCGCGCCCAGCAGGGCAATGGCGATGGGCAGGTCGAAATGCGATCCTTCCTTGGGCAGGTCGGCCGGTGACAGGTTCACCGTGATCCGCTTGGGTGGCAACGACAGGCCGATCGCGGCGATGGCGTTGCGCACCCGCTCGCGGCTTTCCGCCACGGCCTTGTCCGGCAGGCCGACCAGGATGAAGTTGGGAAGGCCGGGGACCAGCTGGCACTGCACCTCCACGGCGCGCGCCTCCAGCCCCAGATAGGCGACCGTCGAAACCGTTGCGACCAAATGCCCCCCAAATCTATCCTACTCGGTCGGTTCGGTCCCTTCGTCCGGCCGCCCCTTGAACCCCTGCGCCACGACATACCATTCGACGCTGCCCTTCCGGCTGGCCGGTGGCTTGGCGTGCTTGATCGTCGTGAAATTCTTCTTCAGCAGCACCAGCAATTCGCCGTCCGTGCCGCCCGCGAACACCTTGGCGACGAAGGTGCCGCCCTTGCGCAGATTTTCCACCGCGAACCAGGCCGCCGCTTCGACCAGCCCCATGGTGCGCAGGTGATCGGTCGCGGCATGGCCGACCGTATTGGCCGCCATATCGGAAATGATGAGGTCCGGCTCCTGCCCCAGCGCCTCGCGCAGCAGGCCCGGCGCCTTGTCATCCATGAAATCCATCTCGAACAGGGTGACGCCCTGAATCGGATCGACCGGCAGCAGGTCGATGCCGACAACGGCGGCCTTAGGCGCCATCTTGCGCACCACCTGCGCCCAGCCGCCCGGCGCGACGCCCAGGTCGACGACCGCCTTCGATCCCTTCACGAAATGGAATTTCTCGTCCAGTTCGATGAGCTTGAAGGCGGCGCGGCTACGCCAGCCTTCCGCCTTCGCCTTGCGGACATAGGGGTCGTTCAGATGGCGCTCCAGCCAGCGCACCGACTGCGCCGTGCGCCCTTTGGCGGTTTTGACCCGCACCTTGCCAACACCAGAGCCTCTCACATCACTCTCCCGCCGCGGTCCATCAGCCCGCGCAATATCCCCTCCCTGATGCCGCGGTCGGCGACGCCCAGTCGCTCCGCAGGCCAGATGTCGAGGATCGATTCCAAAATAGCGCAACCCGCCACCACCAGATCGGCCCGCTCCGTGCCGATGCAGGGCAGCTTCTGCCGCTCCGCCAGCGCCATGCCGGACAATCGGTCGGAAATGGCGCGCATCGATTCGCAGGGCACGATCAGCCCGTCGATCGCCTGCCGGTCGTAACGCGGCAGGCCCAGATGCAGGCTGGCCAGCGTCGTCACCGTGCCGGACGTGCCGAGCAGGCGAATATCCTGCGCATCCTTGGGCAAACGGCGGGCAAGCGGCGAGAAGGCTTCGGACACGCGCGCGCGCATCCGGCCATAGGCGGCGGCCCGCTCGGCCGGATCGCCATGGTCGAAGGCTTCGCTCTCCGTCAGCGACACCACGCCCCAGGGCGCGCTCACCCAGTCGACGATATGCGGCGTGCCGTCGCCATGGGCGTCGACCAGAACCAGTTCGGTCGATCCCCCGCCAATGTCGAAGATCAACGCCGGGCCATCGCCCGGCTCCAGCAGTGCATGACAGCCCAGCACCGCCAGCCGCGCCTCTTCCTGCGCGCTGATGATGTCGAGGGCGATGCCGGTTTCCTTATAGACGCGGCGAATGAATTCCTCGCCATTGGACGCACGGCGGCAGGCTTCGGTCGCGACCGATCGCGCCAGCGTCACATGGCGGCGGCGCAGCTTGTCGGCGCAAACGGACAGGGCGGCAATGGCGCGGTCGATCGCGGCGTCGCTGATCCGGCCGGTCGCGGCCAGACCTTCGCCCAGCCGCACGATTCGCGAAAAAGCGTCCACGACGATGAAGCCATCGGCGGACGGCTTGGCGATCAGCAGCCGGCAATTATTAGTGCCCAGGTCGATCGCGGCATAGGATCGGCGATCCCGCGCGCCATAAGGGGCGAAGCCCCGCTGTGTGGAGGGCGGAGGAATGGCCGCAGCCTGGCTCCCATCGCCCGAACCGGAACGGGCGCGCTTGCCCGCATAACGGCCGGTCGGGCCGGAACTCTGCGGCGATGGGCGGCTTTGCTGCACCATGCCGTAACTCACTTCTGCTTATCGCCAGTCCCAAATACGGGGCCGGAACTTGCCCTCATGCTTAGGCAGATATTGGCCGATGCGCAAGGCGGCGGGAGGCATGCACCGCGCATGCCTCCCTGCCTGCCGTTTTTGGGTGCGGCTACGCCGCATGGCCGCACCGGCCTTCGGCCGAGGCGCGGGACTCGACCGAACCCCACCCGGCCGCCCAACGGCAGTATCATATGGGTGGCCGGGTGGGGGTGTGGGCCGGTGCGGTTCCTGAAATGCGCCCTTTCGCGCATTTCAGGACAAACACTTACTGCGTGTAGAGCTTCACCAGACGATAGAGGAAGGCCCGGCCATCCATCAGTGATTTGACGCGGATGCGCTCATTCAGGCCATGGACGCCCTGCCCGTCCGGATCGGCGAACATGCCGGACACGCCATAGGTCGGGATGCCAGCCGCATTGGTGAAGCGCCCGTCGGTCGCGCCGGTCGCCAGACGCGGGATCACCGGTACGCCCGGCCACATCTCCTTCGTCAGCGCGGTGATCGGCCCCATGATCTGCGGCGTCAGGTCCGGCGCGGAGGATTTGGGCTGGGGCGGATCGGCCAGCGTTACCTTCACCTTGCTATCGCCCGCCACCTCCTGAAGCCGGGCCAGGATCGATTCGACGCTTTCGCCCGGAATGATCCGGCAATTGACGTTGGCGGTCACCGATTGCGGCTGCGCATTGGGAGCATGGCCGCCGGAGATCAGCGTCGGGATGCAGGTGGTGCGCAGCGTCGCGTTCCAGCTTCCGCTTTCGGCCGACACGGCGGCATAGTCCGCATCACTCGCCTTGCCCGCGCCGATCGCCGCCATCGCGGCCGACACCTTGCCCGGATAGAGTGGGGCCGACGCGCCGAAATAGGCCTTGGCCGCCGGGGTCAGATCGACCGGGAAATCATAATCATTCACCCGTGCCAGCGCCGCCGCCATCCAGCCGATCGCATTGAAGCGCGGCGTCTGGCGCGAACTGTGTCCGCCCGGCGCGGTCGCGGTGAAGGTGAAGTCCTGATAGACTTTCTCGCCCGCCTGCACGCCCTGGCTGACCGGCTTGCCCGCTTCGTCCAGCGACCCGCCGCCGCCTTCATTGAGCGCCCAGCCCGCCTTCAGCGCATCGGGATGGTTCTTCAGCAGATATTCGACGCCGTTCAGCGCCTTTTCCGTTTCCTCGCCGCAGGTCAGCGCCAGCTTGATCGTGCGCTTGGGCCTATAGCCCTCCGCCTTGTAGCGGACCATCTGGTCGGTGAAGGCCGCCGCCATCGCCTTGTCATCGGAGGTGCCGCGGCCGTAGAAATAGCCGCCTTCCTCGATCAGGGTGAAGGGATCGCGCTCCCAGTCGGCGCGCCTGGCCGCGACCACGTCGATATGGGCGAGCAGCAGGATCGCGGGCAGCTTCGCGTCGCTGCCACGCAGGATGGCCGACAGATTGCCTTCCTTGGGATGCGCCGGATCGACGATGACCGACACATCGCTGTCGGCATAGCCCGCCGCCTTGAGACGCGCGCCCATCCGTTCGGCCGCGACCGTGCAACTGCCGTCCGGCCAGCTTGAATCGGTTTCGACCAGTTCCTTGTAGAGGGCGCGGAAGGCAGGCTCATCGCCCCGCGCCTGCGCATCGGGGGTCGCGGCATGGGCGCTGGTGGAGACGAGCAGCGCCGCCAGAAAGGCAGCGGCGGGACGGCGGAATGACATGAAAAAGCCCCCTCGATTCAATGAGGGGGCGACATTGGCGAAGCGGTAGGATGAGGGCAAGACTTATGGTGCGGCGTGCTCCTGCGAAAGCAGGAGCCTAGTTTTGCCGTCTCAACTGGGCTCCTGCTTTCGCAGGAGCACCGCAACCTTACAGCGGCAGCAGCGCCGCCACGATCTGCCGTTCCTCGGCGCGCAGCACGCCCCAGGCGCGGGCCGCGGCGCGGCTGTCCATCGCCTCCACGCCGATCCCCAGCGCCTCGACCGCGCGGACGAAGGGGCGTGGCGGCTGGCGCAGGCCGGCGCCGGTGCCCAGCAGCAGGAATTCGGGACGTGGATCGAAGTCGAACAGGTCGCCCAGCGCATCCAGCGTCAGCGCCTCCACCGCCGCCGGCGCATTGGCCCAAGCCAGCGCCCGCACCGGGCTGAGCAGCAGGCCATCGGGGAACACATCGTCGCGCACGCGAAAGCCGCGCCCCTGGAAGCCGGTGACGACCGGCCCCTGGCCGCTGTCATCGCGGCGCAGCTTGATCCCGGCGTCGGTCAGGGCCGCGCCCCGTCGTCACGGTTTGACTCTCTGGGGCCGACGCGTTCGGCCGTACCGGTATAGCCGCTCTTCTTGGTGCTCTTCTTCTCCGCCGTCTGCGGGCTGAGGCCCAGCGAGATCAGCAGCGAAGAGGACACATAGACCGACGAATAGGTGCCGACGATAATGCCCAGCATCATGGCGGCGGTGAAGCCGCGCAGCACATGGCCGCCCAGCAGCAGCAACGCGCCCAGCGCCAGCAGGATGGTGACGGATGTCATCACCGTGCGCGGCAGGGTTTCGTTGACGGACAGGTCGATCAGCGACTTCATGTCCATCTTGCGATATTTGCGCATATTTTCGCGGATACGATCGTCGATCACCATCTTGTCGTTGATGGAATAGCCCACAATCGTCAGCACGGCGGCGATGATGTTGAGGTCGAATTCCAGCTGGGTGATCGCGAAGAAGCCCAGCGTCATCAGCACGTCGTGCACGATCGCGACGAAGGTCGACACGCCGAACTGCCATTCATAGCGGAACCAGCTGAACACCGCGATGCCCACGATCGCCAGCACCACCGCCAGCACGCCATTCTGGATCAGTTCGCCCGACACCTTGCCCGACACGGTGTCGTAACGGGAGAAGGTGACGCCGGGGAATTCCGCCGTCATCGCCACTCTCGTCTTTTCCACCACGGCATTGGCCGCGCCGGCGCCACCCTGTTCGGGCAGCGGCAGGCGGATCTGCACCGTCTTGGGATCACCGAACTGCTGGAGCGAGCTTTCGCCCACGCCCAGCCTGCCGATGGTGGCGCGCACCTTGTCGGTTTCCACCGCCTGCGGGAATTTCGCCTCGATCATCAGGCCGCCGACAAAATCGACACCCAGATTGAGGCCCTTGTGGAGGGTCGCACCGACCGCCAGCACCGTCAGCAGCGCGGTCAGGGCAAAGGCCCATTTGCGCACCGCGACGAAGGCGATGTTGGTATTGTCGGGGACAAGCTTAAGCAATTTCATAGCATTACCCTTACCCGTTCGGGCTGAGCGAAGTCGAAGCCCAGCACTGAGCGAAGCGAAGTGGCTTCGCCTGCGGCTCAGCCTGGCCCTTCGACAAGCTCAGGGCGAACGGCGAGAAAGAAAGCGCCCGCATCAGATGTTGATATCGGTCGGGCGCTTGGTGCGGACCCAATGGGCCGCCAGAACGCGCGTGAAGGTGACGGCGGTAAACACGCTGGTCGCGATACCAATGAGCAGCACGATCGCGAAGCCCTTCACCGGGCCGGAGCCCAGCGCCAGCATGATGCCGCCGGCGATGGCGTGCGTCACATTCGCTTCGAAGATGGTGCGGCTGGCTTCCTTATAGCCGAATTCGATCGCCTGCACCACGCCGCGCCCGCGCCGCCGCTCTTCGCGGATACGCTCATAGATCAGCACGTTGGCGTCGACCGCCGTACCGATGGTCAGCACGAAACCGGCGATCCCCGGCAGGGTCAGCGTGGCGCCAAGGATGCCCATCACGCCCAGGATTACCAGCACGTTGATGGCGACGGCGATGTTCGCATAGAGGCCGAAACGGCCATAGCTGAAGAACATGAAGGCGGCGACAGCGACCACCGCGACGATCGACGCGATCAGGCCCGCGCGGATCGAGTCGGCGCCAAGGCCCGGCCCGACCGTGCGTTCTTCCACCACCGCAAAGTTCACGGGCAGCTTGCCCGACCGCAGGGCGATGGCGAGCTGGTTGGCGCTTTCGACGGTGAAGCTGCCGCTGACCTGTGCGCTGCCGCCCAGAATCGGTTCGTTGATGTTCGGCGCCGACAGCACCTTGCCATCCAGGATGATGGCGAAGGGGCGGTTGACATTCTGCGACGTCACCTGGCCGAACTTGCGCCCGCCCGACCCGTTGAAGCGGATGTTGACGATCGCCTGATTGCTCTGGTCATAGCCCTGCGTGGCGTCGCTCAGGTCTTCACCCGACACCATCACCTGCCGCTTCACCGCAATATAGGGGACGCCGGCCGGATTGGTCGGATAGGGCAGGACTTCGCTGCCCACCGGGGCGCGGCCCTGCGCCACTTCGGACGGGTTGGCGTTGACGTCGACCAGCTTGAATTCAAGCTTTGCGGTCTGGCCCAGCAGCGCCTTCAGCGCCTTGGGATCCTGAAGGCCCGGCACCTGCACGACGATACGATTGTCGCCCTGCTGCTGGATCGTGGGTTCGCGCGTGCCCATTTCGTCGATGCGGCGGCGGATGACTTCGGTCGAAACCTCCATCGCGCTCTTGATCGCATTCTTGATGCCCGCATCGGTCGGCGTGATCGTGATGGTGGAGCTGTTCACCACCTCCACATTGAAATCGCGCTGGCCGGTCAGGCCCGCACCCTGCGTCAGCGGGCGGATGCGCTCGACGGCGGCATCGACCTGACTGGGTTCGCGGACCATGAAGCTGAGCTTGCCGTCGCGGCTGCTAATGTCGCCGATCGCGATCTTGGGCTCACCCCGGCGCAGTTCCGTGCGGACCTGCTCCTCCATATTGGCGAGCCGCTGCTTGGCGACATCCTGGGTCGACGCTTCGAGCAGCAGATGGCTGCCGCCCGCAAGGTCGAGGCCCAGATTGACGCGCGTCTGCATGACGCGGGGCAGCTTTGCCACGGTCGCTTCGGGCAGGAAGGTCGGCACGGCGCACAGGGCGCCAAGGACCAGCGGCAGGAGGATCGCGGCGACCGCCCAGCGCGAAAAGTTCAGCATCGGTGCGCTCAGTCGTTCGCAGGCTTGGCGGTGGTGGGGTCGATCACCTCGGTCAGGGTGGACTTGACCGCCTTGACCTTCATGTTCGGGGCCAGTTCGATATCGGCATAAATTTCGTCGACACGCACGACCTTGCCGACCAGACCGCCACCGGTGACGACCTGATCGCCCTTCTTCACGGCGTCGATCTTGGCCTTATGCTCCTTCATCTTCTTTTGCTGCGGACGGATCAGCAGGAAATAGAAAACGACGAAGATCAGGACCAGCGGCGCCATCTGCATCACGATGCCGGCGCCGGACGCTTGCCCGCCAGCGGTCTGGGCAAGGGCTGGAGTAATGAACATGGGTGGGACTGCCTTATTTTCTGTCGGTCGCGGGACACCCGAAGGCACCCACGCATCAAGGGCGCGCGGCTAACACAGATAAGGGCGCAGAGGCAATATGATTAGGAATTCGGGCCGGTCGTCAAAAGAGTGACGATTGAACGCTTGCGCTTTCCGGTTTGCCCTTCTAAAGGGCGCCCTCCGGTCGGGACGTAGCGCAGCCTGGTAGCGCATCACACTGGGGGTGTGGGGGTCGGAGGTTCGAATCCTCTCGTCCCGACCAAAATAATATCAGCCAGATTGGCGATCTATCGGGCAGCGAAAGCTGCCCGTTTTCGTATATGCGACAGTGATAAGCAGACCGTAACGCCCCACTGAATCGCCACCGCTCAAGCAGTGCCCCATGTCGCCTAGGTGCAGGGCGCTGTTAGCGTCAGGCGAGCAGGACGCTGGCAAGCAGTTCCAGTTCGAACTACGGTGTGGAATGCTCTGTCGTTTGGTACCCCTTCTCCTATTCCTTCTAGCCGGATGCGTAACCACGCGAGGCCGGGAGGAGGATCACGAATTAAAATATTCTTGCAATGATTTGGTCATCGTCGGTCGAATAGCCACGACGAGTATTGCTGAACACGCCAGCGCAGACCCTCAAGACCGACTTCCCGGCTGGCTAAGCGAGTTTAGCCTTCAAGTTCACATCAAGCGTGTCGTCCGAGGCATTGAGCGCCGGTCTATCGTTCCAGCCATTAGCATTGCACACGCGCAGATAAGGGGTGACAGAGATTTTCTTGTGGTGCTGAGGCCGGATCAGGGAAATGGATTCACCTTGAACACCGCAGCACTAATAAGCAATCGACCAAAGCTGCGCGAACCCTGTGTGCCGCACTGACGGTCGCGCTCCCGCCACGCTGCCAGTCATGCGGGATCACCGTCAGCTTGCATATGCCCCGCTCCATGTCCCGCCGGTCCAGCGCCCCGCCCTCAATGCTAGGCAGCACCTCGCTCTCGACCCAAGCGTCGAACGAGCCGAACAAGGTCGTGAATGGGGATGGCTTCGGCTTCTCCGCTTCCTCAATCCGCTTAACATGATGCCGCAGAGACATGGACGGAGGCATCTCTCCGCTCCCCTTACCAATTGTCAATCATTGGACCGCATAGCGGACGGATCACGGTGGGGACCGGATATGACTCAGATTCTGTTCGACTTTTTCATGCATCTGGCGGCGATGGCGGCGATCCTGATCGGCTTTGTGACAGTCCGGCGGCGCAGGCGGCGGCAGCGTAACTAGGCGCTCTACCGCGCGATTATCTGGCGAACCGCCTTGTGGCCGCTCGCGCGATCGCCTGACAGCGCACCATTCGCGCTGTCCTACAGATAACCATATGGGATAAATGATCCGCTTCCTTTAACCACAGGAGGCGAATCATGGATATTGACGACCTGATCGAGGGCGTCATCGCCCGCGAAGGCGGCTTCAGCGATCATCCGTCCGATCGCGGCGGCCAGACCAATATGGGCATCACCGCGGCCGTGGCGCGCGCCAATGGCTATTTCGGCGATATGCGCGCGCTGCCGCGCAGTCTGGCGGAGACGATCTATCGCCGGCTCTACTGGGAACAGCCGGGCTATAATTTCGTCGCGACAATCAACTGGATCATCGCCGCGGAATTGTTCGACACGGCGGTCAATATGGGCGTCGGCACCGCGACCGGCTTTCTCCAGCGCGCGCTCAATGCGCTCAACCGCAACCAGAAGGATTATCCGGACCTGAAGGTCGATCGCGTCATCGGCGCGCGCACGATCGCCGCGCTGCGCGCCTATCAGGCGCTGCGCGGTTCGCCCGGCGGATTCGTGCTGTTGCAGGCGCTTCAGGCGTTGCAGGGCGAACGCTATATCGAACTGGCCGAAAGCCGCCCCGCCAACGAAGCCTTCCTCTATGGCTGGCTCGCGAACCGGATCGGCTAGGATGGAGCCTATCCCCAACAGCGGCGCGCCCACCTCCTCGGACGACAGCGTCGATCCGTGGATCGCGCGCGCCCGGCCCGCCTTCCTCTATGTCATGTATGCCCTGCTGCTCTGGTCCGTGCCGATGGGCCTGATCGCGGGCGTCCAGCCACAGGTCGCGGCGGCGATCATCACCGGCATGCGCGCCTATCTCAACGCGCTGCCCGAACCGCTCTATGCGCTCTTTGGCACCGGCTATCTGGGCTACACCGCCGCCCGCGCATGGGGAAAAGCGAAGGGGGTGGAGCGCTGATCCTGCGGGCGGGGCGCCGGTCGTCCCGCCCGGATTTGCCTGTCAGAACCGCCGATGCGCCGCCGCCTCCACCGTGTCGCATGTCCCGCGAAACGCATAGTCTGCCGTTCCGATGATGCTGATCTGCCCGCTGACCCGGTTGACCAGGATGCGCGGCTTGTTGAGGCCGTTCAGCCGATATTCGCCACTGATCCGGTCGGGCTGCATCGAGACATTATAGACGTCCCACCAGCCATCGTCTGTGCCGCGCGAATGGATCGGCGGGACGAGCTTCCTGGGCAGCTTGATCCGGCCGCCGCCTGCCCAGAATTGCAGCATGACCGACGCATCGAACTGCTGCGCCGTCATGTCGATGCGGTTGCCATAGACATAGCGTTTGCGATCATGATCCCAGGCCCAGCCATAGCTGTTGGCGACGCCGGGCCGCTGCCCGTCGCCAAAGCAGACCAGACCCAGATCCACCGGCTGGCCGTCCACCATCACCGCCCCGCCATCCGGCGCGGCATAGCTGGGCGTTTCGCGCGTCGGCTGTGGCCGGGCATAGCCGATATCGGGATGATGGCCCGATCCGCGCGCATCATGCCCCGCATCGTCACGGCCATCGGCCTGATGCGCCCGCTCACCACAATCGGGCGCGGGGGTAGCGGTGATCGCCTGATAGCGGCCATCATAAGTGGCGACGCTCAGACATTGGCGCCGCTGCGGATGCCACCAATAGCTCCATTTGCGATCGTCACCCGTTTCCACCCGCACGAAGCGATAGCCGCGCGCCTGCAACTGGGTTTCGCCGCCCGCGCCCTTTGCGCCGACCAGATCGGCGACATCCGATGGCGCCTGCGCCATGGCGGCTCCGGCAAAAAACAGGGGTAAGGCGAGAGAGACTCCGACCGACAAACGCATATCCGACTCCGGGACAAGAGGGCATGGTTCAACAATTATGGCATCAAAGCGCGACCGGCGCATGACGGCAATCGCCAATGCGGACTCATGCCTCCGCCGGAAAATGCGCCTTCATGAAGTCCAGCACCAGCCGCACGCGCGGGGGCAGGCGGCGGTGGGAGGGATGGACCGCGAAAATGTCGAGCGGGGCGATGGCGCTGTCGGGCAGCACCGGCGCCAGTCGCCCCGCCGCCATGTCCCCCGCCACGCGAATCGCGGGCAACAGCGCGATGCCCAGGCCGCTGCGCGCCGCGCGATGCACGGCTTCGCTATTGTCCGACCGGAAGACGCCGGTCACCACCCGTTCGCGCCCGTCGATCGTCCAGCGCGCGCGCCGGTCGCCATAGGCATAGGCGATGCACTGGTGATCGGCCAGATCGTCGACCCGCGCCGGCACGCCATGGCGCGCCAGATAGTCGGGATGCGCCACCAGCCGCCGGGCCAGCACCCCCAGATGATGCACCACCAGACTTTCGTCGCCGATCGGCCCTACCCGCAGCGCCAGGTCCAGCCTGTCCTCCACCACGTCGCGCTGCCAGTCGGTCATGGCGCAATCGATCTGCAAGCCGGGATGCCGCGCCGTCAGTTCGCCCAGCCGCTCGACATAATGCAGCCCCAGCGCCGTCGTCAGCCCGATCCGCACCAGCCCGCGCGGTTGATCGCGCGCCGGGCCGAAATCCGCCTCCGCATTGTCCAGCGCGTCCAGCATCATGCGCGCATGGACCAGCAGCCGGTCGGCCTCCGCCGTGGGCACCAGCCGCCGTGTCGTGCGGTGGAACAGCGGCACGCCGAAATGCGCCTCCACCTGATCCAGTCGCCGGGCGACCGTGGTATGGCTGGCGTGCATCTCCTGCGCGACGCGGGAGAAGCTGGGCAGTTCATGCAGCCGGACGAATGTCCGCAAAGCGACCAACAGATCAGACATATGAACGTAATCCGCACAATGTTTGTGCGGCGAATCCTTATTGTCTTCCCGCCGGAAAAGCCAGAACGGAACATCTGAAAGCGGCCCGATTGACCGCAGGAGGTAGAGGATGATGACCAATCGTATCGCCCATGCGGGACTGGCGTCGAAAAGCCGTTCCGCGCAGGAGGCTGCCGCGCTGATCCATGACGGCATGACCGTGGGCATGAGCGGCTTCACCGGATCGGGCTATCCCAAGGCGGTGCCGCTGGCGCTGGCCGAGCGGATGACTACTGCGCATCAGGCGGGCGAGCGCTTCCGCGTGAAAATCTGGACCGGCGCATCGACCGGCCCGGAACTGGACGGCGCACTGGCCAAGGCCGACGGCGTCGAATTCCGCCTGCCCTATAATAGCGACCCCATCGCCCGCGAACGCATCAATCGCGGCGAGATGCATTATTTCGACATGCATCTGAGCCAGGTCGCGCCGATGGCCTGGCAGGGCTTCCTGGGCGACCTGGACGTCGCCGTGGTCGAAGTGACCGGCATCACCGCCGATGGCGACCTGATCCCGTCCGCCTCGGTCGGCAATAACAAGACCTGGATCGATCGCGCCAAGGGCGTCATCCTGGAGGTCAATCGCTGGCAGAACCCCGCGCTGGAGGGGATGCACGACATTTATTATGGCACCGCCCTGCCGCCGCACCGCATCCCCATCCCGCTGGTCCGCGCCGACCAGCGCATCGGCCAGCCGACCTTCCGCTGCGATCCCGACAAGGTGATCGCGGTAGTCGAAACCGAAGCGCCAGACCGTAACGCCCCCTTCTCCCCGCCGGACGCCGCCGCCCATGCGATTGCAGGCCATCTGCTCGATTTCCTGAGCCATGAAGTGCGGCAGGGCCGCCTGCCCGCCTCGCTGCTGCCGCTGCAATCGGGCGTGGGCAATATCGCCAACGCCGTGCTCAGCGGCCTGATCGACGCGCCGTTCGACAATATGGTCGCCTATACCGAGGTGATTCAGGACGGGATGCTGGACCTGCTGGAATCGGGCAAGCTCCGCATGGCGAGCGCCACCGCCTTCTCGCTCTCGCCGGAAGCCGCCGCGCGGCTCAACAACGACATGCACCGTTTCCGCGACAAGATGCTGCTGCGCCCGCAGGAGATCAGCAACCATCCCGAACTGATCCGGCGGCTGGGCTGCATCGCGATGAACGGCCTGATTGAGGCGGACATTTACGGCAATGTCAATTCGACCCATCTGATGGGATCGCGCATCCAGAATGGCATTGGCGGGTCGGGCGATTTTGCGCGCAATGCCTATCTGTCGGTGTTCATGACGCCCTCCACGGCCAAGGGCGGCGCGATTTCCGCGATCGTGCCGCATTGCAGCCATGTCGACCATATCAATCAGGACGTGCAGGTGATCGTGACCGAGCAGGGTCTGGCCGACCTGCGCGGCCTCGCCCCGCGCCAGCGCGCGGAACTGATCATCGCCCGATGCGCCCATCCCGATTACCGGCCGATGCTGGCGGACTATTATGCGCGCGCGCAAAAGGGCAGTTTCGGCCTGCAATCGCCGATGCTGCCGGGCGAAGCGCTCGCCTGGCACCAGCGCTACATGGAGACAGGCACGATGCGGGGGTAGGAGACAGGGCTGGTGGCCCCTCCGCCAGCCCATCCCGCATCATGCCCGGCGGGCCTGCGAGCACATATGCAGGTCCGCCATTCCATCAGATTGCAAGTGCGGCCCGCATGGAAGCGATCATAAGCGGGCCATCATGGATACTTGTCGTTCGACAATGATCCTTCTTTCTTCGTCAGCCCAGCGCTGCGCGGAAGGCGGCCAGCCTCCCGATCGCCTGATCCAGCGTCTCGTCCGTCTTGGAAAAGCACAGGCGGACGAGATGCGTCACCGGGTCTTGCGGATAGAAGGCGCTGATCGGGATAGCCGCCACGCCGGCTTCCTCGATGATGCGGTTGCAGAAGGTCACGTCGTCCATCGCGATGCCCGAGGCGGGCAGGTCGATCGACAGGAACCAGGTCGCGCCGCTGGGCTGCACGACATAGCCGGCTTTCTCCAGCCCCGCCGCCAGCCGGTCGCGCGACGCCTGATAGGCGGCGCGCTGGTCGTTCAGCCAGGCGTCGGGCCAGCCCAGCCCCTCCGCCACCGCCCATTGCAGATTGGGCGGGGTGGTGAAGGTCAGGAACTGATGCGCGCGGGCGAGCAGGTTGGCGATCGGCGGGGCGGCGCACATCCAGCCGACCTTCCAGCCGGTGACGGAGAAGATCTTGCCCGCCGACCCGATCTTGACCGTACGGTCGCGCATGCCGGGAAAGCCGATCAGCGGTCGGTGGGGCAGGCCGTCATAGACGGTTTCCTCCCATACCTCGTCGCAGATGGCGATCAGGTCATGGGCGACGCACAGGTCGGCCAGCAGCGCCAGTTCCTCGTCACGCAGCACGATGCCGGTCGGGTTCACCGGATTGTTCATCAGCAGGATGCGGGTGCGTGGGCCGATCGCCGCCTCAAGCGCCTCGCGGCTGACGCGCCAGTCGGGCGGGGTCAGCTTCACCAGCTTCGCCACGCCGCCGACCCGCTCCACCAGCGGCAGATAGGCGTCATAAAGGGGGGCGAGCATCAGCACCTCGTCGCCCGGCTGCACCAGCGCCAGCAGACTGGCGGCGATCGCCTCGGTCGCGCCGGAGGTGACGATGATCTCCTGCGGCATCAGGTCGATCTGCTGGCTGCGGGCATAATGGGCCGCGATTGCTGTCCGCAATTCCAGCAGGCCGGGCATCGGCGGATATTGGCTGGATTTCGTCAGCAGCGCGTCGGCGGCGGCCTGCAACACCTCTTGCGGTCCCGGTCCTTCGGGAAAGCCCTGCCCCAGATTGATCGCGCCGCTTTCCCGCGCGCGGGCGGACATATGTTCGAAAATGGTGGTGGGCATGTCCCGGTAGACGGGATGGCCAAGGGACGTGGCGGCTGTCATACAGGCCGGTATAGCGCGTTGGGGCGGGGCGTCCATCAAGGCATGCTGTGGATCGCCACCGACGGCAGATCGAATCGACTGCAACGGGGCGAGTCACGAAAATGAGAGGGGCCGCCGGGTCAGTGCCCGACGGCCCATCATTGACATGGTCAGCGGCCGGAAGCACCGCCAGAAGGAAACGGTTGGTCGCGCTATCGATCACCCGCAGACACGGCCTGTGTGTCGGCGCTCAGATATATCTGACGGATGACGGATCGACGCTAAAGGCGTCGCTCAGCGGCGCGTTTCCCGAATGGACTGAACCGACCCCATTGCTGAACCATGAGACATCGGATCACCTCCTTTCGCTATGTTGAAGCCCGTAGTGGCCGACTTCGATCTACCCTTGGCCGGTCCACGAGAGGAAATGTGAATCAGACGCAGGCTATGATCAAGACTTGTAATTTTCTTTTTTGGAATCATAATTCCGCGTCCTCGGGGCCAGCCCGAACCGCGTCGTTCCGCTAAGGTTTTTCGGAAAATGCGCGAGAAGGGGCATTTTCGATGCGCCGTCGCCCCGCACCCTCCCCAGACGAGCCATCACGGTGCCATGTCTGGTCGGGTGGGGGGGTGCGGGGCGGATGCGCCAGAGGCGCATTTCCAAAAAAGACTCTACCCCCGGCAATCCTCGATCACCCGCGACATTTCGGCCCAGGCCGGGACGATCAGCGTGTCCTGCCCCGCCACCTCGATCGCGAACTTGCCCCGACTATAGGCGAGCTGATCCAGCACCGTGTCGGAGGCCGCACGAAAGGCGACGAGTTGGGGCGTCGCGCCGCCAGATGACGTGGCTGGCCAGCTGGTCGCGCCATAGCTGGTGCGCACGATCATCGCGCCTTGGCCGACACCGGCGCGAGCCAGACTGATGCGCCGACTCGCCCGGTCGCAGCGCAGGGTCAGCCGCGCGTCGCTGGCGGACAGGCCGAAGACAGCGACACTGCCCGCCGCTTCGGGGCGGTAGCTCCAGTTGCCCGGACTGGCCGGTCGATACTGCCATTCCGTCGCTACAGGTGCGGGCTGAGCCGGGGCAACGGCCGCCGGGCGGGGCTGTGCGACGGGGCGCGTTGCAGGCGGCGGCGTGGGTGCGGGCCGTTGCGGCGCAGGTCCGACGCAGGAAGCCAGCAGGACCAGCGAGGGCGCAAAGGCGGCGAAGGACGGGATGAGGCGCATGCCCCTCCATGCCGGAGCGGCCCGCGCCGCTCAACCCGAAAAGGGTCGAGCCGCCGACCCGATGCGTCCGGCCGCAGGGCAATTGACTATTTCGGGGCGAATCGCTACAGGCCCCCTTCCCCTAAACGCGGCGAGCGGCGGTGCTTTTGGCACTGGCCGTCTTTTGTGCGTCCTGGGGCCTTGTAATTGGCCGCTTTTCCTCGCCAGGGAAATCCGGCTTGACGCTTTGAGATAGGGACGGCGCAAGCTGACCCTGTGGAGCAGGAGAAACTAATACCATGGCACGTATTGCGGGTGTTAACATCCCGACCAACAAGCGCGTAATCATCGCGCTCACCTACATCCACGGCATCGGTCGCAAGACCGCCGTCGACATCGCCGACAAGCTGGGCATCGACCATGCCCGTCGCGTTCAGGACCTGTCGGACGCTGAAGTCCTCCAGATCCGTGAAGCGATCGACGCCGACCTGACCGTCGAAGGCGATCTGCGTCGCGAAACCGCGATGAACATCAAGCGCCTGATGGATCTGGCCTGCTATCGCGGCCTGCGTCATCGCAAGGGCCTGCCGGTCCGCGGTCAGCGCACGCACACCAATGCCCGCACCCGCAAGGGCAAGGCTAAGGCGATCGCCGGTAAGAAGAAGTAATCGTTGAGGGTTGGTCCTCTGGACAGACCCTCCGACAACTTCTGCTTTTGAATGATTTTTGTAGGATTAGAGCAAAATGGCACGCGAACCCCAGCGCATTAAGCGCCGCGAACGCAAGAACATCTCGGCCGGCGTCGCGCACGTCAACGCCAGCTTCAACAACACCATGGTGACCATCACCGACGCCCAGGGCAACGCGATTTCGTGGTCCTCGGCCGGCATGATGGGCTTCAAGGGCAGCCGCAAGTCGACCCCGTACGCCGCTCAGGTGTGCGCCGAAGACGCCGGCCGCAAGGCCGCCGAACATGGCGTCCGCACCCTCGAAGTCGAAGTGAAGGGCCCCGGTTCGGGCCGTGAATCGGCTCTGCGCGCCCTGCAGGCCGTCGGCTTCCACATCACCTCGATCCGTGACGTCACGCCGATCCCGCACAATGGCGTGCGTCCGTCCAAGCGTCGCCGCGTCTAAACGCAGCGCTGCATGACATGCGGGCGGCGGACGCGTCGCCCGTTTTCCCGTTTGCATCGCCGGAACGTCCTGTCGGGTTCAGGATTTCATAAGCGTTCCGGCCCATCCCCAGGGGAAATACATGACTGTCAACATGAAGAACTGGCAGGAATTGAAGAAGCCCAACAGCCTTGAAATCAAGGTTTCGGGTGACGGCAAGCGCAAGGCGACGTTCGTCGCCGAGCCGCTGGAGCGCGGTTTCGGCCTGACGCTCGGCAACGCGCTGCGTCGGGTTCTTCTGTCCTCGCTTCAGGGCGCGGCGGTCACCTCGATCAAGATCGAGAACGTCCTGCACGAATTCTCGTCGCTGGCCGGCGTGCGTGAAGACGTCACCGACATCGTCCTGAACATCAAGCAGGTCGCACTGCGCATGGAAGGCGAAGGCCCCAAGCGGCTTCAGCTGTCCGCCACCGGCCCGGCCGTGGTGAAGGCTGGCGACATCAGCGTCGTCGGCGACATCGAAGTGATGAACCCCGATCTGGTGATCTGTCACCTGGACCAGGGCGCAACGCTGAACATGGAACTGACTGCCGACATCGGCAAGGGCTATGTTCCGGCCGTCGCCAACCGTCCCGCAGACGCTCCGATCGGTCTGATTCCGGTCGATGCGCTCTACTCGCCGGTTCGCCAGGTCGCCTACAAGGTGGATAACACCCGCGTCGGCCAGGAACTGGACTATGACAAGCTGTCGCTGACGCTGGAAACCGACGGCACCGTGACGCCGGAAGATGCAGTGGCCTATGCCGCCCGCATCCTTCAGGATCAGTTGCAGCTGTTCGTCCACTTCGAAGACGCACTGCCTGCCGCGGCGCCCGCCGCCGGTCATGCTGCTGCCGCCACTTCGGAAGGCGAGAGCGACACCAACCAGATCAACCGCTATCTTCTCAAGAAGGTGGACGAACTGGAACTGTCGGTCCGCTCGGCCAACTGCCTCAAGAACGACAACATCATCTATATCGGCGATCTGGTCCAGAAGACCGAAGCCGAGATGCTGCGCACCCCCAATTTCGGCCGCAAGTCGCTGAACGAAATCAAGGAAGTGCTGTCGTCCATGGGCCTGCGTCTGGGCATGGACATTCCCGGCTGGCCGCCGGAAAATATCGAGGAAATGGCCAAGAAGCTCGAACAGGAGCTGCTTGGTTAATCCTCCCCGCCTGCGGGGAGGTGGCAGCCCGAAGGGCTGACGGAGGGGGTGAGCCGCATGACGCCAGGTTGCGTCACGAGGCGGTCCCCCTCCACCACCGCCTGCGGCGGCAGTTCCCCTCCCCGTACCGGGGAGGAAATGGGCGAAAGGCGGTGGCCCTTAACACTGCCTGGTCTGGGGTACCTGAAACGGCCCCTTAACGAACGAAGGAAGATATCATGCGTCATAAGGTTGGTCATCGTAAGCTGCAGCGCAGCGCCGGTCACCGCAACTCGCTGCTGCGTAACCTCGCAGCGTCGCTCATCAAGCATGAGCAGATCCTGACCGGCACTGCCAAGGCCAAGGAACTGCGTCCTTACGTCGAAAAGCTGATCACCCTCGCCAAGAAGGGTGGCCTGTCCAACCGTCGTCTGGCCCACGCCCGCCTTCAGGACGACGCGCAACTCATCAAGCTGTTCGACATTCTGGCCGAGCGTTACAAGGATCGCGACGGCGGCTATACCCGCGTGATCAAGGCTGGCTTCCGTGCTTCGGACGCCGCGCCGATGGCGATCATCGAACTGGTTGACCGCGACGTTTCTGCCAAGGGTCAGGACTCCGGTCCGGTCCAGGGCGCCGACGCGGACGAGCTGGAAGAAGCTTGATCTGACCGGTCTGACCCAAGCCTTTTCTAGGCCGGTTGAAACACCTGCCGACTTGGAAAAGGCGTAAAGTCGACTTCCGGACTGGATGCTTTACGGACAGGCCGCGCTTCCTTAGGGAAACGCGGCCTGTTCTGTTTGGAAAAGAGTGAAAAAAGAGAGGATGCGCCTCGTTGCCCTGATCCTGCCGCTGCTATTGCTGGCGGCGGCGCCCGCGCCCGCCACACCCGATGGCGCGGCGATCGAGGCGGGCAACCCGGACGCCTTGCACTATCCCCTCGCCAGGCGGCTGGATCTGGTGGAGGATCATTTCGGCGTGAAGGTCGCCGATCCCTATCGCTGGCTGGAAAATGACCTGCGCGCCGATCCGGCGGTCAGCGACTGGGTGGCGCAGGAAAACAGTCTTACGCGCCGCTATATCGACGATCTGCCGGGGCGCGACGCGCTCAAGAAGCGGATGCAGGCGCTTTTCTCGCATGGCCGCTACACCATCCCGCGCAAGGCCGGTGGCCGGTATTTCTATGGCTATAACAAGGGGCTGGAAAACCAGACGCCGCTCTATGTCCGTGAAGGGCTGGCGGGGAAGCAACGGCTGCTGCTCGATCCCAACGACTGGGCGAAGGATGGCGCCAGCGCGCTCGCCGAATGGGCGCCATCGCCCGACGGCAAATATTTGGCCTATGCGGTGCAGGATGCCGGCAGCGACTGGCGCACGCTCCGTCTGATCGATGTCGACAGCGGCAAGGCGCTGGACGATGCCGTCCGCTGGGTCAAATTCTCGCAAATTGCCTGGGATGGTCGGGGCGAGGGCTTTTTCTATTCCCGCTTCGCCGCGCCACAGGCGGGGCAGGTCTTTCAGTCCTCCAACGAAGATCAGCAGCTCTTCTATCACCGGGTCGGCACCGATCAGGCGCAGGACCAGTTGATCTATGCCACGCCCGATCGCCCTACGCTCAGCCATCAGGCCCAGGTGACGGGGGACGGGCGCTGGCTGGTCATCAACAGCTTTCAGGGCATCGACCCGCGCCGCGAGATTCATGTCGCCATGCTGGACGGCAGCCCGGTCAGGCCGCGTCTGCTGGTCAAGGGGCCGGCCCATGACTGGCGGCTGATCGGCAGCCGGGGATCGACCCTGTTCTTCCTGACCGACGCTCGCGCCGCCCATATGCGCGTAGTGACGCTCGACGCCGCCCGCCCTGGTCGCCGCGCGCAGGAGATCGTCGCGGAACGATCCGAGACGCTGGCGGGCGGATCGCTGGTCGGCAATCGCATGATTCTGGCCTATATGAGCGACGCGCAGACGGTGGCCGAACTAGTCGAGCTGGACGGGCGCAAGGTCAGCGATGTGCCCCTGCCCGGATTTGGCACGGCGGCGGGCTTTGGCGGGCGGGCGGGCGACCCGGAAACCTTCTTCAGCTTCTCGGGCTTCGTCACCCCGTCCAGCATCTATCGCTTCGACACGACGACCCTGCAAAGCCAGATCTTTGTCCAGCCCGACCTGCCGTTCGATCCGGATGATTTCGGCGTGGAGCAGCGGCTCTATCCGTCGAAGGACGGGACGATGATCCCGATCACCATATTGCGCAAGAAGCGGCTGGCCGATCAGGCGATCGCCGCGCCGACCATCCTCTATGGCTATGGCGGCTTCAACATCAGCCTGACGCCGGGCTATTCGGCGGTGCGCATGGCCTGGCTTGAGCAAGGCGGCGTCTATGCCATCGCCAATCTGCGGGGCGGCGGCGAATATGGCAAAGCGTGGCATGATGCCGGGCGCGGCGCCAACAAGCAGAATGTGTTCGACGATTTCATCGCGGCGGGCGAATGGCTCAAGGCCAATGGCTATACGCCAAAGGACGGGCTGGCGATCGAGGGGCGGTCCAATGGCGGACTGCTGGTCGGCGCGGTGGTGAACCAGCGGCCCGACCTGTTCGCCGCCGCGCTGCCGGCCGTGGGGGTGATGGACATGCTCCGCTTCGACCGTTTCACCGCCGGCCGTTACTGGGTCGACGATTATGGATCGCCGGAAAAGGCGGCGGATTTTCCGCTGCTCTACGGCTATTCGCCCTATCACAACATCTTGTCGGGCAAGGATTATCCCGCGATCCTGGTCACCACCGCCGATACCGACGACCGGGTGGTTCCCGCCCACAGCTTCAAATATGCCGCTGCCCTGCAAGCCGCCGATCTGGGCGCCCGGCCCCGCCTGCTGCGGGTCGAAAGCCGCGCTGGCCACGGATCGGGCAAGCCAGTCGACAAGCTGATCGACGAATATGCCGACAGCTACGCCTTCCTCGCCCGCTTCACCGGCCTGACGATCAGCGCGAAGCCGGAATAGTAATCCTCCTTTTCTGGGGAGGACGCTCGCATAGGCATATCCGTCATGCTGAACTTGTTTCAGCATCCATCGGGCCGCAGTCGCGGACGTGGCGGTGGTGCGATAGGATATCCATCGCGCCTTCGAAGGCTTCGGTGCGAATGGCGATATGGATGCTGAAACAAGGTAAGCGCCGACGGAAGGCGGCGTTGACGTAGGGTTATTTGGGTTTCCGCGGGCGCGGCGCCCATTTCTTGGCGAGTGCCGCGAAGCGAGCGTGG
>NZ_FOGE01000085.1 GCF_900111125.1 Sphingobium sp. YR768
GAATTGTCCGCAGAAGAAAGGGCGATGGTGCTTCACGAAGTCGATCGTCAGATCTGCTTCGAAGTCAGCGAACGCTTCCTGATCGCACCCGAGCCAAGGCCAGTCGCCGGCACGATCCGCACCGTTATCGTCCGCCTGCAATCCAACAGTCGCGTAGGCTCGGTTGCCGCTGCGGCAGTGGATTTCGTCAATCCCATCCCTGTCGTCAATTTCCGCGTTCCCGCATCGACCGGCGGCCTCGCCGTGGAATCCGAACTGCTTGCGCCGGATGGGCGGCAAGTGGCGGCAATGCTATGGACGAAGAATGCCGGCATGGTCGGCCGGGTCAAACCCTCGCTCTCTCGCGCGGGCGATGCCCTGCAGCTGGCTGAGCCGCTCGGCGACAGGGTTGGCAAGAGCTTCGCGAGCAAGGACCGTCCAAGGATCAAGCTTGGCAAAATCGACCCCTGCGCCCGCTTTGGCTCGCGCAAGAACGTCAAGCGCCGCTTAGCGAGCGGCGTGGTCGGGGGGATCACCGGCCTTTACATGCCGCAGGTCGCCGGAACCAGTGGGCCGGAAACCGAAACCGATCGAGTTCGAGATGCAAAGCCTGAACAGTGACTGGCGTTGCATGACCACATCCGACCTCTCAGCCGAGCCCGTTAAACAAGGCTTGGTCGAACGTCCAGGATATCAAAGGAAGACTCCATCACATGCGGCGAATACTAATAGTTCCTGCTCTGGCCGCTATCCAGTCGCTGAGTGCCTGTGTGACCGACGACTATGGCGGGCGCGGTGGTTATGGGCGACCTGGCTTTAGCAATCGGGATCGAGATCTGGACCGCCGTGACGGCCGTCGCCACGATGGTCGGCATGTCGCTCGCGAGCGTCGCCAACTCGGCAAGAAAGACCGTATCTACCGCGACCGCGACGGACGCTACTTCTGCCAGCGCCGGGACGGTTCTCGCGGCGCCATGGTCGGCGCACTGGCCGGCAGTGTTCTCGGCAACATCATCGCGCCCGGAGATTGCAAGACACTCGGGACGATCCTGGGCGCCGGCGGCTGCGCGTTTGCGGGACGGGCGATCGATCGACGAAATGTTCGTTGTGAATAGCCTTGGCTCCCA
>NZ_FOGE01000044.1 GCF_900111125.1 Sphingobium sp. YR768
ATGCTCGCTGGCCTCCATGCCCAGCAAGCATCTTGAATCAGAAAATCACCCCAAAGGGAATCCCGCTTGAATCAGCCAAACGTCATCCCGCTCTAAGGCTGCTTAGTCCTGCGCTGGCGGCCCGATCCGGATCACGCAATCGGACAGGCCTTCGATCGACAGGCTGATCGCATCCCCTGCCACCACCGCGCCGACACCTGCAGGCGTACCGGTAAAGATGAGATCACCCGGCTCCAACCGGTAGAAGCGCGATATGTAGGCGATCACATCGGACACGCTCCAGATCATGTCGGACAGATCGGCATCCTGCTTCACCGTCCCGTTGACGGTCAGGGCAATGCGCCCGGCCGCCAGATGCCCCACCGCGCTGGCCGGATGAATCAGACCCATCGGCGCGGACTCTTCGGCATTTTTGGCGGTGTCCCAGGGATGCCCCATCTCCTTCGCTTCGGACTGGAGGTCACGGCGCGTCATGTCGAGGCCGGCAGCATAGCCATAGACATGATCGAGCGCGTCAGCCGCATCGATAGCGCGCCCACCCTTGCCGATGGCGACGACCAGTTCGCCTTCATAATGATAATTCGCCGTTTCGGGCGGATAGGCGATGGTCGATCCCGACGGCACCACCGCTTGCGCCCATTTGGTGAAGAAGAAGGGCGCCTCGCGTTCCGGATCCTTCCCCATTTCCCGCGCATGGGCAGCATAGTTGCGGCCGATGCAGAACAGACGACGCACTGGAAAGCCCGGCCCCTCGCTGGTCGCCGCGATGATGGCGGCTGGCGGTTCAAACAGGGTGGTCATGCATCCAACTCCTTGCAAAGCCTGTCCGCCCGCATCGGGCCTGCCATCCACAAACTCAAGCCCTTATCCAGCAATCGGCAGGATCAGACGGAAATGCGCGCCTTGGGTAGACGGCAATAATTGCAACTCCCCCCGATAGGCGTCGAGCAACGAGCGCGATATGGCAAGGCCCAGGCCAGTCCCGCCCGCCTCCCTTTTGCTGGTGAAGAAAGGATGGAATATCCGCTCCCTGTCGCCATCGGGAATGCCGCACCCATCATCGACCAGATCGATCGACATGGTCGCCTCACCGGCCGGAACGACAACGATATCGAGACAGGATGCCCCCGCCTGCCGCGCATTTTCAGCGAGGGTCGTGACGATTGCCTCCAGCGCAGGCTGGTCGATCGCCAATGCAGGCAGCGTGTCGGGCGTATCGACACGGATAGCAAAATTCTCCCGCCCCAATGCATCCGCTACCGTCGCGAGCAAGGGCTTAACCTGCGTCCGCGCATCCGCCTCGCCCACCAGCACGTCGGCGCGAGCCAGTTCCATCAGCCGCTGCACCAGCCGCGACAGCCGTTCCGCATCCGCCGCCATATTCCGCAGAAAGCGCGTCCGGTCGCCGGGCTGCATGTCCGCCCCATGGTCCTGCAACAATTCGATCGCGCCGGAAATGCCGGCCAGCGGCGTCTTGAACTCATGGCTGACCGACGAGGCGAAATCCCGCAGATAGCGGGACCGCTTCTCGATGCTCTGTGCCATCTGGTCGAAATCGCGATAGAGAGCCCGGATCTCGACGACCTGTAGAGAAGGCTCTCTTGGCGCCACCCGCCGCCCCGACGCCAGTTCGCGCGTCGCCCGGCTGAGCGCCTCGATCGGCCGTACGATCGCCCGAGACAGCACGGCCGACAACAGAAGCAGCAGCAGGAAGATGACAGCCACCCCGATCCCGATCTTGCCGCGATCCTCATACAGCCCCAAAGACAGCGCCCGTGGAGATCGGGACAGCAGCAGCACGCCGACTACCTGCCCATCGACGGTGATCGGTCGCGCATGATGCAACCGGATGCTGGCGGCCCGGCTTAGCCATTCGGCCGGATATTGCGGAACATGGCCCGCATTCTCGCGCAGGACCGTCATCGTCCGTCCGCCCAGCGCCGCCTGAATTTCCGGCAATGTCGCCAGACTGCGTCCGCGCTCGGCCCCGTTCAGCAACAGCCCATTGCGATCCAGCACCAATATGGACGACAGGGTCGTCAGCTTGGTTTCCTGAAAGGCTGGCATCATCCGCCGCGTCAGCGCCAGCGCCGCGCGATCGGGCTGCGCCTCCGTCACCGTCGCGGTTGGGCGTGGCGGCAGCACCGGCGAGGCCCGCAGGTCGATCTCGGTCATGCGGTCGTGATAGCGGACCGGTTTGGACGACAGGACCGGCCGGTCCGGCATCCCCTGCCATACGACCGCCGCGCTCGCCGCCAGCGCCGCGCCCTGCGCCACCAGTTCCGCCTCGGTCCGCCGCACCAGCGCATTTTCATAGATGCGCAGGAAGATCGCGCTAAAGCCCGGCAGCGCCGCGACGAACAGCAAGGTCCCCAGCAGGATCGTGCGCAGCCGCAGGATCGGCCAATGCCGCGCAATCCGGGCCTTGATCGCCGCGATCATGCAGATGGCGCGGCTCCGCTGCATCCGCCCAGCCGATAGCCGATCCCGGCCCGCGTCTCGATAATGTCGGTCCCGCCCACATCGGCGAATTTGCGGCGCAGATTGCGGATATGGCTGTCCACCGTCCGGTCGGTCAGGGCAAAGCCCGGCCCGCGAAACCGGTCGATAATCTGGTCGCGCGAAAAGATGCGCGCCGGCATGGCCAGCAGGGTGCGCAGGATCGTGAACTCCGTCACCGTCAGGCCCACCTCCTGCATGCGCCATTGCGCCGACCAGCTTTCGGTGTCGAGGCTCAGCAGGCCATGGCGGATCATCCCGACATTCTCCACGGCCGGCGGCCGGCCAGCCGTCCGGCGCAGGATCGCCATCGACCGCGCCACCACCTCCCGCGGCGAAAAGGGCTTCACGACATAATCGTCGCCCCCCAGTTCGATGCCCAGCACCCGGTCGATCTCGTCATCCCGGGATGACAGGAAGAAGATCGGCACCTGATTGCTAGCGCGCAGCCGACGGCACACCTCCAGCCCATCAAGGCGCGGCATGTTGATGTCCAGAATGACCAGATCGGGCACATGGCGCTCGACCGCCGTCAGCGCCTCCTCGCCATCGGCCGCCTCGATCGTTTCCAGCCCTGCCTTGCCAAAGGCGAAGACGAGCAACTGGCGAATATGGGGATCATCGTCGACGATCAATATGGTGCTGGGCATGGGGCATTGGATCATTTCCCGGTCCCTCCTGTCAACGCAGGGTTTGGCTCGGAAGGGACCGGCCCAACGATTGGCTCCGATGCCGAGTGAGCAGAGTCCACTTTATCGACCCGTTTCGGCCGGGGTGGCGCACAATCCTTCCAGCCCGGTGAAGCCGCCGGGGGACTATTTATCACCAACATCTCCGCTACTCTATTGAGGCGCCTTTGCCCGACGAAGGTCCAGCCATTTTGCTGCCGCTCTTCCAACACCCCATGCAACCGTCGCCACATAAACTGCACCCGGTCATTAAATTCTGGCTTGAGATCCCGGCGCTGTGCCAACTCTAGCAGCGGCAGGAGAGCAGATTCACCCAGATCGCTCATATAACAGAGGTCCAGCGCGACACCCCTCCCGCCGACTTCGCGCGCATGGCGGACATTCCACCGCGCGGCGATTTCACCCAGATCGATGAAGCAGACAGCGCCCAGCACCAGCCCCGCCGCCGCCAGATTGACGTTGATCAGCCAGGCCGCACTGCGCCCCCGCAACAAGCGCCAGCAGATCGCCGCCAGCCCGAACGCCACCAACGCCATCCAAAGCAAGGCCGCGATGCGCAGCCGCGTGAGCGAATAGGCCTCGATATAATCCGCCGTGCGCAACATGGAGGAGGCGACAAGGATGATATTCTGCCCGATCCACAGCATCACCAGTCTGCGGATCACCGGCGTCCGCGCCGTGTCCGATCCCGATCGCAATGTCACCAGCACGAACAGCGCCGCCAGCAGCGCCGTCGCGATCAGCGGATAGGCGCCACGGTGCGCATAATCCGCCATCGTCATCCCCTGCGGCATCGGCGCCCAGCCCCACAGCCAGACGGCGTCCATCAGATTCTGCGCCGCGAACAACAGGTTGAACAGGATCAGCGACAGCGTCACGGACGCAACCGAAACGCCGGGCAGCACCATCTCGCCCCGCCCCTCGAAGCTCGGCAGCAACCAGCGCGACAGCCGCGGCCGCAACAGGCTCCACATCGGCATAAACAATATGCCCCAGAACGCCATGCGCACGACCAGCAGAGGCGACAGATCCGTCACCACGAAGGCGTTCACGAACCGCTCGACCAGCGGATTGGCCGCCGCGAACAGGGCGATAATGACCAGGCTACCAATCACGGGCAAAGCAAACATCGCAAGCGCCGCCTGCAGGCTGAACCGCCCCGATCGGCCCGCCGCCCGCACCTTCAGCAGATGTCGCAGGTCGATCAGCGGCGCGAACGGCGCGCGCAGCCCGTGCAGCACCAGCCGCTGCAACCAGCGCCATCCGTCATCGAACCGCGCCGTCGCCGGGATCAGCGTCGCCATCACCACCGCGCCCCAGAAGAGCGACCAGCTCAGCAGGCTCGCATCATAGATCAGCGCCAGCGCAAACAGCCCCGCCGCCGCCAGTGCGACCCAGGCCCGTCGGTCATGCCGCACCGCCGGTCGTCCCGCGATCAGCGCGCCCAGCACCGCAAAGGCGAACAGCCCCAGATAGCCGCCGTAGAAATGATGCTGATAGAATAGCCAGTCGCCCAGACCGACGACGAGCAACGCGGGCACCAGCTTCCAGCGAAAGCGCGCCGTCAGGCGCAAGGCAGAGGAACGCATCGATCTTGTCTCCCTGAATGTCAGGGCAAGATGCGCGCGCTCCAAGCAGATCGGGGGGCGATGTCGATCAATAGTTGGCGCAGGTCGGATGCAGATGCCGTGCAGCCGCTGCCCTAACCCACGCATTTCCGCGAAAACGCTCGATCCCGCCCTGCACCACGCACCGATGCAGGCGGCACACCTCTCCATTCATCGCTTGTCAGCATCGTTTTATCGCTCCTATTTTCTCTCTACCCCAATAGTGGAGAAATCAGGATGCGCGCTCGCCTAGCTGTCACCCTCACCCTCTTCCCCAGCCTCATCCTCGCCGGATGCAGTCAGAGCCCCGGCACCTATAGCTCCTATGAAGCCGCCAACGGCGCCATCGCCCAGACCGATGGCGAACGCTATTACGGCCATCCCGTCAGCCCCATCCATCAGGTCGCGAGCGAACCGGTATCGACCTTCGCCGTGGATGTGGACACCGGCGCCTATACCAATGTCCGCCGCATGTTGCTGGCCGGCCAGACCGTCCCGGCGCAAGCGGTCCGCACCGAGGAGATGATCAACTATTTCCGCTATGATTATCCCCTGCCTGACGATCGGTCCGCGCCCTTCAGCGTGACCACCAACGTCTCGACCACGCCTTGGACCCCCGGCACCCGCCTGCTGCGGATCGGCCTGCGCGGCTATGACGTCGCCCGGTCGCAGCGGCCACCGGCCAATCTGGTCTTCATGGTCGATGTATCGGGATCGATGCAGGATCCCGACAAGCTGCCGCTGGTGAAGCAGGCGCTCGCCACGCTTGCCGAGGGTCTGCGGCCGGACGACAGCGTGTCGATCATCACCTATGCCGGCTGGGTCGAAACGCTGGTCGAGGGCAGCCATGACCCCGAAGAGATAAAGGCCGCGCTCCATGGCCTAGACGCAGGCGGCGCGACGGCGGGCGGTCCGGCCCTCTCCATGGCCTATGACCTCGCCCGCGCGCACCGCGTGCCCGGCGGCATCAACCGCATCATCATGGCGACCGACGGCGACTTCAATGTCGGCCTGTCCGACCAGAAAAGCCTGGAGGATATGGTGAAGCTGCATCGGGAAGACGGCATCACCCTGACCACATTGGGTTTCGGACAGGGCAATTATAATGATGCGATGATGGAGGCGGTCGCCGATCTCGGCAATGGCAACCATGCCTATATCGACAGCGCCATGGAAGCGCGCAAGGTACTGGACGAGGAACTCTCCTCCACCCTCTTTACCATTGCAAAGGATGTGAAGGTGCAGGTGGAATTCAATCCCGCAGCGGTCAGCCAGTACCGGCTGATCGGCTATGAAAATCGCGCTCTGGCGGAGGAGGATTTTGACGACGACCGGGTCGACGCGGGTGAGATCGGCGCAGGCCACCAGGTGACGGCCCTCTATGAAATCGTGCCGACGGGGGAAGCCGGCTGGACCGGCCCGCGCAAATATGCCGCCAATCAGCCTACGCCAGCCACCGGTAATGCCAGCGAAATCGCCACAGTCCGCCTGCGCTACAAACTGCCCGAAGGCGAAAGCAGCCGCCTGATCGAACGCCCCGTGCCCGCCACCCTGCTCGCCGCCGCCACCCGGCCACAAGGCGACATGGCCTTTGCCGTGGCCGTCGCGGCTTTCGGCCAGAAGCTGCGCGGCGACACCCGGCTGGGGCGCTTTTCCTTCGGTGACATAGAAAATCTGGCCGGCCCCCAGTCCAGCTACTGGCGGCAGGAATTCCTCCAGCTTGCCAGCCTCGCCGATGGCGGTCGCCGCTCACCGTGGAGCAGCGATAGAGGGGAATGACGGCACGTCCATCCGCTCCGCCTCCGCTGAAGGGGGCGGACCGGATACCGTCAAATCTTGCCAGCGACGGGACAGCCCGTCCGCGACCCCTTGGTCAATATCAATATGCTGTCATCCTGCATCCACCGCCCGCGCCACATCATGGCGCCCGGCAACAGGCGCACGATCCCATAACCCGCGTCGCAGGCATAGGCTTCCATCTCCGCACTTTGCCCCTTCTGCAACGATGTCGATGCAACGACCAGATCGGGACGGCTTTCCATGATGGCGACAAATTCCCGGCCATTGCCAAATGGCTTCCAGCGCTCGGATTTTTTCCAGCTCAAAAAGGCCGGGCGCGGTGCCGCGTCATGATAATTGGCGAACGGATTCCCTGGCAGCCAGGGCTGAACCGCAAATGTCTTGAACCCATAGGCCGCAATATGCGCATCGGGATGGGTCGCGCGATACTCCGCCAGAATATGGGCCGCCTGCTGCCCCGGCGAATAGACATGGTCGATATCCCACAGACCGGCCCGAATCATCTGCGCGCCTTGCCAGACGCCGATGATCCCGATCGATGCCAGCAGGAAACGGCGCAAGCGCAGCGAAATCACCGCCGGCCAACTGATCCACAACAGGAATATCCAGAACAGGAACAGCAACCCGCTATGCCAGGGACTGACATGGGTGATAACAGAAAATCCCGTCAGGACTGTCGCAATCGCCAGCGCCAACGGTCCGTGCCCGGCAGCCCGGATCAGACCGACAGCGGGCAGCAACAACAGGATCGACAGCTCAAAGCCGAAAAGTTGCTCGAACCGGACAGACCCGCTCGCACCGAAAGGCAAGGCCCCGTCGACAAAGGCATTCCGCACGAAGTCCATCAGAATATAGCCGGGCCGTTCCCGCTCCGACGGCAGAAATCCGTTATCGGCCGGTTGCCATGCCGTCACCAGCGCAAACAACCCCAGCATTGCGGCAATAGCCAGCGCGCGCCACGCCTGTCCGCGCTTCATTTGAGACGTCAGAACGAGACGCACCAGCAATTCCAGCCCCAGCATCCCGGCGACCAGAAAACCATGCGCATTGAGATTGGCGATCAGGCCAATCACCACCGCATAGCGAAGCGGACGCGCAGTCCGATCCGCAAACCACAGCGCCGCCAACGGCACCAGCAGCAGGTCGACCGCATAGCTGCGCGCCAGAACCGCATATTGATAGCCGAAGAAATAGGAGCCGAGGATCAGGACGCGGATCCATGGCGGAAAGGGCGCCCGCCACAATAGCAGCGCCGCGCCCGCCATCGCGAAGCCCGCAGGGATCAGGTAAAACAGCTCATAGGACAGGCCGCAACGGATGGCGATCCACAGGATCAGATGCCACAGGCCCGGACTGCCTTCATAGCGGATGCGTTCCGCCAGCAATTGCCACAGGCTGCTGTCCCGCGCCAGCAACCAGGCCTGCGCTTCGTCGAACCAATGCTCATGCCGGTAACCGACATAGACTATCCAGAGGGCGTAAAGGGCCAGCACGGGCCATTGCCACCCGATGGCGGCAAACCTGCCCCGCGTCGCGACAGGTCGCATGTCTGAATCGGCCGGCAAGGCGGACAGACTCAGGACACCCATTTCAGGATGCGGATGACCCCCATGCCGGACGCCTGACGATGTGCGGACACGCCATTGCGTTCCGCGATTTCCCGACGATTCCGATGATAATAATCATAGGCGCGCAGCAACATCTGGCTGTTGGTCAAGGTCGGCTGCCAGCCCAGTTCCGCTTTAATCTTACTGGTATCGAAGATGAAGGACGATGCGATCATCCGATAATGATAGGGGCCAAGCGGGGATATGCGCAGATGATGGGCCAGCTTCATCGCGGCAATGGTCGGCATCTTGGGCAGCGCGCCGATCTTCGACCGGCTATGACTGGCATCGATGACATGCTGGAAGGTTTCGCGCATCGTGGAAACCGCATCCGACCCGATGCCGAAGATATGCGACCGATCCTGCCGCGTAGCCCGCAGGACCGCATCGATCAGGTCGGCGGCATAGATGAACTGATAGCGATTATCGCCCTTGCCGACGGTCCACACCGTCTTTCCGTCGGCGATGAATTCGAACAGGATCGCCAGCAGGCCCAGCCGGCCTTCGTCGATGATGGTCGGGCAACGGATCGTCGTCGTGGCAAAGCTGTCCTGCCAGCCATGGAGGATGCGTTCGCCTTCCCATTTGGTCTGGCCATAAAGTTCGCAGGGCGCCGGTTCGTCCGCTTCGGTGACGGGACGGTCGAACCCCTGCCCCCACAGGCAATTGCTCGACAGATAAACCAGGTTGCGCACGCCCGCCGCCGCCGTTGCCTCGGCCAGAATCCGCGTGCCATCGACATTGGAGGACCATAATTCCCTGTCCGATATCGAACCATGCGCCAGCAACGCGGCGCAATGGACCACAGCATCGGGCTTGCAAGCTGCAAATAGAGGATCAAGATCGGCCCGGTTCCGGATGTCGCCAATGACCGAGCGCAGATGCGGATGAACGATCGTGCTGGGCAACAGGTCGATATTGCCGACCCTGTGACCATCATCCAGCAATTTCCGGATCAACAGGGTTCCGAAGAAACCAGACCCGCCCGTCACCAATATCGTCGCCATGCGAACCTCCACCGCCCAAGGCTGTCGTTAGGCAGGGATGGTTAACGTTTGCCTAGCAAGTCGGTAAAAAGAGGCGGGAGCATGCGTCAGGCCACATCTCCCGCCACACCATCCTCGCCTTCTTTTCACGCCGGCAGTGGGATGAACTCGCTTTCGTCCGGCACTTTGGCGAAGCGCTGGGCCTGCCAGTCGGCCTTGGCCTGTTCGATCCGATCCGCCGAGGAAGAGACGAAATTCCAGTAGATGTTGCGCTTCTCCGGCAGCGGTTCGCCGCCCAGCAGCATCAGCCGCGCGCCACCCTTGGCCCGCAATATGATCTCCGCACCGGGCTTGAACACCACCAGTTCGCCGGTCGCAAAGCCGCCGGTCTGGCCGACCACCTCAATCTCGCCCGCCACCACGTAGATGGCGCGTTCGACATGCTCGGCCTTGAGTTGATAGCGCGCGCCGTCCAGCAGGGCGATGTCGGCATAGACCATGTCGGAAAAGGTCTTGACCGGCGACACCAGCCCGTCGGAGTTGCCCGCGATCAGCGTCACCCGCGTGCCGGCATCCTCGATCGTCGGAATTTCATGCGCCTTGTGGTGCGAAAAGCCCGCATCGGTTTCCTCATGCTGCGTGGGCAGCGCAACCCAGGTCTGAAGGCCAAACAGCTTGCCGCCCTTCGCGCGATTTTCGTCCGACGTCCGCTCGCTATGCACGATGCCACTACCGGCCGTCATCCAATTGACCTCGCCCGGCCGGATCGACTGCACCGACCCAACGGAGTCGCGGTGCAAAATCTCGCCCTCCAGCAGATAGGTGACGGTGGCGAGGCCAATATGCGGGTGCGGGCGCACGTCCAGCCCTTCGCCGCTGTTGAACACGGCCTCACCCATCTGGTCGAAGAAGATGAACGGCCCGACCATGCGGCGATGTGCCGAAGGCAGCGCGCGGCGGACCGAAAACCCGTCGCCCAGATCGCGGACCGGCGGCAGGATGACCATATCGACGGCGTCGATGTCGGAAGAACGGATGGACATGGGACTGTTCCTTGTACGGGATAGGGGGGATCAGGCGCCGAGCAGCGCCAGCGCTTCGATCTGGGCGCGGGAGAAACCCTGCGCGGAAAGGGACGGAATGTGACGTTCGGCCAGCTTGCGAGTACGGCCGGTTTCGCACAGGAAATCACGCACCGGGCGCAGATGGACAGGCAACGGCGCAGGCGCCGCCTTCTTCGGCCCGATCAGCGCATCGACCGCATGGCCAATCCGCGAACGCAGCGACCCGGCAGCAGCCGGCTCGCCACAACCACAATCGGCGACAGCGCTCAGGGTCGCCTGAACATCGTTCCATTCGGCGGGGCTGAGGCGGGGGGTGGCGATGGTCAGCATGGCGAAAACTCCTGTCCGGCTATGCCCCTTTTCTAGCCGCGCCCGCCTTTCCCGTTCAGAGGGATAAAATCGTCCCATCTGTTCGAGATTCTCGAAAAGTTGGACTTTGAACGAACATTGGCTGCGCGCAACAATGGTCTTGGCCTGACCCAATGGCCCGGCTATCAAGGCGAAGCCGACCAACGCTCGCCGGGAACGCCGCTCTTGGGTTTGACGAGATGCCTCGCCCCTATTCACCACGGCGCGCCGGCATGAGCGACACGACGCCCTATGTCTTCAAACCGCATGAGCGCCCGACCCTGCCGGGATCGCCAGCCAATCCCGATCATCCCTCGCGCCGCCGCCGGGCCTATTTCGCGATCGGCTGCCTGATCGGCATCACCGGCGGCCTCGGCAACGCGCTGGTGACGGTGAACCTCAACTTCGCGCAGGGCACGCTCGGCCTCAACAGCAATGAAAGCGCCTGGCTGACCGCCGCCTATTTCATGACCAACGTCACCGCCAACTTGCTGCTGGTCAAATATCGCCAGCAGTTCGGGCTACAGCCTTTCATCCGCTACATGCTGGCGGCCTATGCGCTGACCACGATCATGCATCTGTTCCTGCATGGCTTCTGGACCTCGGTCGCGGTACGCGCAGCCAGCGGTGTCGCGGCGTCGGGCCTGTCGACCCTCACCATCCTCTATCTGATGCAGAGCCTGCCCGCGCCCAAGCGCCTGGCCGGCGTGATGATGGGCATATCCATCCCCCAGCTCGCCACGCCGATCGCCCGCGCCCTTTCCCCACACCTGCTGGAATCGGGTGACTGGCACATGCTCTACTGGTTCGAAATGGGGCTGGCCTTCGCCTCGCTGGCCGCTGTCATGGCGCTGCCCCTGCCGCCCAGCGAGCGGGAGAAGGTGTTCGAGCCGCTCGATTTCCTGACCTTCGGCCTGCTCGCACCGGGCCTCTGCCTGCTGATCGCCGTCCTGTCCGAAGCGCGGATCGAATGGTGGACGGAGCGCGCCTGGATGGGCTGGTCGCTGGTGGCCAGCGTACTGCTGGTCAGCGCGGCGCTTCTCGTCGAACATCACCGCGCCAATCCGCTCATCAACACGCGCTGGCTGGGCAAACGGGAAATGGTGCGGCTGATGCTGATCGCCGCCTCCGTGCGCATCCTCCTGTCCGAACAGGCGTTCGGATCGGTCGGCCTGCTCAATATCGTGGGCATGATCAACGACCAGATGATCACCCTCAACCTCGTCATCCTCCTCGCATCGCTTGCCGGCATGGTGACGGCGGTGCTGACCTTCCGCCCCGCCAATGTCAGCCGCCCCATCACCATCGCGGTCATCCTGATCGCGATCGGCGCCTTCCTGGATGCGGACGCCACCAACCTCACCCGCCCGGCCAATTTCTATTTCAGTCAGGCGCTTATCGGCTTCGCCTCGATATTGTTTCTGGCGCAGGCGATGGTGATCGGCATGTCCCGCACCCTGCTGGCAGGGGGCAAGCATTTCGTCAGCTTCGTGGTGCTGTTCAGCATGAGCCAGAGCGTCGGCGGCCTGCTGGGCACCACCCTGCTCGGCACCTTTCAGGTGGTGCGCGAAAAATATCATTCACACGAACTGGTGCAGCATATCGTCATGATCGACCCGCTGGTCGCCGCGCGCATCCGCGCCGGGGGCGGGGCGGTGTCGGGCGTGATCGGCGACCCCGCTCTGCGCAGCGCGGAAGGCGCCGCCATATTGGCGCAGCAGGTCGCGCGGGAAGCCAACATATTGGCCTTCAACGACGTCTTCCTGCTGATCGGCGCGCTGGCGGTGCTGACTGCCCTCTGGGGCTATGCCATCCGCTATTCGATCCGCCGGCGGGGAGAAATATCGCCCGTCATCCTGCTCCAGCAAAAGATGATGCAGGCACAGGCTGCGCAACAGGCTATGGGGAGCCAATAGGGGACGCATGAACCAGCCGACGACCACCGGTCCCGAACCGGAAACGCCCGACCCACAGATCGATCCCCCGCCCAGCGGCTGGCGGCCGCCCGCGCGTAGTCGGCTGACGGTGGTCGCCATCGTCGCCATCGCGCTGATCGCCATCACCGCCATCCTCTACGCCTGGCAATTGCCGCCCTTTGCCGGCTGGTCGGAGCAGACCGACAATGCCTATGTACGCGGCAAGGTGACGATCATCAGCCCGCAGGTCAGCGGCTATGTCACCGCCGTCCCGGTACAGGATTTCGCCGATGTGAAGGCGGGCCAGATTCTCGCCACGATCGATCAGCGCATCTATGCGGCAAAGGTCGAACAGGCGAAGGCCAATCTCGCCGCCCAGATCGCCGCGCTCGACAATTCCCAGCAAAGCCAGCGATCGCGCGAGGCAGCCCTGACCGGACAGGAAGCCGGCATCGCCAGCGCCCGCGCCCAGCTGGTCAAGGCGCAGGCCGACATGCGCCGCGCCGACGCGCTGGTGGCCGACGGCTCCATTTCGGAACGCGAGCGCGACCAGACCCGCGCCGCCCTGCTCGCCGCGCAGGCCGCCGTGCAGCAGGCCGGCGCCACCCGCCAGATCGGCACGCAGGATGTGCGGTCGGTCATGGTAGGGCGCGGTGGTCTGGAGGCGGCTGTGGAGGGCGCAAGGGCGCAACTGCATCTGGCGCAGATCGATCTCGACAACAGCATCATCCGCGCACCCGGCGCTGGTCAATTGTCCGAAATAGGCGTGCGCAACGGCGCCTATGTGACGGCCGGCACGCAACTCATGTTCCTGGTGCCGCACGATCATTGGGTGATCGCCAATTATAAGGAAGCCCAAACCCACCGGATGCGCGTCGGGCAGCGCGCCACCTTCCGCGTCGATGCGCTGGGCGGCGCGAAGCTGACCGGCCATGTCGAAAATATGGCGCCGGCCGCCGGATCGGAATTTGCCGTGCTCAAGGCCGACAATGCCACCGGCAATTTCGTGAAGGTCGCGCAGCGGATCGCCGTGCGGGTCCGGATCGATCCGGGTCAGGATCTCGCGAAGCGGCTGCGCCCCGGCATGTCCGTCGTCATCAAGATTCACACGAACGACTGATGCGCGCATCGCCCCTTTTGCTGCTCGCATCGCTGGCAGCCTGCGCCGGCCCGATGGTCGAAACCGCACAGGTCGCGCCCGTCACGCCACCCGCCACATGGCGCACCGACGCCGGCCCCACCGCCCCCTTCGACCGGACATGGTGGCAGGGCTTTGGCGACCCGACCCTGACCGCATTGGTCGAACAGGCGCTGGCCAATAATATCGACATCGCCATCGCCGCCGCCCGCATCCGCGAAGCCAAGGCGCAGCAGGGCATCGCCCGCGCCGCCCTGCTGCCCACGCTCGACGCCGTTGGCGGCATAGCGGACTCCCGCACCGTCAATGCCTTTGGCGAGCCGGTCGAACAGACCGCAGGCCAGCCGCAGCTACAAGCCGCATGGGAAGCCGATCTCTTCGGCCGCCTGTCCGACCGTGCGTCGGCAGCACGCTCCGCCTGGCTCGCAAGTCAGGCCGCACGCGACGCCATCCGCCTGTCGGTCGCCGGAACCGCAGCAAGTGGCTATATCACGCTGCTGGCGCTCGACGCCCGGCTGGCCGTGGCGAAGCAGACGCTGGACGCCCGTGCCGCCGCGCTCAAACTGGCGCAGCGGCGCAGCGATGCGGGCTATTCCCCCCGCCTCGAACTGGCGCAGGCACAGGCCGAATATCAGGCGACGGCACAGGTCATTCCCCCGCTGCAACAGGCGATCACGCGACAGGAAAATGCCCTGCGCCTGCTGACCGGCGAACTGCCCGGCGGCATCACGCGCGGCACAGCCCTCTCTGCCCTCACCCGGCCCGCCATCGCCGACGGCCTGCCATCCGATCTGCTGCGACGACGCCCGGACATCGCGCAGGCCGAATTTCAGCTTGCCGCCGCCGACAAATCGCTGGCAGCTTCGCGCAAGGCATTCCTGCCGCAACTGCGCCTGACCGCGTCGGGTGGCGCGGCCTTTTCCACTCTGCTCGCCGATCCGATCACCATCTGGTCGGTCGGCGGCAGCATCCTCGCCCCACTGTTCGAAGGCGGCCGGCTGCGCGCCGGTTTGGAAGCCGCGGGCGCCCAGCGGGATCAGGCTGCATTCGCCTATCGCAAGGCGGCACTCGGCGCCTTCCGCGACGTGGAGGATGCGCTGGCGGCGATCCAGCATGGCGACGAACAGGTCCAGTTGCTCCAGCGCCAGCGGGAAGCCGCCGCCGAAGGCTATCGCCTCGCCTCCAACCGCTACCGCGCCGGCTATTCCCCCTATCTGGAACAGCTCGACGCGCAGCGTTCGCTCTTCTCGGTCGAACTGGCGCTGGTGCAGGCGCAGGCGGACATGCTGACCGCGCGCGTCACCCTCTATCAGGCGATGGGCGGCGGCTGGACCGGCGTGGAATAGCCGCCCGTCCTACAGCGCGCGGAACCGGAAATTTCGGAACCGTGCCTCGCCCGGCCCGGCGGCGTAAAGACCGGGGCGCAGCATCAGAAATCCGCCGCGCACATTATGGTGGTAGCCCGATACTTCCATGCCCCGGTCGAACCGCTGCCATGTCCGCCCGCCATCGCCCGACAGATGATAGGCGATGATATGATGATGGTTCGTCACCTTCATCGTCAGCCGTCGGCCATAGCTATTACTCGGTCGGCCCCGCTCCATCCCATATTGATGGGTAACGAACCGCGTCTCGTCAAAACCCAGCCCACAATAGAGCTTGTCGTCATAGAAGAGGACCAGCCCCGCCGTCCCGCCCGGCGCAATCTCTATGTCGCACTGAAACTCGTAAGACGGATCACCCGCGATCAGCAGCAGCGGCGATGAATCCACCGGCGCCTTGCCCCGCCCCTTCAGCATCAGCGCGCCATCGGCCACCCGTGCCCGGCTCGCCTCGTCAGGCGCGGGTCGGAAGAAATTCCATTTCGCGCCCAGCTTCAATTCGCGGAAATCGTCGCTCAGCGCCATGCCATGCGGCAATGCCTGTCCCCCGCGCGGCTTGGGCAAGGGCTGCGACAGGTCGCCGCCCGTCATGCGGAACCAGCCGTCCGCCGTCCACTCCACCGGATCAAGCAAAGTCTGCCGCCCCAGCGTCCACAACCCGTTTTCATAGCCATGATACACGGCCCACCAGCTTTTATCCGGCGCCTCCACCAGACTGGCGTGACCGCGCGACCACCAGCGCTCGTCCAGACTGGTCGTGCGGACCAGCGGATTATCCGGATGCTGCTCCCACGGCCCATGGATGGAGCGCGATCGCGCCGCAATCACCATATGCCCCGTCGGCGGCCCGGCCGTCCCGCCCACCGCCGTGAGCATGTAGAACCAGCCGCCATGGCGGTGAATCTTCGGCCCTTCGGGGGAAAATCCCTCCACATCCCATGTGTCGGGATAGCGCCAGGGATCATAGACATGCTCGACCGCGCCGACCGTCGACAGGCCATCGTCCGACAGGCGGATACGATCCCCGCCCGACAGGAACAGCCAGCGACTGCCATCCTCCCCCACCGCATGGCAGGGGTCGATATGATCATGCAGCTTCAGGTCGATCGGGTCGCTCCACGGCCCGTCGATGCTGTCGGCATGGCTGACGAAGATGCTGTTCGGCTCGGCCTTCACCGGAATATAAAGGAAATAACGGCCCTCATGCTTTTCCAGACTGACCGCCCAGACCGACCCGATATTCCTGGTGAGCGCCGCCTTGCGCGGCTGCCAGTTGATCAGGTCGCGGCTGTGCCAGATGGTGATGCCGGGATAGCTGTCGAAACTGGAGAAGGTCAGATAATAATCCGCGCCATCCTTCAGGATCGCGGGATCGGGCCGGTCGCCCGACAGCAAAGGATTGAGGAAGCGCCCGTCACCCAGATCGGCGACCCGCTGATTGTCGAGCCCGCGTTTCCAGCCCGTCGGTGCGGCCGGCGCAGCAGATGCGGCCAACGCCACTGGCCCGCCGCCCAGCGCGATCGCGCCGCCAGCCAATGTTCCCGTCAGGGCGTCGCGGCGGCTGATCGTCATATGCTCTCCCGTTGTCGGTCAGAAAGAAAATAGCCGGATCGCGTGTGCAGACGCGATCCGGCCGGGCGCCTTAGAGCTTGAAGCGTGCGCCAACTTGAAGAGTGCGCCCGAAATGCAGCTGCTCATAATTGCGATTGGTATCCAGATCGGTGTAGCGATCCCGATAGTCGTCAGTCAGGTTGATCCCCTCCAGCGACAATTCGATCCAGTCGGTCAGCTTGTACCGCACCGAAGCATCGACATTGATCGTGCTGTTATAGCCTTCGAACACATTGCCGGTTCCGCTGGTCCCGTCGATATAGGGGCTGCGGTAGCTGATCGACCCGCGGGCGCTGAATTTGGCGTCCTCATAATAGAGCGTCGCGTTGAAAGCGCGCTTGGACAGGCCGAACAACGTCTCTCGCCGTGTGACCGCCACATTCGGCCCAAAGGCACAGCCTGTCACGCCGGTAACGCAGGCCGTCTGGATCGGTCCCGGCGTAGTGTAGGTCGCACTGGATTTGACGAAGGTGGCGTTGGCTATACCTCCGAAATGCGACAAAAATCCGGGCAGGAAGGTGAATGGCATCTGCAACGCGATTTCGATGCCTTTCAGGCTCGCGCCAGTTCCGTTGATCGGCCGGGTAATGTTCCACAACCGGTCTTCGGGCCTTTGCGCGGCGGGCGAACCGGGAGGAATGATCGACAGCGGCAATCCAGTCGACGCATAGGTGCCAGTGGTCGTATCGCTGATCGGGAAGCTCGACACATCCTTCTTGAACACGGCCACGGAAAACAGGGATTGCGGCGCGAAATACCATTCCACCGCAAGGTCGTATGACGTCGCGCGATAGGGTTGCAGATCGGGATTGCCGAAATTGATATTATAGTTGAACCCGTCAACAGACCCGCCCGGCGTCAGGCTGCCCAGCGAAGGCCGGGTGATGACGTCTGCCACGGATGCGCGAACCACGACGTCGCGATGGGGAAAGACGGCCAGGTTCACCGCCGGCAGCCAGTCCGAATAAGACCGCTTTATCGTACGGTTCACACCGGCGAGCAGACCTGTCGAACTCTGCTCCGTCCTGACATAGCGCACCCCGGCGTTGAGCGCATATTCAAGGCCCAGCACTTCGCCCTTGGCATCGAATTGCAGATAGCCGCCCTTCACCTGTTCCACCACGCTGCGGGTATTGCCTACATCCACCGCCAGCGCCCGCTCATACAGGTTGGTGTAATCGGTGCCGGTCGCCAGATTGGGCACCAGCCATTGCGTCGTCGTCCCCGCCGGCGCGCCAGCGCCCTTGAGCGTAAACAATTGCGCCAGATCGGACGTCACCGGCAGGCCATAGATGGCCGTAGGGCCAAAGGCGCTGGTGGGCGAACAATTCACCGTGCCCAGCACCCGGTCCACGCCGCCATTGCCGCACACCACCGTATCGCGGGTAAAGCCCTCCGTATCGAAGGAGAAGCGGCGATAGACCCCGCCAACCTTGACCGTGAAACCGTCAGTCACATCCCATTCGGTCCGCAACTGGGCGGTGCGGAATTTGTTGACGGTGGACGAAGGCCGGTCGCGGATTTCCGCCAGCTGGAAATTGGCCGGATCGGTGACGCTGGTGCCGAATGTCAGCACGGGCCTCCGCGAATTGCTATAATCATAGCTATAGCCCTGCGCATCGCGATCATCGAACACCAATGTCGTTTCGACCGGGATCGACGCATCCGATTTGGAGAAACCACCCAGCAGGGTAAAGCGCAAGCTGTCGCTGACATCCTGATCCCAGGTCGCGCCCAGCTGATAGAATTTGGTCTGCGACTTGCGCAGATAATGTTCGGTGCGGACCCAGGCGTCGTTCAGCGTCGCCGAAATCATATTGCCCTTGTCGTCATAGACCGGGTTGACGACGTCGATCGACCGTTCGTTGGAGCGCAGCAGCACCTCACCCCATTTCTCCTCGCGCGTTTCGCGGAAGCGGGAGAAGAGGCCGTCGATCGACACCTTGGTCGCGTCGGACGGCGCCCACTGGATCGATCCGGTCACGCCCAGCCGCTCGCGTTCCTGCGCGATCTCGCCATAGCGCGGAATGCGCGGGTGGAAGGCGAGCGCCGCTTCGTCGCAGGCCGCACCGGGAACATAGGCGCCGCCGCTGTTCGCCCGGGTGAAACAGGGCGTTCCGTCGACACTGTCGAACCGCGCCTGCGACCAGCGCACCGTATTATTGCCCATCTGCTTGGTGTCGAGCTTGGAATAGGCGGCGGACAGCGCCACGCCCCATTGCCCGTCCTCCGACTTCCACGACATGAGGCCGGCCAGACGCGGCCCCCATTTCTTGCTGAGGTCGTTATAGGAACCGGTCGCCGAGCCGACGAAGGTAAATCCGCTCTTCCCAGCCAGCGGATTGCCGGTGTTGAGGTCCACCACCGCGCCCAGCGACCCTTCGTCGAGCGAAGCCTCGGCCGTCTTGTGCACCACCAGCGAACTGAACAGTTCCGACGCGAAGACATTGAAGTCGAACGCACGGTCGCGGTTGGAACTGGCGCCGTCGGTCGATGTCGCCACCGTCTCCAGCCCGTTCACCCGAACGCGGGTGAACTGCGCGCCCAGGCCGCGCACCGTGATGGCCCGCCCTTCGCCGCCGTCACGCTGGATCGAAATGCCGGGAATACGCTGCAGCGATTCTGCCAGATTCTGGTCGGGGAATTTGGCGATATCCTCCGCCACGATCGCGTCGACCGATCCCACCGTCTGCCGCTTCAGGTTGATCGCCGCGCCCAGCGACTGGCGAAAGCCGGTGACGACGATATCGGCGACCTCGCCCTCCGGCGCAGCGTCCTGCGCTACCTGCGGCGCGCTATCCTGCGCCCATGCCCCGGCCGGCATCGCCAGCACCAGCGCCGCAAAGGATGCTCCCGCCAGCCAGCGCCGGTCGCCCCGATGGATACTGCCCTTTCCGATCATCAGCTTTCCTCTCCCATCCCACTTTTCCCCGGTCGATCCGAACCGACCGGGCCAGCATTTCTAAAGGGAAGGGTGCAGATCACATCCCCTCCCGCAGCAGCGACGTCGGCTTGTACCGATCCCTTGTCGCCTTCTTGGAAACCGGTGTCATAAATGCGCGTAACGCGAAAAGCTGTCAATATCCCCTGATGCAATCCGATCGACCCCAATACCGCGATTTCAGCTATTGGATTGATTTAACGGAAATTTTCTTGACGCTTCATGCCTGCATCAAGCCCTGCTTAACCGCCCATTCCGCAAAAAGAGTTGGCCAGACCGCCACCGGTTTCCCCACGGCACGCCGCAGCCCGAAACCATGGCCGCCCTGCATGAACAGATGCGTGTCCACCGCCAGTCCCTGCGCCCGCCAGGCGTGCCGCAGCAAAATGCTGTTCTCCACCGGCACCACAGCATCATCCTCGGCATGGACCAGAAAACAGGGCGGACAGGCCGGCGTCACTTGCGCCTGCGGCGAATGAAGTCGCTCCGCCGCCGCATGGGGTGACTCGCCGATCAGGTTGCGCCGCGATCCTTCATGCGCGTCGGGCCGATACATCGACACCACCGGATAGATCGGCGCCGCCAGAAAGGGCCGGGCCACCTGCTTGTCCGCCACATCCACCGGCGCATAGGTCCGCGCCGCGAATCGCGTCGCCAGATCGGCACACACATGCCCGCCCGCCGAAAAGCCCATTGCCCCGACCCGCGCCGGATCGACCTCGAAATCCGCCGCCCGATGCCGGATCAGCCGCATCGCCCGCTGCGCGTCGGACAGGGCGACATCCGCTCCCGCCGCCCAGCCATCCTGCGGCAAACGATAGAAAAGCACGAAGGCGCTAACGCCGCGCTCCGCCAGCCAGGGACCGATCTCATAGCCCTCCTTGTCGATCACCACCCAGCTATAGCCGCCGCCCGGCATCACCAGCATCGCCGCGCCATTGGGGTTTCGCGCCCGAAAAACCGCCAGTCGCGGCCCGGCGACATGCAGCAAGGCACGGTCGGTAATCGCCGGATCGCTGCTGCGCTCCCGCACCGTCTCGGCAGGCGCCACAGCAGGCATGCCCGGCGCACCGCCCGGCCACAGATCGATCATCAAGTCCGGCTGAACGCCCCCGGCCATTCCGCTCGCTGCCGCGTCCCCCCTTCCTTGCGCCAGACCGCTCCCGGCCGCGCCCAGCGCCAGCCCTCCGCCGATCATAAGGCTGCGGCGATCGACCTTCATGACCTTCTCTCCTGACAAAGAAGGGCCGGTCAGCGCGTGCAGACGCCGACCGGCCATCTACCCCCCCTTCCATATCGGGACGGGCAGTTGCCGGGCCATCACAAGGGCAACAAATGGACACCGGTGTCAAAAACAGTTGCAGCCGATCCGTCCCAATGTCAAGAATGGGGCAAAGAGGAGAGTTGATCGCCATGAAGCCCCCCCTGCCGCACTGGTTGCCGCTGGCCGCCCCCATATTGCTTAGCCTGACCGCCATCAGCCTCCCCCTTCCCGCTATCGCCGCGCCGTCCGCGAAGGAACAGGCGACCAGCACCCTCGCCTTCCCCGGCGCCGTCGGCTGGGCCGCCACCACGCCAGGCGGACGCGGCGGCCGCATCCTCCGCGTCACCACCCTCGCGTCCGACGGCCCCGGCAGCTTCAAGGCGGCGCTGGAGGCCAAAGGCCCCCGCATCATTGTGTTCGAAGTCGGCGGCATCATCGACATGGGCCGGGAAACCCTCAAGATCAGCGAACCCTATGTCACCATCGCCGGCCAGACAGCCCCCTCGCCCGGCATCACCCTCATCAAGACCGGCATCGACATCGCCACCCATGACGTGGTGATGCGCCATATCCGCATCCGCACCGGCGTCGACGGCCAGCCCAAGCTCAGCGGCTGGGAAGCCGACGCCATCTCCACCGTCGCCGCCCATCATGTCGTCATCGATCATTGCAGCTTCACCTGGGCGATCGATGAAAATATGTCCGCCTCCGGCCCGCGCTTCGAAGGCAAGACGCCCGACGAGTGGCGACAGAATACCAGCCACGCCATCACCTTCTCCTATAATCTCGCGGCGGAGGGGCTGGCCGATGCCTCCCATCCAAAGGGCGAGCATAGCAAGGGCACGCTGATCCACGACAATGCCAGCCAGATCCTGATCTGGCGCAACATCTATGCCCATAATATGGAGCGCAACCCGCTGGTGAAGGGCGGCGGCCAGGTCGAACTGGTCAACAACATCCTCTATGATCCGGGCGAACGCGCGGTCCATTATAATCTGATGGCGCTGGAATGGGGCGATCACCCCTATCAGACCGGCAAGATTTCCGCCGTCGGCAATGTCCTGCGCGGCGGCGTGTCGACCGCCACCGGCCTGCCTTTCCTCACGCTGGGCGGCGATGGCGACCTCGACTATCATGGCAAGGATAATATCGCCGTCGACAAGTTCGGCCAGCCGCTGCCCCTGTTCGGCCGCTATGGCGAAACCCGCGCGAAACTGAACGACCTGCCCGCCCCGCCCGTCTGGTGGCCCGGCACGCAGGTTCTGCCTGCGCGCGATGTCGAAACCCATGTCCTCGCCCGCGCCGGGGCCCGCCCCTGGGATCGCGACGCCGACGACCTGCGCGTCCTCTTCTTCGTGGCGGAGGGACGCGGCGAGATCATCGACGATGAAAAACAGGTCGGTGGCTATCCGAAAATGGCCCAGACCCGCGCGCCCTTTGTCGAGGCGGACTGGAATCTCGACACGATGGAGCCGAAATCGGGCCGCTATCCGGGGCAGAAGGCCGACATCGCCGAACATCTGTCCGATCGCGACAAGATGATGCGGCAGGGTGAAAGCGGGACGCGCCCATGATCCCCGTCGCCCTCCTTCTGGCCGCCGCGTCCACCGCGCCGCCCATGGCGGTGATCGACGAAAACAGCGTGATGCGCGAAGAGCCCCCGCCCCATGGCGCGATCGGCATGAGCACCGCCTATCGCATCAGCGATGCGGTGCCCCAACCACGCCGCATGGAATTCCGCAAGCGCATCCTGCATGTCGGCGCCGCCATCGGCCTGCACCCCATCGCCCATGATGAAGTCTATCATGTCCTCTCCGGCACCGGCGACGTCAAATCCGACGGCAAAACCCGCAGCCTCACCCCCGGCATGACCGCCTATCTTTATGACGGCGCGGTCGTCGGCATCCAACAGACGGGGAAAGAGCCGCTGGCGCTGATCATTGCCTATCCGGTCAAGGAGTGAGGAGGCAGAAAGCTATTGCCGAAAGCAGGGGAACTGAGGCGCTGCAAAACGCTCTATCCATGCGGGCCGTTTCGTTGTCCGCCTCTCCCGCTAATGCGATAGCGCTTGCAAGACGCAAAAAGCGATATAGGCAACATCTGTGAGCCGTTGTGCCGTTATGCACCCCATTTCAATCATTCAGACTCGCCTTGGCGATCGTTCCTATAGCGTCAATCTGGACATCGCCGGAAATTAGTAACGATCTGCTGCGTTGTGGCGCGCCATGCGCCTTCGCTGGTCATCGGTAAATCTCGGATGGTGAGGAGATAACACAGGGCTTCCATCGCGTAGACGGACTTAGCGAAAGATTTATAGTCCGCCTCACCGTCCAGCTCGAAATGACCATGCGCAACTCTGCCACGAAATGTCATGGCGCGAAGAAGGTATGGGACGACGTTATCTTCCAAAGCCTCATTGCCAAATTTGTCACAAACCGATTTATGTAGCCGAGCAAAGCGCTCGCCGTTACTCTCCTTTTTGAGTTGCCCTCGGATCACGCCCGCAATCCTTGACCTATAATCCTTATGGCCCCGCTTCTCCGCCTCGGCACCGGCCAACTCGGCAATCGCGTTGATATCATCATTGGACACGGCCATAGTGGAATCCGCACCTGGGATTTCCTCCAACCAACGACAGGCTGTCATCAGGCGCTCGCCGGACATCACCCGTTGAAAGCCCAGTGAACCCATCATCATGTTAGTGGCGCTACGCCATGCCACGTCGCGCTCTATCCACACTTTCAGGCAGTCCAAAAACGCCGTCAGTTCTGCCTTGCCGCGAACATGTGCAAATGAGCTGCCAATCCAGAGATTGCTTTTTGGCGCGTCAGAAACCCAGATATAATGAACTCTGTGCTCTCGATAGCCTTGACGGGCCTCGACCGCCACCATGTATTCGGCATCGGTGAGGCGCGAGAAATGGATATCGGAGGGAGCAAAGCGGTGTCCCATTGCCGCCGAAACGAAATGCACCAACCGCAGCATTTCCGGCATGTAGCTGGTTAAGTTGCGGGGCTCGTCAAACTCGATTCCATAGCGCACCCCGATATGGGTTGCATGCTTGAAGGTGAAATCGCCAGAAGCCGGATACCACGCTTTGAGTGTCATGCCGTCCGCCTTTAGCGCGAACAGGGTGCTGTCCGGCATATCTCCAAACTCGGCCTCAACGACAGCCTCGTACTTATCCGAATAGCGTAGCAATTCCTCGGCGTGCTCGATGGAAAAGCTTATTCGCCGGACGGGATCGCTTGGTAGCCATGCATTATCGCCAGCGATCACGACATTTGATCGGACGGACCGATATGACGTAAATCTCTGATTTTCAAGGTCCATATGGCGTATACCGCCTGAGCTTGGAATATTGTTGTGAAGCGATACGATCGTGTTGTTGGCGAGGCGCAGCACTAGCAGGTCGTCAAAACGCCCCCGGATGTGGCGCTCATCAAAGGCATACAGTTCGACCGCCATATCATCGGCCTCGAGATGAAACATGCCGCAATAGCCTTTGCCTGTCGTTTCCTCCTTACAGAAATAGCGGTATCCGAGTTCGAGAGCTTCGTTTGCCATTCAGCCACGCTATCCTACTCGGTGCCATACCGCCATGATCGCGCTGGCTCTTTGAACCATGCTGCGCAGGATCATCATCGCCCTGTCTGGACCAGCAACAATATTTCCAACATCTGTTCTGAAATTTCAGAATCCACGGGAAATGTGCGAAGTTAAGCGTGCGATTTCCTATTCAGCTACCCGGCTGGATATAGGGCACACGGGCGAAGAGTTCCCGCTCCCACCCCCGCGGATCGTCCGCCACGCCGCTTTCGATATCGAAGATCATCGTCGCCCGCCAATCCAGTCGATATTGCGCCCAGCCCGGATCGCCCCGGCGCGCAAAGGCGAGGAAGCAATCCATCATCGCCGCCGACGCCGCCCGCGCCCCCGCGCCGGTTCCGGTGAAGGAGCCCGGCGCGTCCAGCGTGCCGAAAGCCAGCGCGATGTCCATGGTGTGCGGCGCCCCGCGCCGGGGCTGGGTCGGCGACTGGAAATCGACCTGATAGACCCATGTCGGCGCCTCCGCCCGCGCCCGCGCCTCCGCCTCGATCACCTGCCCCGGCCAGCTGCGCCCGGCGGTCGTCGCGGCATAGAAGATGCGCTCGGCCGACCAGTCGGGATAGTGCGCCCGATATTGGGCGACGATCCATTCGGGCGACAGGTCCATCCGCAATTCCCCCGCCATCCGCGCCGGCAGGTTGAACCAGTCCAGCCCCCGGATCAGCGGCCCGTCGGGATCGATAAAGGCCCGCGTCTCATCCCGGGTATTGCCCAGCATTATCGGGATCGCATTGCCCTGCGACGCGGCATCGGGCCAGAAGGGGTGCCGCTCCAGCCATGTCATGTCCAGCACCGGCCCCATATACAGCCCGCCGCCCAATATCGGGTCTTCCGCCTCCAGTCCCTCGATCAGCCGCTCGACCGGCATGGTCAGCAGCGGATCGAGATGGTCGGGCGACACGCCCAGCTTCGCCAGATAGGCGGCCGTGCGGCGCGACGCGTTGATCGGCCCGCTCGCCGTCACCTGCTGCCCGCTCATCGTAACGGCGCGATGGAACAGCCCTTTGGCGGCGGGCATCGCCATCATCGTCGCGATCTTGGCGCCGCCGCCCGACTGGCCAAAGACCAGGATATTAGCGGGATCGCCCCCGAAGGCCGCAATATTGTCCCGCACCCAGCGCAGCGCCAGAATCAGGTCCAGTTGCCCTGCATTGCCGCTATCGGCAAAGCGCGGATCGAGCCGCGCCAGATAGAGATAGCCCAGCGCGTTCAGCCGGTGGTTGACCGTCACCACCACAACATCGCAGCCCGCCAGATGTCGTCCATCGTTCAGCGGGTCGACCACGCTGCCATTGGAATAGGCCCCGCCATGGATATAGAGCATGACCGGGCGCCGGGCCGTCGGCTCCAGCCCCGGCGTCCAGATATTGAGGAACAGGCAATCCTCGCTGGTGATCGCCTGCTTCCCCTTTTGCGGACAGGACGGTGCAAAGCGGGTGGCAGGCACGACATCGCGCCAGGGCTCCGGCGCAACCGGCGCGCGGAAGCGCCGGGGCGCCGTATCCTGCCCATAGCGCACCCCGCGAAACACATGCAGCCCGCCTTCGCGAGTCCCACCGATGCGTCCATTGCGGGTCGCCACGACCGGATCACCCCGCGCCGCCCAGACAGGAGAGGAAGCCATCGCCAGCCCGCTACCGATCAACGTCCGCCTGTCGATATCCGCCATCGGTCCTCTCCTGTTGGTCTGTGGCGGGAGGCTATGTCCTCCTCTTGGATATCGGTGCTCCTGCGAAAGCGGGAGCCCAGTGTATTCACCTCACCGCGCGAGCCACCCGCCATCGACGGCCAGGACATGGCCATGGATATAGTTGGCGGCGCTGGAAGACAGGAAC
>NZ_FOGE01000029.1 GCF_900111125.1 Sphingobium sp. YR768
AGCAACATGGCGCCGCATCGGATCGCTGCTCGATGCTTTCAGTCCCGCAGAATGCCGCAAATATCTCATCAATTCCGGATACGGATCAATCTGATATCATCCGACTCTAGATTATGCTGACTTTGTTTCGATCCGCGCCTTCATTGCGAACCCAGCAAGGCAATCCATGAACGCCAAAATGGATTGCTTCGCTGCGCTCGCTATGACGATTTACGGTGTTGGCATCCCGCTCTAGCGCCCGGCTATGGCGATCATCACCGCACCATGGGCGGGCACGCTGTAGCTGGCGGGAAGGGTGGCGGTTTTTGCGCCCGACCAGATATCGTCGACCCCCGATACGCTCGCGAAGCCGGCATCGGCGGCGGTCAGCGCCAGCGATGCGGCCTGTGTCCCGCGATTGAACAGGGCCAGGGCGACGCGGCCGTCGGCCAGCGGCTTGGTCCAGATTTCCAGATCGCCCTGCTTGCGGATCGCCCTACCCTGAACTCCGCGCGCGTCCTGATCGATGGCGATGACGCGGCGGTTGGTCAGCATCGCCAACGTTTCCGGACTGGTTTCGCGCAGGTCATGGCCCATCATCAGCGGCGCGGCGGCCATGGCCCACAGGGTCATGTGGGTGCGATATTCGTCCGCGCTCATCCCGCCATTGCCGATTTCCAGCATGTCGGGATCGTTCCAGCCATGCGGGCCGGCATGGTCGGGATTGCCATTCTTGTCGAAGCCGATCTTCGCCATGGTCGGATAATCGTCGGTAATGTCGCCCGTCGTGCGCCACAACTGGCCGCCCACGTCCCGGCCCCAGCTTCCCACGTCGAAGCGGCCATATTCGCAGAGCGAGAAGATCATGTCCCGCCCGGTCGCCTGAAGCGCCGCGCCCATTTCATGATAGCTGCGCTTGACCGTGTCGGCATCGGCATAGAACCATTCGCCCGAACAAAGATCATATTTTAGATAGTCGAAGCCCCAGTCGGCGAAGCTCTTCGCATCCTGCGCGACATGGCCATAGCTGCCCTCATAGCCGGCGCAGGTGCGTGGCCCCTGCGAGGAGTAAATGCCGATCTTCAGCCCCTTGCTGTGAACATAATCGGTCAGGGCCTTCATGTCCGGGAACTTGGCATTGGGGTGCAGCACGCCCTTGGTGTCGCGCTGGCCCTGCCAGCCGTCATCGATATTGATATAGGTGTAGCCCGCATCGCGCAGGCCGGTCGACACCATCGCATCGGCCATGGCGCGCACGGTCTTGTCATCGATATGTTCGGCGAATTTGTTCCAGCTGCTCCAGCCCATGGGCGGGGTGGCGGCCAATTGGCTGGGGATGGGCTGGCCGAGCGGCGGCAACGCGGCGAACTGGAAGGCGCGAGCCTTGGCGTCCTTCGTGGCGCCACGATAGCCGTCTATCGCGACCTTGCTCTCCCAGATTTGCCCTTCCAGATGCGGTTTGCCGTCGGTCAGGCTGACGCTCCAGCTGCGCGTGGGGTGATCGCGATCATTGATGTTGCGCGCTTCGAACAGCAATTTGCCGTCGGCGATGCGGGGATTGTGCATCTCGACCGGGCCGTACCAGAGCGTCGTCACGCTGCCTTCGATCTTTGCACCCTTGCTCTTCACCTCCATCATGGTGACGCCGGGGGTGGGCGGCGCATCGTCGAACAGCCAGATGCCGTCGAACGGCGTCTTTGCAGCGGCGGAGGAGGCAAGGCTGAGGATGGCGGCGAGGGTGGCGAACAGGGCGCGCGACATCGCGATCTCCTTTCGGATCAATGGGGACTAAAAGAGGGAAGGATGCGCCGCCGTCAGGCGGTGGCGGCATCCCGTCGGGCGTCGCTGCGGCTACGGCTGTAGAGAAAGTAGAAGAGCAAGCCGATCACGTTCCAGGCGCCGAAGCGCACCAGCGTCGCATTGGGCAAGCTGAACAGCAGATAGGCGCAGCCCAGGATCGTCAGCGTGCCGACGACATAGGGCTGTGGGCAGCGGAACAGGCGTGGCAGTTCGGGCGACCGGCGGCGCAGGATCATCAGGCAGGCGCCCACCGCCATGAAGGCGATCAGCGTGCCGGCATTGGCCAGCTCTGCGATTTCATCGAGCCGGAAGATGCCGGCGACCAGCGCGATCGATACGCCGGTAATCAGCGTGATGCGGGTGGGCGCGCCAGTGCGCGGGCTGATCTTGGCCAGGCTGCGCGGCAGCAGGCCGTCGCGCGCCATGACGAAGAAGACGCGACTCTGGCCATACATCATCACCAGGATGACCGAGGGCAGGGCAATGACGGCGGCAAGCGCGATTAGATGCGCGGCGACCGGCTGGCCCAACTGACGCAGGACGAGGGCAAGCGGTTCGGGCGAGTTGGCGAGCTGCTGGAAAGGCAGGGCGCCGATCGCGGCGATGGCGACCGCCATGTAGATAAGCGTGCAGACCAGCATCGATCCAATGATGCCGATGGTGAGGTCGCGGCCCGGATTCTTGGCTTCCTCCGCCGAGGTGGCCACGGCGTCGAAGCCGTAAAAGGCGAAGAAGACGATGGCAGCGGCGGCCATCACACCGCGTTTCTGCCCTTCGATTTCCGTGCTGGCGAAGCCATAGGGCATGAAGGGTTCAAGATTGGTCGAGTGGAAGGCGGGCAGCGCGATCGCGACGAAGATCGACAGGGCGACCAGTTTGATGATGACGAGGATGATATTGAGCGTCGCGCTTTCGCGGGTGCCGGCGATCAGCATGCCCATCACGGCGAGTGCGACTGCCACGGCGGGCAGGTTGATGAGGCCGCCGCCATGCGGCCCGACCAGCAGCATGGCGGGGAGATGAATGCCCGCCGATTGCAGCCAGCCCACCAGATAGCCCGACCAGCCGACCGCCACGGTCGAACAGGCGAGCGAATATTCCAGGATCAGGCTCCAGCCGACGACCCAGGCGATGATTTCGCCCATCGCCGCGTAGCTGAACGTATAGGCGCTGCCTGCCGCCGGAATCAGCGTCGCCATTTCGGCATAGGCGAGCGCGGCGCAGGCACAGACCGCGCCGGCAATGGCGAAGGCGAGGATGACGGCGGGACCGGCGCGTTCGGCACCCACGCCGGTCAGCGTATAGATGCCGGTGCCCACGATCGCGCCGACGCCCAGCGCGATCAGATGCGGCCAGCTTAACGTCTTGGCCAGACTATGCCCGGACTCGCGCCTTGCGAGTGACTCGATGGATTTGCGTGGTCCGAGCATGAATTCCCCTTTTTTAGCGGATCACTGAGTATGGCTGGCGGCGAAATGCGCGCGAAGATCGTCGAGCGTGCTGGCGATATGTTGGGTCAGTAGTGCCTGAACCGTGTCGGCATTGCCCGCGAGCCAGGCGTCGAGCAGGGCCTGATGCTCCTCATGCGCGCGATCGCCGCGTCCCGCCGGGGCGAGATGGGCCAGCACATAACGTTCGGCGAGCACTTCGAGGCGTTCGACCAACTGGGTGGTCAGCAGCCGACCGCCCGGCCGCACCAGCGCGACATGGAATTCGCGATTGCGCACGGCGACGTCGTTCAGATTGTCATGCGCTGCCGCATCCAGTCGTTCGAAGGCCTTGATCGCTGCCTGTTTGTCCTCGTCCGTTGCGCGGCCGCAGGAGAAGGCGGCGGCAACCGGTTCGGTGGCGAGGCGCAACAGGTAGATTTCCTCCGCCTGGTCGGCCGACATGGGCCGCACGAACCAGCCGCGATTGGCCTGGCTGGTCAGCAATCCTTCATGTTCCAGCCGCGCCAGTGCTTCACGCAAAGGGATCTTGCTGACGCCTAGTTCGGCGGCCAGCGCATCCTGACGGACAGGCTCGCGATCAGGCAATTTCCCTTCGACGATCCGTTCCCGGATCACCTCGAATATGCGTTCGGCAAGGGTGCGGACGACAATGGTCACCTATATCTCTCCATATAGAGCGCTGCGACGCGGGACAAATGCGTCGCGAAGCGAACGTATATGGTAGATAATCGCCTATTGCACTGCAAAAGCACGGTTGTTGTAAGTCTGTCCAATATTGTCATCGCAACGCGCAGCGACCGGCGAGCCGGTTGCCATTGCGTGGAGGGATGAAAATCTATCATTGTCGGACCGAACCTGGTGCGCTATCTGCTCTGTTGATATAACGTATACGATATTAACAGGCCGATGCAATGGAGTTTTTGTGGGGCGCATAGCAATAATCGGTGGCGGCGTGGTGGGGCTTTCCACTGGCATCGACCTGCTCGACGCCGGGCAGGCGGTGGTGCTGATCGATGATGATGAAGGCGGGCAGGCGGCGTCATGGGGCAATGCCGGTCATATTGCGGTTGAGCAGGTTGCGCCGCTGGCGTCGCTGTCGCTGTTGCGCAGCGTGCCGGGCCGGCTGTTCGCACGGGGCGGGGCGCTGGACTTTCCCTTGTCGGCGATGGGGGCCTGGCTGCCCTTCGGCCTGCGGTTGATGGCGGCGGCGCGGCCTGCGCGCTTCCGTCATGGCAGCGATGTGCTGCGCGGATTGCTGGCACAGGCGATGCCGGCCTGGACCGATCTGGCGACGCGGATCGGCGCGCCGTATATGGTGCGGCAGGAAGGCCATTATATCGTCTGGCATGATGCCGATGCCGCAGCGGCCGGACGGGCGGGCTGGGAGGCGGCCGATACCGGCACAGCCCGAATACATGATGTGCCGGAAGCGCAATTGGCCGGACTGTCGCAACTGGGCGCGCAGCCGATCGCGGGAGCGATCCGCTTTTCGGGGAGTGGGCAGATTGCCGATCTGGCGCTGCTGCGTCAGGCCTTGCGCACCGCCTTCCTGGCGCAGGGCGGTGAAATTGTCGGGCGGCGGGCGACCATGCGTCGATCGGGGCGGCGGATCGAGGTGCCGGGTGTGGAGGCGGATCGCATTCTGGTCTGTGCCGGTGTCCGATCCCGCGCGTTGATGGAGGCGGTGGGGCACAAGGTGCCGATGATCGCCGAGCGCGGCTATCATATTCGCGCCGATGCCACCGACTGGCCGGACGGTCTGCCGCCGGTCGTCTATGAAGAGCGATCAATGATCGTTACCCGCTATCGCAACAGCGTGCAGGCGGCGAGTTTCGTGGAACTGGGCCGCGTCGATGCGTCAGCCGATCCACGCAAATGGGAGAGACTGGAACGGCATGTCGCCGAACTGGGCCTGCCGATCAGGAGTCCGTTCACGCGCTGGATGGGTTGTCGCCCCACGCTGCCCGACTATCTGCCCGCGATCGGGCAGTCGCAAAAGGTGGACAATCTCTTCTACGCTTTCGGGCACCAGCATCTGGGGCTGACCTTGGCGCCGATCACCGCGCGGTTGATGACGGCGCTGATGACGGAAGCGAAACCGGCCGTGCCGGTCGCGCCGTTCGACCTGACCCGCTATGCGGGGAACGGATGACGGGTCAGTCCGGATAGCCCGCCCGGATGAGAAGATGGCGGGCTTGCTTGAGGTGTGGTGCGTCGACCATGCGGCCATCGACCTGAAGCGCGCCTGCGCCCGGTGCTGCTGCGAAGGCCGTGACGATGCGTCGGGCCTGAGCGATCTGATCCGCATCGGGCGTGAAGGCGGCGTTGATGATCGCTATCTGATCAGGATGGATCGCCATCATGGCTGTGAAGCCGTCGCGGGCCGCACGGCGCGCATAGGCGTCGAGGCCATTTAGATCACGCAATGCGGGATAGACGGTTTCTATCGCGGCAACGCTGGCAGCATGAGCGCCGAACAGGGTGAGCGACCGGACCATTTCATAGGGTGGGGTATAGCGCCCATCCTCCTCCCGACTGGAGGTGGCGCCGATCGCTGCGGGAAGATCTTCCGCGCCCCAGGTGAGGCCGATGAGGTGGGCATTAGCTTGGGCATAGCTGCCCAACTGGAATATCGCCGCTGGCGTTTCGGTCGCGATCGGCAGGATGGGCGCGTCTATTCGCGATGCGGCTAGGCGTTCGGCCAGCCTGTGCACGCTGGCGGCGCCTTCCGCCTTGGGCAGAAGGATGGCGTCCGGCGACAGCCCGGCTAGCGCGGCCCGGTCCTGTTCTTCCAGCAGGGTGTCGAGCGAATTGATCCGCACGAACAACCGCACGTCGCCGCGAGGCGCGCGCAGCCGCTCTACCACCGCGGCCCGTGCGGCCGCCTTTGCCGATGCCGCGACAGAATCTTCCAGATCGAGGATCAGCGCGTCGGCGCCGCTGGCCGCCGCCTTGTCGAACCGGTCGGGCCGGTCGCCCGGCACGAAGAGCAGCGAGCGCAGCCTCATGCGCGCGATCCCTTGAGCAGGGCCATGCGCAGGCATTGGCAGACGACCTCGTCCCGCTGGTTGCGGAGGTGATGCGCGAAGGTGACGATGCCCGATCCCGGTCGCGATCGACTGTCGCGCAGGTCGTGGACCTGCGTCTCGGCGCGTAGCGTGTCGCCGAGAAAGACCGGCTTGGGCATCGCGAGCTTGTCATAGCCAAGATTGGCGATCAGCGTGCCGAGCGTCGTATCCGCTATGGTCAGCCCGATCATCAGCGAGAAGGTGAAGGTGCCGTTGACGAGTATTTGTCCGAATTCGGAGGCTCTGGCGGCTTCGGCGTCGATATGCAGCGGTTGGGGATTATGGGTCATGACCGAGAAGAGCAGATTGTCCGTTTCCGTCACCGTGCGGCGGATATCATGGACGATCGCATCGCCGATCTTCCATTCGTCATAATGCCGCCCGGCCATCAGTCTTCTCCCCGTTCGATCCGCACCAGCAATGTGCCTTCGGACACTTGTGCGCCGGTTGCCGCCTTGAGATCCGCGACGATGCCGTCGAACGGGGCGAGCAACGCCTGATCCATCTTCATCGCCTCCATCACCAGCAGTTTCTGGCCTTTTTCGACCCGCTGCCCCCGTTCGACCAACACGGCGATGATGCGGCCGGGCATGGGGGAGAGAATGGCGCCGTCGCCTGCATCGGCGCCATCGACAGGATCGGCGCGCCGGAGGCCGAAGGGCCAGGCTTCCCCGTCGAGGAACAGGACGCCATGGGCGGTCGCGGTGGGGCGGTCGCTGGCGGGCGTCACGATATAGGGCTTGCCTGCCACCTCCACTTCGACCTGCCGGGAGGGGGCGGCGTTGGCGCGGAAGCCGCGCAGACTGTCCCATGGATCGCCGGTCGAAACGGGCAGGATGGCGGCGGCGGCGCTGGCGAGCACCGAGGGCGACGGATCGGGCGCGGGGATCAGTTGCCCGGCGTGCCGATCGATGAAGCCGGTGTCGACATGACCCGCCACAAAGTCACGATGGGCGGCGGCGCGTGACAGAAACGCGGCGTTGGTGCGTACCGGCCAGACCTGCACATCGCAGGCGGCCCGCGCCAGCCGGGCGGCAGCTTCGCCGCGCGTTGCGCCATGCACGATCAGCTTGGCGATCATGGGGTCATAATAGGGGGTGACTTCGCCGCCTTCCTCGACCCCGCTGTCGACTCGAGCATTGGCGGGAAAGCGCAACCGTTCGAGCGGGCCGGTCGAGGGCAGGAAGCCGGTGGAAGGATTTTCGGCATAGAGTCGCGCCTCCATCGCCCAGCCATTGATCGACAGTTCTTCCTGTCGCCGGGGCAAGGGCTGCCCGCTGGCGACCCGCAACTGCCATTCGACCAGATCCTGTCCGGTGATGGCCTCCGTCACCGGATGTTCGACCTGAAGCCGGGTGTTCATTTCCATGAACCAGATACGATCGGCCCGCAGCCCTTCCGATCCATCGGCGATGAACTCGATCGTGCCGGCGCCGACATAGTCGACGGCGCGGGCGGCGCGGACCGCTGCGTCGCAGAGGGCCGCGCGCGTCGGGGCATCCATGCCGGGAGCGGGCGCTTCCTCGATCACCTTCTGATGGCGGCGTTGCAGCGAACAGTCGCGTTCGAAGAGATGGACGACCGATCCGTGGCTGTCGCCAAAGACCTGCACCTCAATATGTCGGGGCGAGAGGATATATTTTTCGATCAGGACGCGGTCGTCGCCGAAAGACGCCGCCGCCTCCCGCTTGCAGCTTTCCAGCAGGTCGGCAAAGTCGGTGGCGGCATCGACCCGGCGCATGCCCTTGCCGCCGCCGCCGGCCACGGCCTTGATCAGGACGGGATAGCCGATGGCGTCCGCTTCCGATCGCAGTTGGTCGGGCGACTGGTCGGCGCCCAGATATCCGGGGGTGACGGGGACGCCGGCGGCGATCATGCGCTGCTTTGCGGCGTCCTTCAGGCCCATGGCGCGAATGCTGGCGGGCGGGGCGCCGACCCAGATCAGGCCCGCCGCCATGACGGCTTCGGCAAAATCGGCATTTTCCGACAGAAATCCGTAGCCCGGATGGATGGCAGCGGCGCCGCTGGTCCGTGCCGCATCGATCAGCCGGTCCTGGCGCAGATAGCTGTCGGCGGCCGACGCGCCGCCAATGGCGATCGCTTCGTTAGCTTCGCGCACGAAGGGCATCGTCGCATCGACATCGGAATGGACCGCGATGGTGCGGATGCCCATGCGTCGGGCTGTCCGGATGATGCGGCGGGCAATCTCGCCCCGGTTGGCGATCAGCAGGCTTTCGATCATGGCGGGTGCGCTATCCATCGATCACATCCGGAACAGGCCGAATTTCGGCGTCTGAGGAATGGGCGCGTTCAGCGTCGCGGAGAAAGCGAGGCCCAGAATGTCGCGGGTCTGTGCGGGGTCTATTATGCCATCGTCCCATAGACGCGCGGTGGCATGATAGGGATTGCCTTCATCCTCATATTTCTGGCGGATCGGCGCCTTGAAGGCCTCCGCTTCCTCCGCGCTCCAAGTCGCGGCGTCGCGATGCACGGTCGCCAGCACGCTGGCAGCCTGTTCGCCACCCATCACCGAAATCCGGGCATTGGGCCATGTGAAGAGGAAGCGGGGGGAATAGGCGCGACCGCACATGCCGTAATTGCCCGCGCCAAAGCTGCCGCCGATCAGCACGGTGATCTTGGGCACGGAGGCGGTGGCGACGGCGGTGACGAGCTTGGCGCCATTTTTGGCGATGCCTTCGGCTTCATATTTGCCGCCGACCATGAAGCCCGAGATATTCTGGAGGAACAGCAGCGGCACCCGGCGCTGGCAGGCCAGTTCGATGAAATGCGCGCCCTTTAGCGCGCTTTCGGAGAAAAGGACGCCATTATTGGCGAGAATCGCCACTGGCATGCCCCAGATGCGGGCGAAGCCACAAACCAGAGTCGTGCCGTAGAGCGGTTTGAAGGCGTGAAATTCGGACCCGTCGACGATGCGGGCGATCACGTCATGGACATCATAGGGCGCCCGGACATCCTGCGGGATGATGCCGTAAAGCTCCTGTGGATCGTGCAGCGGGGGGCGGGGAGCGGTGATGTCGATATCGGCCGCCTTGGGCCGGTTGAGGGTCGCTACGATATCGCGCACGATCAGCAGCGCATGTTCGTCATCGTCGGCGACATGATCGACCACGCCGGACTTGCGGGCATGGGTGTCCGCGCCGCCCAGTTCCTCCGCCGAGATGATTTCGCCGGTGGCCGCCTGCACCAGCGGCGGCCCGGCGAGGAAGATCGTGCCCTGATTGCGGACGATCACCGTTTCATCTGACATGGCCGGGACATAGGCGCCACCGGCGGTGCAACTGCCCATGACGCAGGCGATCTGCGCTATGCCTTCTGCCGACATTTGCGCCTGATTGAAGAAGATGCGGCCAAAATGATCGCGATCGGGGAAGACTTCGGCCTGATGGGGCAGGTTCGCGCCACCGGAATCCACCAGATAGATGCAGGGCAGCCGGTTTTCGCGGGCGATTTCCTGCGCACGCAGATGCTTCTTTACCGTCATCGGGAAATAGGCGCCGCCCTTCACCGTCGGATCATTGGCCGCGATCATGCATTCGCGTCCGGCAACCCGGCCGATGCCCGCGATCATCCCGGCGCCCGGCGCTCCGTCCTGTCCGTCCGCAGCGCCATACATGCCGTTGGCCGCCAGCGCGCCGACCTCCAGAAAGGGAGAGGCGGGATCGAGCAGGCGTTCGATCCGGTCGCGCGGCAACAGTTTCCCGCGTGCGACATGCCGGGCCCGATGCTGTTCCGAACCGCCCAGCGCGCTGGTGGCTATCCTGTCCCGCAGGTCGTGGGCCAGCGCGCGATTATGGGTGGCATTGGCGGCGAAGCCGTCCGACGCGGTGTCGACCGCACTGCGCAGCCGGGTCATGACGCGGCCTGTAGTGCGCGGGCGCCATCATCGCCGACCAGTTCACGGCCGATCAGCATGCGGCGGATTTCGTTGGTGCCCGCGCCGATGTCGAGCAGCTTGGCGTCGCGCCAATAGCGTTCGACCGGCCAGTCCTTCGTATAGCCCGCGCCGCCCAGCGCCTGTATCGCTTCGCCAGCGACCTTTACGGCATTTTCCGAAGCGAGCAGGATGCAGCCGGCCGCGTCGAAGCGGGTCGTCTGCCCGGCGTCACAGGCGCGGGCGACGGCATAGGCATAAGCGCGCGAACTGTTGAGCGCGACATAGATGTCGGCGACCTTCGCCTGCATCAGTTGGAAGTCGCCGATCGGCCGGCCAAATTGGCGACGTTCGCGGACATAGGGCAGCACGACGTCCAGGCAAGCCTGCATGATGCCGATCTGGATGCCCGACAGCACCACCCGTTCATAGTCGAGGCCCGACATCAGCACTTTGACGCCGCCGTCGAGCGGGCCCATCACCTGGCTGTCCGCCACGAAACAGTCGTTGAAGACCAGTTCCGCCGTGGGCGATCCGCGCATCCCGACCTTGTCGATCTTCTGCCCGATCGAGAAGCCCGCAAAGCCCTTTTCGATCAAGAAGGCGGTGATGCCGCGCGATCCGGCATCCGGGCTGGTACGGGCATAGACCACCAGCGTGTCGGCATAAGGAGCGTTGGTAATCCAATATTTGGTGCCGTTCAGGCGAAAGCCGCCATCGACCCGGTCCGCCCGCAGCTTCATCGACACGACGTCCGATCCCGCACCGGCTTCCGACATGGCGAGGCTGCCGACATGCTCACCTGAAATCAGACCGGGCAAATAGCGGGCCTTTTGTTCGGGATTGGCCCATCGGCGAATCTGGTTCACGCACAGATTGGAATGGGCGCCATAGCTGAGGCCGATGGAGGCGGACGCACGGCTGACCTCCTCACAGGCGACAAGATGTTCGAGATAGCCCAGGCCCAGGCCGCCATCCTCTTGATCCACGGTGATGCCGTGCAGGCCGAGTGCGCCCATTTCCGGCCAGAGTTCGCGCGGGAAACTGTCCTTTGCATCAATGTCGGCGGCCAACGGGGCGATCCGGTCCTGCGCGAAGCGCCGGGTGGCGTCACGGATCATGTCCGCCATTTCGCCCAGGGCGAAGTCGAGTTCAGCCATCATCCTCTCCAACATGGTCTGAACGCATTTTTACGGCGGTCGGGCCCCTTTGGAAAATTGAAAGATGCAGGGGAACGGCATAGAGGCTGTCTATGATGGATGCGGTCGGTGATCGTCCGGTGCATAGGGCGGCAATGCCAGCGCGGACCGCAATCGCATATTGGGCCCATAGTATCGCGTGCAAAGGATATTTCATGATTGGTGGATCGAGCGTCGAGGCCGAACTGGGCCGGATGCAACCCTGGGCCGATCGCGCCGCGCCGATCGCGGTGGCGGAGCGGCTGGACCGGCTGGTGCGGGCGCAGGCGCTGACTGATGGGATCGGCGCGCAGGCGTTGCTGGTCAATGCCGGGGCGTCGCTGCGCTATTTTTCGGCGGTGCCATGGGGGCAGAGCGAGCGGCTGGTCGCGATGCTGCTGGTGCCGGGGCGTGACCCGATCATCATCTGCCCGCATTTCGAGATCGGGACGCTGGAGGCGGATCTGGCGATCGGCGCCGATATCCGGTCCTGGCAGGAGGATGAAGATCCGGTCGCGCTGGTGATCGACGCACTGTCGGAGGCCGGCGTGCGGACGGTGGCGGTGGACCCGGAATTGCCCTTCCACTTTGCCGAGCGGTTGCGGCAAGGGACGAGCGCCAAGCTGGTCGATGCCACGCCGGTCGTCAGCGGTTGCCGCATGGTCAAGTCAGCCGCAGAGCTGGCGTTGATGCAACAGGCCAAGGCGATGACGTTGCAGGTGCATGCCGCCGCAGCCCGCATATTGCGCCCCGGCATAAGAGCGAGCGAAGTGACGCGCTTCATCGATGAGGCGCATCGTCGGCTGGGGGCGAAGGGCTCCAGCTTCTGCATCGTGCAGTTCGGCGAGGCGACCGCCTATCCCCATGGCCTGCCGGGAGATCGGGCGCTGGAGGAGGGGCAGTTGGTGTTGATCGACACGGGCTGCACGATCGAGGGCTATCATTCGGACATTACCCGCACTTATGCCTTCGGCGCGGTGGACGATCAGGCGCGCGATATCTGGGCGCTGGAGAAGGAAGCGCAGCAGGCGGCTTTCGATGCCGTCGTGCCCGGCGCGCCCTGCGAGAGCGTGGACGCTGCGGCGCGGGCGGTGCTGGAAAAGGCGGGGCTGGGGCCGGATTATCGTCTGCCGGGCCTGCCGCACCGCACCGGCCATGGCATCGGCCTGTCGATTCATGAACCGGCCTATCTGGTGCGCGGGGACAAGACCCCGCTGCAACCGGGCATGTGTTTTTCCAACGAGCCGATGATCGTCGTGCCGCAGCGCTTCGGCATCCGGCTGGAAGATCATTTTTACGTGACCGAAGCGGGGGCGCAGTGGTTCACCCAGCCGCAGGTGGCGATCGATCGGCCTTTTGCAGAATAATTACCGAATATCGGGACGCAGCATCCGTTGCGCGCTGATATTGACCACCAGAACCATCGCGCCAATCGCCGCCGCGACCAGACCGATGCGCAAATAGGCGTCGAGGATGATCGCGCGGTCGCCGCCATTGGCGCCGCCGCCCATCGCCTCGATCACCGAGGCGATCACGCCGGCACTGAAATTGCCTGCCGCCGTCGCCAGGAACCATGTGCCCATCAGGAAGCTGAGCATATGGCGCGGGGCGAAGCGCGACATCGCCGAAAGGCCGACGGGCGACAGGCACATTTCGCCAATCGCATGGCAGAGGAAAAGCAGGAAGATGAAGGCGAGCGGCACCTTCTGATCCACCGGCACCCACTGCGCCAGCGCCATCAGCACGAAGCCCCCGCCGACCATGATGATGCCGAAGGCGAAGCTGCTGATCGGCGTGGGCATCCGGTTCGCCCTTGCGAGGCGCAGCCAGAGCGCGGCGAAGGGCAAAGCGATCAGGCAGACGAAGAAGGGCGGCAGTGCCTGAAAGACCGAGGCCGGGACTTCATGGCCCAGGATCATGCGGTTCACATGATGGTCGATGAAGAGGCTGAGCGAGGAGCCGCTCTGTTCGTACAGGCCCCAGAAGACGGGCTGGATGACGATGAGGGCTAGTGCGTAGAGCAGCTTGCTGCGGTCTTCGCCCGCCAGTCGGGCGAGGGCGATCCAGACCAGCAGCAGGCCGATCGCTATACCGCCGACGGCCAGCAGGGTGCCGGTCAGTCTGGGCGATATCAGCAGCAGCCAGCTGAGCAGGGTCAGCGGCAGGGTGAGACCATAGATCATCCATTCGCGCTTCACGCCGAAGACGGGCTGGGTGAGCGCGGCTGGATCGGGCGCTTCGCCGCCGCCCAGCAGATGGCGCTTGCCGCGCGCGAAGACGATGACGCCCGCGATCATACCGATCGCCGCCGCGCCGAAGCCATAGCCCCAGCCCAAAGTCTCGCCCAGAACGCCACAGATGACGGGGCCGATCGCGCCGCCCAGATTGATGCCCATGTAGAAGAGGGTGTAGGCGCTGTCCCGGCGGGGATCATGGGCGGCGTAGAGCTTGCCCACCAGCGCGGAGATATTGGCCTTGAGGAAACCGGTGCCGACCACGATCAGCGACAGGCCGATCCAGAAGACGCCCTGTGCCGAGGCGCCGAGGGCATCCTCCAGTCCGAGGGTGATATGGCCGCTGGCGATCACCAGCCCACCGAACAGCACAGCTTTGCGCTGGCCCAGCCACCGGTCGGCGAGATAGCCGCCGATCATGGGCGAGAGGAAGACCAGCGCCAGATAAGAGCCGTACAGCAGGCCCGACTGCTCGCCCGAATAGAGGAAATGGCGCGTCAGATAGAAGATGAGCAGCGCGCGCATGCCGTAGAAGGAGAAACGCTCCCACAATTCGGTGAAGAAGAGAACGTAGAGACCCTTGGGATGGCCCCAGAGCATTTCGGCTTCCGGCTGGGTGATCGTCATATTCGTCAGGGAATCCAGCGATAGTCGGGTTTGGCGGTGACTTCGGGCACGGGGGCAGTCAGCTCTGCGCCACGTTTCGGGTCGGTAACGGCGGCCTGATCGACGAAGCCGTAGGAGACGCCCTTGTCGAACTGGCCGCCGCGATGTTCTACATCGCCGATGGTCTGGGCTGTGCCGGACAGGATGATCCCTTTCTCATATTCGCCGATGCCCAACATGGACGTCGCTGCACGGGCATTGCCGCGAAGGATCGTGTCGCCGCGCAGGACGGTGAGACCGGCGATGATAGCCTTGTCGCGTAGCTGCGCTCGGTCAGAGACGACGGCATGATCCTCCACCCGTGCCCGGTCGGCGACGGTGCCGGACAGGACGCGGGCATAGGGGCCGACATAGGCGGTGGCGGCGACCTTTGCGTCCGGGCCGACCCAGCCGCCGCCATTGGGATGGCGATGGCCGCCGGGGATGGGCGCGGGCGCGTCGGGCCGCGCGCCGTCCAGTTCCATCATCCAGGGATAGCGGTAGATGGAATAATAGGGCTGGTCCCAGCGGATTTTCTGCATCTGCGACGGTGTTGCCATCACGACGAGATAGAGGCCCTTGTCATCGGGGCGTATGGCGATTGCCGTCTGGGCGCGCGCGCCCCGCTGGAGCGGGCTGTAGCGGCTCTTGCCGTCCGCGCCGACCGCGACCACGCCCCAGCGCCAGTCGGAGGCGGGCGGCGGGATGCTGTCCGGTTCGTCGGCGAGGCCGGGCAGCTTCGCGGTGACGGCTGCCTGTTGCACGATGCCGCGGAAGGTGACGCTGACGCGGCTTTGTCCGGCGTCGGGGTTCAGTTTGACGATATTATAGCCCCAGCGTTGCGGCGCCCACATGTCCGGCACGGCATAGCGGCGCTTTTCGGCATCGACCGGGTCCAGCACCGTCGCGGCCAATATATCGGGGCCGCTACTCTGGTCGTAGCCGCCATAGTTTTTGCGATAGACGGCGCCATTGGCATAATCCCAATTGGCGTTGTGCAGCGCCCAGTCGCCGAAGGCGTCGTTCAACTGGTCCTGGGTCCAGCCCATGTTCGACCGGAGGACGGTGAAGGGGTCGGCGGTCAGGCGGGCGGGATCGTCCTTGCCCGGCGCGGTGCGCCAAAGGGCGTTGACGGCATCATAGCCGTGCCGGTCTTTGAGATATTCGAACCATTGCCAGTTGCAGTAGCGCGAGCGGGTCGAGCCATAATAAAGGTGCGGATATTGTTTGAGCAGCACCGAACAATGGGTGTTGCCGCGAAATTCGGGCAACTGGGTGGTCATCCAGTTGGCGTGGCTTTCGAACATCCAGCCGGTATAGGGCGAGTCCATCAGCCGGCCGGTCGCGGCCTGCAAGGCGTGGGTCAGTTCATGGGCGAGGCCGAACCGGTCCCTGAGCGCGCCCGGCCCGATCCACATGCCCATATGGCCGAGCGAGTCCGTGCCGCCGGTCAGGCCATAATCGACGCCGATATAGGCGTTGACCTTATACTTGGTGGCATCGCCGCAATGGGGCATCGGGAAGCCCAATGTGTCGATGAAGTAGGACCAGACATATTCCAGATGCGCGGCCGCCGCTTTTGCATCGGCCGGATCGACGGTGCCGGGCTTCCAGTGGAAGGCGACATGGGCGCTTTCCATCTGGAGCGGCAAAGCAGAGTTGGCCGCGTCGCCCGGATCGGTCGCTGCGACGGTCCAGGGGGCGGTGGCGCAAATAGGATTTCCGGGGCTTAACTTCGCATATTTCCCGCTGGTTTCGACATTTTGTTGCGCGGGGCTGATCCTATCGGAAAGTGCCGCCGTGCAATTTTCAGGCGAAAGCCTAGCCGTTGTGCTGGAAATAGGACAGCGATCGGCCCCTGTGAAATTCTGCGACCGGGGCAGGGCGGCCAGCGCCGCGCCCCCCATCGTCAGACCAAGCGCTGAGGCGAGGAGGGCGCGGCGCATCGTCATCAGCGCGGCGTCAGCGTGATGCGGGTGGCGGTGGTGCTGAGCGGGATGGCATAGCCGCCCCGGTCGGCCGTGCCGCCGCTGAACGCATAGGGCTTGCCGTCCTTCGTCGTGGTTTCGAACAGCAGGCGGGCCTTGGCTGTCGCCGCGTCGGCGGGATCGAGCGTCAGTACAACCTGTCCCGAAGCGGCGTCATAATCGGCGCTGACGATGCGGCCGGCCTCCAGCGTGATCCACAGGCCTGCGGGCGCGATGAACAGGCGGCGGCGGGCGCCATCCTGCGGCACGATATGGATTTTACCCGCGTCGTCCGTGACCTTGCCGCCGAAACCTAGCCAGCCCAGATCCTTGTCCTTCACCGCATAGGTGGCCGAAGCGATCGCATGGCCGTAAAAGCCCATGCCATAATCGCCGCTGATCGCATCCCACTTCATCATGTCGGGCCAGCTATGGAAGGCGGCGGCGCCGAAGCCCTGCTGGTCGATATTGGTGATGCCGCCCATCATGCCGCCATAGGCGACGCGCAGCAGGTGGAGATCGTCCGGGTTCTGGCGATAGGCGTCGAACAAAGGCACCGCGTTGAGCGCAGACCCATAATGGTGAATCTGCCGTTCGATCCGCGATACCTTCCCGCCATAGAGGAAGTCCCAATAGCGGCGGGCATTGCCATTATAGCCCCAGCTTGGGATGGTCGGATCATAGCCAAGGATAACCTCCTTGGTTACATCCGCCTGCGGCTGATAACCGAAATAGCGCATCCAGGCATAGACTTCGGGCTGGCCGGTGGAGTCCCAGGCCATTTCGCTGCCGAACGGATATTTGAGCGTGCGCCAGTGATCGGCGCGGCCCTTCATCAGTTTCTCCATTTCGGTGGCCTCGGTCGTCAGGCCTTCGCGCTTCAGATCCTTGAGGATGTCGAGGAAGATGTCGCCTTCCATCTGGCCGAACTGGGCATAATAGGGCGCGTCGCGCATCATCGCAACCGAGGTGCGATAGGCCCAGTCGAGATAGAAGCGCCAGTCATGCTGCTTCACCAAACCCTGATTGTCGCGGGCAAGGCGGTACAGCACCCAATGGCCGATCGCGACATGGGGGTAATTGTAGGAGCGGCCGAGATCGTCCGAATCCTTCTTGGACCAGGCGGTCCAGTTCTTCCAGTTGATCGCCGGATCATAATAGTCCGGAAATAACTTCGGGTCGTAGTAGAAGAGGCTCTTCTTGACCGCGCCGGCTTGCGGGCCATCGGCGACCTGAAGATGGCCGAGCACGGTTTCATTGACCACGCGTTCGAGCTTGGCGACTTCCTCCGCATTGGGGTTGTCGAGCTGCTTGATCGCGGCGGCGACCCAGCTGCCCGCGCCCCCCTCGTCGCTCATCCCCGCGACCCAGACGCGACCGTCCTGCGTCAGGATCTTATTCTCTTCCCGGTCATAGGAGAGGATGGCAGGCGAGCGGTGGAAGGGATCATCCTTGCCCTCGAACCACTGGTTCGTCGTGGTGAAATGGCCGATATCGGCCATCACCTGCTCCAGCGGCTTGGTGATATAGTAGCTGACGGTCTGGGCCTGCCCATCGGCATAGGTGACGGTCAGGCGGGCCTGACCCCAGCCCGACGCCTTCACATCATAGCGTGCCGAACCGGGGCTGCTTTCGACCGGCGTGGCGGTCAGCGCCCCGGCGGGGAAGCTCTCGATCTTCGCGACGGGGCTGGCGGATTTGAGGTAAAGGCTGGCCGACTGGTCGGTGGGCACGACATAGCCGGGGATGCCCACTGCGACGGGGCGCTTGTTGGCGACCAGCGTATCCTCGATCGCGCGGATGCTGGGCGCGGTGACGAAGCGCAGGCCGATGGTGCGGCTCTGGCCGGGCGCGAGCGTGATGCTGGTCGCGTCATTCCATTGCGGGCCGGCCTTGGCCCATTCCTTGTCGACGAAACCCTTGCTGGCGACGGTCCAGTCGTAAAAGCCTTCGGAGACCTGCGTGCGCGGGCTGCGGTCGGTGAAGATGTCGTCCTTGGGCGCCGCACGGGCTTCGAGGACCGGGCGATAGGCTTCGAGCGGCGTGTTCTTCTCGGGCAGGACCAGTAGCGCCGGACCCTGACCATTTAGGCGCGTCACCTGCAAATAGCCGGCGTCGCGACCGATATAGGGATCGACGAAGCTGGCCTGCGCATGCGCCTGATCCAGATCGCGGTCGAGGATGATATTGTCGAACACCATCGGCATGCCGAGCGAACCGATCTCGACCGGGGCGTTGCTGCTGTTGACCAGCGTAAACCGCAGGGCGAGGACGCCATTGTCGTTGACCCATTGGCGTTCGACGCGCAGCGGGATGCCCGCGCCCATCGATGCGGTGATGTCGGCGGCGGCCAGTATATCGCCGCGCGCGACCAGCTTCACGATCGGTTTGCGGGCATGGGCGGAGGCATAATCCTGCCATGCGCCATCGCCGCTCTTCAGGCGGAGATGGAGGTCGCCGATATGGACATAGCCGTCGCCAGCCCGTTCCGCTTCGCGGGCGGCGGGGACATAATCGAACGCGGCGTCGCCGCTGGGCGAAAGATGCGCCAGCGTCTGCGTGTCGGTGCGGAGCGCAAGGTCGAAGGTCGGCGTCTTGTACGCGGTCTTCGCGATCGGCGGGATGACCTTCCTGGCGGGCTGAGCCTCGGCGAAGGCGGCCTGCGCCGGGATCAGCGCGGGCACGGACGCCAGCAGCAGGGCGATCAGGGGGAGCTTCTTGATCATGGTCGTCCTCGTCATTTCGCGGCGGGGGTGCGGGCGGCCTGTGGAGCCGTGAGCGCGGGCGGGGTTTCGCCCAGCAGGTTGAGCGTGAAATAGTCGCGCAGCTTCTTCCAGAAGAAGGGCTGATAGACGCGGTGGGTGGTGTTGGGCAGGACGACCAGATCGACGTCGCGCCCGGCATCCATCAGCGCCTTGGCGAGGCGGAAGCTTTCCGTCACCGGCACATTGTCGTCGATATCGCCATGGATCAGCAGCAGCTTGCCCATCAGATTGCCGGCGACCGACATGTTGCTGTTGCGCTCCCATGTCGCTTCGTCCGGGTTGCCCATGGACACTTCGGGCCACCATGTCTTGTCGAGGCGGAGGTCGTGATTGCCGGAGGAGGAGACGCCGACCGTGAAGAAATTCGGACGCCGCAGCACGAAGCGGGCGGTGTCGTAACCGCCGGCCGATCCGCCGAACACGCCGACGCGGGTGGCGTCCATATAGGGATATTTCGCGGCCATCTGTCGGATGAGGCTGATATGATCGTCCAAGCCGACTTCGCCCAGATTCTGATAGGCGGGCAGGCGGAAGGCCTGTCCCCGGCGGGAGGTGCCGGTGCCGTCGATCATCACCACGATCGCGCCGATCTGCGCCACGGCATTGCCGGCCACGCGATGCGCGTCGTTCCAGGTGGCCGGCACGTCGGTCGTGGTCGGGCCGGTATAGACATTGTCGATGATGGGGTAGCGGCGCTTCGCATCGAAGTTCGCCGGGCGGAAGATCATGCCGTAGATCGGCGTATGGCCGTCCGCCGCGACGCCCTGGAACGGTTCGGGCGATGTATAGCCGACGGCGCGCAGGCGGCTGTCGTCGGCGGTGGCGAGGTCCATGACGATCCTGCCGGTCTGCCCCTCGCGCAGCACGGCGTGAGTGGGGCTGGTGGGGCTGGACATCTGGTCGACGATCCATCGGCCGTCGTCGGACAGGGTCGCGTCATGATCGAGCGGTTCGGGCGTCAGTTCGGTCGGGTCGCCGCCGTTCAGCGAAACGCGATAGAGTGCGCGCCAATAGGGATTGCGGGTCTTTTCGCGGCCCACGCCGGTGACGATGAGGGAGGATTTGTCCCCGGCGACATGGTCGACCGACAGCACTTCCCATTCCCCCCGAGTAAGCGGTTTCCCGCCATCGGGCGCATCAGGGGTGACGAGATAGAGCTGCGCCCAGCCGGACCGTTCGGAGATGGAGAGTTCTCCGCCCAGATCAGGCGCGGGCAGGATCATGCTGGACGTGACGGTGACGAGCGGCTTGACCGCTTCATGCGCGACGATGCGCGCGGCGCCGCTGTCGGGATCAGCCTGATAGACCGCCTGTTGCTTGTAGCCGCGTTCGGTCCAGAGGATGCGCGGCTTGCCGTTCACCCAGCCCATGTCGGGCGGCGAGGGATAGAGGATGGATTCCGAGGGAATCGCGAGCGGCACGATCTTCGCCTTGCCCGCCTTCATCGCCTGTTCGATGTCGATGACGAAGCGGGTCGCCTGCGGCAGCTTTTCCGCGCCGGCGAGCGGGTAGACATAGGAGAAGCTGCGCGGATAAAATTCGCCCGGCGGGTTTTGCTGGGTGATGGAGAGCTTCTTCACGTCGCGCGTGTCGAGCCGCCAGCTCAGCAGATAACGGCCATCGGGCGACCATGCGCCGGACACGGGCATGTCCGGTTCTTCGGTGCCGGCGCGCAATATGTCGGCAAGTTGCGGGATGGAGCGGCCATAGGGCTGTTCGCGGGTGCCGTCAGTGGTGAGGGCGACTTGCTTGCCGCTCTTCGTATCGACCGCGATCAGGTTGTAATTGCGCGCGACGATGCGGAAGCGGCCGTCGGGTGAAGGGAGGGAGAGGTCTTCCTTCCGTGGCGCTTCGACGATCTTCTCGGCCTTGCCATCGGCGGCGAGGGTCCAGCGGCCATCCAGCGCGGCGAAGCGCAGAGTCTTGGTCGCCGGATCATAATCGACTTCGGCGATATGGGCGGCTTCTGCGTCGACGCTCTTGCCGGTTGCGGCGCTCAGAGCGGCGAGAATCTGCGCGGTGGTCGCGACCTGCGTCTTGGCGAGCGTCGAAAGATCGACATAGGTGTAGCTCTGCGCGAGGCGATTGCCGGTGCGGTAGAACAGACCCTTGCCCTCGGCGACGAAGCGCGGGGCGACGTCTGCATTGTCGATCAGGTCGGACAGGCCCTGGCCATTGAACTTGTCGGACAGGGCATAGCGGGCGCGGATGTCCGGCGCGGCGGCGGCTGCCGGTGCCGTGGTCCGGGCATGGGTCGGGGCCGCCATGGCGATGATCGCGCCGGCAAGGGCGAGGAGGCTGATCGACCGGGAAACAAGGGTAAGACGGGCACGCACGGGACCTGGCACCTGTAGTTTTTGGAAAAGATGGCGCCGTCATGACCGTGAACCATGGACAGGTCAACAATAATATACGATATAAGATCAGCCTTTTTCATGCTGGCCCGACGAAGGCGGCATGGCATAAGGCGTAAAAGGATTGGATGACGGGCATGGATGATCAGCGGTTTCAGGCAGAGGGCGGGGGTATCGCGCCGCTGATGACGGGGCGGCTGCACCATGCCGTGGCACAGCGTATCGCGATCCAGATCGTCAGTGGTACGCTGCCCGTCGGCCATGTCTTCGCGGCCGAGGTGGACCATGCCGAAACATTGGGCATATCGCGATCGGTGCTGCGGGAAGCCTTCCGCATCCTGACCGCCAAGGGGCTGGTCAGCAGCAAGCCCAAGGCGGGGACCAAGGTCAATGAGCGGCGCAAATGGAGCATGCTCGATCCAGATGTGCTGGCCTGGCAGATCCAGTCCGCGCCGACCGAGGAATTTCTGCGCGACCTGTTCGAGCTGCGCATGATGGTGGAGCCGCAGGCGGCGGAAATGGCGGCTTTGCGGCGTAATGACGGGCAGTTGGTGGACATGGCCAATGCGCTGGACGCGATGGAGCGATACACGCTGGCGACGGAAAAGGGGCGAGCGGCGGACCAGCGATTCCATGGATTGCTGATGGAAGCGGCGTGCAACGAGATGCTCTATGCCCTGTCCAGTTCGATCATGTCGGCGATCGCCTGGACCACGGCGACCAAGCAGCGGGTGCAGGAATCGCCGCGCGACCCGATGCCGGAGCATCGCGCCCTCTATCGCGAGATCGCCGCGCAGAATCCGCGTCAGGCGCAAAAGGCGATGCGGACGCTGATCGAACTGGCGCTGTCCGACATGCAGATTGCGCTGCGTCGATAAGGCGCTGAAATCCTGCCTCTTCCGATGATAGCGGCGATTGGGGATTGACAGCAAAGGGGCACGCTCTATCGTATAGTATACGATATTCGGTAGGAGTGTTTAGGAATGAAAGCCAATCGCCGCGAGTGGCTGGCAGGGGTGGCCGCCCTTGCCGTCTGCGCTGTTCCCTTTTCGGGCATGGCCGCGATCGCGCCCAGGATTCCGTTGCGCGCCAAGCCGCTGCCGCTGACCGATGTGCGCCTGCTGCCGTCCGATTATGCGACGGCGGTGGAGGTGAACATCGCCTATCTCCTGTCGCTCAGCCCCGATCGCTTCCTCCATAATTTCCGCAAATATGCAGGGCTGGAACCCAAGGCGCCCATCTATGGCGGCTGGGAATCCGACACGATCGCCGGGCACACGCTGGGCCATTATATCACCGCCTTGGTGCTGGGCTGGCAGCAGACGGGCGATGCCGAATGCCGCCGTCGGGCCGATTATATCGTCGATGAACTGGCGCTGTGTCAGGCGCAGCGCAAGGATGGCTATATCGGCGCGCTGGGCCGCAAGACCAAGGACGGCCAGATCGTCGATGGCGAGCAGATTTTCCCCGAAGTGATGCAGGGGCAGATCAAGTCGGGCGGCTTCGACCTCAATGGCAGCTGGTCGCCGCTCTATACCGTCCACAAATATTTCGCCGGTCTGCTCGACGTGCATGGCGCCTGGGGCAATGCCAAGGCGCTGGAGGTCGTGATCGGCCTTGGCGGCTATTTCGAGACGGTGTTCGCCGCGCTCAATGATGCGCAGATGCAGGAATTGCTGAACTGCGAATATGGCGGCCTGAACGACAGCTATGCCGAATTATACGCCCGCACCGGCGACGCGCGCTGGCTTGCGGTGGCGGAGCGCATCTATGACAAAAGGGTTCTCGATCCGCTGGTGGCGCAGGAGGACAAGCTGTCCAACTTCCACGCCAATACGCAGGTTCCCAAGCTGATCGGCCTCGCCCGCATCCATGAACTGACCGGCAAGGACGAGCCGGGCCGGGCCGCGCGCTTCTTCTTCGATCGGGTGACGCAGCATCACAGCTATGTCATCGGCGGCAATGCCGATCGCGAATATTTCTTCGAACCTGACACGGTGGCGCTGCACCTGACCGAATCCACCTGCGAGCATTGCAACAGCTATAATATGCTGAAGCTGACGCGGCACCTGTATGGCTGGCAGCCCGATGGCGCGCTGTTCGACTATTATGAGCGGGCGCATCTGAACCATGTGATGTCGGCGCAGAATCCGGCCAATGCCGGCTTCACCTATATGACGCCGATGATGAGCGGCGCGCCGCGCGGCTATTCGCAGCCGGACGAGGATGCTTTCTGGTGCTGCGTCGGTTCGGGCATGGAAAGCCACGCCAAACATGGCGATTCCATCTATTGGGAGGGCGACGATACTTTGTTCGTCAACCTGTACATCCCGTCCGAAGCGCAGTGGAAGGCGAAGGGCGTCGGCCTGACGCTGGACACCGAATATCCGTTCAAGCCCGATATCAAACTGACGATCGACGCGGTGAAGCAGGGCGCCTTTTCGCTGGCGCTGCGCATTCCCGGCTGGGCCAATGGCCGCTTTGGGTTGACGGTGAATGGTGCGCCGGTGTCGGTGAAGCCCGCCAATGGCTATGCGGTCGTCACGCGCCGCTGGAAGAAGGGCGATGTGGTGGCGCTGAGCCTGCCGCTCGACCTGCGACTGGAGGCTGCGCCCGGATCGCCCGATGTGGTGGCGGTGGTGCGCGGGCCGATGGTGATGGCGGCCGACCTTGGCCCGGCGGAAATGGACTGGACCGGTGTCGAGCCGGCGATGGTCGGCGAAGACCCGCTGGCGGCGTTCGCGCCGATCGTATCGGATCGTCCGCGCTATCGCACGCAGAACATCATTCGCCCGGCCAATCTGGCGTTCGTGCCTTTCTACAGCCAATATGAACGGCGCAGCGCGGTCTATTTCAAGCGATTCTCGGAATCTGCCTGGAAGACCGAAGAGGCCGCTTTCCTGGCGGAGCAAGCGCGGCAGAAGGATATCGCCGCCCGGTCGATCGACATCATGCATCTGGGCGAAATGCAGCCTGAGCGCGACCATGCGCTGACGTCGGAATTGAGCTATCCGGCCTCCTATCGTGGGCGCAATGGCCGCGATGCGCGGTCGGGCGGCTATTTCGAATTCACCATGAAGGTGAAGCCGGGGCCGTTGCTGTTGCAGGCGACCTATTGGGGCGGGGAGCGCAAGCGCAGCTTCGACATATTGGTCGATAATGTGAAGCTGGCGACGCAGAGCCTGGACAATGACAAGCCGGGCAAGTTCCTGGACGTCGATTATCCGATCCCCGAAGCGCTGACCAAGGGCAAGGCCAGCGTCAAGGTGCGTTTCGTGCCGCATGATCGCAGTTCGGCCGGGCCGGTGTTCGGCGTGCGGCTGTTCACGGCCAAGCCGGCAACGGCTGCATGAGCGATAGAATTGCGATGACCCTTGCGGAGGCCGATGTGCTGGCCCGCAAGGTGCTGGAAAGCCGGGGACTGGCGCCCGATCATGCCGCCGCCGTCGCCCGGACGATGGTGGCGGGTGAGCGGGACGGCTGCGCCTCGCATGGCCTGTATCGCCTGCTGGTCGCGGCCAATTCGATCGAGCGGGGCGTGGTGGTGCCCGACGCCGTGCCGGTGGTGAGCGAACCGGCCGCCGCGCTGGTGCGCGTCGATGGCAAGGGCGGCTTTGCGCAACTGCCGTTCGAGCGCGGGCTGCCGCTGCTGATCGAGAAGGCGCGTAAATTTGGTATCGCGGCGCTGGCGCTCAACAATGTCGTGCATTTCGCGGCGCTCTGGCCGGAGGTTGAGGCGCTGACCGATGCGGGCCTTGTGGGGCTGGCCTTTACGCCCAGCCATGCCTGGGTCGCGCCGGAGGGCGGGACGAAGCCGGTGTTCGGGACCAATCCGATCGCCTTTGGCTGGCCGCGTCCGGGTGGGCATCCCTTCGTCTTCGACTTTGCCACGAGCGCGGTGGCGCGGGGCGAGATCGAACTGCATCGGCGCGCGGGCAAGACGATCCCGCCCGAATGGGGCTATGATAGCGAAGGCCATCCCTCGATCGATCCCAAGGCGGTGCTGGATGGGGCGATGCGCACCTTTGGCGGGCATAAGGGGTCGGCGCTGGCGGCGATGGTGGAACTGATCGCCGGGCCGCTGATCGGCGACATGACCAGCGCGGAATCCATGGCGGCCGATGAAGGACGCATGGGATCGCCGATCGGCGGCGAACTGGTGATCGCGATCGACCCGGCCGGCTTTCTGGGCGCGAGCGTGGAGGATCATCTGGGCCGGGCCGAGGCGATGTTTGAAGCCATCACCGGGCAAGGCGCGCGTCTGCCCGGATCGCGGCGCTATGTCGCGCGGGCGAAATCGGACGTGGAAGGCGTGCGCATCCCGGCGCAGCTCCACCGGGATATAGTGGCATTGTTGGAAGGGGAATTGGCGTGACGATCTTTGGCGGCCGAAACTGGCTGCTCGCAGGCGCGGCCTTCATCAGTCTGGCGGCGCCTCTCGCGCACGCGCAAACTGCGGATCAGTCCTTCGAAGCGATCTATTCCTCCGAATATGACTGGCGGCAGAAGCAGTTCGGGCCGAGCGAGGATGGGCCGAAGGATCAACCGCTGATACTGCCCGATGTGAGCGCCAAGGCGCAGGCGGCGCGGCTCGCGCGCTGGGAGCAGGTCGAAAAGCAACTGGCGGCGATCAAGGTCGATCAACTGTCGCCGGAACAGAAGATCAATTTCGCCGTCTATAAAGGACAGATCGATGCGCTGGCCGCCGAGCAGCGCTATCATGAATATGAGAAGCCGCTGAACGCCGACACCAGCTTCTGGGGCGATCTGGCCGGATGGGCGCGCGATCCGCTGCGCGATGAGGCGGGCGCGCGGCACTATATCGCCATGCTGCGCGACATTCCGCGCTATTATGATCAGCAGATCGCGAATATGCGGGCCGGGCTGAAGCGCGGCTTCACCCCGGCGCAGATCACCTTGCAGGGCCGCGATATCGGCGTCGAGCAGGTGGCGAATGCGAAGAGCGTGGAGGAGAACCCCTTCTACGCGCCGTTCAAGGCTTTGCCCGCGACCATTCCCGCCGATGTGCAGGCGACGTTGAAGAGCGAGGCACAGGCCGCGATCGCGCAGGCGGTGGTGCCGGCGCACAAGACGCTGCTGACCTTCCTGCGGCAGGACTATCTGCCGGGCGCGCGCAAGGATCTGGCCGCCTATAAACTGCCCGACGGCAAGGCCTATTATCAGTCCAAGATTCGCGAGTTCGTGACGCTCGACAAGAGCCCGGAGGATATCCACCAGATCGGCCTGAAGGAAATGGCGCGCATCCGCGAGCAGATGGCGGAGGTGATGCAGCAGGTGGACTTCAAGGGCGACCTGCCGGCCTTCCTGACTTTCCTGCGGACCGATCCGCAATTTTATCCCAAGACGCCGCAGGATCTGCTCAATCGGGCGGCCTGGATCGCCAAGACATTCGACGGCAAGGCATCCGAGTTTTTCGGGCGGATGCCGCGCATGCGATTCGCGATCAAGCCGGTGCCCGACCACATCGCGCCTTTCTATACCGGCGGGCGCGGCGGCCCGGGCATCTATCTGGTCAACACCTATAATCTGCCGTCGCGCCCTTATTATTCGCAGGTCGCGCTGACGCTGCATGAAAGCGCGCCGGGCCATGCGATGCAGATGCCGCTGGCGGCGGAGAATAAGGCGCTGCCGGCCTTCCGCCGCGATACCTATCTGTCCGCCTATGGCGAGGGCTGGGCGCTCTATTGCGAGGCGCTGGGTGAGGATATGGGCATGTATGAAACGCCCTATGACCGGTTCGGCATGCTGAGCTATCAGGCGTGGCGCGCGTCGCGGCTGGTGGTCGATACCGGCATCCATGCGATGGGCTGGACCCGGAAGCAGGCGCAGGATTATCTGCACGACAATACGGCGCTGTCCGATCATGAGATCGAGACGGAAGTGGACCGCTATATCGCCTGGCCGGGGCAGGCGCTGTCCTATTATATGGGCGAGCTGGCGTTCGTCGATGCCCGCAAGAAGGCCGAGATGGCGCTGGGGCCGAAATTCAATATTCGCGCTTTCCATGACGCGGTGCTGGCGCTGGGCGCGGTGCCGCTGCCGGTCATCGACCAGCGCGTCGACCAGCTGATCGCCGATGGCGGCAAGGGGCCTTATCCCGATGAAGAATGAACTGCTTGCCGGCATCGCGCTGGTTCTGGCCGTCGCGCCCGCCGGGGCGCAGGAGGCGCGTCAGATCAGCGTGCCGGGTAATCCGATCCTGGCCGATGGCGATTATTATTCGACTGATCCGGCGCCCTTCGTCGCGGACGGGGCGCTGTGGATCCTCGCCGGGCGTGATCAGGCGCCGCCCGACGTCAATGATTTCATCATGGGCGAATGGCAGTTGCTGAAGACCGACGATCCCAAATCGGGGAAATGGACCCATTATCCCGCCATCGCCAAGCCGGAAAATGTCTTCGCCTGGGCGGAGGAGGCGCGGGCCTATGCCGGGCAGATCATCCAGGGGCCGGACAAGCGCTATTATTTGTACGCCCCGGTGCTGGAGAAGGATAGCGATGCGCAGGATCGCTTCGCCATCGGCGTGGCGGTGGCGGACAGCCCGACCGGGCCGTGGCGCGACGCGCATCCCGCCGGGCCGATCATCTCGCAACGGGCGCCGGTGAAGAATGATATCCAGAATATCGACCCCACCATCCTGATCGATGATGACGGGCGGGTCTATATTTATTGGGGGACGTTCGGCCAGTTGCGCGGCATGGAGCTGGAGCGTGACATGATCACGCCCAAGGGGCCGGAGCGCAGCATCGAGGGGCTGACCGGGTTTTTCGAGGCGCCCTGGATCATGAAGCGCAAGGGCGTCTATTATATGCTCTATGCCGGGAACAGGGCCGGGCCGAAGTCCGATTGCACCCCGGCGGTCTATCATGCCTGTATCGCCTATGGCACGGCATCTTCGCCCATGGGGCCGTGGACCTATCGCGGCGTGGCGCTGAAGCCGGTATCGTCGACCACGTCCCATTCGGGCGCGGTGGAGTTTAAGGGCCAATGGTATCTGGCCTATCATACGGCCGATGCGAAGGGCGGCGGGCATTTCCGGCGCAGCGTGGCGCTGGACAGGATCGAGTGGGACGACAGCGTGACGCCAGCGCGCATCCGGACCGTCGTGCCGACCTTGCGGCCGCAGCCGCCCCTCGCCCCGACGCGGAACATTGCGCGGGCGGCGTCGGCCACGGCCTCCAACGCGCCGCTGCCGGTGCAATATTGGATCAAGTCGCTGAACGACGGCATCACCAAGGCTGCGCCATTGCCGCCCGACATGTGGGGCAGCTGGTCGCCGAACAATCCGGCGAGCCAGTGGATCGAATATCGGTGGAACAAGCCCGTGACGATCGACGGATCGCGCATCTGGTTCTGGAACGACCAGCCGGCGGGATCGGGTGTTGGGGTTGCGCCACCGGCGAGCTGGCGGCTGGAATATTGGAACAGCCTTGGCAATGGCGGATGGAAGCCGGTGCCGGGTGCGAGCGCCTATGGCACCGAGCCGGGCGCGTTTCAGGACGTGACCTTCCCGCCGATCCGCACCCGCTGCCTGCGCGCGGTGATGACGGCGTCCGGCGATGGCAAGAGCCATGCGGGGCTGGCGGTGCAGGAATGGGAGGTTCTGGCGCCCAAAACCGCGCCGCCGGTGGTGCGGGACGCTGAAGCGAAGCCTGCGCCGGGATGTAGCTGAGGCTAAGCGCGCCTAGCAAAAATCGGGACGAAGAAGGGGAATGCGGGCGACTGCATTTCCTTTTTTTATGATTTTTCAAAGGCTTGAATTTCGGAATTTCACCTATCGAAACTTTGTTGCCGTCCTGTTGCAATCCCCTTGACTCCGACAAAATAAAGTAAGTAGTATACGATATAAGTTAAGGCGTTTAGCCGGATAAAGGGGAAGTTCGGATGAAGTCACGTACGGTTCTCAACATGTCGGCGGCTTTGTCCGCCCTTGCACTTGCTTCGGTTTCAGCCATGGCGATGGCGCAGGACGCGCCTGAAACGCCGGCTGTCGCGGAGGGCGCGAAGCCCGATATCATCGTGACCGGCGTGCGCGGCGCGGTGGCGGCGGCGACAACCAAGAAGCAGAATAGCAAGCAGATCGTCGATTCGGTCGTCGCCGAGGACGCCGGTAAATTGCCGGACAATAACGTCCCCGAGGCATTGGCGCGTGTGACCGGCGTGCAGATCGACCGCGCACGTGGTCAGGGGCAGGGCGTCACGATCCGCGGGCTTGCCGAAGTGCAGACTACCGTCAACGGCAACAACACCAATCTTGGCGATGGTCGTTCGCTCAATCTGGCCGACATTCCGGCGGAACTGCTCAAGTCCGTCGACGTCTACAAGACCCGGTCGGCCGATCAGGTCGAAGGCGGCATCGCCGGCACCGTCAATGTGGAACTGCGTCGCCCGTTCGACCTGAAGAAGGGCTGGACCATCGCCGGCAGCGTACGCGGTTCCTATGACGATATTTCGGAGAAGGTCAGCCCTTATGGCAGCCTGCTGGTGGCGAACCGTTTCGAAACCGGCATCGGCGAAATTGGCTTTCTGGTGAACGCATCGCTGACCAAGACCAATTATCGCGAAAATTATATCGACAGTGAATCGCCCTTCACGACGGCGGTCAATGGTTCCAACATCGTTATCCCCTATCGCGCGCAATATGGCATTGAGCAGGGCAATGTGAAGCGCCCGTCGATCAACGCCGTGCTGCAATGGCAGGCCAGCGACAATCTCGATTTCGTGCTGGAAGGCGGCTATCTGGGGTCGCGTGAAAAGCGGTCGGTCGAGCGCCTTTATGTGCAGGACATGCCTTTCGCCGCCAACTATAGCGACATCGTCCTGATGCCCGACGGCAAGACGGTGAAGTCGCTGACGGTCAGCAATCCCAATGGCATCGCTGCGGGTATCGACACCCAGTATAACAGCTTCCATTCCAACCTCTACACCAGCAATCTGGAAGCGCACTGGCATAATGATCGCGCCCAGTTGAACGTGGGCGTCCAGTATAACTGGTCGAACGAAGGCAATTATTTCGTCGAGACGATCCTGCGTCCGAACAATCTGAATTCGGCTACGGTCGATTTCGCGTCCGATCTTTACAGCAAGGGTGCGCCGTCGATCACTTTCAATGGCGTCGATCTGTCCGACATTTCCAGCTATGGCGTCGATCGCTTCCAGGACAATCGCGGCGGATCGAAGAACAGGGAGTTTGCCAGCCAGGCTGACCTGACCCTGAAACTGAGCGACGAGTCCTTCCTGCGCAGTTTGCAGGTCGGTGGCCGTTATAATCAGCGCAAGACCAGCCGCTATTATGGGTATCGTGACGGCTTCCCCCGTGTGAACGGCGAACGGGCGCCGCTCAGCCTGCTTCCCGGCTTCGGCGATGCATCGTTGGTCGGCCCCGACATCGGTGGTTCCACCATGCAATGGTATCGGGTTCCGGGGGCGACCCTGCTGGCAAACATTGACGCTATCCGCGCCTTCATCCAGCAATATGATCCGGGCAATGCTGCGCGGTTCGCCAGCGAATTCCCGCCGAGCGACCTTGGGCAGACCTTCCAGTCCAACGAGAAGAATTTCGCCGCCTATGCTCAGGTCAACTGGGGCTTCAAACTGGGTAATATCCCGGTCGATGGCGTGACCGGCGTGCGCTACACCAATACCTGGGGCAGTTCGAACAGCTTCAACTACCGTCCGGGCGACGTGACCAACGGGTATCAGGACATCGTTCAGGAATCGCCGGGCCGCGGCAATTATTATGACGTGCTGCCCAGCGCGACCGCGATCATCCACTTCACGCCAAAGATGCAGTTGCGCCTGGCCTATAGCACCAACGTCCAGCGCCCCAGCTTCTACGACTCGCGGCCCTTCTATTTTGCAGAAACGCGGGCCAATCCACCGATTATCTATGCCGGCAACCCGGACCTGAAGGCGCAACGCGACAAGGCGTTCGACATCAGTGCCGAATATTATTTCGGGCGTGGTGGACAGATCTCGCTCGCCGGCTATCACAAGAAGACCACCGGTTCGCTATTCTACAGCCGCGAACTGGTGACGGCTGCGGAACTGGCGCTCTATGGCGTTAATGCGCCCTCCGGCTATGTCGAGCAGTTGCGCAATGTGGGCGATGGCACCTTCACGGGGGTCGAGGGCACGTTCCAGACCTTCTTCGACTTCCTGCCGGGGGCTTTGCGCAATTTCGGTGTGAAGCTGAATGGATCGCACATGTTCAAGGCGCGGATCGAATATGATGATGAGGAGAGCTTCCCCGGCGAATTCGACTCCCCGAACACGTCGAAATGGACAGCCAACATGGAGCTGTTCTACGATACGCCCAAGTTCAGTGCCCGTGTCGCCTATAATTACCGCTCCTTGTATCGCATGGGGGTATGGCTCGACCCCAATAGCGGCAATGCGCATGATGCGACCTATTCGCCCTATAATGCCGCGACGGAACGACTGGATGCCGCTGTCAACTATACGCCGGTCAAGTTCATGACCCTTTCGCTGGAAGCGACGAACATATTGGGTAGCGACGTGTTCCGCTATCATGGCAGCCAGAATCTTCTGCCGCTCGGCGTCCGCACGCTGGCGCGGACTGCGCAGGCCAGCGTTCGCTTCCGCTTCTGATCATAATGCGCAGCTAGACAGACAGAGCGGTCGTGGCGGGGTTTCGCCACGGCCGCTTTTTCTTTGAGGGGGGATAAGAGCGTGCGGATAGTTGCGATGGGAATGGCATTGCTCGCGCTGACGGCGGGGCATGGGCAGGCGAAGGAAGTGACGGTCATGGTGCCCGCCACCGCCATGCCGTGGAATCCCGGCATCAATGGCAAGAAGAGTTTCGGGCGGCGCGACGGCAGTCGGCCGGTCATGATTGCGGGGCAGCATCTGTTCGAAGGCGCCAAGGTCCGCTTTGCGGCGTCGGGGGAAACCACGACCATTCCCGGCGGCATCGCGATCGGGCCGGACGGGCAGGCGGATTTCGTGGCCGACGACAATATCGGCAATTCAGGCCTGGTCTTTCCCGGCCATTATGTCGATCGGGCGACGCGGCCGGTGAAGCTGAATGCGCTGCTCGGCGCCTTCATCGATGCGGATGGCCGGATCGTGGGCGCGCCCTTTCTGGTCGGGGCGCAGGCGGCGGTAAGCGTGCCGGCCGGCGCGATGGGTATTTCGCTGGGCATCAATGACGACATCTATGCCGACAATGCGGGCAGCCTGACAGTGACGGTCGATATTCCCGAAGCCAAAGTGATCGTGGAGGATAAGGAGGGGCAATGATGAAGGGGATTTTGTGCGCCGCGATCCTGCTGGCGTCGGCCGCGCCGGCGATGGCGCGGGATATTCAGATCAGCGTCGATGCCCGATCCGGCCCGTGGCTGAACAAGGCCAACAAGAAGATGCGCTATGGCAAGGGGGATGAGCAACCGCCCGCCATGGTCGGCGGCTTCGTCAATGACACGGCCGAGAAGATTGCGATCATGGTCGACGATGGCGCCATGACGCAGGTCGACGGTCAGGCTGTCGGGCCTGAGGGTCTGGAGGGCCAGGCGGTGGACGACCAGCCCGGCGATGGTGGCAAATATTTCCCCAGCCTTTATGCGCCCAAAATACTGTACCCCAATAATCGCCACGCGCTGATCGCGGCCTTTGTCGACGCGAAGGGCGGCCTGATGGGGCGACCCTTTGCGGTGGGCAAGGGCGCGCGGGTCACGATCCCGGATCAGGCGGCGGGTCTGGTGATGGGGTTTAATGATGTCAGCTTCGCCGGGAATAGCGGGGCGCTGAACGTCACCGTCACCGTGCCGGACGAATGATCGACCTTTTATGCGAAAGGAGCATGTCATGATGCAAAGCAGAACCCTGACCGCCCTGCTGCTGGTGGGGATGATGACCGCTTCCGCCGTGATGGCGCGCAAGCCGGCGGCCGAGAAGCGCTGCGTGCTGCAAAGCCGGGTGGCCGCGCCGGTCGTGCGCGATGACGGGCGGCTTTATTTCCGGGGGCAGCCGGACCGCAAGCAATCCTATATCGCGGTCTTCAAGGGCGGCGCCTGTCCCGGCCTCAACCGTTTCGCGACCGCAATCGTGGAGTCGACGGGGGCAGGCTATTGCGAGGGGGACAAGGTGCGCGCACTGGCGACGCCCAGCCAGATTCCCGGCCCGCTCTGCGTCATCGATCATCTGATGCCCTTTGCCGGCAACGTCGATGATCCCGTGCTGGATGAGAGCGGTAACAAATGATTGCCGCACTGCAAAAAATCCGTTGCAGCCTCTAACCTAATATCGTATACGATATTTATATCAGCAGAAAAGGCAGGAAGAACGAATATGGCAATTGGTTGGAAGGGCGTGTTCCCGGCGGTGACGACGCAGCTGCGCGAAGATCTTTCGATCGACCTCGCCGACACGCAGCGCGTCGTTGACGATCTGGTCAAGGACGGCGTCACCGGCGTCATTGCCCTGGGGACTGTGGGCGAGAACAATTCGCTGGACTATGACGAGAAGGTGTCGGTTCTCTCCGCGATCGTCGAAGTCGTGGACGGCCGCGTGCCGGTGATCACCGGCGTTTCGGAGTTCGATACGCGCCGTGCCGTGCGCTATGCGCAGGCTGCTGAAAAGGCCGGTGCCGATGGCCTGATGTTGTTGCCGCCGATGGTCTATGTGACCAAGGCCCATGAACTGGTGAACCATTTCAAGGGCGTGGCTGACAACACCGGCCTGCCGATCATGCTCTACAACAACCCGCCGGCCTATCGCACCGTCATCGACCAGGAGGTTCTGACCGCCCTGATCGACGTCAAGAATATCGTTGCGGTCAAGGAATCTGCGCCCGACACCCGTCGCTTCACCGATTTCCGCAACGCCTTTGGCGATCGCTATACGCTGTTCGCCGGTCTGGACGATGTCGCGCTGGAAGGCCTGTATCTGGGCGCGCAGGGCTGGGTATCCGGCCTGACCAACGCTTTCCCCAAGGAATCGGTGGAACTGGTGCGCGCGTTCGAGCGGGGCGACCATGCCAAGGCGATGGAAATCTATCGTTGGTTCATGCCGCTGCTGCATCTGGATGCCGAACATGATCTGGTCCAGTCGATCAAGCTGGCCGAGCAGGTGATGGGCCGGGGGTCCGAGCGCGTGCTGCCGCCGCGCTATGTGTTGCAGGGCGAACGCCGCGCCGAAGTGATCGCGATGGTCGAAAAGGCCGCTGCGACCCGGCCGGACCTGTCGATCGCGGCTGCGGCCTGATACAGGGCGGCGATGCGTCACACTTTCTTCTGCATCGATGGCCATACGGCCGGAAACCCCGTCCGCCTGGTTGCGGGCGGGGCGCCGCTGCTCAAGGGCGCGTCCATGTCGGAACGGCGGCAGGATTTCCTGAACCGTTTCGACTGGATTCGCACCGGCCTGTGCTTCGAACCGCGCGGGCATGACATGATGTCGGGCGGCTTCCTGTATCCGCCCTGCGATCCGCAGAATGACGTCGGCATCCTGTTCATCGAGACGAGTGGCTGTCTGCCCATGTGCGGGCATGGCACGATCGGCATGGTGACGTTCGGGCTGGAGCATGGGCTGATCCAGCCGGCGACGCCGGGGCGGCTGAAGGTCGAGGTGCCGGCCGGCGTCATCGACATCGCCTATGAGACGGAGGGGCAGAAGGTGACGGCGGTGCGCATCACCAATGTCCCGGCCTATGTCGCGGCGAAGGGGATCGCGGTCGATGTCGAAGGCATCGGGCCGCTGTCGGTCGACGTGTCCTATGGCGGCAACTATTATGCGATCGTGGAGCCGCAGGGGGCCTATACGGGGCTGGACGATCTGGGCGCGGCGCAACTGATTGAACTGAGCGGCCGCATTCGCGAGGCGGTGCGCGCGAAATATGAGCCGGTGCATCCGCTCGATCCCACGATCCGGGGGGTGAGCCATATCCTGTGGGCCGACAAGCCCAAGGGCGAGGACGCCGATGGCCGCAACGCCGTCTTCTACGGCGACAAGGCGATCGACCGCAGCCCCTGCGGCACCGGCACGTCGGCGCGGCTGGCGCATCTGGCGGCGTCGGGGCGGCTGAAGGTCGGCGAGCGCTTCGTGCATCAGAGCTATATTTGCAGCCGCTTCATCGGGCGGGTGGAAGAAGCGGTGATGCTGGGCGATCAGCCTGCGATCATCCCGTCGATCGAGGGATCGGCGGTCGCGACCGGCTTCAACACCATCTGGATCGATCGCGCCGATCCTTTCTGGGCGGGCTTCCAGGTTAGCTGACCCCATAATTATGACGACAGGGGGCGGGCGGCTTCTTATGTCTTTCGCATATTTAGACGAAAGGCCTGATTTGGTTTCGCTGCCCGCCCCTGTTGCTCCCGATTCGATCAAAGCCGATGACGCCGTCGCTGCGCCAGAACTCGATGGCAAGGGGCCGCTTTGGCTCCAGATCCGGCGGGCGCTGGCCAATGCGATCCTGAGCGGAGGCTGGCCGGCGGGGACGCGGGTGCCGTCCGAACTGGTCCTGACCGCTCATTATGCGACATCGCGGATGACCGTGCACAAGGCGATCCAGAGCCTGGCGACCGAGGGGCTGGTGCAGCGCCGCACGCGGCTGGGGACGCTGGTGACGGAGCGGGCGCGCGAGCGGCCGGTGATCGAAATATGGGACCCGGCCGATGCGGTTCGACGCGGTGGCGGCCGCTATGGCTATCGCCTGATCGAGCGCGAAACCTATCAGGGTGAAGACGGCGGGGCCTATCGCGCTGGAGCGGGCGACGTGCCGATCCTGCGGATAGTGTGCCTGCATCTGTTCAACGACCGGCCGTTCCAGTTGGAGGAGCGCTTCGTCAATCTGCGCGCGGCGGCGGGGCTGGAGCGGCAACCGCTGGACGAGGTTAGTCCGGGGCAATGGCTGCTGGCGCATGTCGCGCTGACCGATGTGCGCCACCGCATATCGGCGCGGGGCGCCGACGCGCGGATCGCGGCGCATCTGGACGTGCCGGTCGGGGAAGCCTGCCTGGTGGTGGAGCGGCGCACCTGGAACGAGGCGACGCAGGTGACGCTGGGGCGCTTCTGGTATCCGGGCGAAGATCATGAACTGGAGGGTGCGTTTCGGCCGGCCTGGTAGGGGCTATCGATCCCTGATTCGGCGCAGCGTTGTGGCGAAGCGGGCGGCGATCGCGTCGCGGGCGATGTGGCGGCCATCGCGTACCCATAAGCGGCCATGGCGCCAGACGGTATCGATCGCGTCACGGCCGCGCGCGAAGATCCAGCGGTCGAGCAGGGCGTCGCCAACCGCGCCGCTCTCATCGGGGCGGAGGGCGACGATGTCTGCCGGGGCGCCGACGACCAGCGCGGACTGTGTGCCGACACATTGCGCGCCGCCGCTGAGCGCCGCGCGATAGAGGCGTCCGCCGGTCGATCCGCCGGGCTGCGCGGCGACATTGCGCTGTTGTCGCGTCAGGCGCTGGCCATATTCGAGCAGGCGCAGTTCCTCGCTGGCGTCGATGCGGACGTTGGAGTCCGATCCGATCGCGATGGTGCCGTCCTGGGCCAGCCAGTCCGGCAGGGCAAACAGGCCGTCGCCCAGATTGGCTTCGGTAATCGGGCACAGGCCGGCCACGGCACTGGTCCGGGCGGCGCGGGCGATTTCCTGCGCGTCCATATGCGTGGCGTGGACGAGGCACCAGCGTTGGTCGACCGGCATATGGTCGAGTAGCCAGGCGACCGGGCGCGCGCCGCTCCACGCGATGCAGGCCTCCACTTCGGCCTGTTGTTCGGCGATGTGGATATGGACCGGGCCGTCGGGCTGGAGGGGCAGGATCGCGCGCAATTCGTCCGGCGTGACGGCGCGTAGTGAATGGGGGGCGATGCCGATCCGGGCACCGTCGAGGGGGGCAATCGCGGCGCGGCTGTCGGTCAGCAGGCGCGCATAGCTGTCGATCGAATTGATGAAGCGGCGTTGCCGGTCCGATGGCGTCGCGCCGCCAAAGCCGGAATGGGCATAGAAGACGGGCAGCAGGGTGAGGCCGATGCCGCTGTCATCGGCGGCCTGCGCTATCGAGGCGGCCATGGCGGCGGGATCGGCATAGGCTGCGCCGTCCGGCTGATGGTGGAGATAATGAAATTCGGCGACGCTGGTGAAGCCGCTTTCCAGCATCTCCATCTGGGCCATGGCGGCGATGGCGCGGACGTCGTCGGGCGTCAGCGTGGCGACCATCGCATACATGGTTTCGCGCCATGTCCAGAAACTGTCGGTGGTGGAGCCAGCGCATTCGGCCAGGCCCGCCATGGCGCGCTGGAAGGCGTGGCTATGGGCGTTGGGGAGGCCCGGCAGGCCGATCGCGTGGCGCTGGTCGTCGGTCGTAACTGCGCTGTCCGGTTCGACACCCACAATGAGTCCGTCCTGCAAGGTGATGCGGACATGGCGCGCCCAGCCAGTGGGCAGCAGGACCTGTTCGAACCAGATGGATGTCATGCGCAGCTCCTAATTTCCGCTGGACAATAATCGCTCGGGCTGTTTTGTATATACAAAATGAGGGCGAGATGATCTGCGACAGAATCTGGCGAAACGCCACGCTCATGACAATGGCGGATGGTTTGGGGTTGGTGCCCCGAGGCATGGTCGCTGCGCGCGACGGGCGGATCGTCTATGCGGGGGCTGAAGCGGACGCGCCGGCCTTTGAATCGGACGAGATCGTCGATTGCGAGGGGCGGTTCATTTCGCCCGGCCTGATCGATTGCCACACCCATATCGTCCATGCCGGCGACCGGGCGAACGAGTTCGCGATGCGGTTGCGCGGCGCGACTTATGAGGAGATCGCGCGGGCGGGCGGCGGCATCGTGTCGACGATGAAGGCGACGCGCGCGGCTTCCGAAACGGCACTGCTGGCCTCGGCGCAGCGCCGGGTGGCGGCGCTGGTGGCCGAGGGCGTCACCACGATCGAGGTCAAGTCGGGCTATGGCCTGACGCTGGACGACGAGATGAAGATGTTGCGCGTGGCGCGCGCGCTTGGCCCGGCGGCGGATGTCACCGTGCGGACCACGTTGTTGGCCGCGCATGCGGTGCCGCCCGAATATGCAGGGCGGTCCGACGCCTATGTCGATCTGGTGTGCGGGGCGATGATCCCGGCGGCGGCGCAGGCGGGGCTGGCAGACGCGGTCGATGCCTTTTGTGAGGGGATCGCCTTTTCCCCGGAACAGGTGGAGCGGGTCTTTGCAGCGGCGCGGGCGCATGACCTGCCGGTGAAGCTGCATGCCGAACAATTGTCGGCCCTGTCCGGATCGGCGCTGGCGGCGCGGCATGGCGCTTTGTCTGCCGACCATCTGGAACATGCGACGCGCGCGGATATCGCCGCCATGGCGCAGGCGGGCACGGTCGCGACACTACTGCCCGGCGCTTACTATTTCATGCGCGAGACGCATCGCCCGCCGGTCGAGTGGCTGCGCGAGGTGGGTGTTCCGATCGCGATCGCGACCGATTGCAACCCCGGCACCTCGCCGCTGACCTCCATCCTGCTGGCCGCCAATATGGGCGCGACCCTGTTCGGCCTGACGGTGGAGGAATGTCTGCGCGGCGTGACCGTCCATGCCGCGCGGGCGATCGGCCTGTCGGGCGAGGTTGGCATGTTGGCGGCAGGCCATGCCTGCGATCTGGCGATCTGGGACATAGGCGATCCGGCCGAGCTGGTCTGTCGCATCGGATTCAACCCCCTGTACAAGAGAGTGAGACACGGACGATGATGCTGACGCCGGGCGCGGTGACGCTGGATCAGTGGAAGCATGTCTATGCCGGTGGGAGCGTGATGCTCGATCCGGCCTGCTTGCCCGCCGTGGCGGAGAGCGCGGCCGCCGTGCGCCGGATATTGGCGAAGGGCGCGCCGGTCTATGGCATCAATACCGGCTTCGGCAAGCTGGCGAGCGTGCGGATCGAGGCGGAGGATCTGGCGACGCTCCAGCGCAATATCGTGCTGAGCCATGCCGCAGGGATCGGCCCGGCGACGCCGGTTGCGGTTACGCGGTTGATGATGGCGCTGAAGCTCACCAGTCTGGCGCGGGGCGCATCGGGCGTCGCGCCGGAAACGGTGCAGATGCTGGAGGCGATGTTGCAACGGGGGCTGACCCCGGTCGTGCCCGCGCAGGGATCGGTCGGCGCAAGCGGCGATCTGGCGCCGCTGGCGCATATGACCGCTGCGATGATCGGCGAAGGGCGGATCGTATGCGATGGCGTGGAGATGCCTGCCGCGCAGGCGCTGGAGCAGGCGGGGCTGACGCCGTTGCAGCTTGGCCCCAAGGAAGGGCTGGCGCTGCTCAACGGCACGCAATTTTCGACGGCCTTTGCGCTGGCTGGCCTGATCGAGGCGGAACGACTCTATCGATCGGCGCTGCTGACCGGCGTGTTGTCGACCGAGGCGGCGAAGGGCACCGACGCGCCGTTCGACCCGCGCATCCATGCGCTGCGCGGCCATCGCGGACAGATGGAGACGGCGAACGCGCTGCGGATGCTGATGCAAGGATCGGCCATTCGCGCGTCGCATCGCGAGGATGATCTGCGCGTACAGGATCCCTATTGTCTGCGCTGCCAGCCGCAGGTGATGGGCGCGGTGCTGGACCTGTTGCGGCAGGCGGGGACGACGCTGCTGACCGAGGCGAATGGCGTGTCGGACAATCCGCTGATCTTCCCCGAAAGCGATGAGGCGCTGTCGGGCGGGAATTTCCATGCCGAGCCGGTCGCTTTCGCGGCCGACATGATCGCCATCGCGCTGTGCGAGATCGGGTCGATTGCGGAGCGGCGCATCGCCATGCTGGTCGATCCCACGCTGTCGGGCCTGCCTGCTTTCCTGACGCCCAATCCGGGCCTCAATTCCGGCTTCATGATTCCGCAGGTGACGGCGGCGGCGCTGGTGAGCGAGAATAAGCAGCGCGCTTACCCCGCCAGCGTGGATTCGATCCCGACATCGGCCAATCAGGAAGATCATGTGTCGATGGCGGCGCATGGCGCGCGGCGGCTGACGGCGATGGCGGCCAATGTCGACGCGGTGCTGGGGATCGAACTGCTGATGGCGGCGCAGGGGTGCGATTTCCACGCGCCGCTGGCGTCCAGCGCGGTGCTGGAGCGGCTGCGCGCGATGCTGCGCGGGGTCGTGCCCTTCCTTGAGGACGATCGCCATATGGCGCCCGATCTGGTCGCGGCGAGGGAGCTGATCGCCGGTGGCGCGGTGGCTGCGGTGGTCGACGGATTGCCGGGCGTGGTCGCATGAGCGCGACCGACTGGTTGCGGGTCGAACGGCGGGACAGCCCGCTGATCCTGGCGATGCCGCATGTCGGCAAGCTGCTGCCCATGCCGCAGTCGGACGGGTTTCTGTCGGACTGGCAGGCGCGGCGCGATGCGGACTGGCATATCGACCGGCTGTATGACGGGCTGGCGGAGGCGACGATCGTCGCGACCGGCGTGTCGCGCAGCCTGATCGACGTCAATCGCGATCCGTCGGGCGCGTCGCTTTATCCGGGGCAGGCGACGACGGAGCTGTGCCCGACCACCGATTTCGACGGGGCGCCGCTCTATCATGCCGACGCCCCCCCCGATGCGGCGGCCATCGCGGATCGGCGCGAGCGCTGGTTCACGCCCTATCATGCGGCCCTCCAGAGCGAGATTGAGCGGCTGCGGAATATGTATGATCAGGTGGTTATCTATGATTGCCACGCCATCCGCAGCCGCATTCCGCGCCTGTTCGACGGGCTGTTGCCGGAACTGAATATCGGCACCAATGGCGGCGCGACATGCGCGCCCGAATTGCGCGAAGCGATCGTGGCGGCGGCGGCACGGTCCGGGCGGTCCCATGTGCTGGATGGCCGTTTTCGCGGTGGCTGGACGACGCGCCATTATGGACGGCCGCAGGGCGGCGTCCATGCGATCCAGATGGAAATCGCGATGCGCGCCTATCTGGATGAACCCGATGGCGATGTGACGGAGGCCGACTGGCCGCCCGCCTATGACCCCGATCGTGCCGCAGCGCTGCGCGGCGATCTGACCCACATTTTAGCCGCAGCGCTTGCTTTCGCGAAAGGACAGGCATGAGCCGGATCGACAATAGCCGCATCATCAAGCCCGCCACGGGCACGGAACTGAGCGCCAAAAGCTGGCTGACCGAAGCGCCGTTGCGGATGCTGATGAACAATCTGCATCCCGATGTGGCGGAAAAGCCGGAGGAACTGGTCGTCTATGGCGGCATCGGCCGGGCGGCGCGCGACTGGGAAAGCTATGACAGGATCGTCGAGACGCTGAAGCGGCTGGAGGACGACCAGACATTGCTTATCCAGTCGGGCAAGCCGGTGGGCGTGTTTCGCACCCATGCGGATGCGCCCCGCGTGCTGATCGCCAACAGCAATCTGGTGCCCAAATGGGCCAATTGGGAGCATTTTGCCGAACTGGATCGCAAGGGGCTGGCCATGTACGGCCAGATGACGGCGGGTAGCTGGATCTATATCGGCACGCAGGGGATCGTACAGGGCACCTATGAGACGTTCGTGGAGATGGGGCGCCAGCATTATGGCGGCGACCTGTCGGGTCGATGGCTGCTGACGGCGGGTCTGGGCGGCATGGGCGGCGCGCAGCCGCTGGCCGCGGTGATGGCGGGCGCATCCTGCCTTGCGATCGAATGCCAGCCGAGCCGGATCGAGATGCGCTTGCGCACCGGCTATCTGGACCGGGCGACCGACAATCTGGACGAGGCGCTGGAGCTGGTGACGAATGCCAAGACGCCGCTGTCCGTCGGTCTGCTCGGCAATGCCGCCGAACTGTTGCCGATCATCCATGCGCGCGGGGTGCGGCCCGATTTGCTGACCGACCAGACGTCGGCGCATGATCCGGTCAATGGCTATCTGCCCATTGGCTGGACGCTGGACCAGTGGTTCTCAAAGCGAGAAAGCGACCCGGCATCGGTCGCGGCGGCGGCCAAGGCGAGCATGGCGCAACATGTCCGCGCGATGCTGGCCTTTCAGGCGGACGGCGTGCCGACCACCGATTATGGCAATAATATCCGGCAGGTGGCGAAGGATGAAGGGGTCGAAAATGCGTTCGACTTTCCCGGCTTCGTTCCCGCTTATATCCGGCCGCTCTTCTGCCGGGGCGTGGGGCCGTTCCGCTGGGCGGCGCTGTCGGGCGACCCGGAAGATATTTATCGCACCGACGCCAAGGTGAAGGAATTGTTGCCGGATAACACGCATCTGCACCGCTGGCTGGACATGGCGCGCGAGCGTATCCAGTTTCAGGGCTTGCCGGCGCGTATCTGCTGGGTGGGGCTGGGCGATCGGCACCGGCTGGGGCTGGCCTTCAACGAGATGGTGGCGAAGGGGGAATTGAAGGCCCCGGTGGTGATCGGCCGCGATCATCTGGATAGCGGATCGGTCGCCTCGCCCAATCGCGAGACGGAAGCGATGCGCGACGGATCAGACGCGGTGAGCGACTGGCCTTTGCTTAACGCGCTGCTCAACACCGCGTCGGGCGCGACATGGGTGTCGCTGCATCATGGTGGCGGCGTGGGCATGGGCTATTCGCAGCATAGCGGCATGGTGATCGTGGCGGACGGCACGGAGGCGGCAGCGCGGCGGCTGGAGCGGGTGCTGTGGAACGACCCGGCGACCGGGGTGATGCGCCATGCCGATGCGGGCTATGCCATCGCGCAGGATTGTGCGCGGGCGCAGGGGCTGGACCTGCCGGCGATCCTGTGACGCCCGGGGTGTCGCCGATCGTCAGGCTGCGGGATTGTCCGTCGGTGCCGTGGCTGAACGGTGGCGGGACGACCCGGCTGCTGTGGAGCGATGCGGACGGGCAGAGCGGTTTCGACCGGCGGATCAGCATTGCGACCATAAAGGGGCCCGGTCCGTTCACGCTGTTGCCGGGCGTCGACCGGTCGCTGCTGCTGTTCGACGGGGACGGGCTGGAGCTGGACGTGGATGGGCACCGCCTGTCGTTGTCGCGATCGATGCCGTTGGTCTTTTCCGGCGAGCAGGCGGTGCATGTTCCGGCAGGTCAGGCGTCCGTCCGGGTGCTCAACGTGATGACGCGCCGCGCGCGCTGGACGCACTGGCTGCGTTATGGCGATGATGGTGCGGCCGATGCGGACCGCCATGTCCTGTTGGCGGATGGGCCAGCAGGATCGGGCATGGAAGCGGGCGACATGGTCACAACGGCGGAGGGATTAGCGGTAGCGCATATCGGGTTCCAGCCGCGCGACCTTTCATAGCGATGGCGGATCAGCGCCGGACTTCGAAGATTGACATGGGACGGGCCTGTTTGATGTCCACCGGTGCCGCAAGTTCCCGCTGCAACATGGACAGCATCCAGCTGCGATGGTGGATCAGATAATCCGAAAAGCCATCGGGCTTTGCCGGATCGAAGGTCGGCACCTGCCAGTCGGCCGGTTGTTCCTGATAGGGGATGACGGGTTGCCCCACGCCATCCTCGGGCAGGTCGATGTGGCGGCCGAGATAGCTGTTGCCCACGAAGCGGAAATATTGCGCCGGGGCGAAGCCGGGCTGGATCAGATAATCCGGCCCGCTGCGTCCGCTTTCCCGGCCATAGCGCGCCGTGCCCGCAACCTTGAACAGGTTGTTCTGGACCCGGACGTCGCGCGCCCAGCCATCCCAATTGGTGGCGATCACCATCTGCACGTCCAGCGCCTTGCCGACATGGACGACATTTTTCTCGATCAGCACGTCGGACACATTGCCCGCAATCTGGAAGATGCGGGTGCCGTCATTGCGGCTGACGTTGAAGCGGGCGACGGTGCCGCGATTGCCCAGATTGTCGGTGTCGGACTGTTTGGGCGAACAGACGAGCAGGAAGCCGCCGGCATTGTCGTGGCTGTAATTGTAGAGAAAAGTGGTGCGCCGCGAGTTGAAATCGGAATCGAAGCCCTGCCCGTCATAGCGGGTGACGGTATAGGCGGCTTCGTTGAGCTGGATCAGGCTGTTGTCGGTGCTCCATTGCCAGATGCCCGCGCTGTAGCCGGGTGCGCGGCCGCCGGCATAGCGCACGATATTATGTTCGATCAGCGTGCCGTCCGTCCCGCGCGGGACGATCCCGTCGCCGCCGATATCCTCGACATAATTGTCGCGGATCACGACATTTTCGCTGGGGAACCAGTTGGCGGACGTGACACGGTCGCTGATCCCGGCAATGCCGGACCGGTCGACCCGCCAGACGATGTTGCGCTCTATCGCCAGATCCTGAAAGCGGGTGGCGAGTTTCGGCCCGATGGCGCGGAAGACGATCCCGCCATTATCTTTGCGATCATTGGTGCCGCGCACGTCATGCACATACATGTCGGTGATGCGGATGCCGCGCGTCACGCCCCGGTCCTGCGCGGACACCAGCACGCCGAAACGCTGGGCGGGGGTGGGCGCGTCGTTCGTCACCTCCAGCCCGCTTATCGTGACATATTCGGCATTCATCACGCCCACGCCATGGGGGGATACGCCGCCCGCATCGATGCGCGGGCGCGGGCCACCGCCGGCCGCCGCGATAACGATCTGGGCATAGGCCGCGCCGGATCGCGTCAGGGTCAGCGGTTCCTTCCAGACGGAACCGGCCGCCAGCATCACCCGGTCGCCCGGCTTCAGCGCAAAATTCCCGACCCGCGCGAGTGAACGCCAGGGCTGGTCCACTTTGGTTCCGGCGAAGCGATCGTCGCCCTTTGCGGAATCGACATAATAGGTTTCGGCATGAACGGGAGAAAAAGCGGCGATCAACGGCACGGTGGCGAGAAGGGATGCTGTTGCAAGGGACTTCAGCAAAGATTCTGTCTCCGGAAAACGATGGGCACAGGCAATTTGGCGGGGTGAGCCTGAATGCCGGATGAGTGAAAGACGGTAAAAAAGTCCTTGAAAGGCTTGCCTTATCGCCTCGTCTTTTTCAACATGGCGTCTTCATCCCACATGGAGCAGAAGTTTTGGAGACAGTTTCGATCGTGCTTTTCCTGTTGCTGGCGGTTGTCGTCAGCGGCGCCGTATCGCGCATGGTGCCCATTGCCCTGCCCACGCCGCTGGTCCAGATCGTGCTGGGCGCGGTCATCGGCCTGTCGACGACGCATCGCGTGACGCTCGATCCCGAACTGTTCCTGTTTTTGTTCCTGCCGCCGCTGCTGTTTCTGGATGGGTGGCGCATCCCCAAGGATGAATTGCTCAAGGACGTGTCGACCGTGGTCGAACTGGCGCTGGGGCTGGTGCTGATAACGGTGGTGGGCATGGGCCTGTTCATCCACTGGATGATCCCGGCGATGCCGCTGGCGGTCGCCTTCGCACTGGCCGCCGTCGTGTCTCCGACCGATCCGATCGCGGTGTCCGCTATCGCCGCGCGCGTGCCGATCCCCAAGCGGATGATGCACATATTGGAAGGGGAATCGCTGCTCAACGATGCGTCGGGTCTGGTTTGCCTGCGCTTTGCCGTCGCGGCGGCGCTGACCGGTCATTTCGCCGCAGGACCGGCGGTGCTCAATTTCCTGTGGGTGGCCGGTGGCGGGCTGGTCATCGGTGTTGCGGTCACGCTGGCGGTGACGCGGGCCAAGGCCGCTGTCACCAAGCGCTGGGGCGAGGATACCGGCTCGCAGATATTGGTCAGCCTGCTGATCCCCTTCGGCTCCTACATGGTGGCCGAACATGTCCATGCATCGGGCATCCTGGCGGCCGTCAGCGCCGGCGTGACCATGACCTTCGCGGAAATTTCCCGTCAGGCGCTGGCGGAAACGCGGATGCGCCGTAATTCGGTATGGGACATGGTGCAGTTCACGTTGAACGGCATCATCTTCGTGCTGCTGGGCGAACAATTGCCTGCGATCCTGTCGGGGGCGAAGCAGACTGTCGCCATGACCGGGCATAGTGCGCCCTGGTGGCTGGCCGCCTATATCCTGGCGATCGTCGCTGGCCTTGCGGCGCTGCGTTTCCTGTGGGTCTGGGGATCGCTCAAGCTTACCATCCTGCGCAAGCGCAAGGGGGAGGTTTTGCCCCATAGCCCCGACTGGCGCCTGATCGCCGCCATGTCCTTTGCCGGGGTGCGTGGCGCGATCACGCTGGCGGGCGTGCTGACCCTGCCGCTGGTGCTGAATGACGGCACGCCCTTCCCGGCCCGCGATCTGGCGATCTTTCTGGCGGCGGGCGTCATCATCGTCTCGCTGATCGTCGCCAGCATCGCCCTGCCGATCCTGCTGAAAGGGCTGACCATGCCGCCCGAACCGTCGAAGCAGGCGGAGGAGGACAAGGCGCGGATCGCCACGGCGCAGGCCGCCATTACCGCGATCGAGCGGCATCAGCATGGCCTGGCCGAGGGGCATGGCGACGCGGATGTCTATGCCCAGGCGGGCGGCCGGGTGATGGATTTCTATCGCGAACGCATCGAGGGGCTGGACGAGGCGCAGACCGACCGGGCGCGGGCGCAGGACCGGCTGCTCAGCCAATTCCGTCTGGTCGGCATCAAGGCCGAACGGGCAGCGCTCAACCAGTTGGTCCGCGCCCGGAGCATCGGCAGCCAGACCGCCAAGAAACTGACGCGGGAACTGGACCTGTCGGAAGCGCGGCATCGTGGCTGACAGGTCCAGATGTTCTGCACTTAGGGGCAAGGATCGGGCATGTCGCGATGCACGGCCTCGATCGCGGCCAGGGCTTCATCGTTCAGGGTGACGCGCACGCTGTCGATATCGGCCTTCAGTTGCGCCTGCGACGTCGCGCCGATGATGGTCGATGTCACGAACGGCCGGCTGTTGACATAGGCCAGCGCCAATTGGGCCGGGTCCAGACCATGGGCATGGGCGATGGCGACATAGCGGGCCGACGCCGCCGGCTGGCCCGGCAGATCGTAGCGGACGAACTGACGCGCGACATCGCGGCGCGACCCCGCCGGAATCTGCCCGCCCAGATATTTGCCGGTCAGATTACCGCCCGCCAGCGGGGAATAGGCCAGCAGGCTGACATCCTCCCGCAGGGCAAATTCGGACAGGCCATATTCGAAGGTGCGATTGAGCAGGCTATAGGCATTCTGGATCGACGCGACGCGCGGCAGGCCCTGTTCGCGCGACAGGCGCAGATATTCCGAAACGCCCCACGGGGTTTCGTTCGACACGCCGAAATGGCGGATTTTGCCCGCCATCACCAGATCGGCCAGCGCGCCCAGCGTCTCTTCGATCGGCACAGTCTGGTCGTTGTCGTTCAGCCGCGACAGGCCCCGACCACCGAAGGACGGCACTGGCCGGTCGGGCCAGTGAACCTGATACAGGTCGATATAATCGGTTTTCAGTCGGCGCAGACTGTCTTCCACCGCCTGTTCGATATTGCGGCGATCGAGGCGATTATTGCCATCGCGGAACTTGCGCACCGGATCGCGGGAAGGGCCCGCGACCTTGGTCGCGACGATCATGCGGTCGCGCCCGCCGCGCCTGGCGATCCAGTTACCGATATAGGTTTCGGTCAGATATTGCGTGTCCCGACTGACCGGCGTGACCGGATAGGCTTCCGCCGTGTCGAGGAAGTTCACGCCCTCTTCAAAGGCATAGTCGAGCTGGGCATGGGCCTCCGCCTCGCTATTCTGCGATCCCCATGTCATCGTGCCGAGGCAGATCAGGCTGACGTCGATCCCGGTCCGTCCCAGTGGGCGATAGTCCATATACATATCCTCTTTGCCGCAATGCGCGCCATCCATAGCGTCTCGCCACGCGGCGGGAAGAGGCGGATCGGCGGATCAAGCGTTTCTCATGGCTTGTTGAGCGATGCTGCACGGACTGGCGCGGGAGGGTCACGAACGCTAACAGGAGCCATGCCGATAGAAATCGAACGTAAATTCCTCGTGATCGGGGATGGATGGCGCAAAGCGGCCGATGGCGGTCGGCTGTTCCGACAGGGCTATGTGACGCGCGGCAATGAGGCACAGGGCGAAAAGGCCAGCGTGCGCATTCGCCTGGCGGGGAAACGGGCATGGCTCACGCTCAAGAGCGCCCATGCCGGGATCATGCGCGACGAATATGAGTATGAGATTGCTGCCGACGACGCTGCGGAAATGCTGGAGCGGATGTGCAGCGGGCCGGTAATCGAGAAGACCCGATATAGCGTGCCGCATGGCGGACATGTCTGGGAGGTGGATGTCTTTGCCGGAGGGGCGGCTGGACTGGTGCTGGCGGAGGTGGAACTGGAAGCGGCCGATGTGCAGGTCGACCTGCCCGACTGGGTCGGAACGGAAGTGACCGACGATCCCCGGTTCCGTAATGCCGCGATCGGACTTGAAACATCCGGCGATCGCATGACCGAGGATGAAGACGCATGAATTTCGACGACCAGCTTCAGCGCTATTTCGGTACGCGCGACATCGACGCTTTGCCTGCCGCTGCCATGACGGCGGGCATTGAAAAGATGCGGGTCGATTTCGGGCTGGAACAGGATCGGGCGCGGCGCTTTGCCTTGTGGTCGCTGCTGTTCCTGCTGGGGCAGGCGCCCGATCTGGACGCTTTCGAAGATCCGGCCGACCGGGAAGCGGCGCGCAATTTCATGGACCTGATGGATGCGGTCCCGCCCGGCGATGGCGAGGGAGCCTGACGTCAGAGCCCTTCGGCTTCGACCCAGTGCGCACCGGTGATGTGGCGGGCCAATGTCCAGACCTGTCGCCGGATATCGGGCACGGCGACGATCTCCCAATGGGCGCCCCGCGTCATCGGCCCGACCACGAACAGCCGTTCCTGCGCTTCACCGTCGCGGGTCAGGGCGCGGCCCTGCCGGTCGACATCGATCCCGATGGCCAGTTCATCCGCCCGAACCGCACCGCGTTCCGCCAGACGGCTCAGCAGGCTGTCGCTGGTACGCCGCAAATCCCCCAGCGGGCCGGTGCAATTGACGACCCGCGCGACAGGCATTGTTTCGCCACTGGAAACCCCGCGTCGGCGGATCGTGACCGCCAGACCGTCTTGATCCGGTACCGCATCCAGAATCTTCGCGGCCATGATCGTCAGCCGTCCTTCATCACACAGCGCTTCCAGCCGCGCGGCGACCTGCGGTGCGATCCGGTGGCGGTGTACGTCCCAATAGGGGCGCAGGTGGCGCAGGAAACGCTGCCGTTCCGGCGCGGACGAAGCGCGCCACATATCTTGCGTAAAGGGGCGTAATTCATCGACGGCATTTCGCCAATCGATCTCCATGCCACGCCGACGTATCTGACGCAGCAGCGTGGATAGCGGCCCGGTCGGCTTGTCCCGACAGGCTGTGAAGGGAGGCGCCGGCGCATGGGCGTGCGGGGCCAGCCCGCGCCGGGAGAGGGCCAGGATCGATCCTTCGAACCCGCCATTGACGAGGCTGAGGATGGAATCGACGGCGGTAAGCCCGGTGCCAAGCAGCATCAGTCTGTCGTCAGGCCCAAGCCCCTCGGCCAGATCGCAACTCCAGGGATCATTGACATAGGCGACGCTGTCCAGCCCGGCAAAGGCGGGCAGGCGATGGGGCGGCAGGTTGCCGGGCGCGATCGTCGCCACATCGGCGTCCACGGTGCGGCCCGATGCCAGTATCAGCCGCACGCCATCCGGTTGGAGATGCAGGTCCACCGCTTCGTCGGCGATGATGGTGAGGCGACCGGGCGCCGCGGGCTGCATGTCGTCCAGCAAATCGCACAGATAATCGCCATAATCGCGCCGGGTGGCGAAGCTCGTTTCGTTCCCCTTGTTCCGCGCCTTCAGCCAGGCGGCGAAATGATCGGGCTGATCGGGAAAGGGGCTCATATTGGCGGCGCGCACGTTCAGCACATGATCGGCCTGCGCCGCGCCGTAGGCCAGACCCCGACCCAGCCGATCGGATCGCCTCTCTATCAGCGTCACATGATGCGAACCGTGCCGCAGCAGGTTGATTGCCAGCAGCGTGCCGCTGAAGCCGCCTCCAACGATGGCGGTGTGACGGGCGATCAGCATGGATCAAGCATTTCTAATGGTTCGCGCAGCATTGCTTGTGGGACATATCTCTACTGACGAAATAGATAAAGGGGCGATTTGATGCTTCCGGAAGGACGAGAATGCGCCTGTTACGATCCCTGCTCCAACGATGGCATATGCTGTACGATGCCGCGCGGCGGGAATTGCTGCGCGATCCCACGATCATTCTGTTCGAACGGGCATCCGATTCGGGTGACGGGGCGCATGGGCGCTGAAATGCTGTCCCGTCGTGACATGCTGCTTGCCGGCGCTGCGTCCTGCCTCTTCCTGTCAGGCTGTGGCACGGCGCAGGGCGGTCGGCCGAAGCTGCGCATATCGATCACCGGCAAGGGGGAAGGCGATACGCGCCTGTTGTTCAAGGCAGCGGGCATCAGGCCGGAAGGCTTCGACCTGGTCTATAGCGAGTTCCAGTCGGGTCATCTTGTCGTCGAGGCGCTGAACGGCGGATCGCTCGATTATGGTGGCATGAGCGAGATACCGCCGATCTTCGCCGCAGCCTCGACCATTCAGAGCTTCCGTCAGATTGCGGTTGCGCATGGCGATGTGAACAATCAGGTTGTGCTAGTGCCCAAGGGTTCGAAGGCACGATCCATAGTCGATCTGAAGGGCAAGCGGGTCGGTTATGTCCGCGCCACAACTTCGCAATATTTCCTGATCCGGATGCTGGAAGATGTCGGCCTGACCTGGGACGACATCATACCGGTGGCGATGGGCGTGTCGGATGGTGCTGCGGCCTTTTCGCAGGGCGCGCTGGATGGCTGGGCGATCTATGGCTTCCCGATCCAGAGAGCAATCGCGACCGAGGGCGCGCGCATTCTGAAGACTGCTTATGGCATATTGTCGGGCAACTATCTGGTTTCGGCCCATGTCGACGCGCTGGCCGATCCGGAGAAGGCGAAGATCATCGGCGAATATCTGGCGCTGGTGCAGCAGGGCTTTGGCTGGGCCGCCAATCATCAGGACGAATGGGCCGGGATCATTGCCCAGGATATCGGCGTGCCGCGCGACTATGTCATCGATCAGTTTCGGCGTAAAAGCGCAAACTATGAATTGCGGCGCGTAACGCCCGAGGCGATCGCCTCGCAGCAGCGGGTTGCCGACCTCTTCTTCGAGCAGAAGCTATTGCCCAAGGCGGTCGATGTCCGGTCACTATGGGATGATCGATTCAATTCCTACATCTCTGATCATCTGTAACGGCACGCTGACAGTGCCTGTTCTCTGCGCGCCGGACGGAGGTTGAAATGGGTGGCGCCTCCTGTGGGTGGGATCGGAGAATCGGGCCACTGTCCGATTCTGCTTTGAAAACAGGGGTTTGATTCGGGATTTTGGTGGATTGGCGCTGGATACCGGCGGATGTCGGGCTTCTGCTAGTTTGATGCAAATATCTGTAAATAAACAATATTTATGTCCCTTTCACGAAAGTTTCAAAAAGGGTTTGACGGTTTTGGCTGACGCATCTAGAGGGCTTTTCACCGGACGGGGCGCTGCCAGCAGGGAGCGCCTGGGACGGTCGCCAACATAGACGGGATGCCGCTCCCCTGGAAGTAGTT
>NZ_FOGE01000075.1 GCF_900111125.1 Sphingobium sp. YR768
CAGTCACTTCAACCAGCAGCGCGGCCGGCTAAAATTTCCTCATAAGGCAGCGTCCTTGCGTCGAGGCACTGTGATGAAGCGGGCCAGTCGGGGGCGGACCCGCATCTCGAAATCGTCGATGATCTCGTAGACCACGGGAACGAGAACGAGTGACAAGGCCGTGGACGAGATCAGCCCGCCGATGACGGCGAGCGCCATCGGCACGCGGAACTCCGAGCCTTCGCCGAGACCCAGCACAGTCGGCACCATCCCTGCGGCCATCGCGAACGTCGTCATGACGATCGGCCGCACACGTTCGCGGCAAGCCTCGATTAGCGCATCATGCTGGCTCACGCCCGCGCGTTCGGATTCGATCGCATGCTCGACAAGCAGGATCGAGTTCTTCGCCGCGAGGCCCATGAGCATGAGCAGACCGATCAGGGCCGGCAGGTTGAGCGCCGCGCCGCTCAGGACGAGGCTAGCAAAGGCGCCTATCAGCGAAAGGGGCAGGGCGGTAAGGATGGTGATCGGCTTGAAGAAGCTGCGGAACAGTAACACCAGCACCGCGAAGATCAGCGCGACGCCGGCGATCATGGCGCCAACGAACCCGCCGAACAACTCGTCCATGTCGGCGGACTGGCCGAAGGCGGGCCTGGTGACGCCTTCGGGCAGTTGCTGCATGATCGGCAGGGCGTCGATCTTCGCCAGCGCCTGCCCGATCGACACGCCGTTCAGTTCGGCCTGAACGGTGACACGGCGCTCGCGGTCGAACCGCTCGATGCGCGTGACACCCGGCTCAAAACTCAGCGAGGCCACAGCCGAGAGCGGAACGGTTTCGCCGGATGCGAGCGGTACGCGCAGATTACCGATGGTGTCGAAATCGGCGCGTGCGCTGTCGGGCAGCCTCACCCGCACAGGAAGGCGCTGCTCGCCATCGTTGAACCTAGCGGTGTTGGCGTCGACATCCCCCATGGTGGTAACACGGACGATCGCGGCAAGCGCCTCGGCCGTTACGCCGAGCCGCGCCGCTTCATCGGGCCTGGGGCGGATGACCAGTTCGGCGGCGGGGCGCGGAGCGAGCTGGTGGACATTGGCCAGGTCCGGCACGCCGCGCATCTGCCGTTCGAGTGCCAGGGCGGCCCTCGCCAGGGCATCGCCATTCTCTCCGGAGAGAATGACCTGGACGTTGGACCCACTCCCGCCGCCCTCGCCATAGCTCAGGCGCACATCTGGGATTGTGAGAAGAATAGGCCTGATCGCAGCCTGGAATGCCTGCGTGGTGCGCTCGCGCTCCTTCTTGAGGAGGATGGTCACGGTGCCCGTACCCACGCTACCACCGCTTCCGAGCGACGCGAATACGAGGTCGACATCGCCCTGTTCGTGCAGCCTGTCGGTGAGCAAGGTCGTTGCACGTCGCATTTCCTCCAGTGTGACGCCGGGCGGCCCTCCGACCTGGATATCGACGATCCCGTTGTCGCTCTCCGGCGTGAACCCGGTCGGGAGGGTGGTTGCCCGCCACAGCGACGCGACGAACAGGAGGCCGGCACCGGCCAGCGAGCGCCAGCGATGGGCAAGCGCCCACTCCACGATCCTCCGATAGGACCCGGTGAAGGGCTTGCGAGGTTTGGGGTGGGCGGACGGCTTGAGGAAGTAGGCGGCCATGAGCGGCGTGAGCAGCCGCGCGACCAGCAGCGAGGAGAGCACCGCGATCGCGACGGTCAGACCGAACTCGCGGAAGAACCGGCCCGCCATGCCCGGCATCAGCGAGACGGGCACGAATATGACGACGATGGCCATGGTCGTCGATATGACCGCCAGCCCGATCGCATCAGCACCCATGAGCGAGGCCTGATAGGGCGTTTCCCCGGCTTTGATACGCTTCTCGATATTCTCGATCTCGACGATGGCGTCGTCGACCAGCACCCCTATCACGAGGGTCAGCGCCAGCAGGGTGATGATGTTGAGGCTGAAGCCGAGCGCCGCCATCGCGGCAAAGGTTGGGATGAGTGCAATGGGCATGGTGAGCGCGGCGATGATCGTGCTGCGCCACTCGCGCAGGAAGGCGAACACCACCAGCGCGGCGAGCAGCATCCCTTCGAGCAGGACCATGACAGTCGCATTGAAACTCTCGCGCGTGTTGTCCGCGCCCGATATGAGCTTGCGGAACCGGACATCGCTATGCTCGGCCTGGAGCTGGGCGATCGCCTCGGTCATCTCATCCTCGACCGCCACGTCGGACGAGGCCATGGTCTTCATCACCTGGAAGGCGACGACCGAGCGGTTTTCGAGCTGGGCGAGATGCGTGCGCTGCGCCGGGCCGCTCGTGACGCTGGCGATATCGCCAAGGCGCAACTGCCGCCCATCGCCGGTCGGGATGCTCGTATCGCGCAGCTTGTCGACCGTATTGGCTGCGCCGAGCACCCGCACGGTCTGCGTGCGCCCGCCAACCTCGGTACTGCCACCCGGCACATCGGCATTGAAGCTCCGCAGGGCATTGTTGATCAAGGGAACCGTGAGCCCGAGAGCTTCAAGTCGCTCCGGGTCGAGCGTGACGTTGATCTCGCGGTCGACCCCGCCGAGGCGTTGGACCTGTCCTACCCCCTTTCGTGCCGCGAGGCGCCGGGCGACTATATCGTCGACGAACCAGCTCAATTCCACATCGGACATGCGCGACGAGGACACCGCATAGATCACCACCGGCCTGCTCTCGAACTCGATCCGCGAGACGACGGGCTCCTCGATCTCGCGCGGCAGCGCGTCGCGGATTCGGTCGATCGCCACGCGCACTTCATCGCTCGCGCGTTGCGGGTCTTCGCCGATGTCGAAATTGACGATCGTGCTCGACCGGCCAAGGGTGACGGTCGATTGGACATGATCGGCGCCGGGGATGTTGGAGACCGCCGCCTCGACCTCGCGGGTGATCTGCGTTTCGACTTCGCTCGGCGCGGCGCCGTTTAGCGTCACCGACACCTCGATGCTCGGAAAGGAGACATCCGGCACGAGCTTGACCGGCAAGGTGAGATAGCCGCCGATCCCGGCCAGCATCAGCAG
>NZ_FOGE01000008.1 GCF_900111125.1 Sphingobium sp. YR768
CCACCTCCACGTCGATCGTGCCGTTGCCGAAGTCGAGCGGCAACCATGCCATGAAATTGCGGTCCGATAGTTTCTCTCGCGCGGGATCTTGCCAGGAAGAGGCAGGCATCGTCAGCTCGAAGGACGGGGCGCCCTGATATGTCGACTCCCTGAGCGTCACGCCCGACAGCCTGAACTGTTCGACTCTCTCCTGGGCGGCTCCGGGACTGGTGAGCGCGGCCGTGGTCACCACGGCAGGAATGATAGTCTTCATATTTGGTCCTTCTACTATATCCATGCCAACAAAGCCGCTTCTACGGGGAAATGCCGCCATCGTATTGATTGCAAGCAGCAGCCATGACGCGCTCGACTTTGTCCGGCGCCTCCGTCATCGGGCGATGTTTGCACTCATACGAAGCGCGTTTGTCAGCCTTTCCCTTGCGTCCTCATTCGCTTCGAAGAGTCTCACAGCGACCTGCCAGTTTCCTGCTTGCAGAGTTTCCCGCATCGTTGACGCACGACACCGACCGGATGTTCGCCCTTCTTTGGCTCCCCGGTGTCATCCATGATCCAGGCCGCAATCGGCCGGCGGCAGTCGATCATCCGCGGTAAAACCAATCCCGATCACGCCCCACCAATCCCCAGAACGGGGCCGGCAAGATAAACGGCTAAAGATGACGGTTGCGCCGGCATGCCCCCATATTGGCTTACGTTCAGGTGAAGCCTGGATCAGATCGACTTCCTCAGATTAAATAGCCTTGGTCGAGGTCGAATTCAGCCCCAAAAGTCGTCGGTGCAGTTCGGGATCGACACCGCTGTTGGCGAAATCATCAAAGCTGTGCGGCGTGACGCGGATGATGTGATCAGCGATGAATTGTGCGCCTTCGCGCGCGCCATCCTCAGGATGCTTAAGAGCGCATTCCCATTCCAGCACGGCCCATCCCGCGAAATCATATTGCGCGAATTTGGAAAAGATGGCGTTGAAATCGATCTGTCCGTCGCCCAGGGACCGGAAGCGCCCGGGCCGCTCCATCCAGTCCTGATAGCCACCATAAACGCCTGATCGACCGTTCGGACGCAGTTCGGCGTCCTTGACGTGGAAACAGGAGATCCGCTCATGATAGATGTCGATAAACTGCAGATAGTCCAGTGCTTGCAACAGGAAGTGCGAGGGATCGAACAGTATCCGGGCGCTTGGGTGATGGTCGACGGCGGCAAGGAAGCGCTCGAACGTGGCGCCATCGTGGAGGTCTTCGCCAGGGTGCAGCTCGAACGCGCAATGCACGCCTGCATCCGCGAACACATCAAGGATTGGGCGCCAGCGGCGGGCCAGCTCAGCGAAGGCTTCCTCCACCAGCCCGGCGGGACGCTGCGGCCAGGGATAGATATAGGGCCAGGCCAGGGCGCCTGAAAAGGTCGCATGGGCGGCAAGCCCGAGATTGGCGCTAGCCCTCGCCGCTAGCTTGATCTGCTCGGTCGCCCATGTCTGCCTGGCCGAGGGATTGCCTCGCACGGCAGCTATGGTGAAACTGTCGAACAAGGCGTCGTAGGCCGGGTGAACGGCGACGAGCTGCCCTTGCAGGTGTGTGGACAGCTCGGTCGGCTCTATGCCATGGACGGCCAGCCTGCCCCGAAATTCGTCGCAATAATCCTTGCTTTGCGCTGCGGTTTCCAAGTCGATCAGGCGCGGGTCAGCGGGGATCTGGATACCCTTGTAGCCTAGGCTGGCAGCCCATTGCGCCAGCCCATCAAGCGTGTCGAATGGGGGTTGATCTCCCATGAACTGGGCGAGGAATATGGCAGGGCCCTTGATCGTCTTCACTGTTGGGAATTCTCCATTTCGATCCAGGATCGATTCTGCGAGGAAGCGACCGCCGCTGCGACAAAGCGCATGGACCGCAGTCCTGTCTCGATGCCGGGAAGGCGACCGTCAAGAAGGCCGCGCTGCCCTTGAATGGCATCGGCAAAATCGCTGTAGATCGACGCAAACGCCTCGATAAAGCCCTCGGGATGTCCCGCGGGGAGCCGCGAGGCCGCCATACCGTCCGGGCCGATCGCGGCGCTCCCGGCGAACACCGTCTCCATGCGGTTGTCGGGATGCAGGAAGCGCAGCTCACCGGGGCGTTCATGGCTCCAAGACAGAGCGCGCTGCTCGCCATAGATGGCGATCGACAGTCCGTTTCGCTCGCCAAGCGAGATTTGCGAGGCCATCAGCACGCCCGGCACGTCTCCGGCGAAGCGCAACAGTATGTTGCAATCATCGTCGAGCACGCGGTCTTGCACCACGCTGGATAGATCGGCGCACAGGCGCTCGACGCACAGGCCAGAGATATATTCTGCCAGCTGGAAAGCATGGACACCGATGTCGCCGATGCACCCACCTATGCCAGCGCGGCTAGGATCGGTACGCCATGCGGCGCCGGGCAATGTGTGCTCAACGCTGTCCGAAAGCCAGCCTTGTGGATAGGTCACGACGATCTTGCGAACCCGGCCCAGCAGGCCGGACGCAACCGACGCGCGGGCCTCGCGGATCATCGGATAGCCGATATAGGTGTAGGTCAATGCGTAGGCGCAGTCGGTTTGCGCCACGATTTGCTCCAGTGCGGTCGCCTGCGCCAGGGTCGAAGTCATCGGCTTATCGCTTATGACGTGCAATCCTGCCTTGAGCGCAGCCTCGGCAATGGCAAAGTGACTGTCATTGGGTGTGGCAATGGCGACGGCCTCGACACCGTCCTCGCGCCCGATTTCCCCAGCGATCAGCGCTTCTACGCTGGTGTAGGCGCGCGCTTCGTCCACCATGAAGGCACGGGCCTGCGCTGCGGAGCGACTGGCGTCGCGGCTGAACGCACCGGCGACGAGCTGGAAGCGCAGGTCGAGCAGCGCAGCGCGGCGGTGAACCGCGCCGATGAAAGCGCCCGGTCCACCGCCGAACAAAGCCAAGCGGATCGGCCTGTTCGGCGCGATCATGCAGACCGACATTTCATACTGTAAAAATGCAGCGCAGCCACCGGGGTCCTCCAGGCGTATTTCATTGAAGGTGCGGAAAGGCAGCGCGCACCTTGGCAAGAGTGGTTGCGGTCTGCTCCCAGGGATCGCCCTGCTGCCCTTCCCATTCGACGCTGACCGAGCCGGTGTAGCCAGAGGTTGCGACGATATTCAGAGCGCGCTCCAGGTCGAGCAGCGGCGACCCGTCGGATGCCGGATCGATCGCCTTGGCATGGACCAGAGTCGCCACCGGCGCGAGCCTGGCGATGCTCTCATAGATGGGCGAAAAATCGAGCCCCGTCGTTGGCAGTTCCCGCCCCGCGAAACGGCCGTGCGAAATGCTGATCAAGGGTTCGAAATTGCCAAGATCGAGCAGCAGCCCAAGCCGGTCGTGGCCGACGTCGTCCAGAAGCTTAAGCATGAAATCGGGATCTGAACTGGGGCCGCCATGGTTTTCGACCAGCAGCGACATGCCAAGATCATGGGCGCGCTGCGAAAGCGTTGTCAGGGCGCCGACCACGCCGGACGACGCCTCGCCTGCTCCGCCGACGGGGGCACCTGCATTGACCCGGACATAATGCGCGCCTAGCTTTTGGGCGACTTTGAACCATGCCGTGATCCGCTCAATGTCTTCGTTGCGGAAGCTGTCGGATTCGGTAGTCAGATCACCGACATCGATGGGCATCGTCAGGCATTTGATACCTTTTTCATCCAGCGCGGCGCGCAGCCGTTCCACTCGCGCATCGTCGGCGGCATCGAATTGCAATTGGCACAGTTCGATTGCGTTCACGCCCAGACGGTCGTGGGCCAGGCCCCCGAATTCCTCCAGGCTATGCTCCCGCGGAAAAGGAAAGATGATGGGCTCGAGCACGCCCACCTCATTGCGTTGTTCAAGGGCGAGCGGACCCAGGCGGCTGTGCAGGCTAAAACTGGAAACGGCGGCATATGCCATGTCATTCTCCCGAAGATCAGAGTTCGCGGATTTGGATGTTGCGCCAGCGACATTTTGCGCCTTCGCCCCACCGTGCGTCGCCGAAAAAGGCGTCATTATCGTGCACTTCGAGGGCGATATGGCCCCGGTTGCCCAGCAAGGCATGGATTTGCGCCGGGTCGTAGTCCGGAGCGTCGAGGGTTGCCGTGTCGACTTCGGCAATCTTTACGTCGTTGACCCATGTCGTGATGATCGGCAGCCCGCCCACGCAGCGAATGCGGAAACTGTTCCAGTCGTCCCATCGCCAAGCTTGCAGAAATTCCTCCACCTGCGCGGCATATGTCAATCGCGCGATCTTGTCCGGCGTGACCGGCTCGGTGGATGTGGCCGGGTCATCCGCCTTAAGGCCGATCACACGACCGGCCGCATCACGAAGGCCGCGGATGGCGAAGGGAACGGCGGAAAAACTAGCCAGGCCGTTGCCGAAAAAGCCGCCGATGCCGCCGCTTTCGCGATGGTCGATCAGCACCTGGAACCCTTCCCAACTGTCCCGCTGACGGCGCAGCATGATGCCCGTATCGGCCGGCCAGTCAGGCCTGGCTTCCAATGTCAACTCGAAGTCGCCAAATGTCTCGTTGCTGACCAGATATCCTCCATAGCTGCGGACAGCCTGTTCCCCGACGATTGCCCCGTCCTCGACATACCAGCGGGCAGGATATTTTTCCGGATCTACTGGCGGTTCGATCCCGCGGTCAGCAAAGAAGCTGTGGACCGATGGCCCGCCCGGATAGAGGTCACCATAGACGCGCGGTGCCATATGCCACCCATCCAAGGTCACGCCATCAAAAAGGGCGCGTTCGCTAGTCTGGATCGAATTAGTCATGTGCAGTTCCTTTTTCTGTCCAAAAGCGAACGCGCCTTAGATGGCTGCCTGTCGCCAGGCAGCCAGGGGAGCTCGTCGAGAGGCTAGATCTTGAAGCCAACGCGGATTCCATAAGTTCGCGGTTCACTATAGGTCGAAGTGCGGAAGGTGTTCACTGAGCTCACCGTCACGATATCCTCGATATTGGATATGAAGCCTTGAACGAAATAGCGGTCGCCCGGCGCATTATAGGTCAGGGTCGCATCGGTCTTCGTGGTCGCAGGTTGCGTGTAGAAGGTCACCGGGTCGGTCGGAATCAGCAGGCTGTAGCTCGATGTCAACTTCGAGCGAACGCTGGCCTGCAGGTTGCCGGTATTGGCCAGCGGCAATGTGTAGGTATAGCCAGCCGAGATCGCGACCTTCGGCGAACGATCTAACGGAAAGCCGTTCAGCGACGGCGTGTTGCCCGCACCCGACGGGAAATATTCGACATATTCCGCGTCCAGCAGACTAGCGTTGAAGTCGACACGGTTGCGCGGGCTGGGGGTCAGCACGCCTTCTAACTCAATCCCCTTTACCCTGGCTTTGCCTGCGTTGGTGGTGATGCCTGCAACGACACCATTGAAAACACCTGCATAGGTCAGTTGCAGATCACGATAGTCATAATAAAATACTGATCCCTGGACGCGCAAAGCGCCATCGGCAGTACGTGTCTTGAAACCGATTTCATAAGAGGTAAGCGTTTCCGGCCGATAGTAGAGCTGCTCGTCCGGTGTTTGCCCGTCGATGCCGTCGTTGAAGCTGCCTGCCTTATAGCCAGTAGAGATCGTGCCGTAGAGGAGGGTCAGATTGCTCAGGTCAAAATCGAGCCCGGCGCGCCAGGTCACCTTGCTCCAGCTCCGTCCAGCACGGCTCGGGAATTCTTGATCCACCGCAGGGTCATAGACCGGCCCCTGTTGCAGGCGGGTGCCGCCGCCGGTCAGCTTCTTCATGTCGTGCGAATAGCGCGCACCGGCGGTAACGCGCAGCTGGTCGGACAGGCTGTAGGTCGCCTGTCCGAAAATGCCGTAGGCGGTCTGTATTGTGGGAGTCCGCGCGAAGCAGAGATAGGGCGCATTGAGGTTGAGCAGACAGAGGTTGAAATCGGATTTTTCGCGGAAATAGTTGCCGCCCACCTGCGCCTTCAGCGGACCGCTACCGGATGTGGCGATGCGCAGTTCATGCGAATCCTGCGTGCCATGCCCATAGTCCAGGCGCGCCACGTTGCCGGTCGGCGTGCCTGTAAAATTCATGTCGCGGTTGATGTTGGTATCAAACACGCGGTGCGAAGGGACATAGGTGATGTCCAGCAGTTCGCCCACCGACCAGTTCACCTCAGCTTCGAACCCATAGAATTTGTTGTTCGATCGCCCCTGCCAGTTGAAGGGCGCATAGGTGGTGCGCCGGAGGTCCGAGCTGCTCGCATAGACACGTGATTCGAACGCATTCGGCTCACTCAAGGCACGCCTGGAGGAAAAGAAATTGTCCATAGACACTTCTTCGTTCGGATTTCCTTTGAGCTGTGCATAATCCGCTCGCAGAAGAATGTTCAGGTTTTCCGTAGGCTCGAAGCGCAGTTGTAGGCGCCCCGCAATATTCTTCTTGAATGCGCCGCCATTAAAGGGCGAGGAAAATGCGCGAATCTGATAGGTATCGCGCTTATCGACGGTTGCCGACGCACGGAGCGCTATTTTCTCGGACACCGGCACGTTTACAAACGCATCAGCCTGGAGCGTGTCATAATTGCCGTAGGTCAGGTTGCCGCCCGCCGCGAAGCGACTTTCCGGTTTGTTGGTGATGATGTTGACGACACCGCCCGTGGTGTTGCGCCCATAGAGCGTGCCTTGCGGCCCGCGGAGCACTTCCACACGGGAAACGTCAAAGAAGCTCACCTCGGTAAACTGTCGGCGCGCGATATAGACGCCATCCAGCAGTATAGGAACGGAAGGATCGCCACGCTCTGTGCGATCAGCGCTAGACACGCCGCGCAGGGTTACCTGCAAGCCGTCGTTGCGAATGATGTTAAGACTGGGAACGATTTCAGTCAGGCGAAGCGGATTGGTCACATTGGCGCTTCTCAACGAATCACCTGACACCGCCGTTAACGACACCGGTGTTTTCGACGCCAGCGACGAAACCCTGTTTGCCGTAACCACAATGTCGCCATTCGACCCGGCATCTGCCTGATCTTGCTTAGACTGTGCATAAGCTGCTGTATTAGCTAGCAAAAAAGCCAGCGAAATGAATGTCGCGCTGCTGTGTCGCATCGGTCACCCCCTCCTAAATCATTTTCCGTTTTTTATGAGATCGATTTCATTGCGTATCGATGATTTATCATTGCGTGGTTTTCCAAATTGAGCAACACATATCTCGATATAAAATACAGAATTATGGAGTGGAGTGCTATTATGGAGAGGGATAACAACCATTTTAGAACGGTTTATGCCGGATCTGGCGACAAGGAAGCGGCTCACGGCCACCTTGTGATTCGTCACACCTTCACTATTTGTCGCTCCGCCGGAAAAACGGCGATCCTCCTATGAAAACCGATGAGCGAATCGGAGTAGGCTTCGTAGGCGCGGGCGCAGTGGTCAAAACCATTCACGTTCCCGTTCTGGGCCAGATGGCGCAGGAATTTCGTATCGAAGCCGTTTGGGACATCAACACATCCGCCGCCGAATCGCTCGCGCAGCAGGTCGGTGCGAGGGTGATACCCGGTTTCGAAGAAATGCTGGCCGATCCGCGCGTCGAGGTGATCGTCGTCGCCACGCCAGCGGGCTGTCACGCCGAACATGTCGCAGCAGGCATGCGGGCGGGAAAGCGAGCAATACTGTGTGAAAAGCCCTTTGGATCGAGCCTGGACGATATTCGACTGGTCGAGGAAGCAGCGGCGACGAGCGATGTTCCCCTGCTGATCGGTGCCATGCACGCATTCGATCCAGGATGGAGCGCCATTTCGGAGACGGTTGCACATATGCGCGAACAGGCCGTCGCGATCCGATCGAGCATTGTGCTGCCTTTCAATGAGCGGTTCGAACAGTGGGCGACCGAGTTGCCACCCAGGGCACCGCCAGAACTCGACGCGGAAGACATCGCAATGCTGTTGATGCGGATGGGCATTATGGAACTCGCGATCCATGATCTGCCGCTCGTTCGCGCCATGATCCCCGAAGGCGCGCCGATAACGGTGACGTCGGCCATGCCGCTTGAGCCATTCGGCTATGCCATCAGTCTTAGCGCGGGTGATCGCGTCATCGACCTGTTCGGCTATATCCATGACAGTTGGAAACCCTCGTGGGAGTTGGAGGCCGTATCGGCGGATCAGTCGCTCTGCCTTGAGTTCACCCCTTCCTTTGTTCACGCTGGTTCGGCGACCGCCCGAATTTCCGGCACGCTAGAAACGGACATAGTCGGGCCTTTCGCCAGAAACGGGTATCAAATGGAATGGCAAGCCATTCGTGAACTCGCGCGCGGGCGGCCATTCCCGATTCCGCCATTGGCGCAGGTGATCGGCGATTTCCGCTTCGCCTTGGATATCGTCGAGCAGAGCTGCGCCAAAATCGCAGCGGGAGCAGGCCAATGAAAGACGTTCTCATGCTCAGCGCAGCGCCCGAACTGATCGGCCTGTTTAATGAACTTGTCCCCACGCTACCGCTATCCTACCGCCCGGTTCTGGATGTTTCGGGCGACCGGGGCGATGTCCATCTCGCGTTTGGAGAAGGCGACTGGACCGAAGCAGTGGTTGCTGCGGCGGAAGCCGGCGCCTGCTGCGTCATGGTGGTAAATCCGGCGCCCTGTCCACCCGAACAGATCGATGCCCTGATCGATCAGGTCGAACCGGCCTCAACCAGAATTTTTCTGAGCGAGGCGTTCGCCTGTGATCCGGCGGTTGCGCTCTTACGTGCCCGCCTTCCAGAGAGGGCGACGATCTGCGACTTTGCCGCATCCTGCACGATGGACATCGAACGGGCGGTGTTCGATCAGATGCGCCTGGCGCGCGCGCTGGCGATGCCCATTTCCACAATTGTGGACAGCGTCGAAACCCGATCGTCCGCACTGTTGACCTGTCGGACCCCCGACAACACGCCGATCCGCCTGACCGTATCACCAATGGTAACGGATCGGCAACACCGGCACCGTTTCCGCGCCTTTGGCGCGGACTGGGCGGCCCGGCTCGATCTTTATGGCGACCAAAATGCCCGACCGGCCGTGGCTTCGATCATCGATGCGCAGGGCATGACGCGTATCCCGACGGTCTATGAGACGGCGCATCGTTCGATGCTGCGGGCCATCCACGGCGGCCTCGGCGCAAGCCATCAGTATTTGAGGAATTTCGCAGCCGATTCGCTGCTGGCGGTGAACTTGACGCCAGCCTGAAGGGTTTGGGAGGCAAATAATGCATAATAAAATTGGAGAGTATGCGGCGGCATTGCAAGATCTGCCGCCAGAACCCGGCGCAATTATCGTCGATCATAGGTCCGACGTTTCAACCCGTTTCATGATTGCCTATGCGCTTACCCAATATGCGGCCTGGGTGGGCATTTTTGCGCCCGTCGTGCTGACCATTGCACTAAAAGTCAGCCACATGACGAGCGCCGCAGAAAAGGGCGAGCAGCTTGCGGCGGTGCTTGCCATAGGCGCATTCGGCGCAATGGCGGCGGCGCCGATCTGGGGAGCTATCTCTGATCGCACCAAATCCCGTTTCGGGCGGCGCAAGCTGTGGGTCGTGATGGGGTCGCTCTTCCTCTTCGTGGGGCTGCTCATCATGGCCCAGAGCGAAAGCATCGCGGTCTTGGGCATCGGATGGCTGATTTGCCAGATCGGTTCAAATGCGACCCAGGCCGCGCTGAATGCCGTGATGCCCGATGTCGTGCCGGATCATCAGCAGGGCCGAATGTCCGCCTTGCTCGGGCTTACCGTGAACCTTGCATTCCTATCGGCGATGTTCATCACCCGCTTCACCACCGGGGACAATATGGCGATGTTCCTTGTGCCGTGGTTGCCCGGACCCATTGCCATCGCATTCTTCCTGACCACGTTCAAGGATCGACCCGCGGGCGCCGTGACACCGTTCCGCGCAACCGACCTCCTCCGCACTTTCTGGGTCAATCCCATTCTTTACCCGGATTTTGCCTGGGCCTTTGCCAGCCGCTTTCTGCTATTCTTCGCCAATGCCTTCTTCATGACCTATCAGCTCTATTTTCTGACCGATCATATCGGCATCGGCGAAAATGATGTAGTCGGCTTCATGTTTTATTGCGCGCTGATGACGACAGTGTTGACCTTGGTCTTCACCCCGCTGAGCGGCTATGTTTCGGACCGGATTGGGCGACGCAAGCCGCTGGTCCTGGGTGCGGGACTGGTGGCGGCCGCTGGGCTGCTAGGTATCAGCACGGCGACGGTTCCAGTGCAGTTTATCCTGTGGGCAGCGGTTTTCGGAATCGGCATCGCCGTTTATTATGCGGTGGATATCGCCTTGTGCGCATCGGTTCTCCCTCACCCAGACAATGCCGCCAAGGATATGGCGGTGATCCAGATCGCCAACAGCCTGCCGCAATCGCTAGCCCCAATGGCCGCGCCACTCATCCTTGCCATTGGTGCGGGCGTCGGCCCCAATTACCCGGCGATCTTCGTCGCTGCGTCGATCGCCGGCGTCATCGGCGCCCTGGCGATCCTGCCGATTCGCAAGAGCCGGTAGGGTGGCGGTGCTAGTCGGAGTTGGGTGCAGGACCGACGCTGCGCCGCACGATCAGGCGGTGCGGCAGGGTCTCGGCCTCCAGTTTAGGCGTCGCCGTGGTCAATATCTGCAACAGGAGGGCGACGACCCGCTTACCGATCGTTTCCATGGGCTGACGAATAGTGGTGAGAGCCGGATCAACAAAGCGGGCCGTCGGAATGTCGTCAAAACCCATGACCGAGACGTCCTCGGGGCACCGGATGCCCGCATTCCGCAATGCCGCGAGCGCGCCGATCGCCATTTCGTCGCTGAAGCAGAACAGGGCGGTCGCCGAAAAGCCGGCACAAACCAGTTCGGTTGCCTTGGCCTTGCCCGAGGGCATGGAAAAGTCGCCATGCACAACGACAAGCCGGTCAAGCAGGCCACGCGCACGCGCCGCCGCCCGCGCGCCGGCGAGACGATCGCGGCTCAAAGGACTTTTCAACGGCCCCGTCATCAACACGACATCACGGTGCCCCAGCTCATACAATGTCTCCGTGGCCAGATATGCAGCCGCGCTATTGTCGATATGCGCGCTGGAAACCTTGAGGGACGGGCTGAATTCACACCCGTTGACGATCGGTGCGCGCGTGCCCATCGCCTTGAGATATTCGTTGAGATTGGCGGGCAGCCTGTGGCCCAGAAAGATCAGCCCATCCGCCTCACGCCGCAGCAGCATGGCGGCATATTGCTCCTCCCGTTCCCGGTTCTCGCGCGTGTCACCCAGCAGCACGGCATAGCCGGCCTTCTGCGCGGCCTCCTCCACCCCCCGAATGACGCTCGAAAAAAAGCTGTTGGCGATGTTGGGCACGGTCACGAGAATCTTGTTCGTGCGTGCCGTACGCAGCGTGGCGGCGGCGGAATTAGGTGCATATCCCAATTGGTTGACGATTGTGAGGACATGCTCGCGCGTTTCGGCGCCGACTATTTCCGGGTGCAGCAGCACTCTGGAAACAGTTGCGCGCGAAACACCGGCTTGTTCGGCAACGTCCTTGATCGTGACCATGTCATTTACCTCAGTTGCTGAAGATAGTTATCGCCGCAACCGGATCGATCTTCAAAAGCCAAACGAGACAGGACGATTGCATGAACGGAAGTAGTCAGCAACCGGCTTTGGAGAAGCGGCAAAATCTTCTCCGGCTCCACAGCTTCGGCAACGATCGGTCCGACCGGTTCGGGAGGCAACCACCGACAGCCTCGCGTCGGACATATTGGCAAGCGGCCAGACTTTGGATCGCCGGCCCGATAGCGCTGGCGCTGGCGGGCAATGACCGACCGCCCTCCGATCTTCTCGCCAAGCCCGCTTCGCCGTTCACGCTAGCTGCTCAGAAGCAGGCAGCAGCCTCGCTTCCGGTCGACGATGGCAAGGATGCCGATTTCGCCAGCCGTGGCTTCCTCGCGACGCGGGATGATCCGGTGATTCGGTCCGCAAATGGCGCAATGGTGTGGGATCTGTCGGCCTTCGATTTCATGAAGGGAGACGCACCTGCTTCGGTCAATCCGGGTTTGTGGCGGCAGACTAGCCTGCTGCGTCGGCATGGGCTGTTCGCGGTGGCTCCCGGCATTTGGCAGGTCCGGGGGTTCGACGTTTCGAATATGACGATCGTCCAGGGCGAGACAGGCTGGATCCTCGTCGATCCGCTCAATACGCGCGAAACGGCCGCAGCAGCGCTCGCGCTGGTCAATAGCAGGCTGGGTCGCCGCCCGGTGAAAGCAGTGATCTACAGCCACAGCCATTCCGACCATTTCGGCGGCGTGCGCGGCGTGGTCGACGAGGCCGACGTCCTTGCAGGCAAGGTCAGTATCTACGCGCCCGTCGGCTTTATGGAGGAAAGCACCAGCGAAAACCTGGTGGTGGCGCCGGTGACGGGGCGGCGCGGCATCTATCAGTTCGGTATCGGCCTTGCCCCTGGTCCGCAGGGACAAATGGGCAGCGGCCTCAGCACCAGCGTGGCGGCGGGCGAAATCACGCTGATCGCACCCACCAACCTGATAGCGCGCACCGGCGACAAGGTCGTGATCGATGGCGTGCCGGTCGAGTTCCAGATCGTGTCAGGCAGCGAAGCGCCTGCGGAAGTGAACCTGTTGTTTCCCGCGAAAGGCGTTTTCCTGTCCGCCGAAATGTCGACCTGTTCGCTGCACAATATCCTGACGCCGCGCGGCGCGAAGGTGCGCGATGCGAAGATATGGGCGGGCTATCTAGATGAGGCGCTGCGGCTGTACGGCGACCGCACCCAGACTTTGATATCGAGCCATTGCTGGCCCCGTTTCGGCCAGGATAATGTTATGACCATGCTGGCAAACCAACGCGACAATTATCGCTTCCTGCACGATCAGACCGTGCGCCTGATGAATGAAGGTCAGACGGCGGGCGAGATCGCCGAACAGTTGGCGCAGCCGCCCACACTGGCCGATCACGCCTATGATCGAGGCTACTACGGGACGTACAAGCACAATGCGAAAGCTGTCTATCAATTCTATCTGGGATGGTACGATGCCGTGCCGGCAAATCTCGACCCATGGCCCCCTGCCGAGCGCGCCAGGCGCATGGTTGAGGCGCTTGGCGGGGAACGGCGTGTCCTGAAACTGGCGCGCCAAGCCATGGCTCGGGGCGACTATCGCTGGTCCTCGGACCTGCTCAACCAGTTGTTGTTTGCCGGTAGCCGAGATCCTTGGACCCGGGAGGCTCTGGCAGACAGTTATGAACAACAGGGTTATCAGGCCGCAAGCGGGACGTGGCGAAACCAGTTTCTCTCCGCTGCGCGAGAATTGCGCCAAGGTCGCGCCAGAACAACGCTGAAGCAGAATCGAGATATGACGGCAGCGGTTCCCAGCCGCATGCTGATGGACGTAGTTGCAACTCGCTTTGACCCGCAACGCTTCGCCGGGCGGCCTAGTAGCGTCAACCTCGTCATGCCTGATCGCGGCGAGACGGTTGGGGTCGAACTGACGGAAAACATCATGTTGGCGCGCGACGGCGCTCTGTCGGCGGCAACGGTCACTGTCACGGCGCCGCGCGATCTGATCATGGCGATGGCCTTCAAACGCGAGCCACTGCCATCCCTTGAACGCGCTGGCCTGGTGATATCGGGACATCGCCACACACTTGAAGCCTGGCTCAACGCGATCGTCCCTCCATCGGGCGATTTTGATATCGTCATGCCGTGATACGCGGGAACCCGGGAAAGCACTTTTCATGCCGATGGAACCGGTTTCCCCAAAGGCCCTCCAGCAAGACTGCCGGGGCGGAATGACCATGCGGCTTGAGAAGAAGAAGAAGCTACGCCCCCGGGGCAGAGCGATTTTCCCCTCACATGAGATAAGCTGATTTTGCCGGAGGCCACACGGGGGAAATTCTCAGCCCTGCAGCAGCGGCCTCGACCTGACGCATTAGTTTCGCTCAGTCCTTTGCGAGAACAGAGAGCAGTCCGTGCGATCTTTCTAAAAGTCGGGAGAGAAGATCGACGGATTTTTCGAGTTCACCCTTGCCAGAAATAAGGTCCTGGGCCAGCGCTAATCCGCGAATGGCCGAGGTGAGGAGCCGCATCGCGCCAAAGCGAAACGGCCTGCGAACAGCCGAACTCGCCCATGGCAGCACCGAGGGGGGCCTGCTCGACCGTGCCTTGCACTGCCCCGACAGCCGACGACAAACCAGGATCACTGTTCATCCGCCATCTCACGGCACGCAGAGGTAGCCACTTTCGAGCAAGGCGCAGAAGTCAGCGAATGACCTCTATCGCAGAAACGATCGCATCGCCGACGATGGGCCGGAAGTGGAGATCCAGAATGCCATTTTTGATTGCGACGGGGAAGTTGCGTTCCACGGCGGTCCTGGCGGTCGGAGAGGCTTTGGCTAGATCCAGATCGGCAACAACAATATTGTCGTTTGCCAGAACCGAGAAATAATGCGGCTTCCCTGCTTCAGAGGGTTTGACGAAGGTCAGTTTAACCCGGTACCGCCCATTTTTGAGCGGGATACGGTAGTGGAAATTGCCTTCCCGATAGGTTGCGGCGACGGCACTGTCCGACGTGCCTGCGATCGACACCGGCCTGACGGGTTTGCCATAGTCAGCTGGCTCAACGATCGAGCCAGCCACGCCACCGTCAAAGAAATTGTCCGAGCCATAGATGCCGAAGGCACTTTTCGCGGCGACTAATGCGCCAGCGTCGATACGAACGGCCCGCGCCACCTCATCCGACAGGCGCCATTCGACGCGATCCTCTACAAGGGCGCCATCGACGCTACCATTGGCGATCAGTGCGTTAGTTCCCGCTGTCAGTTGGACGTTGCTCCAGATGCAGACATGTTGCTCGCAGCTGGAAAGGGTGCCGAGGCTTTTCCCGTTCAGCAAAAGCTCTGTCGAGGGGGAATTGCTGTAAACCCGCACCTCTGTAACGCCATAGGCGCGATCAACGTAACGACGGCCGGTAATGTAGACGGTCGGCTCCTTGGACCAGTTGGCTTTGTAGAAATAATAGGCGTCCTTGCGCAGCTTGTGGTCGAAGCTTACAAGGCCTTTTGTATTGATGTCCTGTGCGTCGCCTTCACTGCGGACTGTGCTTGCAAAATCGAAGCCAACCCAGAGCCATGTCGCCCAGAGATACTTGCGCTCAGCAATTTGCGCCCAATTGCGTTCATGGACGTAGCTTTCATATTCCTCCGGTTGCGCGCGACCACGGGAATCGACCGGTCCGCCGAGCACATTGTCGGTATGGATCGTCGTCGCACCGCCCGCGCCATATTCGGTGACGGCCAGAGCCTGGTCGGGCCGCTGCGCTTGGAGCGCGTCCAGACTGGGTCCGATTTCTTCGGGCTTGCCATAGTACCAGCCGAAATACCGGTTTGCGCCGCCCAGATCCGCTTCTGGCGCAGTAACCGGCACCTCAACGCCCGGCGCGAACAGGCGCCCTTCGCAACAGGTGGCAAGCGCTGTAGGACGACTGGGGTCCAATGCCTTCGCAGCACCATTCAGCTCCTTGAGTAGTGAAAGAGGGTCAGGCGGCGTGCCCTTGAAACTGGCCAGAAACGCGGGTAGCGAATTTCCGAAATCCACTTCGTTGGCGATGCCCCATGAGGCAACAGAGGCATGATTTTCATTCTGCCTTATCAACTCGGTTAATTGCTGGCCGGCATTTGCTTTGAGAGCGGGGGTGGCTTCCCTCGCCTCTCCCCATGTCCACGCCGACACTAAAGGTATTTCGTCCCACAATATGATCCCATAGCGGTCGGCAAGATCATGTATGGGCTGGCCGTGCTGATAATGCGTCAGGCGAATGCTGTTCACGCCCATTTCGCGCATCGTCGCGACATCCTGTTCGACATCGGCGGGCGTGATTGCCCAGCCTTTGTCTTCGCGATCCTGGTGATAGCCAACGCCGCGCAGCCGATAAGGCTTTCCATTCAGAAGGAAGCCCTGCTCGGCATCAAATTGCATGCGCCTTATGCCAAAATTCTGATCGACGCTGTCGAGAACCCGGCCTTTGGAATCCAGCACTCGGGAAGACAGGCGATAAAGATAGGGATCGTCAATACCTTGCCACAAACGGGCCGCAGGGACCTGCAGCGCAGTCCGCACCATTGTCTTGCCTGAAGTGAGGGATAGACTTGTTACCTCCTGCGCGGCCAGGTGGCCGTCCACATCCAGAAGGCGCGTCTCCACTCGCAGCCTCCGCGCTTTACCCGTTTCACTGCGCAAAGCAGCATCGACGTCGATGATCGCACCATCAGCGCCTATGGACCTCGTCGTCGCGCGAATGCCCGAGCCGCCATGGTCCATCATATCGAAGTGGACATCGTCCGTCGCGACCAACCGGACGGGACGATAAAGGCCTCCAGGTACGAAGAAATCGCCCGTCAGCGGCAGGACGTCAGCGGTGGATGAGCCGGGAGCGGGTTTGCTGTTGTCCACCCGCACGGCAAGAATGTTTGCGCCGCCGGGCTCCAATGCCTTTGTGGCATCAAGTCGGAAGCGGGAATAGCCGCCTTTATGCTCGCCCAGGAATTGACCGTTCAGCCAGATGCTCGCGATGCGGCTGGCAGCATCGAACTCGAGCCATATATGCTTGTCCCGCACCATGGGATCAGCCTGGAAAGCAAGCCTGTACCATCCTATCCCCTGCGCCTTGTTGACGGTTTCGGGGCGATTGGCCGAGGCGCTGGCTGGCCTTAAATAATATCCTACCCGGTTCCAGCTGTGAGGTACGCTGACCTCAGCCCATTTGGTATCGTCAAATCCGGGTTGCTCAGCGCCCGCATGCTCGCCGAAATCAAACCGCCATCCTTCCGACAAGAGCGTGACGGACCGCGGATCGCTATCGCCTGCTGAAGCAGGCTGCGTCTTTGACGCTACCGGCATGGCCCGAGCCGGAACGGTCATGGCAATGAGGGCGAGGATGCTTGAGAGCGGGCGCGTGAACAAAGACCTCTCCACCTGACTATTGGGCAGCCGTGAAGGCCATGTCCGGGGTGCTTTCCACCGAACATGGCCACGTTTTGACTATCAGAATTTAAAACCGACCGAGAGGCCTATCGTGCGAACGGAATCCAGCCCAAATTGCTGCGCGTAGGACAGTTTGGGCGTCGCTTGGCCGCGGGCATTGCGGGCATTGGCGTCCCCGGAATCGACACCAATCGCGGTTGGCACCAACTTGTTCGTGCAATTCTTGCAGAAGACCGCGACACGCAGCGTTCCTATTTTAGCGCCCAGGCTCGCACCCAATATATCAACAGCGCCCACTGTTGCGCCAGGCGCCCGATTGACCAGGTAATTCACCGATGACCGGTGATACCAATTGCCCTCGATGAACGGCTGAACCGTACCAGATGTGGGGAATTCATAGGTCGCCTGGAGGCTGGATGTGAATTTGGGCGATACCGGTAAGGTCAGGCCACCGGCATTGAAGGTCGAAACAGTCGCTGAACAACCCATGGTGCTCTGTGTCGGGTAGCATTGCGCGCCGGGAAAATCGTCGAATTTGGACGAGAGAACCGCCACATTGCCATTGATCGACAGGCCCTCGACCAGGGACGCGAACACGGATGCCTCGATCCCCTTCGATGTAACCTTTGCGGCATTCTGGACCTGGAAAGATACGGTCGTGGGATTGAAGGCCTGTACCTGGAAGTTGCTGAACTTTGTATGGAAGGCGGCAAGATTGAGCGTCACGCGGCGATTGAAGAAGGCGCTCTTGATGCCAACCTCGGCGGTGTTGGAATGCTCTTCGCGCACCACCACATCGGCGGCTGCGGTCGGAAAGCTGTCATTGAAGCCAGGGCCCTTATAGCCGCGACCATAGAAGCCATAGGCCATGACTGTCGGGGAGAACTGATATTGGGCACCCAGCTTCCAGCTGAAATCCGTGTTCGAATATTTCTGCGCAAAGCGTCCTCGCGGGCCTGCCAGCGCGGAGAAATAATTGAGCTGGTTCTGCGACAGGTCGATGTCGATCTTGTCCCGCGTGACGCGTCCGCCCGCGATGATCTTGAGCGCATCGGTGAGGTCGTATGTCAGCTGTCCAAAGCCGGCATAGCTTTCGGTGTTGAGCGTGTAGGACGCATCACTGCCGATCTGCGCGACGTTGCTGACCGAGCAGGTGGGAGGGAAGGCACCAGGAACAGCCGTCGCCCCGACGCAAAAGGGGTAAGCTGACGCAACAAAGCCCGGCAAGAAGCTGTTGCCTCCAAGCTGACGGGCGAGATCCAGTTTCGACTTGAAATAATAGAGGCCGACCTGCCCGCTCAGCCGGTTGCCCGAAGGCAGAGCCAGCCGCAGCTCATTTGAATATTGATCATAATGTCCGTTCGTGCGGTTCGTATTGAACCCGTTTCCGGTCAGATAGTCTGCATCGAGCGCCTGATCCTGATCATAAAAGCGCCAGGCGAACAGGTTGCTCAACTCCCAGCCTGACCCGAATGCGTAGCTGATCTTGCCCTGGGCACCGCCGGTCTTGATGTCGCGGAACTGGCTTGCGTCGCCACCAAATTCGAAATTATCGCGTCCAGGCGAAATTCCGTCGCCTGCAAGCGCTCCAAGGTTAGTGCTGGTGGCATCGACCTGGCGATATGTATTGTCGAATATCCCCGCAATACCGTGATTTTCATTATAGTCGCCGATCAGATAAATGGTCAGATCGGGCGTTGCTTCCAGCAGATACTTGGCTTTGATGGAGTAGCTTTTCGCGTTGAAATCATGACGCGTGCCGGGATTGGGCGTACCGACATAGGTGGTCGCAGGTTCCTGATAGGAATAGAGCCCCGAAACGCGCAGCGCCGAGTTGGATGACACAGGAATGTTGAGGGTTTCGCGGGCGATCAGCGTTGCCGCGCTTCCCTTAGCCGACGGCGTGTCGCGCATCCCCACTTCGATATTGGTGGTGCTCGAATATTCCCCGATCACCGGCTTGCTCGTCACGATGTTGAGGAGGCCTGCCGAGGCATTTTTACCAAATAACAGGCCTTGGGGACCATTCAAAACCTCGACCCGTTCCAGATCGTTGAGCAGCGGGCTATTGAGCAAGGGCCGGCCCAGATTGACCTCATCAATCGCCAGCGCAACGCTACTATCGACTGTTCCAGCAAAAGCGAGCGTGCCAACGCCGCGCACCGCAAAGGAGTTGTCCACGCCGACCTGCAAGGTGGGCGCTGCGCGAGCGACCTGCGTCAGGTCATTGAGATTGCGCGATGTCAGCGTATCGCTGCTGAGCGCTGTAACGCTGACCGGTACCTTTTGAAGGCTCTCGGCGCGGCGCTGCGCGGTGACGATGATTTCTCCTGCCACCGGGACATCTGCAGCGTTGCCTTGGGCGGGTGGCACCTGATCCTGCGCAGAGGCCGCCAACGACGTCGCCGTGGCAATCGCAAGAATTGAGACCGAAAAAGTGCGGCGCATATGATCCTCCCCGTTATGGTTGGCCATCTGGCTAGGCCAATTTTGACAGGCAAGAAAATCGATTGTTTGGTTCGATCATAATCCAGAATATTTATGGATGGCAGTCCAGCCGAACATGATTATTCCTCAGGGCGGCCCATATGGTCACACGAAGAGATGGGACGGCATGGGGATAGTGTGCGCTCCGGGACCGACCTCCCTCACCTCGTCGACCAAATGGACGTCAGCGACGCTGTTAGCCGGCACGACAAGACGGATCGACGGCGAACCCCGGTCCAGGTTCATCGCCACCTGAATGCGGCCCCTCACGGAATCGAGCGTGGCAGCAAAGCTGGTATTCCGCTTATCCAGCACAGGGGCTATGCGGAAGCGGGCGAAACCTGGCTGTGTCGGCTCGATTGCCCCGACCCTGCGATGAAGGAAGCCACACACAGCGCCCAGCGCATAATGGTTGAAGGAATTCATCGCGACGTCGCCAGTATCGCCATTCCAGCGCTCCCAGATCGTGGTTGCGCCATGGCGCACCATATAGCCCCAGGACGAATACGCCGTGCGCAGCAGGAGATCCCAGACCAGCTTATGTTCACCGACTTCGGCGAGCGCATCGAGCGCCATTGGCGTCCCCAGGAAGCCGGTGCTGAGCAATGTCCCCCGGCGGCGAATATCCGCTGCCAACAAGGTGGCAGCCTGTTTGCGAAGGGACTGTGGTACCAGATCAAGGCCAAGCGCCAATATATAGCTGCAATGGCTGCCATTACCGACATATCCGTCCGACTTGATGAAGGCTCTGACGAAGGCGTGGGCGACGATCGCATGGCGGGCACGCCATTTTGAAGCGTCCGCCGTGCGACCGGTCCACTCCGCCATTCTCTTGACCTGATCGATGGAGCGAGCCAGCACCGCCGTGCCAATGAGCGCTTTGGGCGTTGTCTCGTCACCGGGCACCTTGGCATCGAGCGCCAGCCAGTCACCCAAATCCGCGCCTCTGCCCTTGCTCCACAGACCGTCCGGATTTTGGGCCATGATGCCATTGAGATATGCAGTCATGGCTGACCAATTCTCGTCGACGATCGACCGGTCGCCGCTATGAAGGAAAGCGACATAGGGCAACATGACCCCTGCGTCCGACCATCCCGGTGTCGCCGTGCCATCCCCCAGTTACTCCTGCCCGAACCTGGCGGCCAGAGCGGATAGGCGCCCCTGCTGTTTTGGGCATTGCGCAGGATGCGGGTAAAGCTGCGGGTGAAGGCGCCTGTATCCATCATGAAGCTCGCCGTATCCCAGAATAGCTGGGCGTCCCCTGTCCAGCCCAGCCGCTCATCGCGTTGCGGGCAGTCAGTGGGAATGCCCATGAAGTTTGAACGCTGGCTCCATAATGTGTTCAACCAGAGCTTCTGGAGCTCGGGCTGGTCGATGCTGAACGTGCCGGTCTCTTCGAGCGCCGTTGATAGGACCAGTGCCGAGATCATGTTCGCGTCAAGGTCCGGCACGCCCTCAATCTCCGCGTAGCGGAAGCCCTGATAGGTAAAGACCGGCTCAAGCACCTCCTCACGGCCATCCCCGCGCAGCCAGTAGTGGTCGGCCGCGCGCGCGGCGCGCAAATTACGCCGATCAAGTTCTCCTTGGGCGGTCAGCAGCTCGGCGTGGCGGACACGGATTTCCTGCCCCTCACGCCCGTGGACGCGCAGGCGAACACGCCCGGCGAAAATCTGGCCGAAATCGACAATATGCCGCGCGACACCCATCTTCCTCACGGTGATCGGCTCCAGTGTGCATATCACCCTGATAGGCTCGCAGCAGGCCGCCACAATGCCAGCGCCGGGGTCGGGAGCTTCCAAGACTGGCGCCCAGTTCGCCGGCACGAAGCGGGGCCGATGCCAATCTCGTGGCCACAACCTCAGGCCCTGATCCTCGCCTGCGTAGATTTCGGACATCTGGACAGGCGCTGGCGCATGGCGCCAATCATCATCGCTCCCGACCCGGACGATCTCCCCGTTCGCCTGTGTGATGTCGAGGCACAGTTTCAGGCGTCGTGGCGCCGCACCATAGGAATAACGCCCATCGGGTGCCTGATAGCTGGCGTAAAATCCGTCGCCTGCCATGACACCCAGACTATTCTGGCCTTCGAGTACAAGATGGCTGACGTCATAGGTGCGACAGGGAATGCTGTTACTATAGTCGCTCGGCTCCGCCTGAAGCTCGTCTTTATTGACCCGCTTGCCGTTCAACCAGATGCGATAGCCACCCAAAGCTGCTACATGCAGCCGCGCCTTGTCATGCTTGCCCTCATGCATGAACGTGCGGCACAGAAGCCTTGCAGGCGTAGGAGGCCAGGGGAAATGCGGTTGCTCAGCCGCCACATCTGCACGCGCCCACATGCCCTCCTTGCCGGTTCCAACTTCCCACCCCTGCGTGATGCGCTCTGTCACGCCACCCGGGCCGACCTGACGGAGTTGCGCCGCCAGGGCGACGATCGGCTTTACGAAGTAGCCGGGCGCGGGCGCGACCCTAAGCGTGATGGCATGGTTTCCGGCGGCCAGCTTCAATGCAACCTTCAGCGCGGGCGCGCCGCCAAAAGCGGCCGGATCGCGCACAGGCAATGCAAGCGGCGATCCATCGATCTTCAGGTCGGACATAACACCATCGGCCATGACGAACAGGGTTGCCTCCCCCTCCCCGCTTGAGAATGGCAGCCTGAATGACCTGGCATCCGTCGCTCCGGATGCAGGTGCATCGACCCATTGAGCGCCTGCCAGGCGATCATTCCGCTCCACCTCATCCTCGACAGCAAGCCACTTGCCCTCCCAGTCCGCAGCAGCGACCAGCCCCATCTCCCACCGGGCAGCCGCGCTCCAGGCTTGCCTATCGCTTCGGTCCCAGATTGCGACTTTCCAATGACATATCTGGCTCGAGCGCAGTGGCTGACCGGCATAGGCGATGCCCGTGCTATGCGCGCCCTCGATCCGTTTGCTATCCCACAAATCTCCATGCCCGCCTGCAAGGAGCGCTGGCGAAGAGGCAACGAGTATCCGATAGGCCTGCTGAAATGTGCCTGCTGGTCCCTCCAGCTGCCAGGACAATGTGGGCCGCTCATCGCCGAGCCCCAGGGGCGCGTCCCGCATGGCGCAACGCAGCCTCTTCACACCCAGTCTGTCATTTGATGTCGGGGCGGCAATGATTGGCGCCGCGCCTAACCCCAGCATGGCGCCCGAAGCGAGGAACGAGCGACGGTCGGGGATCGGCATGGGGGATCAGTCCTGAAATGCTGAGTGAAGATGAGTAAGTGTGTTCAGATCCGATTGGCGCGGGCGTAACTACCCAGATGGAAGGCGCTGGGCTTGATCGTGCGCCTGAAGCTCTTCGGGTCGACCGACACCAGTCCAAATTGGGCAGTGTAGGCGCGGTTCCACTCGAAATTATCGAGCAAGGACCAGTGGATATAGCCGCGAACGTCCGTTCCGCTGGCAATGGCCCGCGACAGACCAGCCAAGGCGCGGTCGATATAGGCGACACGGCGGCTGTCGTCGGCGCACGCCACCCCGTTCTCGGTAACGATGATCGGGCGCCCGGTTTCCCTGGCCACCCATTTTACCGTTGCTTCAAGCGCTTCGGGATAAAATTCCATGCCCGTTTGGGTGACTTCAACGCCAGGCGGTGCGGGAAGATCTGCAATGTCCCCCACCACGGCGCGCCCATACGTCTGGACACCTACGAAATCATCTTTGGAAACCGCGTCGAACCATGGCGTGTAGACCTGCGCAATCTTCTCGCGAATCGCCGTCTTGCCCGGTCCTGCCTGTTCGTCCGCGACAGCGAGGCTGAGGCCGAGTTGCAGATCGGGACGGATCGCCTTGATGGCCTCGGTGGCCCGCTGATGAGCAGCGACCTGAACGGGCGTCGCTCGCCGGGTATCTAGGGTCGGGGTCGACGAGAAACGACTTGCTCCAATCGCCGTCGCGGCCGCAGCGTTAGCCTTTGCGAAAAAGGGCATCGCACCGCGAAAATCGGGCTGCCATGACAACATGGCGCCGAGGTTCGGCTCGTTAAAGGTGAGCCCGTGGTGATAATTGTTCCCAAGCCCCCTCGCCATTCGCTCGCAATAGCGCAGAAAATGATCGATATTCGCCACCTCCTCCCAGCCCCCCAGACCTGCAAACCAGCGTGGCACAGTGAAATGCGAAAAGGTGATGAGCGGCTTCAGGCCCCGATCGACACAGCCTTCGACCATTGCGCGGTAATGATCGAGCGCGGCCTGCGAATATTCCCCTTGAGCAGGCTCGATGCGCGACCATTCCACACCGAACCGGTAGCTATTGAGCCCGAGCTGCTTGACGATATCCATATCCTCGCGCCAGCGATGATAGCTGTCGCACGCATCGCCTGAAGGCGCGGCAAAGGATTTAGGTTCGACATGTTCCAGGACCCAGCTGTCACTGTTGACATTGCCGCCCTCAACCTGATGCCCCGCCGTTGCTGCGCCCCATAAAAAGTCGGTGCGCGTCGAGCGTGGGGCGGCAGCGCTCGCACCAGCGGCGAACGATATCGCTCCGCTGCCCGCAAGCTGCAGCACGGTGCGGCGGGAAAAAGCTGCTGACATGCAACCTCAGTCATGATTGTGGGAAAATTAGAAGCGAAAGCCGGCGCGCACGCCATAGGTTCGGGGCGGGCGAAGCTGATTGTAGATGACACCAGGCTTGGCCGGGCTTTGCAGCGAATTGGCGAACACCAGCTTGTTCTCGATATTATTGATGAAGCCGGTGAGCGAGAAATTGCCCGAGGGCGTCTCGTAGGTGAGACGCGCATTGGACATCATATAGCTGCCCTGTCTGCCCAGATCGAGAAAATCGAGCGAGAGATAGCGGGATGTTTCGATCCGTGTATCAGCCGCAGCGGTCACCGTGCCATGATCGCCCAGCGTGAAGCTGTGTTCATAGCCAAGGTTGAACACCCATTTGGGCGCATTGACGAGCGGCTGGCCCGAGCAATCGACATTGTAAATCCGCGCGGCAGGCGAGGCACCGGTCTGGCTGGTCGGCGTGACAGCGCAACCGATTACAGGGGCGATGCCGGTGGTCGAATAGGCCTGATAGTTGAGCACGTCATATTTGCTGTGAAGATACTGAATATTGGCGGAGAACTGATCGTTCGCCGTCGGCTGGAAGAGCGCTTCGATCTCAGCGCCATAAATCGTCGATTTGCCGGCATTCTCAGTCGTGAAGACCGGGCCATAGATCGGGCCGCCCGGCGTGCTCGCGACCTGAACGGGCCCTAGATGGGATATCTGCTGGTCTTTATATTTCCAGTAGAAGGCCTCGGCGTTGAGCTGGATCTTATTGTCGAAAAAGCGGTTCTTAGAGCCTATTGTGTACGCTCTCATATTCTCCGGCGCGGAGTAATTGCGGCCGGTCGCTGCAAAGAGCGCTCCGGATTTAAAGCCCGTGGCGGCCGATGCGTAAAGCAGCGACCTTGGCCCGACATCGAACTCGACGCCTGCCTTCCAGGTTAGCTTGTTGAAGTCGACATCGGTGCGAGGGTTGCTGACGATATCCAGGATGATTGGCGTGAAATTACCCTGCGCAGGATTGACAAAACCCACAAATGGCAAGGTATGGGCCTCGGTAGCCTGGCGCTTGTTATCGGTCGTGTAGCGCAGGCCGCCAGTGACGCGGAATCGGTCTGTCACCGAAAAAGTCGCCTGACCAAAAGCGGCCAGACTTTCGGTCTGCAGCTGCGAATTGATGCGCGTGCCGTTGCTCGCCTGATCAAACAGCTGCTGAGCACTGACATCTTCAGCGAAATAATAGCCGCCGATCACCCATTGCAGCGGACCTGACTGGCTTGCCAGACGGGTCTCCAGCGACATCTGGCTCGACTTTTCTTCAATGTCGATCAGGAAGCTCGACGCATAGGAGCGAAAATCAAGATCGGTCTTTCGGTAGGCTGGCACCACTGTCAGAGTGGCAAAGCCCAGATCTGCATTGAGCGTCAGCGCCGCGCCAAAAAAGCCGTTATCCTGATAGCCGTCGCCGCTCGCGATCGCCTGCGGCACCGGGCGCGATGGGGAGCGGGCGACATAAGCCGCGATGACGCGAGGATCGCTTGGCCCCAGACGCTTCTTGCCATCAAGCAGCGGCATGATCGTGCCGCCCGACCCCATGCCGCCAACATGGGCATAATCGACAGATAGCGTGGCATCGAGGCCCGTGCCGGTTTCGCCCCTCAGCTGTGCGCGGATCGCCTGTGTGTCTTCATCGTCATAGCCATCGCTATAATAGCCGTCGCGCTTCACATATTGGCCCGCAACCCGAAACGCCACCTTGTCGCCCAATGGCAGATTGAGCGCTGCTGAGCCCTTTAGGGCATCGTAATTGCCATATTCTGCATTGATGTAGCCGCTCGTCTCGCCCAGCTTTGGCTTGGCGGTGATGACGTTGACCGCGCCGCCCGTCGCATTGCGTCCATAGAGCGTGCCTTGCGGCCCCTTGAGCACCTCGACCCGCTCAAGGTCGTAGAAAAGGCCGGCCGGCGCGGCGGGACGCGACAGATAGACCCCGTCGACATTGAAAGCGACGCCCTGCTCGGCAAAGGCGTTTGCGCCGAAGGTCCCAACGCCGCGCAGATAAATCTGGGTGAAGGATGCCGCAGGCGCAACCTGCAAGGCCGGTACGACGCGTGTCAAGTCATTGGCCTGGGTAATGCTTTGCTGCACAAGCGTGTCGCCTGTGACAGCACTCACTGCGATCGCTGCCTTCTGGAGATTTTCGCTGCGCCGCTGCGCGGTGACGATGATGTCCGCGATCCCGCCCCCATTTACCTGATCACCTCCCGCTTCTGCCTGGGCATGAACCGGTGAGATGGGCGCTATAAATATGGCGGCGGTCGCTAGCAGGGCTGCCTTCATGATGGTCTCCTCTCCAAATTTCGCGCGCCTGACCCGGCGCGTCTTTGAGGAAAGCCTAGACAGGAATGGCACATAGGTTAAATCATTTGATCTTATCGGTATCCAATCATGGAATGGATGGATCATGCGTTTTCGCGGCCTCGACCTTAATCTGCTCGCCGTTTTTGAAGGGCTGATGCAGACTCACTCGGTCTCGGAGACAGCGCGCCAGATGCATCTGAGCCAGCCTGCCATGAGCGCGGCATTATCGCGCCTGCGCGATTATTTTGGTGATCCGCTGCTCGTCAGTCACGGCAAGCGCATGTACCCCACGGCCTTTGCCGAGAGCCTCTCGCCCCTCGTGCGCGAATGTCTGGGAGGGATTGAAACGCTGCTCGCAACATCAGCGTCGTTCGATCCGCGGTCGTCTCAGCGGCTCTTCAGGGTGATCGCGTCCGACTATGTCGTCGCCGCCGTCATCGCTCCCTTGCTGACGCGCCTTGTCGTCGAGGCACCGGCGATAAGTATGCAACTCATGTCTCCAGGCGAACAAAGCACGCCATTGATTGCCGCAGGCAAAGCTGATCTCATGATCAGCCCGCGTGAATTCCTCTCGCCAGATCATCCATCGGAATTGCTGTTTGAAGAGCAGCATGTGGTGGCAGGGTGGAGCGGCAATGATCTGCTGGCGAGGCCACTGGACGAGAAGAGCTTTCTGGCGGCCGGGCACGTCGCCATCGCAATCGGTACGCTCTCCAACGCCGCTTTTGCGGACCGCCAGTTGACCCAGATGGGGAAGCATCGGCGCATCGAGATATCTGCCGCTTCCTTTACGACCGTGCCCTGGCTCCTGGTCGGGACGCAGCGCCTTGCAATCATGCACGAACGACTGGCGCTCGCTGCGGCCCAGATGTTCCCCATTGTCTATCAGACCTTGCCATTCCCCTTCCCTGTAATGGAAGAACTGGTTCAGTTTCATCAGACCCGCGCAGCAGATGAAGGACTGCGCTGGCTGAGATCACAGTTGCGCGCCGCCGCGATCCATAAAATTGATGGATAGATGATCATCCAAACAATCGAATTTTGATATTTTTTTTCGACGCTAGACTTGCCCCCACAGGATAAGGGTGGAGAGCGAAGTTTGGACGCGCAGCGCATTCTCGTCATCGGTGGTGGCATTGGCGGACTGACCGCCGCAATCGCGCTTCGCGCGAGAGGCCATGAGGTCGACGTCATCGAGCGTGACCCGGACTGGTCGGTCTATGGCGTGGGTATCATCCAGCAGTCCAATGTCGTGCGAGCCATGAGCGCGCTTGGCCTCCTGGACGATTATCTGTCAGCGGGCGTTGGCTTTGATGCGGTAGAGATATTTCTCCCCGACGGCACGATGGTCGCGCGCGTACCCTCGCCGCGTCTTGTGGAGGGCAAACCCGCAAATGTCGGCATTGGTCGTCGCGCGCTGCACAAGGTACTGGGCGACCGTGCGTTGGCGAGCGGCGCCACTGTAAGCCTTGGTGTGATCGCCGAGACGATCGTTGACGATGGCAACGGCGTGGACGTGCGATTTTCCGATGCAACGGCGCAGCGCTACGATCTGGTCATCGGCGCCGACGGGGTCTATTCGCAGACGAGGTCGGCGCTGTTTCCCGAGGCGCCCGAGCCGCAGTTTACCGGCCAGGCCGTATGGCGTTACAATTTCCCGCGGCCCACAGGACTCGATGCGCTTCAGGTCTATAATGGGCGAACCGGGGTTGGGCTTGTCCCGATCTCGAGCACCCTTATGTATATGTATGTGACAACGCCCGAGCCGGATAATCCGCGTTATCCAAGGGAAGGCCTGGCCGCCACCATGCGTGGCAAACTGACAGAAACCGCTCCTGCCATCCGCGCGCTTGCCGAGCAGATCATAGATGATGACGGCGTGGTCTACCGCCCGCTCGAAGGACTGCTGGTCGAGGGTCCATGGCATAAGGGCCGGGTAGTCCTGCTGGGTGACGCCGTACACGCGACGACGCCGCATCTGGGACAGGGCGCCGGCATGGCGATCGAGGACAGCCTGGTGCTGGCCGACGAATTGTCGCGTCATCACGATCTGGACACAGCCTTCACCGCCTATCGTGACAGGCGTTTCGAGCGCTGCGCCTATATCGTGCGCGAAAGCCTGGCGATCTGCCACGGCCAGATTGGGCGAGGTCCGCCGGTCGACAATGCCAAGGCCACCCATGCCATGTTCGAGATCGTCGCGCAGCCCATCTGAGGCGCGTATCATTTTCCCTGGAGTTTTTTGTCATGAGCCGTGTCACTGAAATTCGTTATGTCGGCTATGCCGTCCCTGACCTGGACGCTGAACGCGCCTTCTATGCCGATCAGTGGAAGCTGGTCGATGCCGGAGAGAAGGACGGCATGACTTATTTCGCCGCTGACGGCGGGGAAGAGGGCTATGTTGTTCGCCTGCGGGCCGCTGCAGACAAGCGCATCGACGTGATTGCGCTGGCGGCTGACAGCCGAGCGGATGTGGATGCATTGCACGACCAGGTGGCGGCATCGGGTGCACGCATCATCTTCGCGCCGAAGGATCTCGATACGTTAGGCGGAGGCTATGGATTTCGCTTCTTCTCGCCCGACGGCCTGCCCTTCGAGATTTCCAGCGACGTCGCCTCGCGTACGGCGCGCGCGCTCAGCCGTTGGGAGGGCGTTCCCCAGAAGATCAGCCACATCGTGCTCCATTCCCCTGACCACAAGGCGATGGTCCAGTGGTTCTGCGACGTGCTGGGGTTCAAAGTCAGCGACTGGCTTGGTGATTTCATGTGCTTCCTGCGCTGCAATTCAGCGCATCACCGCATGGCGATCCTGCCCGGGCCGCCCTGCCTCAACCATGTCGCCTATGACATGCTGAGCGTCGACGACATGATGACCGGGATCAACAGATTGAAGCAGAAGGGGACCGACATCCGCTGGGGGCCGGGCCGGCATACCGCTGGCAACAATACCTTCAGCTATTTTACCACACCCGCAGGCTTTGCGGTCGAATATACCTCGGAACTGGAGGAGGTGGACTTTGAGAGCCATGAGGCCAAGGTCCATGTGCCTGGCCCCAAGGTGATGGATCAGTGGGGTATTGGCGTGGGCGGCCCGCAGACCATGCCGCACCCAGAGGCCGATACAGGCCTGTTCCAGGCAGCAGAAGCTTGAATAGGGAAGTATAAGCCATGGCTCTGTTTGAATATTTCCCAAATTATATCTGGAACCTGTCGGTTGCGATCGCGATGGAAAGCGGCGCGCAGATGGGTGAAATCATTGATATGTGCCAGCCGATCAGGGAGGCTGCGGCCAGTGGCGCGGACGCTGGAACCCCGCAATTCATGGCGCAATGGGCGGCGATGGGCGACAAGCTGATCGCCCTGGCGCAGGAGGATGAGGCGAAAGGACGGGCCTTTTCGGCCTCGAACAAACTCGAGCGCGCTGCTCTCTACTTGATTACGGCCGAGCGGATGCAAGGCCATGGACATCCTGGCCGAAAGGACACTTATGCCAGAGCGCTTGGCGCTTTCGAGAAGTCCGGGAAGCTGGGTGCTCTGAACCGCGAGCGGGTGGAAATTCCCCTTGGCAGCGGAACGATGCCGGCGCTCTATTCGCGCGCGCCCGGTGGAGGCCGCAAGCCTGTCGTCGTCTATTGTAACGGTCTCGATAGCTGCAAGGAACTGCTCTACTGGTCGCGCCTTCCCGAAGCTCTGGCACGGCGCGGGATATCGACATTATGCGTCGACCAGCCCGGGAGCGGCGAAGCACTGCGCCTTCAGGATCTGCCCGTCGATCCGCACAGCGAAAGCTGGGCGGGCAAGGCAGTGGACTGGCTGGAAAGGCAGGATGACGTCGACCCCGCGCGCATTGGCATGACCGGCATTTCGCTGGGCGGCCATTTCGCGCCGCGCGCCGTCGCTTATGAACCGCGCTTCGCGAGCGGTGCTGTGTGGGGCGCCAATCATAATTGGGCAGAGGTTCAGCAAAAGCGGCTGAACCGTGAGGGCGAGAATCCGGTGCCCCATTATTGGGCGCATGTCATGTGGGCGTTCGGCGCCAGCGACATGGAGGATTTCCACGCGAAGAGCGCGGACATGAATCTGAACGGGCATATGGACCGTATCACCGTGCCCTTCCTCGTTACCCATGGCGCGAAGGATCGGCAAATCAGCCTGTCCTATGCCGACGATCTCTACGACCAGCTCATCAATTCTCCCCGGCGCGAAAAGGTGATCTTCACCGATCGCGAAGGCGGCGTGGAGCATGTCGGCGCTGACAATATGGCCTATGGACGTGACACCATCGCCGACTGGTTCGCCGAAACGCTGGGTGGACATAGTGCATGACATTGCCGGCTGTGATCGTCCGTGAAACGGTGATCAGCATGGTGATCAACAGCATGATCAGCGTTGGCGTATTTCTGCTGCTCTTCGGCATCGATCGCCCCGTGTCACCTACAGCGTTGGGATGGGACTTCCTTCCGCAGTCTTTCATGATTGCCCTGATGGGCACTATGGTGCCTGCCGTCCTGCTTCGTAAGCGTCTTGGAACCAGCCTGGGCCAGATCCTGCTATGCTCACTCACGATCGCGATCGCAGCCACCGTGATCTTCGGCGGTTTGGCTGACGCCCTCATGCACAGGCTGTTCGCAGGATCGATTGCGGCGGACCAGGCCTTGCTCCTCAAGCTGGGCTACGGCGCGGCCCTTGCTGCCATCGTAACCCCCACCGCCTTGCTTATCCATGCGCGTAAATCAGGAAGTCCGACATGACCCGCACATTCATCGATCTGTCGATCACGCTGGATAATGACGTCGTATCCGACCCACCCTTCATGCGGCCCAAAATCACCTATGAGACGCATCAGGACACGGTGAAGGAGCTGCAGCATTTCTTCCCCGGCGTGACGGCGGAGCAGACGCCAGGTGGCGAGGGCTTTGCAGCGGCGGAATGGGTGACGCTGACCACCCATAACGGCACACATCTGGACGCGCCCTATCATTTTTCGCCCACGATGGACGGCGGAGAGCGTGCGATCACGATCGACGAGGTGCCGCTCGACTGGTGCTTCCGTCCCGGCGTGAAGCTGGACTTCCGGCACTTTCCCGATGGCTATGTCGTGACGGCGAGTGATGTGGAGGCGGAACTCACGCGCATCGGCCACGACCTTCAACCGCTCGACATCGTGCTGGTGAATACGGCAGCGGGCAAGGCGCTCGGCCGACCCGACTTCGTCAATGTGGGCTGCGGCATGGGCTATGAGGCGACCATCTATCTGACGTCACGCGGCGTCCGCGTCACCGGCACCGACGCCTGGAGCTGGGATGCGCCGTTCAGCTATACCGCAGAGAAGGTCAAGGAAACGGGCGACACCTCGCTCATCTGGGAAGGCCATAAGGCGGGGCGGGACATCGGCTATTGCCACCTCGAAAAGCTGCATAATCTCGAAGCGCTGCCCGGCAACGGCTTCACCGTCAGTTGCTTCCCGCACAAGATCAAGGGCGCGTCGGCCGGCTGGACCCGCGCCGTCGCCATCATCGAGGAATAGAAACATGCGATTGGCTACGATGGAAAACGGCGCCCCCGACGGACAGTTGATCGTCGTCTCGCCCGATGCCAAGCGCTATCTTCTTGCCTCAGCTGTGGCCTGCACGCTGCAAGAGGCTCTCGAGACATGGGCATCGGCAAAGCCGGGCCTGCAAGAGCTTGCATCTCGCCTGACCGATGGGGAAGGTGAAGAGTTGGAAGGACACCGGCTGCTCGCCCCCCTTCCCCGCGCATGGCAATGGCTCGATGGTTCTGCCTTTCCTCAGCACGGCACGCTGATGCAGAAGGCATTCAACCTGCCGCCGATCGAGACGGATCGACCGCTCATGTATCAAGGTCTTTCCGATCGGTTCCTGGCCGGACATGTCGATGTGATCCTGCCCAGCGAAGCGGATGGAATAGATTTTGAGGGAGAGTTTGGCGTCGTTACAGACGCTGTTCCGATGGGAACGTCAGCCAAGGACGCTTTGGCTCATGTGAAACTGATCCTTCTAATCAATGATTGGTCCTTGCGTGCTATCGCCCCTCTAGAAATGAAAACGGGCTTTGGCTGGGTTCAGGCCAAGCCTGCTTGCTCGGTTGCCCCTTACGCTTTGACGCCCGACGATCTGGGCAGCGCCTGGATTGATGGCCGCGTTAATTTGCCGTTGGAAGTTCGGCTGAACGGGCAGTGGTTCGGCCATCCCAATGGCGGGGAGATGCAGTTTGGATTTCATGACTTGATCGCCCATGCCGCGCGTACGCGCCACCTTGTAGCTGGAACGATCATCGGATCGGGAACGGTTTCGAACGCCAACTATGATGTGGTGGGATCCTGCTGCCTTTCAGAAAGACGGGCAATCGAAGCGATCGAAACAGGCTCTGCAAAAACGCCCTTCATGCATTTTGGCGATCATGTGCAGATGGAGGTTGCAGGCCCTTACTTCGGCCCGATCAGCCAGAAAATCAGAGGGTCTCATATTTGATGGTGGCGAAAAGCGCTTCTGCAAACATCCAGGCAACCTGCTGCCCCTGCTCCATACTGGCAAGTCGCTAGCCTATTGCGATCTGGTCCATGGGAGCTGTGGGAAAACCAACACCAGCACGAGCCTCATTCAGGTCAATCCAACGACTTTATGTTGATTTCGGTATTCAAACTAGCGGCTTGGTAGACTTGCCTTGAGCTTCCGGCATCATGTCGAACTTGCTAAAAATGAACGCAAGATCGATTGACGCGCGCTTGCCGTGCGCGGATTTCGCAGCGCACTTGGTGCCCAGACGAGCCGGTAAATATTCTCGGGCGGATCTTGCGGACCGTTGATGATGGCAAGCTTTCCCTCGGCTAGGCACGCGGTGCAGAAATATTCAGGCAGGACAGTCCAGCCGTAACCGCTTGCTGCCAGGGTTCTGAGGGAATGCAGATTATGCCCGATGAAATCGGGAGCGCGGGCGGATGCCCTGAGACCCTGGGCATCAAGCCAACTTCCAATGGTGGGCCAGCGAAAACTGTGCGTGAGCACTGGCATCTCGTCCAGGGCTGACTGGAGATCCACTGCGTCATTCATATGCGCGGCGATCTGCGGACTGGCAACAGCAAGTAGGCGTTGCTTGAGGATGACCTGACTATGGAGACGCTTGTCGGACACATCATATCCCGCGATACCAATATCTGCTGTCCCATCCAGCAAGCGCTCCTCTAACTGGCCAGGTCCGGCGGCATGGAGGCGCACCAGCATCCCATCTTTCAAAATACCCGCCAGCATCGGTGTTAGATACTCCGATAGAAAGTCGCTCTGGCCAATAATCTGGATAGCCCCCGACAGTTCTGCCGAGCGCGCGCGAGCAGAAGCCAGCGCAATCTCAGCGCTATCAAGATGATCACCCAGATCAGCAGCAAGATCATGGGCTGCAGAGGTGGGTGAGACGCCTTGTCCGGTGCGCTCGAAAAGAGGGCGGCCGATCGCCTCTTCCAGTCCGGCGATGTGTTGCGATACTCCTGGTTGCGACATTGCCAGAGTACGTGCAGCCGCGCTTATCGACCGGTGGCGATAGACTTCGATGAAGGTACGCAAGCGCTGAAGTGACATGACTGCTCCATAAATTATTTTATGGGCGTTCACCAGAACCGTTGTGGGTCGAATAAGAAACATTTTGTTACAGAGCGCCGCGAGAGCAGCGCGCTCGCAGCATTTTCACCGGGTTCAAGATCGCCTCAAGCGAGATTTGTGATCTTGGGAGCAAGTGCACGTCCGCACGATATCAATTTCATTATATGCCGCGGGCAACGGTCTGTCGCCTGCCGGCAGTTGGAGGCATTGTGGCATGGCAGTTGAAGCCCAATTGACGCTTTTGGATGAGGGCGACGCGCTCACAATATCAAGGCGAGCCTTTGCTGCCGGCCTTGCCATAACTGCTTTTCTAACGGCTTGCAGCCAGCCTTCCAACATGCAGCAAGCAGGCGCGCAGACCTTCGCAGTTCCAGACCCTGGCTTCCTGGCACTTTCGAAGGCGCTCACGGGTCACCCGGACCTGGACGAGATTATCGCAGCGCGGACCTCCCAGGCTTTGCGTGAACTCTTCCCTAATCTTGCAACGAAGATCGCACCACTCACTGCGCTGGCAAAGCAATATGATCGTCCCAAGGATCTGCTCGATGCCGCAATTCGTTCGGGCGCAGGGGAAGCCGCGCTCGCGATCGTGGCTGCCTGGTACACCGGGACCGTGGGCACCGGGCAGACCGCGCAATCAATCGCCTACGCTGATGCGCTCATGAACCGCCCCGTTTCCGACGCGCTCTTCCCCCCTACCTACCAAATGGGGGGACCTGGATGGTGGACGGCCGCGCCTCCTCCTGTTGCGCCCTCCTCTCCCCTCACCTCCTCCAATCCCGGCCTGTCTACCAGCCGACCGTCCAGCTCCAGAAAGCCCAACTGATGAACCAGGTCTCCTTTAACAATGGTGACGCAGACGCCGACGTCGTAATCGTCGGTTCTGGCGTCGTGGGTGCGCTGATAGCGGACCAACTGGCCGGTGAGGGGCACTCCGTTCTGGTACTCGAGGCAGGGCCACGTCTCGACAGGGCCGATGTGGTCGAGAACTGGCGCAATTTCAGCTTCGAGCGACGGGCCGGGAACGACTTTCAAGGCCCATATCCCCAGTCCCCCCTTGCCACGGCGCCCCTCTACTGGCCGGCCAACGATTATATCGAACTCTCCGGCCCCGACGGCAAAGGGTTCAAGCAGGGCTATATTCGCGCCGTTGGCGGCACGACCTGGCACTGGGCGGCTTCCTGCTGGAGGCACCTGCCTGTCGATCTCAAGATGAAATCGACCTATGGTGTCGGCCGCGACTGGCCGATTGGCTATGACGAGCTGGAACCTTATTATTGCCGCGCCGAAGAGGCGATGGGGGTATCAGGACCGAACGATCCAGCCCAGCAATCGCCTTCGGACCGCAGCAAGCCCTATCCTGCCGACATGATTCCATGGGGGAACGGGGACGAGGTATTTGCGCAAGTCGTCAACCCGCACGGCTATAATCTGGTGCCGATCCCCCAGGGACGCATGGTCAAGCCGTGGCAGGATCGCCCGGCCTGTTGCGGCAACAATAACTGCCAGCCAATCTGCCCGATCGGCGCTATGTATAACGGCATCCATTCCGTCGAGGCGGCCGAGCGAAAGGGTGCCCACATTCTGGCGGAATCGGTCGTTTACAAGATCGACACCGACGAAAATAATCGCGTGATTGCCGTCCATTGGTATGACACGAACAAGGTGAGCCACAAGGCGACCGGCAAGACATTCGTCATCGCCTGCAACAGCATCGAAACGCCGCGCCTCCTGTTGTTGGCGGCGAACGAGCGCAATCCCAACGGCATTGCCAACAGCTCCGATCAGGTCGGACGCAATATGTTGGATCATTCCGGGTTCCACTGCACATTTCTGGCCGATCGCCCCATCTGGCTTGGGCGCGGTCCTGCGCAATCGAGCTGCATGGTAGGTCCGCGCGATGGACCATTCCGATCGGAATATTCCGCCAACAAGATCATCCTGAACAATATCAGCCAGATCCATACCGCCACCAAGAAGGCGTTGGCCATGGGATTGGTCGGTGAAGAACTCGACACGGAAATCAGACGCCGCGCTGCTTATGGCGTAGATCTTTCGATCAGTCTGGAGCCGCTACCTGATCCCAACAATCGCCTGACGCTGTCGAAGACCCGGCGCGACGGCCACGGGCTGGCCTGCCCTGACATCCGCTATGAGCTGGGTGCGTATGCTCGCAAGGGCTATGACAAGGCCTGCGAACAGCTGGAGCATATCGGCAAGCTCTTCAATGCCGAGGAATTCCACATCACCACCGATCTCAATGCCAACAATCATATCATGGGCGGCGTCATCATGGGTGCGTCGAGCAAAGACTCCGTGGTCGACGGCAACTGCCGCAGTTTCGACCATGCAAATCTTTGGCTTCCAGGTGGCGGCGCAATTCCTTCGGCAAGCGTCGTCAACTCGACCCTCACTATGGCCGCTCTTGGTATCAAGGCTGCCGATGCGATCTCGCGGGAGCTTGCAGCAGCATGAGAAAGAGCAGCTTTTTCGCGTTCGCAGCGCTCGCCCTTGGCTTTGCCAATGCCGATGCCCAACCCTCGGCGCAAAAATTCTCGGCCAAGGAGATCGAGCAAGGACGCTATGTCGCGATCGCAGGCGACTGCGCGGCCTGCCATACCGCTCCGGTCCATCCAGGCGAGAAACCAAGTGGCGAGATGGCAGGTGGCTATCCGATCAACTCTCCCCTTGGAGCCATCTATTCCAGCAATATCACCCCCTCAAGCCGCTACGGCATAGGCGCCTATTCGGAAGCGGAATTTGCCCGCGCAGTGCGCAGCGGCATCCGGCGTGACGGCGCGCCGCTTTATCCGGCGATGCCCTATCCATCCTATGCCAAGCTGACGGACGCCGACATTCACGCGCTCTACGCCTATTTCATGACGGCGGTGAAGCCAATCGATAGCGCCGCGCCCACGACCAACCTCCCCTTCCCCTTCAACATCCGCACATCGATGCGGATCTGGAATGCGATGTTTGTGGATGAGCAGAAGATCGCTGCCGATCCTGCGCGCAGTGCCCAGTGGAATCGCGGGCGCTATCTTTCCGAAACGCTCGGTCACTGCTCTACCTGCCACAGTCCGCGCGGCCTCATGATGCAGGAAAGCAAAAGCGCGCCGTTGAGCGGAGGTCCGCTCGGGTCATGGTTTGCGCCCAATATCACGTCTGACAAGGTGAGCGGGATCGGCGGATGGAGCCGCGAGGAGATCGCCCGCTATCTCAGCACCGGCTCCGTTCCGGGCAAGGGACAGGCAGCGGGCGAGATGGCCGAGGCCGTGACCCACAGCTTCTCGCGCATGAACCCTGCCGACGTGCAGGCCATCGCTGAATATATAGCCACAGTTCCTGCAGTGCGCGATGACAGTGACAAACAGGCTGCGTATAGCTTTGGCCATTCGGCAAATTTTGAAACCGCCCTGCGCGGCGACAGCAAGCCAGCGCTGGGCTCCAAACTCTATAGTGGTCTGTGTGCGGCATGTCATGGACGCAATGGCGATGGTTCGCCTGATGGCACGATCCCCTCGCTTCATCATAACAGCACGGTGGGCGCGTCGCGTTCCGACAATCTTGTTTCTGTCATCCTCCATGGTGTCGATCGCACGGTCGGAGACCGGCATGTGCTTATGCCAGGCTTTGGCGAAGCCTCTTTCGTCCAGTCGCTCACCAATGCCCAGATCGCCGACCTCGCCACCTTCGTGCGGCAGACCTTCGGACCTGGAGATAGTGTGACCGAGAAGCAGGTTGCGGTCGCACGCACGGGCAGTTCGTTCTCGATCATTCTTTTGGTGGTGCGCAGCGCCATGGTTCTAGGAGCGCTCCTGCTTGCAGGCATCGCTTTCTGGCGACTGCGCCGTACCAGCGGGGGGAAAACGGCATGAGCCGGAAACTTGGGTTGATTGCAGGCCTGCTTTGCAGCGCTCAGGCGCCAATGGTCACGGCGCAGACAATAGATGCAGCTTCGCAAGAGCCGTCCGGTCGGGACGCTAGCAACGATGCTGTGCCCGTTGCCCTGCCCCTCGCGCCTGAACCTGCAGCCAACCCCGGACCGCTCGACAGCGTTGCCCAGAAACCCCTGTTCGGTGACTGGGAGCCTCGCAAGCGGCTAGAAGAAAAAGGTGTCTCCTTTGCTGCACGATATGTGCTCCAGCCAGCGGTCAATACGCAAGGCTACAAGGGCAGCGGCCTCAATGTCGTCCAGCATATCAACGTCGGCGCGACGCTGGATCTTGGCAAGCTTGGCATCGTCAAGGACGGGACGATCCGTGTGATAGTCACCGATCGCATCGGTGACGGCGTCAATACCGCCAGGACCGGCGCCTATATTCAGAACCAGGCTTTCTTCGGCCAGGGCAAGAACGTCCGTTTCAACGAACTCAGCTACGAACAAATGTTCCTCGACCAGCGGTTGAGCTTGAAGCTCGGCTTCTACTCCATGGGCAACGATTTTGGTAAGCTGCCCTACACCTGCAACTTCACCAATAATGGCAATTGCGGACATCCGCTCGGCCCTGTCTACAGCAGCGGCTGGCGAGACGATCCAACCGGACAGTGGGGCGGCCGAGTCAAGTGGACCGATCGCAGCGGCGTATATGTGCAAGCAGGCGCCTATGATGTGAACACCGTGCGAAACAAGGCCGGACATGGCTTCGACCTTGGCTTTGGCGGTGAGCGAGGCGCCTTCTTCCCCGTCGAAATAGGATATGTACGGGGCAAGACTCCATCGGACTATGCCGGGACGTACAAGGTCACCGCCTATTATGAAACGTCGCGCGCAGCTCTTCAGGGTCGACCGGACGAAAGCAAGACAGGCCGTGCGGGCGTTCTCTTTCAGGCGGCACAGCAGATCTGGAAGCCGGAAAAAAGTACCGTGCGCGGGATTTCCATATTCGGCGTCTACACCATCGCCGACAAGGACACGGGCCTGATGCCCTCCTATATGGAGGCAGGATCGAGCTGGCGAGGTATCGCCGCCTCTAGACCTGAAGACATATTGAGCGTGAGCTGGACGAAGGCGAACATCAATACAAGACTGGCCGATGCGCAGCTTCTGGCGGGAAATCCCGTGCAAACGAGTGAAGAATTGTGGGAGCTAAACTATGGCGTCCAACTTTCTCCCTGGCTTTTGATACGCCCTGGCATCCAATATGTGGTGCGGCCCGGCGGCTATGACGAGAGACCAAATTCGGTCGTTTTTGTCGGGCATCTTCAGGCCACGTTGTAGTGCGCCTGCACGGCCCCTACCATATCATCTGAAGAACATGCAGGCTGAGAAGACAGCGCTTTGTGCGCCTCAGCCTGCATGGAGAATGCCAAGCCGCTGACGAACCTTGCCATTAAGAACGCAAGGACGCCGCTATATGCCGTCTGATCGACTTTAGGTTGAGACCAGTTCCTTGAGCGGCGTCCCGACATCAGCCAGCTTTGCGATATCAGGCCTAATACCGTTCTCGACCAGTTTGCGACCTTGGACATAGTCCTTCACGCTGTTGACGCAGTCAATCGCCACTACCCTGCGGTCTTTGAGATAGACGACGGAAAATGCGCTGTCGGCAGGCGTTCCGCGTACTACAGTCTCGTCGAAGCCGACATTGATGCCGGCGGTCTGAAGCTTGAGATCATATTGGTTAGACCAGAACCATGGGAAAGCCTTGTAAGGTTTGGCATCGCCGCAAATCGCCTTCGCCACGCAGGTCGCCATATCATTGGCGTTCTGCACCGATTCGACCCGCATCACCTGACCACCGGCAAAGTCGCAGGCGAAGGCAGCGCAATCCCCGATTGCATATATGTCGGGCAACGATGTGCGGCAGAAGGCATCGACGTCCACGCCATTGCCCCCTGTCGCGCCCGCCAGAATCAAAGGTTCGACCGCCGGAACGATGCCGATACCAACGATGACCGCCTCTGCGGGAATATGTTCGCCATCCTCCAATCGCACCGCCGTTACCTGACCGTTTTCGCCCTCCAGGCATTCGACGCGGGCGTTCAATCGAAGGTCAACACCATGATCGCGATGCGCTTGCTGATAGAAGCCGGATAGTTCTTCGCCCGCGACGCGCGCCAGAACCCTGGGCAGCGCTTCCAGCAAGGTCACGTTGAGGCCCAGTTTGCTAAGGACAGCTGCTGCTTCAAGCCCGATATAGCCGCCGCCAATGACCACGATATCGCGCTTGCCCGCGTCAATTTCTGCCATCAGAGTATCGCAATCGGCGCGGGTACGAACCGCATGCACTCCGGTCAGGTCGGCGCCCGCGCAGCTGAGCCGGCGCGGATCGCCTCCTGTTGCCCAGACCAGTTTGCCATAGCCAAGGCTGCGTCCGTCGGAGAGTGATAGCTGCCTTGTTAAAGGATCGACCGCCTCAACTTGGGTGCTGAGCACAAAGTCGATATTCTTCTCGGCCCAGAAAGCGGGCGGGCGGATGTGAAGCCGCTCGAACGCTTTCTCGCGCGCGAAATAATCCTTGGACAGGGGCGGTCGCTCATAGGGGAATTCAGGCTCGCGACCAACGATCGTAACGGTGCCGGTAAAGCCATTCTGGCGCAGGGCTATGGCGCATTGCGCGCCGCCATGGCCTGCGCCAACGATGACGACATCGGCTCTGCTCGAAACGCTGCTGTCCATATCTGCCTTGGCCATGGTCGTCACACCCGTTCCAGCAGTAAGGCAAGCCCCTGCCCGACGCCTATGCACATGAAGGCCAGCCCATAGCGGCCACCCGTGCGGTGCAGCTCCTCTACCGCCGACAGCGCAATGCGCGCGCCCGACATGCCAAGCGGATGGCCCAGCGCGATCGCTCCGCCATTGGGGTTGACGCGGGGATCGAACGGATCGACGTCGAGGTCTCGCAGTGTTGCGATCGCCTGGCTGGCAAAAGCTTCGTTGAGTTCAATCACATCGAGCTGATCAACTGTCATGCCATTGCGCACGAGCAGCTTGCGCGCCGCCTCGATCGGCCCTGCACCCATGATCCGAGGCGCGATGCCGGCTGCCGCCATCCCGATAACCCGAGCTCGGGGCGTCAGCCCCTGTGCCGCTGCAGCAGCCTCGGACGCAACCAGCATCGCCGCCGCGCCGTCGTTAAGACCAGACGCATTTCCTGCCGTCACTGTACCGTCAGCCTTTACCACGGGCTTGAGCTTTGCCAGCGCCTCCAGGCTGGTGGCACGCAAATGCTCGTCGGCCTCGAACAGGACCGGATCGCCCTTGCGCTGCGGGATAGACACCGGAACGATCTCGGCAGCCAAACGACCGCTTGCCTGTGCCCGGGCAGCCTTGTCCTGGCTAGCTAGCGCAAAGCGATCCTGCTCCTCGCGGCTAACACCCCATTGTTCGGCGACATTCTCACCGGTCTGGGGCATGGTGTCGACGCCATAGGCTGCCTTCATTGCCGGATTGATGAAGCGCCAGCCCAGCGTCGTATCCTCGATCTTCTGGTCGCGGCCAAAGGCGCTGCCCGCCTTGCCCATCACATAGGGCGCTCGGGTCATGCTCTCAACACCACCGGCGATCAGGAAATCTCCGTCACCACTGCGGATCGCCTGCGCCGCAATGCCCAGCGCATTGAGGCCCGAACTGCACAGGCGATTTACGGTCACGCCCGGCACATTTTCCCCCAGGCCCGCCAGCAGAACAGCCATGCGCGCGACGTTACGATTGTCCTCACCCGCCTGATTGGCGCAGCCCAGGATCACGTCGTCAAGCGCCGACCAGTCGGCCTTCCCATTGCGCGCCATCAATGCCTTGAGCGGCAGCGCTGCAAGATCGTCTGCGCGAATGCTGGAGAGCGAGCCGTTGAGCTTGCCGATAGGGGTGCGCACGGCGTCGCAGATGAAGGCTTGCGCCATAAGTCTCAGCGTTCCAGGAAAGAGGTGATGACGCCCGCCAGCGCTTCAGGCGCTTCCAACGGGGCAAGATGCGCGGCCGCCAGCGCCACATGCGCCGCGCCGGGGATACGGGCCAGCAGGTGCTCGCCATGCCCTTCGAACGGGGTCGATGTGTCGCGCGTACCAGTGACGACCAATGTCGGGCAGGCGATATCGCCGATCCGATCGGCCAGGTCCATGTCCCGGATCGCCGCACCACAACCGGCATAGCTCTGCGCATCCATCGCCAGTAGTTGACGCCGCACCGCTTCATAAATGGCCGGTTCGGCGAGGTCGGAGAGGAAACGGCCCATGGCGAGGTCGGCAATGGCGGCCATCCCCTCCCCACGCACCTTGGCGATCCGATCGTTCCAGGATGCGCTATCCATCGTTGCGGACGTGCAGGTGGGTAGCAGCTTCTCCATCCGGCCCGGTGCCCGCAACGCCACTTCCATGCCGATCATGCCGCCTAGCGAGACCCCGGCAATCGAGAAGCGATCAAGGCCGGCCGCATCGGCAACCGCCAGCACATCGTCCGCCAGCATCGCGAGCGAATAGTCGCCCGGTTCGGCAATTGACGCGCCATGGCCGCGTGTGTCGATCCGCAAAAGCGCGAAGCGGTCGCGCAGATGGGGCAGCACGCCGTCCCACAGATCCATGTCGGTGCCGATGCTGTTCAACAGGATGAGCGCGGGAGCATCATCGCGCCCATCACGCTTCCAATAGAGATTGGCGCCGGCGCGCTGCGTGAAGGCCATGCTCAATCCTCCGGCGCGATGGCGACGCGCAGCCCGTCGAGCGCGGCCGTCATCATGATCTGACAGGACAGGCGCGAACGCTCGCCACGATGGTCGGAAGAATCGAGCAGATCATCTTCATCACCACTGGCCGCGCCGACCACGCCAACCCATGCCTCGTCAACGAAGACGTGACAGGTCGCGCAGGAACAGCAGCCACCGCACAGAGCGAGCAGTTCGTCAAAACCATTGTCGCGAATGGCTTCCATCACGGATATGCCTTCACGGGCATCAATGTTCGTTTCGTCCCCCGCACGGTTGACGACGATCAGATTGGGCACTGGATTATTCCTATTTCAGACAGCTTCGAGGATCGCCAGCGGCGCGCCGGTCTTCTCGATCACTTCGGCTTCGGTCACGCCGGGCGCCAGTTCGACAAGGGTAAGGCCGCCCTTGGCACGATCGACGGCGATCACGGCGAGATCGGTGATGATGAGGTCGACGACCGCCTTGCCGGTCAGCGGCAACGAGCAGGTCGGCAGGATCTTGGGGCTGCCATTTTTCGACACATGGTCCATCACCACGACCACGCGCTTGACGCCCGCGACCAGATCCATCGCGCCGCCCATGCCCTTCACCATCTTGCCGGGAATGGTCCAATTGGCGAGGTCGCCATTGGCCGCCACCTCCATCGCGCCCAGCACCGCCATGTCGATATGACCGCCCCGGATCATCGCGAAACTGTCCGCCGAGGAGAAGAAGCTGCTGGTTGGCAGCGCGGTGATCGTCTGCTTGCCAGCATTGATCAGGTCCGGGTCCGCCTCGCCCGCGAACGGAAACGGGCCGATGCCGAGCATGCCGTTTTCGCTCTGGAGCGTGACGTTAACGCCTTCGGGCACATGGTTCGCCACCAGGGTCGGGATGCCGATGCCAAGGTTCACATAATAGCCGTCGCGCAGTTCCTTCGCGGCGCGCGCCGCCATCTCGTCGCGGGTCCAACTCATTATGCGGCCTCCCTTTCGCGGACGGTCAATTTTTCGATCCGCTTCTCGTTGATGGTGGAGAGGACGATGCGATCGACATAGATGCCGGGTGTATGGATGCAGTCGGGATCGAAGCTGCCTTCGGGCACGATCTCCTCGACCTCGACCACCGTCACCTTGCCAGCGGTCGCCATGTTCGGGTTGAAGTTGCGCGCGGTCTTGCGGAACATCAGATTGCCGGCCGGGTCGGCGCGCCACGCCTTGATGATCGAAAGGTCAGCGCGCAGCCAAGTTTCGCGAACATAATCTTCGCCCTCGAAATTCTCGACCGGCTTGCCTTCGGCCACCACCGTGCCGACGCCGGTCTTGGTGTAGAAGGCGGGGATGCCCGCGCCGCCGGCACGGATGCGTTCGGCCAGCGTGCCCTGCGGCGTCAGTTCCAGTTCCAGCTCACCCGACAGATACTGGCTCTCGAACAGCTTGTTCTCGCCCACATAGGAGGAGATCATCTTGCCGATCTGCCGGCTTTCGAGCAGCATCCACAGGCCAAAGCCGTCCGCGCCAGCATTGTTGGAGATGACGGTCAGATCTTTGACCCCGCTCGCGCGGATTTCCGGGATCAGGCTTTCGGGATTGCCCGACAGGCCAAAGCCGCCAGACATGATGGTCATGCCATCGAACAACAGGCCTTCCAGTGCCTGGGCCGGGCTTTCAAAAATCTTTTGCATGGGATTGTTCCTTCAGCCGATATCGCCGCCCGCAACGGGCAGGACCGATCCGGTCACATAGCTGGCCTCGTCCGAGGCGAGGAAAAGGATCGGCGCGATTTGTTCATCGAGCGTGCCGTAGCGCTTCATGAAGGCCGACGACGTCACCTGCTCCACAGCCTCGGCCATCCAGGTCTGTTCCTGAACATTGTCGCCTTCAGCGTTGCGCGGCACGCGGCGCGGCGGCGCACTTGTGCCCCCAGGCGCGGTGGCAACGACGCGAATGCCGCTCTCTGCATATTCCATTGCCAAGGCCTGGGTCAGACCGTTGATCCCGCCCTTCGCGGCTGAATAGGGCACACGGCGAATGCCGCGCGTGGCGTTGGACGACAGGTTGACGATGATCCCCGCGCCCTGATCCAGCATCACCGGCAGAACGGCATGGCAGCAATATAATGTCGGCATCAGCGAGCGGCGAATCTCCGCGTCGATCTGCGCCGGTTCGAACTGCGCATAGGGTCGCATGCGAATGGCACCGCCCACATTGTTGACGAGGATGTCGATGCGACCGAACGCCGCGACCGCCGCCGCCATGGCCTGCGCTGCACCTTCATAGGTTTCAAGGTCGCAGGTCACGGAGACGGCCTTGCCGCCCGCCGCGATGATTTCCTGCTCCACCTCTGTCACGAATTCAGCCCGGTCGACGAGAACGAGGCTAGCGCCCTCGGCAGCCGCGCGAATGGCTACGCCCGCGCCGATGCCCTGCGCCGCGCCTGTCACGACCATCACCTTGCCGGCGAAGCGTCCCTGGAAGATCATCGCCCGGCTCCTTAGATATGATAGACGTCGATGACCTGATGAATATAGTCGTCCTTGAGGACGATCTTCTTCTTCAGGATCTTCGGCGTCGCGCCGCTGACGTCCAGCGTCACAAAATTCGTACCGAAAAACTGCTGCGTCTTCTGATAGCGATGGCTAAGCGTATGCCAGTTATACCGTAGCTCAACCGTGTCGCTGCCGGTTTCCAACACTTCAATGTTCGACAGAAAATGCGAGGTGCGCGCTTCGGGCGTGCTGGCGGAAGATCGTTCGGTCTTCAACCGGTAAACACGGTCCTCTAGCCCCTTGCGGTTGCCATAATAAATGAGCGAGATTTCGCTGTGCGGATCGGTGGTCAGCGCATCATCGTCGGTCCAGGCCGGCATCCAATATTCGCACTGCTCCGAATAGCACTCCAGCCATTCATCAAGTTCGCGATCGTCGAGCAACCGCGCCTCGCGATAGAGAAAGGCGCAGATGTCCTGGTAGGAGAGCGCAGCGCGCTCCTTGTCGAGAACCAGTGTCATTCCGCTGCCTCCATCATCGGTGCGGCGCTGGCATCCTTGGCCATGCCATCGAGCATGATCTTTGCCCAGAATTCGTGCTGGCGCACGAACAGGCCTTCATCCTCGCTACGTTCGCTCGATAGCAGCGGATTCATACCCATGGCGGTCGCATTTTTGTCAGGGCCAGCGATCCAGCGCGTCGCACCACGACTAAGGTCGTTCCACAGGTCACCAGCGCCCTCATAGGCCGACTGGCAGCTACGGAATTCCTCAAGATCATCAGGTGTGCCCATGCCCGTGACGTTGAAGAAATCCTCATACTGGCGAATGCGGTGAGCACGATCCTCTGCGCTCTCGCCCTTGGGCGCGTAGCAATAGATTGTGACCTCGGTCGTATGCACGTCAATCGGCCGCACGACGCGGATCTGGGTCGAGAACTGATCCATCAGGAACACGTTGGGATAGAGCGCCAGATTGCGGGTCTGTTCGAGGATGAACTTCGCCTTATCCTCGCCCAACCGCTCGACCAACTGGTCCTTGAGGTTCCAGACCGGACGGACCTCCGGGTTCAGCACCTGCGTCCACAGCAGGATATGGCCATGTTCGAAGCCATAGACGCCGCTGGCCGGCGCCTTCGACCAGCCATTGGCGTCGACCGCCTTGGTCCCGCCTTCGGCGCGGCGGCCCATGGTCGACTGGTAATTTTCATGGACCGAGCTGACATGATAGCCATCGCAGCCATTTTCCATCTGCATCTTCCAGTTGCCATGGAAGGTGTAGGTGGAATTGCCGGTGAGCAGTTCCAGCCCCTCGGGCGCCTGGTCAACCATCTGATCGATGATGACCTTGGTCTCGCCCAGATGCCACTCAAGCGGCAACACATCATGGTTGAGCGACCCGAAAATGAAGCCCCGATAGCTTTCAACCCGGACCTTCGTCAGATCATGCGACCCTTCATGGTCAAAGCTGTCTGGATAGGCACCGGTGCTGGCATCCTTGGCGCGCAGCAGCTTTCCGTCGGTCTTGAAGCTCCAGCCGTGGAATGGGCAGACGAACAGCGGCTGGTTGCCGCGCTTGCGGCGGCACAGCTTGGCACCGCGGTGGGCGCAGGCATTGACGACGCAATTGAGCCCGCCATCCTTGGCCCGCGTCAGGATCACCGGGGTATGGCCGATCCAGGTGGTGAGATAGTCATTCTTCTTCTCGACCTGGCTCTCATGGGCAAGATAGACCCAGTTGCTCTCGAAGATGTATTTCATTTCAAGATCGAACAGGTCGGGATCGGTGAAGACGTCGCGACGGCAGCGGAAGATGCCTGTCTCCGGATCGTCAACGACCGCCGTTTCGACACGATGGCGCAGAAGCGCGATAGTACTAGTCATGATCTTCTCCCCGCTCAGGCCGGTTCTTTGACCGGCTCAACAGCATCCACGACCAGGCGCTTGCGTGTCGAGAACACCTCATCGCCTTTATCGTCGGAGCGCTGCAAGTGAAAGTCGAAGGCGATATGCGCGCTGTCACCCTGACGATTGGGCACTGGCAGCAGTCCTTCGCGGGTGCCAAAAGCGAAATCGTCGGCAGCGAACGGATCGTCGCCGAAGTTGATCTGCGTCGTCAGTCGACGATAGCCCGGCGCCTCAATGAAGAAGTGCACATGCGCGGGGCGGTTGCCGTGGCGGCCAAGCGCCTTCATCAGCGTGTCGGACGCGCCACCGGGCGGCACCGAATAGCCGTTCGGCATCTTCGACGAGAAGGCATAGGTGCCATCTGCTGCGATCTTCAATCGGCGACGATTGTTAAAGGGCGTTTGCTCGTGAGTCGGATCGAAATGCGAGTAGAAGCCGTGGGAGTCCGCATGCCACACATGAACGAGGCCTTCGGTTACCGCCTCGCCATCAGGGCCCATGATACGGCCGGTCATATACAAGGTCTCAGTATCGTCGGCATCGTCGGTCAGGTACGCTCCGCTCTCAACGATCGGGGCGTCCTCCACGTAGAGCGGCCCTTCGATCGTGCGCGGCGTGCCGCCAAGCTTGCCAGCTTCGGCATCCTTGGCATCAAGGTAGAGATCGATGAAATGTTCAAGGCCAACACCGGGCATCAAGAGCCCAAGCTCCCCGGCGCCGGCCGCACCCTGAAGGAAGTTGACGGCATTCCAGACCTCGTCCTCACTGACGTCATAACGGGCAATGATGGTCATGCACGACTCGATCAGATCACGCATGATCGCCTTTAGACGATCATCGCCCCCTTGCGTATCGAGCCCCGCTACACGGTCGAGCAGGTTCTGGATTTCCGGTGTTTCTACAAAGCTGGTACCCATATTTTCTCTCCTAGGCTTACAATCTGTTGGTCAGCGATCATCCTCATGGATCGAGGAGGGATGGCGGCAGAGAGGCGTCACCTTCATGGTCATGAAAGGATAGAGCGGCAGCGCCATCAGCGTATCGTGCAAGGCTGCATTGCTTTCGACGTCGAAGATCGAGACGTTCGAATAGAGACCCACCTTGCGCCAAATATGGCGCCATGTGCCCGCAGCCTGTAGTTCCTGAAAATAGGCCTTTTCAGCAGCCTTGATCCGGGCAGCTTCGTCCGCGTCGAAATCCAGCGGAATGTTGACGTCCATTTCAACCATGAACAGCATGGGTTTCAGGCTCCTGCGGATACGGGGTGTAGAACGGGCACGCCAACGACCGATTTCGGCCGATCGCGTCTGAAAAAGGCGAGCTTATCCTCATCAAAGGCGATGCCGAGGCCGGGACCGGTGGGAACGGCGAGCGAAAAATCGCCATATCCGAGCGGTTCGCTTAGAATATCCTCGGTTTGAAGCAGCGGACCGAACAATTCGGTACCCCATGCCAGCTCCGGCAAAGTGGCAAAGACGTGGGCCGATGCCACCGTACCCACACCACCCTCCAGCATCGTGCCGCCATAGAGGCCAATCCCGGCGGCAGCGCCGATGGCAGCCACCTGCGCGGTCGCGAACAGGCCGCCCGATTGCGCGATCTTGAGTGCGAACACGCCTGCTGCATTGGCAGAAGCGATCCGCATCGCGCTTCGCGGTCCATTGAGCGCTTCGTCGGCCATTAGTGGCACCGACAGGTTGGTGGACAAGCGCGCCATCGCGGCGATCGCGTCGCCCGCAATTGGCTGTTCGACAAGGTCGCACCCGACATCGTGCAGCATCGCCATACCGATCTTGGCCTGCGCCTCCGACCAGTTCTGATTGACGTCCACGCGCACGCTCGCGCGATCGCCAAGCGCCTTGCAGATAGCGCCGACATGGGCAACGTCGTCACGTACGTCACGCTTGCCAATCTTAAGTTTGAAAATGCGGTGACGCCGGCGATCCAGCATCTCCTCGCCTTCAGCAATATCGCGCGCGGTGTCGCCGCTCGCCAGCGTCCAGGCCACCGGCAGGCCGTCTCGCACCCGGCCTCCTCCGATCAGTTCGGACACCGGCATGCCCAGCCGCTTGCCCGCCATGTCAAGCAAAGCCGTCTCGACCGCACATTTGGCAAAATGGTTACCGCGCACGCAGCGGGCGACCTTGCCCATAGTGGCGCCTACTTGCGCCAGATCGCAAGTTTCCAGAACAGGGATGATATAAGTGTCGATTGCCGACTTGATGCTTTCGGGGCTTTCCTCGCCGTAGCTGAGGCCGCCGATCGTGGTGCCCTCCCCTATTCCCTCAATGCCATCTACATCCGTCAGGCGGACGATCACCATCGATTGGGCATGCATGGTCGCCATCGCCAGCACATGCGGGCGGATCGTCGGCACATCGACGATGAAGGTATCGGCGCGGCTCAATCCAGCCATTGTGGCGACTCTCCCATTTGCTTACGTTTCATGGGATAGCTACTCCAGCACCAGGAGCGGTTCAAAGATCAATGCGGTCAACAGTCTATACTTTGGAGGTATAAGTTAGTGATAGACATGCGCCTCTTGCGCTATTTCGTGGCAGTGGCGGATGAAGGCAGTTTCAATCGCGCCGCCAACAGACTGCATATCGCCCAGCCCCCCTTGTCGCGTGCGATCCAGCAACTTGAGGCCCAAGTTGGCGCTCCCCTGCTCGACCGGGCCAGCCGTCCGCTCAGGTTAACAGATGTCGGGCGCCTTCTTCACGCTCAGGCGCTGCAACTGTTGGCGCGCATGGAGGATGTCGAAACGATGGTGAAGACCGTCGCAACCAGTCAAAGCCGTCGACTGGTGATCGGGTTTGTCGCATCGACCATCTATGCGCGCCTCCCCGAATTGATCCGGGAGTTTCGCAAAGCGGCCAAGAATGTTGAACTGGTAATGGTCGAGAGCACGACGCTTGAACAGATCGCAGCGCTCAAGGATGGACGCATCGACGTCGGTTTCGGCCGCATCCGGTTCGAGGATCCAGCAGTGCGACGCGTAATCCTGCGCCATGAGAAGCTGATCGCAGCCTTTCCGGCCGATCATGTGCTGGCACATGGCGATGGCCCGATCTCGCTGCGTGACCTGGCTGACGAACCGCAGATCATCTACCCGCGCGCGCCCCGCCCCAGCTACGCCGACCAAGTCATCTCTCTGTTCCGCGACCATGCGATCGAGCCACGCATCGTCCATGAGGCTCGCGAACTCCAGATTGCGATCGGCCTTGTTGCGGCCGAAGAGGGAATGGCGATCGTTCCGGAATCCGTTCGCCGCGCGAGAAGTCACGATGTCGCCTTCCGCGAACTGGCCGAGCAAGCAACATCGCCAATCATCATGAGCCATCGACCTGGCGATCAATCTCCTGAACTAAAATTGATGACATCGATCATCGCTCGGCAATATGCGAGTTGGGGCTATGAAGTGCCCGCTGTCATAACCGAAACCCATTAGATTTGGGTGTGCAGTGAGCGCGACATGCATGAACTGCTTTTCAGTTTCACGTTGCGAGAGTTTGCGCCTCTATCCAACGGCTCCATAAATGCTTTCCAGCCGGTCATATCGCGTATGAAAGAACATCACCGCGCAGAGCATCGTTCGCACATTATGCTGCCCCCGGCATGGGCTTCAAAATCCTGAACGCAAGCAGCCATAGCTCCTGCCCGGCGCAGCTTGGCTGAAAGCCCAGTCATCGCCTGCTGACCGGACCCAACCACCACCGTCTTACACACACCTTGGCGACGTCTACCGCCGGCGCAGCAAAGCCAAGAGAAGCGCGCCCCAAAGAACCGGACTAGCCCAGCCTCGAATTTGACATTATACAATCTTTTTTATTTTCTAAAATTATCTGATTTCAGCATTTTAGGGGAGATTTGAGGAATATGTCGAAAATCATTCGACTCGCCAGTATCGCCGTGGCGACGCTCAGTCCGCTTGGCTTTGGCAACATGACGGGAATAGCCGCTTATGCTGCACCAGCTTCGCCCGAGCGCTCGCCAATGAAGAGCTTGCCCAGTTGCGACGATGGCTTGAAAGCCCTTTTCAGACCCGATGACGAAACACGCATTGTGCAAGTGGCCTATATCAAAAAGGGCAGCCCCCTTATCCTTGAAGCGTCCACGCAGCCCGACATCCCGATTGCGACGGCAAATATCTGCATGGTCAAACTCTTGGTAGGCCCCGGCAATCCTGGCCCTGCTGATGCACCTTCAACATCGGACGGGATCGGAATCGAGGTCTGGCTGCCGGATTCGGGTAACTGGAATGACCGTCTTCATGCTCTTGGCGGCGGCGGCTGGCAGGGCGGACCGGCCGCGCAGCCAGGTGCTATTGCAAGCCTGCAAGCGGCCGAGGTGGCAATGCGCGAAGGCGCTGTGTCTTCAACAACTGACACCGGTCACAACGTTATGAGCGGGAGCTTCGCGATGCTTCCCGATGGGTCCATCAACTCTCGATTGTGGAATGATTTCTCATCTCGCGCAATCCACCAGCAAGCGGTCAAATCGAAGGCGTTGGCGGCTCTCTATTATGGCAAAAATCCACGCTACGCATATTGGGACGGCGGCTCGACGGGTGGAAGGCAAGGTCTCAATCTCGCGCAAAACCATCCTGACGACTTTGACGGGATCATTGCCATGTACCCCGCGATAAACTGGACGCGCTTCATAACCTCTGAGTTATATCCTCAGATCGTCATCCAAAGAGACCTTGGCGGACACGCGCTTGACAAGCAGAAGCTCGACCGAGTGTCCAACGCAGCAATCTCGGCATGCGATACCGTTGGAGGCCAGCATCTCGGCTATATAATTGACCCGGTACGATGCCATTATGATCCAACTCGCGACGCTTCTGTCATATGCGTTGACCAAGGCGGGAAAGCGCCCGTGCCGACATGCCTTACCGTTGCCGAGGCGCGTGCGGTGAACAAGATCTGGTACGGCATGACTTCCGATGGAAGCGCGCCTGACCCTTCGATCGACAACGGTTGGCACCCCGATCCGCAGAAGCTGGCGGCCTTGTCGCAGCCGCGCCGCTGGTTCGGCCCCGCCCGCGGGACCAAGCTTTACCTGGACTATCCCGGTTTCGAAGGCCTGGCCAATCCCGACCATCCATTCTCCATCGCTACGCATGTCGTCGCGCTGGAAATGCAGGACGCAACGATTGCAGAGCCCAACTTCCAAAATCTGACAGCAAATGGGCAGTCAAAATGGAAGAACCTTACATTTGCCCAACTGTCCCACGCCTTCGACCGTGGAATTGCGTTGCAGTCGGCATTTGGAAATATCAATACCGACAATCCTGACCTTAGCGCCTTTCGTAAGCGCGGAGGAAAGCTTTTGACATGGCATGGAATGGCCGACGAGGTCATCGCAGCGCAGGGCACGGTGCATTATTATCAAAGCGTCGCCGAAGAACTCGGAGGCATCGACCAAATACGTGCTTTCTGGCGCCTCTTTCTTGTCCCCGGACTCGGCCATGGCACACCGAACGGGACAGCTAACTCCAAGGCCGTTGTTCCAAACTTTGCGGAAGGCCAATTCTATTCGGCCCTTACCGAATGGACCGAAAAGGCCGGCAAGCCCCCTGCCCAAATGGTTCTTGAAGCCGGCGACGGCGCTTCTGCCAGACAGATGCCGATCTGTTCCTTCCCGCAGACCATAAGCTATGTGAAGGGTGACCCGAAAGCGGCTGCCAGCTATCGCTGTTCTGGTTCTGGCGGGGCATCGGCAAACAGCCGCTAAACAACACACAATGCGACAACAGGCGCCCGGAAATAGTGCCGCGGCCCTGTTGCGCCTGTCATTTGTTGAAGCCTGCACCGTTCAATTCGTGAGACTTAGCCCCGCCTCTTGTCGGCGCGCTTCCATGCGCCTGACAGCCGGACATATGATCCCCGCCGATTGGACGATGCGCGTGCTCATCCACGAGAAGATATGCTCGAACAATAGCCAAGGCGGGCTCGCTGTGGCTGGTTGGCTCCGACATACGCGATTTCAACGGTACGATCATATCTAGAATCGCGCGCTACCCCTTTCCGATCCTATCGGCCGCCATATGCTTTGGCAGGCAACCGAAGAACGCCGTTTTGCCTGTATCGCCTTACCTCCCAATATCTGGCGGATGGTCAACACAAAGAGCTGAGTCAGCTTCTCCATTGTGCAAACGATTTGACATTAAGGAATATGTTGAGCAGGATGAGCGCTACCGGCGGGAGATCGGTAGGGTAAGGAGAGGAGCTGCGCAGACCGTGGCCGCCATCCGACCAGCTCCTTTCGGCTGGGCCTTCTGGGCCGAAATTCTTGCCAAGCGTGGCCGCAAGCGTCCTGGCAATCAATCGGAGGCAAGATGAACAAGCCGCTGCCCAACGACCAGCTCTCGCAGCTTGAGGCTCTTTATGCCGAAATGGCGCCGCAAAGCCTCACCCCCCTATGGGAAGTTTTGAGCGCGCTGGTACTGAACCAACCTCAAAGCCCCGCTCAGGTGCATCGCTGGAGTTACGATCTGGCGCGCGACTATCTCATGCGCGCCGGCGACCTGATCTCGGCCGAGCAAGCCGAGCGCCGCGTTCTCATTCTGGAAAATCCAGGGCTTCCGGGGCTTTCAGCGATTACGCCGAGCCTCTACGCAGGACTCCAGCTGATTCTGCCTGGCGAGGTGGCACCTTGCCATCGCCACAGCCAATGCGCCCTGCGTTTCGTCATCGAAGGCGAGGGAGCTTATACGGCAGTCGACGGGGAAAAGGCGATCATGCGGCCTTTTGACCTCGTGCTGACGCCGGGCGGTCAGTGGCACGACCATGGCAACTTCACCGATAATCCGATGATCTGGCTCGACGGGCTCGATATACCGACGGTTCGCCATTTCGATGCCAGCTTTGCGGAGAAGCTGCCCGAGGCGACGCATCCGCAAACGGTGAAATCAGGCGACACACTGGTGCGATATGGCCACAATATGCGGCCGATGCGCGGCGGCGTGGCAGATCGTCGGCCACAGCACCAGCCACTCTTTCATTACACCTATACGAGCTGGCGTCCTGCGCTCGACGCGATGGCAGCCGGAGCGGAAATCGATCCCCATCTGGGTCATGCGCTCGAATTCCTTAACCCAGCCAATGGCGGTCCGATCATGCCAACCATCTCCGCTCATGTGCGGCTGATTCCACAGGGCTACACTACCCTTTCGCGACGCTCGACCGACGGCACGACATTTGTCGTGGTCGAGGGAGAGGGCGAGGCCCGCATTGACGGCGAATCCCTGGCGTTATCGCCACGCGACATCTTCGTAGTACCTTCCTGGAAGGCCCTTGAATTCTCAGCCCGAAGCCAGCTCGTGCTGTTCGGCTTTTCTGACAAGGCTTCCCAGCAAAAACTCAATCTCTACAAGGAGCAACTTGCGTGACCCTTTTTGAAGTTCTTCCGCCTACGCTCGCCAAGACAACCGGCGGGGACGATTTTCCGGTGCGCCGTGTCTTCTGCGTCGGCAGGAACTATGCAGGCCACGCGCGGGAGATGGGACGCGATCCCGATCGTGAACCGCCCTTCTTCTTCACCAAGTGGGCCGAGACGGTCGTTCCGAGCGGATCGACTATCGCTTACCCGAGCGAAACGTCGGACTTCCATTACGAGGCGGAACTGGTCGTTGCCGTCGGCAAAGGCGGTAGGAACATCCCGGTCGAGAGCGCCTTAAACCATGTCTACGGCTATGCGACGGGCCTCGACATGACCCGCCGCGATCTCCAGCTGACGGCGCGCGCCCAAGGGCGGCCTTGGGATACCGGCAAGAATGTCGAGCAGTCTTCGCCTCTGGGCCTCATCCACCCCGCTGCGGACGTCGGCCATCTCGAAAAGGGCGCAATTCGCCTCACAGTAAATGGCGAAGTGAAGCAAGATGCGGATTTGACGGAGCTTATCTGGCCCGTCGCTGACGTCATTGCCTTTCTGAGCGCTCTCTACCGGATCGAGCCAGGCGACTTGATCTACACTGGCACGCCCGCAGGCGTCGGTGCAGTCGTAGAAGGAGATGTCGTTCTCGTCACGATCGAAGGTCTCGAACCAACGCAAGTCACGATCGGCCCTAAAGCCACCGACTGATGTTTACCGTTTCCAAGGCGGCGTGAAGACCGCCGTTAGAGGAGGCCAGTTATGACAGTCATGGTTGCGGAGGCCGGGTCGGCCTCCGGGATCGACGCAGCGCGCTTTGGTTCCTATCAGTTCAGGATCACCGCGCTGTGCGCCCTCATTGCAGGTCTCGACGGCTTCGACACCCAGGCTATCGCCTATGTGGCGCCAACGATCGCTGAAACCTGGAAACTGGACAAGGCGGCTTTCGGTCCCATTTTTGGGGTCGGGCTGCTCGGCCTGACGGCGGGCGCATTCATTCTTGGTCCTCTGGCGGACCGCATTGGTCGCAAGCTGGTCATCATCCTATGTACGGCAATCTTTGGCCTCTTTGCGCTCCTTACGGCCGGAGCGACGAACATCGACCAATTGCTTTTCTACAGGCTGCTGACCGGCATAGGACTTGGCGGTGCCATGCCCAACCTCATCGCCATCACCAACGAATATGCGCCCGCCCGTATCAAGGCGACCCTGGTGACAGTCATGTTCTGCGGCTTTCCACTGGGATCGACGATCGGTGGTGTCGTGAGTGCGCCTCTCATCGCCCGGTTTGGCTGGGAGGCGGTCTTCATCTGTGGGGGGATCGTGCCACTCGCCCTCATTCCGATACTTTGCATTGCCATGCCGGAATCGGCCCGTTTCCTTGCGATGAAAGTCGATGGAGAAAGACGGGTCACGCCAATTCTGCGCCGGATCGACCCTCGCTTGAACCCGGCCGATTTCGTTGCGCAGGTTCGAAAGGAGGCCGACGCGGGCGCAGCCGGGAAATTTCCGATATCCGGACTGTTCCGCGGCGGACGAACACCAACCACATTGCTGTTGTGGCTGGCCTTCTTCATGAACCTGCTGGTCATGTATTTTCTGGTGAACTGGCTGCCTTCGCTTCTGCGCGGTAATGGCTTGTCCCTTAAAATCGCAATCGCATCGACCGCCACACTCAATCTTGGCGGTGTCGTGGGCGCGATAATGTTAGGAAGGCTGATCGACAAACGCGAACCAGCCATCGTCCTTGGCATTGCCTATCTGGCATCGGCCGTCTTCATCCTCATCATTGCCTATTCCAGTGCAAATGTCGCCCTGCTGCTGGCAGGCGCCGGAGCAGCGGGCTTTGGCATAGTTGGCGGCCAGATCGGCTTGAACGCTGTCGCCGCTTCCACATATCCAGACGCTGTGCGGTCCACGGGCGTCGGCTGGGCACTGGGCGTGGGCCGCATCGGATCGATCCTTGGTCCAGTGGCAGGCGGCGCGCTGCTTGGCCTTGGCTGGTCGAGCCAGCAGTTGCTCCTTATGGCGCTTGTGCCTGCGCTGATCACAGCCATCGCCGTCTTCCTCCTTCGTAAAGTCAGATAGAAAGGCTTTAATGTGCTTCTACATGGGTATTTTCGGTCAACCGCGTCCTATCGGGTTCGTATTGCGCTCAATCTTAAGAGCATCGCCTATAGCGACGCTTTTCACCATCTGCGTCGCGGCGAACAAAATGCGCCAGATTATCTCGCCCTTAATCCCCAAGGCCTTCTCCCAACGCTGGAAACCGGGGACGCTGTACTGACGCAGTCGCTGGCGATCTGCGAATATCTCGATGAGGTCTATCCAGATCCGCCGATTATCCCTTCGGGGGTAATGGAAAGAGCGCATGTTCGCGCATTCTCCCAAGCGATCGCTTGCGACATCCATCCCGTGCAGAATCTCAAAATCCTAGACCGACTGCGCGCCCTGGGCTTAGCTGATGCCGATATAAACAGCTGGGCAAGGACAGTGATCGAGGACGGGCTTGCCGCCTGCGACATGCTGATCGCGGGAACCGACACCCCCTTCTGTTTCGGCGACGCACCGACGCTTGCCGACATCTGCCTGGTTCCACAGCTTGTGAATGCACGCCGCTTCGGGGCGGATCTTAAATGGGATCGGCTTCTTGCAATCGAGGCGCGGTGCCTCGAACTTGATGCATTTGCAAAGGCTTCCCCCGAGCAGCAGCCGGACGCCGAATAGTCGTCATCAACGCCGGCTGTGGATTCAAAGCCCTGCATCCGAACTGGATGCAGGGCTTTGACACAGTAACAAATAGACAAGCCGCTCCAGCCAAAGTCCCAAGAAACGCAATGCAATTGACGCCAACGCAACCAAATATTGTCTTAACGCATATATAATCCGCCATTTATATCCCAAGTGGCCCCATTGGCGAAATAAGCGTCCTCCCCGGCAAGATGCACCGCAGTATCTGCAACATATTCCAGTGAACCAAGCCGCTGCACCGGGATGCCGGCCACAATGCCCGCCAACCTATCCTCAGATATTAAAGTTCGCACAGCAGGGCTGTCGAGCGGTCCGGGAGCGATCGCATTGACGGTCACTCCAAATGCGCCAAGATCGCGCGCGAACACTTTTGTCAAAGTTATGATCGCGCCCTTCGACGCAGCGTAATGCGCGCCTGTGGCGGTGCCGCCATTCTGCCCTGCTAACGATGCCATGTTGACGATCCGTCCATGGCCGCGCTCCTTAAAATAGCGTCCAAAGACCTGGCATCCGACAAACGTGCCGCGCAGATTAACCTGCAACACCCGATCAAATTCGTCAGGGTCGATCTCCAGCACAGGGCGGGCCGCAGTGACCACAGCGTTGTTGACCAGCGCCTCAACAGAGCCCCACAAGGCCACCAGCCGGTCGCGCGCGGTCTCGAACGCGGCAGGATCACGCACATCCAGAGCAAGCCCCATCGCAGTAGCGCCGGTAGGGTCCAACCCATCGGCGCAGGCGATTGCAGTTGCCTCATCAACGTCTGAAACGCCGACGCGGTAGCCCGCCCGGTGGAAGGCGGCGGCGAGAGCAGCACCCAGCCCCTGCGCGCTGCCGGTGATTAGGACTGTCCGTAAGCCGCTCACAGCAGATATCCGATGCTGAACTGATAATCATCGGCATTGATGAGAGTGACGATCTTCTCGTCAAGAAGAAGAGCGCCATCAGCGGCCCGGACGAGGCGATACTTCAGGTCTGCGGGCAAGACACGCATATGGCCATATTTATACTCGGCCAGCATCTGCGCCGCGCGCAATTCCATCACGCCTGTGTCCGATGCCGTTACCACGAAGCGCGATACAGTCCGTACCGTGCGCGCGGGCGGCGCCGACGACATCGAGAAGCCCGACAAAAGCCGCTTCACCCGCGCTTCGCGCATCGTCTGGTTATCATAAACGATGTTGAGGACTTCGGCATAATCTTCTGGATCACGCTCGGTAGGAACGATGTACTTGCCCTTATCAGTCCAAAGCTTGAGCCAGGGCTTATAATCCAGCCGATCGAGAAAGTCCGCCTCCGCCCAGATGAATTCCATGGCTTGAGCCAGGGTGATAGACTCGGTCATCTCCAGCGTTCCGTTCATGCCGTCATCATCCTCTTCCATTGCTGGTAAGCCGCACGCATACCGGTTTCGGCGCTGACGTCGCCTGCCTCATGGCCAGGTTCGGCTACGCCCTCGGGCGCATCCACGCCGCGGTTGAGCATGATCCACAGGTCATCGCCGGCTTGCGCGCCACGCTGGACACGCTCCCAGCCTTCAGCATCATCGGGCGTGCCAAAGCCCATCGGTCCCTGGAAATGTTCATGCAGACGCAGACGTTCCCGGTTGCCCGCCGCTGGGCCGCCGTCCATTCCGATTGCGACATGCACGATCTCCGTTTCCTCGACGGTGACCGGACGTAGCACGCGGAAGAACGCCATCGAGCAGGCAACGTTAGGGAACAGGTTGAGGTTGAAGCCCGATCCGCCCACCGCGCGCACCACCCGACGCACTGTCGCATCGTCATGCCCCTCATCACGCAATTCCTGCGCGAGGTCGGCGAAGCGGTCGGGAATGGCAGCATCGAGCTTGTCATCCAGATCAACAAGGTCGGGAATCATCACCATGACCGAGTGGCCGTTGCCCAGATCTTCCACCCAGCCACCCTGCCCCAGCACGTCAAAGACGTTACCAGTTTCCGCATCGAGGCTGTCGAGAAAAGTCTTGTGAACGATCGGGAAATGATAAGCGTCGGTGGTGTTCTCCAGCTGAATTTTCCAGTTGCCCGGAAAGCGAAACCGATGTTCGCCAAGCGTCTTGACGCCGTATCCGGCACCCTGCTTCATGAACAGATCCATCCACTTCCTCGCCGGGCCGAGATAATCGATCAATGGTTCGATGTCCTCGTCAAAGGTCGCGAAGATCATGCCATTGTAAATCTCGACCCGAAGCGAAATCAGCGAAAACTCACTTTTGTCGAAATCCTCCGGGTATCCGGCGGCGCGAGGCACTTTGCGCAGATTACCATCTGGATCATAGCTCCAGCCATGATAGGGGCAAACGAAGACGCTGGCCTTGCCTTTTTTCTTCTCGCACACACTGGCAGCACGATGGCGGCAGCGATTCAGAAGGACGTTGACCTTCATCTCTCGGTCCCGCGTCACGATAACCGGCTCACGCCCGACCCATGAGGTCTTGAAGCTGCTTTTGGCCGGAATGTCGCTTTCATGGGCGACCCATATCCAGCTGTGCTTGAAGATGCGTTCCATCTCCTCGTCGAAAATGGCCGCGTCACGGTACAGCGACGTGTGAACGCGGTCGTCGCGGACAAGCGTGGCGTAGTCGTGGTCGCTCATAGCTGCCTCCTGTGGTTTGGCGATCATTGCGGTGTTTCAGGCACCGATATCGGTGCTTCGTCGTTCCACGGCCCGATGGCGCGGGAGAAGATGTTCCTGGTAATGAAGCGGACGATCCGCCAGACGCCGTCCTGTACGACGAAATCGAGGGTCAGCGCGGCGCTGCGCAGGTCGGATCGGCCATCATGATATGTCGAGACCTGCAACAACATCCAGCTCGCCGTCGCGCTAACCTCATTGGTCACATCGACGATTTCGGAGGAGAGATAGTGCGCGTTGAGCGCAAAGTGCGGCGGCCTGGCGTAGCTCGCCAGCATCGCCACAATGGCCGCACGCCCGACGTGCCGCCCAAACGCCTCCTGGTAGCGTCCATGCCCTTCCCACGCCGCATCGACGGCAAAAAGGTCGCCCAGTTCGTCGAACGGCGTGTCCACCCCCAACGTATCGCAAAGGCGGAAGTAGCGCATCGCCACGCGGCGAACCGCCGCTTCTGCCTCCAGCAGCGCGACCCGCCGACCAAGAAGGGCCAGGTCGCTCACGCAGGTATGACCAGTTCCCGGCCGATCCGCGCCTCGACCCGGATATATTTCCAAAGCCGATATTCGCCCACTTCGACCGTACGAAACAGGTTGCAGGCGGCAACGGCGGTGGCGCGGTCGGGCACGTCCGCGAGGATGTAAAAGGTCCAGGGCCAACCGTTGGGCGATGTGCCCACCATCGTTTCGTCATCGTCGATAGTGCCCAGCACGGTCACGCCGGGTAGGTCGCGAATGCCCTTAAGCATCTCGCCGGTCGCGGCCCAGACCTTCCCGATCTCTGCGGCGGGCAAATCAAAGAAATTCTGCAACACAGCGCCGCAGAACAGGACACGCAGCGGCTTGACTGGCGTTTCGGGAGTGTCGGTCATAGTCCAATATCCTCTCAGGAAAATCAGGGAAAGCCGGGCGTCGTTTCCATGCCCAACAATATCTTTCCGGCATTCTGCCAGATGCTGTCGGCCAGGAAAGCGTGCTGCGGGACGATCATCGCGTCCTGCATGTGGCGGGCGACCGGGCTGCCCGTAGTGATCCCGGCGGTGCCGCTGAGACGATAGACCGTCTGCGTCACTTCGGTACTGACATGAGCAGCATTGGTAGCTGCCAAGCGGAGCAGCGAGCAGGTCGCGACGTCCAATGCCTCGTCTGCGCGCAACAGGTCGAAGGCCTGATCGGTGATCTCATATAAAAAGGCGCGGGCAGACCGCAATTTGGCCTCCGCCTTGGCTAAGTCGGTCTGGACATAGCTGCGGGTGCCCAGCACCGGTGCGCCGGTGATGGATGAGCGCCCGCCGGCAAAGCCAGTGAAATAGTCAAGCGAAGCGCGCGCCACGCCCAGCCCCACGACAGCGAGAACCTGCGCCGCCAGCGGCATTGAGGGGTAGCGGTAGAGGGGCGTTTCCAGAATGGATGGCCCGCCACGGATAAACGTCCACTCATCGGGCACGACGACCCGATCGACGACCATGTCGTGGCTGCCGGTGCCCCGCATACCGATGACGTCCCAGTTGTCTACGATCTGGACCCGCGATGCGGGCATGACCGCGATGAGCGGAAGGCCGACAGCAGCGCCTGCACCTTCCGCCTTGACCCCCACGCCAATGACTTCCGCGCCGCGGCAGCCAGAACCCCAGCTCCAGCGGCCGGACACTTCTAGGCCGCCATCGACCCGCCTGGCCGGCTGCGGCGGGAAAATCCCGCCCGCGAACACGACGTCGGGACCGTCGGCATACATCGCCTCCAGCGTCGCCAATGGCAACGAACTGAGATAGACCGCCGAGAAACCGAAGCTGGCCACCCAACCGGTCGCCCCATCTGCCTCGCTGATCGTCTCGATCAAACGCAGGAAATCAGATGGATGCAGTTCGTCGCCACCAAAGCGTTTAGCCACCATCGCACGATAGACACCCGCCTGCTTCATGAGTTGAACGACATCGGCACTGATGTGCGTCTGTGCCGAAAACTCTTCGTGACGCGCACGCGCGGCTGCAAGCAGGCGGTCCAGCGCTTGGGCGTCGACCTGCTTCATCGAAATATCGGCAACGCTCATTGGTCTATGTCCTCGTTTGCTGAAATCCTGGTTACGGCGGCCTCGCGCTCGAACATCCGGCCAAAAGCGCAAACGGTCTCGTCCTCCCCGCGCCGCCCGATCACCTGGATCCCAATCGGCAGCGCTTCTGGGGCGAGGACTGGGATGGTCAGGGCCGGGTGGCCCGATAGATTGAACGGACGCGCCAGCGCCGTCATGCGTAAGGCGGCCGCAGCATCGCCGCTCTCTGATAGCAGCAACGGGAAACATGGCATGGTCGGCATGACAAGCACGTCGCAGTCCTGCAAAAGCGCGTCGACATGAACAGTGAAGCGAGCACGCACAATTTCGGCATCCGCCAGCTTTTCGGCATCGACATGAGCCGCGGCAGAGAGCCTTGCAGCAACGTCGTCTCCAATTCGACCACCAGATAACAGATAGCCGAAAGCCGCATATGTTTCTGCCGCGATGATCGCCATATTGGCCTGAAAGGCGTCCGACAGCCCGACTAGCGTGACATCGGCCGTTGCCTTAAAAGGCTTCAATACTGCATCGAAAGCGGCTTCTACTGCCGCATCCACCCCCTCCACCCTCACACGGGCGAAGCGCAGCGACCTATCAGCGTGCGGAACAAAATCAGGAGCGATAGCGCTCATTGCGGTCTCGATCATAGCCATGGACCGGGCGAAAGGACCGATGCAATCAAGCGACGACATACGCGGCCACGCGCCTAGCCGACTGACACGGCCGAATGTGGGCTTAAGTCCGTACACCCCGCAACAGGCGGCTGGTATGCGGATCGAGCCACCAGTATCCGTTCCAATCGCGAAATCGACCAGATGTTCCGCAACTGAGACCGCGCAACCGCTTGACGAGCCGCCAGGCACGTAATCGGGAAAATGCGGATTCACGGGCGAGCCGGTCCACGCATTCAGACCGGTAACGCCATAAGCCAGTTCGTGCATGTTCGCCTTGCCGATAATACGGCAATCCGCCGCCAGCAGCCCCTTGACCACGGCGGCGTCCGTTTGAGCCCCGGGTGTATCGTCGAGCGCAGCGCTTCCACCTTTTGAAGGCATGCCGACTATATCGATACAGTCCTTCACGGCGACGGTGAGTTTTCCAGTCCCGCGATCTACTGGTGCAAAGATGGCGTTGTTTCGAGACATCAAATCATTCATATCTATCTCAATTGAAATATCAATTAATAAATTATACGACTCTCCCGCCCGCTAATAGCAGGACGCCGACAAGGGCGCGGCGTTATGATGCCCGGTCGGGGCGATACCATTCCACCGGCTTGGCTTTACGCATCGCGCGCACCTGGCTTTCGAACAGCAGTGTCGAAAAACGGTTACTCTCGCTTAGGCGCGCGGCCGATATACGGCACCGCTCCATGACATCATCGCTGATCTTGCGGTCGCCGCCAGGAATCATGCCCGCCTGGCACTGCACCTCGGCCGCGCGCTGGACGATATAATGCAGCATGAATGTGGATGGAATGTCACGCTCGCATACAGCGACACCATGATTGCGTAACACCAGTACGTCTTTCTCGCCAAGGCTAGCGACCATCCGGTCGCGCTCATCGGCGAACAGGGTGATGCCTTCGAACTCATGATAGGCGACACGACCGATCAGTTGTGCGCCATAAAAATTGTTATGGTCGAACCCGGCGTCCTTCATTGCCACTGCAGAAATCGGGATCGTATGTGTGTGGGCAACGCAGCGAATGTCGTGCCGATGCGTATGGATTGCACCATGGAGGGCAAAACCCGCAGGGTTCGCACCGTAATCGGAGGCACCGATCAGCTCCCCATCGACATTGACCACCAACAGGTTAGCCGGCGTTATCTCAGAATAATTCAGCCCGAATGGATTGACGAGATAACGATCGCCTTCGGGCAAACGCACCGAGATGTGGTTCATGATCATCTCATGCCAGCCGAAATGCTCGATCAGATGATAAAGATTCGCAAGGTCGTGACGGAGACTCCACTCTTCGTCGGAAAAGGCCATCATGGTCATACTCCCGTCTCGCCCTATTGGTCGGATGTGGGCGTTGAGATCTGTTGCAGCCCCGCACAAGATGCAGATGCAGACTGAAGCAACATGGCGAAAATAATTGATATGTCAATTGAATTGAATAATTTCAGATTGGTGCTTTGATGTTTTGGTTCGGATGCAGGCCGCGATGCAGATGCGATCCGCACGGCCCGCATCCAAGCCACGCATTTTCCGGGACGACGGGAAAGCAGGGAAACCTAATGAACCGCACTTTGCCTTACGGTTGGGAAAGCAATTTTCCTCTGCTAAGGGCAAATTGATAATTGATATTTCAAGTGAGATCGATGCGGCGAGCGAGACATCCTCAACTCGTCCCTGATTTGCCGGAGAATGCCAGAGATGAAGCGCGCGAAACAGGATATGGACGACCATAACCCCCGAACCGATGTTGAAGCGGGGCGTCGTGTCAACGTGTCTCCTGACCGTCCGTCGGACGGCAGCGAGTTTGATGCACGAGAGTGGCCGTTTTTCTGGCTGACCCACGCCACCGGTCTTTACCTCATGCACCTCGAACGCAGCTTGAAGAAGGTTGGGCTCGACATCGGGCGATGGCGCGTACTGATGTGCGTGCCGCCTGGGCAGGCGCTCAGCGTTAGTGAAATTTCGGAACTAGCCATCGTGAAACTCCCCACTATGATGAAGCTCGTCCAGCGAATGGAAGCCGAAGGCCTGGTATCCTGCGAAACGCGGGCCACAGACGGGCGCGTCACGGAAGTGTCGCTTACTGACGAAGGCCTGTTCGCGCGAACCCGTGCCTGGCAGGCGGCCGGCAAAATCTTCACACGTATATTCGGCGGTGACAACGGCCTGGATGTAAATGCCCTCAACCTCCAACTGCGCCAAATCGTGGTTCGCCTTGAGGACAACTGACGATATCGACAGCCCTTTAGCGACAGGCGGGATTGCCGGCGTCTGGCACGGCCACAAAAGCTATGGCCCGGCCGGCGATCGGGACGCTGCCGCGTACTGCTGTACCGACGAGACGGCCTGGATTGCCGTTACCATCGATGACGGGTTTTTTGCCATTAATCATCACTGTCTGAGCATCATGCGGTTTCCCGGTCATCACCCAGGCGCGCGCCATCTTTCCTATCGCCAACGATTGTACGCCGGCACCCAGGTTCAACGCAAGAAGGCCGACCCCACCCTTGCCGCCGGGAAGGCAATGCGCATAAAGGCGTAAATCCGCTGCCGGCGACCGTGGCGATTCAAGCACGATTTTGTCCATGATCTGGTTCCACAGCAGCGCTGCCCAATAATCAGGCCTTGGTTCAAGCGTATCGCCATCAATCAAGCCATAGTCCGAGGCTGCAAGCGTGTTGTGCATCACCACCTTGACGCCAAGTTGCGCCAATGCACCAAGTTGATTCAAGTAACGGAAACTGTCGAGGAAAGTCGAGGCCCAACGGGAGCCACCGCAGGCGGCCTGGCCGGCCTCCGTAATCCACATTGGCTTCCCTGGCTCGTATCGGTCGCGCAAGGCGGCGTAATATTTATATTCACGCAAGGTGCCGTCAAGCCATGCAGCGGTAAGTGCATCCTCCTTGACCGCCGTTTCCATATTCATACCAGCACATCGCTCCGACACGGCACCGTAAAAATGGTAGGATACTACGTCGACGCTGCCGGGATTTTCCTTCATCATCCCTTCAGTGCTGATGGGAACCGCCAAAGCGTTGACGGGCGGTCGGCTGAGCAGTCCACCCTCCCCGACCCCGCCTGGGCCCAATATCTTCATGTCGGGCACTGCCATGTGGGCCCACCGCCGAAATGTCCTGAAATCAGCAGCATAATTCGCGACGCCATAGTTTTTGGATAAGCCGACTGCGGTTTCAGGCATATTGGGTTCGTTGAAGAATTCGGCCGCAAAAATTTTTCCGCCTGAATCTTTTGTAAGATCGGCTACCCGTTGCGCCTGGTTTGACGCCCATACCCCGTCGGGTCCTCGGACGCCCGCGCTGACGGCAAAACTCGTTACGATCGGGGCATCGACCGCCAGGGAAAAGGCCACGACATTTCGCCACTGAGTGCGCGTCAATATCTGTTTATACCCTGCTGGCGGCGCCGTCAGTTTTTCACCTTTTTCCTCGAGGTAGGTGCTGTTTGCCCACGAACCGCTGACCCGAACCAGGCTAGGCCCCAGATGTCTGGCGAGATTGATCAGCCTTCGGTTGGTCAGATCGACCGGCGGTCGATAGCGATACATTTCGCGTGAACCATTCTCATAGGCCGCCCAAAAGCGGCCTCCCGTCACCTCGACCATCTCGACATTATAAGCCTGATAGCGCTCGCTCACCTCGCCCGTTTTCTTGAGATTGGCGAGATCGAGAGTCTGTGCCCTAGCGCCAGGAATACAGAAAGAGCATAAGGCCGACAAATTTAGGGTTGCAACTTTAAGGATGCGCTTGAACATATTCTGGCTCCCTGTCGCCGCCGACCCGAACCGCGGGACGAAAGATTCATGCAAACTCAAAGCAGCCTGATCATCAAAACGATCACCGTCAGGGGCACGAGGTAGCGCAACGCGAAGCGCAGCAGGGTCGCCGCCAGCCCGGTTTGCGCAATGCCCAGTTCGCTGGCGATCGTCAGGCGCGGCAATCCCCAACCCGCCAGCAATGCAACCAGAAGCCCCCCCAACGGCATCATGATCGTGGAGGTCAGATAGTCCAGCAGATCAAATGGCGTCTTGGTGGATTCCAAACCAAGCCACGTAAGGGGATGGACGTCGGCCCAGTCGTTGAACGAAAAGGCGGTGAGCGCGCCCGCCGCCCAAACCACGGCACCGATCGTCCAGATCACCACCACGCGATTGACACGCCAGCGCTCCGTCACCGTGAAAACGATCGCCTCGATCATCATCGACGTGGCGGTAACAGCGGCCAGCGCCAGCAACATGAACATGGTCACGCCCATCGCATAGCCCATGGGCATCTGACCGAAAGCCAGCGGCAACGCGATGAATAACAACCCCGGCCCCTGTGCAGGCTCCAACCCATTTGCAAAGACCACCGCAAAGATCGTCAGCCCGGACATGACCGCAATCACCATCTGCGCGAGCGCGACCATGATAGCCGATCGTGCCAACGGATATTCCGGCGGGGTATAGGCCCCTACCGTGAGCATCACGCCCACGCCGATCCCCAACGAAAAAAATGCTTGGCCGACCGCGGCCGCGATCGCGGCATAGTTGAAAGTGGCGGCATCGAAATGGAACAGGAACCAAAATGCCCCGGCGCCGTCACCCACAATGCAGGCGTAGACCATCAGCACCGCCATCACCGCGAACCGTAGAGGCGTAAGAATGCCGGAAATGCGCTCGACCCCCTTGTTCACCCCCAACGTGACGATCAGCGAAGTAACGACGATAAGCAGGCCCGAATACCCCAGCATCCGCCATGGTGAACCCATCATCATACCCAATTGCGCCTGCGCGCCGGCCGGATCGAGATGCGAAAAACGACCCTGGAGCGCGAGCACCAGGAAATCTACCATCCATCCACAAACGATAAAATAGTAGCTCAGCACCAGCGCCAGGCAGCTGAAGGACATTAATCCGAGGCCTTTCCATAGCCTGGAAATTCCATCCTTTTCACGCAGCGCCACCAGCGAGCCGATCATGCTGCCCCCACCGCGGCGACCGATCATCATTTCAGCAAGCAGCGCAGGAACCGCGATAAGGACGAGCGCGAGAAAATAGGTCAGCACGAACAGCCCGCCGCCGTTGGCACCAGCCAGGTAACTGAACTTCCAGACGCTGGCGACTCCCGCCTCGGAACCGATCGCAGTGATCAGAAACAGGATTTTGGACGACCATTTTTGGTTGCTCACGGACGTTGCCCCTTATGGATATCCGGATGCCGTGCGAACCGCCAAACCGTCACTTTTCCGACCTCGAAAGAAGTTCTGTATCCAGATAGAAGCTCATCTCGGCAATCAATCCATCCCGCACGACATAGAAGCAGGCATATTCATTATTATAATCGTCACCATTGGTGGTCTTTTCATACCCCCGACTTTGCACGGCGACGACTTCGCCTTCCGCGACAACGCGCACGATCTCCTCGCGATACCCGCCTTCGCCTATGGATTGACTGGTCTTGCCCAAGATTTCGGACCACACCTTATCACGCCCGATAACAAGGCCGGAATAGCGCGTCGTGCCGATCGTATAAAAGCGCACGTCCTGCGCCAGATGGGCGAGATAACGTTCATATTCGCCACGGCTCAGTGCCTCTATGGCGCTCAGGACGATCTGCTTGCTGGCGGCATTGTCAGTGGATGCTGTCATCACGGGTTACGAAAGCTGGCTGCGAGCTGAGGCGTAGCTTGGCACCATCAGTTGCGTGTCCACGCCATCTTCACCAAATCCCATCCACAGTTCCGACCCGAACAGGCGCGCGAATTCAGGAGGATTACGCGCAACGATGGCAGGATCCATGTCCAGGGCGACATAGGGCGCCAAGTAACGGCGTGAGTAGCCCTGAACCAGGGTTACGCGCAGCCCGTCGGTCTTTTTGGGATAGGCGCCGTGCCAGGTGTTGCCCGGCATCACGATCAAGGAACCGGCAGGGCATTCCACCGGCACCATCAGTTCGTACATATGCGCCTCATCTGCGGTGGGATGACGGCGCAGCTTGTGACTGCCAGGCACGATGCCAACACAACCGCCATCCATCGTATAGTCGGTCAGTGCGATCGTCATGTTGATCAAATGGCGATATTCGGGCAGCGGTTCGGGCACCATCAGCGTATCGCTGTGCAAGCGCAGATGCTTGTCGGTCTTGCCTTTCACATAAGCGAGGCTGTTGTTGACGATCATGTTGTCGCCCAGCAGATATTTGCCGAGTTCCAGAATGGTCGGATTGATCATCCATTCCTCGAAAACCCGGCCCTGACGGAACAAGGCGTATAGTTCATAGGACAGACCGGCGAGATAGGAATCATATTCTTTATCGGCAGCGCCTTCCCGTGTCGCTAGTTCGATAAGGAGGTCGCGCGTTTCCTCTACGCGATCGGTCATGCCCAAAAGTTCCGGACCGACGACCGTGTAGCCCAGAATGTCGAGTTCGGCGATATGCCGCTCCAGTCCCTTGGCCCGGATCCGTTCATAGGCGGCCTTGGTGTCGCCGACGAGTTGGGCAATTCCAGTAATGCTCATTGTAAATCAGTCCTATAAGCTGTCATCCGAACCCTATCCCATCCTGCCCATAGATAAATTCTTTTATGTCCGCGCATTTCCACGCGCGGCAAAACAATATTCCAGCAGCACCTGAATCGATGGAATGATTTTACCATTCATTAGCGACCGCCGGAAAGCTTGGCCACTTTGTCGACCAGCAAGCCAGCCCCGACCAACGGCCCCGACTCCTTGATCCGCTGAAGACATATGACCGTCGAGAAACGAACGACTCCGGGCAACCGACTCAACTCGTTGCGCAACAGATAATCGAGTGTTTCAACGTCGCGGGTGACGACATGCAAAAGATAATCCGCCTCACCGGCCGTCGTGTAACATTCCAGGATCGCAGGATGGCGGTTGACCGCCTCTTCAAAGCCAGCATGCGAGTTGAACGCCACCTGCACCTCGCAAAACGCGACAAGCTTGAGACCGAGCGCGCGCTGATCGAGGATGGCCCTGTACCCGCGAATGACGCCCGCCTGCTCGAGCGTCTGGACCCGGTTCCAACAAGGCGTTTTCGATATGCCCACTTCGTCGGCGAGTGCCGCATATGTCTGGCGCCCATCATTCTCAAGCGACCGTAGGATCGACCAGTCCATCTTGTCCATCTTTACCCGACTATTCCCTATATACGCATACAGCTACGTCACTATCCCAACCAGATGTCCAATGGCAGAACAATTTTCACACTTTTGAACATGCAACCGAACGCTACAAAGCCATAGCTACCATCAGGACAACCATGCGCAAAAATGATTCCTCAAGGGGCCGATCGCCTGATACGAATTCTCCTTTGGGGATAAAAGGATGATTTTTTTGTCAAGTGCAGGATATTATTCCTGTTATCCTCTTAAACGTTGGGAAACATAGAACCTCTGCCTGAAATTGCTCGCCTATAGTCGATATATGACATTTCTACCTACCTCCCCATATCCTCCACTAGCCTCCCTCGCTCCCATGGCGCCGGACCCCCTCTTGTCGCTGACAGCTCTGTTCGCGGGCGATCTGCGCGATCGCAAGATCGATCTGGGCGTCGGCGTGTATCGCGATTCCGATGGCGCTACGCCAATCTTCGATGCGATCAGGATCGCGGAACAGCGCCTCGCCATGTCGCAGCAAACCAAAGCCTATTTGGGACCGGACGGCAACGTCGCTTTCGTCGAAACGCTCGCACGCGCAGCGCTTGGCCTTAACCGACCTGTACGCGGGTTGCAGACGCTAGGCGGAACCGGCGCGCTGTTCCTGGCGTGCGTGCTGCTGGCGCGCACAGGCGGCGGGCGGAAGATCTGGCTGCAAACTCCGACCTGGAGCAATCACCTCCCGATCTTCATGTCTGCAGGACTGCCCTGCCACACAGTAGAAAACGCCGTGGAAGGCCTCACATCCGCGGCCCAATTCCTAGAGGCGCTTGAAGCAGCCTGCCCAGGCGATGCCGTACTGCTCCAGGCCTGTTGCCACAATCCCACCGGTGTCGATTTCGCTCCTGCGGATTGGGCGGATCTGGCCGCTTTATGTAGCAGAAAAGGTCTTATTCCTTTGATCGACGCTGCGTACCAAGGGTTTGGCGACGGCTGGGACGAAGATCTCGCGGGGCTGCGCGTCCTTGCAGCAGCCGTTCCGGAACTTTTCATCGCCTACTCTTGCGACAAAAACTTCGGACTTTACCGCGAACGTGTCGGCGCGCTGTTCGTCGCCGCTGAAACCACTGCTGCGATGGACGCCGCGCACGGTCACCTGATGTCCCATGCCCGCGGCATCTACTCGATGCCAGCTGACCACGGTGCCGCAGCGGTCCTCACTGTTTTGCAGGACGACCAGCTGATCGCGAACTGGGGGGATGAACTGAAATCCATGCGCAGGCGCGTCACTTCGGTCCGCGCATCCCTTTCTCAAGCGGGGCGCATCGGTTCTTGCGACCTGTCGCGCCTGGCGGAGGAACGCGGGATGTTCTCTCTTTTGCCGCTGGAGGGGGAAACGATCCGGCAATTGCGGACCAATTTCGGTATATATATGGCCGCCTCTGGCCGCATCAACCTGGCCGGCCTGCGCGAGGACGACATTCCCTATTTCACGGACGCACTGCGAGACGTGCAGGAAGCCTTCGCTTGATCGCCGGATCGAAGATCGCGGTAGCCGGGGTCGGTGCCCTGGGCGGCACCCTCGCCGCAGCCCTCGCGCGTGCAGGCCATAATCCTCTTCTGATTGCGCGCGGTAAACGGCTTGCGAATCTCCAAAACCATGGGCTGCGTTATGTCGCGGACGGTGAAGCGGAAGAAACCCATCTCTTGCCGGTATCGAGTGCCGGGGCAGCCGGGCCGCAGGACGTCCTGCTCTTGGCAACGAAATCCGATGCGCTGCCGCAGCTTTTGCCTGAACTGGTCGACTGCATTCATCCTGGCACAATCGTCATCCCTATTGTCAACGGCATACCATGGTGGCTGTTTGCCGATGGCGACCAACCACCAATCGAGGCGATCGATCCGGGCGGTGTCCTCGCGCGGCTGATACCGCAAGCCCAAATCATAGGCTGCGTGGCCTTTTTGACCGCGAGCCTTGGCGACGATGGCGTCGTGCGATCCCATGGCGCGTGCCGGATGACTATCGGCGACGTCGATGGCGGGTGCGTAGATGGTATGAACAATGGCATTCAGCGTGACCGAACCCGTCAGATTGCATGCACCTTGTCAGCCGCCGGCATAGATACTAACAGCGTCGACGCTATCCGGCCGGTGTTATGGACCAAGATTGCACTGAATCTCGCCACCAACCCGCTTTCCGTAGTCGCCGAGGCAACTTTGTCGCAGCAATATGCACATCCTGGCCTGCGTCACGCAGTTATCGGGATTTTGTCCGAAGTGCGGGCGCTTGCCGCTGCATTCGGGCAAAAGCTTGCGATGACCGATGCCGATATGTTGGCGGCGATAGAGCGAGCCGGCGATTTCCGCACTTCGATGCTGCAAGATTTCGACGCAGGCCGGCCGCTTGAACTCAATGCCATCGCGCGGGCATGCCTGGAACTGGCCGATCGCGTCGGCATATCAATGCCCACAGCCACAATCCTGTATCACCTGGCCGATTGGCGATCAGGTCGCCAAGGAACGGGATCGGGCCAATCTGTCTACCGTTAATGTCAAGCACGAGATTTGACTGTCTATAATAGAGAAATAGTTGAGGAAAAATAAGAAAAGGTTCGATTGATTTAGAGTCAACTTCGCACTTCAGGGAAAGCCGGTCCATGACAAAAAACACTATGCTCAGAAATGCCTCCGCCACCGCGATCGTCGCTTCGATCGCTTTTGCAGCACCCGCTTTTGCGCAAGGCGAGGACAGCACACAAGCGCAGGGTAGCAATATTGTCGTGACCGCTTCCAAGCGCACAGCCACGACCGTTCAGGAGGTGCCGATCGCAGTCCAAGCTCTTTCTGGAGCCGATCTGAAGGCTAAGGGCGCGCTCGACTTCGCGGATTACTTCCACTCCGTCGCCGGGCTTTCGGCCCAGGATGAAGGGCCAGGCGACAAGCGCTACATCATCCGCGGCATCAATTCGGCAGGCGCGGGCACGGTCGGCGTCTATCTCGACGAAGTCATCATCACTGGTGAGAACTCGCAGGACGGCAGCGGCCAAGCGGCAGATATAAAGCTGTTCGATATCGAACGCGTTGAGGTGCTGAAGGGACCGCAGGGCACGACTTTCGGATCAAGCGCGCTTTCTGGAACGATCCGCTACATCACTGCAAAGCCTAAGCTCGACGAGGTAGGTGGATATGTGCAGTCCGCCCTGCGCTCCACAGACGGCGCTGCGCTTGGTTTCCAGACCGATGGAGCCATCAACCTGCCGATCGTCCCGGGCGTGTTCGCGATCCGGGCTTCGGGCTATTACGCCAACCTGCCCGGCTGGATAGACAATCGCTTCGAAAAGAACGCCAACAACGAGGAATCTCGCGCGGCGCGTTTGGAAGCACGGTGGGAAATTACCGACGGACTGACGCTTGATGGCATGGCCATGTATCAGAAGCTGAATCAGGACGCGAAAAACTACTATAACACCGTAGATTATGACGGCAACGCGATCACCCGCTCGGGTTATTTCCAGAACGACTATGCCCGCTCGCCTTACGAAGACAAAAGCCAGATCTACAACGCCACCCTGACGTACAAACAAGACTGGGGCACGATCACCGCAACCGGCTCGCGGTTTGTGCGCGATACCCTGTTCATGCGCGATGCATCGCTGGCCGCCGATGTCTATCTGGGCCTCGATTATGACGGGGTCGGCCGCAGCTCGCTGCGCCAGGCCAAACACCGGCGCATCGATAGCGGCGAGCTGCGTTACGCATCCGACCTCGATGGCCCGTTCCAGGTGCTGGTCGGCGGGTTCTTCCAGAACGAGAAGCGGAATTTCTCCAGCTCATGGCCGTTCGTTTCTGAAACAGGCTATATTGATCAGGATGCAGGCGCCCTGCTCGACCGTGCAGTGTTCACCACGGTCAAGGAACGCGCGCTGTTCGGCGAACTGAGCTATGATTTCACGCCGAAACTGACCGCCACTGTCGGCGCGCGCTATTACGACATCAAGCTGCGCGAGCAGTCTGCCACATATGTCACTTTCCCGGCATCACCTGGAACCGGCCTTAGCGACCTGTTCCGCTACAAGGATAATGGCGTGATCCCGCGCTTCAACGTGGCCTACAAGGTCAGTCCTGACATCAACACTTACGTTCAGGTCGCCAAGGGGTATCGTCCCGGCGGCACAAACGACACCACGGCGGCCCAGTTCGCCAATGTCTCCATCCCGCAGGGCTATGCGTCTGACGCTGTGTGGAACTACGAATTCGGTGTGAAGACATCGTTGCTGAACAATAGTCTAAACTTCAACACCGCACTCTACTATATCGACTGGGCAGACATCCAGACAAGCAACTTGGCCTATGCTCCTGACGGTATTGCATCGTACGGCTACACCGGAAACGGTGGTAAAGCTTCGGTGCGCGGCGCGGAGGTGACGATCGACTATCGGCCCATTCACGGCCTAGAGATCAACCTGTCCGGCAACTACAGTCTGGCCCGGCTCGATAAGGACAATCCGGACCCGACGACGGGCCTCGACGGCAACCGCGTTCCCTACGTGCCCAAATGGTCGGGTTCGGCTGGTGCGACCTATCGATTCCCGCTTGAGGCGTTGGGTGTAGACGCCAATGTGGGCGGCGACGTGAGTTATCAGGGCAGTTCCACGACGCAGTTCAACAGCTCGATTTCCAATTATCACAAGCTTGATTCCTACGCATTGGTGAACCTGCGTGCAGGGATTTCGAAAGATCAGTGGTCGTTGACTTTGATTGCCAACAACCTGTTCAACGACGATACGATTACCAACTATAATAATATCCAAGTCGGCATCTATCCCGACGGATATTATATGAACCGTCCCCGGACGATCGCATTGTCTGGCTTGCTGAACTTCTGATACTCTAGCCGACAGGCTCGTCACGAGCCTGTCGGCATTTTTGGCGAAATTCAACATACGGTGTCCCGGTCATGACTCGCCGCAATGTAATCCTTGCGACCGCTTGCCTTTTCACGCTGACAACAGGCTGCGCGACCCCATCGCGTGCACGCCTGTCCCAGACGGTCGACGACCGTACGGATCGACTTGTCGCGGAGATGACGACAGCGGAGAAACTCCGCCTTTTCGAAGGAGACACAACACTCGACGCCAGCGGCAAGGGCGTCACCGCCTGCGTCGGACATGCCGGTGGCCTGCCGCGACTAGGCCTGCCAGCTTTGTGCATGGGGGACGGTGTTGCCGGTGTCGGTAACAGCCTGCCCGGGGTCACGCAATTTCCAGCACCCATTACTTTGGCGGCAAGCTGGAACACCGATCTTGCAAAACAGTTCGGCATCGCTCTGGGGGCCGAGCAATCAGCTAAGGGCCGAAACGTCGCTCTTGCGCCAACGATCAACATCGCTCGCAGTCCATTGTGGGGCCGAACTGCCGAGACACTGGGCGAGGACCCGTTCCTGACCTCCCGTCTAGCGGTCCCTATCGTACAAGGTATCCAGAGCAATCGCGTCATCGCGATGCCCAAGCATTTTGTCGCCAACAACGCAGAGTGGCTGCGTTTTGGCGACGCCCCTTCGTTCGAGGCGCTCAACGTCGTTGTGTCACAGCGCGTGCTTCGCGAAATCTACTATCCCGGTTTCCGCGCTGCCGTCACCGAAGGTAAAGCGGGCAGCCTGATGTGCGCGTATAACCGCGTCAACGGCATCCATGCCTGCGAGAATGCAACCACGTTGGCAGTCCCCCGGCGGGATTGGGGCTTCGACGGATTTGTTACGTCCGACTGGTATTTTGGCAATCGCAGTACCGTGGCGGCGGCAAACGCAGGCCTCGACATTTCGATGCCAGGCGGGAAACAGCCATTTGGCATGCCCGATTTTTACGGCCCTCCTCTCGCCCGGGCGATTGCGGAGGGAACGGTCTCTATGGAAAGGATCGACGCCATGGCGCGCCGGATCGTACGTCCAATGGTGCGCCTCGGACTTATAGATCACCCGTCAACCGGGACGCCTGATGCCAATGTACGTAGCGAGGCGCATACCGCGCTGGCGCGTCAGATCGCGACGCAGGGTATCGTGCTGCTGCGCAATGAGGGTCGATTGCTTCCGTTGGGCAAGGCGCGTTCGATTGCCGTCATCGGTGATGACGCCGGCGTTGGCGTGCACACCACGGAGCGGAACGGCGGTTTTGTCAAAAGCGACGGCATTCCGATCCCCACACCATTTGACGCAATCCGCGAGCGCGCCGGCTCTGGAATTAGCGTCACTTACGCGCGCGGGACGCTTGGCAATGGCCCGCTGCCCATCCTGCCGGATACTGCGGTGCGTACACCCGATGGCAAACCAGGCCTGCGAGCAAGCTATTTTGACAATCCGAACTGGTCTGGCCAGCCGATGCGTGTCGCCGATGTGAGCGTACCTGACACCGCCGACGCCAGGCCGCAAGGCCTCCCCGATGCCTGGTCCGGCCGTTACGAGGGCGTTCTCACGCCCGACCGAAGTGGTCTCTTTCGCTTTTCGCTTTCGGGTGGGGGCGACATGACCCTTATGGTAAATGGTCAGCCGGTCGTCAGAGCTACAAAGGAAAGCTTCAGTTCGGTATTTCATGGGACGATCCGGCTGACGGCAGGAATGCCGGTCACGCTACAACTCGACTATAGCCACGCCCCCACAATCATGCCGGCTGAAATTCGTCTGGGTTGGCAGCCTGCGAACCCGCAGATGATTGCAGAGGCGGTGGCCATTGCGCGTGCCGCCGACGTTGCGGTAGTGTTTGCTGCCGATGATGCTACCGAAGGCTCGGACAAGACAAGCCTTTTACTACCGGGCGATCAGGACGAGCTGATTGCAGCCGTTGCCAATGCGAATCCAAGAACCGTCGTGGTGTTGCATACAACCGGTCCTGTCTTGATGCCATGGAAGGACAGTGTAGGCGCGATCGTAGCAGGATGGTATGCAGGAGAGCAGGCCGGACCAGCGATGGCTTCTATGTTGTTCGGAGACGTCGATGCTTCGGGCCGGTTGCCTATCACTTTCCCTGCGTCCCAAGCACAGTCGCCGATGGCGTCGCCGGAACTATACAAAGGACAAGGAACTTCAGTCCAGTATAGTGAGGAACTCGCTGTAGGATACCGCTGGTATAATCAGCGCGGGATTATCCCCCTTTATCCGTTTGGCTACGGGCTATCCTATACGCATTTCGCTTATAGCGGACTTCATGCAGAGGCAGCCGGTGATAACTGGGCAGTAGATTTTGCCGTGACAAATAGCGGTGCCCGGCCTGGTATTGCCGTGCCGCAAGTCTATCTGACATTCCCGCAAGAAGCGGGCGAGCCGCCGCGCCAACTCAAGGCCTTCTCCCGTCTGCAACTAAATCCCGGTGAGACGCAGTCTGCTCGAGTTTTATTGCCGCGCAGCGCCTTCGAAATTTGGGACACGCAGACGAACGCCTGGCATGTGGTTCCAGGGCGATATCAGATACAATTGGCAACTTCGGCGCAAGATCCTGTTGCTACCTTCGACATCGAACTGTCCTCTCACACCATGCAAAGCAGGATATCGGCAGTTGAGATGCCTGAGATGTGATCCGAAGTTGTTGAATAGTAGCAAAGACGTGCCAACTTTCCTACATAATAACGTGAATCGGGTGCCGCCTTCATAGCTGGGGAGATCCATTTTCGGATCGACTGCCGCTGGATAGCTTCAGATTTTCCAGTTTAAGGGTTGATGCATCTGCATTCGTGCAGCTAGGCTATAATACCAGCCTGCATTGATCACCACCCACGTGCCCATTTTCGGCGTCCGATTGTCATGATGCGCCACGGCTGATCGACCAGCCGGTTCCAAGCCTCGCAGCAAAGGTCGATGATGTTGTCGTGGGCTGTGAAGATCCGGTTGGACAGCCAGTTGTCGCGCATGAACTGCCAGATATTTTCGACCGGATTGAGTTCCAGGCATTTCGGCGGCAGCGGAACGATGCTGATATTTTCGGGCACCTCCAGCTTTCCGGTCATATGCCACCCAGCTTGACCCATTAGCAGCACGCCGTGGGCGCCCGGCTCGATGGCGAGCGATATTTCCGCCAGATGCAGCGACATGATCTGGGTATTGCAAAAGGGTAAGACGAGGCCAGCGCCCTTGCCAAGCTCAGGGCAAATGGCCCCGAAGATGTAGGCCGATTTGGTCCTCTGATCCTTGGGCGCGGAGGTCCGGGTGCCGCGCCTCGCCCAACGGCGGGTGATCTTGTTCTTCTGGCCGATACGGGCCTCGTCCTGGAACCAGACCTCTACCGGCGTACCGCGCGGGAGGGCGGCTTTGATCTTTGCCAGCTCAGCTGCAAAGCCCCATTTTTGAAGTCCTCCCTCGCATATTCGTTCTGGGCATGATGGCGCGGACGCGCCGTCAGTTTGACATAGCCAAGCTTCTTCAACTCACGCCCCACCGTCGTTTCCGACAGAGACACGCCAAACTCGTCATGGAGCCACCGCGCCAGGTCGATCAACCGCCAACGCACAACTCCATGGATCGCCGGGATTAGGCCGCTTTCAACTATCTCCGCAAGGGCCTGGCGCTGGGCATCATTCAACACGGGGCGCTTGCCTGGCGCCTTCCCGTCGAGAAGTTCGTCTGGACCTTGCGCATTGAACCGAAGCACCCACTCGCGCACGATCTGCAACGTCACGCCGCCGATACGCGCGGCATCGCTTCGGCACCCATCATCATAAATTTCCGCCAATGCCAGCAGCCGCCGGCCGTGTTCGTGCTCCTTGTCGCGCGCGCCAGTCGCCTCAAGCCCAACGCGTCAAAGTCATCCCGCAATCCGATCGCTGCACCCATGGCCATGCCCTCCCACGGGGAGCCATAGATTCAGAAATTTACCGCCGTGGGAAGCCCCCTCGTGAGTCAGCCTCACTGGAGGTTGGTATAAGGAGACCTGTGCGCGGGTGGGCGTAGACAGGCGCTTTAATGGCTGATTCTATGGGCTTTCCTGGGAGGAGAGCGGCCGTGGCGCAGCGTTCGATTGGTCAGGAGCGGTTTGGGTTTTCAGGGTCCGAGCGCAAGACGTCATCGCTGGATGCGCTTGTATCGCTGATTGATTGGCACACGGTCGCGGTTCTTCTCGAACCGCTTTATCCAGCCTCCAAAGGTGAGCCCGCTTGGCCGCCCCTGGCAATGTTCAAAGCGCTCCTGTTGTCGATCTGGTATGATCTGTCCGATGTGAAGCTGGCTGAGGCCCTTGACGATCGGGCCTCGTTTCGCCGCTTCTGTGGGTTTTCCGCGAATGAGGCGACGCCAGAGCGTACCGCGTTTGTCAGATTCCGCCGACTGCTGGTCGCGCACCAACTTGACCGATCGCTGTTTGAAACCGTGACCATGCAGCTCAAGGCCAAGGCAGTGACGGTTAAGACCGGAACCTTGGTTGATGCCACCATCATAGCCTCAGCCAGTGAAGACGATGATGATGCGCGCTGGGTAAAACACAAGGGAAAGCGGGCCGTTCACGGCTTCAAGCCCCATGTTGGCGCCGATGCCGATACCGCGTTGGTCGAGGAAGTGTCGATCACATCGGCCAATATCAATGACGGCAATGCAAATCCCGATGCCTTGCCCGACAATCCCGGTGAGGTGTTTGCCGACAGCGCCTATCGCGGCAATCACTTTTGTGATGCCGTGCTGGCAAAGGGCGGCATTCCCCGGATCGTCGCCACCGGCATGTGGAGCCGCGACGAAGCTGAAACGCTCCGCAAGCTCCATGAATGGAATCAACCGATCCATCGCGTGCGCGCCCGCATCGAGAAGATCTTCGGGACATGGAAGCGATGCTACGGCCTGTGCCGAATGCGATGGCGAGGTCTCGCCAAAGCCGCCATCCAAGTCCACCTCACCGCCATCGCCTACAACCTCAAGCGCACGATGAATATTCTCTACGTTCCACCATGATATCGCCTCCGACCGCAAAGCGCAGGCCGGATAGATAACTCGTCGAATATCTGCGTGATTACATAGCTCTACGCCCACCCGCGCACTGGTCTCATAAGACCTACACCGGCCATTCGAATGATACGTCTGGCGACGGATATCCTCCGCATTTGTAGGTTTTTTGGCGGCACGAGTGTTCACGCCTTTTGTTCTCGGGCGCAAACCAACTATGCGTCGATAATTGCCTTTGCTGGCAGCAAATGTCCGGTGTCTGTCAGTCTTTCCAGGACCGTGCCGACATTCGCACGTTTACAGGCCTGCCCAGCGCTTCTGAATTGTCGCCGAGCGCGAAAGTGAACGTACCCCCTGGCATCGACCATTGCCCGTCCTTCCAGTCGGCAAGCAGGCGCGGGTCGATCGAAGCCGAGACCTTGCGCGACGACCCTGCCGCCAACTCGACCCGGCTGAAACCGACCAGCCGCAGTTTGGCATCGCCATTGCGACTGACCAGATAGACCTGCCCCACAGTTGCGCCGGCGCGATCACCTGTGTTGCGGACCAGGAACGTGGCGGTCGTTCCGTCAGACTTCAGGCCTGATGCCTCAAAGCTGGTGTAGGATAGGCCGTAGCCAAAGGGAAACAAAGCCTTTTGCCTCTTCCGTGCGTTCCAGCGATAGCCCAGATCCGATCCCTCGATATCATAGTCTACAACGAGCTTGGCATCAGGGTCTGATGGATTTCCCGCGAAACTTGGCTCAACGGTGTCAAAGCCATCGACTTTTACCCGAGGCAGTTGTGCTTCGCTGGCTGGGAAAGTAACTGGAAGACGGCCAGACGGATTGGTCTCCCCGAACAATACCGAAGCGATCGCCTCGCCGCCTCGCGCGCCGGGGTACCAAGCCTGCATCACCGCGGCCGTCTCGTTCAGCCATGGCATCAGGATTGGATTGCCCGTTTGCAACACGATGATGCTGTTGGGATTAGCAGCAGCGACAGCGGCGATGACCGCGTCTTGCCCGTCAGGGAGGCTAAGATCAGGCTGGTCCATACCTTCGCCTGACCATTTGTTGGCAAAGACGATAGCAATGTCGGCCTGCGCTGCCAGGCTGGCCGCTTCGCTGGCGGACCGTCCATTGCGGAATTTCACCACAGCCTGGGGCGCCATGGCCTTGATCGCCTTGAGCGGGACTGACGCATGATATTGCTGCGACATGAAAACGGAAAACGGCCCGGAATCGCCGAGCGTCAGATTCGCCGCAGGACCGTCAGGCCCGTGAACCTGGCTCGACCCTGCACCCGAAAGAACGCCGATATCGGCAAAACCGCCGATCACCGCAATCGACTTGGCGGTTCGCGCCAGCGGAAGCACGCCGCGCGTGTTACGGAGCAGGACAATGCCCTGTTTGGCGGTTTCCAGTGCGACGGCACTGTTTGCAGCGAAATCGATCGAGCCACCTGCTTGAGCCGGATGCTTGTCCAACCCGTTGGCATATATTGCCCATATTATGCGGCGGTTCATATCGTCGAGGCGCGCAGCATAGCGTGGATCTGACTGTGCTGCGGTTACCAGCTTGTCGTCTAAGAAAATCCCGGTATCGAGTTGCTCGCCGGATTGCTGATCCAGGCCCTTGAGTGCCGCATCGACGCCGGGCACAGCCCCCCAATCGGACATCACAAAGCCTTTGTAGCGCCAGTCCTGCTTGAGAACCTTATTCAGCAGATAATCGCTTGCGCAGGCATGCTCCGCGTTCACAAGATTATAGGCGCACATCACCGCTCCGGGATCGCCAATTTCGATGCCGATCTTGAATGCCAGCAGGTCACTTTCGCGTGCCGCGGCATCCGAGATCTTCACATCGACAAACTTGCGGCCAGTTTCCTGACCATTGAGGGCCATGTGCTTGATCGTCGAAATGATATGGTTGGACTGAATGCCCTTTATGGCGTTGCCGGCCAATATGCCCGACAACAGAGGATCTTCGGAGAAATACTCAAAGCTGCGGCCATTGCGCGGATCGCGCATCAGGTTCACGCCTCCGGCTAGCAGGACGTTGAACCCTTTCGCCCGCGCTTCGGAGCCGATCATTTGTCCGCCGCGACGAATAAGGCCGGGATTCCAGGTCGACGCCATCGCCAGAGCCGAGGGCAGTGCTGTCGCACCATCCTTGCGCATGCCAAATATGTAGGACACGCCAAGGCTGGCATCGCTTTCGCGCAGCGACGGGACGCCCAGCCGATCTATCCCCGGAATATAGCCGGCACCCAATACCCCATCGGACGGCAGGTTTAACGGTCCAATGATGGGAACCGCCATCACGCCATGCGTGAGAATGACCTTTTCCTCGGGACGCATTGCGCGCACGGTCGCATCCGCGCGCGAGTCTGGTGACGCATCGGCGGTTTCTGCTTGTGCGAAGGCTGAATATAAAGCTGCCGCAAATATCGGGGCCGCGCCGATGGCTTTGCCAATTCTCATGCATTCTCTCCCAACATTCGAAACCTTCTCAAACGCGCGGATCCGGGTTTTGGGTAGCGCTTTTCGCCATCACCATTTCACTGTCGCTGCATGCCAAAATATGCAATGAATATCCTATAAGTGAATCTCACTTGCGTAGATTTCGGTGCCTGTCAACTTGAGATAGGCAGTCAGCCTTGTTTTGGGATGCACCATATTTCACTAGCGCATGCTGTAAATCATATATAAACATATAGAAATGGCGGTGTCGTGAGCATCGGCCAATATGGGCTGGGATCGACACGGGCGCGTCGCATCCAGGCTATGATATAATCACGGTCATGGAGAGAGGGCGCGAATGTCAGGGAGAGACGCGGACATAGGATCGGTCGATCAGAGCGGAAAATCGCAACAATCCGGGAAAGCTATCTTCAGCAGCGCACTGGGATCTGCCTTGGAATGGGTCGATTTCACAGCCTATGGTGCGGTTTCTGCGACCATTTTCCCCAAGCTCTTTTTTCCCACGCTGGACCCGGCGACTGCGATTCTGGCGTCCTTTGCGACTTTTGGGGTTGGTTTCTTCGCAAGGCCGGCAGGCGGCATTATCTTTGGATTGCTCGGCGATCGTGTCGGGCGAAAGAAAGTTCTGTTGGCCACTTTCATTCTGATGGGCGTCTCGTCGCTTCTGATCGGTCTCATGCCACCCTATGCCGTCATAGGTTTCTGGGCGCCGCTACTAATCGTAGTTTTGCGTTTTCTTCAGGGGTTCGCCTTGGGTGGAGAAGCGACCGGGGCGCAACTTTTTACGATGGAACATGCCCCGTCGCACCGCAGGGGATTGTTTGGATCTTTCATCAATGTCGCCGCTCCTGTCAGTCTGGTGTTCGCCAACGGTATGCTGTTCTGCATCGCCGCCCTTATGAATGAAGCCAAGTTTGAGGCTTATGGCTGGCGTATTCCGTTTTTGCTCAGCATCCTGCTCGTCGCCGTAGGCGTATATCTGCGTTATCATGTCAGTGAGACACCTGCATTCGAGGCACTCGAAAAAGAAAGAGCGGTGGAGAAGCTCAAACCTTGCTATGCCTCACAAGATCGATCCCTTTCTCCTCACTACAGCACTATTGTACGACTTTTACTGTTCTGGGCCGCGCCAGCATCCTGCTTCTGGATCGTGAACATCTATTCTATCGCCTATCTGACCGATCATACCGCGCTGACGCGCGGCACTATCTTCGCGTGCGTCATGACGGCCAATGTCATTGCGATCGCTGCAACCGTTCTGGGCGGCGCTTCGACAGATCGTTTCGGGCGCAAACCACCCTTGATCGTTGCAGGTGTAGTGATGCTTGCGATCAGTTGCTTTTATTTCCCGCTGCTCAGCAGCGGGAACATCCTGCTAATCGTGATCGCCATGGCGCTATTTGGCGGTAGCATTCAGGCACAGAGCGGTATCCTGCCGGCATATTTCGCAGAGCAATTTCCTACCGCGGTACGCTACGCCGGATCGGCCCTCGCCTATACAGGCGCCAATCTCATATTCGCCGGGCCAACACCCTTTGTCGCAGCCTGGATCGCTGGACGATCGAACGGGAGTTCCGTCGGGCTTACCATCTTGTGCGTCGGACTCGTTGTCATCTCGCTGATTGCTTTGTTGCGCAGTCCCGAAACCCGTCATGTCGATCTTCAGCAAGTTGGCCTGTGAGAACAGCAACATAAAGCGTCGGCCCCTTTATTGCCTCGTGCCCGAAAGGACCATCTTGTGAGTGTGAAATCGTTAGGCCTTGCCGCATTGCTGGGAACCACCCTTCTTGCCTCGGCCGCGCCCGTAGCGGCAGCCAGACAAACCGGCACCAGTGATGCTGAGGGTCAGCGTTGCAGGGCGATAGCCGCTATGGCATTGCCTGGCGCAAAGGTGATTGCGAGCGCCTCCGTTCCAGCAGGTGCATTCACCCTCGCCCGCCCCGCAATGCTGCCCGATTTTGCAGACCGACTGCGCGATATGCCGGCCTTCTGCCAGGTGAAGATTTTTGCTACCCCCTCCACCCAGAGCCATATCGGCATAGAGGTATGGTTACCGCTGAAGGATTGGAACGGGCGTTTTCTGGGAACCGGCAATGGTGGGGGCGCCGGCATGATCGCCTATGAAATGGGCATGGTAGAGGGCCTGAAACGTGGCTTTGCTGTGGCCAATACCGATATGGGTACGGCACCCGATATAAATCAGAGCCTGAACAAGCCCGAGCATTGGGCGGACTTTGGCTACCGAGCGACACACGAAATGACACGGATCGCAAAGCTCGTCATCTCCGCCTATTACAAAACCTCTGCTTTTCGGGCCTATTTTGCGGGCTGCTCGACCGGTGGCCAGCAAGCGCTCAGCGCAGCGCAGCGATATCCTGCCGATTATGACGGTATATTGGCTGGCGATCCGGGCAATAACAGAACGCATGTGGCCGCATCGTTCGTCTGGAACCATGCTGCCCTTACAGCATCCCCCGCCGCTCAGCTATCTTCGGCTCAATGGGCGACCATTTCCCAAACCGTGATCAAGACATGCGCCGGCAAGGATGGCGGCGCGCCAGGTGATCGCTTCCTTACCGATCCCAGGCAATGCCGGTTCGACGTCAGCCATTTACGGCTATGTCAGGCAGGTGAAACGTCTGACTCTTGCTTCTCCGAAGAACAGATCGGCACGTTGCGCCGCCTTTATGCCGGGCCGACTAACCCTGAAACGGGGGAGCGCATCTATCCTGGCTTGACCGTTGGCAGCGAAGACCAGCCACTTGGTCCTGCCATGCAAGGATCTGCGCAATGGCCCAAACAGCAATTCTATCTCTTCGACTGGGCGCTAGGCTCCTCGTTCAAGCCATCCAGCTTCGATTTCAACCATGATCTTGATCGGGTCGATGCACGCCTTTCCAGCACACTCAACGCCAATGTCGCTGACCTGTCGGATTTCGCACGCCGCGGCGGCAAGCTTCTCCTCTATACCGGTGTCGCTGATCCGGCAGTGCCAGTGGCGGAGGTCGTGAACTATTATGATCGGTTGGCCGCCGCAGCCGGCGGGACGTCGGAGGCTGCAAGATTTGCGCGCCTGTTTCTGGTTCCGGGCATGGGCCATTGCTTCGGAGGACCAGGCGTGACGAACATAGGACAGTGGGGCGAGGCAATGCCGGTGTCGCCTGAGAATGACATATTGATGCAGTTGGTCGCATGGACTGAAGGTGCCAAGATCCCCGAGCAGATCGTTGCCCGCAAGCCGGCAGGAACCACATCTCCAGCGCAGGAACGGCCGATTTGCGCCTATCCCGCTTTCCCCGATTATCGCAGCGGCGATCCGGCAAGGGCTGCCAGCTTTGCCTGTACCCCCCACGCCAAAGGCGTGGATCAGGCGCCCGCCTCGCGATACCTCAACTGAGCGCAGCCCCGCGCGACGTCACTTGCGCATCCAAGATATGCTGGTGACGTCGCGCGGGGCATCGATCAGAATTTGAAGCCTAGCCGGGCATACCACTCAACCGGACGGCTGTAGGATCCGATGATCGCGCCGAAAGCAGGAATCGCAGTTCCCGACGACAGATAGCGCTCATTTGTAAGGTTCAGTCCACCGACCGTGACCGTATAATGCTCGGCAGGATCGCTATAGCTGATGCTGGCGTTAATCACCGATACACCCGGCCGATTTAGAACATAGGTTCTCTCGACATTGTTTGTCTGGGCAGAAATATAGGTATAATCGCCGACTAGCGTGACTTTACCGCCATTCCCCAAGGCCATTTCGTAACGGGGACTGAAATTTGCTTTCCACTTTGGCGTCTTGGGCAGAACGCTGCCAACAAGGGCGCCGGCCTGCAATGCGTTGGCACCGCTGGTGACCGCCACCGCCGGATCGAGCCGTGTATAATAAGCATCAGTATAGCCGACGGCCAGATTGAGTGTCAGACCTCGTGCGGGCTGGGCAACCACTTCAAGTTCGGCACCCTTGATCCGACCGTCGCCGACATTGGCGATCGTGGGCGATCGTCCCACCTGATAGTTGAGCTGGATCGCCTTATAATCGGTCAGAAACATGGCCATGTTAATTTGCAGCCGACGAGCGAGCAGAGTGGATTTGAGCCCGACTTCGTAGGTCGTCGCCTTTTCCGGGTTGAAGCTGCTGACGAAAGTCTGCGGGGTCGAATAACGGGTGGTCCATCCTCCTGTCTTATATCCCTTGGACCATGACCCATAGACCATCATGTCCGTTGCAGGATGTAACTGGACGCCAACTTTCGGCGAAAAATTGTTGAAGCTCAGATGATTGATACCGCCGGGGTAAATCCGCAGAGGGTTGGATGGGTCGGGATAATTACCCGCTACCTGACAGGATACACCGCCCACCATCGCATCAGGGTAGACATTGCCCGCAAGGTCCGAACATGGCGCGCCGATCAGTTTGTAGAACAGCCCGCTCAGTTCCTGCTGCCCCCCTTCAAAGCTCTTTTTCTCGTGCGTGTAGCGCCCCCCGACAGTGAACCCGATCAGGTCGCTGAATCTGTAGTCGATCTGACCGAAGGCTGCATAGGCGTTGGTCTTGAGCCAGTTGGGTCCATCGATGACATATATGCCTTCGCCCGAAATCACATAGTCGGCAAGATAGCCACTTTCCCTGAAATAATAACCGCCCAGGACATAGTGAAGCTTGTCATCCAGCGAACTGCCAATGAGTTGTAGCTCCTGACTGAACTGCTGCTGGCGCTGTTCGAAGCTATAGGTCGACATGTTGATCGGTGATCCATCACCGTCGAGACCACTCTTCCATTTGCTCTTGCGATAGGCAGTGGTGGACTTGAGCAGGATGTCGTCGGTCAGATCGACTTCGGCGATGCCGGTGAATCCCCAATTACGAAGATGCGAGAAGTTGTTCCCGGTCGCATAGCTGGTGTCGCGACTGTCGGTGATGAACCGGCTGTCCCATGGCAGCAGATCATTGTTGAGATTGCCATCTGCATTGACGCCGGCCAGCGTATAGAGGCGGTTCACCGGGGACGTCGCACCGCGGTGGACCGAAGGCAACTGAGAGCCCGACGAGTTACACATATTGATGAGATTGATGGCAGTAAGCGTATCGACCGGCGTGCTGATGCACAGATTGTAGAGGTTGGCAAACAACCCGCCTGGATCGCCGTTGGTTGTCTGCAATAATTTGGTCGGGGCAGTCCCCTTGGTAAAGGCATAGTCGCCCGACAGGGTTAACCGGAACGAGCCGCCATCATATTTGATCTTGCTGCGGATTGTCCGATTGTCTTCATCGCCTTCGCGCGATGGCGATTCATAGGCTGATGCAGGATAGACGGTGTAGGGTGGAGAATTGGCGCCGAGCGATCCGGGAAAGGCCAGACGCTTCATATAGCCATTGCGCGTCTTAACATCGACCGTCACCGACGAGTAGAGATTTTCGGCAAGAGGAAGATCGATCGATGCCCGTGCCTGAAACAGGTCGAAGCGGCCCACGGTCAGATCGCCCCGCACGCCAAATGTCTTTGCAGGGTCGCGGGTCACGATCGATACCGCGCCGCCGATGGTATTGCGGCCGAACAATGTTCCTTGCGGACCTTTGAGGATTTCGATCCGTTCGACGTCGAGCAGATCCTGATTGGCGCCGACGGACCGGGCGAGGTACACGCCATCGACATAGACACCCACGGCCGGGTCGATGTTGAAGGCAAAGTCACTAGCGCCGATACCGCGGATCGACGCCGCCAAAACGGCTGTCGAGGCAGAGAAAGATACGCCAGAGTCGAGGTTGACGTTGGGAGAGAGGGAGGCAAGCTGGCTGACATTGCCGACAGCCCGCTCGCTTAGCGCTTCGCCTCCGAAAGCTGAAATGGCGATGGGAACATTCTGCACATTTTCCGCACGCTTCTGGGCGGTCACCACAATATCGCTGATCATCGTTTCGGGATCGCTTGCCCGGCTTACCTGCGCCCTGGCCGACGTTGATGTAGAAAGCACGCAAGCCAGCAGGGCCGGAACCGCTGTCCCGACCAAAAACTCCTTCTTCATGACATTCTCCCCTGTTTTATTTATTCCTAGATCGGATAGACCAAAGAATTCGGTATTATATCATTGTCGAATACACAGAATTTCTGTTCGAATTTTAGAACGCCCTCTACCTCTACGATCCGGTCAATATAGCGACCCACGCTGTATATCTCAGCGGCGACGTCCCGCTTGGTTCGGATGACCGTGTAGTTGACCTCGACGTCGAACCTGCCGTCCGAGGCAGCCAAAATCATGGGCAGTCCAATCAAGTGCCGCTGATAATAGGGCGCGTGGAAGATCGTGCTTTCGATCCCGTAAATGCGATCCTTCATCATCGGCCGCCCTTTGAGAGACAGGGTGCTAAGCGGCAAATCCCGATCGTAATTTTCCCGCGCGACGACCCGATACCAGGCCGTTTCGGTGAAGAAATCGGGCCAGTCGCCATAGCGGCCATCGTTGACGCAGGACGCGTAAGCCGCATAAAATTGCATGATGCGCAACTGGATTAGCGGGTCGGCGGTCATAGTTCCATCACTTCCCGCCAGTAGCGATACATGCCCCGAATGAGCGTTTCGGTGACCATATGGTCTGCCGGCCCGACGCTTGTTCCATCCAGTTCACACAGCGTCGTGAAATTCTTGTCCTGCTCGAAACCTTCCTGGCTGAATTCGATGACTTCGCCGTCATCGGCAGACACAAAACCCGCCGGACCGAACAGATTGGCCTGGCGCAAGCGACGTTCGGTCATTTCCGCGTTATCGTCTTCGAAGCCGAAATGCGTCCAGACGAAGTCGAACTTATCAGGGCCAAGTGGCAATATCTGACGCGTGGATAGAGAATTTACCTGCTGCTGAAAGATGACGTTGGGGAACATGGTCGTCATGCAAACAGTGTCGCGTCCCCACCAAGGTTCATGGACGATGTCCAGCAGAAGTGGCTCGTTAAGCTCCATGTTCTTTCGAAAGCTGGTGACGCCTTCTTCGACGTTGCTGACCACTTTTTCACTGCGCCGCGATATCATTGCCGCGTGTCGCGCATGCCGATCAAGCTCGAGCCGGGACTCATTGTCAGCACGCCAAAGACCGAATGTGACGAACCAGGTGTGCAGCAAGCCGGGATGATAGGGATCCTTGATATTCTCCATCATAAGCTTCCAGTTACCTGGAATACGCTGGCGGGAATAACCATGCAGGACAAGCTTGCGTCCATCAAAAGTCCGATTGAAGGCGGCCAATATGTCCGGACCGAGATAATCCTCGATGCTCTCTACATCGTGGTCAAAGCAGGCAAATACCACGCCGTTGCGTACAGCAACTTTCAGCCGATTAAGGCCATGGTCCTCCAGCTCGAAGTCGGCGGGCATGCCGCCATTGCCCTTTACCCCGTTGCGGAATGGTACGCCCAAAAGCTTACCGTCATGATTATAGTTCCACTGGTGGTAGGGACAGACCAGCGTTTTCACCTTACCTGTGCGCTCCTGGCAGAAGCGCATCGCACGATGTGCGCAGCGATTTTCTAGCACATTGATCTCGCCCTTGCGATTGCGGATCATGATGACCGATCGCTCGCCCACAGCGGTACGCTTGAAGCATCCGGGCTCTGGAATCTCTATTTCCAGCCCCACATAGCTCCAATGTGGCCCATAGAATATGCGGTCGAGTTCACGCTCGTAAATCGCCCGGTCCGTGTAGACCGCCGATGGCACGCGGCTGGAGCCAACGTCGTGCCAGGGAGACTCGATCGTTGCATCCAGGCTTGTGGGCCTGTTCCTAGTCATGATTGGCTGTTCCGTCCCGTCGTTGCTCAAACCGCGCCGATGCGCAGGACAGGTTTGATAGTCCTGCCACTTTCACTGTCAGCTATCGCCTGGTTGATGTCCGCGAAGTCATAATGTTTGATCAAACGATCGAACGGGAAGCGTCCCTGCTTATAGAATTCGATAAGCATGGGAATGAAGCTGCTGGCGATGACGTCGCCCTGGACGATACCCATTATCTTCTTAGCGGGGATCATAACCCCGTTAATGTCGAGTGTTACCTCCGATCCAAGCGGCGAGGCTCCGACAATTCCGCAGGTACCAAAAAAGCCCAAACAGTCGACTGCCTGGCGAAGCACGGAAGGCAGACCGCTTGCTTCGAGCGAAAAATCGGCGCCCTTACCCGTGATTTCCATGATGCGGGCGACCGGGTCGCAGTCCTTCGCGTTAACCGTGTGGGTGGCGCCAAGCTCGATCGCGAGGGCAAGCCGCTCGGCATTGACATCTACAGCGATGACCTGCGTCGCCCCAGCGATCTTGGCTGCCATGACCGCAGCAAGACCGACGGCTCCCGAGCCAAATACCACAAAGGAAGATCCCGGGCGCACCTTGAGCGCATTGAGTACCGCACCAGAGCCGGTCTGCAATCCGCAACCCAGTGGCGCCAGGATTTCAAGCGGTAGATCCTTATCAACTTTTACGACATTGTTCGAGCTGGCCAACGCATATTCGGCGAATGACGACTGACCAAAGAAATGATCGTGGATCGCGTGACCATCCGCATCAGTGGTCCCGGTGGTTCCATCCATTCGGCTCCCGCCGAAATTGGTCGGCAGGATATTTGCGCAGTGGGCTGGATGTCCGGCATCGCAAAGATAACAGTCACCGCAATACATATAGCTCATCACGACATGATCGCCGGGTGCGACGTTGGTCACATTGCGGCCCACGGCCTCGACCACGCCAGCACCTTCATGGCCGAGAATCGCAGGAAGCGGCATGGGAAGAAGTTGGTCGCGCACCACCATGTCGGTGTGGCAAACACCGCAAGCCACGATGCGAACGAGAACCTCGTCATCGGCGGGCTGCCCGATCGTGACATCCTCCAGGCGCATCTCGCCGCCCTTCTCCCGCACGATTGCAGCCTTCATGCCGCGGCTATCCTGAATTCCCAAGGCCATATCTCCTAAGATTTATTCTGAAGCCGCCCAAACTGTCGCGCCGGGAAAAGCGCGCAGAAGGAATCAACTCGTAGGATATGAACCTGACATAAAATTTTATTTGGGGCAATCCGTTTTATATCATACAATACTCACATGCCAGGCGAGCGCCCCACGGGTCGCTGTGAGGGGAAATCTGGCGTAGTAAGTAGATGATAAATGGCTTGGGAGACGAAGATGGAAGTGCATTTGCTGATCGACAATCGGCAGGTATCTGCCGACAGCGGCAAGACGTTCGAGCGACGTAACCCAGTAAGCGGCGCTGTGGTTACAACGTCTGCTGCGGCCGGAGTCGAGGATGCGAGACGTGCAGCCGACTCCGCAGGCACCGCTTTCAAGACATGGTCAAAGACCGGACCGACCGAGCGCCGACAAGTTTTGCTCGCAGCGGCCGATAAGCTGGAAGCCAAGATCGGGGACATTTCCCAGGCAATGGCTGCCGAGGTGGGCGCTTCGGGCCTGTGGGGCGGCTTCAATGTCATGGCAGCAGCTAATCTCATTCGCGAAGCAGCATCGCTCACGACCCAAATCCAGGGTGAAACCATCCCGACCGACAAGCCCGACACCTTGTCCATGACGCTCCGTCAGCCGGTTGGCGTCATCTTGAGTATCGTCCCTTGGAATGGGCCTGTCATCCTGGCGGCACGCGCAATCGCTTATCCGATCGCCTGCGGCAACACGGTGATATTTCGCGCTTCGGAAATGAGTCCAAAGACCCATGCCTTTATAGCCGATGCCTTCGTCGAAGCCGGTCTGCCCGAAGGCGTGCTGAACTTCGTGGTCAACGCGCCCGACGACGCGGCGGATGTCATCGACTGCCTGATCGCCCATCCCGCTGTCCGCCGCATCAATTTCACCGGATCGACCCGTATCGGACGGATCATTGCGGAAAAATCGGGCCGCAATCTAAAACGCTGCCTGCTCGAACTTGGTGGGAAAGCGCCATTTGTGGTGCTGGACGACGCAGATATCGACGGCGCCGTGAACGCCGCGATTTTCGGTACATTTCTCTACCAGGGGCAAATTTGCATGTCGACCGAGCGCTTCGTGGTCGATGAAGCTGTGGCCGACCAATTCGTCGATGCCTTTGCAAAGCGCGCTGCCCAACTGATATCTGGCGACCCGATGGTCAATCCAGCATGTGTCATAGGCCCGATGATCGATGCCGCGTCGGGTACCCGTATCAACGCCATGATTGACGACGCACTGGGCAAGGGCGCTCAGATCGTTGTGGGTGGCCATGCCGATGGCGTAGTTATGCCTGCCACGATCTTGGATCATGTCAAACCAGGCATGACCATCTATGACGAGGAGACATTTGGTCCAGTCACCACGATCGTGCGCGTTAAAGGCATAGACGAAGCGATCAGGGTCGCCAATGATACCGAATATGGCCTCGCGGCCGCAGTGTTCGGGCGGGATGCACACCGCGCCCTCACCGTCGCGCGCCGCATTGATGCCGGGCATGTTCATGTCAACGGCGCGACTGTTCAGAATGAGCCGCAAGCCCCTTATGGCGGCATGAAGAATAGCGGCTATGGCCGGTTCGACGGTCGTGCCGTAATTGACGAATTTACCGAAGTGAAATGGATCACGATCGAACCGGCGGGCCAGCCCTACCCTGTCTGACCCCTCTATCAAAAAAGCCGGCCATCAGTGATGGCCGGCTTTAAGCTCGTTGATCCGCGTCCGCAGCCCGGACAAGCTGGCTGATCCTTCGCCAACCTTGTCTCGGGCAAGCTCCAGCAGGTGCCCGAACCACTATATAATCCGATAATCTATTGAAGCATATGTGGCGCACCAAGTGCCTGACTGATTTCCTTGCACGTCGCCTGTAGTTGCAAGGCTGACTTGCTGTTCCCGCCTTCCCGAGGGTTAGGCAATGACAAAAGGGTCGCAGCTAACACCGCGTTACCTTGAAGGTCGAAAATGGGGAACGCCTTGGCATCCAGGCCAGGAATAAGGGTGCCATCGACATGCGCCATACCGCGCTCGCGCACGCCAGCTTTTATCTTTTCTACACAGGCTTCATCGATTGTGGCGTTGCGGGCAATTTCGGCCTGTACGAAGCCTGCGGTTTCAGGCTCGGGCCGAAAGGCAAGAAAGACCTGTCCCGTCGCCGAATTTACCAAGGACAACAAGGAGCCAAGCGCAAGCGAGGTTACGACCGGTGGATGGCCCATGTGCCAGCGCACGATCGTTGGACCTTCCGGACCAAGCGCTGCGAGCAGGACCGTACTTTGGGTTTGATTGCGAAAATCAGCCAGCTTCTCATCAGCGATGCGGAAAGCATCGATCCGCGCGAGCGCGCTGAGCCCCAGTTTGAGCGCTGCGGGGCCAAGATCATAGTTGCCGTGGATATCCTGTTGCACCATCCCCGCCTCTGACAAACTGGCAAGATAGCGGTGTGTTTGCGATGGTGAAAGGCCGCATCCGCGCACGATGGCGGCCAACGGCCGCGCGCCGCCCAGCCCTGCCAGTGCCTCAAGCACGCGCATCCCGATCTCGACGGACTGAATTCCCGCGCGCTTCTTGGGCGTTTGTGTTGGCATGCATCATTCCTTCTCGGGCAACCCGTCCTATATCCAACGATCTGGCGCAAACCAGTCGGTGTCGTCAACTAGAGCGATTCCTCCCTTTGTTCGGTACCGCCGCGCAAACCGCTGGCCCGCTCAGTCTGGGCCTCGCGCTCGCGGTCCTCCTGGAAGCGGCCACCCCGAGGCTAGTCCTTCTCCCCCCCCCCGAAGAATGCGGCCCGGCGCAGGTAGGAGCATGTTCGCTCAAACTTGATTCGTATGCTGGATCCCAACCCGCCATGCGCATCCTGCTCGGCAATGACGCTCTGTCGACCTTGACCATAGTTAGCAAAATAGTACGCATCGTCAATTTCGCTGGCCAGCCGGTGCATCATTAGCATGGCTGCGACAAACACTAGCCGCATCGTAGGATGCGATGAGAAAGTTCAAAAATCCTGATCGTTGGCCTGTAGCTCTCATCTGCAACGGCAGAAAAACTGCACTTCAAAATTTCGCCCGGTACCAAGTGGCTTTCGCACACTCCGGCCGGCCAGCCGCGAAATCGATTGGGGATACGAAAAGGGTCAAAAAAGTTGGTTGCACGGACGTTGTATGCCCGTCCAGAGCGCATCTACACCATCGGTCAGCCAGCCGCTACGGCTTTCGAACCAATTGCGTTAGCGGGTGGGAGCCATGAAATATTTCGCCACGAAAGAGCTCGCATTTCCGAGACGTGGTGATCCACAAATAAAGAATCCACCATCAAAATGAATGCGATAGGCGTCGTTCACATATGAATGACCACGTCCGCCTACAAATTCTGTTGTCATGCAATCCATTCCATATTATGAAATATGCCTGCAACGAGAATGGCGGCGAACCGCCTGAATTGAGGGGATCCATGACTAAATCGAAATTATATCTGCTCGCCGGAATCAGCTTTGCCGCGATGTGCCAGCCTGTCTGCGCGCAACAAACAGCGACGACAGAGGCGGAGGCCACGACGGCTGACCCGGATATCGTCGTCACCGGCACGCGCATTACGTCCAACGGAAACGCTTTGCCCACCCCGGTCACTGTCGTGTCGCGGGACTCGCTGTTGCGCACCAGCCCCTCGAGCGTCTCGGACGCTCTCAAGAAGCTACCGGCCTTTGCGCTCTCGCGCGGCAGCGCCATCCAGGGCGATGCGACCGACAATGCGACCGGCAATTATCTCAACCTGCGCGGCTTTGGCATCCAGCGCAACCTAATCCTGCTCGACGGACACCGTGTCGCGCCGACCAGCTATACAGGCGCAGTCGATGCGAACATCCTGCCGCAAATGTTGATGCAGCGGGTTGATGTCGTCACCGGCGGCGCTTCGGCGGTCTACGGGTCCGATGCAGTGTCAGGTGTCGTCAATTTTGTCCTCGACCGAAAGTTCGAAGGCCTCAAAGTGGAAGGCAACTCAGGCATTTCCAACCGCGGCGACGCCTATTCGTGGCGCGCCGCTGCCGCTTTCGGTACCGACTTTGCAAATGATCGCGGGCACTTCATGGCCAGCTATGAGCATTTCCAGCAGGACGGTTTCGTGAAGGAAGCGCGTAAGTCTGGCAGGACCGTCTACGCGATCGCTGGCAGCGGGACGCAGGGAGACCCGTTCCGGTTGATCTCGGACGCTCGCAACGCACAAATCAGTTTCCGGGGCTCGATTTTCTCCAGTCCGTTAGCTGGACAAGTGTTCACGGGACCGGGTGTAACCGGCCCCTTCGTTCATGGTACGCCGCAGGGTGGATCGCTGGAAAGTGGTGGCGAAGGCTTCTATGGAAAGGGATCGTCGGGGACCGCAGACGTCAAGACCGACCAAGCCTATGCAAGGCTGGATTATGAACTGACCGACGGGATCAACGCCTTCGTTCAAGGTGTCTTTGCCAAGTCCAGAAACTTCAACTATTTCTATCCGAACCTAGTCTTGCCTTTGGCGGTCGGCACCGACAACGCTTTCCTGGCCCCTGCTACCCAGGCCGCGATTGGCGATCCGCTGTTCATTTTCGGGCGCGTCCTTGACGATCCGGACCATCGCATCGCCGTTCAATCAGATAGCAAGACGTGGATCGCCGCTGGCGGCCTCGACGGCAAAATCGGCGGCATGAATTGGAATGTCTATTATCAGCACGGCGTAAGTTCCACAGTCAATTCGTTCATCAACAACACGATCAATGGCAATCTTTATGCCGCGCTGGACGCCGTTGACGAAGGTTCGTTCAGGACCGGCACTGCCAATGGCAATATCGTCTGCCGCGCGACCCTCACCAACCCCGGATCGCAGGCGGGTTGCGTACCGCTCAACGCGTTCGGCGCGCCTCTTTCCACGCAGCAGGCGGCGCTCGATTATGTGTTCGGAACGTCGCGGACCCGCCCTGAGTTCACGCTGGACAATATCGAAGCCAGCTTAAGCGGAACAGCGTTCGACAATTGGGCAGGGCCTGTGCGGTTCGCTATCAGCGGTGAATATCGCTGGACCAGCCTGGACGTTACAACCAACGCCCCCGCGACGCTGACGGCCGACTGCACCGGCATCCGCTTCAATTGCACGCCGGGTGCCACGCCCTATTTCAGCAACGCGCAGGTCACGCCGATTTCGGTGAGCCAGAACGTTAAGGAAGCGGCGCTAGAGGTGGAATTTCCATTGCTGAAAGATTCCGGTCTTGGCAGTGCAAGTCTCAATGGTGCGGTTCGCTACACTGATTATTCGACCAGCGGCGGCGTCACCACCTGGAAAATTGGCGGTGAGTGGGTTCCGATCGATGGGCTTCGCTTCCGGGGCACCTATTCGCGCGATATCCGAGCGCCCAGTCTTTATGACCTATTCCAGCCTGCGACAGTGGCGACCAGCGGCTATTCTGACGCCCATACCGGCTTTAACGGGATCATTCCTACTGAAACCGCAGGCAACAGCAGCCTGACACCCGAGGTCGCCAGAACCCTGACCGCAGGTGTCGTATTTGCGCCTTCGTCACTCCGGGGCCTGAGCCTCTCGATCGACTATTATCGCATCAATATGTCCAATGCCATTTCTGAGGTGGATGGCAGGCTCGCCACCGTGCAGAATCTTTGCGAAGAAGCCGGCGGTACCGGGCCTTTTTGCAGCCTCTATGAACGCCCCTTAGACTTCAGCGATCGCTCGGTCGCCAATGCGCCAACGCTGGTCCGGTCGACCAAACTCAACGCTGCCTCGCTTAAGACCTGGGGCATCGATGCAGAGCTAAACTATAGCTTCCAGTTGGGGTCTGACGGCCAGATGTCGCTTCGCGGCCTTGCGGGATACCAACCTGAATTTACCTCCGTCTTGCTGCCAGGTACGGATCCGCAAATCCTGGCTGGCGCGGCTGCGATCCAACAGTCGGGTGGCGTTCCCAAATTGCGTCTGACGGCATTCATCAACTATACGACCTCGAATTTTTCGATCGATGTCATGGAACGTTGGCGTTCGTCGCTGCGGCAAAGCACCAACGAACAAGAGAATTCCAGTCCGGGCACCTTTTATGCAATTCCCCGCGTGCCATCGGTTGCTTACACCGACCTGACCTTCACAGCCTTCATTGGAAAAGACAAGGACAAGCAATTGTTCCTGTCAGTGCAGAATCTATTCGACAAGCAGCCACCCGCTTATGTCATCGCCGGATTTTCAGGAACGCCAGGCTTTCAATATCCCTCCGTGGTAGGAGACGATGTGATCGGACGTTACTTCACAATAGGCGGGCGCTTCAAATTCTGAAGCCCTAAGCTTTGAAACACTGGAATGAGCTTTCCCGCGCGGAAAGCTCATTCCATTTTCAATTCCTCCCCCCCCAGGCAGTGCCGACACCTGTGCGGCCAGGGCCATGAAGCCGAGGCGTGACATGAAGACTTTGGGCAGAATTATTTTTGCGGGCGTCGCCCTCGTCGCTAGCTTTCCTCTTGGCGCACAGCCACAAGGCGTAGATCCGCAAATCAAGGCAATCAGCCCTCCCCTCGAGCCCGACGCCATCCCGCTATATGGCGCCGAAACGCCAGGGCATGCGAAATCGGAAAACTGGGCAAACTATTACGGCCAATGGGCCGTCGTACGCAACGTCACGCGGCCGACGCTGACCCCTGTTCTGCCAGATCCGGCAAAAGCGACCGGTGCAGCCGTGGTCGTAGCGCCAGGCGGCGCCTTCATGCTGCTTGCGATCGATCCAGAGGGCTGGCGCGTGGCCCGGGCCTTGGCTGATCGTGGCATCGCGGCCTTCGTGCTCAAATATCGGATCATGCCTACGCCCATCGATAATGCCGAGGCCACACGCTTCATGGATAATCATGTGCGTGAAGGCCTGCCCGACCCTACGAAACAGCCCGCGCTCCAATATCCGCCATCCACACAGGATGCGATTGCAGCGCTTGCACTGGTCCGCCAGCGATCGGCGGATTGGCATATCGACCCCCGGCGGGTCGGGATGATAGGTTTCTCAGCCGGCGCCATGACGACCCTAAACGCCGTTCTGGCGACAAAGCCAGGGACAGGGCCAGACTTCATCGGCTATATCTACGGGCCCCAAGCAAGCGTGCAAGTGCCTACCGACGCGCCACCAATGTTTACCGCCATCGCGTTTGACGATCCGCTTTTCCCGACGATGGGCTTTCCGATCGTCGAGGCATGGCACAAGGCGAAGCGACCCGTGGAACTCCACGCCTATGCCCGTGGAGGCCACGGCTTCAACCTGGGTGTGCCAGGGACCACGACCACGGGCATGATAGACCAGTTCGTCAGCTGGATCGAGATGGAGGGATTTCTGCAGGCCAACAAGCCGAGCGGAGCGAAATAGAAAGACGCTTGGGAGTGCTCAGGCCCTATAAAACCTACGCGCCTTCGCCTGCCTTGCGCCCGCCCAATTGCGAGGTAAGGCGTACAGATGCAGCTCCTAACGCTTCTTCAACCTGGGGAATTGACTTTCGCCCTTCCTGGTCGATGCGTTCTGCATAAGGAACGGTCAATGCCGCGACAGCATGTCCCTGAGTGTCGAGAATTGGATAGCTTACTGCGTAGAGTCCCCGCACCTGGCCACTGCGTTTTGTTTCGAACCCGCGCTTGCGGATTTTATCCAACTTGCGGTCGATCTCCGGATCAGCATGGTCTGGCCTGCGATCCAACGCTTCGGACACCCGTGTCGCGCGGACTTCGTCCGTTTGGAACGCTAAGAGGACACGCCCTGAGACTGACACAATGACGTCAAGTTCGGACCCGACACGCACGCTAAACCCCATGCCCGTCGGAACATCTACTTTCGCAATTACAGTCTGACGCCCCATGCCCCATACGGTGAGATGGCAGGATTGCTCGAGTTCGCTTGACAGCGTCTCCATGATAGGACGGGCTTCAATCAGCAACCGATGCATTGGTGGATTAAGGTGCGCCAGCTCAAACAACTTTGTAGACAGTTGATAAGCATCGTCTGAGAGCGCAACATAATCGCGCTTCACCAGGCAATCCAGCATACGATAAATCTCGCCAACGCTGCGGTCCAGGCGCTGCGCGATGTCCTTCTGCGTCAACGGCAATCCGGTACGACAGAGTAACTCCAATATATCCAATCCCTTATCCAGCGCAGGCGCGGAATAGGTGTTGGTTGCAAGCTTATCCTCGTTATCGTTTTTCATCTGGACCATATGACGGGTTTCAGTAGCTAAAATATGTCTATGACCGGCCCTTAACCAGCGCGCAAGCCATTGCGTTGCCGCAGAGCATCTCAACTTCGCGGCTATGCACTCTCACTGCGTCCAACCAGCCGCGCGCACGCACGCCATGGGCGCTATGCGCGGCCGGTTGGGCTTCGTGCGTGCGTTCAAGCAGTAGGCTCAAGGTTTTGCTTGCCGTGTCGACCATATCCAAGGCAATACAAGCAAGAGCCTACAGGCCGCGATCATGACCGCAATGGCTAGACTCTGCTCGCGGGGTCAAGAAGGTGGGGCTCACCATAGAGCGGGTCTCATGCATCATTTCCAACAAGGCGACGCGCGGCGCGCCTAAAGGGCGATAGGCAGACAGGCGGGGACAGACCGGGCAGACCTGTCCCCGATAAGCTAGTCAGAAAAACGGTTACAGGCCGTTGAATATACCCGGCTGATGCACTTCGATAACATGGCCGTCAGGATCCTGAAGGAAGACCTGGTACCAACCTGGAATAGCCCAGCAGCCATAGTCGGAATAGCGAATACCCATTTCGTCGCAGCGCTTCATGAAACCTTTGATATCATCGGTCCTGAAACAGAAATGGCCGTGTCCCATGGGGTTCACCGACGCATTCATTTTGAAGCCGGTGTCGAGATCTCGTTCAGCCCAGTGAAACTCGATGTCGCCATCTGTCAGAAAATCTACTGCACCTGTATAGGCGCGATCAGCGCGGTCTCGGCTGATAACGGTATGTTCCTCGTCCGTGATCGCCCCCAAGCTGAACAATTGGCTGTAGAATTTTGTGAGCCGCGGCAGATTATCGGTGCACAAATTCATGTGATGGAACTTAAATTTCATTTCCGTCTCCTTTGCAAATTCATTGTCCACCGCTCCAGCATTGGCATGCAGCCGTAAAAGAGCCGAAGGACCATCAGGCCGGAAAACGGAAGATGGAGCGTCGGCGCGCCAGACTCGAAGGCCATCAAAGATTTATATATGCATTTCAGATTCTAAATATGCAATTTATTGCCGCATGTGCAAAATTTGCAACCGGGGTCGTCGCTATCGGGCGTATTCGCATGGCTGAATGCGACCACTCCCGCGAGAAACAAGGTGTTAGCTACGCAAATAAGCTAGTAAAGCCACCGCCACGGCACCCATCAGTTCGATGCCCAAATCTTAAGTGGCGAGTTTGCTGACCTACCAAACCGCACCGTTCAAGCGATGGACACATCTCTTAATCGCTGTCTGCCGAAGCAGAGCTCACACCCAGCTCCGCCAAAATGCTCTCCGTCGCCCAACCAATCGGTTGGGCAAAACCACCTACTGGCGCATATTTCTCGTCGAAACCTATGGTAGGACGGATAGTGACCGTTCGCCCTTCGACCGGATGATCCTCCTCTCCAAGCAGGCCCACCGCTGTCAGATGCGGATCACGGACAAGTTGCTCGAGCGTATTGCAAGGCTGCGATGCGATGTCGGCGCGCTGAAACAGCGCCAGCCATTCCTCAGTGGTGCGCTCGGTCAGCGGCGCTCCGCGTACCTCAAACCAGGCATCATTATTCTTGGCCCGAGCACCCACTGTCGCAAACCGCGCATCCTGGACAAGCGCTTCTCGGCCGGTCGCTTCCAAGAATGCGCGAACCTGCTTATCGGTATTGACTGTGAAGGAAATCCAGCCGTCCTTGGTCTGCGTCGGGCGATTGTTGGGCGTCAGCAAGCGGCGGTCTCCTGCCCGACCGACCATCGGATCGAAACTATGTTGCGCAAGATGTTCCTGCAACACAAAAGCCGCCATGGTTTCGAACATGGGAACCTCGATGCTACGCCCCAACCCGGTGGCACGCCATTCCACGATCGCAGCAAGAATGGCACCCGCGGCGATTTCCCCCACGATGTGATCGCAGATCAGCATCGGAACATAAGCAGGCGCACCGTCCCGCTCCAGCGTCAGACCGGTAACGCCCGAAGCGGCCTGGATGACGCTGTCATAGGTCGGCCGCCCCGAATAAGGACCGTCGGTCCCGTACCCTGTAATAAGGCAGTAAATCTTGCCAGGATTGGCATCGCGTATCGTCTGGGCGTTCAATCCCAATTTCTCAAGCGCACGCGGCCGCATGTTGGCAACGATCACATCCGCCCACTCCACCAGCTTGCCGACAATCTCACGACCAGCAGCAGATTTAAGGTCACAACTGATGTTCCGCTTGCCGCGATTAAGATGCAGATATGTCCCTGAATGCTCGCCCGAAGGCGACACGCCACCAAGGCCTCGCATCAAATCCCCTTCGGGGCTCTCCAGCTTGATGACATCGGCGCCATATTGCGCCAGCCGCAACGTACAGACCGGTCCGACCACAACACTGGTCAGATCCAGAATCCGTACATCCTTGAGCGCCGAAAAGCTCATATCGACATCTCCGCTTCGACCGCAGGTCTTTGCTGATCGTCAAATATTGTGAACATCCAGGCCCCTTCGCCCTTCTCTGCACCAAAAGTCATAGTTCGATTTGCAAACAGCGGCGCCAGAAACTTTAATTTCAGGCTGCGAGGACGCACTCCCAAATCATTCCGCGCAAACTCGGTAAGAAGCAGCGTGCTTAGTCCACCATTCACCACCAAGTCGGGATAGCCCTCGACATCTGTCGCATAGGCACGATCAATATGTATCTTGTGAGAATTGAAGCCAAGCGCCGAAAACTGAAAGAGCAGCGTATCGTCAGGTACAAATGCCTTGGTCAAGGCGAACCGCTCTAGTGAGAGAGGGCTGCCCCCCGGTTTTACTGTACGCGGCGTCTCGGATCCCAGCAGAAAATATTTGGTTTCCTCCGTGATCGAGGGCAGGCCCTGTCCAGCGATACCAAGCTGAAGGGCAATGGTTACAATAGCATAGGCACCGCTTGCGCCGGTACGATGGTCAACCGCCTCAATCCCCACCCTTCGCCAACAAATGGCACCGATCGGCAGATCTGCGTCATAGGTGACGGTACGACCGGCAAGCACAAGCCGCGGCAGCCCCAGATCGGGCATGGGAACACCTAAGCCAGGGAAACCGTCATGGCGCAGGTCCGAACGACGCGTATGTGACCCGAAGAGCGGAAAATGCCACCCCCTTGGAAGTATCTGCTCTCTGGTCAAATCAAAGGGAGAAAGATCCAGCATGGCCGCAATGCGGCGTACATTCTCGACACCGCACGTTACCGTGCTTTCGCCTGCTTCACCGGGATTGCCTCGCATCTTCCTCACCTATTTTGAATTGCTAGTTTCATATACAAAATATAAAAAGCTTCAAGGCCCGTCGTAGGCGATTTGTTGTCGCCCTGAACAGACAACGGCAAATGGCACCAATTTCTCAAGGAAGGATACTCCCGTGAAGGTCGATCGTCGTGTGTTCATGACAGGCGTTTCCGCAGGCATCGCGACACTGTACGGGCAAGCATATGCGGCACCAAGAGCGATGAAAAAGCCGTTCTTCCAACGCCACAACCTATCGCTCGGCGTGCAGATATATTCGTTGATTAACGAGGTCACCGCCGACCTCGACGGTACGTTACAGGAGGTTCGCAAGATCGGCTTCGATACGATCGAGCTGGCAGGATTTCTGGATAAAACCGCTCTGGAACTCCGAAAAAGCCTGGATCGCGCCGAACTAAAATGCACAAGCATCCACATCCCTGCCCTGCCCTCTAGGCCCGACGCCATCAGCCTGTCTGGGCAATTGGGGCCGCTCGTCAAAGCTGCGCAGATAGTTGGAGCCAGGACGATCGTCATGCCCCGCTACCTATTCGCACCAGGCGCCGATCTGCGCAGGCCTGATGAAAGTCAGTTAGACTGGGTCAAGCGGGTTGGACTGGCCATGGCCCGCCAGGATTGGGAGCGCAATGCCGACTTCATGAATGATGTCGGCCGTCGGCTGGCGAATGAAGGCCTGCGGTTTTCCTATCACAATCAAAACCCGGAATTTGCACCGCTGCCAGGTGGAGAAACCGGGCTGGAGGTGATGCTGCGCCATACAAATCCAGCGTTCGTGCAATTCGAACTGGATGTCGGTTGGGCCGTCACCGCAGGACTCGATCCTTTATCTCTGCTCAAGGCACATAAGGGGAGATTCGCCCAGATGCACGTCAAGGACATGCTACCGGGGACCAGCAACTACGCTTTCGTTCAAAATCCGACCTCTGCCGGTGATGGGCAGATAGATTGGACTACCGTGCTGCCAGCCGCTTACGCCGCTGGGGTCCGCGACTTTTTCGTTGAACAGGATCCACCGCACCGGTCCGAACCAATGGGCTCGCTCGCTCGCAGCTTCCGATATTTAACCTCGCTCGTGGCGTGACAGATGGCCCGGATGCGTCTCCAAATTATTTTTGCGCCACATCACGCTGGTCGATTGTGAGAAGGGATGACGGACCCTTCGTCAACCGGGACAAGATCGCCATATAAGCACGATTTTTCAATGAGTTTATAACCCCATTCACTCACAATGCGGCAACGAATTAAGTTTCATATACGAATATCATATTTCAACTTCTTGACGCACTCACCACATTCTGACATGACCGGACAACGCAGCCGGTCGGTCCGCAATGGACTGGCACTCGGCAAATAAGCATTCGGCTCAAGCCGAGATTTCCTGGGGAGGTTTTATGAAAGACACACATCTTCTTTTCTCGGTCGCGGCGATCGCCTTGTGCCTGATAGCGCCTCCGGCGCAGGCTGAGCAGTCGGGCGAGGCAATTGCTCCGCAACAAGATAGCACTTTGCAAGGCGGTGAAGTCATTCCCGGCGACATCGTTGTGACCGCACAGCGAACGTCCAGCCTTGCCTCAAAGACGCCCGTTGCGCTCACGGCAGTCACAGGGGACTCGCTGATCACTGCGGGCGTCACAAACCCCACCCAGATCGCCGACACTGTGCCCAACGTTTCGATCGACCGCGCCAACGGAAACGGACTGCAAATAACGGTTCGCGGAATTACGTCTGCTGACGGCTCCGAAAAAGGCGACCCCTCCGCTGCATTCATGCAGGATGGCATCTACATCGCCCGTCCGCAAGCGCAGGAGGCCAGCTTCTTCGACATAGCCCGCGTTGAAGTACTGCGTGGCCCTCAAGGAACATTGTTTGGCCGCAACACCACGGCCGGCCTCGTCAACATCATTACCAATCTGCCGACCTTTGATTTTGGCGGCCGGGTCGATGCGACCTATGGTAATTATAATCAGGTTCAGACCACTGCTGTCCTTAACGTTCCGGTTTCAGAAACAATTGCGTTGCGCGGCGCTGTCAATTACGATCGGCGCGACAGCTTTCTGAAGCCCAGTTCACGCGTCACGACCGACCTCGATCCCTTCAAGGAGAACATATCCGCACGTCTAACCGGTCTGATGAAGCTTGACCAAGGCGAACTGATAATTCGTGGTGACTATTCTCATCTGGGTGGACAGTTGCAGAACGGCGTGCGTCTCTCCAACTTCTACACCAACACCGGTTCGGGCCAGACGCCAATCTACATCGGCGACAACCAGAGCGCGAGCACGTTGGGACGCCTCGATGATGCGATTAACACCAGCCTGACCCGCAAGAACACAACCTGGGGCATCCATGGAGAGTTCAACTATGATTTCGGCGGAATCGGGGTTTCGTATCTAGGCTCCTATCGCAAATTGAAGCGCGACGAAAATACGGCTTATCTGCGGAACAACAACACGGTCATTCCCAGTACGTTTAACGGAAACTACTGGCAGAATAGCCAGGAAATTCGCGCTTACACCACGGGCGATGGTCCGATAAAGGCGCAGGCAGGCCTTTATTATTTCAAGGAAAAGAGTGGTCTCAATCAGGTTTTGTACGGCCTGATCTCTGCCACCCCCAACACGGTAGGCTATATCTACAGCTTCCTGCGGGATCCCACGATCAGCGAATCCTATGCCGCGTTCAGCCAAGTGACCTGGTCGATGACGGACACGCTGCGTCTGACCGGTGGCGTCCGCTATTCGCATGATGACAAGTCCCGTAAGGGCGGGACGCGCCGCTGCGCCACTTACGCTTGCGACGGCGCTGGCGATCTTTCCACGATCGACGATGCGCATCGCAAATTCTCGAAGGTAACCTGGCGGGCCGGGGTAGACTTCGACCTGAACACCGCAACGCTTCTCTACGGCACCGTTTCCACCGGCTATAAGGCTGGCGGGTTCAACGACGGCTGTTCGACCGGGTCGCCCAACTGCGTATCGCCCACGACTGAAGCGGCGCTCTATTATGATCCCGAAACGCTCACCTCCTATGAAATCGGCCTCAAAACCCGCTTTCTCGACAATGCCGTCCGCCTGAACGCGGCCGCTTTCTATTATAATTACAACGACATTCAGCTGACGCAGATTTCGACCCGTTGCGGCGGCCCCTGCTCGGTTACGACCAACGCCGCCAAGGCCAAAGTCAAAGGCATCGAGCTTGAAGGTACGATCCGCCCGATCGCACCTATGCTGTTCGACTTTTCCTTCGCCTATCTCAACGCGAAATATGATGAATTCCAGCTCTCGCCCACCGTCGATTTCAGCGGCCGCCATCTCGATCGCGCGCCTGGCTTCACCGTTTCGGCTGGATACACGCACACGTTCACCCTGCCCAATGGCGGCAACATCGCAGCGAACGTCCATACCCGTATCGTTGATTCCTCGAAGCTCGCCGCGCTGGCGACCTTCAACCAGTATCGCGTGCCGGGGAACATGCGGTCCGATGCAAGCATCGCTTATAATGCACCGAACGACAGCTACTATGTGCAGGCTTTCATCAAGAATATCGAGAATAAGGTGGTTGTGACCACCGTCATTCCTGGCACCTTTCCGACGGCCAACTTCTCCGACCCTCGCCTCTATGGCGTTCGCGCCGGCGTAAAGTTCTGATCGCAAGCGCGCTCTTGGCGCTGCTCGACTTCGGGCATGTAGTATCGTGGGACAGTGGCTGTCGCTACTGTCCCACTTCCTGATTTGATCTGATGGAGACAGCGCCATGGTAAATCTGGACTTGGGCGGACGGATGAGCGTCGCTGCGCAAAGGGAAATTCCAGGAGGGCCTTTCCGCAGCATAGTAGGACGTGTATCGCAACTGCGGATCATCGACCGCGCGACCGGGGTGGATCGAATTCTGCTAGAGACACCGGATCTGATTGAGGCGCCCAACTGGATGCCGGACGGCAAGGCTATCCTCCTCAACGGTCGCGGCGGCATGTTTAGATTGGGACTGGAGCCGGCTGCAGCATTGGAACCGATCGACATCGGTAGCGTCGAGGATGCCAATAACGACCATGTCATTTCGCCGGATGGGCGCACCCTCTATATTTCCGCAGGTGGCGCAGTCTACGCAGTCCCAATCGAAGGCGGCGAGCCGCGGCAACTGACACCCGAGGGCCACACCCGTTTCTTCCTGCACGGCGTGTCGCCCGATGGCCTGTGGCTCGCATGCACGACCATCGACATGAGAAGCGAGGCCGAGCGCTGGGGCATCCAGCTTCTTCCCGCGCGCGGTGGCGAAGCACAGCCGCTGCTTCTTGGGGCAAAGCCGGTGGACGGCCCCGAATGGTCGCCCGACGGTCGGTGGATATGGTTTAGTGGTGAACTTGAAGCGGATGTCCCAGGGCATGCGCAGATATTCCGCATGCGAAGCGACGGGTCGGATATTCAGCGCATGGTGCACGGCTCGGCGGTAGACTGGTTCCCCCATCCCAGCCCCGACGGCCAGGAGATAGCCTTTATACGATACCCCGTCGGCACCACCGGCCATCCACCCCACAGGCAGGTGGAGATATGGCATATGGTCATAGCCGACGGCGCGATGACCCGTCTGGCCGCATTTTGCGGCGGCCAAGGCTCGCTCAACGTCAACAGCTGGTCACCTGACGGTCAGCTGCTGGCCTATATTGCCTATCCTGCGGTCGGTGTGGTCGAATAGACGCCAGCACCGACGAGATATGCGACTGTTTTCAAAGTGCCTGCGGGCATGGCATGTAGGACATGGATGATGAAAATCGACAACGAACCCACGGGTGCGCCGATCCGCGTTGGAATCATCGGCTTTGGCAACGCCGGCCGGTTGATCCATGTACCGCTCATCAGCTCGACGCCCGGGTTCGCGGTGACGGCGATATCCAGCTCGCGGGCCGACGTGGTGCGCGCCGCGCTGCCCGATGTCGCGGCCTATGACGAAACAAGCGACATGCTGGAGGCGCCTGACATCGATCTGATCGTCGTAGCGACGCCGCCGGAAAGCCATGTCAAATGGGCCAGCGCCGCATTGATCGCTGGCAAGCATGTGCTGGTGGAAAAGCCCTTCACCATCACATTATCCGAAGCGGCGGCACTCATCGATCTTTCCCGGTCAGGCGGAAAACTGTTGTCCGTCTTTCAGAATCGGCGCTTCGACAGCTGCTTTCAGTCGGTTCGCGCCGTGATCGAGAGTGGTACGCTTGGCCGGATCAATCATTATGAAAGCCAGTATAATCGCTTCAACCAGACGATAAACGACACCTGGAAGACACCAGAAGAGCTTGGCAGCGGACTGTGGTATGATACCGGACCGCATGTGATCGACCAGATGATCCAGCTATTTGGCCTGCCCACCAGCATCAGCGCATCGTTAGCCCATAACCGGCCAGGCAGCGCAGCAGATGATTGGTGCCACGCCGTCCTACAATATCCCGAGATGCGGGCCGTGCTGCATTGTTCGATGCTGGTTTCCGGCGGGGTTCCTCGCTTCACGGTCCATGGCGACAAAGCCACTGTAATCAAGCAAGTTGCAGATGGCCAAGGGCGACAGCTCTGGGGCGGCGTGTCGCCCGATGCGGAGGATTATGGCCTGGACGATGATGCGCCGATCCTTTTCACAACCGACGGTTTGCGCACGGCGCAGCCGACATGGCGAGGTAACTATCGGCTGTTCTTCGAGGCGCTTGGGGCGGCAATTCGTGGCGAAGCGCCTAATCCGACCTCTGCACGCGATGTGCTGGGGGTGATGGCAGTGTTGGAAGCTGGCATCATGTCGGCGCGGGAAGGGCGTGTGATGACCATCGCTTTACCGGAGGGCATCGCATGACCGAAATTGCCACTCAAATTGCAGAAATTGACGCGAACGATCTGGCTCTTCTCCTCATACGCTTCACACTGGACGACGCGTGGGTGCTGGGATCACATCTTCGCGATATTGCAGCGGCACGAAATGCGCCCGTGTCCATCGAGATACGGCGGGGAGAATCTATAGTCTTCGCCACTTCATTGGAGGGGGCCACTTCGGACAATGCGGGCTGGGCGTCACGCAAGAATGCGATTGTGCAACGTTTCGAACGATGCAGCTTCGCGATTGCACTTGATCTCAAATTACGAGGTCTCAGCCTTGAGGATTTCGGACTGTCGCGCGATCGCTACGCAGCAGCAGCCGGCGCAGTCCCGATACGTGTTGCCGGCGCCGGATGCATTGCTGCCATTGCCGTAAGCGGACTGAGCGGGGCGGACGATCATGCGCTCGCCATCAACGCGATCGGCTGGCTGCAGGAGCGTCAAGCATCAGGGCAGTAACAATTGCACTGTGACCGTCGAGCAGATTTCGACGGTCACAGTCAGCGTCCTAATGGATATGATTACCGCCATTTACGTCGATCGTCGCGCCCGTGACGAATCCACCAAGATCCGAGGCGAGGAAAAGGCAGGCTCCCGCCACCTCATCAGCCGTGCCCAGGCGCCTTAACGGAATCTGGTCTATGATCGCTTTCTGCCGCTCTCCAGAAAGCCCATCGAGCATTTCCGTTTCGATCATTGCTGGGCAAATCGCATTCGCGCGAATGCCAAAAGCACCATATTCGCGGGCGATCGACTTGGTCAGGCTCAGCACACCGCCCTTTGAAGCCGCATAATGAGCTCCGCCCACAAGCCCGCCGCCTCGCTGGGCGGCAAGCGAGGACATATTGATGATCGACCCCCTGCCCTGCGCCTTCATCACCGGCAACACAGCCTTGCACAGATTGAACGTGCCCTTAAGGTTCACACCCATCATCCGGTCGAAGGCAAGGTCATCGATAGCAGAGAATGGAATGGCCTCCACGATGCCCGCGCTATTGATCAGGCAGTCGACCCGGCCGAACCGGTCAAGTGCTTGCGCCACGAGCGCATCGCAGTGGGCTATGCTTGTAATGTCGCATGCGATGCCAGCGACCACCTTGCGACCGCCCGCTGCTGCATTGATCGCCTCGGCGACGTCATCTGTCATCTGTATGTCGGATGCGACGACTTTTGCGCCATGTGATGCCAGCATGCGCGCGGCCGCATAGCCGATGCCACGAGGCGATCCGCTGCCTACGACGATGCAAACATGATTATCTAAAAGCATATAGAATTACTCCCCCCGTCGTGCGGGCGCGTGGCGATGAGATTGGTGGCTGAGGATCATCGGCAAGGATACCCATACTGATACCCTTCGTCATGAATGACGAGCCAGTAGACATCGCTTCCAACGCGGGTGAGCCGAAAGTCTGAGCTTATGCTGATTTGCCGTAGCAAAATCCTGTCCCACCTATCTGTTTTTCTAGCCTCGACCGGACGCCGATGGTTGGCCCTTTAACACCATGGTTTTATATATGATGTCAAGATTCCATTCGCAAATTTAAATGGATCCAAGATAGGCGATGCACTGGTGTAATTATAATCTCATATATGGATTGACCTAAGTGTGGCCGACGGTCAGGGTGGAGCCTGTGCAAGCCCCTTGGGGCGGCACCCGACTGAGCCAGGGGACAAACCCCGACAGTCGCTATTACACGATAGTCGCCGATGCGGACCCAGCCGGATCGGAAAGACGGAAAGGATGGAGGATGCCACGGCAAGAGAGGATGATGCGGCCTATGGGAGGGTCTCGTAGCCGCGCTATACTCAATAGCGTGCGCGAGAGGCACTGCACCGCGCTGATAATGGTGGAACATAAGCGATGATCGCTGCCGCAATCGATCCGTCGAACGATGTCGACGAAGCGGATTCTGTGCCTGCCAGGCACATGCGTCTGACGGGCCAGATCATCGGAACCGGGTTCATGGTGCGCTATGTACTGGCGCTGGTCGGAGTGTATATCGCCGTCCTGACACCCGCCTCAGTTACGCTTGCCATCCGCGTGGGCCAGATCAACCCCGACGGCAAAGCGGCATCTCTGGCCTTCGTTGCCAGTTTCGGAGCAGCCGCCGCGCTGGTGGCCAATCCTTTGCTCGGGTCACTTAGTGATCATTCAACCCTTCGCTGGGGCCAGAGGCGCCCTTTCATCATCGGCGGCGTTTTACTCGGCGTTCTTGCCGTCATAGGCATAGGCTTTGCCCGGTCGATTGGAGAAATCGCATTCGGCTGGGTCTTTGCGCAACTCGCCTTCAATGCTGCAAGCACGGCGCTGGTAGCGATCCTGCCCGAACGTATACCCATGCAAATGCGAGGCCGAGTAGCCGGATTCATGGGCATGACGGCGCAGGTGGCCATGCTGAGCGGAACCGCAATCACGCAATTTGTCGGAACATCGGGCTATGGCATGTTCTTCTGGCCTTCTATCGCCGGCGTGATGCTGACATTGCCTTTCGCCACGACATTGCGCGAACATCCGCGTTCGCGAGCACAGGTCGGGACAATCAACTTGCGCACGCTGGCCGGTTCCTTCTGGATCAATCCGATCAAGCATCGCGATTTCGCATTGGCCTGGTTAGGGCGTTTCTTCGTGTGGTTCGCCAACATGAGTTTGCTCAACTTCAAGACTTACTTTTTGATAGATCGGTTAGGCTATTCGACCGCGACCGTTGCACCGGTGCTGACGACAGCGATGCTGATCATGGCGGTGTCAATCACATGCAGCAGCATATTCGGCGGCTGGATCTCCGACAGAACGGGCAGAAGGAAGATTTACGTCGTCAGCGCATCCTTGTTGTTCGCCTGCACGATGGCGATCGTGGCGCATGCGACAACCTTGCCGGGCTTTTTCGTAGCGATTGCGCTAGCCGGTGTCGCGACAGGGCTCTACATGGGCGTCGATTATGCCTTGGTCGCCCAGGTACTGCCGGACAATAAAGACCAGGCTGCAAAGGGCATGGGCTTCTTCAATCTCACATCTACAATTCCGCAAACATTGGCGCCGGTTCTTGGTCCTGTCCTGCTATCGATAGGGGCCAGCGGCCGGACGGATAATTATACCGCCCTGTTCCTGGCCGGCGCGATATTTGCTGTCATCGGCGCTTCACTGACACAATTGATAAGGACAAACTGATGTCATCGCATGACACGGCGACACCGGAAAATGAGACTGCGCTTGAAGAACTTGCGCGGCTGACCCTGGGCGCTGACTATTGGACTACGGTCGAGAGCGCGCGATATGGCGTCCCCCGTATCCGTTTGGCAGATGGGCCGCATGGCCTTCGAGTGCAAGACGACAACAATCCCGATCTGCTCGGTCTAGGCCGCAGTCTTCCATCGACCTGCTTTCCTACAGGTGCGACGCTGGCGGCATCCTGGGACGATGCGCTGATAGAAGAAGTCGGACGCGCGCTTGGTCGTGAGGCCCGCGCGCTCGGCGTTCATGTCGTTCTTGGGCCCGGTCTCAATATTAAGCGAAGCCCGCTTTGTGGCCGCAACTTTGAATATTTCAGCGAAGATCCGCTGCTGGCAGGGCGGCTTGCTGCCGCTAATGTTCGCGGTATTCAGTCCAATGGGGTTGCTGCCTGTCTCAAGCATTTCGCAGTGAACAATCAGGAAACTGATCGGATGCGCGTGAGCGCCGACGTTGATGAACGGACGTTGCGGGAGATTTATCTGCGCGCTTTCGAAATCGCCGTACGAGACGGACAGCCATGGGCTGTGATGAGCGCCTACAACCGAATCAACGAGGTTTCGGCCAGCGAAAATGCCTGGCTTCTGACACAGGTGCTACGCGACGAGTGGGGATTTGACGGAATTGTCGTGTCGGATTGGGGTGCCGTGCGCGATCCGGTCGAAGCGGTGCGCTCCGGCCTAGATCTGCGCATGCCGGGAATGGACGGAGACCAGCGCGTTTTCGACGCCTTGCGCTCCGGCCTGCTTGACGAGAAGCACGCCATCCTTGTGGCCCAACGACTTCGTCTTCTGGCCGAACGGACCGGTGCCGGGACGGAGGTGTCATCTGACGCACCGCCATCTTACGAAGATCATCATAGTGTCGCTCGCCGCGCTGCTGCCCAGTCCGCCGTCCTGCTGTATAATGACGCTGGTCTCTTGCCACTTGATGCGAATGCAACCCAGACGATCGCCGTTATCGGCGAATTGGCGCGTACGCCCCGGTTTCAGGGCGCGGGCAGTTCCACGGTCAATCCTTTCCGCGTCGTATCGCCGCTCGAGGCTCTGCAGCATAGACTGGCAGGCACGCAATTTGAACCGGGCTATCGCCTTGATGGCCAGCCAGATCAATCAATGGTGGAGCAGGCAGTTGCGCTCGCAAGAGCGAGCGATTTGGTGTTGTTGTTCCTTGGCCTGCCGCCGATCGCCGAATCCGAAGGTTTTGACCGCCAGTCGATCGACCTTCCGGCGGCGCAAATAGCTTTGCTGCACGCTGTAACTGCCGTTAATCCACGCGTCGTCGTCGCATTGAGCAACGGGTCGATCGTGACGACTGCGCCATGGCGCGAGGAGGTAGCTGCCATTGTCGAGTTTTGGCTCGCAGGCCAAGCTATGGGCGATGCAGTGGCGGATGTGCTGACAGGCGCGGTCAATCCGTCAGGAAAGATGCCCGAGACCGTACCTGTCAAACTCGCCGACACGCCCGCCTATCTCGATTTTCCCGGCGGCCTTGGCCATGTCCGCTACTCCGAAGGGATGTTCGTGGGCTACCGTTGGTATGATGCGCGTGCCATCGAGGTCGATTATCCTTTCGGTCATGGACTATCCTACACGCAATTCGCCTATAGCGACCTGTCGGTCGAAACATATGCTGAGGACGATCCACAGGCACTTCGCATCACCTTCACGCTGGCGAACATCGGGGCTCGTGCAGGGGCGGAAGTCGTGCAGCTCTACACCGGAAGACCGAAAGCGGAGGTTGCTCATCCGGTGCGCGAACTGCGCACATTTCAAAAAATATGGCTTGAGGCAGGCGAGAGCCGCGAAATCGAACTGACAGTATCCCATGATGATCTTGCCTATTTTCACGTGGATTGCGGCTGGGTGTTCGAAGGCGGGCTTTACGAACTGGCGGTAGGCTCCAGCAGCCGCGATCTGCGGCTTTGCGCAGAGGCTGACATTGCCGGACCCACTATCAAGAGCCCACTGACGCTTTGGTCGCTATTTGGCGACTGGATGGATCACCCCAAAGCCGCTCCTTTACTATGGAAAATGATCGATGAACGCGGCGGATTACGCGGCCGCATCGGAGATCTCTACCAAGACGAGGCGGGCCAGAACACTGTGCGAGGCATACCCCTGCTGACCATTTTGCAATTGCCGGGAATCCCTTTCAGCGAAAAGGAAGCTGCTGCCATTCTCGACCTAATCTAATCCTCGCCCGGCCGATGGAGACAAGCGCATCTGCTCTTCCACCGGCCGGGCCATTGGTTCGTTATGAAACAGGCGCAAAGAGTGCTTCAGACTTATGTACGTCATAGAGTGGCCAAGAAAGCGCTGCGACATCGCTCCTGCAGTCAGCAGCAGCGATGTCGGACGATGCCTTGATGAACCAGTTCAAGAGCGTAGTCAGATTGCGCTCTTCAGCTTAAAATAGAGCGAACCAAAGGCTCAGATCATACGCGCTCGACCGCTAATGCCAGCCCCATCCCTACGCCGATGCACAAGGTCGCCAGACCTTTTTTGCCGCCGGCCACTTCCAACTGGTGCACCAAGGTCATGGCCAGACGCGCGCCAGACATGCCCAGAGGATGCCCCAGCGCGATCGCGCCGCCATTTGCATTAACATGAGGCGCATCGTCAGAAAGGCCGAGCCCACGCATGACTGCCAGTCCCTGGCTGGCGAATGCCTCGTTCAATTCGATTGCATCAAAATCTTCAATGCTCAGTCCAAGCTGCGCCATCAGCTTTATCGATGCAGGAAGCGGCCCTATCCCCATGACCCGCGGCTCCACCCCAGCAGACGCCATACCCAGGATGCGGGCGCGTGGGGTTAGCCCATGTGCCTTCACTGCTGCTTCACTTGCAACGATCATCGCCGCTGCGCCATCATTGATACCCGAAGCATTGCCGGCCGTGACCGTGCCGTCAGGCCCGAACAGTGGTTTCAGCTTTTCCAGGACTTCTGCTGTCGTGCCCGCGCGCGGGTGCTCATCAGTGGCAACCTGAAGAGTTTCGCCCTTCTTGCTCCCTGGCACGTTCACGGCCACAATTTCCTTACCCAGGAAACCGCTCGCTTGGGCCGCTGCCGCACGTTGTTGGCTTCTTAGCGCAAAGGCATCCTGGTCGGCGCGACTGATTCCATATTGCTTAGCCACATTTTCGCCTGTTTGCGGCATGGTCTCGGTGCCATACAGGCCATCGAGCGCCGGGTTGACGAAACGCCAGCCCATTGTCGTGTCCTCGACTTTCTGGGAGCGGCCAAAGGCCGCATCCGACTTGCCCATGACAAAAGGCGCTCGGGTCATGCTTTCGACACCACCTGCAAGTGCAAGCTCCATCTCGCCAGAACGGATCGCGCGAGCCGCCGAGCCCACCGCTTCGAGACCCGAAGCACACAGACGATTGAGCGTCACGCCCGGAACGGTATGCGGCAGGCCCGCGAGCAACAGGCTCATGCGCGCGACATTGCGATTATCTTCGCCCGACTGATTGGCACAACCGTAGAATACTTCTTCGATTGCTGCAGGATCTAGGCCGATGTTGCGCGCCAACAAGGCCGTGATCGGCAATGCTCCCAGATCGTCAGCCCGCACCTTGGCAAGAATGCCGCCGTAGCGCCCGATGGGAGTGCGAACAGCATCGCAGATGAATGCTTCTGTCATGACTTTCCTTGTGCGAAATTTAGGAATGAAGGGACACCATAATCAACGTGACGTCAGACGTTGGCGATCACGACGGATCGCACATTGAGGTAAGCATCGAGCGCTTCGGGACCACCTTCAGTACCGTAGCCGGAATCCTTCAAACCACCGAACGGCAGCTCAGCCGATGTCGCCGCCGGCGTGTTGATCCACAACATGCCGACCTCCACCCGGCGAGCCAGAAGGTCTGCATTCGCGAGCGACCGGGTGAATGCATAACCGGCAAGCCCGAATGAAAGGCGATTGGCTTCAGCAACTGCCTCGTCCAAGGTGTCGAAACCGCGAACGCCGGCAACGGGACCGAAAGGCTCGTCGTTGAACAGCCGCGCATCCAGCGGGACGTCTGAGAGAATTGTTGGCTCCCAGAAGTTGCCGGTTTCGCCTATCCGGCTTCCACCCGCGAGAAGGCTGGCACCGCGCGTGATCGCATCGTCCTGAAACTCTGCCATAGCGTTCAGGCGGCGCGCATTTGCAAGCGGACCCATCTGAATCCCCTCAGCTGTGCCGTCTCCCACCTTTATCTCCTGTGCAACGCTGACTAGCGCCTTCTCAAACTGAGGCTTTACGCTATTTTGCACCAGGAACCGGGTCGGTGAGATACAGACCTGCCCGGCATTGCGGAATTTTGCACTGCCGATGCTCTTGGCGGCCAGCTCGACGTCGGCATCGTCACAAACGATGACCGGGGCATGGCCACCCAGTTCCATCGAGGCGCGCTTCATATGCTGCCCCGCCAGACCGGCCAGAAGTTTGCCGACCGGCGTAGAGCCGGTGAAGGTGATCTTGCGGATGATCGGGCTGGAGATCAGATATTCCGAGATTTCCGCCGGATCGCCAAACACGAGGCCCAGAACGCCTTCTGGCAAGCCGGCATCCTGAAACGCGCGAATAAGTGCGGCAGGGCTGGCCGGCGTTTCTTCCGGCGCCTTGACGATGATCGAGCAGCCGGTGGCCAGAGCTGCCGCTATCTTTCGCACGACCTGATTGATCGGGAAATTCCAGGGCGTGAATGCGGCGACCGGTCCGACGGGATCCTTGACCACCATCTGCCGTATGGACAGGTTGCTGCGGTGCGGGACGAGGCGTCCGTAGACGCGGAACCCTTCTTCGGCGAACCATTCGATGATGTCCGCCGATGCCAGCGCTTCGCCGCGCGCTTCGGGCAAGGGCTTGCCCTGCTCCAGCGTCATTATCATTGCAATATCGTCAGCGCGCGCCCGCATCAACGCTGCGGCTTTGCGCATGATGACGCTACGGGCTGCGGGCGTGAAGTCGCGCCATGTCGCAAAGCCGCGATCCGCCGCATTGAGCGCCCGGTCGAGATCAGCACGGCTGGCGTGGGCGACCTTGCCGATTTCCTTGCCAGTGGCCGGATTTTCTACGGCCAGGGTTCGGCCATCGGCGGCATCCTGCCAGACATTGTCGATGAACAATTGGGTGTCGGGATATGTCATTCAAAAATCCTCCAAAGGGACAGACGTCCGCTCAAAGCGAAAAGCCGCCGTCTACGGCCATGGCCTGCCCAGTGACATGGGGCGCGCTGGCCAGGAATACCGCAAGTTGCCCCATATCTTCCGGCGTCTGCGCCTCGCCCTGCGGCAGTAGCGCCGACTGGTGGCGTTCCCATGACTGTTCCTCGCTTTCGCCGTCCTGCGCCCAGCGGCCCGACAGACCCGTGTCACCGCGCCACATGCCGGTGCCGACGATGCCGGGGCATAGGGCGTTGACGGTGATCCCTTCGCGCGCAACTTCCTTGGCAAAAGCGTTGGTGAAGCCGATGACGCCGAATTTGGATGCGGTATAATGGGCCAGGTCGGGGAAACCGATCTTGCCGGCGATCGATGAGGTATTGATGATACGCCCCGAACCACCCTTTCGCATCAGCGCCAGTTCCGCCTGGCAGCACAGGAATACGCCGCGCAGATTGATCGTCATCAGGTCGTCCCACTGCTGAACCGTCAGTTCGGCCACCGACCCCAAGCTGACAATGCCAGCATTGTTGACGGCGATATCCAGTTTGCCGAAGTCACGTTCGACAGTCGCGATCATGGCCTGCACACTGGCGGGATCGCGCACATCGACCGTGATGGCCGCGCTGCGCCGACCCAGTTTCTCTATCTCGGCAGCGGTGCCGCCAGCGAGGTCGGCGTCGAAATCCGCGATCAGCACATCAGCGCCTGCTTTCGCCAGGCTCATGGCGATGCCTGCGCCGATGCCACGGCCGCCGCCGACGATCAGGGCGATTTTGCCATCAAGGCTGAACTGGCTGTTCGTCATGTCAGGATATCCTCATTTTCTTGTTGGAAATCTGGGTGTTGCGTCACCGTTCCGCTGGCGACGAGAGCGGCGATCCGGTCATCGTCAAGGCCGAGCAGGTCGCGCAGCACCATATGGCTATGCTGGCCCAACATGGGCGGCGGCGCGCGATATTGGACGGGCGTGTCCGATAGTTTGAGCGGACTGGCCACCATTTCGAAGGCCGCATTTTGCGGATGCGGCACCTGCACCTTCATGTTCCGGGCTACGACCTGTGGTTCTTCGAGCGCTTGTGCGATAGAGTTGATCGCCCCCACTGGTACGCGCGCCGCATGGATGCGCGCCACCCATTCGTCAGCCGTTGCGCCGACTAGATGTTCGCTCAGCAGGCCATCGAGTTGCTCGCGATGAGCGATGCGATCCGCATTGGTGATGAAGCGCGAATCGGCCGACAGGTCCGGCAGCCCGATCGCAAGACATAATGCCACAAATTGCTGATCGTTGCCGCAGGCGATGATGAAGTCGCGATCGCTGGCACGGAACACCTGATAAGGCACGATGTTCGCATGGGCATTGCCATAACGACCCGGCACCTTGCCCGATGAAAGATAGTTCATCGTCTGGTTGGCAAGCGTTGCGACCTGCACGTCCAGCAATGCCATGTCGCAATGCTGACCGCGCCCGGTCGTCTGCCGCGCAATCAGTGCCGCCTGGATCGCGATGGTCGCATAAAGCCCGGTCATCAGGTCCGCTACCGCCACGCCGACCTTTTGCGGCCCGCCGCCCGGTCGGTCGTCCCGCTCGCCGGTTATGCTCATCAGCCCGGCAAGCCCCTGAATGATGAAATCATAGCCGGGTTCGGCCGCGCGCGGACCATCCTGCCCAAACCCGGTGATGGAACAATAGACCAGCCGGGGATTGATCGCGGCCAGGCTTTGATAATCCAAGCCGTAACGGTCGAGCGAACCGACCTTGTAATTTTCGATCAGGACGTCAGATTTGCGCGCCAATTCACGCACGATATCCTGGCCCTCGGGCGTGGAGATATCGATCGCGACGGACATTTTGCCGCGATTGGCCGCCAGATAATAGGCTGCCTCGGTCGTTGCGTCGCCTGCATCGTCCTTCATCCAGGGCGGCCCCCAGGATCGGGTATCGTCACCATTGCCCGGCCGTTCGACCTTGATGACCTCCGCACCCAGATCGGCCAGGATCTGGCCGCACCATGGACCTGCCAGGACACGGCTCAGGTCCAGCACGCGTATGCCGTCTAAAGCACTCATGTTCATTCCTTCACCCGATCGGGCTGTTTTTGGTCGGCCTTGCGCATCAATGGCGGGAGGCGGGCTGTTCTTCATGAAGCAAGGAAAGCCCCAGTGTGGCGCGACGGCGCAGCCAGGGACCGGGACGATAGCGAGGGTCGCCTGTCAGGGCATGGATGCGCGTCAATATCGACAACATCTTGTCTGCCCCAAGGCTGTCGCCCCAACTGAGCGGACCCTTCGGATAGCCAAGGCCTATCCGCACGGCATCATCGATGTCCTGCGGGCTGGCGATGCGCTGCTGCGCAATCTCACCGGCCAGGTTCACCACCATGGCCAGCACGCGCTGCGCCACGAAGCCGGTGCTGTCGCCGATGAATGTCACTTTGCCGCCATCGCGCGTCAACAAGGTTCGCGCGGCGTCCGCGAAATGCGCGTCGAGCGCTGGCGTCCCCATCAAGGTTCGATGCGATCGCACCCCTGCGAAGAGATCGATCCCGACGCTGCGGGTCGGATCGCATCCCAGGCGCAATGCCGCCGATGTGGCATCTTCGCCGAGTGGCGCGATAAGGATGAGCGAGCCGGTTTGGGGGGAATCGCCATGATCCAACGCCCCTCCACAGGCACCGACCAAAGCGGCCAGATCGGCCGTGTCGAAGTCCGCACTCGGCGCAATCCAGACCGGTGGCAACTCGGCGGCATTGATAACGGCGGCCGCCTGAACTGGGGCAGCAGACGCGGCGGCGGCGCCATAATCGTAAAATCCCCGGCCGGTCTTGCGTCCCAATTCTCTAGCGACAACCCGCTGTTCGGCGATGTAGGATGGCTTGTAGCGCGGATCGCCGTAAAATTGTTCGAAGATCGCACGGGTCGCGGGATGCGAGACATCCAGGCCGGTGAGGTCGAACAGCTCGAACGGCCCCATGCGGAAGCCCGCCGCATCGCGCAGGATCGCATCGACCTGAGCAAAGGATGCCACTCCTTCCTCCACGATACGCAACGCTTCGGTGCCATAGGCACGGCCAGCGTGGTTGATGATGAAACCCGGCGTGTCCTTTACCACGACACCGCGATGGCCCAGCACTTTGGCCAGGTCCGACAGCGCTTGCGTGGTCGCTTCGCTGGTGGCGATACCCGGTATGATTTCGACGACGCGCATCAACGGAACGGGATTGAAGAAGTGGAAGCCCGCAACGCGCTTGGGGTGGCGACACTCGACCGCGATCGCCGTGACGGACAGCGACGATGTGTTGGTCGCCAATATGGCGTCCGCCGAAACCACGTCTTCCAGCTGCGCGATCAACTGCTGCTTTGCATCCAGCCTTTCGACGATCGCTTCGATGACGAGGCCGCAATCCTTGAGCGCGGCAATATCCGCCTCGGGCGACAGACAGGCCATCGCGGCTTGCGCTGCATCAGGTTTCATCTTTCCCTTGGCCACGAGCTTGTCGAAGGTCGCACGCAATCCATCACAGGCGGCCTGCGCCGCCCCTTCACGCGCATCGAACAACCGCACCTTGATGCCCGCTGCTGCGGCAATTTGGGCGATACCTGCGCCCATAACGCCTGTACCAACGATGCCGATCGTATCTATCCGACTGTTCATTTCATAACCCCGTAAATTGCGGCCTGCGCTTTTCCATGAAGGCGGCCGCGCCCTCTTTCTGGTCCTGCGTGTCGAAAAGGAGTTGGAACGCCTTGCGCTCCAGCATCAATGCGCTTTCCAGGGGGAGGTCCGCGCCTGCCAGCATCACTTCCTTGATCTGTCGCACCGCCATGGATGGCATGCGGGCGATGTCGATCGCGATCTCCGTTGCGCGATCGATCGTCTGCGCGTCATCGACCACTTCGCTTACGAGGCCGATCCGCAAGCCCTCCTCCGCCCCGACCATGCAGCCGGTCAGCGCCATGCGCATGGCCTGAAACTTTCCTACAGCCCGGATCAGCCGCTGCGTCCCGCCTGCTCCGGGCATCACGCCCAGCTTGACTTCGGGCTGCGCGAAACGGGCCGAACGTCCCGCCACGATGATGTCGCAATGCATCGCCAATTCGCATCCACCGCCAAGGGCAAATCCGTTGACCGCCGCCACGATCGGCACAGGACAGGACGCGATCGCCCCCCATAGCTGCTCGACTTTGCGCTGGATCATTTCGATCGGGGTGGCGTTGGCCATTTCGCCGATATCGGCGCCCGCCACGAATATGTCCGGACCGCCCGTCAGGACGATGGCGCGAATATCGGATATGCCGGATAGATTAAGGAAGATCTCCGCCAGTTCGCGCCTGATCTTCAGGTTCAACGCATTTTTTGCGTGGGGCCGATCAATGCGTATCACTGCAACGCCGCCATCGCGTATTTCAAGATGGATTTCGGGGTTCGCCGTGATTGTCATGATCCTCTACCATCTTGCCAATTCCGCATAGCGGAACTATATTTCGTTGGTAAAATGAATATAGGCTTCGCGATGAGATTGTAAAGTTTCGGCGTTTTTCGAGGAAATATGATTTAATAACAGAATATTGAGTATGATTTGGCGTTTTCAATGATGAACAAAAAGCATATCGGTTCCGCACAGCGGAATATAATACCGCATTATTGACAAAATAAATCGGAGGGTTACGATGAAGACCATAAAGCTGGCTACGACGCATTTGGATGAGGCGAAAAAGCTAGGAAACGCGCCCGACGAATCAGGCGATAGCAGCGTTGGCGGCATGGAAGAGGAGAACGAAAATGACGGCGAAAAAGATCGAAACTTCGTTACGGCTTTAGCACGGGGCGTGGAATTGCTCCGTTGCTTCACGCCCTCGCAAAGCCTGCTGGGCAACCAGGAACTGGCTGCCAAGACGGGCCTGGCCAAGGCGACGGTTTCGCGTCTCACCTATACGCTCGCGCAGTTGGGCTGCCTGAAGCGGCAACCATCGTCAGGCAAATATCATCTGGACGTCGGTGTACTCGCCTTTGGCTATCAGATGTTGTCGAACCTTTCGATCAGGGCGGTGGCGCATCCTTTCATGGAGGATCTGGCGAAACATGCCCAGACCACCGTGGCGATGGCGGCGCGGGACCGGTTGCAGATGGTGTATCTCGACGTAGTTCATGGTCAGGCGAACATGACCATGCGCCGGCAGGTCGGATCCTATCTGCCGCTGCACCTCAGTTCCATGGGGCGTGCATGCCTCGCCGCGATGCCGGAGAAGGAACGCGAATTCCTGCTCAATCATATTCGTGAACGTCACGACACCGATTGGCGCGACATCCGTCGTGGCCTGGACCGCGCGTTCCGCGACTATGAAGATTATGGCTATTGCCTGTCTATCGGCGAATGGACGCGCGACGTGAACTCCGTGGCGGTTCCCCTGATCCACCCGGAACATGGGATTTTGGCCTTCAATTGCGGTGGCCCCAGCTTTCAGCTGCCCAGAGAGAAGTTGGAAGACGACATCGGCCCCCGGCTCAAGCTGATGGTGGCGCAGATACAATCCGTGGGACGGTAAGGCCCGTCCCGCCCAAGCTTAAAGAGCGCGCCCATGGGCGCCGCCAGGAGAGAAGATGATACGAGATCAGGATACACTGGACTTCCTCGTCACTACGGTCAGCCGATTTGTGGACGAAGTTCTGATCCCGCATGAAAATGAAGTCGCCGAAACGGACGAAATCCCGGACTCCGTCATTGCGGCGATGCGCGAACTCGGTCTGTTCGGTCTGACGATCCCCGAAGAATTTGGCGGCCTGGGCGTGACGATGGAGGAGGAGGTCCGCATCGTATTCGAGCTTGGCCGCGCCTCGCCCGCGTTCCGTTCCTATATCGGCACCAATAACGGCATCGGGTCGATCGGCATCCTGATTGACGGTACTCAGGCGCAGAAAGAAGAATATCTGCCGCGGCTGGCCAGCGGCGAATATCTCAGCGCCTTCTGCTTGACGGAACCGGATGCCGGATCGGACGCAGCATCGCTCAAAACCAGCGCGGTTCTGGACGGCGACCATTATATCCTCAACGGAACCAAGCGGTACATCACCAACGCGCCCCATGCCGGGATCTTCAGCGTGATGGCCCGCACGGACCCTGCCAACAAACGCGCAGGCGGCATCAGCGCCTTCATCGTAGAGCGTGGCACTCCTGGCCTGTCGCTCGGCAAGCCCGATTACAAGATGGGTCAAAAGGGTGCGCATACCTGTGACGTGGTTTTCGAAGATGTACGCATTCCCCGATCCCAGCTGATCGGCGGCGTCGAAGGCGTCGGCTTCAAGACCGCGATGAAAGTCCTCGACAAGGGTCGCCTGCATATCGCCGCCCTGGCCGTGGGCGCTGCCGAACGCATGTTGGCCGACACGTTGCGCTATGCGATGGATCGCCGCCAGTTCGGCAAGCCCATCGCCGAACATCAGTTGATCCAAGCGATGCTGGCGGACAGCAAGGCCGAAATCTATGCCGCGCGTTGCATGGTTCTGGACGCGGCGCAGCGGCGTGATTCCGGGCAACCGATCAGCACCGAGGCATCCTGCGCCAAGATGTTTTCCACCGAAATGTGCGGCCGGGTCGCGGATCGTTGCGTCCAGATCCATGGCGGCGCCGGATATGTCAGCGAATATGCAATCGAACGCTTCTATCGCGATGTGCGCCTGTTCCGCATCTACGAAGGGACGACGCAGATCCAGCAGATCATCATCGCGAAGAATATGATGGCGGAGGCCAGCTGACGCGGCGCCCGAACCGGATGCCGCACACGGCGGCAAAGACATTCGAACATTAAAATAACTGGAGGATCGAAATGGCTACTTCTCCCAACGCCATACCTATGTCCGAAATCGAGCTGGATGCGGTGGTCGTAGGCGCCGGATTTGGCGGTATCTACGCGCTCAAGAAGTTGCGTGACGAACATGGCTTGAACGTTCTGGCGTTCGATAAGGCCGGTGGCGTTGGCGGCACCTGGTTTTGGAACCGCTATCCCGGCGCGTTGTCGGATTCGGAATCGCACGTCTATTGCTACTCTTGGGATAAAGAGCTGTACCAGGAATGGGAATTCAAAACCAAATATGTGCCGCAGGCGGAAGTCCTCAACTACCTTCAAAGCGTGGTAGAGCGCCATGACCTGATGAGGGATATCCGTCTGGAAACCGGCATCACGTCGGCAGTTTTCGACGAAGCGCGGCGGAAATGGGTCGTGAAGACCGACGCTGGCGAAACCTATCTTGCAAAATATTTCGTCACGGCTTTGGGATTGCTGGCGGCTACCAATATTCCAGACATTCCGGGCCTGGCAAGCTTTGAAGGCGAGGTTTATCACACCTCTCGCTGGCAGCCCGAAACCCGTTTCGAGGGCAAACGGGTCGGCGTAATCGGCACAGGATCAACCGGCGTGCAATTCATCACAGCGGTGGCGCCGCAGGTGAAGCACCTCACTGTATTCCAGAGGTCGCCACAATATTCGGTGCCGATCGGCAATGGTCCAATTAGCAAGGAAGAGCTGGCCGACATCCACCGCGACTTCGACGCGATCTGGGATCAGGTGCGCGGTTCGGCTCTGGCCTTTGGCTTTGAAGAAAGCGACATCGGGACGTTCAGCGTTTCAGACGAGGAGCGCAAGGCCATCTTCGACCGGGCGTGGAAGAAGGGCGGCGGCTTCCGCTTCATGTTTGAGACGTTCAATGACATCGCCACGAACGAAGAAGCAAACAAGGCAGCGCAGGACTACATCCGGGGCAAGATTGATGAGATCGTCAAGGATCCCGAAACCGCCCGTAAGCTGAAACCCAAGGATCTCCATGCCAAGCGCCCCCTGTGCGACAGCGGCTATTATGAGATATTCAATCGCGACAACGTGAACCTGGTCCATGTCGGATCGGAAGAGACGCCGATCGAAAGGATCACATCGACAGGCGTGGTTACATCCGATGGTGTTGAGCATGAACTCGACATGCTCGTCTTTGCTACCGGGTTCGATGCCGTCGATGGCAATTACAAACGCATGGCACTGCGCGGTCGCGACGGCGTCCTCATTCAGGATCATTGGAAGAACGGTCCCAGCAGCTACATGGCAGTCGCGACGCCGAATTTCCCCAACATGTTTATGGTTCTTGGCCCTAACGGCCCCTTCACCAACCTGCCCCCCGCAATCGAGGCCGAAGTGGAGTGGATCGCCGACACGATCGGCTACATGGAGAAAAATGGCATCGCCACGATGGAACCGCAGCCCCAAGCCGAAGAAGCCTGGGTCCAGACTTGCGAAGACATTGCCAACCAGACCTTGTTCCCAAAGGCCGAATCCTGGATTTTCGGCGCAAATATTCCGGGGAAGAAGAATACCATATATTTCTACATGGGCGGGCTTGCAGCCTTTCGCGAGGCGCTCCAGCAAGTCACGCAGGATGGGTTTCGCGGCTTCATTCTTGAAAAGACAAGCGAAAACCAGTCTGCATAGACATAAGCCAGACAGAACGGGGCAGATGATGGACGTATGACAGGCATCATCCGCCCCTCCGTCGGATCGACACGCCGGACGAAAGACGATCGTCGCAAGATCGCTTGAGCCATATGCTTATCGCCCTGCGTGGCCTCTTTAGGAGAGTGACCATGAAATCAATCGCGTTTCTCGCGAGCATGACGGCTGCCATCACTTTGGCTGGCAGCAGCTATGCGCAAACCCCGCCGCCGTCGGGCGATCCCGCCGACACCCAACTCTCCGGCACGGCATTGCCGCAACCGGAAACCGAAGATGGGAAAGCCGTCGGCCCGCAGATGACCACAGGCATATTGGGGGACTGGGGCGGCCTGCGGTCGCGGCTATATGAAGACGGCCTGGATTTTCAGGTCGCCTATGGCAACGAACTGGCCTGGAACCCGCGCGGCGGATCGCACCGGGACGTGACCGTCATCGGACAAGCCATCGTAGGAATGACGGCCGACATGGACAAGATAGCGGGCGTCGAAGGCGGCCTTGCCAAGGTCGCCCTCTTCTACCGCCATGGTCCCAGCCTGACAGTCAACGCTGACCTCGGCATGCTTCAGCAGGTGCAGGAGGCTTATGGCCGGGGTGAGATCGTCCGGTTGGTCGAGGCCTGGTATCAACAGTCCTTCGACGCCGACCGTTTCCGGCTGAAGATAGGCCGCATGCCCGCCAACGCGGAATTCGCGGCTTTTTCCTGCGACTTCCAAAATTTGTCATTCTGCGCGTCGCCACAGGGGAATTTCAACAGCGGCATCAACTACTGGTTTTCCGCGCCTGGCAGCAACTGGGCCGCGGTCGGCCGATACAATCTGGGCGCTGATCGGAAGCAGGGCTATGTGCAGATCGGCGGCTATCTGGTCGATCCCGACAATGTAAATCCGACCAAGGGCTTTAACCTGGGCTTTTCCGGCACGACGGGCATATTGCTGCCGTTCGAGGCCGCGTGGACGCCCACATTCGATGGAGACAAGCCGGGCTATTACAAGCTGGGCGGCTGGGTCGAAACGTCGCGCACGAACGATCTGGTGCGCGACAGCAACGGCCAACTCATCGCGATTTCGGGCAATGAGGGCAAAGCATATCGCGGTCGCCACGGCGTCTATTTCGAAATGGCGCAACAACTTACCGCATCGCCCGGCGGACTGGACAAGCAAGGGCTGTCGATGTTTTTCAACATCACCCAACTCGATCGCAAGACCAGCCTGATCGACAATCAGATCGCGCTGGGCATGACTCAGACCGGCACCTTCGCCGGGCGACCCAACGACCAGATCGCCTTTGCCATCGCGCGCACCCATATCAACAGCCGCATGCGCGCGGCTGACAAGATCGCCTTCGATGACGGCCTGCTCAGCGGCATCAGGCAATCGGAATATCTCGCCGAATTGGACTATCGCTTCGTTCCGACAGCTGGCGTGCGCATCACGCCCAACATCCAATGGGGCATCAATCCGGGCGGTATTTCGCAGAATCGCAATGTCGTCGCCCTGGGCCTCAAGACGTCGGTGTCGTTCTGACCAAGGCGGCCTTTCACGCAGTTTCTTTCAACCCAGCAGAAGGATTAGGATCATGACCAAGGTTTCGGGAAAAGTAGCCTTCATCACAGGCGCAGGACAGGGCATTGGCGAGGCGATCGCATTGCGCCTGTCGCAGGATGGATTTGCCGTCGCCTGCGCCGACATCAACCTGGCGTCCGCAACGGCCGTGGCCGAAAAGCTGATCGCAGCGGGCGGCACGGCCTGCGCCGTCAGTGTCAATGTCGGCGATCGGGATTCGGTGTTCGCCGCCGTCCAGAAGGCAGTCGACAAGCTTGGCGGCCTGGATGTGCTGATCAACAATGCGGGCGTTGCGCCGATTACGCCGATCGAGGATATTACGCCCGAAATCTACCGCACCTGTTTCGACGTCAATGTTGGCGGCGTGCTTTGGGGTACACAGGCGGCGGTCAAGGCGTTCAAATCCCTCGGCCACGGTGGCAAGATCATCAACGCCTGTTCGCAGGCGGGTCAGGTCGGCAATCCCGATCTTGCGGTCTACAGCGGGACCAAATTTGCGGTTCGCGGGATTACGCAGACCACTGCGCGCGATCTGGCGCCCCTAGGCATCACCGTCAACGCCTATTGCCCCGGCATCGTCAACACCCCGATGATGCAGAAGGTCGCTCAGGATCTGGCCGATAACAACAACGAAACCTTCGAATGGGGCATGGAACAGTTCGCCAAGAATATCAGCTTGAAGCGGGTTTCGGAACCAAGCGATGTAGCTTCTTGCGTATCGTTCCTGGCTGGGCCTGACTCTGACTATATGACGGGGCAGGCAGTCATCATCGATGGCGGTATGGTTTTCAATTAACCGACATATCGCTGATCTGGGCCGTGCCGCACATATCTGTGGCGCGGCCTACGGCCTGAATTATGCGCAGCAAGTAAACTCTGTTAAGCTCCGGGTGCCGCCTAGCGTGGAGGAGCGCATCGATTGGCAAGCCAACACATTGTTCGATGATCGTTGAAGCGCTGTTTGCAGAAGCTCCGCGCACAAGAGGCAAAGTAGGCGGTCCTGTCACGCGATCGCATTCGACGGCGTCAACGCTACCAAAAGCTTGATACAGGCTATTCCCTCGGCGGCGGCGGCACGCCTGTCGATCCGGACATAGCCACTCCGAGGCCTCGCCACAGAGCGATATGGCCTAGCACCGAAACAGCGGCGCGAGCAAAGAGCTAGGTAAACAGGAAAGTCGGCTTCTTCAGAGTGCGACATCTTCCTTCAGGTTGCAATCTCGAGGGGGTCAACTCGCCAAGGTCAGATCAACGATCCGCAGCAATGTGCTTCGTTCGACATGGCACGCAGCCTGGACGATCAACCCCTGCATCACCGCAAAAAGCCAACTGGAGATTGACTGGGCGTCACAAACTTCTGGCAAATCCCCTTCCCGCTTCGCCTGTTCCAGCCGTAGCGCGAGCGCCCTACGCGCCGCAGCGTTGCGATCCACAATGTTCGCGCGAACGGAAATATCCTGCGGACCGCCGGCAACGCAGCCGATAAGTTCCAGACAACCGCGAGCGACGCCGTCCGGAAGGCCGATGGCCCCACGAAGCATATAGGCTGCGACGTCGCGCGCGGATTTCTGCTCGAGCGCGCGGCGCATGTAGGAAAAATTTTCGGCCTCGATCTCGTCGACCACCATGTTGAAAAGCCCCTCCTTACTGCCAAAGGCAGCATAGAGACTGGGGCGGCTGATCCCCATCGCAGAGGACAGTTCCTCAATGGACGCTCCCTCATATCCTTTGGTCCAGAATATCCTGCGCGCCGCAGAAACGACGTCCGCCGGATCGAACGACCTGGGGCGGCCTCTTGGACGAGGCGCCGCTCCGACATCCTCCATATGGGCAACTGGCATAATGTTATCGCCTTTGCTTCTTGGCATCTTCTCGGAGCGTTATCATCGGCCCCCGTTCGCGCAATAAAACCTCGACGCGCCAAGCAGGATCGTATCAGTCGATGCAGGGTGAAGGCCCTAGATAGAACTGGTCAGGACAGGATATATACTCGCCTTCATCAGCCCTCGGACAGAGACGGTTGATGGCCGCCTTCCAGCCAGCCCAACTCTGCGCTTATCTGACGGCACAGCACGCCAAGATGGGCAACGTCTTTCGCGATCTGGTCATTCCAGTTGTCAACGAGACCCAATACCGTAGCCACCAGTATCGCCCGGCCCTGCAAATCGAAGATCGGAAAAGCGGTGGCCCGTAGACCTGGTATCACCGAACCTGTCTCCACCGAGCGGCCGTCGCGACGAACACGGGCACGCAAGTCATCAAGGATTACGCGGTCGATGCCATCGCTGCCTTCAGCCTCCTTAGCAGCGGCAGTCTCCGCGGGCGGTGCGAAGGCGAGGAAAACCCGGCCAGTCGCAGAAGCTGCGAGCGGCAATACAACGCCGACCTGCAAGGTTGTCAACAGCGCGGGACGGCCTCGATAGATGCGCACGATGGTCGGACCGGTCGGACCGAGTGCGGCAATCTGCACAGTCTGCCCGGAAGTCTCTACATATGATTCCACTACCCGATCGACGATCTTGAATGCGTCAGTACGGGCAAGTGCGGCAAGGCCTATGCGCAGAACCCCAGGGCCCAGGTCATAATAGCCCGTGGCAGGATCCTGCCTTGCGGTTCCAGCGGCGATGAGACTATGCAAATAGCGATGCACCTGCGGTGCCGCCATATCGGTGATCTGCGCAATCGTACTGAGCGGCAACGGCCCCTCACTGGCCGCAAGGGCATCGACGATGCGCATCCCGATTTCGATCGACTGGATACCCCGCCGACGTCCCGAGCTTTCAGCTTCATCCTTATCCGTCAAAATGCTTCTCCTTGAGCATCGCTTTATTAGGGACGAGGCAATTTGACGAGCGGGTGTGATGGCGTCCGCCGCAGAAACATCGCGAGCAGCATAGCGAGCGCTGCTACCCAAAAGCAGAAGGTCCACGCGTCCGCATAGGAAAGGACGGTCGCCTCCCTTCGAATGACAGATCCCATTCCACTAATATGGAAGTCGAGCGCGCTCCCCCGCACCCGCTCGACATTGCTGCCCGCAAGCACCGAGGCAACAGCCTCACGCTTGCGCAGCAAAGTGGTGAGTATCGCAAGTCCCAGCTCTGGTCCTAGGACACGGGGTATCTGAATATATGCAACGATGGAGATAAGCTCTTCGCGCGCTGCATTCGCGACGGTCATCGCGATCATCGTCAGCAGAACGGCGGCATTGCCTATTCCGATCAGCACGCTCATCGTGATGAAGTCGCCTGCCCGCCAGTCATGCGTGATGCCACTGCCGAGCCAGCAGCCAAACATCACGAGGAGCAGCCCCCCGGCAACGGTCAGACGCGGATCGGCTCGCCGGATCGACCAGATCGCCACGGGCAGTGCGACAAGCTGTACAAGATCGACACCCCAGAGCGCGGCTCCGGACTGCTCGGGCTTGAGATGACCGACGACCGCCAGGAAGTTTGGGATCAGTACCGAGGTTGCACCACTTGTTACGCCGAACAGCGTCACGATTATCAGTGGCATGTGGATGTTGCGTCGAAGTAGCGCAGCAGGATGGGCGAATGGAACGCGTGAGAAAAATTGCCATACTACCGCAGCCAGGACGAGAAGCATTCCGCCAGTCAGGCACGCAACGACCGTTCCGGACGCGAGCCAGTCGAGGCGGTTGCCTTGGTCCAGCCCTACATAGACCAGCGTCAGCCCGACGCAGAACATCGCCACCTCGCCCTTGTTCGTCCGTGAAAACAAGCTCCATCCGATCTCGCGCTGGGGGAAGCTTACAAGCGCCAGGAGGAGGAAGGCGATGCCGAACAATGTCGCCTGCCAATATATCGCCTGCCAACCCAGATCCTCTACGAACCAGCCGCTGAGCGAGACACCTGTATGCAATGCCAGCGTCAACCGCAGACTATAGAGAGCAAGCGCGAAGAGCCAGTAACGGGGCGATAGGTTCGCAAAGACGATCGCCAGCGTCGCCGGTACGAAGCAACCCAGAAGGAACCCGATCGTGGAATGCACGACGAATATGGCGATCATTCCCGACGCCATCGGTGCCAGCGCCGTTACCAGGATGAACGCTGATGCCGACCAGCCAAGGATTCGTCGTGGTCCGAACATGACTACGCACAAAGGCACAGCGGGCGCAGAGAGGAGTTGGGCAGCGTTGGTGACGGTGCTGAGCCATGCGCCTTCGTCCACGCTCAGTCCATATGCCCCACGGATATCAGCCAGCGAAACGCCGAAATCACGGGTGAACAGGCTGGTGGTCAATGTCCCAAGCAACACGGCAACCACAGAGCCGATACGACGTGTGAGCATTCCGTCCGGCAGCCAATGACGGCTGCGCCGAGCAGTCGCGACATCACCCACGCGTTTCGATCCTTGTCGTCACGGACATGCCGGCGCGCAGCCGCTTGATGATCGCCTGTCCCGGCGCAAGATCGATCCTGAGCGGCACCCGCTGCGTAACCTTCGTGAAGTTGCCGGTCGCATTGTCCGCTGGAAGCGCTGAAAAGGTCGCACCGCTTGCGGGGGCGAGCCTTGAGACATGCCCAACGAGCCGTTCACCAGGAAAGCTGTCGACGAGAACGTCGACGCGCTGACCCGGTGCGATACGCGCCAGCTGCGTCTCCTTGTAGTTGGCGACCACATAGGGCGGCGTACTGGCGACGAAGTTCACGACGGCCGACCCAGGGCTGAGCAAGCTGCCGAGCTGAACCAGTCGCTGACCCACGATACCATCGGTCGGGGCCACGATCCGGTTGTAGGAGAGCGTGATCCGCGCACTCTCAAGCGCAGCCTGCGCTGCGAGCACGTCGGCCTCGCGCTGAGCCCTTTGACCCCGCAGCACATCCAGCTGCCGGTTCTGAAGATCGAGCGCAGCAACGCTGGCTGCCTGCGAGGCTTCAAGCACGTTCGCATTGGCGCTTGCGCTATCATTTTCCTGACCGGTTACTGCGCCAGTTTCTGCCAGTGCTGCGAAGCGGCGCTGATCCGCGCGCGCGAGAAGCAACTTACTTGCATTGCCCGAAACCGCCGCTCGTGCCTGGGCGATGACCGCCTGCTGCGCATCAAGCTCGTGATCGAGATTGGCCAGGACGGCCTTCGCCTTCGCCAACGTAGCCTCGGCATGCAGCACGGCGGCCCGCGCCTCTCTATCGTCGAGCTGGACCAGAACGTCACCGGCCTTCACCTGTTGGAAGTCGGTAAAGTTCACGGTCCGGACATATCCCGAGACTTTCGCGTCCACCACGGCCGACTCCGCCTGAATAGTCGCATTGTCAGTCGTTTGGACCGACCGATCCGCCTCGAACCGGTTCCAGTTGGTCGTCGCCAGGATCACGCCCACGACTACGAGGACCAATATCATCCACGGCACGAAGCGAACCCAGCGGCGTTCGCCATCCTCGGGTTCAGTGGGGCGGTGAGAATTTGGGGAAGTTGCAGCGGCGTCGGTCATAGGGGACTCCAAACGGTTCAGGCGCCGCCGCCGAGCGCGCGCACGAGCGCAACGTCGAGCGTGAACCGGCGGGTCTCGAGTTGCGATACTGCGCGTTTCGAGGCGATGAGCGTGTTTTCAGCGGATAATACTGCGATATAGTTGAGCAGCCCGCCACGGTAGCGTTCGGTTGCTGCCTGATATGCGACCTGCGCCGCGTCGCGCGCCTTTTGTGCATGATCGAGTTGTTCTGCCAGCGCTCGCTCACTTGTCGTGACCTGCGCCACATCCTGCAAGGCGCGTAGAAGCGTGTCGTTATAGCTCGCCACAGCTTCGTCATAATCGGCACGCGCTCCGCGCAGATTGGCCGACAGGGCGCCGCCCCGGAATATCGGGAGGCTGATGGCCGGACCGATATTTCCCGCGATCGACCCTGCATCAAAGAACTTGCCAAGGCCAAGCACTTGGGGGCCGATGAATGCGGACAGGTTGACACTAGGATAGAAGCCCGCTTTGGCCACGCCCACCTGCGAGGCGCGAACTTCCACCCGGAACCGTGCCGCGCGAACATCGGGTCGGCGACCGATCAGATCTGCTGGAAGATTTGCCGGAAGACCGAAGGTCGGCACTTCTGGATCGGCCGGGCGGGAAATTGCCAATGCACGGTCAGGACCGTCACCAATCAACGCCGCAATCCTCAGCCGGGTGAGATCTGCCACTTCCTCGGTAGCACGGGACATCTGACGGGCTGTTTCGAGCGCGCTGTCGGCCTGCCCTTCGGACGCGAGCGTCTCGAGGCCCTGCGCCCGCCTGCGACGGACCAGATCAGCGGTTCGAGCACGCACCTCCACCGTGTCTTCCGCGAGATTTGCGTCACGCATCTGACCAAGCAGGTCAGCATAGGCCCCGGCGATGGAGGTAGTCAGCAGAAGCCGCGCCTGGGCCGCTTCCGCCCGTGCAGCCTGCGCCGACGAAAGCGCCGCACCTATGGCTGCCCGATTGCGTCCGAAGAAATCCAGGTTCCAGTCCAGGCTGGCGCGCACCGATGCGGCATCGTTCACACCCTTAGGGACGCCCGCATAAGGGACGCCATTCCAATAGCTTGCCTTTGCCTCGGCGAAACTACCCGATATGCTCAATTGCGGGAGGTCGCTTGCCCTGCTCTGGTCGACAAAGGCTTCGGCGCGGCGCACCCGGGCGGCGGCGATATCAAGGCTGGGAGAGGAAGTCAGTGCAGCCTCGATGAGCGCATCAAGCTGCGTATCGCGATAGCGCCGCCACCACTCATCCTGCGGCCAGTCGATCGCAGGCGCTTCCAAAGATTGCGCACTGTGCGGCGTAACGGCCGCAAGCATGTGGGGACCATCCGCGATATGCGGTATGGAGGCACAGCCAGCAAGGGCAAGCCCGTTGAGGAGGATGAGTGAGGAGGCGCGCATCATTGTCTTGCTTTGGAAAAAGGCGCAGCCCGGTGCCGGGCCGCGCCTGCCCCTTCAGAACGGGTAAGCCTGATTGGACGGTTCGATGGTCACCCACTTGATCTCGGTAAACTCGTCGATGACCGCACGGCCGTCAAAACGGCCATAGCCACTCTGCTTCATGCCGCCATAGGGTGCCTGCGGCTCGTTCTGCACCGTCGCGCCATTGATATGGACGCAGCCCGCTTCGATCTGCTCGGCGACTGCCAGCGCGCGGCTGACATCGCGCCCGAACACCGCCGAAGACAGGCCATAAGCCGTGTCGTTGGCAATCCGGACGGCTTCATCGACGTTCGCCACGCGGACTACGGTAGTGATCGGACCGAAAGTTTCCTCGTCGTAGATAGCCATGCCAGGCTTTACATGATCGACGATCGTCGCAGGCATCTGCGCGCCTTGGGCTTTACCACCGGTCGCCAAAATTGCTCCCTTCTCGAGTGCATCCTCGATCAGACCATTGATGCGCATGCCCGAGCGTGCGTCAACGACAGGCCCGATTACGACCGAAGGATCGGAGACGGGATCACCGGCCGCAAGTGATGCTACCTTCGCCACGAATTTTTCGACAAAGGCGTCTGCGACCGACTCGTCCACCACGAAGCGCTCCGTGGACATGCAAATCTGCCCTTGATAAAGAAAGGCACCAAAGGCCGCAGCGTTCACCGCCCCGTCGAGATCGGCGTCATCCAGCACTACGAAAGGTGCTTTTCCGCCCAGTTCCAGCAGACAGCGCTTCAACTGCGTGGCGCACTTCTCTGCGATGATCCGACCCACGCGAGTGGAACCCGTGAAGTTGACGCGCCGCACCGCCGGATGCGCGATCAGCACGTCGATGACCTCGGGGGCGTCGTCCGGCGCATTCACGACGAAGTTAAGCACTCCAGCTGGAAGACCGGCTTCATAAAAGGCTTCGGCGATCAACGCATGGGTTCGTGGACTGGTCTCGGACGCCCGGAACAGGACAGTGTTGCCGAAGGCTATCGGATAGGCGATCGCACGGGCAGCCAGCAGGACGGGACCATTCCATGGCACGATGCTAAGCACCACGCCGACAGGCTGGCGCAGCGTCATCGAAAGCGTGCCTGGCTTATCGGTCGGGATAGTCTCACCCTGAACCTGCGTCACCAGACCCGCCGCTTCGCGCAGCAAAGCAGCAGACCCCATCACATTGAAGGCCGCCCAGAGCGCCGACGCACCAACTTCTGCCGCCATCGCAGCGATGAAATCGTCTTTTTTGGCTTCAAGCCGGTCAGCGGCGGCGAGAAGCAGAGCGCGCCGTTCGCTGGGGCCGGTCTTCGACCATCCCTTGAAAGCCTTGCTGGCAGACTCCGCTGCCCGGACAGCGTCATCCTTGTCACCTGCCGCAGCGCGGGTAACCACTTCGCCCGAAATAGGATTGCGGCGCTCGAACCAGCGCCCCGAGCCCGCCTCCAACGCATCGTTATCGATGACCAGACGTACGTCCATCTTCATTCTCCACATAATGAGCGGCGGCACCGCCCGATGTAATGACTGGCGCGTCGGCTTCGGGAGTCGGCAGCGTCGTTCGATGCAAAATCAAATAGGATCGAATTACGCTTTGTCAAATAGATTACGCATTGAATAACTTCCTTGATGCTCTTAGATGGCTGCCCAAGGACGCCGCGCCGTGCGGCGGTCGGTACTCAGGAGACACGACATGGCGGAATTGGAACATGCTCACCCGGTGCGCGCAGCGGTGGTTCGCGAAAAGGGCGGCGAGTTCCTGCTCGAGAACGTCAGGCTCGGAGCACCAAAGCCAACCGAGGTACTCGTCCGGGTCGTCGCGAGTGGTGTCTGCCATACCGACATGGTGGTGCGGAATCAGGATTTTACCGCTCCACTCCCTATGATCCTGGGCCATGAAGGCTCCGGGGTCGTCGAAGCGATCGGTTCAGATGTCACCACGATCGCGCCGGGCGACCATGTCGTGATGACCTATATGTCTTGCGGTTTGTGCGACACGTGCGAATCGGGCCATCCGGCGCACTGCGAGCATATGGGGCCGCTCAACTTCGGCGGAGGACGACTGGACGGAACAAGCTCTGCCACCGACGAACACGACCATCCTGTTCATGACCATTTTTTCGGGCAATCGGCGTTTGCAGAATATGCGCTCGCCAACGAGCGCAACGTCGTGCGCGTGCCCAAGGACGTGCCATTGGAACTGCTTGGTCCGCTAGGCTGCGGCATTCAGACGGGCGCGGGCTCAGTGCTCAACGCGCTCAAGGTCCGCGCCGGATCCAGCTTCGTTGCTTTTGGCACAGGGGCTGTCGGGCTGTCGGCGATCATGGCTGCCAAGGTCGCAGGTGCTACAACCATCATCGCGGTTGACGTGAACCCGGCCCGCCTCGCGCTCGCCCGCGAACTTGGAGCCACACATATAATCAACAGTCGCGAGGTCGATGCTACCGAGACGGTGCGCGAAATAACCGGCGGGGGTGCCGACTTCGCGCTGGAGGCGAGCGGTCGGCCAGAGGTCCTGCGCCAGGCGATAGACTCCCTCGGCATCTTCGGGACCTGCGGGATCGTAGGCGCAACCAAGGAAGGTACAGAAGTGGCCTTCAACGTCAACGACGTTATGATCCCAGGCCGTCGTATCATGGGCATTGTTCAGGGGGATGTAGTCGCCAAGACATTCATTCCGGTCATGATCGACCTGTACAAACAGGGGCGCTTCCCGTTCGACCGTCTTGTGCGCTTCTACGATTTTACGGATATCAATCAGGCGATTGAGGATTCCGAGCGCGGCGTTACCATCAAGCCGATTCTGCGAATCCAGCCAGTCGCCTGACGGACGATAGGCGCGACGGCCAGCCATGGCCGTCGCGTCCGGCTGGGTCGAAGAAAAGCGCTTGATACAATAAATGAAGGCAATTTTTGCCACGGAGACTGATATGGCAGAACTTCCTACGGTCGGCATCTTGGTCGGCAGCTTGCAACGTGACGGCCTCAGCAGAAAACTAGCGAAGTCCGTGATCTCCCTGGCCGATGATCGCGTGAAGATGCGGATCATAGAGATCGGCGACCTGCCGTTATACAATCCCGAACTCGAGGATGAAGGCGTGATGGCCTGGCAGCGTTTCCGTGGCGAGGTCACGCCTCTTGATGGTATCCTGTTCGTCACGCCGGAGTATAACCGGTCCGTTCCGGCCGCGCTCAAGAACGCCATCGATGTTGGATCCCGGCCCTATGGTCAGAGCGTTTGGGCGGGCAAGCCGGCCGGCATTCTGTCGCAGTCACCAGGCGCGCTTGGGGCGTTCGGGGCTAACCACCATCTCCGCCAGAGCCTCGTCTTCCTCGACATGCCCGCGATGCAGCAACCAGAGGCCTATCTTGGCCACTCGGCCGATCTTTTCACAGCAGAGGGAAGCCTGGTCGAGGGATCCGGCAAAACGTTCATATCCTCCTTCATTACTGCTTTTGCAGCCTGGGTAAGCCACTACCCCGCTAGCAAGGCATAGGCGATGTGGCGGCGCTTCCTGCTCGCGACAATGGCTGCAACCATGTCCAGTAGCGTGTCGGCGGAGCCGGCACCGGAACCCTTCCGCTGGGGGGCCGCCTCTGCTGCCTATCAGGTGGAGGGCGCGGTCGCTGCTGATGGTAAGGGTCGATCGATATGGGACCATTATCTCGACGACCTTGATCTCGCAGGCCCTGGCATGTCGGGGGCTGTTGCCATCAACTTCTACGACAGGACGCAGTATCTCAAGGATATCGCGCTCATGAAGCAGATGGGGCTGACAAGCTATCGCTTCTCGATTTCCTGGCCTCGCATCATCCCCGACGGGGTCGGCCCTGCGAACCCGGCAGCGATAGCACATTACCGGGAGTTTATCGATGATCTGAAGGCTGCCGGCATCCAACCAATGCTGACCCTCTACCATTGGGATATGCCGCTATCACTGGCACGGGCTGGCGGATGGGAAAATCGCGCCTCAATCGATTGGTTTCGTCATTATGCGGACGTGGTCTTCGACAACTTCCATGATCAGGTCGATCTATATGTTCTGGTTAACGAACCGTTGGTGGAGCGGGCGATGAAGAAGCTGGCCGAGCAGCGTATGGTTGGCGGCAAAGGCGCGTTTGCAATCGTGCCGCCGGCCAGCGACCTTCCCGGCGCTCTTCGGACCTTCAATCACCTCTTGCTTGCATCTGCGGCAGCAAAGAAGAGCTTCGATGCGAAGGGATATGCTGGTCGGCTGGGTCTCGCCCTCCCTCTCTTCCCCACGCTAACCGAAGCTGGCGCGTCCCCTGCGGATCGGAAAGTGGCGCAACTGGCTGACGGCGTGATGAACCGCTGGTTTCTGGATGCCATGTACAAGGGCAGCTATCCAGCGGATGTGCTTCAGGCCGTTTCGGCTTTGGGTGGCGACATCGACGTGCGTCCGGGGGACGCTGCCGCAATACATGCTGCCGATTTCGATTATCTTGGTATCAATTTCTATTCACCGCTCTTCATCCGCCATACTGCGGACGCGGCGACCGATGGATATGCTGCCGAGATGTTCGTCCCCAAGGGCGTTTACGCGGCCTATAATGGCCCCGTGCGTCCGGACCAGTTCACCGCCCTTTTGGACCGCATCCGCATCGAATATGGAAACCCTCCTGTTTTCATCACCGAGAACGGCGCAGGCTTTCCAGGTGACGATGAAATGACCGATGGCGCGGTTAACGATCGCAAGCGTTGCAAATATCTTGTCGACCATATCGCCGCCATGAAGAAAGCCATGACCAACGGTGCCGATGTGCGCGGTTATCATGTCTGGTCCAGCCACGATAATCTTGAATGGCTGTTTGGATATGGCAGTCGGTTCGGCATGATCCATGTCGACTTCAATACGCAAAAACGTACACCGAAACTGAGCGCTGGGATATATTCGCAGATCATCAGCGGAAGAGCCGTGACGACGGCCGCCTGCGATGTGCAACCATAGACCGGTCGCTGAACTCCCCATCATTTTCGAGCCTGGCTTCAACAAATCTATTCGATAAGGTCAGGTCAGCCTGCAGATCGCGACGACCGCCGATTTCTTCGCGATCTCGGGGGCCGCAGCTGCAGCGCCTGAGAAATCCGTCGCCGCCTCGCTTGCGGCTGGACAGCCTAGACAAGGTGCAAGAGCTGGCCTCTACGGCTGCGGATCGGCGGATCGGCGGATCGGCGGATCGGCGGATCGGCGGATCGGCGGATCGGCGGATCGTTCACCATTTTTGCAGAGCAATTGAAACTTCGGCAACTATATATGAAGCTAAATGCTTTACCGGCCCGGTTGTCCAAGCATCCCTGAGCAAGAACCTGCCAGAAACCGCAAACTGCCCGATCCTATCGCGCATCAACTCCGGCGGTTCTGACGAGATCATCGCACCGGGGAAAGCCACCGCAAACCACGCGGTTGAATGCGTCGCGCCTACCGATGCACAATATCAGGACGACCATGTACCACTGGTCGTCCTGATATTGTGTTGCAAGCATTCGACGTCAGAAATGGTAGGCGACACCGACCAGCGCCTGATGGCGATCGAACTTGCCACCGTTGCTCAGATCGCTGTAGCGATACTCCACCCGCGCCGACACCTTGTCGGTCACAAAGCGCTCGACGCCTCCACCAACGCCCCAGCCGTCAAACGTGTCGTGCCCGGATACGGCACCGTTCTGGACCTGTGCCCTCATATTCTCATAGCTTCCCCGAACATAGACGAGCGTTTTATCGCCCACTACATAACCCGCGCGGGCGCCTAGATCGAAGGAATAGTTAGGATCGATCAACGCTCCGCCGACGCGAGAAGCGTCATCGGGAGCGAGGTCGAAACCGGCTTCCACGCCCAGAACGATGTGGGGCGTCACCTGATAGTCATATCCGGCGTACACGCCGCCAACGAAGCTCGCGCGTGACTCGTGCATTTCAAGGCGACCGACATCGGATGTCGTAGCCCCGATGCTGTCCTGATTCCAGCCTGCCTGTGCACCGACATAGGGGCCTTGGAAGCTTTCAGCGTTAGCTGGATTACAAACAAAGGCGGTTCCCAAGGCGACCGCACCGATGATCATGTTCTTCATGTTTTCTCACCCTTTTCCAACTTGTTTCAAGGTGAGTGCGAAATAGATATCACTGTGGAATGAGATAACTGCTCCGATAGGCGCGAGACTGTCTCCAACATGGACACAATCAGGAATATCTTCACGACCCGTGTCATGCCGACGCCTTCTTCAAAGCGCCAAATCGTTTGTTCACGCGGACGGCAGGGTTTCCAGCAGGCGACCAACCATGCTCAATCGCCACACAATAATGTCCGACAGGTTCAAGGCCCTTTCAGAAGCTGGCAAAGCGATGGCCGCCGTGCGAGGGACGATGACTGTCGTTGGCGCTGCCACTAAAGCAAACGCGCTTGCTAGACCGATACAGCCGACTGATCGGAAATATGCCCAGAATCTGCGCGACTCATCGATCGCGCAGATTCGATGAAAGGACGTCTAATGTTTGGAGGTAGAACCCATCGACGAGGATGATTGGGAGAAAAGGCCCCGCATCATTTCCAGATGATCGTCGGAGAAGCCAGCCCTCTCAAACTCATACGCATCACGCTCGGTTATATAACCCATGCAGCGCATCATGACGGCCGTGCGCCTCAGCGTCTCGAGGCGCGGATTTGCGAGTCGGTAGTTTTGTGCTGGGCCGAAGATCATCTCCATGACTCTTTGCCGAGGCCGTTTCACGGCTCTTGCGGAAAAGAGCGGATCGCTCAGAGACAATATCAAAACCCGCTCTTCCTGAGCGGTGAAAAGGCCAGGTTCCGACGCGTCGGTGGAAAACGGCCTTCTAACTGTCTGTTGCATGTTCGCCTCTCGAGACTGATGGTCTCGTTTATCGCGCCGCGCACTTGAGGGTAGAGAGGCTATCTGGCACAGAGCGTTTCCTACATGGCCACAATGGCATCTTGCATTCATGGATTTCTACGATCTTCAAAGCTTTGCACTGGTGGTGCGATACGGTGGCTTTTCTGCGGCTGAACGCGCGACTGGAGAAACCCGCGGGAAACTATCCAAACGCGTCGCAAAGCTGGAGGATGAGCTGGGCACGCGCCTTCTCGAGCGTTCAACGCGAAGCATCAGGATTACCGATGCGGGGCAGCAAATCTATCAACAGTGCGAGATCATCCAGCAGAGCCTCGAGACGACCCGCGCTATCGCAGCCCATACCCGGGACGATGTAAGTGGCACATTGCGGATTGCGTGCCCACCTGGGCTGGCCCGCTATCTGGGTTCCCAGACGTTAGGCTCGTTCCTTGTGCGGCATCCCAACGTGCGCGTGTTCATGGATCTCACCGGTCGGCGTGTCGACATCATCCGTGAAGGATATGACGTCGCCTTCCGCATCGATCTCAAGCCGGAGTCCGATCTGTCATTGACGATGCGTCAGATCGGGCGCAGCCGCAGGATGCTGGTTGCCAGTCCCGCCTATCTCGAACAGGTGGCGCCGATCACGATCGACACCCTCCCCCAGGGCGCGACGCTCACTATAGGGGACCATGTGGATCATGATCGGTGGGACTTGGTAAATGATGCTGGAGAGGCAAGGCGAGTGGTACATCGACCACGCCTGTGCAGCAACGACTCCATGATCATAAGAGAGGCCGCACTGGATGGGCTCGGGGTAGCGCTGCTCCACGAGCAGAATTGCGTGGCAGACGTAGAGGCCGGACGATTGGCGCGGGTGTTACCGAACCTGCATACGGTCGATGGCCTGGTGCATATGGTCTTTGCCACGCGCCAGGGCATGCCTGCCGCACAGCGTGCCTTCATCGATCATTACGCCAATCAGAGCTTCTTTTCAGAAGTCGTCACCAGCTGATCGCCCGATAGCGGCACACGAAGGCGGCAATGGGCATGGTATGCAAAAACGGATAGGTGATGCCCTAAAATAGTGAATATCTCAGCGGTTTGGGATGCGCCATAAGCATGGAAAGCAAATTGCGAGGTTGTCATGCTTCCTTCTCTTTTCGTATCCCATGGGGCACCAACATTCCCCCTCACCGATGCCCCGGCGCGCACCTTCCTTGAAGGCTATGCCGCACTGCTTCCTCAATCACCCAAGGCGATACTCGTCATATCTGCCCATTGGGAGGCAGCAAATCCGACGATCAATACGCCAGCGATCAATTCCACGATCCATGACTTTCACGGTTTCCCGGCCGAACTATATCGTATCCGCTATCCTGCTGCCGGTTCGGTCTGGCTCGCAGATAGGGTCACGGCACTCCTTTCGAGCGATGGAACGAAGGTCGAACGGGACAAGGAGCGCGGCCTCGATCACGGCGCCTGGGTGCCTCTTAGCCTTATGTTCCCAGATGCGAATATCCCGGTGGCCCAGCTTTCGGTCGAATCATCCAAAGATGCCGCTTATCACTACCGTCTGGGTCAGCTTCTCGCTCCATTGCGTGACGAAGATGTGTTGATCGTCGGATCCGGAAGCTTCACGCACGACCTGTCGAGTTTTCGGGAATATTATCACGCTCTCCATGCGCCTGCCCCGCAGTGGGTGGATAACTTCGCTGAATGGATGACAATCGCCCTCGAGCAGGAAAGGGTCGAGGATGTCCTCGACTATCGCGAGCGTGCTCCCTTTGCACGTCGCAACCACCCGACCGAAGAACATCTGCTCCCTCTGTTTGTCGCGATGGGCGCGGCAGGCGGTAAATTCCCAGAACATCTCCATGCCAGCACCACGCATGGCGTGTTGCGCATGGACGCCTTCGCCTTTGGAGAAATCGCATGACCAGACAACTTATCGTCGCTCTGCACGGTGTCGGATCCAACGCCCGTGACATGACCTCGGCCCTAAAACCGCTGACCGCGCAATCAGATGTTATCGCGCTAGATGGCCCCGAACCCTTCCATGCCAATAGCCTGGGTCGGCAGTGGTTCTCGGTTGCCGGGGTTACAGAAGCGAACCGTCCCGGTCGCGTTCAGGCCGCGATCCCGAAACTGCTCGAGATGCTGGATCGGGTCGCCCAGGACCATGGCGTGCGTCGCGACGACCTTGTGCTCACAGGCTTCAGCCAGGGCGCCATCATGACGCTTGCCCTCATCGCTGGCGGTCATTTCCACGGCCGCGCAGTTGCAATCGCAGGGCGGCTGGCCGCCGAAACTGCCGCGCAGACCCAGCCCGCCAATCTGCTGCTGGTCCACGACCGGGACGATCCTGTCATGCCGCCGACCCTTTCCGTCGAGGCCGGCGCCGCACTCAGCCACGCGGGACATCAGGTCCATGGCGCATGGACCACAGGTGTCGGGCACGGCGTCGGCGAAGCGACCACTACCATCATCAATCGCTGGCTCGCAGGGGCCAATCTTCAAAACGCAGCCTGAAATTTACGAAAGGACATCACAATGACCAACACAACCTCCTCCATCACGATTTGGACGCCACGGATTCTCTCGATTTTCCGCGTGGTGACCGCTCTTTTGTTTCTGAGCCATGGCATCGTGAAGCTATTCGGATTCCCTGCTGGCGCGGCCCCTGGCCAGGTTCCCCTGTTCACTCTGTTCGGCCTCGCCGGCGTTCTGGAACTGGCAGGTGGCTTCGCGGTGATGCTGGGCATCTTCACCCGCCCGATTGCCTTTCTACTTTCCGGCCAGATGGCGGTGGCTTATTTCATGGTACACTTGCCGATGGGCTTCTATCCCGTTCTCAACATGGGCGAACTCGCCATCCTCTTCTGCTTCAACTTCCTGTATCTGGCTTTTGCAGGAGCTGGTGCATGGAGCATCGACGCGAAGCGGGGTGCATGAGGCAAAATGCTCGACTGGGATGACATCCACACATTTCTCGCCATAGCGCGACACGGATCGCTATCCGCTGCCGCCCGGGCGCTTAAAGTCAGCCAGTCCACGATGAGCCGCCGGCTCGACCATCTCCATGGTCGGGTCGGCGCTACTCTTTTGGAGCGCACGCCGACCGGCTTCCGTCTCACAGCAGGAGGGTCGGCCATACTCGACCAGGCCATGCAGATGGAGGATGCGGCGCTGGCGTTGGAACGCACCATCGCAGGGGATGATCAAAGGCTAACAGGCATTGTCCGCGTAACTGCTGTTGAAACCTTTGCGGCGCATATCCTCACTGTGGGCATTGCATCGCTCCACCAGACCCATCCTGGCATCTCCATCGAGCTCATCACCGATAATCGGTCGCTTAGTCTGGCCCGGCGCGAGGCAGACATCGCCGTGCGGCTCGGACGTTTCGACGCGCATGAAACCATCGTCCGCAAGATCGGCGACATGGCCTTTGGCGTCTATGCGTCCGGTGCGTATCTCGATCGGTTCGGCGCGCCCGATCGCTCGACGACCGGCGAAGGTCACAGAATCGTGAGGGTTCAAGATGATCTTGTCGACACGCCGGATGCGCGATGGTTCTCGGCGCGTTTCCCAAAGGCCGAAGTCGCCCTTTTCGCCAACAGCCGAGAGGTTCAGATGCGAGCGGTAGCTCGAGGCGTCGGGCTGGGCTTCCTGCCATGCTACGCGGCCGATACGGTCGATGCTCTCGTTCGCGTTCCGACCGCCGAAACCTTGATGCGTGAGATTTGGATGGGGGTTCATCAAGACACCCGGCACGCCCCACGAATCCAGGCCGTGCAAATGGCAATTATCGAAGCTGTGACGCAGGAAACAGGCCGATTACGACCATAATAGCCCGCCCAGTGGCAAGAAAGGGAGACAGACCATTGGCCATCTGCGCGAACGGAGACAGTTGACCATATGCCATCGAATGAGACGATATGCGCTGGCAACCGGACGAAGATAAATTAACGATAGGGAGATGTCTCGACCCAAGATATGCGGCCTATCGAGCATGGACTCTGCGGGGGGAACGGGATGATCGAACTAAAGCAGTTGCGTAAGTTCCTCGTCGTTGCCGAGCAGGGAAATTTCACGCGCGCAGCCGAACAGCTCAACATCGCTCAGCCGGCCCTGAGTCGACAAATCGCGCGGCTTGAAGAGCAGTTGGGTGTTGATTTGATCGACCGCCAATCTCGACCATTTCAACTGACAAGAGCAGGTCGGCAACTCCAGAAGGAAGCGGCAGCATTACTGGAACAGGCAGGAAAGATGGAGAGGGCCGTTCGCCAGATCGGGTCACGCGCAACGCGGATACTGAACGTCGCGTTCTCCCCCACGATCGTCTACGGGGGGCTACCAGCTGTAATGTCGCGTTTGGAAGAACAGCTCAGAGATATCGATGTGCGCTGGTCTGAGCTCAAATCAACTGAATTGGCAGAAAGCCTTCGCAAGGGCTCAATAGACATCGGCTTCAGCAGGCACCGTGATAGCGACGAAAAGATCGTGCATGTCCGCCTTCGTGATGAAAGGCTTTTCGCGGCATTTTCCCGCCGTCATCCGCTCGCTATGGACGATACAACCGTACGCATAAGTGACCTCGATGGCTTCGATCTGATTATCTATCCCTCGAATCCCAAGATGAAGGGCGGATTTGGCGACCAGACGGTGGCATGGTTCGCGCAGTTCGGCAGTATTAATCGGGAGATCCGCGAGGTCAACGAGATCGATACCGCCCTCGCCCTTGCTGCCGCTGGCATGGGCGTATGCCTGATCCCGGCTACCGCGCGACATTTAAGGTCCGACATCGAGTATCGGCTCGTCGACCAAGAAGATGTGCATTTGCCCGTTTATCTGTGCCACCGGTTGCAGGAGGACGAGGCGCTTGTGTCCTCGATCAAAGGCGTCATCCGCGATTTCATGGCCACAGATGCTGCAGCCTCACTCGATCCCCAATATCAGCATTTTTACGATTTTTAGCGGATATTCTGCATGAGTAGGCGGTCAGCGCCGTCGCTTGCGACGGCGCTGACCGCTCTCAGAGCATCTTACCGCTTCAACGCATAGGCGACAAGATAGTCCGCCGTCGGCGTGCCCATCACATGATGGCCGCCGGCCATCATCAGCACATATTGGCGTCCCTTATGCTCGTATGTCATAGGGGTTGCCTGACCGCCAGCGGGCAGCACGGTCGACCAAACGACCTTGCCGGTCCGGATGTCGATCGCGCGTAGCAGGTTGTCCATGGCTGCGGCGATGAACACCAGGCCGCTTCCGGTCATCATCGGGCCGCCGTTGTTGGGCGTTCCGATTTCGATCGGCAGGCCCGTGGGGATGTTGAAGGGGCCGTTCGCACGGGCGGTGCCGAGCGGACGCTCCCACAACGTCTTGCGGGTATGCATGTCGATCGCCATCACCTTGCCATAGGGTGGCTCATTGCAGAGCATGTTGGTCAGCTTCACCATCAGGATCGACGTTTCGATCGCATAGGGCGTGTCTGCCTGCGGCCCGTTGCCTTCGACCGGTGTGCCACCCGGCTTGTAGGCCGGGTCATCCATCGAACGCAGGCCCATCTTGTCTGCTTCGGCACGCGGGATCAGGCGTTCGCGAACAGGCAGGTTGCTGTAGTTGGCAACCAGGATGCCGCGATGCGGATCGTAGGACGTGCTGCCCCAGTCATTGCCGCCGTTGAAGCCGGGATAGACGATCCAGTGGTCGCCCACGCCCGGAGGCGTGAATTCGCCAAGGTAACGGCTGTCGCGGAACTTGATGCGGCAATAGAGCTGATCCAGCGGGGTCATGCCCCACATTTTCGCTTCGGTCAGCTTGGGTCCGCTCATTTCGGGCATGCCGATGGACCATGGCTGCGTCGGCGCACGCGGATCCCCCGGAACATTGCCGGCCGGTGCAGGGCGTTCGACCACAGGGGTCAGCGGCTTGCCGTTGCGACGGTCGAGGATGAAGGTCTGTCCACGCTTGGTGGGGACGATCATCGCCGGGGTGGCCCGGCCCTTCGCATCGGGATAGTCCAGCAGGGTGACCTGCGAACCCATGTCATAGTCCCAGGCATCCTTATGGACGGTCTGGAATATCCAGCGCTTTTCGCCGGTCTTGACATCAAGCGCCACGACGGAAGTGCTGACGGCATTTTCCTGCGGGGTGCGCATGGCGCTGTAATAATCGACGGTCGAATTGCCCGTCGGCACATAGACAAGGCCAAGCTTGGGATCACCGGTCATGGTGGTCCAGGAATTCGGCGTTCCCTTGCTGTAGGTTTCGCCCGGCCCGGGCAGGCCGCGCTTCCCCGGGCGGTTGACGTCCCACGCCCAGAGGAAGGCGCCGGTTTCGGCGTCATAACCGCGGATCACGCCCGAGGGCGACCAACGGCGCTGACCGTCCATGACCTGCTGGTTGACGACGATCACACCGTTGACCACAGGAGGCGGAGCGGTGACGGCGGCCATGCCGGGAATGACCTTGCCCATGCCGGTCCACAGGTCGACTTTGCCATCTTCGCCGAAGCCCGGGCAGGGCTTGCCGGTTTCGGCATCGACCGTAATGAGCTTCATGTTAAGCGTGCCTTCGAGGATGCGCGAATGGCAGCCCTGACCGACCGGTATCTTTGCCGATTCATAATAGGTCACGCCACGGCAAGCCGCGGTGTAGGGAATATCCTTTTCCGTGACGTTGGACTTGTAATGCCACACTTCCTTGCCGGTGGCCGGGTCGACGCGCATCATGTCGTTGGTGGCCGAACACAGGTAAATGCCGTCGCCGACCTTGATCGGCGTGGTTTCCGGCGCCCAGCGATTGTTTTTCAGATCGGCAGGCATCGAACCGGTGCGGAATGTCCAGGCCGTTTCGAGGTTGCTGATGTTGGCGGGCGTGATCTGCGCCAGCGGGCTGTAGCGGTTGGCATTGCCGTCGCCGCCATAGTTTTTCCAGTCGGCGGCGATGGAATTTGATGCCGTCGACATGCCGGGGATCGGCTCATCGGGGATAGGACCGGTGGGCGCCACATAGCCGTGCGGCTGGAACGCCAGTGCTACGCCAACCAGCAATATCGCGGCAATGAGGCCCGAAAAACACATCGCGAATTTACGGGTCGGCCCGCGATCCAGCGTAGGAAGGATAAGCGTCACGATAAACGCAATGAGGGTCAGCAGCCCCATACGAGGCACCCAGCCCCAATAGTTTGCGCCAGTCTCCCACATGGTCCAAAGCAACGTGGCAATCAGAACGCCAGCAAAGCCGAGGGCTCCCGAGATTTTGCGGCGCCACAATTGTACGGCGGAGAACAGCAGTGCGATGCCTGCAAGCAGATAGTAGCTGGAGCCCGATACGGTCAGCAGGATGATGCCGCCGATCATGAACCAGAGTGAAAGCAGACCAATGAACGCCGCGAGCGGGCGTAAAAGCCATCCAAGCCCAGGCCTGGGGATCGTTGAAGATGCCATGACGATGATTTTCCGATTTATCGTTATAAAGCGCTGATGATCTGCCGAAGACTGGGCGTTGACCGTTGAAGTCCGATCGGGCGCCAATGGAGCAGTTGGCATGCTCTGGAGGTCACCCAAGCCGCTGGAAGGTCATCAATCTTTCCAGTTTCACTGCCGGGACATTTTGTCCAAGACCAAAGCCTGCATGGCACTATGCCTATTTTGTTATGGTCGATCATGTTGCGCGCAACTCGCACTAAACCCGGCAATCATTCATAGGCACGCAAAGGCAACGTGCGCGGCAACAGGCTCGCAGGGCGGATATGTCACCCTGCGAGGCTGTGGGCTAAATCAAAGATTCACAAGCTGCTGGAGCCGTCAGCCGCTTCAGCTGTTACAGCATCAAGCCGCCTAGTTGCTCCTCTTCGATAGTAAGTCTGGGTCAAGAGTCAGCCTGTCGGCATATCTCCTCTAACGTCGTTCCATTCTCCGCTGCTTGAAAATGAACGCTATCTGGGGCTAGCAGAGCCTCGACATGCTCATCGGCGAACTCCCTTGTCCCGCATATGCCAAAAGCAACGGGGAGTTTCTCACCGAATTCGAACGGTTTTCGGCGAGCGGTTTCCCCAGCGTCCCCTTGACTGTACCAGCACGCCTAGAGAAATAATGACGTGAACTATACTCGGTTCAACTCTGGGCCAGCGAGCCGGACAGTATTTCCCTGGTGAAGCCGAATAGTGCGGCGTATAGCGCCGCAACGGATTTCCCGGATGCATCCAGTTGCAGACGCAATAACCACCTCCACGACCTGTTTATGCTTCCAGATAATATCGACAGTGCAGCCTCCTCTTGCCCTGATTCCCCGGATCGAGCCAGAGGGCCAAGCTGACGGCAGGGCTGGCAGAAGATGAATGGTCATGCCGGTGCTTTGCATCAGCATCTCACAGATACCTGACGTTCCACCGAAATTTCCATCAATTTGGAACGGCGGATGGGCATCGAACATATTGGGATAGGTGCGCTCCGATCCCAGCAGATAGGAAAGTATCTGATGCGCATGGTCGCCCTCGCGCAGCCTTGCAGCCAGATTGATCCTCCACGCAGTCGCCCATCCAGTAGCTTTGTCACCGCGTATTTCGAGCGTCCGTTTGGCAGCGGCTGCCAGTTTCGGCGTGTCATCAAGATTGATTTGATTGTCGGGAAACAAGCCAAAAAGATGCGAGACATGGCGATGATGCAGATCCTGCGCATCCTTGTCCCAATCGTCTTTCCATTCCATCAACTGACCTTGCGAACCAACCCTATTTGGCGCCAGTTTCATCCTCATCGTATCAAGTTCTGCGATGAATGCCGGATCCTTACCCAAAATCTTGGCAGTCTTTGCCGTGCGGGTGAAGAGCGCTCTGAGAATCTGCATATCCATGGTGGGACCAGCACAAAGCGAGCCGGCTCCATGTCCATGATTGTTTTCAGGGGAGAGGGACGGGTTTGTCACCATCCAGCCAGTTGCTGGATCTTCGACGAGCGTGTCGAGGAAAAACTCGCAAGCACCCTTCAAGATTGGATACACGCTGCCAAGATACCGGGCATCGCGCCCATAGTCGTAGCGATCCCAGATATGCAAACATAGCCACGCTCCCCCCATCGGCCAAAGCCCATATTGCGGGCCGTCAATAGGCGCCGTGGCCCGCCAGAGATCTGTGTTGTGATGACATACCCAACCGCGCGCACCGTACATTTGTTTAGCTGTAACCGCGCCGGTTTCCGCCAGATCGCGAACCAATGCGATAAGTGGTTCGACCATTTCGGGCATCGCCGTCGGCTCGGCTGGCCAGTAGTTCATCTGGGTGTTGATATTCACCGTATATTTCGAACCCCAAGGTGGATCGATGCTATCGTTCCAGATACCCTGTAGATTGGCGGGCTGCGAGCCCGGACGGGATGAAGTAATAAGCAGATAGCGCCCGTAGCGAAAATATAGCGCTGCCAAGGCAGGGTCCAGCGCGATTTGCGATCCTTCTATTCGTTCGCTCGTTGGCTTATCCGGTCCGCCTGCCTGACCAAGATCGATCGAAACACGGCGGTATATAGCGCGATGATCCACCGCAGTACGTTCAGCTATCGCTTGAAACGACTTGCCGCTGGCCTTCGTGATTTGACTCTGGGTGATCGCCGCAGGATCTGCGCTGACGTCGTCGTAGCTCTTATAGCTCGTTGCCATGGCTATAATGATCGTCACTTCATCCGCCGCCGTCGCCGATAGCTTCCCTTCACGCGCGACTATATCGCCGCCCGTCGCAATCATTTTAACACGACATTGGAATTTAAGAGACGCTGCGACGCCATACCGCGCATCGTTCGTTCCAGATAATAGAAATTGGCCGTCTGGAAGTAGCTGTGCGGACCAGTTTTTCTGCCGTGACGTTGCATGAAGGTCGACCGATATCGAACCTGGCTCGCTTGCTGAGAGCCGGATCGCAATAATCTGATCCGCTGGAGAGGTTACGACCTCACGTAGGAAATCCACTGTCCCGACGCGGAAACGAGTTGTATGTAGCGCCGCGTCGATGTCGAGCGTCCTGCGATAATTTTCGATGTCGATCTTGTCCAACCCTGGGAAGGTCAGCCACAGGTCGCCAAACGACTGGTACGGCATCTGCCGTAGTGGCGTAGCCATCACCTTTTCCGCTGAAAGCGCCTGAGCCTCGTCGTAACGCCCCTGAAAAATAAGATCACGGACTTGTGCGAGTGCGGACGATGCTTGTGGATTTACCGGATCATATGGGCCACCTGCCCATAATGTATCTTCATTTAGCTGCAATCGCTCTTCCGCGACGCCGCCAAATATCATTGCGCCGATGCGCCCGTTGCCTACTGGGAGCGCCTCAGTCCATTTCCGAGCCGGATCGCGATACCATAGGCAATGTTCGCTCTCAGCCCGCAGCGCAGCTTGGCCTTCGCCCTCAGTCAAAGGCAGCATCGTAGAGGCCGCGACAGCAGCGCTGCCCGCGATAAAATCTCGACGGTTCAGGGCTAATTCTTCCTTACCCTTCATGTGCTACTCCGTCATGAGGATTGGGCCAAGCCACGAAAACTGTGGATCACCAAGCAACGGTCAAAACGTTGAGGACTGCTACCAAAAAATATCCCGACGTCATTAGTCAGCCCGATATCGTTGGCAGGGAACTGCCCAGAGACCTGACCGGATGCAGAAAAAGAGGAGGCGGCATCACGCAATCCCGCCTCCCAGGGGAGAGCTCACCAGCTGGCGCGAAGGCCGACTACGAAATTTCTGCCCGCATATTGACCATTGTAGGGGCGTGCCTCCTGCTTGTCGAAGCGTGTCAGATTGACCTGCTTCAGGAGGTTCTGCGCCTGGATCGTAAAGACGAACCGTTGATAGAAGGGCAGCGGGAAAGAAAGCTGCGCATCCAAATAGTCTGTTGCGACTGTGTAGAGATCGCCCGCCACGTTGTCACAAGGGCAAACTCGGTTTAGATTTTCGTCGCGGTGGACATAGGACAGCCGCAGCTGGAAAGCCTTGCTTTCATAATAGGCTGTCGCATTATAGGTCCATGGCGCGAGGCCGGCAAGCAGAGCATTGGGGTTGAGCGTTGCGGGTACATTGCCCTTTAGCGACTGCTTGATGTGCGTGACGTTCACGTTGAACCCGGTTCCCTTGATCAGGAAATCGGTCGGCTGCATCCATTGGAACTCCTGGCCCGACAGTTTGATGACCAGGTCGGTGTTCAGGCGTTGCGCCACCTGGATCACATAATTGTCGGGGCCACCCCCCGCATTGATCGCCGCGCGCTGGCGATCCGTCAGTGCCGAGAAATTGATGCCCAGATCGCGGAACGCCCGCTGGGTATTCAGCACGAAGGGATAATTATGGATATTCTTCCACCAGGCGTTGAAAGTGAGCACCGTGCGTGACTTTGGATACCATTCCAAGCCGATATCGAAATTATCCGCATAGAACGGCTGAAGCTTGGGATTCCCGGATGTGAACGTCGTCGCATCCAGGTCCAGGCTGAAATTCGGCTGGAGATCAGCCGGATTGACGCCGGTCACCGTACGAGCAGCAGCGCCGCGCAACACAAGATTGCGATCCAGCATGTAGGCGAAGTTAGCGCTCGGCAACCAGTTGTCATATTTGTTGGAAAAACTTCTGATCGTAACCCCGGTACCACCGACGAGGATGATGTCGTTGACACGGCCGTTTGCGCTCTGGAACGTGCTGGCATAGCGCATGCCCGCATTGAAGCGCAGCTCCCGACCAAATATCTCCTTTTTGCCGTCGACCATCAGATATCCCGAATTGGTATCTTCGAGCAGATCGCGCCGTGCGTAGGAACTCAGATAATTGGTGGGGTCGGTACCTGGATTGATGCCCTCCTGAAAATAGTCGAGGTTTACGGTGTTCGCTATCTTGTCGAAGTCCGGGACGAGCCAACCATTGTTGAACCCGGCGTCGAACGGCGCATTCTTGAACAGGGACATGGACGGCAATGGGACCATGTAATTTGCCAGCTGAGCATCGGGTATCGCCTGCAGCAGAGACTGTTCGGTCGATGTGAAGGTCGTGCCGCACTGCCCGCGCAGAAAACATCCTGCTGTGAGGCCACCGCCATAAGCCGTGATGCGGCGATCGAAGCGGTTCTTCATGAAGCCGACGGAAAACTGGATATTCGATATGTCGCCGCCGACCAAATCGAAACGGAAAGCCTTCTGCTCGAGCTTTTGCCGCGAAACACTGATCGACGCGCTGTTCCACGCATATTTGTTGAACGTCGCCAGATCCAAATTGCTGGTGATAGAAGGCGTAAGATCGCCAGGAACATAGCTGTATGTAGCATACTGACCAGTCGCCACGGGTGTCAGATCGGTTGTTCCCAAATTCTGCTGTGGAATGCCGGCCGGACTGAACGTCAATGGTATGCGGCCGGGGGCGGACTGCATCGTATATTGCACCGCCTCGTTCAACAGGCGACCGCTGTTCATCATGCCCGACATCGAAAATTTCAGATTCGGCTGAATGTCCCAGTCCATCCCTGCCGACCTGTAGAACAAGCTCGATGGTGTGTTGCCACCATCCGACTGGTTCAGGAAATAGGTGTTGGCAAATGTTCCGGATGTCAGAACCTTGTCTTCGTTCAGCTCAAAATCCACAGGGATTTGATTGTTGTAACTACGCACCACCATCATCAACTGGTGCTGACGAAACTTGTTCTTTACGTCGCTGAACATGGTGTCGACATGGAAACGCAGGTCGGGGATGGGTCGATATTCGAAATTGAACGAACCCCCAAGGCGGCTACGCTTGCCAACCGTCTGTTCGGCTCGCATCAGTCGTGGAACGAGCGCATAGCTCAGATCCTGACAACTCAAGCCGGAGGTCCCGCCAGCCGCATTGTTGAGACACATTGTGAGACGCTGACCAGCTGCCGGCAATCCGAGCTCGGAAGGGATATTGCCTGGGACCGTCGTGAGCGTCGCCCCCGCACCGCCACCATAGCCGCCAGTCAGAAGGTTGTTCGAATTGCATCCCGTGTTAGGGTTTGCAGTGGTCGGTCGGGGGCATACCTGCGAAACATTGAGCGAAGTCCAGCCGATCGTGTCGAAGCTTTCGCTGCGATAGTCCCTCCTTGCATAGGCCAGCGCACCCAGGATGCCAAACTCCCCTATCCCGGTATCAAACCTGTCGCTCACGATCAGCGCAGCGCGCGGAGTGGTGGAGCCATTGGCATCCTGATACTGCCCCTGGGCCTGAAGGCTGATCTTGAAGCCTTTGCTGTCGAAGGCGCGCAACGGCTGGAGATCGACGACGCCTGCAGTGCCCCCTTCCACCATGTTCGCAGTCGGAGATTTGCTCAACGTCAAGCGGCGGAACAGCTCGTTGGGTAGCACATCCAATCCGGACCCACGACCTTCGTTGCCAGAATAAGCGGTCGTCGTGGTCGCAAAGCCATTGATGGTCGTTACCGTGAAGCCCGCGCTCAAACCGCGCACGTTGATGGTTGTTCCCTCACCGGAACGATCGCGATCGATTTGCACCCCTGGCAATCGCTGTAACGATTCCGCCAAGTTCAGGTCCGGGAATTTGCCGACATCCTCAGCATAGATGGAGTCGACAAAATTCGTCGCATTTTTCTTCGTGTTTGCCGAATCCTGCAATGATTGCCGGTAGCCGGTCACGATGATGTCGGCCGCCTGCGGATCAAGCGGCAAAACAACCGGGGCTTCCGACGAGACGCGATCCGGCGTCGTTTTGGGGGCCGGAGGAGCAGGACGGACAGGCGGAGACTTTGACGGCCCTGCATTGGGCGCTGCTGACGTTGATTGCGCTTCCACTGGTTGACCAGCAATTAAAGCGGCAGCAAGTCCTGTGCTTGACATGAAATGGATGAGACGCGTTTTTGCCAGCATCTTCGGCTTCATTTTACCCCTCCTTTTTGTCATTCGCAAACCTCGCGATTGCAGCCCCTTGAGCCCGCAACCCACGCAATATCCGCAGCACTCCGATTATTTCGGTAGCGCTACCATTTTGAGACCCGCATTAAGCTGTCTTTCAACCTATGAGATATTGGTAATAATTGGTCAAACAGATTGCAACAAAAATATCTGACCCCTTGGCAGCGACGCTTCAACCAACGGAAACAAACTTCCGCCTCTGCGCCGCAACACGCTTTTTGGCGAGCTCGACTTCGTGGACCTCCGTCGCAACAAGGATGGAGTCGAGCACACGACCAAGATGCTGGTGCATGGCATCGCGAGCCATGGCCGGGTTCCTCGACAGCAGTGCCTGAACAATCGCGGCATGCTCATCTACTATGGGCACGACGCCAGCCGCGTGAGCCTTATCGGCCATCAACCGATACTCAGGCGAACGCTCCCGTGCATCCCAGAGCGCTTCCACGGCGTTGACCAAAGCGCTATTCTGTGTCGCCTCGGCGATCAGAATGTGAAAACGACGGTCAGCCTCTTCTGAACGCATGAGATTTCCATCGCCACTATGGTCGATTTGAATCAGTAATCGCTGAAGCTCTTCAATCTGCTCCTTAGTGATCCGGGCGGCAGCTATCGCGCAAACCTCACCTTCGATGAGGCGACGCGCTTCAAGAATTTCAAAGGGCCCCATGTCGGCGCCTTCAGACTCCTGTGTGCCAGCGTTTGCGAGAACATATACGCCCGAGCCGACACGCACCTCGACAAAGCCACCTATCTCAAGTGCGAAGAGAGCCTCGCGGATCGTGGGCCTGGAAACCTCATATTCTACAGCGAGAACCCGCTCCGCAGGCATGCGTTGGCCGACCGCGAATTCGCCTTTGCAAATTCTTGCCTTCAACGCTTCGGCCACGCGCGCATACAGACGATTGGGAGCACCGGAATCCATGGATATCGATTACCGCCATGGCCAACAGTGTCAATATTACGTGCCGAAGTCGATTGAATTGGTAATGCAGGCATGCAATATTGGTCAAACAAATTGTGAGGGAGGGTTGATGCCACGGACTAATCCGATCGTGTCGCATGATAGACATGAATTGCCGACGACCGTCGGTCAGGGCGCGTCGAAAGCCGTAAAGATCATCGACGCCAAGGTCATCGTCACCAGCCCCGGCCGCAATTTCGTCACTTTGAAGATCATAACCGAAGACGGCGTTTACGGTCTGGGCGACGCCACGCTCAACGGCCGCGAACTCTCGGTTGCCAGCTATTTGCAGGACCATGTCATTCCCTGCCTGATCGGCCGGGATGCGCACCGGATCGAGGATATCTGGCAGTATCTCTACAAGGGCGCCTATTGGCGTCGCGGCCCGGTGACCATGTCGGCGATCGCCGCCGTCGACACCGCGCTGTGGGATATCAAGGGCAAGCTGGCCGGCCTGCCGGTCTATCAGTTGCTGGGCGGCGCCAGCCGTGAGAGCGTCATGGTCTATGGCCATGCCAACGGCACCACGATCGAGGATACGGTCAAGGTCGCGCTGGAGTATCAGGCGCAGGGCTATAAGGCGATCCGCATCCAGTGCGGCGTGCCGGGCATGGCCAGCACCTATGGCGTGTCGAAGGACAAATATTTCTACGAACCCGCCGACGCCGACCTGCCGACCGAAAATGTGTGGAATACCAGCAAATATCTCCGCATCGTTCCCGAACTGTTCAAGGCCGCCCGTGAAGCGCTGGGCTGGGACGTCCATCTGCTGCATGACATCCATCACCGCCTGACGCCGATCGAGGCCGGTCGCCTGGGCAAGGATCTGGAGCAATATCGCCCCTTCTGGCTGGAAGATGCGACCCCGGCTGAAAATCAGGAAGCGTTCAAGCTGATCCGCCAGCACACCACCACGCCGCTGGCCGTGGGCGAGATTTTCAATTCGATCCACGATTGCCGCGAACTGATCGAAAACCAGCTGATCGACTATATCCGCGCCACCGTGGTTCATGCCGGCGGCATCAGCCATCTGCGCAAGATTGCGAACCTTGCCGATCTCTATCAGGTCCGCACCGGTTGCCATGGTGCGACCGATCTGTCGCCGGTCTGCATGGCGGCCGCGCTCCACTTCGACCTGTCGGTGCCGAATTTCGGCGTGCAGGAATATATGCGCCACACGCCCGAAACCGACGCCGTCTTCCCGCACGCCTACACCTTTGAGAATGGCGCGATGCATCCGGGCGAAGCGCCAGGTCTGGGTGTGGACATCGACGAGGAACTGGCTGCAAAGTACGAATATAATCGCGCCTTCCTGCCGGTAAACCGGCTTGAAGACGGCACCATGTTCAACTGGTGATCTGCATGACGGGGCAGTTTCTCCGACAGCGACACCGTTGGGCTTTCGCTTGGCTCGCCGCCGCGTCCACGCTGTGGCCAGGCATTAGCCATGCCCACGGCTGCTCGGCCCCAGTTACAGCCTGTCCGAAGGCCTCCCCTGGCGCAATCGCTCTTGTTTCAGGCGGCCACCCCATACCAGTCGTCGTGGATGCTGATGCCGACCCTGCCATACTCGCCGCCGCCATGGGATTTTCCGAGGACCTCTCGCGCGTGGCGGCTGTCGCTCCGACCGCAGGTTTAAAGGCCTTGCCATCGCACGGCGATGCCGTCGTAGTGATAGGACAAATCGGGCGAAGCCCCCTGATTGACCGCCTGATCGAAACCGGACGCATCGCTGATGCGGAAATCACTGGAAAATGGGAAGCCTATAAGCAAATCGTGCTCGATCACCCCTTCCCGGGTATCGCACGCGCCCTGATCATAGCGGGCGCTGATCGGCGCGGCACCATCTTTGGCACCTATGACCTATCGGAGAAAATTGGCGTCTCGCCCTGGCACTGGTGGGCGGACGTACCCGTCGCCCGTCGTGCCAATCTGTTCCTGACGGCCGGATCGCGCATCGATGCACCCAAGGTCAAGTATCGCGGCATCTTCATCAATGATGAAGAACCATCTTTCGGCAAATGGGGTCGAGAGAAATTTGGTGGGATAAACGCCAAGCTCTATTCGCATGTCTTCGATCTAATCTTGCGCCTCAAAGGCAATTATCTTTGGCCAGCCATGTGGGGTAAAGCGATCGGCGCCGACGACGCAACAACCATGCCCCTTGCCCAGTCCCGGGGCATCATTCTGGGAACATCGCATCATGAACCGATGATGCGCGCACAGGTCGAATGGCACCGCGACAAGAAAGATGGAATCACAGGTGGCGCGTGGAGCTATGCGTCGAATGGCCAAAATCTGCGAACTTTCTGGCGCGGTGGCATCGAACGAATGGTGAAAAGCGCCGGAGCAAGCCGCCCTCAGGATCAACTCGTCACCATCGGCATGCGCGGCGATGGCGATGAGCCGATGAGCGACAGCAATGCAAGCGGAATGCTCGAACAGATCGTGGCCGATCAGCGCAATATCCTGGCCGACGTCACGGGGCGCCCAGCCTCACAGACGCCTCAAGTCTGGGCACTGTACAAGGAGGTGCAGGATTATTTTGACCAAGGCCTCAAGGTTCCTGATGACGTCACCCTCCTGTTCGCGGACGATAATTGGGGACAGATCCGCCGCCTGCCCACCCCCCCCCTCGACCGCCCCGGCGGTTATGGCGTCTATTATCACTTCGACTATGTCGGCGGTCCACGTAGCTACAAATGGCTCAACACCATGCAGATCGAGAAGATCTGGCAGCAGATGGACCTGTCCTACCAACGCGGCGCGCAAAGGCTTTGGATCGCCAATGTCGGCGATCTCAAACCCATGGAGTTTCCGACCAGCTTCTTCATGAAGATGGCCTGGAACCCTGACGCCATGTCCCCCGAAGCGCTTGTCGATTTTCCCACAGATTGGGCCACCACCCAGTTTGGCAAAACTCTTGGCCCCACTATCGGCAAACTTCTGACCGACTATTCGCGGCTTGCATCGCGCCGCAAACCTGAACTTGTCGATGCGGAGGGTTTTGCGTTGGGCTCCGTCTCGCCGCGTGCACTGGATGGAGGCGAGTTTGGCGCGATCGTTCGCGAGTGGGATATATTGCAGGCGCGTATGTCGAAGGTCCGCGGGCGTTTGCCAGTCGCGTATCGACATGCCTGGTTTCAGTTGGTCGAATATCCTATCGCCGCTCTAACGAATCTCTATCATTTTCACTACGCAATCGCTTGGAACCGGCGGTTGGCGGGGATGCAGGACCAGCGCGCAGACTATTTTGCCGATATCGCACAAGCTGCATTTCGCGAAGATAAGCGTCTTAGCGAACTTTATCATGCACTGAACGGCGGCAAATGGGACGGCATGATGTCGCAGACGAAGTTCGGCTACACCTCGTGGAATGATCCCAAAATGGATATCATGCCGCCGCTCGCCAGGCTTATAAACCGCAGTACAAAACCTCCCGCTGTTCGCTTCTCTTCGATACCCAATCGAATTCTAGATGGTGCGGCCGTTGAAGCGGCTGCTTTCACGAGCAGGAACGGTTCGCAGACCCTGCAATGGAGCGTGATACCTCATCTTGGTGATGCGTCGGGGGCTATCATTGCATTGCCGCAGGGTCAGCCATCAACAACCATAGAGGACGCCATCCATATCGATTACGATATGGCGCTCCGGCAGGGTGGAGAAGCAATCCTACAGTTGTCCCTCCTTCCAACGCTGGATACGAACGGAACTGACGGGTTGCGCATCGGCGTATCGGTTGACGGTGGCGACGTTAAGATCGCCTCGATGAACCTGAAGGTCGATGGCCCCGAATGGACGCGGGCTGTAAAGAACAATAGATTCCTTGTCGACGTGGCGCTTGGGACACTCAAAGCAGGCCATCACAGCGTGCGCCTATGGCGGATCGACGATAATGTCGCCGTTAGCAAGCTGTCGCTTTCGTCGATCAGTCAACCGCCGGCCAAGCGCTCTCCGGCGCCTAAGTAGTCTGCCACCGCAACCCGATAAACCGAATAAAGGAAGGGAGGATAATGAACTACCGACTTGCCATCGCACTGATAGCGCTAACGTCGTCATTCCAATCTTCGATCGGGGCGCAAACTGCGCGGTTCGAGCGGTTCAGCTATGACGGACGGACGCCGGATGAGAAGGCGATATCGGCAGGCGAATATCGCAATCCCGTCGTCTCGGGCTATTATCCTGACCCTTCAGTAACGCGTGCCGATGAAGACTATTATCTCGTCAATTCGTCATTCGCCCATTACCCCGGCCTGCCGATTTTCAAGTCGAGGGATCTTGTAAACTGGGTGCAGATCGGCAATGCGATCGACCGCCCAACACAGTTGGATTTCACGGGAAGAAAGATATCAGAAGCGGCCTTCGCCCCTGATATTTCCTATCACGACGGCATCTTTTACATCGTGAACACCTGTGTAGGGTGTAAAGGCAATTTCGTCATTACGGCAAAAGACCCCGCCGGCCCCTGGTCGGACCCCATATGGTTGCCGTTCGAAGGGATCGACCCCTCCATTTTTTGGGAAGGCGACCGAGCCTATATCGTCAACAATCGGGCACCAGATGAAGCACCGCGCTATAATGGGCACCGGGCTATCTGGATTCAGGAATTTGACTGGCGCGCCGGCAAGATGGTCGGTGAAAGCAGGCAGATCGTCAATGGGGGGGTAGATATCACCCAGAAGCCGGTGTGGATCGAGGGGCCGCATATTTTCCGTAAGGATGGCCGATATTATTTGATCGCCGCAGAGGGCGGAACCGGCCCGAACCATTCCGAGGTCGTCTTTCGATCCGACCAGCTGTGGGGGCCATACATCCCCCTGAAGACAAACCCCATCCTTACCCAGCGCAATCTGCCGTCTGATCGGCCCAACCCAATCAGCGCTGCTGGCCACGCAAAATTTGTAGAAACGGGAAAAGGTGACTGGTGGGCAGTGTTTCTTGGCGTCAGGCCATATGCCGACGACAAATATACGATTGGTAGGGAAACCTTTCTGGCGCCCGTAAGCTGGCAGGATGGCTGGCCGCACATCCTCGATCAGGGGCAGGTCGTTCCCTCCGTTGCCCGCAGGCCTCGGCTGCCGTCAAATCCGCCTTCCAACCCGCCGACCAGCGGAAGTTTCTCCTACGTCGATGCATTTGACGGGGATTACCTGGACCTCCAATGGATCGGAATTCGCACACCGAAACGGCCATTCTATAACGTCGCACAAGATGGTCTGGAGATGCGGGCAGGCTCTCGACTGGGTGATCTAAGCCAGGCGCCCAGCTTCATCGGCCGTCGTCTGCAACATCACGTTGCGACGATCTCGACCACGATGCACTTCATGCCACTTAAGGATGGCGATCAAGCTGGCCTGGCGGCAGTCCAGAGCGATCAATCCAATCTGTTCTTCGGTGTGACGCGCATTGCCGGCAAACCGGCAGTTGCGCTGTACATGCGTGACAGGGAGGCCGAGGAAACACCGATTGCAACTGCGCCGGTCGATCCACGACGGGAGGTGACCCTGACCATTCGCACCGATAACGGGAAATGGTCCTTCGATTATTCCAATGGCGGGCGGAAGCGAACCTTGAAATCCGGTCTCGACGTCACTTTTCTCACGACCGAGCGGGCCGGCGGATTTGTGGGAACCGTAGTCGGTCTCTACACCGCAAAGCCACGCTGAAAATCTGCGCAGGGAGGCGCATCCTATGGACAAACTCGCACAGCGAACGTTCCAATCGGCAGCCGTTGATGCTGTCCAGCGTCAAGCTGAATGCGATGATGGACGACGCCATCCGAACATCGCCCTCTCTCGCAGGGCAATGCTCTCCGGCATACTGTGCAGCAGCCTGCCCGCGCCTCTGTCTGCTCGGCCCAGCGCAATGGCATCCCTTGCCGGCCTGGCACAGACCAAAGGGATGCTGTTCGGCACATCCGTGGGCGCGGGCCCAGTCGGCTCTTTGACCGGCATGCTGGCCGACCCCCGCGTGATGGCGATCGTCGATCGCGAATGCGGCACGATCGTGGCTGAAAATGAAATGAAGCAATATGTCATCGCCAGCCGGCCTGACTTTTTCGACTTTGCGCCGGGCGATCTGATCTGCGATTGGGCCAAGACACATGGTAAGAAGATACGAGGCCATGCGTTACTGTGGAACCATCCCAAATATACGCCCGAATGGCTGGTAAAGCGATATTCCGATGCGCCGGCGAGCGAATTGGCTGACTGGCTAACATCCTATTGCGGGACCGTCGCGGGACATTACCAGGAGAGCATCTACGCCTGGGACGTCGTCAATGAAACGATAGACCCAGCCACGGGCGAATTGCGGGCCTCCCTCTTTCAGGACAAGCTGGGATTTGATGCCATTCGGATCGCATTCGAGGCGGCCAAAAGCAAAGCGCCTCACGCTCGCCGCGTCTATAACGACTATATGTCATGGGGCGCCGGATCAGCTAAGCATCGCGCCGGTGTGCTCAAGCTCCTGCGCCGGTTCCGCGCCGAACAGGTGCCTGTCGACGCACTGGGTCTTCAGAGCCATATAGGGACAGAGCAAAGCTCATCAGGGTCCGGTGGAGACATGGTTCAATCGCGCGAGCGCGAACGTGATTGGCGAACGTTCCTCGACGAAGTGGTCTCAATGGGGTACCGCCTCGCCATCACCGAATTCGATGTAAGCGACCGTGGCGTCACCGGCTCCATCAAGGAGCGAGACAATCGCGTGGCGTCGGTGGCAAAGGCCTACCTTGATCTGACGCTCTCCTATTCTGAGGTCGATGAACTGCTCTGCTGGGGCATGGTCGATAAATATAGTTGGCTTCAGCAATTCTCCCCCCGTGCCGATCACCAGCCGCTCAGGCCATTGCCCTATGGTCATGACTACCGGCCAAAGCCGTTGCGGGAAGCGATTGCCGAAGCGATCCGCAACGCTCCAGACCGTAATCTAGGCCGCGTTTAAAAGGTCAATTGAACGGAGTCGCTGACGCGGAAGGGGTGCGAGTACTGGCCGGAATGGCGTCGTGATAGAAAGTTTTGGTTGCTGAAGAAGCCCCCTGGTCAGGAGAGATTATTCCATGGCTGAGACCATCACGACAGTGGTGCGCCCACTGCGCCGCCATATGATTGACGAGAGAATTATGCGCAACTGTCTTCGGCGACGCAACGTTCGCATTTGCAAGGTGTCACGAAGCTCAGCCACCGATCTTTCCGAACTGCTTCCTCCACGCATACAGCGAGTGCTGACCGCCCCCAAGCCGTTCGAAATCTCCGCTACGTCCTGACCCCGCTCCGTAATCCGGGCCACCGCATCACGCTTGAACGCATCACTGAAATTGGCATTGTCTATAGTCTCCTCCTGTCCTCCAAATTGGAACCCAGGGCGTCCAGAAATCCAGGGGCTATTCAGGTGTGCTTTGGAGAGGTGAAGCGATACCCAACCCTTCGCACTGTTTGAACTGGCCATGCCAATCGAGGTCTCTTCCCTTCAATCGTCAGGCGAGCATTCGATGCTTCCCCTTTTCACCAGCGCCTTCTTACCTACATGGCTCGTAAGGCGACCGACGATCGTTGCCACTAACCGCCGGTCGTCATGCCCCGAAGGAGCTTGAATGATATACGAAGTGGCGAATATTCAGGTCAAAGTTGGCACAGGACCGCTGTTTGAGCAGCGCTTCTCACAGGCACTTCCGCTGTTCAAACGAGCCCGCGGATGCAATAGCGCCCGCCTTGAGCGATCGGTGGAACATCCTGATCGTTATCTGGTCGTAATCGGCTGGCAAACCCTCGACGACCATGTCGTCGCATTTCGCACTTCGAACGATTATGCACTTTGGCGCGAGTTGGTCGGAGATTTTTTCGCCGCTCCGCCGATCGTGGATCACACCGAAGTTGTCGTGTCAGGCTTTTGACAAAACAGGATCTAGCATGAAAATTTTTGTCACGGGCGCCAGTGGTTTCATCGGCGGATCGTTTGCGGCCGAGGCGGTCAGGCGTGGTCACCAAGTGCGTGGCCTGGTGCGTTCGCACGATAAAGGCCAGGCCTGTGAGGCATTCGGCATTGTACCAGTTCATGGCACGCTTGCAGATCATGATCTGCTGGCTGCGGAGGCGTCCGCAGCGGACGCGGTTGTGAATGCGGCAAGCAGTGATGATCGCCCTGCAATCGACACATTGCTCAGGGCCCTTTCCGGGTCAGGCAAGGCTCTCCTGCACACCAGCGGTAGCAGCATCGTGGCAGACGATGCCAATGGCGAGCCGAGTGATACGGTGGTCGACGAGGAGAACATGCCTGCACCCACCAGGGACAAGGCCGCGCGCGTTGCACTGGATCAATCTATCCTGTCGCAATCCGGCATCCGCTCGATCGTGCTTTGCAATTCGCTGATCTTCGGAGATGCTCTGGGGCCAGATGCACGAAGTGTTCAACTTCCGCTGTTGATCGACTTCGCGCGGGAGACTGGACAGGCCGCATATATCGGCCGTGGCCTCAACCGCTGGTCCACGGTGCATATCGCTGACGTGGTAGATCTCTATCTGCTTGCCCTGGACCACGCGCCCGCGGGCACATTTGCCTTCGTGGAAAGCGGCGAGGCCTCATTTGCCGACATGGCCCGATCCATCGCCGCCGGACTTGGTCTCGGCGACCCCCGATCCATCACGCTTGATGTGGCAGAAGTGCGCTGGGGACGGGGGCGCGCGCGATACTCACTTGCATCCAACAGTCGTGTCCACAGTCTGCGAACTCCCGCGCTGGGATGGAGGCCAACCCTAACCTCTGTCCACCACTGGATTGCAGACCATCTCGCGACTGAGCAAAGGCGCTAAGAGGCTGTTTGGAAATGCGCCTTTGACGCATCCGCACCGGACCACACCCCCACCCGACCGCCCATCAGGATACCATGTCTGGGAGGTCGGGTGGGGGTGTGGGCCGGTGCGGCACTGAAAATGCGCTCTTCCGCGCATTTTCCAAACAGACTCTAAGCGCTGAGGTTGCTCGCTCTTAACCATCTAAGGAAACTGATATGAACAACCTGTCTCAAGTAAACGACATGATCAGTTCGAAGGTCAGCATAGACTATCCGGATTTCTCGACCCTCCCAGAGGCTGTCCAGAAGAAGTTCGACGCACAGCCGACGAAAGTGAATTTCTTCCGCATGCTGGGTCACAGTGCGGGCGCATTCATCCCGGTCATGGATCTCACCAACGCGATCTTCCGCGACCTCACGATTTCCGACTACCACAAGGAACTTCTGGTTCTCATGGTCGGCGCACATCAAAGCGTGGCATATGAATGGGAACAGCATGTCTCCATTGCCCAGGCCGCAGGTGTTCGCCCTGAGCAGTTCATCGCAATTGCCGAAGACCAGCTCAACGATGCCGAGGCGTTCAGCGAGGATGAACGTGTGCTTTTGCGCTTCGGCAAAGCCATTCTTGAAAAAGGCAAGGCGACCGGTGTGCTGCTCAAGCATGCGCTCCAGCATTTTTCGATCCAGGATCTCAGCGATGCGATCATTGTCCTGGGATATTACCGCATGATAGCCGCCCATATCCAGACATTCGACATCGCGATCGATGCGCAGACGGACGGGAACTGGATAAAAGGATGAGATACTGACGGCGTCGATCTGCGCCCGAAAAAGGCAGTAACGTTCGCTGGGCATGAACGGCCATTTGACCACTGATAGCAGCGAACGCCCCTCTTGATCTGATGATCGATAACCCGATCATCAGATCAAGAGGTCGAAATTGCCTCTTTTCGTTTCTCACGCTGGCCCCATCTTTGACGGAGTTGCACAAGTCTCCATGGCAACCGCCGAGCGCCCTGCCTGACACGACATGAGAGGCCAGCAGCTCGCGCCGCTGCATGCCAACGATGTGCTGATAATCGGATGAGGCAGCCTCACTGACAGCCTGTCGGACTTACGGAAATATTATCACGCCATGCATGCACCCTGACATTCACACCGCGCTATCGCGCGAGATGGTTCTCTATCCACCACTGCGCGCGCTGAAGGTCAGCCGGTCGACTATGAGCAGGCGACCATCTCCACGGTCGGGTCGGCTCTACTCTGCTGAAACATATGCCGACTGACGAAATGAGAGCCGGGCAGACCGTTTTCCGATCGCACTGCTATCCCAATCGCTCTGCATGCCAGATCAGATGGTCTGCGATGAAGGTCGAAATGAAATAATAGCTATGGTCATATCCGGGCTGCATACGCAGGGTCAGCGGGATACCGGCAGCGCTGCAAGCCTCTTGCAGCAGATCAGGGCGTAGCTGTTCTGCGAGAAACTGATCTGCATCGCCTTGATCGACCAGAATCGCAGAAACCCGTGCGCCGTCTTCTATCAGCGCGATGGCGTCATGTTTTCGCCATGCGTCACGATCATCCCCCAGATAGCCAGTCAGCGCCTTGACGCCCCAAGGCACCTGGCTCGGCGCGACAATCGGGGAAAAAGCGGACACTGCCCTGAAACGCTTTTGGTGACGAAGAGCAATGGATAGCGCACCGTGGCCGCCCATGCTGTGCCCCATTATCGACTGCCGCTCCAGGTCGGCCGGGAAGTGCTGGGCGATCAGGGCAGGCAATTCGTCCGTGACATAGGTCCACATGCGATAGTTGCGGTCAAAAGGCGCCTGTGTCGCATCAACGTAAAAGCCTGCACCCAGGCCAAAATCATATGCCCCGTTCGCATCGTCGGGCACCCCCTCACCACGCGGGGACGTGTCCGGCGCGATGAAGATCAGGCCGAGTTCGGCGCACTTGCGCCGAAACTCGCCCTTTTCAGTCACGTTGGCATGGGTGCAGGTCAGGCCCGAAAGATACCAGACAACCGGCAATTTCGTTCCCGCTTCGTGCGGCGGGACATAGACCGAGAAAGTCATGTCCGTGCCGGTGGCGGTCGAGGCGTGCTTGTACACCCCCTGCACGCCGCCGAAGGCGAGATTGGCGCTAACCTGCTCCACGCTCATGACTTAGTTGCCGTCGGTGAAGGTGTACGAACAGATCTTGTTGCCTGCCGGATCACGCAGATAGGCGGCATAGGCGCCCGGCAGATGGCTGCGCGCACCAGGAGCGCCTTCGTCCGTGCCGCCGCCGGCGAGACCGGCCGCGTGAAACGCATCGACCTCGGCAGTGATCGCGCCGGCAAAGCCGATCGTCATGCCATTGCTGGTCGGCTCTTCGCCATTACCCGGGCGTGCGACGATGAAGGCGGGCTTGTTACGCCCATAGAGCACCCAGCCATTACCGAACGGCCCCAGGTTGTCGATGCCCAGCGCGGCGAGTGCCGCATCGTAGAACTTTACCGAAGCGTCTAGATCGTGGGCGCCCATCATGACGTGCGAGAAAACGCCGTCACCGGAAATAACTGCCATGATACTTCTCCTTGGAAATGGTGATCAGAATATTACGACGGAACGAATGCTCTCGCCCGAATGCATGAGTTCGAAGCCCTTGTTGATTTCCTCGAGCTTGAGCACGTGGGTAATCATGGGATCGATCTCGATCTTGCCGTTCATGTACCAGTCGACGATCTTGGGAACGTCGGTGCGGCCGCGCGCACCGCCAAAGGCGCTGCCCTGCCACACACGGCCCGTCACCAGCTGGAACGGACGGGTGGAAATCTCCTTGCCCGCTTCGGCCACGCCGATGACGGTGGAAACACCCCATCCACGGTGACATGCCTCAAGCGCCTGACGCATGACCGTCGTGTTGCCGGTGCAATCGAACGTATGGTCTGCGCCGCCATCGGTCAGCGCAACCAGATGCGCGACGATGTCGCCATCAATCTTCGAAGGATTGACGAAATGCGTCATGCCGAAGCGACGGCCCCACTCTTCCTTCGAGTCGTTAAGGTCGACGCCCACGATCATGTTGGCCCCGGCCATGCGTGCGCCCTGCAACACGTTCAGCCCGATACCGCCCAGGCCGAACACGATGACCGTGTCGCCGACCTGCACCTTTGCCGAATTGATCGCCGCGCCGACGCCCGTGGTGACGCCGCAGCCGATGTAGCAGCTCTTGTCGAACGGCGCGTCTTCACGGATCTTCGCCACGGCGATTTCCGGCAGGACGGTGAAGTTCGAAAAGGTCGAGCAGCCCATATAGTGAAAGATCGACTGACCCTTATAGCTGAAGCGCGACGTACCGTCAGGCATAAGGCCTTGCCCCTGCGTCGCGCGGATGGCGGTGCACAGGTTGGTCTTGCCGCTCAGGCAGCTTTTGCACTGGCGGCATTCAGGGGTATAAAGCGGGATGACATGATCCCCGGGCTTTACCGATGTGACGCCGGGGCCCACTTCACGCACGATGCCCGCACCTTCATGGCCCAGGACGACAGGAAAAATTCCTTCGCTGTCCAGACCGCCAAGAGTGTAAGCGTCCGTGTGACACAGGCCGGTTGCCATGATCTCGACAAGCACCTCTCCCGGACGCGGGCCTTCGAGGTCAAGCTCGACTATTTCAAGAGGCTTCTTCGCCTCGAACGCTACCGCTGCACGCGTCTTCATGATGGTGCTCCTCCTTGTTGATGTCCCCGTCTACCATCTTGCCATATGCGCGATAATATGCTCATTGCTCAAAATACTATGCCATACATGGTGCAATGATGTCTGATTGGGATGGCATTGACGAATTTGTTGCGGTGGCGACGACAAATTCCTTCACCAAGGCTGCGCGTGCGATCGGAATGTCGCCCACCCATGTGAGCCGGTCTATCGGCGAACTCGAGCGCCGCGTTCAGGCTCCGCTGTTCAACCGGACGACCCGAACGGTCAGCCTGACAGATGCCGGACGGGTGTTTTTCGAGCACTGCCAGCGCCTGGTGCTCGAACGGGATGAAGCCATCGCCCTTATCGGAGAGCAAGGGGAACCGCAGGGCGAACTCAGGATAAGCTGCTCGACGACGATGGGAGAACGGTTCGTAGCGCCGATCATCCGTCGCCTGACAATGCAGCATCCCAAGCTGAATGTGTCGATCGAACTCAGCAACAACCTCGTCGATCTGGTCGGGGACGGTTTCGACCTCGCAATCCGGACTGGGGAACTGAAGGACGGTCGCTTGCTGGGCACATTGGTGGCGGAGCGGCGATTCTACACATGCGCCGCGCCCGACTATCTCGCACGTCAGGGCGAACCAAAGACCGTGCAGGATCTGAGCGATCATCAGTGCATAAAGGGAACAAGCACCAGTTGGCATTATCTCGTCGGAGGCAAGGACATCCATCATCGGCCTAGCGGCCGATACCGCTGCAATAGTGGTCAAGCGGTGATAGAGGCCTGCGTCGCTGGCCTGGGGATTTGCCAGTTGCTGGAATTTTATGTCCTCCCTTATCTTCGCCACGGCATGGTCAAACTCCTGCTTGAGGACATCCGCCCGAAAGATGAGCCGATCTGGGCAGTCTACCCGCGCCGAAGACATCTGCTTCCGAAAATCCATGCAGCCTTAGAGGCGTTGAAACTGGAACTGGGCCCAACGCTTCACACCGACCACCGGGATTGACCGACATTTGGGCAAGTAAAATAGCCCATGGCGATGGTCTGGGCCTGGCTGATCCAGAGGCCGCCAGTAGCGGGGCTGGATTTCGTCCCGCTTTACGAAGAGGCACGACGCCACAGGGCACCCGTTTCCGCTCGCCCCACCATGAATTCGACAAATGCCTTGATGCGGGGAAGCGGTTGACGGCTCGCTGGCCATACGACGTGCAGGTGCCGGCTGTCGTCGAGAAGTCCTTCAAGGACTGGAGATAGCAGGCCGGCCTCGATTGGAGCCTCGACGCAGAAATCGGGAAGACAAGCTATGCCCAGTCCAGCCAGAGCCATGTCCTGCAACGCATCGATCGAATTGGCGGCTGCGCTTCGAGGAATGTCGCGCACGGGCATATATCGCGCGGCAAATGGCCAAGGATCGATCTTTCCGCTGGTCGGGTATCGGTAGTGAAGGCAAACATGCTCCTTCAAGTCGATGATCGAGCGCGGTGACGGACGGGTTTTGAGATAAGCTGGCGAAGCGACAAGTCGGTGCCGGTAAGATCCGAGCATACGTCCGCGAAGCCGGGAGTCGTCGAGACTACCGATCCGGATCACCGCGTCAAAACCTTCGCCGATGATGTCTACCAGACGATCGGAGATGTCGAGATCCAGCTCGATATCGGGATGGGCCAATTGGAATGCGGTGATCGACACCATTAGATGTTGCCCCAGTTGCGGGAGCCCTACCCGCAGCTGGCCGCGAGGCTTACCCGCGATTTCGGTCATCTCACGTTGGGCGCTCTCCAGATCGTTCACGATTGCTCGACATCGTTCGAGAAAAAGCAGCCCTTCTGGAGTCAATGTCATCGCTCGTGTCGATCGATGAAAAAGACCAACGCCCAGGCTTTCTTCAAGCCGACTGACCGCCTTGCCGACAGCGGAAGACGAAAGTCCCAATTTTCCGCCCGCACGGGTGAAGCTGCCGGTCGCAGCCGTCTGCATAAATGCATTTATCGCGCTGAACTGGTCCATCTGCCTCCCTTACGCCCATCTCGAAGATTTGAGAAATTTATTCCGATAAGTTCAGATTTTGAGCCTTATTTTCAAAACTGGTTGCTGCGCTATCTGGAGGCAGGAAATTCCTCTGAAAGGGATCAACACATGTCAGCAGCCCCAATTCCGCCATTTCTTCCCGCCGAACTACAACAGCATGCCGGCTATTCTCGCGTGTTCCAGCCAGGACGGCTTACTTTCGGGTTCATCGCGCCGCTGGAAAGCTATCCGCAAACCGTCGGTCCCTACATGACAGGCCATGCGGCGATGGCGCGCAAGGTCGATGATGCCGGATTTGCCGCAATCTGGCTCCGCGACGTGCCTTTCTACGATCCGCAATTTGGCGACATCGGGCAGGTGTTCGACCCGCTGGCTTATGCATCGTTTCTGACTGCCGTCACCCGGAACATTGCGATCGGAACCGCAGGGCTGCTGTTGCCGCTTCGCGATCCCCTGATTATTGCCAAGCAGGTCGCTACTGTCGACCAACTTTCAGGTGGCCGGTTCATCATGGGCGTGGCCACGGGCGATCGGCCGACCGAATATCCCGCCTTCGGCAAGAATTATGAAGATCGCGCCGACCGGTTTCGCGACGCTCTGGACCTTATCCGTACCATTCTTGGGCAGGATTGGCCGGTCCATCAGTCGAAATATTATGGCGAACTCAGGGGAAATCTGGATCTTGTTCCAAAGCCAGCCGCCCAAAAAATTCCGGCCATCGTCATCGGACATGCGGGGCAGAGCATGGAGTGGACGGCGCAAAATACCGATGGCATCATGTCCTATACCACGGACCCGCGTCGCGTGGCCGGGATCGTGGCGGATTGGCGCAGCCTGAGCCCTGACGTCTTCAAACCCTATGGCTATGGTACGATGTTCGATCTGGACGCGGACCCTGACGCTCCCTTTGTACCTGGACGGATATTGCGGGCCGGCCGGAAGGCTTTGATCGAACTGTTCAAGCGCCAGGAAGGTGACGGCGTTTCCCATGTAGGCCTGCATTTCAAACCGCAACGCCGTCCGGCGTCGGAGGTTATTGACGAACTGGCCGAATATGTATTGCCGCACTTCCCGGTGGGGCCTGACCCTTTACAAACGCCGTCCGCGCTGGTGGATGCAGCATGAGCGCTCCGCTTCACCACATGGATTTCATCTTCCAGACCAAGATCGGCACCTATCCACTAGAAACCCAGTGCGAAATGCTCGCTGAGACGGGTTATCAGGGTCTGACCGTGTCGGCCTGGAGCCCCGAATTGGGCCTGTTACCGACCGTCAAGGAAAGATGGGGCCTGGACGTTGGCGCCATCTACCTCATCTATCGTCCTGGTCTTGAACGCCATGTTCTCAACATATTCGAGACGGTGGAGGGATGTTCGACCATCGAACTCGCGCTTCATTCGGGAGAAAACGTGCAGGACGCGGATCGGCGGATGATCGAGCGGTTGCTCCCCATCGCAGAGCGTCGGGGGCTCGACATCATACTTTATCCGCATATCAGATACGGAATGCAGACCACGACCGAAGCGGTCGCTTTGTGTCGGAAGTTCAATCATCCTCGGCTCGGCATCGTCTTCAATGGCTATCATTGGTTTGCCAATCAGGAGGGGTCGCTCGAAGACCGGCTCGATGCGCTCTGGCCCTGGCTCAGGCGGGTCAATCTGTCGGGATGCCGCCTGTCTCCCCTTGGTTGGGGCGGTGCGGCGACCATTGAACCACTTGATGAAGGCGAAATGGACAATTTCGTGCTTATCGGTTCGTTGACGCGCCGTGGCTATGCCGGAACATACGGAGTTCTGGGCTGGGAGAGCATGGGCGGCGATGTCTATGGCAACCTTGAGCGCTCGAAAGCGGCATTCCGTTCAATGGAAGCGCGGCTGCGCGCCCATCCCCACTGGGCCCAGATCCAGCCTGCATAATATTTAATATGGGGAGCGCACCATGCGTCATCGGATCCATGCACTGGATTCCTTCTTCTATACGTCGATGGGCATCTATGAGTTCCAGGCACAATGCGAAATGCTGTCGCAATTGGGCTATGACGGCATCACCGTTTCAGCCTGGGGCGGCACACCCTATACCGACCTGAGCCTCCTGCCACAGGTGAAGGCAAGTCATGGGATCGATGTCAGCGCGCTCTATCTTGTCTTGCACGAGGGTCGGAACGATCAGACATTGCAAGCCATCATCGAGCGAGTGGAAGGCGTGGAACTGCTGGAACTGGCCGTGCAGACCAGTATGAACGGCGCGCCGGGCATCTTGCGGTTCATCGAGAAGATTTTGCCAATCGTCGAACAACGTGGATTGAAACTCGCACTCTATCCGCATCTGCACCACGTCACGCAGACGACGACCCAGGTCGTGCAGATCTGCGAGCGGTTTCGTCATCCCCTATTGGGGGCGTCCTTCAACGCCTATCATTGGTATGGCGCGCAGGAGGGGCAACTGGAACAGCGGCTGGAGGCAATGAAGCCCTGGCTCATGCAAGTCGTAACATCGGGCAGCGCCCTATCCCGTCTGGGCTGGGGAGGTATTGCCACGATGGAACCGCCAGATCGCGGAGAACTGGACAATTTTGCGCTTGTGGCAGCCCTTGATCGCCTTGGCTATACCGGTAGCCTCGGCGTGCTGGGATGGGATTATGGCGGCGATGTCTATCTGAAACTTGAACGCAGCCTGCGCGCCATGAGGGACATCTCCTGTAGGTTGGACCGGCATCATAGCTGGGGGCGTCTCCCTCTAAGATAATGAGGTGAGCACAGCGCTGCTGCGATCCCACATGCCCCCCTCCTAACCTCGTCTATCACTCGATATCCGACCCCACCGGTTCAGCAGCAATTACACTAGGCTCAATCCAGTCGGCCTTCGGCCGCGAAGTTTACCAACTGGTCGACGATGAAACGCACACGCGGACTCAACTGAGCCTGCTGAGGCCACACTGCATGGATATCGACGTCCACTGAGGAAAACTCATCGAGCACGGTCTGCAATCGTCCAGCGCCAATATCCGCACGGACCATGGATATTGGAACTTGAGACAGGCCGAGCCCGCCTATGGTTGCGTCCACCATCGCCTCCCCGTCGCTGATCTGGTGCGTCGCAGGTGGAACCAGCCGCCGTTCCACGCTTCCTTCCCGCACTACCCATGTAAGCGGAGGCCCCCTGTGTGCGCCGACGATGCAGCGGTGCAACCGAATATCATCCAACCCCTTAGGCGTTCCCCACATCTTGAGATAATCGGGCGATGCGCAGATGACGCGTCGCTGCGACGTCAGCCGCCGCGCGATGAGATTACTGGTGTCGGAGAGAGTTCCAAACCGAATGGCGAGGTCAACATCGTCCCGCAGGAGGTCGCTCGTCGCGTCCGTGAATGTGAGGCTGAGGCTCAGATCCGGATGTGGCCTGGTGATCGCCATCAGGATCGGCAGCAAAACCTTGCGGCCGAACACGATCGGCATGTCGATATGCACGCGACCGCTCAATATCTGATTGCTGGAAGATAACGCCGATTGCACCGATGTTACCTCGTCGATGGCGGCCGAACATGCCGCCAGATACGCTTCTCCATCAGCCGTCAGCCGCATAAGCCTTGTCGTACGGTTAAACAACCTAAAGCCAAGCCTCTCTTCAAGACGCGCGACCGTCTTTCCCACCGAGGATTTGGTCAGCCCCAGTCGCTCTGCGGCGAGCGTGAAGCTGCCCGCTCGTGCTGCCGTTACGAAAACCGTGACACCCGAAAAAGGATCTGGATCCAGCATTGTATCGCTCAATTCTACTAAGAAGCGAAATCTAACATATTTAAAGCTACCTGGCCTACAATTATATCGGGGATGCAGCGGAGCCATCGGCTCCAATGACCTTTCTTACAATGCAGGAGAAAAACCATGCCCGTCGTACGTGTCAGTTGGTTCGAAGGTAAGGATCACGGCCAGAAGGAAAAGGTCGCAGCGGAGATCACAGAAAGCATCGTCCGTAACACGGATACCGATCCGAAGTATATCTACGTCATTTTCGATGACGTAAAAGCAAGCGACTGGGCCGGTGCCGGCAAACTGTTCGGCGGTCCCGATAGCGGCGGAGAGGCCTGATCATGCGCGCCGGCGTTCGCCTCGCCCTTAGCCTCCTCGCTGGTGCACTGGCTGCCGCGCCGGCGCTCGTTATGGCCGAGCCGGCTATCACAGTCCTGGGCCGCGACTTCACCTTTCCCCACAAAATAGACGGTCTTCCTCGTCACCTATCCGATTTCAAAGGGCTTACGATCAATCGCTTCGTCACCAATGACGGCGTGACCCTCAGCTATTGGGAAGCGGGTAACGGACCGCCGCTGATCTTCATTCCCGGCTGGTCAGCCAATGGCGCCGAATATGTAAACCTTATGTATCTCTTGGCTAAGCGCCATCGGGTGATCGTGCTGGATCCACGCAATCAGGGGCTCTCACAACGCGTCGATTATGGCACGCGCATCTCGCGCTATTCGATGGACCTTAAGCAACTGGTCGACCATCTCGGCATCACTCAAGCCGATTTTTGCGGCTGGTCGATGGGCGCCTCGGTCCTGTGGGGGTATATTGATCTGTTCGGCACGTCGAGCATCCGTAAGCTCGCCTTGGTCGACGAACCAATCTCCATCGTTTCCCACGCCGACTGGTCGGCCCAGGAGCGCGAAGAGGCTGGCGCCATCGCCCCCTCGCCCGAACCGTTGCTTGCAGCACTGGGAGCAACACCTCCTGCCAATCCCGATCCGAAAGATCCAAGCTTGCTCGCGCGGCTGATGCTGATGGATTCTCCATATTTCGCCAACTCGGAGAGCTTCGCGCGTGCTGTCATAAAGGACGATCCCAAATCGCTCGGGCTGATCATGTACGACCATGCCGGAAATGACTGGCGAGACGTCGTGCGGACCAAGATTGACCGTCCAACAGCGATTTTCACGGGGGAATGGAGCGCGAATGTGCCGAGTCAAAAATGGGCGCAGTCGGTCATTCCGGGCTCCCAACTGCACATCTACAGCAAGGGGGAACAGGGGGATCACTTCCTGATGTTCAAAAATCCCGTAAAGTTCGCCGCAGACCTAGAAGCCTTTCTTCAGGACGCGAAATGAGACGTCTGTCGCGGCATACTCTGGGACGTTGTGCGGCGATGGGCTTATGCTTCGCTGCCCCCCCGGTTCTAGCCCATGTTGGTGACAACGTCGCTGACTACAGGTTGTCCGGCGTTTCCTTAGCGAAGGGGCGCCATCTTGGTAGCGCTGCGTTCGAGATGCGCATGCCGTCGAGCGCGTACCAGGATCCCGCGAAGGAGCAACTGAGCGACCGCAATTTCATGGCCTGGCTGCCGCTGGACTTCCAGGACGGGACGATCGAGGTCGACGTTGCGAGCGACCTCGCTACAGATGCCCCTGGCTACGCGCGTGGGTTCATCGGCCTGGCGTTCAGGATCGATGCGGCAGGCCGATTTGAAAATATCTATTTGCGGCCGACCAACAGTGTCGCGGACGATCAGGTTCGCCGCAATCATTCGGTGCAATATGCGGCCTATCCGGACCATCTTTTCGATCGACTGCGCCGAGAAACGCCGGAAAAATATGAGACTTACGCCGATATCGCCACCGGGAGATGGATCAGGATGAAGCTGGTAATCAGCGGGAGCCGAGCAGTCCTTTACCTCGACAATAAATCCACCCCCGCGTTGGTGGTTCAAGATCTCAAACTAGGCGCCAAGCAACGTGGCGGCGTTGGAATATGGCTCGAATCCGGAACAATAGCGCATTTTCGCAATCTCAAGATCACGCAAACCATGTCAGCCGCCGGCCTGTAGCACGCAAATAGATCAACCACTGCGCAGCCGTTGTCCAAATAGAGGAAATTTACATGAAGAACGAGGTTTACACGATCTACCATCTGTCGATCGAACCGGACGATTTTCCCGCGTTTGAGACCCTTATTGCCAAAATCGTCGACGCTACGAGTAAAGAGCCAGATACGCTAACATATGAATATGTGGTCAATGAAGATCGCACAGCAGTTCACATCATCGAGCGCTACCGTCCCGCCGGCATCGTACCCCATAGCGACACAACGTTCGCCCCCTTCGCAGAGGAGTTTCTCTCGCTCGTCCGCATCGAGAAGTTGTACGTCTATGGAGAGACAACGCCGGAGATCAGAACCCGGCTCGATCGATTCGACGCGCTCTATTTCTCCTCGTTCGCTGGCTTCAGTCGATAAACATATCGGCGGCGCATTGGCCGGGTTTCGCAATTGTCATGGGCATCTGGTCGCGCTCAACCGCGAGCTGAGCAGGTTTGCAGCCTTGCTCGCCGAGGCCGGCAGTGCGGCCTAAGAGTCTGTTTGGAAAATGCGCGGAAGAGCGCATTTTCAGTGCCGCACCGGCCCACACCCCCACCCGACCGCCCAGACATGGTATCCTGATGGGAGGTCGGGTGGGGGTGTGGGCCGGTGCGGATGCGCCAAAGGCGCATTTCCAAACAGGCTCTTACCACATCGACCTCAATCAGGGCATGCCCGGCTACGTCTGGAGCTTACTCTAAGTTACAGAAGTTCGGTGAACTTGAACATGATCATCGTCGCCACTGACGATGATCATGTTTGGTAACCCTGCATCAACGATCAGCCGAAACATTGATGATGGCGCGATCATCTTTATCGCCTGCTTGCCCTCCCCCTCAGCTTCACGCGCCTTTTCGTGACCTGATCAGCTATGTGCCGCGCAGGGCAATATCCTGCCGTTGAGTTGGCTTTTCATCCTATTAGTCTAGAGATCTTTTCTGGGCCGCCGTCGGCGTCGCGTGACCGCCATAGACCAACAGGAACGAGAACATCTTGACCAGTGATGAGGGTAACGAACCAAACCGGAGGCGTCGCGGGCTTGCACTCGAAGGCGCCATACTGGATGCGGCATGGTCAGAATTGTCTACCAACGGCTATACCAAGTTTACCTTCGAAACGGTCGCGCGCCTAGCCGGGACAAGCCGTCCTTTATCGACGTTGGCCAACGCGCGCGAGCCTCGCTTCGTCCGCCATCGTTCGGCACTTGAAGCGCAACCCCATAATTGTAGCCGACCTAGGCAATCTGAGAGATGAACTCCAGTGCGCAATGCGCAAATTTGCCGATCGGGCGCCTCCCAGTCTCATGAAGCTTGTGTTCGAAATGCATGAAGACATGGCTTCAGAAGAGGTAAATTTCACCGACGCGCGTTTCAGCGATAACCCGATCGATGATGTCATAGCACGCGGCATAGCGCGCGGAGAGATAGTTCCCGAACGCCTGAACGCTCGCGTAATGCGCGTGCTACCCAGCCTTGTGATGCACGAGATCGTCGTGACCGCGCAGCCGATTTCGGATGAGACCATAGCGGCGATAATCGATCAGATCTTCATCCCTTTAACCGCCCCCCTGCCCTGAGCACCGCACCTCATAAAGATTATTTAAGATACAAATTGTTTCTTATTGACGATGAAGCATAATATCGGCGATATGTGCGATGCGGGATTGAGGGCGCGCACCCGAGATCGAGGCCGCTGACATTTCATTCGATGGAGCGACCGGCTCGATGAACAAACTTATCAAGTTAAGTGGTGAACCGCTCTGCGTCATTGGAATGATCTGGTTTAGCGCACCCGCACAGGCGCAGGATCGTGTCGTACTTGGGGCAGGCGTCGCGGTGACACCAACCTATCAAGGTTCGGACGACTACAGGGTGCTACCGTTGCCGGCCATCGACATCAAGAAAGGCTGGTTCTTCGCGAACTTGCGTAATGGCATTGGGATCGAGCCGATTGACACCGGGGTGGTATCGGCAGGTGTGAGCGCCGTATTTGTCCAGGGGTATCGACGTCGCGACATTCCGGTGGGAATTTCGAAACTCTCGGATGGTCTGGGGGCTCGAGCACATATCAATCTGCGCTCCAGTGGCCTGACTGGTACCTTGGGCGTAACGAAGATCATATCGGGCGGCACAGGCGGGATCATCGCCGATGCGAGCATCTCTCATCCAATCCTCATCTCTTCGAAATTTTCCCTCACGCCGACCGTCGCCGCTACTTGGGCGGATCGGAAACATAACGACCGGTATTTCGGCGTAGACAATCTGGAAGCACCTGCTTCGGGGTTTTCCCCTTTCTCGACTGGCGCGGGGTTCAAGGACATCTCGGGCACGCTCACTGCGACCTATCGATTGACCGATCGGATTGCATTGAGCGCAACTGGCGGCGTGACCACCTTGCTAGGCTCAGGACTCACTGATCAAAGCCAGAAGATGACGGTGGCAGCGAGGGCGATGGCCGAGAAGAAGGCTTTGGGGCATCGGTCGTAGCGCGTGGCGACCCGTCGCCAGTCCTTGAGGCGGCCGAACATGATCTCGATGCGGTTGCGCCGTTTGTAGCGGCGCTTGTCGTGTTTGACGGCCTTGTTCCG
>NZ_FOGE01000039.1 GCF_900111125.1 Sphingobium sp. YR768
CAAATCCAGCCATTCGGCCACGGCTCGTTCGGGTCCACATCCCGAGCTTGAATCACGCCGCTGTCAATTTCTCAACCCATTCTCAAACGGTCTCTGAGAGGCTGTTTGGAAAACAGCTGAGGGGATTGCGCAACGTACGCATCCGCTAGATGGCGCGGAGCTGCAGGAAGTCAGGCAGCGATTTCCTGTATGAGCTGCTGCTGAGCGGCCTTCCAATTCCATGGGAGGAGTTCGTGGAGGCGGCTCTGAGGTATGTCGGCGATCCGGGCAAGGACGTCGGTGAACCAGGCGAGCGGATCGACGTCGTTGAGGCGCGCTGTGCCGAAGAGGCTGAACATCATCGCGGCGCGCTGGCCGCCACGATCAGAGCCGACGAACAACCATGCCTTTCTGCCCCGGGCCACGCTGCGCAGCTCACGCTCGGCGGCGTTGTTGGAGAGGCATATCCGGCCATCGGCGAGGAAGGTGGTGAAGCCGTCCCAGTCGTTCTGGAGATAGGCGATGGCCTTGGCCACGGCATCGTGACGAGACAGCTTGCTGCGGGTCTCGCGCATCCAGGTCTCGAGCTCGGCAACGATGGGTGCGGATAATTTCTGGCGTACGGCCAGACGCTCGGCGGCAGGCCGGCCGTTGATGTCGCGCTCGATGGCAAAGAGCCGGTCGATGATCTCGAGCGCCTCGGTCGCCAGCGGCGAGACGAGCGGCGCGGCGCCCTTCTTCCGGCGCTTGAGTTGCTGCCTGATATCGACGAGCTTGAAGAATTCCCGGCGTGCATGAACCCAGCAATTGGCACGGGTCATGGGTTTGTCCGTCCGGCCTTCCTCGAACAGGGCATTGAAGCCGGCATACCGGTCGACCTGGAGAATCCCGGCATAGCCTGCCAGGTGAGCGCGAGGATGCTCACCTCTGCGATCGCTCGAGTAATAGCATAGCGCCACCGGCGGGGCCGTGCCGCCGAACGGGCGATCGTCGCGCACATAATCCCATATTCGCGCCACGCTGGTCTTGAGCTTGGCGAGAAGCGGGACGGTGGTGTCGTCGGCATGCAGGCGGTCTGCGGCAAGCCCGTGGGCTTCCAGCAGCAGGAACAGGGGCTTTACCGCCACACAGATAGCGCCGATCTGATCGCCAAGGGTCGAGAGGCTCAAGGGGATGCCTTCGGCCTCGAGCCTGTCCCGTTGGCTGTTGAGGGGCTGGTGCAGGCCGTACTTCTGGAAGGCGATGTTCGCCAGGAAGTGCGGCCCGAACATTCCGCGCGGGGTTACGTGGAAGGGCGCGGGTGGCTGGCTAATCTTCTCGCACTGGTGGCAGGAGACCTTCTCGCGCACGGTCTGGATCACCTTGTGCCGGGCCGGAACGCGCTCGAGCGTTTCGGTGACCGCTGCGGGAAGCTGGCTCAGATCATCCGAGCCGCAGCACGGGCACAGTTCCGGCGCGGGGATGACGACCTGCTCGCGCGGGAGATCGGCGGGGAAGTCGCGGCGGATGGATCTCTTGCGGGTGAACGCCTGGACCGTGGTGGTCTTGGCAGCTGCGATCTGGCCGAGCAGCTCGGCCTCGCTGGCATTTGCCTCCAGTTCCTCGAAGGTCAGTTCGAGCTGATCCAGCAGGCGCCGGCTGCGCTCGGAGCGCGCACCATATTTGTCGCGGCGCATCTGCTCGTTCATCAGTTCGAGATGGGCGTTGCGAGCCCGCAGATCGGCGTTGATCGCCCAGACTTTGGCGGCCTCAGCCTCTGCTACCAGTGCCTGTGCACGCACGATGGCAAGTTCAGCGCGAAGCTGCACAAGCTCATCGGATGCGTTGCTGAAGACCATGCGCGGATTATAACCCGAAAATCCGCAAGAACCCAGCATTTACAGCACTTTTGTGCCGGTCCTGCTGCTGTTTTGACGGGGCGGGGAATCACCCGACCTGCGTCGGTCGCCAGGTCTCTTGCGGATTGCGCCAATCCACGCCTTCCAACAGGCACGCCATCGCTGACGCCGAGATTGCGATCGTGCCGTCATTTGCAGATGGCCAGACAAAACGCCCTCTTTCCAGGCGTTTTGCATATAACGACATCCCGAGGCCGTCATGCCACAAGATCTTGCACAGCGATCCGCTTCGCCCTCGGAAGACGTACAGATCGCCGGCATGGACGTCCTTGTTCAGGGAGTTCTGAACCTGCAGGGCCAGCGACCGCATTCCCCGCCGCATGTCCGTGTGCCCCAGCGCGAGCCACACTCGCACACCGCCCGGGATCGGGATCATCGGGCCAAAGCCTTGATGACGGCCGCTGCCATGGTCGGCGACGCCGAAGTGTAGATGCTCACCCGGGCGCCGTGGGAAAGCTCGACCATGATCGCCGGCTGCCCGGCCGTGGGCATGGAGCTCTTGTCTTCCAGCACCACAGCTTCGATGAAGCCATGGTCTTCCTGCGACGCGACAAGCGCCGCGCTCAGCTTGCGCCGCCAGGTATAGACCAACGCAGTGGAGACGTCATGCCGCCGAGCAACCTGCGCGACACACGCACCCGGCGCAAACGCCTCTTCCAGAATGCGCCGCCGTTCCTCAGCACTCCAGCGACGGCGGCGTTCAGGCCCGCCGAAAACCGTGATCCGTCCCACAAACACCGCTCCTAAGTTCGCAAATAACTGCGACCTTAAGACCGATCCATCACTCCACCGGCAAGGCGCCGCTCAGCGGATGCGTACTGCGCAACTGGCGTGCGGGTGATTCAGGCTTTGCATGTGGACGAAGCAAAGCCGGGGGCGACTGGCCCAGATTGCCAGAAAGACGAAGCATTATCCGAGCGATTTGACCGACGAGGCGTGGGATCACCTGTCGCCGTTGATGCCCAAGCCCGGGTGTCGAGGGCTTCCCCGTGAGGTGGACTTTCGCGAGGTGATCAACGCCGTGCAGAATCGGCTGCTCTGAACTGTAGCTATCGCGCGGGACTGCGGGTCAACGGAAGGGTGCGAAAAGACACCAGTCAAAGTCTTTCGCGATTGTGGCAAACTAACTTAGCTCAACCGGTCGTTCAGCATCGCCTCCACCCGGCGCATGGCGTCCGACATTGCCGGATTTACCGTCTGTTAGACAAGACATTCCAGCGCCGTAACAGAGAGGTCAATCGCGCAGGAAAGCTACGTGCCTATTTTTGGATTTCCCAAGCGTTTGCGCTACCACATATGGGAGGCGAATATTGTTAGGCAACCGACGCACCGTGAATGACAGCCATGGCGGCGCGCTGGCGCCGAAACGGACGTTTGCCTACCGGCCAAAGGTTCACCGTCTGCCTCGTCACCCTCCCCTCCTGCCAACGAAGAATTTTCCGGCGTCGCACCGGTGAAACTAATCGCGTTTCACGATCCGTATACGGTTTTTGGTGCACCATGAAAAACTCAATAGCGGAATTTTGCCGTTTTGAAGCCTATCGGCTGTGTTGACATCGCAGGACTCGCAAGCGACGGGATGCCTCCCCGGAGGCGACAGATCAATGCGGACGTTCAAGGTCGCTCAGTAACCACTTTTCGGCCGGGGGGCGCGAACTGAACACGGCGGCGCCGGTGGCGTCCATATCAATTCATGGAATGGCCTTTTTCTCTGCGTCTGCAGTCAAAATAGCAACGCGATCTTGCGCGTCGAAAGATCGGCGTAGGTGCCGAACCGTTGAAGTGGCAACAGCGAACCCAATGCCGGTAATTTCACAAACATCATCCAGCACACGGATGCATATTCTTGCTGATCTCCTTTTAGCTAATTCACGGTTCAATGGCAGGTATAGTCTTTCGACGTCGATTATAGACCACCTTCCCGATGCCTTCACGATGATAATATCGTGTGTATCACTCCTAGTATCGAGTTCAAACATGCTACAGCCCACTCACTAACCAAGTGTACTGGAAAATTCTGCCTGCACAAAACAAAGTCGACATGGCCTTTCAGAAAATTTTAGTGACAAATTTTGTCATGTCTTCCTTTCTCACCAAATAGCCTTGATACCTCGTAATTGGGGACTAAGATCATCGTGAATCAGTATCAAGAAGGCGATCGACATAATTACCAATCGTTATCCATATTTTTTCACCTAGCCAGTCTTTCTCTGCTGTCATTTGCTGAACCATCGCGGTTACTCGTTCCGAAGCTTTCTTCCCGTGGGATCGGACCATATGTTCAGCACATGCTCGGTATTCTTGGTCAGTAAATGCCATGATGATTGTCCAAAATTTGGCCGGCCCTTCCCAAATCTAGGCGCGGCTTTGTTGGGTGAGAAATCAGATGCGTTTTTAGACGTCGTTGCTTCGGAAACACCGTGCTTATCGAGGATCGATCAATAACATACATGCTCGCGAAGTCCCGCCGCTAACATCGTTTCCACCTATGGGCGGCGAAAAATGTTGTCCCATCAGTCGTTAGCGTTATTTTGTCGCAAGGTTTCGTTTGGAATGGCCGATAGCGTAAAGTCTGTTTCTCAATTAGATTAGGCCGTAGACTCATAAGCCCGCAACCACAGGCGCATTGAGGCGAGCTGGACCATGGCAAGGAAGTTTGCGGCGAGCTTGTCGTAGCGGGTAGCGACGCGGCGGAAGTGCTTGAGTTTGGAAAAGAAGCGCTCAATCAGATTGCGCTCGCGGTAGAGCCGCTTGCTGAAGCAGGGCTTCCACTTTCGACTGGATTTAGCCGGGATATTGGGCGTAGCGCCCTGTTCCTCGATCAGCGTGCGGATGCAATCAGCATCGTAGGCCTTGTCGGCGAGCACGATCATGTGCGGCCCAAGGTGGTTGAGCAGATCGTTCGCGACTTGGCCATCATGTGCCTGCCCAGCGGTCAGGCCGAGCCGGATCGGGAGGCCTTGCGCATCGACGACCGCGTGGATTTTGGTCGTGAGCCCACCTCGGGAACGACCGAGACAATGATCTCGATCCCCCTTTTTGCCGTCGCAGCCTGTTGGTGCGCCCGGATGGAAGTGCTGTCGATCATTTGGATGTTGCCGTCATGGGCAGCAGCGATGGCATCCATCATCCGGTCCCAGACACCCGCCTTTCGCCATCGCACGAAGCGATTGTAGCAAGTGGTGCGCGGCCCATAACTACCAAAGGAATTGCCACATCATGCAGTCAGAGATTGCCATCCTTTTGGCAAAGCGTAAGGCACGGCGCCGAAGCGGGAGAGCGCTGACCGCTGCATTGATCGCGTTCAGTTGGCCGGTCTCGGCGCGGTGTGAAGTCATCGATGTCACAGTTGCGACGATTGGCGAACTCGAGGCGGCTTACGCATCGGGTAGATTGCATGTTGAGCAGGTTGTTGCCGCGTACCTCGCACGCATCGCCGCCTATGACAAGCACGGGTCAAGAATTCGTCGCGAAGGCGAACGATCCGGCTTCATATTATCTCAGTCCAGGCAAAGCAGTCGGCTTGAAGTATCAGGCATCTGTTGCGATGTCCCTCAATGATCCTGAATACCTAGCCGTCCGGGATGCCGCGCTGCCGATGATGCGAGCCGAAGTGGACGCCATATTCAGCAAATATTGTCTCGATGCGATCGTATACCCAACGATGCCAAAGCCCGCAGGCCTAATTGATCCGATGGGGGCGAAGGGCGCGTCGGCGCGTTCTGCTGGAAAGCAGGTGGACGGTACTCATGGAACGATAATCGCGAGCGAAACCGGGTTGCCCGAAGCCGTCGTCGCCGCGGCGATGACCCGAGAACAGCTTCCAGTTTCAATTTCGTTCATGGGGCGACGTTGGGCTGACGGCGATATTCTTGGATATGCCTTTGATTTTGAGCAAGCCACGAAGGCCATCAGGCTCCCACGCTACACACCTGCGCTACCCACAGATAAAATCAACTATTAGGGAGCGCCTTGGCGGATGCCTGAATGGCATGCGGCGTTGGATCGCTGTCGAACATGAACTTGTTCGCCGCCACATTTTTCACGATCAAGGGATAGGCCAGCCGGAACTGAGCGAGTAATGGAATCGCCTGTTTTACGCATTGCTTTGGTAGACCGTCGGTGAAGGCTGGACTTGTACCGGTTATGCGCCCGTCAGAAATAATGGCCGTTCTTCTGCAAACCCGTTTTTTTACCCGGCCTGTCCCAAAAGCTGGCGATCGTCATTGGCAGGTTGCCCGTCTACTCCTTCAGGGCCGCAGCAAGATAATCACTCAAAAGGCGGACCAGCCGCGATCGCTGTCGATGCCCTGGGGTGGACGACGTTGACCGCCGTCGGTGCGGGCATGAAGTCGTCCATCACAGTGACCAATCGACCGGAGCCGAGGGCGAGCGCGAAGGATAGCGCGGTGGTGCGCAGGAGAAGTTTATAGGCCCATTCCGAAGCCGACAAGCCCTGGGGCACATGCGCCAGCTCCATGTCAATGAACGCCGATCACTACCTTGCCGTTGGCTCTCCGCCCGCTCGTTCATGATAGTTTAAAATTCTGAGCGCCAACCCCATGCACCTGCGACACCGCGCCGATCGCCCTGCAACTCACAACGCTAGCTATTGTCAACGGCACTGTAATTTTCGCCTGAACTGAACGAGCAAAGTAAAATTTTCAACTTTGCGGTTTTAGGTTCAGGAGCCGGGCATCGGTACACCTGCATCTTTTGCCGGCCGCGGCGGCGAGCTTCTGTCTGCGCCGGCGGGGTCATCCGGGCGGTCGAGCGCCCATGCTCAGGTAGCAGGTCTGCATGTCGCCTGAGGCGATAGCTCGAGCCATCGATCGGGATGACGATGGCGTGATGCAACAGGCGGTCAAGCAGCGCGGTTGCGACGACGGGCCTGCCGAAGATTTCTCCCCATTCGGCAAATCCTCGGTTCGAGGTAAGGATCATCGACCCTTTTTCAAAGCGCGCCTTGACCAGCTGGAAGAACAGATTGCCACCGCAGGGTATGACCGGGAGGTAACCGATCTCGTCGACGATCAGCAAAGATGGCCTGCAGTAGAAGCGGATCCTCTCGCGCAGCGAGCCCTCCCGTTCGGCCTTGGCAAGCGCACCGATCAAATCCGCAAGCGTGACTAACGAGACGCTTTTGCCGGCTTTGACGGCTGCCAGACACAATACCTGACCTGTACGGGAGAAATAGCGAAGCATCAGCACCTGCAGTCCCTGATAATGACGCTTCGCCACGTTTCAAGTGACCGGTTTGGATGAACAAATGGTTAAGCTGCCTGAAACGAAGAGATCGTAAAGTTGTTATGGAGGCGCACTACAGGAGCACCCATGACTCAGGACGTCAATTTTTGCTGGGATCAAGCTCAACTACATCAAGATAGAGCAGATGCCACCGACCTTCCAAATGTCCGGGCGGTCGCGTTGGCAGCAGCGCTCAGCTGGCGCAAGGAGGCTGAAATAGCCCAACGCGTGGCCGACCGTCGTGATCGTCGAAGTGCGGTTCCAGCTCCGCTTTATTGAATGACCCGCCACCGTTTGCCGGCGAGCGCTTGGAGGTTCATTAGTCAACCGGGACCGAGGTCGCGCTCAGCCATCCACTGAGCGTCAGCGTCATCGAGCGCTTAAAAGCTATACCCGTCAGCGCCTGCATCGTTAGACCGTATGTCCGTTTCGTGAAAGATGTTGGTTCGCCCTACACTGGTGCTCCGAGGGTTGCTCGGGTGGGCCGAGCCTATCCTCACACGAGGAGGACGAACCGTGGAACATCCTACAGAAGTTTTCATCGGAATCGATGTTGCAAAGGCGCGCAATGCCATCGCAATCGCCGATGGTGGGCGCGATGGCGAGGTACGCTTCTTTGGCGAGGTCGATGCGTCACTGGACGCGATGAGGCGCATCCTACAGCGGATCACCGCCAAATATGGCGTGGTGCATTTCTGTTATGAGGCTGGTCCGACCGGCTATGGGCTTTACCGCCTGATAGTCGAGGTGGGCCACTCCTGCATGGTGGTAGCGCCATCGCTGATCCCGAAGCGCGCAGGCGACCGGGTGAAGACGGATCGGCGCGATGCAATGATGCTCGCCAGGCTGCTGCGAGCCGGCGAACTGACGGCGGTGTGGGTGCCCGATGCGGGGCATGAGGCGATGCGCGATCTCGTACGCGCCCGCGCTGCTGCGGTTGAGACCCAGCGCATTCACCGGCAGCAGGTCAACGCGTTCATGCTGAAGCACGGCCGCATTTTTCCGCGCAAGACGACGTGGGGAGCCCGCCACTTTCGCTGGCTACAAGAACAGCACTTCGATCATCCCGCCCATCAAATCGCTCTGCAGGAACTGGTCGATGCGGTCAGGGTGGCCAAGGAACGGGTCGGACGTATCGAGGCAGCGATCGAGGAGTTCCTGCCAGGCTGGTCGCTAGCACCCGTCGTTCGTGCGCTTCAGGCACTGCGGGGTGTCGAACTCATCGTCGCTGTGACGTTCGTAACTGAGATTGGCGACATGCGCCGGTTTGACGATCCACGCCAGTTGATGGGCTATCTTGGTCTCGTGCCCGGAGAGCGATCTTCCGGCGGCACGGTTCGCCGCGGCGGGATCACAAAGGCAGGCAACGGTTGGGTTCGCCATATGCTTGTCGAAAGCGCCTGGACGTACCGTCACCCGCCGCGAGTTGGAAAAGCCAAGCTGTATCGCCTGGAGCAAACCACACCGAAGGTCCGCGAGATCGCCTGGAAAGCGCAGACCCGACTGACGGCGCGATATCGGTCGCTCATCGCCAAGGGTAAGAAAACCCCGATCGTTTGCACGGCAATAGCTCGCGAACTTGCAGGCTTTATGTGGGCGGTCGCCAGGGAGGTGCAGCCAGCCTGATGGAATAGCAGCTCCCGCGTACAGGCGGGGGCGGGACCACGGCAGGGGAATATCCGTCACACGCTTTGTGGCCGGCACAGCCGACGCCCGTTGTAAGATCGGATCAGCCCCGGGACGCATACACGGAAATGCGGTATTCAACCCGCGTATCAGAGCTTGATCACCGACGTCCTTCAGGTCCCGCCTCCACCTGTACGCGGCCATATACGGTGCCGCGCTCCTGCGCGGACGATGGCGCGCAACTTAAAGGTTGAAAACGGACATCAGAGAGCGGGCCTGAGGGCCGCCTTGCGCGGTGCCCATTCGCCGGGATGATTGCCGCTCTTTTAGCGAGGTGGCGGGTGTCGGACGAGATCGAAGATTCAGTAAGCGAATCCTCACCAGCCTGTTCGTGCAGCGGCCATATGCGGACACTTTTAGATCGTTAGTTCAATAGGATTGTGTCTTTTCCGCTTGGAACCTTATCAACGTCACGCCCAAGGTCGCTGCGATCGACTTACGGTAGCGAGCCACCGGGATCTTAGGCATGTCAACGGGCGACGCGACATTCCAGCTTTAATTGGCGACCGTTACGACCGGACCTATTTTGCGTTGCGATGGTTCGGCCGTTCGATGGTACGGAAAATAAGCGAACTCAAGACGTCAGATGGACGGTGTGCGCTCGCGGCAGCCCGTGGGAATGGAATTTCCCTTGCTGCGTTTTCGATACGGATCAGCAAGGGAATGAACGTGGACGAGGCTGCAACACTTCCGCTGAGAAATTTTCGAAGAAATTAGCCACTTAACCTCGATCAATTTCATTTCGCCATCGGATTTGTATACGGCGGCAATGCAAGATCACCTTCGATTAGCAGCGCTTGCGGCTGCGATGTCCGACGATGAATTAGCCGCGTCACACGCTCTTATTGTTGACCCCGACAATCTGACCGCTGAGCAGCAGGCAGTCATCGACGAGATTATGCGGCGCAGTTTCAAGTCAAATATAGCTGGTCAATCTGTAAACGGGGCCTGAGGCTTTCAATTACCCACATCTGGTCGGATGCCAGATTCCGCTGATCGCAGCGGCATTGCGGCAGCGGAACCGGCTGTGATTCATGTTCGCGCACAGGGTCGCGCCGGCGAGGTGCACGATGGTAGACGGGAGCACGGAATCTCAGGCTTGGATAGATGATGAACTCGCCGGGTCACGTTTCGGCGATGTGCGCCTTGGTCGCCGTCTGCGACAATTGGTGACGAAAATGGCGGGCGCGATAGGTGGTCCAATTCCGCTCGCCTGTCAGGATTGGGCCAACACCAAAGCCGCCTATCGCTTTCTTTCGAATGCCGATGTTAGCGAAGGCAAAATTCTGCATGGCCATTTCCAATCCACGGCATCGCGTGTCGCAGCCGTTGATGGACCCATCCTTGTTCTGCAGGATACAACCGAATTTTCATATGAGCGCAAAAAGCCCGAACAGGTTGGGGCTATCTGCTATGCCCCAAGCAAACGCGAGACGGTTGGGATTGCCAGGCGACATACAATTTGCGGATTGTTGATGCATACTAGCCTGTAAGCGCTAAATCACCCCCACAGGGAGGGGTTAGGCGGCCTGTTCGATGACGGTGGTGGCGGCGGCGCGACTATCTACCCAGTTGTATGGGAGCAGATCATCGATTGGATCTGCGTCGCCGCGCAGGACGATACGGGCGAGGACGTCGGTGAGGTAGGCCGTAAGCGCTAAATCACCCCCACAGGGAGGGGTTAGGCGGCCTGTTCGATGACGGTGGTGGCGGCGGCGCGACTATCTACCCAGTTGTATGGGAGCAGATCATCGATTGGATCTGCGTCGCCGCGCAGGACGATACGGGCGAGGACGTCGGTGAGGTAGGCCTGAGGGTTGATGCCGCCCAGTTTGCACGTTTCGATGAGGCTGGCGAAGGTCGCCCAGTTTTCAGCCCCCAGGTCATGGCCTGTGAACAGGGCATTTTTTCGTTGGAGGGTAATCGGCCTGATCGACCGCTCGACAGTGTTGTTATCCAGCTCGATCCGCCCATCCTCAAGGAAGCGGACGAGGCCTTTCCAGTGGTTGAGGGTGTACCTGATGGCCTCGGCTGTGTTGGAGCCTCGGGGCAGCTTGGGCAGCATTTCCTCGAACCAGGGCAGCATTTCCGCGATGATCGAAGCGGATTCAGCCTGACGGATCGCCAACCTGTGTTCGGGACTGGAACCTCGGATACGAGCCTCGACCTTGTAGAGGCTGGCGATCCGCCGCAGCGCCTCATCGGCGACGGGGGCGTTGCCGCCCTTGGCATCGTCGAAGAAGCCACGCCTGACGTGCGCCCAGCAGAAGGCGAGCGTTCCCGGGCCGCCCTTCCGGTCCGGCGCCTCGATATGCTTATAGGCGCCATAGCCATCGCATTGGACGATGCCGGTGAAGTCCCCAAGCAGCTTCTCAGCCCAGACCTTCCCGCGCCCCGGCATGTAGGTGTAGACGACCGCCGGTGGATCGGTGCCGCCATGCGCGCCATCATCACGAGCGATTGCCCACAGATATCCCGTCTTCACCTTGCCGGTGCCGGGCGCCAGGACCTTGGCGGTGGTCTCATCGACGAACAGCCTCGCACCCGTCAGCAGATCAGCTTTCATCCGGCCGGTCAGGCGCCCGAGCCAAGCCGCAGCTCGGCCCGCCCAGTTGCACATGGTTCCCCGGTCGATCTCGATGCCCTGCCGCCGCAGCGCCTGCGCCTGGCGATAAAAGGGCGTGTGATCGGCGTATTTCTTGACGAGCACATCGGCGATCAGCGCTTCGGTGGGCAGGCCGCCTGGCACCGCATGTCTGGGCGCGGGCGCCTGGAACACTCCCTCGCTGCATGCGCGGCACGCCATTTTCGGTCGGGACGTGACGATCACGCGATACTGGACCGGGATGACATCAAGCCGGCTCGATATGTCGCTGTCTATGCAGTGCAGCGCACCTCCGCAGCAGGGGCATTCCTTCTCATCAGGGAGGATCACTTCCTCAACGCGGGTCAGGTGCGCCGGCAGCGAGGCCCGCGCCGTCCCGCTTTCCCTTCGTGCCCGTTCCTTCTTCTGGCCTGCTGCCTGCTCACCGAGCGCCTCGAGTTCAGCACGGGCGACGTCAAGATCATCGAAGGCAAGCGCCAACTGATCTTCGCTCAGCTTCTCCGACCGTTTCCCGAAGGTCGTGCGGGTGATCTGGTCGATGATATGCTGCATCCGGGCTTCACGCTCGAGGCCGGCCAGGACCATCGCCTTGAGGGTGGCGACATTGTCAGGAAGGTCGGCTGCCGTGGCGGACATACCCCATTTCTGGCAGTTTTGGAGCGGTCCGCAATGGCCTTTCGATCAGAGGAATCGGGCGTGCGACCTATCGCGTCGTCACCGGAACCTGAGTGCGCGGCGTGTGCATTTTCGACCATTGCAGCCCTTCGAACAAGGCCGACGCCTGCGATGCCGACAGCCGCATCACGCCATCGTGCGCCCGGGGCCAATGAAAGCCTCCGGTCTGCAAGACCTTGCTCACAAGCACCAGGCCGGTGCCGTCCCAGACCAGCAGCTTGATCCTGTTCGCCCGCTTCGAGCGGAAGATGAAGACCACCCCCGAGAAGGGCTTGAGTCCGAGTTCATGCTCGACCAGCGCCGCCAGGCTGACGGCGCCTTTCCTGAAGTCGACCGGCTTTGTCGCCACCATCACCTTGAGCGGCCCTGGCGGGATGATCACCCCGTCCGGCTCACAGCGGCGAGGACCCGGGCGATATGATCCTCGCTCGCGCCTGGCGGTACATGGATCGCGAGGGCGGCCGTGCGGATCACGATCTCAGCGCCGCCGCCATCAACAGAGCCGGTGCCGCCCGCATCTTCAATCACCGCCGGGACAAAGTCCAGCTTCTTGCCGGCCAAGCGCTTGCTCGGAATGCTGTCATGTCGCCATGCGTAGAGCTGCTGCGGTAGCAGTCCATGCGTTCGCGCAATTTCCGCGATGTTGGCGCCGGGCTCAAAACTCGACGCGATGATCCGTGCCTTGGCCTCGGCCGACCAGCGGCGCCGCATCGGCCCTGCTGGAATGACGTCCATACGCGAGGGTCGCTGACCCTCCTGCCTTTCGAAACCTGTTTCGAATGTTCTTACATCATCGGCCATTACGACACCCCTCAGACGAGGGACGAAACATAGCCAGATCAGCGCCTACGAAAATGTGGGGACGTTTTCGCGCTTACAGTAGGCCTGAGGGTTGATGCCGCCCAGTTTGCACGTTTCGATGAGGCTGGCGAAGGTCGCCCAGTTTTCAGCCCCCAGGTCATGGCCTGTGAACAGGGCATTTTTTCGTTGGAGGGTAATCGGCCTGATCGACCGCTCGACAGTGTTGTTATCCAGCTCGATCCGCCCATCCTCAAGGAAGCGGACGAGGCCTTTCCAGTGGTTGAGGGTGTACCTGATGGCCTCGGCTGTGTTGGAGCCTCGGGGCAGCTTGGGCAGCATTTCCTCGAACCAGGGCAGCATTTCCGCGATGATCGAAGCGGATTCAGCCTGACGGATCGCCAACCTGTGTTCGGGACTGGAACCTCGGATACGAGCCTCGACCTTGTAGAGGCTGGCGATCCGCCGCAGCGCCTCATCGGCGACGGGGGCGTTGCCGCCCTTGGCATCGTCGAAGAAGCCACGCCTGACGTGCGCCCAGCAGAAGGCGAGCGTTCCCGGGCCGCCCTTCCGGTCCGGCGCCTCGATATGCTTATAGGCGCCATAGCCATCGCATTGGACGATGCCGGTGAAGTCCCCAAGCAGCTTCTCAGCCCAGACCTTCCCGCGCCCCGGCATGTAGGTGTAGACGACCGCCGGTGGATCGGTGCCGCCATGCGCGCCATCATCACGAGCGATTGCCCACAGATATCCCGTCTTCACCTTGCCGGTGCCGGGCGCCAGGACCTTGGCGGTGGTCTCATCGACGAACAGCCTCGCACCCGTCAGCAGATCAGCTTTCATCCGGCCGGTCAGGCGCCCGAGCCAAGCCGCAGCTCGGCCCGCCCAGTTGCACATGGTTCCCCGGTCGATCTCGATGCCCTGCCGCCGCAGCGCCTGCGCCTGGCGATAAAAGGGCGTGTGATCGGCGTATTTCTTGACGAGCACATCGGCGATCAGCGCTTCGGTGGGCAGGCCGCCTGGCACCGCATGTCTGGGCGCGGGCGCCTGGAACACTCCCTCGCTGCATGCGCGGCACGCCATTTTCGGTCGGGACGTGACGATCACGCGATACTGGACCGGGATGACATCAAGCCGGCTCGATATGTCGCTGTCTATGCAGTGCAGCGCACCTCCGCAGCAGGGGCATTCCTTCTCATCAGGGAGGATCACTTCCTCAACGCGGGTCAGGTGCGCCGGCAGCGAGGCCCGCGCCGTCCCGCTTTCCCTTCGTGCCCGTTCCTTCTTCTGGCCTGCTGCCTGCTCACCGAGCGCCTCGAGTTCAGCACGGGCGACGTCAAGATCATCGAAGGCAAGCGCCAACTGATCTTCGCTCAGCTTCTCCGACCGTTTCCCGAAGGTCGTGCGGGTGATCTGGTCGATGATATGCTGCATCCGGGCTTCACGCTCGAGGCCGGCCAGGACCATCGCCTTGAGGGTGGCGACATTGTCAGGAAGGTCGGCTGCCGTGGCGGACATACCCCATTTCTGGCAGTTTTGGAGCGGTCCGCAATGGCCTTTCGATCAGAGGAATCGGGCGTGCGACCTATCGCGTCGTCACCGGAACCTGAGTGCGCGGCGTGTGCATTTTCGACCATTGCAGCCCTTCGAACAAGGCCGACGCCTGCGATGCCGACAGCCGCATCACGCCATCGTGCGCCCGGGGCCAATGAAAGCCTCCGGTCTGCAAGACCTTGCTCACAAGCACCAGGCCGGTGCCGTCCCAGACCAGCAGCTTGATCCTGTTCGCCCGCTTCGAGCGGAAGATGAAGACCACCCCCGAGAAGGGCTTGAGTCCGAGTTCATGCTCGACCAGCGCCGCCAGGCTGACGGCGCCTTTCCTGAAGTCGACCGGCTTTGTCGCCACCATCACCTTGAGCGGCCCTGGCGGGATGATCACCCCGTCCGGCTCACAGCGGCGAGGACCCGGGCGATATGATCCTCGCTCGCGCCTGGCGGTACATGGATCGCGAGGGCGGCCGTGCGGATCACGATCTCAGCGCCGCCGCCATCAACAGAGCCGGTGCCGCCCGCATCTTCAATCACCGCCGGGACAAAGTCCAGCTTCTTGCCGGCCAAGCGCTTGCTCGGAATGCTGTCATGTCGCCATGCGTAGAGCTGCTGCGGTAGCAGTCCATGCGTTCGCGCAATTTCCGCGATGTTGGCGCCGGGCTCAAAACTCGACGCGATGATCCGTGCCTTGGCCTCGGCCGACCAGCGGCGCCGCATCGGCCCTGCTGGAATGACGTCCATACGCGAGGGTCGCTGACCCTCCTGCCTTTCGAAACCTGTTTCGAATGTTCTTACATCATCGGCCATTACGACACCCCTCAGACGAGGGACGAAACATAGCCAGATCAGCGCCTACGAAAATGTGGGGACGTTTTCGCGCTTACAGTAGCCTGGCAGTGACGACCGAAGGTTTGCCGCTCGGCCTGGCGGCGATCAAGTTCTGGTCACGTAGCAAATTAAAAGGCACCTCGGCGCTTAAGCGTCATATAAATCCGACGAGGGTACCGATCGAAACCAAGGAGAGCATCCGCTGGCTGGAGAATATGCGCGCCTCCACTGCCCTGCTGGGCGAAAGCCAGCGCCTGATCCACATCGGAGATCGCGAAAACGACATTTATAAGTTTTTCTGTGCTGCGCGCGAAGCCGGCACCGATTTCTTAGGTCGTGAACCCATAAACGGGCGTCAGGGGCGAACCTCTTCGCCAGCCGCATAACGTGGTAGATCAGCGGCTGCATCCTTGAAAGCGGAGGTGATCTCGGCCAGGCTGAAGCACCGGTCCCATAGTTCGGTTGCGAGCAGATTGATCGCCGGAGCCAGAACTGGAGTTTCCGGCCACGGATTTGTTTGGTGGAGTTCCTTCAGTGCTACCGAGAAGCGGTAGGCCGCTTCATGGAAGGTGGTCTGCCATGCGTCGTTCGCAGCTTGATCGGGTTCGTCGGTCATCTCGGTACGATACCCTAACCGCACCGCCGTCGGCAGGTCGAGTTAGCAGCCTCACGTTGTATGGGATCGAACCTCGCACTGGAACCGCATTTGAACCCTATAGTTATCTTACCGCGCCAAGCCCTTCGGCGCCCGCCGGAGAGACATCTGTGAAGCAGCGCGACGATTGGCATCTGACTGACGTACTGGATTATGAGCACGGACGGGGGGATCCGTTTGCTGCGGCCGTTCGCGCTACGCGAATGCCGATGGTCATCACCGATCCGGCGCAGGATGATAACCCGATCGTTTTTTGTAACGTCGCCTTCCAAGAGCTAACGGGCTACGCACGCGAGGAAATCATTGGTCGGAACTGTCGGTTTCTGCAGGGACCTGACACAGACCCCGACGCTGTTGCGAGGGTGCGTCGTGCCATCGACCAAGGCCACGATATCGATGTCGATCTGCTAAACTATCGTAAGGACGGCAGCAGATTCTGGAACGCCCTCTATATGTCGCCGGTTCGCGACAAAGACGGGATCATCCGCTTTTTCTTCGCGTCACAGCTCGATGTCACTGAGAGGGTCGAGGCCCATAATATCATCAACCAGCAAAAGGAACTGGTCGAGCAGGAAGTCGAGCGGCGCACCGCAGACCTTCGGGCGGCGCTGGAGGCAAAGACCATCCTGCTTCACGAGGTCGATCACCGCGTAAAAAATAATCTAACGATGATCGGCTCGCTCTTGCGACTGCAAGTCAGGACGATCGAAGATCCGGCAATCATGGCAAAGCTGGATTCCATGCTGGAGCGGGTCGATGCGTTAGCCGTGGTCCATCGCCAGCTTTACCAGTCTTCCGATATAACGAAGTTTGACATCGGTGCTTTCGCAGAAAGCCTCACGCTCGATGTTGTGGGGGCTAGCGGTCGAGCGGATATACAAACCGAAATCGATGCTGGCCCGTTGTTCGTGAACCCTGCGCACGCATCTGCACTCGGCTTGATCCTGAACGAAATCCTGACCAATGCGATCAAGCATGGGTTCGCAAACGGCCGTTCCGGCACGCTGCGATTGTTGGTCAGCGATGATGACGAGCGCGGCGTCATTCGAATTTGCGACGACGGCCCGGGACTGATTTGTCAGAAACGCACTAAGAGTATTGGAATGTCTCTTGTGACAAGGCTTGCCCGTCAGGCGAGCGCGGAAGCTGTCTGGAGCGATGGCGCTCCTGGCACCTGCGTGACTATCACCTTTCCTTACAATGGGACGCCCAAATGACCGATGCCATGAAGGTTCTCATTGTCGAGGATGAAATGCTGCTCGCCATGGATATAGAAGCCATAATCGAGGATAGCGGTCATCAGGTGCTGGGCGAGGCGGCCAGTCTGGAAGAGGTGGAAAGGTTGCCGGATTCTCTCGATCCTCAACTGGCTTTTGTAGATTTGCATCTGGCCAATGGCTCTAATGGTCTCGACGTATGCAAGCTCATCCAGCAGCGGTGGCCTGACGCCTTGGTCGTTTTTGTGACCGCCAATGTCGCACAAATTCCGGAAGATTTTGTAGGTGCCCATGGGGTGATTGCCAAACCATTCTCCCATGCCGGCGTCGTAAACGCGATCCATTATCTCGCCCAAGGCGTTTTTGACCCACCCCCTCATTCTCTCAGACCAGCAAGCCTTATTCCGTCCCCACATCTGGAGCTGCGCTGGGCAGTGATGTAGCTCGGTGCCGGCTTATTGAGTAAGAAGGTCTTTGATCCGCGTAGCGAGCGCTTCCATGGCGAACGGCTTGGTGATGACGTGCATCCCTGGCTCTAGATGACCGTGATTCAGCACGGCATTCTCGGCATAGCCGGTAATGAACAAAATCTTGATGCCAGGGCGGATCGAGCGCACGGCATCGGCTAGCTGGCGGCCATTCATACCCGGTAGGCCGACATCGGTAATGAGAAGATCTATGTGCCGATCCGCCGTCAGCAATTTCAAGGCCGATGGCCCGTCCTCGGCCTCAAGCGCCGTATAGCCAAGGTCGGCAAGGGTTTCAGACACCAGCAGGCGAATAGAAGGCTCGTCATCGACGATTAGCACAGTTTCACCGCTGTCGGTCCGTGGCGCATCGGCCAACTGGTTGGCGACTGGATCATCGATTGCGGCTTGGCTGCTGGCCGGAAGGTAGATGATGACCGACGTGCCGATACCCGGCGTCGAATGTATCCGCACCTGACCGCCGGATTGGCGGGCAAAGCCATAGATCATGGATAGGCCAAGGCCTGTCCCGCTGCCGATCGGCTTCGTTGTAAAGAATGGGTCGAATGCCTTGGCAATGACATCCGGCGTCATGCCGCTGCCGGTGTCACTTACGGAAAGACAAACATAGTGGCCGGGCTCGATGTCGCGTTCGCGCCCAGCCTGAACATCCACTATCCTGTCCTGCGTCTCGATCATGATGCGACCGCCATCCGGCATGGCGTCGCGTGCATTGATGCATAGATTGAGCAGGGCATTCTCAAGCTGGCTTGGATCGACCAGCGTCGAGCTTAAATCTGTGGCCAGCGCGGTTTCTACCAATATCGCCGGTCCTACCGTGCGGCGAACCAATTCCTCCATCCCATATATGAGCGAGTTGGCATCCGTCGCGCGGGGATCAAGCGTCTGCCGACGGCTGAAAGCGAGCAAACGATGCGTGAGTGCCGCAGCCCGCTGCGTGGCCCCTTGTGCAACGTCGATATAGCGATCGACATCGGCGATCCTGCCCTGACCGCGCCGAAGTTTAATCATCTCCAGACTGCCGCTGATCCCGGCCAGCAGATTGTTGAAGTCATGCGCCAAGCCGCCTGTGAGCTGGCCAACCGCCTCCATCTTCTGGCTCTGATGTAGCGCCTCCTGCGCGATCACCAGTTCTACGGTTCGTTCAGCCACCTGTTGTTCGAGAGAGGAGGCCAGTTCCGACAGCTCCCGCTCGGCTCGACGCCGCTCGGTCGCATCCCGGGTCCGCTCGGCCACCTCGCGGACGAAGGCAATATCCTCGTCCGTCCAGTGACGAGGCATGGCGTTATTGACGAAAATCAGGGCGACAAAACCACCCTGCTCAGTCAGCGGCATATTGATGAATGATTGGGCACTGATCGCCTCAAGTACCGCCGAAGTATCTGCGGTCCGGCTATCGAGACGGGAATCATCGACGGTCGCCGTATCGCCACGTTTCAGGTCCTCGATGTAAGACCCATGTTCGCGAAACGCCAAGGTGCCAGCGATGGTGGTAACACCGGGCGCATTCCAGTCTCGCTCAATGGTGATGGTTTCATTGACTGGATCAACGAGACCATAGCCGGCCCGGCTCACCGCCAATGTCGTACCCAATATCTCGGCAGCGACGTAGGAAATATCTGCGCTGTGATCGAGGTCGCGGAACAGGTCGTTGAGACGGACCAGCGCCTGTCGCTTCAACTCGCTTTGCTTAGCGTTTGTGATGTCCATCGAAACCCCGGCAATCCGCACAAGGCGTCCATCGGGATCGAAAAATGGCTGCCCGCGCGAAGACAGCCAATGGAGGCTGCCATCAGGCCAGATGATGCGATATTCCTCGTGATAGTCGCGTTGCTGCCCGCTCGCATCCTCCAGGCTGTCAATCGCACGCTGCCGATCGTCCGGATGGATCGCAGCGATGCGGTCGGCATATGTAAATGGCTGATAAGGATGACGTCCGAAAAGAGATTTGCATTCGTCGGAAGCGGTCAGCGCCTTGCTTTCGACAGCAAAGCTCCACGTACCGAAGCCGCCAGCCCTTAAAGCCAAGGCGAGTTCGCGCTCCTTCTCCTGCTGGGACCGTAGGCGGCTTGTCATCTCCGCCATCAACGCCGCATTGTCACGTTCAAGGCCAAACAGGCGTTCTCGTTGGAGCGTCACATCGACCTGACTGGCGAAGAAATACGCCAATTTCTCATCAGCATCGAAGACTGGCGCCAGCAGCAGCCTGTTCCAGAAAGGGCTTCCGTCCTTGCGATAGTTGAGAATATCGGTCTCTAGCGGCACCACCTGCTCGACTGCATCATGCAAGGCGCGCTGGGTGGCGGGATCAGTGTCCTTACCTTGAAGGAAACGGCAATTGCGCCCAACAATTTCCTCGCGTGCATAGCCTGTAAGCTGACAGAATGAATCGTTAGCGAAGACCACCGGATTATCGGGCAGTCTTGGGTTAGTGATGATCATCGGCATGCGCGTCGCGTGAACGGCCGCGACAAAGGGGTCGGTATGCCGATCCATCCCCGACAACTCGATCGCGATGCGCTGATCGTCGGCAACGCTTTTGCCGGACCGACCGTCCGGGCCATTTCCGTTAGACAAAGAGATTCCTTGGTATCGAGCCTGCTGATTGGCTCTGACCCATACGACAAATAGCGACAGCGTGCACCCGGATTTTGAGGTCAAACCGAGAACGCGGACTGGTTCGCATTTGCTGGGAGATTAAGGTGGTGGCGATGAAGATGGGTAGCTTTGGCTGGTAGGCGACCGTCCGGTTAGGAGCCGGAACGCTGGATTAGCCGATGCTCGCGCGGGTCAGTTGCCGACCAGATATCGCCGTTCCCCTGTAGGAACGCAAACGGCCGAATTTGACATATTCAGACGTTCCTCCAACCTCGCCATTCGCAGCGCGATCACGAAAGCTGCCTCTGGACTTTGGGGGCGACATCATTTCGCATCAGCGGATCAGGAGTAGCGCGCCAGCAATCAAAGCCAGACCAGTCACGATGGCAAGGGCTATTCTGTTTCCTGCCTGAGATATGAAAAGTGACGGATCGGAATAGGCTCGCGCCGCCGAGCTGTTTTCTTCCAGGCGCTGTATGACGGCTCGTAGAAGGCGCGGCGCGTCATCAGTGACTTTCGATATTTCCCACGCCAAGGATGTCAGGATCGGCAGCCAATGCTCCGGAGAGAGCTTTGCCGCAGCCACTTTGGTCGCGGCGCCTTGCATCGCACTGGAGAGATCAAAACCTGGCGCGATCGCGGTCAACACGCCGTCGATGGTAATCAGCGCCTTAAAAATGAGCAGCAGATCAGGCGGCATCAGCAGCCCTTGTTCACGCATCAATGGCAGGAAATCCGCTACCATCGCACTGAGGAGAAGGCGGCCGCCGCCATGGCGCGCCACGAGCCGCTCGGCCGCCTCAACCACCCTTTCGCGCGGAACCTCGCTCCCCGCCGACCAGACCAGTAGAACATCTGCCAGTTGCGCCGGATCTGCGGACGTAAGCGATTGGGTGAAGGCAATGAATTCCTGCCGCCGGCGCGGCGAGACGTGACCGATCATCCCCATGTCCAGAAGGGCGATGCGATTGCCGGGCAGGCATAACAGGTTGCCAGGATGCGGATCGCCATGAAACCGTCCGTTGATCAGCACCATATCGAGGACGATCTCCGCACCCAGCGCGGCGATCGCATTAGGATCGATACCTATGGCAAGCAGCGCTTCAGGATCGCGCGGCGCAATGCCCTCGACATAATCCATCACCAGCAGGGTTTCGCATGACCATTCCCAATGGATTTCGGGGACGGCGACCCGGGGCTCATGCGCGAAATCGCTCCGCAGCCGATCGGCATTTCGGCCCTCATTGGTAAAGTCGAGTTCTTCGAGCACCGCCGCCGTAAGTTGGCGCATCATTGCCACGGGCTGGAACCGCCGCGCCTCTACGCTGACGGCCTCCACAATTTTTGCTGCCTGAGCGATCAGTCGTAGGTCCGCCTCCATCTTCGGGCGGATGCCAGGCCGCTGGATCTTGAGCACGACCTTGCGCCCGTCATGCAGCGTGGCCCGGTGAACCTGCGCTATAGAGGCGGCGGCGAGCGGCTCGGGGTCAAAGCTGAGGAACGCGGCCTCAGGGCCCTCTCCCAGCGCAGCTACGACTGCAGGACGTAGGTCTACAAAGGGAAGAGTCGGCGTCTGGCTATGCAGCTTCTCCAACTCGGCAATCCAATCTGGTGCTAACAAATCGCCGCGCGTCGCCAAAATCTGCCCAAGTTTTATGAAAGTCGGGCCGAGTTCCTCTAGAGCCAGTCGGGTGCGCGTGGGCTGGGCATTGCTCTGCTGCAGCTTGTCCCCTCCCTCTTCACGCTGTGTTAGCCCAAGCCGTGCCAGGATCGTATCGAGGCCAAAGCGCGATGCGATCTGCAAGATTTCGGTTAGGCGAGGACCGTCCCGTCCGGCGAGTATAGGCTTAAACAGCATAGCCGGCGAAACGGATCGTCAAGCCCATCTGTTCCTTTAGAACGGTTATCACGTAATAAGTGGACATATCTGTCTGGCTGCGTCCGCCGCCTAGCGCGGAGTTCGACTAATATGGGCCGCCTTTATCACTCGTCGTTTCAATCCAAAGCCCCATAAATGGCTTTTTCTTCTGGCACCCGTCACTCACGGCCGCGTCCGCGGACGGCGGCTTTGTCCCCAGCCTCGGTCATAAGCGGACTGGCCGCTCATAGGCGCGACATTTCCCCAACTGGACGGCTTGAATGTGCGCTAAGCCGCAGCCAATGCTCCATCCCCACATTAAGCGCCCCCATCCTAAATTTCTCCCCGTCTGGTGACGATCACGCCGACCCGTATCTGTCTCGCAACCCTGTCCTGTCTTCTATCCCAATGTCCGGTTGCCGCCTTGTTCGGCCGCAGCAAGCGCGCTGGATCGCGCTATCTCCAATATGGCTTCCGGCTCTTCGCCCCGACTCGTCACGATTCCCGCCGATGCCGTGACGGTGCCGATCCATTCGCCGGTCCCTCTAAGTCGCAGGCGACGCGCCGCAAAGGCGGTCAAGGCTTCGTCTGCATGTATGCGGGCGGCCATGGCCGAGGCATCGGTGACGACGATCAGAAATTCATTCCCGTTCCAGCGGATTAAATCCTCCTTGGGGAATTCCTGTCGCAAGGTCGCGGCGAAGGCGTTTAGCACATTATCGCCGACATCTCGTCCAAATCTGGCGTTGATGCTGGCCAAATCGTCAATGACGAACATGATCAGGACATAGCTGTGCCCCTCTTTCAAAAGGGGTTCGAGAATGCGCCACGCACCCGTCTGGTTCAGCGCCTTGGTCAGTTCGTCCTGACCGAGATCGGCGCGGAGCTGGCTGGGCAGATTGATGGCATTGCGCAACATCACGAATTCGTCGCGCAGTTCGGCGAGTTCAAGTTCTGCCGCAGACAGGCGTGTGACGAGATTGTCCGTATTGATCAGGGAGCGGTCCGGCTGATTTACGATCTCGCCGACATCGCGACCGAGCGCTTCGGTCAGATCATGCGCATCGGACGTCAACGTCCCCAGTTTCTGTGTCTGGCGTGCGACGGTGCGTTCCCGATGGTCGACCGCGAAGTTGGCATCTTCCGTACCATGACGCTGCATCAGCATCATCATCGCATTCACCGTCAGTCGCAGCCCACCGGATGTCAGATCCTCAACGTCGCGCGCCAGTTTGGATGCGGGGTCCATCACATAGCGAAGCGCCACATCGTAATTTTTGACGGATGGATCGAGCCGATGATGTTCCAGAAAATCCAGAGCGCTTCGCGCTTCTTGGTAATAAGACGTCATGATGCCCTTTGCCAATCCCTCTTCTCGTCAAACACGCACATAACGCAATAGAAACTAACGGCGTTCCGGGTCAACGTCGTTAGGCATGGATGCGGATCGGGCGACGACCGGACCCTTGAGGGTTCAATCGTCGCCCAAAAGGGAGAGCCTAAACTTATGCGCATTTCAAGGGCTTGAGGACGCTGCGCCCATTTTCGGCGAGGATAGGTGCTGGGAGAGCTAGCCGCTCCTATGCCGTCGCCCAGGCCCTTTCGCCATAATAAGCGCTCTCGTCCAATATTCCCTCGCGCTTCGCGACGATCACGCCGTCCAGCACCTGTCCCGCGATGTTGACGGCGGTGCGGCCTATGTCAAGGATGCCTACCGACCTGTTCGAAGCGGTAATCCACAATTTTGGTATCGAGGTGCGATGCATATGCGGCCATGCGGTGGTGTTCGCTGCCAACGGGCTGTGGTGGAGCTTTTATGTAAAGCGCTGGCCCTATCGGTTTTCGGAGGCACGGCGGCGTTTCTGCTGCACTCGGTGTGCGCGGTCATTCGGCCAGCGGGTGAGACCCGATTATTTGGACGCCACTTCGCTGACGCCGACGATCATCCTGCCGATGCCCGACGAGCGCGAATGGAAGCGGATGATACAGAGTATGCGCGGGTAAAAGACCGTAGCTTGAGGAGAGGTTTGTGGAAACGAACGAAAAAGGTGAAGGCTTTGGGGGCTGGCTGCTTATGCAGGTTGGACGTGACGGCTGGATCGGGACGCTCGCCAAACAGGCGAAGGGCGACCCTACATTCCGGAAGGGGGCAACGCCGGAAGATCTACGAAAACGTCTCCAGAGTGCAGGGGCAGAAGGCGACAGCTTCGAAGCGCTGGATGATGCTGAGGCAGAATGGCGGAACCATGCCTGATCTACGGCGTATGAGAAAACGGGAACACGGCATCTCGTTCCCGAGTGGATAAGGACACTGCCCCGCCTTCGACCCTAGGGCGGGGCACTTTTTTGTATGGGCGGCTCGATACCGTCGTAACGAGCCGCCCACCGTGCTCATCACGGCGTTCCAAACGTAGCCATTTCATAAGCATATACTAGACGTCCCGCACGCGCTGCTGGCGGAAAATTACCGTCACGGAACAACCTCAGACTTTCACTCGTGAGCCAGTTCGCCCGCCTCGACATTACGCTTGCGCGGTCGTGAGTGAATGCGCTTCGAAGGCCGACATCGCCAGGTGCACTTTGCCGTCCTCGACGCGATCCACGTTTTCGATATCTAGGTAGTGATGGATGCCGTCCGCAGAGTCGGATTTCGTCAACTTGATGCGATCGCCGTCCACGCTGTCGACCGTACCGACATGATCACCTTCCGAGCCGACGATTTCCATATGCTCGTTGATTTCGTTTTCGAAAGGCATCGTCTGATCTCCTGGTATGTGAACGACCCGAACGAACGAGCAGGCAAGCCGATCCCCGGTCATTTCGAAGCTCTCCAATGCCAGCGTGGTTCATGCCAACCTGCAGAAGATACTTCCCGAGGATGAGAAACCAGAGCCGCCGAAAAAGCTGTGCAGCCGTCTCAACGGCACCCGTTTAGCGTTTCATACGAGGTTCGGTAGTAATCTTCCTTAGGTTAACTCCGCACGCCAATATCCCGCCACTGCTTCCAACTCACTTGGTCCTGCTGCCGAAACGCATGACCTCCGACCCTTTGCGTTCCCTCGTATCCTTTGCTGCGCTGCAGAAATTGGGGGCTTAGAAAAGGCGAGGATCTATGGGAAATTTATTCGATCGTGCTTATTATCGACAGAAATACGATCAAAATCTCAGAATGGCGGAGCAAGCCCAGGCAGATAACATCCGCGACGTTCATCTAAAACTTTCTGAATTTTACGCTGTCGCGCTTGCGGTAGCAGACGAATGTGAGGAGACAAAGCTTCTCGCGGCAAGCTGCGGTAGGTAAAGCGCCTATACCGTCAGCCGCGTTTTCTGTCTTGCGTCACAGCTAAGAGCCCTCTCTGATTGGGGCCCTTTGGGTCAAGCTTCCTCGATTACGTGATCGTTCCCATGGATCACTCGCTTCTCTCCGCGGTCAGCGCAAGGCCGCCGCATAATGGGGTCATGGAGAGCAAGGCGTCTCAATCTGTTTCGCGACCTTCAGCTGGGCTGAGGTTCCGGACTCTAAGCGAGATCGTCTTGCCCTTCGTCCCCATGGGAACGACGCTACCCGTCTTCTCAGGCGGGATTCTGATTGTGCCTCCTCATGCTGCCTGGCCTGCAGGAACCTTCCCCAGCGGAACTCGGTCTGATCGCTCCACATGCGATGCAGGATCACTGCGAGCTTACGGGCGACAGCGACGCGGGCCTTTGCCATCCCCCGCCGCTTGGCAATACCCATGCCCCAGGCCTTGAGCGCCGACCATTTCTTGCATCGGGTCAACAACGTATGGGCTGCCTCGTAAAGCAATGTGCGCGCGAGTTCATCGCCGCACCGGCTGACGCGTCCCTGCACATCTGTTTCACCTGATTGATATCGCCTTGGAGTCAGGCCAAGGTGGGCACCGACATCGCGAGATCGTCGGAAGCGGTCAGGTCGATCCACCGTCGCGCGAAAGGCGAGCGCCGTCAGCGGCCCCACGCCGGGCACGGTCATCAACTGTCGGCAGATCGGTTCAACTCGAACAGCCTCAAGAACACGGCGGGTCAGCCGTTCAAGGTGGCAGTGCATGGCGGCGATGATGGCCAGCAAGGGTTCTGTAATATCCGCCAGCGAAGGATCGGTTTCAGCGAGTTCGCGCACCCGCGTGGCGAACAGCTTGCGCCCTGGAGCTCCCACTTTGAGCCCGCTTTCGCGTAGTACGGCGCGCACCGCATTCTCCATGTCCCGCACTTTGCAGAGCACCGTCCGGCGCGCCACCAGTAATGAGCGAGACATCCGTGACGGAGCACTCTTGACGTGAACCTGTCGATACCAGCCCGTGCGGATGATTTGCGCTAATCCCCGCGCGTCATTGCGGTCAGTCTTGTTCGGCATTGCTCCCATGGCCGCTTTTGCCTGTCGTGTTTCAATGCACAACACCGGCAAGCCGGACCGAGCCATGCCCTGATGAAGCCACGCCGATTGCGAACAGGCCTCCAGTCCGATCCGCACCATCGGCAAAGCAATGCTGTTGAACGCTGATATCAAGCTTTCAGGATCGCTGGGCGCGCGTAGCTCGCGTACGATCGCGCCCGTCTCATCGACAATACAGATGGCCGTCTCTTCCAACGAAACATCCAATCCGGCATAGTAGTTCACGGTTGCTTCTCCTCATGGTTGTGGCCGCTCGATACGGACCACGTTCTACCATTTGCGAGGAGCAGCCACATCTCCGACTCGGTGACGAGCCCCAATCACCCCATCTGATTCAGAAGTTCGTCAAATTTGACAGTACCTTGCGGTTCTGCGCGTGAGCATGCGGATTGAAGCGATGAGAGCCCAGGCGGTCGATGAGGCGATGGACCTTTCCCAATCTTTGGCGAGCCGTCGGCAACGCCCGAGCCATGCGAAGGTTCGCTCGACAACCCATCGGCGGGGTAGCACCTCGAAACCCTTGGCTTTGTCGGAACGCTTGATGATTTCGATCGTCCACTTTCCCATGCCGACGAGCGCCGACCGTAACTTTTCACCCGCATAGCCGCCGTCGGCGAACACATGGCGCAGCCAGGGGAAACGGGTCCGGATTGCGGCCAGCACATCGACAGCTCCATCGCGATCCTGAATGTCGGCAGCGTGGACGAGGATGAAGATCAGAAAACCGCAGGTGTCTGTCAGAATGTGCCGTTTGCGGCCTTTGACCTTCTTAACCGCGTCAAAGGCCGAAATTCCGCCACTTTCCGTGGTCTTCACCGACTGGCTATCGATCACTCCAGCGCTGGGCGAGGCTTCACGTCCTTCGATTTCCCGCAAGTTCATAACCAACACGGTGTTGATGGCTTCGAACAGACTAGCATTGCGCCAGGCGTAGAAGTAGCGGTGGACAGTCGACACCGGAGGAAAGCATTTTGGTAGAAGCCGCCACGCGCACCCGCTCGCGGCTACATGCAACATCGCGTTGAGGACTTCGCGCATGTCTGCCGTTCGAGGTCGGCCTCCACGCCTTGCCGGAGGCACGAATGGCGCTGCCAACGCCCACTCAACATCGGTCATATCCGATGGATATCGCAGTCCCTCCCGGCTATGCTCGCGCCGGGCAATACCAGTCCATGTCACGATCCACTCCATCTCTTCGCAAAGAGGCGTGAATCACAACATGCTGGTATTGCTCAACAACTTTCGGATCGGGCTCTAAACGTCGTCGACCTGGCCGTTGGGTCGGCGCCTCACAACTCTGACGACACCTTTCACATTATGTGATGAAGGACTATCTGCGTGGCGATCCTGCCATGATTCGCGTCGCGGCGTCCGGCAGGGTTTCTAGGTCATGTGCAGTGGCCGAATGGCCCTAGCGTGTCTGCACGAACATATGCGCTAGGGTCGCTCAATGGTAAGACGACTGAGGCAGATTTCCTCCATAGCCGTGGGATGCAGTCTTATGATCTTATCTGCCCGATGGCCGATCGACCCAATCACAGCATGGCCAATATCTTATGACCCTTACTGATCAAGAACTGTTGGCGTGCGCCGAATACATGATCGCAGTTCATGGCGAAGAGGCGTACGCCAGAGCTATGGCCTTGGCTGCCGAATTGGCCAATGAAGACAGTCCAGTGGCAGCAAAGATGTGGCGCGACATCGGTGGACGCATCCTAACCCGGCGTTACAATTAGCTATGAATGAAGGCGGACGGTGCGACGAAAAGCCCGAAAAATGGCCCTTTCTTCAAAAAGCGGCTCGCTGCCATCGCAGCGAGCCGCCCGCCACGCAGTCCAGTGGCAAAATGGAACATACTCGTTTCGTAAACGTAATCCATTGGCCCCGTGCGGCTTTAAGCCAGAACCAATAGCGCGGGGCACCCTTACCACATATTTATAGGGCAAATTCGAGCCATGGTTGCGGTGGCGACCTGCTCTATTGTTCGAGCTGCCTCGCAGTTTGCGTATGGCCCAACGGTCGTACTCACTGAGCGCAAGACATGCCGCCGGAATGAGGCGGCGTATCACAGCAGTATCTTCTTCAGGCGGGCGAGATAGGTTCGTTGCAGCACTAGCCCCTCATCACCACCCTGCACCAACCCGCATTCCGTCGCCACATCGTCAAGATCGGCGGCGGCGCTGATCTTCTTACGCTGCCAGTACGAACAGGCGATCAGCAGCCCGGTATGAGGTTCGGCCACAAGATCGGGCCGGGCAACCACGTCCCCTCCGGTCACGCCATGCGCAATGATATAGTTTTCCTCACCGGTCAGCATAGTCATATGGCTCCGGTGAGGGCCGCCTTGCGGTGATCGGCTGATATTTTGACATGGCATCGGTGCAAGCGCCGGTGTTTGCACCGATACTAAGGACGGTGCGATGAGTCAGATCACGGTAATTTCGGGGCCGGAGCGGCGGCGGGTATGGACCGACCAGCAGAAGCGCGAACTGGTCGCGGCGGTTTCGGCGCCCGGTGCGAACGTGGCGGAGATCGCCCGCCGTGCCGATCTGCGGCCGAACCAGATCTACAGATGGCGGCGGCAGATGTCCGCGAATTTCATAAAAGCCGCCGCCGGCGAACGCAGGAGGTAGCCAGCAGCGGGCCAAGCTGGAACGCCGGCACCGCGACGCGGCCGCCAAGGTCGATCGCTTAGTGAATGCAATCGCGGACGGCGGCGATGAGTTTGTCGAGATCCGCGCAATTCTGTCGAAAGCCCGGAATGATCGCGACGCGATCGCGCAGCAGCTGGCCGACCTGGAAGCCTGCCCGGTCATCACCCTGCATCCCGGCATCGCCAACGACTATCGCGCGCAGATCGAAGTGCTAACCGAAGCGCTGAGCAGCAACGACCATGCAGTGCAGGAGGCGATCCCTAAGCTGCGCGCCCTGATCGGCGGCGTCACAGTCTATCCGCCTGAGGGCCGCCGGGGCGTTGAGGTGGAAGCTACCGGTCGGTCGCGAATATGCTGGCGCTGCCCACCGGCCAGGACTTGCACGCGTCGATGTATATTAACGCTGGAGCGGGTAGCGGGGATCGAACCCGCATCACAAGCTTGGACGGTGTATGAAGTCGCGGATTTTCGTCAGTTTCCCACCACGCGTTATGGCACATTAGCAGATCATATCGAAAGCAATCAGAAGCCTTTCCGCACCGTCACCGCAGCCGTCACCTGTCCCTCATCATCAGCGCATGAGCGGGCAGTCGGCAACATACTTCACTGCTAAATAGTGAGGGGCCCCATCCAGCCGGCTAGAGCCCGCCGACCACGAACGCCAGCGGGCCATTTTGGTCATGTATCCAGATCAGAAGTAGAAGATGACACCGGCCATGGGCCGGAAGCTGTCCCAATCAAGTTCCTCCAAAACCCGTCGCGTGCGCGATGGCTGGTCGTTGCTCTTCTGCAAATTGTCCCAGCACTCCTCACGTTGTGCGAGCCCGATTTGTGTGGGAATTGTGTTAAGACCAAAGCGCGATGCGACTTCCAGAATTTCAGTTAGGCGAGCGCCGTCCCTTCCGGCCGCGAGTATAATTTCAACAGCATGGTCGGTAAAACGGGTCGTCGTCCGCTTCTGTTCCTCTATGACGGTTATCAAAAAAACCGTTCATGCTCATTATTGTTTCGGTTTCATCAACCGCTTCGAAGTGGATGCCGCGCAAAGTCAGCTCATACGGGATCATTACGCGATCGCAGCGAAATTTTTCGGCATATGATGCTCATTAACTTCTGCGTTTACCAAACCGTAAACAGGCGATGCTAAATGTTGGCTATGGATTTCTCGAACACCTTCGCCAATACTTCTAACGAGGCAGAACGGCTCACGACGCTGCGGAAACTGGATATTCTTGATACACCGCCCGAACGGGATTTTGACGAAATCACGCGACTCGCCGCAACCGCGCTTGGAGTTGCGAGCGCAGCGGTCAGTTTGATCGATGACCAGCGGCAATGGTTCAAGTCGCGCCACGGCATCCCCTTCGCCGAAACCCCTCGCGACGTCGCCTTCTGCACGCACACGATCGCTTCGCGCGAAATCCTGATTGTAACCGATGCCGCGCACGATGATCGTTTCAGCGGGAATCCGCTGGTCACTCAGGAAGATGGCATCCGCTTTTATGCCGGCGTGCCGCTGATCGTCAGTTCCGGCTACTGCGTGGGCACTTTGTGCGTATTTGACCCTGTTGCACGTGCTGGCCTCACAAACGAACAGCGCGCGATGCTTCTCGACCTGGCCATGCTCGCTACCGATCTTATCGAATCCCGCCAGCATCGCCGCATGGGCGAGATCGCGGCGCGCGTGGTCGAGGCGACGTCCGATGCGGTCGTGGCCGCCGATCAGAGTGGGGCCATCGTATACTGGAATCCGGCGGCAGCGCGTATGTTCGGACGGGAGCACGAAGAAGCGATCGGCCGTAATTTCGAGTTTATTATTCCGGATCGCCTCGCCGCAGGGTATCGCGATATACTCGCGCGCGCGATAGCCGATACAAGTACGCGGCTTGTAGGCAGTTCAGTGGAGCTCGTAGGCATGCGCGCCGACGGTGGGGAATTTCCGGTCGAGCTTTCCCTCGCATCTTGGGGTGTCGCGGCACGCGACACCGGCTTCGCTGCGATCATCCGAGATACTAGTAGACGTAAGGAAATCGAGCGCAAGGGCGAGAATACCAAAAATTTCCTGGACACTGTCATTCGCAATCTTCCGGCGATGCTTTTCGTCAAGGATGCGGAAACACGCCAATATCTTATGCTAAACCAAGCGGGTGAAGCCGCGATTGGTAAGACCGCGCAAGAAATCATTGGCCATACCGATCGTGAACTCTTTCAGAGCTATGGCGAGAGCTACGAACAGCGCGATAGCGAGGCGGTTGCGGCGTCCTCAGCGCTGACATTCGAAAGCGAGTTCGTCCGTGAGAACGGTGAGTCCGTTCATCTTCGCACCACCAGAACAGTGATCGATGGACCCGATCGTCCTCGTCAATTTATTCTCGGTGTCTCGGAAGACGTCACCGCCACTCGCCTCGCCGAAGCGCAGGTGCTCAAACTGGCCCATTATGACGCGCTGACCGGCCTGCTCAATCGCGCCAGCTTCACCGATCGATTCCATCGTCTGGTTCAGGACGCCGAAAATTTTGCACTTCTTACGATCGATCTGGACCGGTTCAAGATGGTCAATGACCAGTTCGGCCACCCAGTTGGCGATGATGTGCTCATGCAAGTCGGTGATCGCCTTCGTACTGCTGTCGGAGAAGACGGCTGGATTGCGCGGATCGGCGGCGATGAGTTTGTGGTGGTTCTGACCAGCGGTCAGCTGCGCGAGCGATCAGGGACCATCGCCGCAGCGATCATCGCCGATATCGCACGGCCATTCGCAACGGAGAAATGTGTCGCACACGCCGGCGCCTCGATCGGCATTGTCCTGGCGCCCGATGACGGTACGACCACTGCTCAGCTCCGAGAGAATGTTGATCTCGCGCTCTACCGGGCCAAACAAATCGGCAAGGGTAATGCCTGCTTCTTCAATGCGGAGATGGATGCTGCTGCCCAAGACCGTCGCATGCTGGAGAAGGACCTTTGGGCTTCAGTCGTCGCGGGCGATATCGCCCTTGCGTACCAGCCGGTGCTGGCAGCGAAGACAGGACAGATCACCAGTGTCGAAGCACTCGCTCGCTGGACCCACGCGGAGCGTGGGCCGATACGGCCGGATATCTTCATACCGCTGGCCGAGGAATGCGGCCTTATCGACACGCTGGGTGAACAGCTGTTACGACGAGCGTGCCACGACGCGCAGACTTGGCCCGATCATGTGCGAGTTGCCGTCAATCTGTCACCGCTCCAGTTCTTGTCGGGCAAGCTCATCCAGACCGTCCGCGATGCCATTGCGACATCACGAATCCGCGCCGATCGACTCCAGCTCGAAGTAACCGAGGGCCTTGTCATCCGCGACGTCGAGCGAACCTTCGAGCAGCTGGAGCAGCTGCGCGCGCTCGGCATCCAGGTTCTAATCGATGATTTTGGGGTGGGCTACTCCTCGCTCAGCTATTTCCAGCGTTTCCCCTTCGACAAGGTCAAGCTCGACAAAAGCTTCGTCGACGAGATCGCGACGTCGCGCGCGGCGAAAGCTATCGTCAAGGCCGTAGTCGGTCTGGGCGAAGAACTGGACATGGGCGTGGTTGCCGAAGGTGTCGAGACCGAGGAGCAAATGCAACTCCTTGTCGCCAGCGGGTGTACGCATTTGCAGGGCTATTTTTTTAGCCGTCCGGTGTCTGCAGATGCGATGCGGACCATATTAGGTGTAGTGTCCGATACCGCGACGAGCGGTTCGGCAGCAGCCTAGCGCCACTGATCGGACACTATAGCGCTGGCGTCAGACTAATGACCGCGACGATTACGCTGCATTTCCCCATCGCTGTGGCCATGAGCGGTGGCGCCCAGGCCCCATGTCCAAGATGAGGCAGCATCGCGCTGACTGCGAGCAGGCATGCTACCAATAACAGAACGGCGCTCTAGCGATAGGCAGGCCTAGTTGCTGATAGGACCGTAGGCGCCGTCGGCAAAGAGGTGCTTGAGCCACGGCCAGCGTTTGCGGATCGCAGTGACGATGGTCTGGGCGCCGGCGCTATCGGAGATGTCGGC
>NZ_FOGE01000078.1 GCF_900111125.1 Sphingobium sp. YR768
CATGGCCATTGGAAAACCACCACTTTCACCGGTGCGCTGCGCCTGACGGGCATGACTGCGCCGATGGTCCTGGACGGTCCCATGACCGGCGAATGCTTCGCTGCCTATGCCCAGCAGGTTCTGGCGCCAACGTTGCATCCTGGTGACATCGTCATCCTCGACAATCTGCCGGCGCATAAGGCAATCGCTGCCCGTGAAGCCATCGAAGCGGTTGGAGCGAGCATGCTGTTCCTGCCGCCATACAGCCCCGACTTCAACCCAATCGAAAACGCCTTCTCCAAACTCAAGGCTATCCTGCGAAAAGCCGCCGCCCGAACTATCCCGGAGCTATGGCATGCGATACGTGACGCGTTGCCACGCTTCACTCACGAAGAATGCGCAAACTATTTCACAGCTACCGGATATGAGCCAGAGTGATCGGATTATGCTCTAGCTCTGGGGAGGAGTAGCTGACAGTCCGCCACTTTCTCATATCGGCGATTGTGTGAACTGAATTCGTCCGCGCGGCCCTCTTTTGCGCGTTTGATTATTTTGCGTCACTCAAACGCCCTCCTGATAGGTGTCGGTAACCGAGTTCAAAACATTGTCGGCTTCTTCCATTAACGCCTCCCAGTGAACATCGAGAAATTACAATAAGGCACCGCTTGCCAGGGGAGGCCCACAGACGCGAAAGGCGGCCTTCCTATGAAGGGGATGGCCAATGGAGATGATGACCGGCACCGCTGCACGACAGGCCGACGCTCACCTTGTCCCGTCGCCATCCCTGCACCCGGTCGCACCATTGATCGTCGGATCTGCCCTGCTGATGCAAGGGATAGACGGTACCGCCATCACCGTTGCGCTGCCGGCTATGGCCAATGCACTGGGGACAAACCTGTTGCACATGAACCTGGGGGTAAGCGCCTATCTCCTTAGTATAGCAGTCTTCATCCCAGCCAGTGGATGGATCGGTGATCGGTTCGGCGCCCGTACCAGCTTCTGTTGGGCCATCGCCCTGTTCGTCCTGGCCTCGCTCTTTTGCGGTCTTGCTACGAACTTGCCGCAATTGATTATCGCGCGCGTCGCCCAGGGCCTGGGTGGGGCAATGATGGCGCCGGTCGGGCGATTGATGATGCTGCGCGCCGTGCCGCGACACGATTATGTCCGGGCAATCTCTCTCTACACGGCACCAGCGCTGCTGGGGCCGGTGTTGGGCGCGCCGCTGGGTGGGCTGATCGTTGAGCTATCGTCCTGGCACTGGATTTTCTTCATCAACATCCCCTTTGGCGTGATCGGCATCGCGGCCACCCTGCATTATGTGCCGGATCTGCGCAGTCCCCATCCAGGGCCTTTTGATCTGCCCGGTTTTCTGCTCCTTGGGGCCGGTGCATCATGCGGAACGCTAGCCTTGGCAGGCATTTCGGGCGCGATGGATCGGCTGGTGATCGCCATGCTCGCAATTACCAGCCTCATCACCCTGCCGCTGGCCATCCATCATGCACGGCATGCGAAGCATCCGCTGATTGACCTCAGTCTGCTCAAAGTGCGGAGTTTTCGTGTTGTCATGCAAAGTGGCACACTGTGGCGGATCACCGTTGCCGGACTTCCCGTTCTGCTTGCCTTGCTGCTCCAGATCGGCCTTGGTCTTGGCCCCCTCGCCAGCGGGCTCATTCTGTTCGCAAGCGGTGCGGGCGCCCTGACGATGAAAGTGGTCGCGGGCACCATATTGCATCGTTTCGGCTTTCGCCGAGTGAGGTGGCCTCGCCTTCTTTGACAGGTTGGCGGCTAAGTTAAGCTCATCCTGGTTGTTGTTGATGCCGCCATTTGGGTGATCAAATCCTGGAGGGCATGCCCCCCAGGATTTGAAGCGCCGATTTGCCCATATGCCTCGCCTGGGGTTTTCCCTGCAAGGCGTGAATGCGGACGATGGTTGTCATAATAGGCGA
>NZ_FOGE01000030.1 GCF_900111125.1 Sphingobium sp. YR768
ACCTCGGTCGCCACGCCCTTTTCCTTCAGGCGAATGGCTTCCTCGACCGCGATCTCGTCAAACGGGTTCATGCTCATCTTGACGTTCGCAAGCTCCACGCCCGTCCCGTCAGACTTCACCCGCGGCTTCACATTATAGTCAATCACCCGCTTCACGGGCACAAGGATCTTCATATCTAACATCCTCCTTTAATGGTCCGACCATTATAATATTCAGGATTGTTGTCAACTCCGCTGGTCTAACCATTGCTCGATCCGCTGGAGGGCGTTAGCGTCTGCTTTCCCGTTCAACAGGCCGGCACGTCATGAAATCTCCGTCACCCACACCCAATTTTGCGCCAATCAAGACGCAGCGCGCCTTCGAGGTCATTTGCGAGCAAATTCGTGCGCAACTGGCTTCGGGTACGCTCAAGACCGGCGACAAGCTGCCAGCAGAGCGCGAACTGGCAGCGGAGTTCCAGGTCAGTCGCAGCGCTCTGCGTGAGGCGCTGCGCAGCCTGGAAGTGGCGGGGATCATCCGTAATGTGAAAGGCGTGAAGGGCGGCGCTTTCATACAGTCGGCCGAACCTGACCGGATCGTGCAGGCAATGCAGGATTATGTGCATCTGGGCAATATCTCGCTGGACGAACTGACCGAGGCGCGACTGGCGACGCAGGATATCATCGTCCGCCTCGCCTGCGCGCGCGCGAGTGAAGCGGATCTGGCCGAATTGGAGGCGATTGCAGAACGAACGCGGCAGGAAACGAGCGTGGAAGCGCGTTATGAATGCGCGGCGGCCTATTATCGCGTCCTGGCACGCGCGACCAGGAATCGCATGTTCGGTATCTTCGTGGACTCGCTGTCAGCCATCCTGCACGAGTTTGTACAGGGGCCGGATTATGAGACGTTGCAGGAGACATTGATCGACTCCCGTTTCAAGCTGGTCCGCCATTTGCGCGCGCGCGATGCGGATGCTGCGGCGGCGGAAATGCGCAAGCATCTGGAGCGGGTGCATCGCCATGTTCGCAAAAACCTGAAGGCGCAAGGCGCGTCAACGAAGACCAGGAAGATCCCCACATAGATTGACCACCCGCCCTTGTCATGCAATAGGTAGGACCATTCAATAATTTGGTTCTGTCGGGGATGAGGCATGGTTGGAGAACAGGTGATGGCGAAGGGCGATGCCCTGGCCGGCGTGCGGGTGCTGGATTTTACCAGCGTAATGGCAGGACCGTTTGCCACACGGATGCTGGCCGACCTGGGCGCCGACGTCGTGAAGGTGGAATCGCTGGACGGGGATCAGGTACGCGCTCGTCCGCCGGTGCGAAACGGACATAGCGCCTATTTCGGCCATCTGAATGCAGGCAAGCGGTCGATCGCCTGCAACCTCAAATCGCCGGAAATTCGCGCTCTGATCCTGGAACTTGTGAAGCGGTTCGATGTGGTGGTCGAAAATTTCCGGCCCGGCGTGATGCAGCGGTTCGGGCTGGACTATGCGACGCTGGCCGCCATCAATCCGCGCCTGATCTACTGCTCCATCTCCGGCTATGGGCAGGAGGGGCCAAAGGCGCATCATCCCGCTTATGCGCCAGTGATCCATGCGGCCAGTGGCTTCGACATGGTCAACCTCCATTATCAGGATGGCGCCGATCGCCCGGCAACCGGCGGCATCTTCGTTGCCGACGTGTTGGGCGGCACCCATGCCTTTGGCGCGATCCAGGCGGCGCTCTATCAGCGCGAGAAGACCGGCATGGGTCAGCATATCGACCTGTCGATGCTGGAAGCGATGATCGGCATGCTGGTGTTCGAGGCGCAGGAGGCGCAATTCCCCGGCGGGGCGCGACGGCCACTCTACTCGCCGCTTCGCACCAGGGATGGCTTCATCATGGTGGCGCCGACCAGTCCGCGCAATTTCGAACAGTTGAGCGATGCGGTGGGCCATCCCGAATGGCGCGATGATCCGCGTTTTTGCACCAATGCCGATCGCAACGCTAATTGGGCGACATTGCTGAGCCTGACCGAGCAGTGGACCGTCGAACGAACATCGGCCGAGGCAGAGGCGGTCCTGTCGCAGCATGGCGTGCCATGCGCATGCTACCGCGATATGGCGGCGGTGCTGGATGATCCGCAACTCGCCGCGCGGGAGGCATGGACCACGATCAATGATGGGGCAGGCCCCTTCGCGGTGCCCAATCCGCCGTTTCGCATGAGTGGGTCGCGGGCGCAGCCGCGCGATTTGGTGGCGGATCTTGGTCAACATGGCGGGTCATTGCTGACGGAAGAACTGGGATTGTCTGATGAAGCGGTCGCGGATTTGCGGACGGCAGGGCAATTGATCTGACAAGAGGGGGGAGGGTCTGCCCTCCCCCCTTCCACTTTAACGCAGCAATTCGCGAGCGATGGTGTTGCGCTGGATTTCCGAGGAGCCTTCGTAAATCCGGGTGATGCGGATGTCGCGATACAGGCGCTCGACCGCGAAGCCGCGGCAATAGCCATTGCCGCCGAAAATCTGGACGGCGGTGTCGACGGTACGGCTGCCCGCTTCGGTCGCGAACAGCTTGGCCATGGCGGCGCGTTCACGGCTCTTGTCGCCCTGATCATAGCGCCATGCGGCGTCGAGCAGCATCAGGCGGGCGGCGCGCATATCGGTCGCCATGTTGGCCAGATAATGGCGGATCGCCTGAAATTCGGAGATGACGCCGCCAAAAGCCGGGCGCACCTTCGATTCCTCGATCGCCAGTTCCAGCGCATATTCGCCCATGCCGACCGCAGTGGCACCGACATTGATGCGGCCTTCATTGAGGCCTTCCAGCGCATAGCGGAATCCCTGCCCCTCTTCGCCCAGCAGCGCGTCGGCCGGCACCTGACATTCGTCGAAGCTGAGTTCGAACACGCCGGGGGATGCGGTGCCCATCAGTTCGATCGTGCCGGTGACCGAGAAGCCGGGCGTGTCGGCGGGCATCAGGAAGGCGGAGATGCCGTTGCGGGCGCCCGCTGCCTTGTCCGTATAGGCGTAGACGATGACATATTTGGCCTTCTTTCCGTTGGAAATGAAGGTCTTGCTGCCATTGATTCGCCAGCCGTCGGCATTGCGGACCGCAGTGGTGCGCATCGAACCCGGATCGGAGCCGCTATTGGGTTCGGTCAACGCGAAGGCGATCGGGATTTCGCCGGTGGCCATGCCGGGCAGCAGGGCAGCGCGCTGTTCCTCGCTGGCATGATAGATGATGTTCTTTGCCCCCGGGCCCATCAGCGGGCGCAGTTCGGTCCAGAACTGGGGCGGAAGGCGGGCAAGTTCGATCTGTACGGCCGCCTGCGCCAGGGCGCCAAGGCCAAGGCCGCCATAGGCTTCGGGCAGGGCCATGCCGAAATAGCCATTGTCGACCAGCGTCTGACGCACGATCGGCGGGATGACCCCCGTCTCCTGAAAGGCGACCTCATAAGGCAGCAGGTCGCGGACGATGGTGCGCGTAACGTCGCAGAATTCCTTGATATCGTCGGGCAGTTCGAAATCCACGGGGCTTCCCCTCCTTGATGAATGAGGCAACGAGTTGGACACATAAATCGGTTTCTTGTTCCATAATGGTCCTACCATTTGTTAAATGGTCAGTCCATTCAAATTTTCAAAGCCGCTGGCGTTCCCGCCAGTACGCATTAGGATGTTGACGCCATGTCCACCGACCCGTTCGACCTCAATCTGCGGCACCTGCGCGCTCTGCTCGCGATCCGGGAGCATGGCGGGATCACGGCCGCCGCCGATGCGGTCAGCCTGTCGCAGCCGGCGCTGACGCAAGGGCTGGCCAAGCTGGAACGGCAGTTCGGCTACACATTGTTCGAGCGACGGTCGGGCGGCATGATCGCGACGCCGATGGGAGAGATTGTGATCGACCGCGCGCAGGCTGCGCTGGAACATCTGTCAGTGGGGGCCAAGGGTCTGTCGGCGGTGTTCCTGCACCCCGAAAGATTGATGACGATGACCCAGTTGCGCGCCTTTCTGGCGCTGGCGGAGGCGGGGAGTTTCGCCTCTGCCGCACAGGGCACCGGCCTGTCGCAGACGGCGGTGCATCGCGCAGTCGGCGATCTGGAGCAGATGATCGGCGGCAAGCTGGTCGAGCGGCGCGGGCGGGTGGTGTGGCTCAACCCGGCGGGCAAGCGGCTGGCGCGCGGCACGCGGCTGGCGGTGGCGGAGATATCGGCGGCGATCGCCGATCTGGGGCTGGATAGCGGCAGCGGCAGCGAACTGATCGCCTTCGGTGCGCTCCCGCTGTCGCGCCCCTATCTGGTGCCCGCCGCCATGGGGCGGCTGACGCGGGAGGAACCGCGCGCGGCCTTCAAGGTGCTGGAGGGCAGTTGGCGCGAACTGGTCGAGCCGCTGCGCGATGGGGTGATCGACATGATCGTGGGCGCCCTGCGGCCCTATGAGATTGCCGACCTTTACCAGATGCCGCTGGTGGAGGATCGTCTGGTGATCGCGGCGGGCAGCGGGCATCCGCTGGCGCAGGTGGCCGCGCCGACCATGGCGCAACTGGCGGCCTATCCGTGGATCGTTGCGCCGGCCAATTCGCCACTGCGCGAACAATGGCAGCAATTGTTCGCTGACCAGCCGCAGCCGCCGACGCCGATCGAGTGCGGGTCGGTGATGATCATCGGCCGGCTGCTGACCGAGGGGCATTTCCTGACCCTGCTGTCGCCCGATCAGGTGGCGTTGCAGATCCGCAGCGGATTGCTGACCCAGATCGGTCCGCCGCTGGAAACCAGCCGGCGTCTGGTGGGCATCACGACGCGCCGTAGCTGGCGCCCGACCGCGATTCAGCGGCGCTTTCTGGATCTGGTGAAGGATGCCGCGACGCGGCGAGTTGAGGAAGCGGCGGTCGTGGGGTTGCGCGGAGAGGGGTGGGTCTAGGAAATGACAGACCCTATCCGTTCCCTGAATGCCGATAATTTTGACGCTATATTGCGTTAGAATGATTGTGGTAGGAAATGATATGAGCCTGCTGGACTATGTCGATCATGGGCTGTTCGCGCCGATCAAGATTGCGGCGGCATTTCGCACGACCAGTGAGGAAGTGGCGCGATCGGCCGGGCTGGGCCGCGATGCGGTGCAGCGCAAGGAGCGGCTGCGTTCCGACAAGACCCAACGCCGCTTGCGGGAAATGGTCGAGATCGTCACGAAGACCAGCCCTCGTTTCGGGTCCGCGCTGATTGCCTATGCCTGGTACAGGTCGGAGCCTCTGGCGGGATTTTCCGGGTGGACGGCGATGCAGCTTGTGCAGGAGGGCAGGGCGAGCGACGTGCTGGATTATATCGACGCGGTCGATGCGGGCGTTTACGCCTGACTACATCCATGCGCTATCGCGGGAAACTCTATCGGGCGTTGAACCCGATCTACGCGCGTGAACCCTGTTCGGGGCAAGGCGCGCAACTGCATGGCGGCCGTTTCAACCCGAAACGCATGGCTGCGCTTTACTGCGCGACATCCCTCCACACCGCCCTTGGCGAGGCCAATCAGGTGGGTGATCTGCAACCCACGACGATTCTCTGCTATGATGCGGATATCGAAACCGTCTTCGACGGGCGCGATCCTGACGGACTGAAGCGGTTCGGCATGACCCCGGCCGCTTTGGCCGATCCGACGTGGCGCGATCAGATGAAGGCGGCCGGAAAGGCCCACACCCAGATTTTTGCCGAAGCCCTGATGGCCGATGGCTTTGACGGACTGCTCGTTCGCAGCTTCGCGCGTGGGGCCACCGACGATGATATCAACCTCATAGTCTGGACGTGGAGCGATAGCGCGCAGTCCAGACTCACGCTGATCGATAATGAGGGACGGCTGGCTACAATCTGATCGCGATATCAAGCCGCGCTCTCAATCCAGCTTGATCCACACCGCCTTGGTTTCCAGATAATCCTCGATATGGTGCGGGCCGGATTCCCGGCCGAAACCGCTCATGCCATAGCCGCCGAAGGGGACGCCGGGGTCGAGCATCTGGTAGCAATTGACCCAGACCGATCCGGCCCTGATCCCCCGCGCGATGCGGTGCGCGGTGGCGAGGTCGCGGGTCCATACGCCGCTGCCGAGGCCAAAGGGGGTGGCGTTCGCGCGCTCCAGCACTTCCTCGATCGTCTCGAACGAGAAGGCGGAGAGAACAGGGCCGAAAATCTCCTCCCGCGCGATCGTCATGTCGTCAGTCACATTGTCGTAGATGGTGGGAGCGAGGAAATAACCGTCGTCATAGCCGGCGCCCGACAGGCGCGCGCCACCGGCCAGCGCACTCGCGCCCTCCGCCACTGCGCTGTCCATGAAGCCCAATATCTTGTCCATCTGAAGCGCGGAGACGACGGGGCCGATCTGGGTTTCCGCGTTGAGCGGATCGCCGACCTTGATGGTCTTTGTGAAGGCGGCGAGGCGCTCCATGAACTCGGTGCGGATCGAGGATTGGACGAAGAGGCGGGTGCCGGCCGAACAGATCTGCCCCGAATTGGCGAAGACGGCCATGGCGGCGGCAGGCACCGCCTTGTCCAGGTCCGCATCGGCGAAGACGATGTTCGGGGACTTGCCGCCCAGTTCGACCGTGACTCGCTTCATGGAGGGGGCGGCGGCGTGCAGGATCTTTTCGCCCACGCCGGTCGATCCGGTGAAGGCGATCTTGTCCACGCCGGGATGGCTGGAAAGCGCCGCGCCGGCGTCGCCCATGCCGGTCAGGATGTTGATGACACCTTCGGGCACGCCGGCCTCCAGACAGAGTTCGCCAAAGCGCAGGGCGGAGAGCGGCGTCTGTTCGGCCGGCTTCATGACGAGGGTGCATCCGCTGGCGAGAACCGGGCCGGCTTTCCACACGGACATGCCGATCGGGCCGTTCCACGGGTTGATCGCCGCGACGACGCCGATCGGTTCCTTCAACGTATGGGACAGGACATCGCCGGGCGCGCTGTTGTCCAGCGTTTCGCCGGCGATCAGCGTCGCCTGCCCCGCATAATAGCGCAGCAGGCTGCCCGCGCGCGCCTTGCCAAGGATGGTGCGGCTATAGGGCGCGCCCAGATCCAGCGTGTCGAGCATCGCCAGTTCTTCATAATGGGCTTCTACCAGATCGGCGAGGCGCAGCATGATGCGCTGGCGTTCTGCGCCCTTCATCCGGCTCCATGGACCGGTGAGCGCCGCGCGGGCGGCCTTGACCGCGCGATCGACATCCTCCGCGTCGCCCTGCGCTACCAGTGCCAGCAATTCGCCGGTCGCGGGGTTGCGGGTTTCGAACCGTTTGCCCGACAAGGCGGGCACGCGCTGGCCGCCGATCAGCATATCCTGTTCGGTCCGGTCGAGCAGGGCAGGGCGAGGCGGGATGGTGGTGATGGTCATAAGTTTCTCCGGGCCGGGATCAGGCGGCGATATTGGATCGAAGGGCATCTTCGAGGATGAAGCGGGCGGCGCGTTCGGCGATCATCATGGTGGGGGCGCTGGTGTTGCCGCTGATGATCTCCGGCATGACCGAGGCATCGACCACGCGCAGGCCGGCGACGCCGCGCACGCGCAGGCGGTTGTCGACCACCGCCATGGGGTCGCCGTCCGGCCCCATCTTGCACGTGCCGGTCGGGTGATAGGCAGTGTTGACGATCTTGCGCAGCGCGGCGTCGATGTCCGCATCGCTCTGATGCTGGGCGCCGGGTTCGATTTCGTCGCCGGTCATGGCGGCCAGCGCCGGCTGGGCGAAGATGCGGCGGGCTTCGCGAAAGCCGGCGATCAGGGTCTTCATGTCATAGGGATCAGCGAAGAAATTGGGGTCGATGACCGGCTTGTCCTCCGGCCGGTTGCTGGCGAGACGGACCGAGCCGGCGCTTTTGGGGCGGAGCAGCTGGATCAGCGCCATATAGCCATGGCGGCGCGGGACCGAGCGGGCGTCGATCTTCAGCCCGACGAGGAAGGTGATCTGGATATCGGGCCGACCGCTGCCGTCGGTGCAGAGAAAGCCGCCACATTCGGCGACATTGGAGGCCAGCATGCCGGTGCGGTTGAAGAGGTAGCGGAACGGGCTGGCGAGGATGCGCGGCAGCGCCTTGGGCGAGATGGCGTAGGATTCCCCCGACGGATTTTCCATCGCGACATGGACGGTCGGGTGATCCTGCAAATGCTGGCCGACGCCGGGCAGGTTGTGGACAAGGTCGATGCCCATGGCGCGCAGATGATCCTGCGGCCCGATGCCCGACAGCATCAGCAACTGGGGCGAATTGGTCGCGCCAGCGCACAGGATGATTTCGCGCCGGGCAGTCAGGATGCGGCGGGCGCCGTCCTTCTCGATTTCGATGCCGCTGGCGCGGCCGCGGTCGAAGAGGATGCGGCGAACCATGGTTTCGTCAAGGACGGTGAGGTTATCGCGATGCAGTGCGGGGTGGAGGAAAGCGCGGGCGCTGGAGAGGCGGGTGCCGTTCCGCTGGTTGAGATCGTAGCGGCCGAAGCCGTCCTGCCGTTCACCCGCGAAGTCCGCGTTGCGATGATGGCCGGCCTGCGCGGCGGCGTCCACGATGGCGGTGGCGATCGGGTTCCAGCTACGCGGCTTTTCGACGTCCAGTTCTCCCCCCTTGCCGTGCCAGGGCTGGTCGGGGCCGTGATAATTTTCGACCGCCTTGAAGGCGGGAAGGACGTCGTCATGGGACCAGCCGGCGTTGCCAGCATCGGCCCAGCCATCATAATCCGCCTTTTGTCCGCGAATATAGACGCCGCCATTGATGGCGCTGCATCCGCCGAACAGCTTGCCGCGCGGAAAGTTGATCTGGCGGTTGTTGACCGCGTCGTTGCCGGCGAGCGATTGTTTCCAGTTATATTTTTCGTGCGGCAGCAGGAAGATATTGCCGACCGGCATGGCGGTCTTGATGTTGACCGGCCAATTGCGGTCGGAAGGGCCGGCTTCGATCAGGGCGACGCGGTTGGCCGGGTCGGCGGACAGGCGATTGGCCATCAGGCTGCCCGCCGAACCGGAACCGATCACGATATAGTCATAGTCGCTCATGCGCGTGCATCCTGTCGGCCGAGGCGGGGGACATGGCCCCGCACGGCGATGAAACCAAGCGCATTGACCAGCATCAGGCCGGCCAGCACGCCGAAGAAACCCAGATTGCCGCCGCCGATCAGCGTGGCCCCGGCGACCGCGCTGACGATCGCCCCGGCGCGGCCGGCGGCCCCCATCAGGCCCAGGCCACGGGCGCGCACAGCGGTCGGGAAAGCGTGGGCGCCGACGGCGAACATGGCCGATTGCGCCGCGCTGGCGAACAGGCCGAGCGCGCCGAGCGCGGCCAGCACCGCCGGCTCGTTGCGTCCGCCGTCGATGGGCAGCAGCGCCAGCAGCGCGCAGACGCCCGCGCCGGTGACAGCCATCAGGATCAGCGTCGGGCGCGATCCGAAGCGGATGATGGCGAGGCTGGCGAACATCGCGCCGATCGTGCCGCCCAGGTTGAAGCTGGTAAGGCCGAGGCTGGCGGTCTGAAGCCCGAAGCCGGCGCTGAAGAGCATGGTCGGCGCCCAGTTGAACATGAGGTAGATCATGAACATGCCCGAGAACATGGCGAGGCTGAGCGCCAGGCTGTCTCGCAACATGGTGCCTTTCAGCAAGGCGCTGAACGGAGTGTAGGGCGCCTTCCCGTCCACCTTCTCCGCCGGTTGGACGGACGCCGGATCGGGATGGTGAATGCGGCGGAGGATCGCGTCGAGTTCCGCCCGACGGTCGGGCCGTTCGGCGAGATAACGGGGCGATTCCGGCAGGATGAACCAGAGCAGGGCGACGAAGGCCATGGTGAGCAGGCCGCCCAGATAGAAGAGCCAGCGCCAGCCCAACACCGGCAGGATCGCGGCGGCCGCGACGCCGCCCAATATGCCGCCGATCGAGACACACACGACGCCGAAGGTGACGGCGACGCTGCGCCAGCGGGCGGGGGTGAATTCCGCGATCATGGCGCTCGCCGTGCCGGGCACGCCGCCCAGGCCGACGCCGGCCAGCGTCTTGAGGACAGCGACATGCCACAGTTCAACCGAAAAGCCGGTGGCGAGTGTCGCCACGCCGAAGATCGCCACGCCGGTCAGCAGCGCTCCGCGCCGGCCGAACCGGTCGCCGATGAAGCCGGAGGTCAGCGTACCGATGGCCATGCCGACGAAGCCGAGCGCGAAGACGAAGCCCAGCGCATCCCGGCTGATATTCCATTCCTTCAGCAGGGACGGGGCGGCAAGGCCTAGCATCTGATTGTCCAGACCGTCCAGAACGACGGTCGCGGCAATCATCAGCACAGCCCAGACCTGAAAGGAGGACAAAGGTAACGAGTCCAACATGCCCTTGCCTTCCGGCTCCAACGCGATCCCTGCCAAAAGGCTTCTCCTCAATGGGCTTTTGCCCTGTTATGCTTCATCGCGGCCCCTACCCATGGGCCTCGCGCTTGCGCTTAAATGTCCAGCACCAGATTGGCGGTCTTGGCGCCCGAGCAGCAGACCATGATCAGCTTGTTTGCCGCCTTTTCCTCATCGGTCAGAAAATGGTCGCGATGATCGGGCACGCCGTCCAGCACCTTGACCTGGCAGGTGCCGCAAATCCCCTCCGAACAGGCGAAGCCGATATCGACGCCCGCCATCAGCAGTGCGTCCAGCATCGTTTCGCCTTCCTCGACGGCGATGGTCTTGCCACTCTTGGCCAGTTCCAGCGTGTATCCGCCTTCGGTCGCCAACTCGGTTTCGGCGGAGAAATATTCGATATGGGCATGGCCTTTTGGCCGGTCGGCATTGGTCGCGACGAAGGCGTCCAGCATGCCGGTCGGGCCGCAGCAATAAAGATGGGCGTCGGCCGGGGCGCGTTCGCAAATGGTCTTCAGGTCCAGTCGCTGGCCACCCGGCACGCCGTCATAGGCGATCTCGACGCGATCATATTCTTCGACCCTATCGACATAGGCGGCGCGATCCGGGGTAGCGGCGACATAATGCAATTCCCAACTGCGGCCCAGTTTCTCCAGCCGCGCGATCATCGGCAACATCGGGGTGATGCCGATGCCGCCGGCGACCAGCACCGTGTGGCTGGCGTCCTCCACCATCGGGAAGTTGTTCTTCGGCTCCGACATTTCGACGATCTGGCCGACGCGCCATTTCTCGTGAATGTGACGGGATCCGCCGCGACCGTCGATCGCGTGATGGACGGCGATCTCATAATAGCCGCGAATGGCGGGATCGTTGACCAGCGAATAGCTGCGCGCCAGCCCTTTTTCGAGCTGGAGGTCGACATGCGCGCCGGGTTCGAATGCGGGCATCATGCCACCGCCGACCGGTTCCAAAACATAGCTGTTGATCCCGTCCGCTTCCCAACGGATGGTCCGGATACGTACCTGCATCACACTCTCCCCTCGGCGCGATGCGTCTCTTGACCCGGCCCGTGCGCGATGGATCGGCGCCCGGTGCGGATCGCAATGCGTCTCGCCACCTTATGTCCCTTCGTTCGGGGCGTGCCGGCACGTGGATCGTGCCGGCCGCCAGTCTGGTTCACTCTGCCGCTTCCACCTTTTCAGGCCAGCGTACCGCCTTTGCCAAGGCCGTTTCATAGGCATTCTGCAAGCTATCGCTGGGGTCGTGCAGGAAAGAGCCTGCTCGGGCGCGGTAGAAGACGTCCGGATTTTCGATGCCCGGCGGCACCACGCCCTTGTTGGCGAAGGCACGGGCGGCCAGAAGCACGCGGCGGCGGACGCGGGCGATCATCTGGTCGGTCGGCGCCAGATTTTCGAAGCTGTGGTCGGTGACCGGCCCCATGCTTTCGGTGACGGCCTGATCCTGCATCGTGATATTGGGGATGCCGGTGAATTGATGGCCATTGCGCTGCGATTCCCGGTCGATCGCCCAGTCGTTCGCTTCGCTGTCGGTCGAGCGCCAGCGGCCGAACCAGTCGGTCGTGTTGGGGGCATAGCTGATCTGGTCGAACAGCGGCGTGCCGTCCTTCAGCGTCGAATTATAGGCCGGGTTCCCCGCGTCCACGCCGCAGGTGATGTCGAACAGCATCGAATGTTCGTCGTCCATCGGCACCCAGGCGCGGGCGATGGCGCGGGTGGCGAAACGGTTGTTGGGCGTCTGCGTCCACATCGGGAACATATAATGGGCGACGCGCCAACTCATCTGGCCATCGTCATTGGGGCGATAGCCGCCATACATGACGCCCCAGTCGGACTGGGCCACTTCATATTCCGGCGCACGGTCCAGCACGGTGGGGCGCATCGGATGATCGGGTTCCAGATCGTCGGCCTCGATCCCGCCGACATGCAGGAAGCCGACATGGCTGGTGTCGATGTCGCCTTCCAGCGCCTGAAGCCAGTTGCAATCGCGTTGCAGGCACCAGATTTCGGCGTCGGGGTGCATCGCCGCCTCGATTTCCGGGAGCGGCGGCGGGTTCGCCTGATCCTGCCCCATATAGACCCAGATCAGGCCATTGGCCTCATGGGTCTTGTACGCCTTGGCATGAACCTTTTCCTTGAAGTCCATGCGGGCGGGGACGGAGGGCATGTCGACGCACTTGCCGTCCACGTCGAACTTCCAGCCATGATAGACGCAGCGTATGCCATTCTGCTCGTTACGGCCGATGAACAGCGACGCGCAGCGGTGCGGGCAGCGATGATCCATGATGCCGACCCGGCCGTTGCTGTCGCGGAAGGCTATCAGCTTTTCGCACAGGATCATCAGCCGGACCGGATCGCCATCGCTCTGCACTTCGGACGATAGGCAAGCGGGCAACCAATATTGCCGCATGAAATTGCCCATCACGGTTCCGGGACCAACTTTGGTCAGGTCTGCGCTATCACTGGACTGCATGGTTCAGGCTCTTCCTACACTACCCTGTTGGACGGTCGGGCCAATCCGGGAAATCCCGTCATTGCCTGCCGTCATTCGTTGCATCTGCTATATCCTCGCTAGACGCTGGTGGGCGGCGACCCCAATCGGAATATGGTCGTACCATTCAAAAATCGGGACGAAGCTATTGTGCGGCGAAGATTTTTGCTGCTTCACCCCACTTGCCAAGGCGGCAGGCAAGCCGCTCGCATCCCAGGGGAGACGCTTTTCATGCCGTTCAAAATCCAAACTTCCACCGCCATCGGCGCCGTTCTGGGCGCCTTGATGATCGGCGCCAGCGCGCCGGCGATGGCGCAGGTGGAAGCTGCCGCGCCGCAAGAGAGCGCGCCGCAGGAATCGGTCAGCGGGGACATTATCGTAACGGCACAGCGCCGCGAATCGACGGTGCGCGAAGTGCCTTTCTCGATCGCGGCTTTTGGTGGCGAGGATCTGCGCAAGACGCAGGTGTTCAGCCCCACCGCCCTGACGCAGCAGATGCCGGGCATCACCGTCAACACATCGGACAAGTCGCTGTCGATCGTCGCGATCCGCGGTAATGTGTCGACGTTCCGCACCGCCACGCTGGACACGCCGGTCGCCTATTTCATGGACGACGTCTACTACGTGTTCAACAATGACCTGAACGCCAATTTCTACGACATTCAGCGCGTGGAAGTGCTGCGCGGGCCGCAGGGCACGCTGTTCGGCCGCAACGTGGTGGGTGGCGCGATCGCGGTCATCACTAACAATCCTGAGATGAAGGAAGACTGGTACGGGCAGGTGACGGCGGGCAATGGCGCCTATGTCCGGACCGAAGGCATGGTGAATGGCATGCTGGTGGACGACAAGCTGGGGTTCCGCGCATCGTTCAGCACGGAAACGTCCAATGGCCTGATCGACACGCCTAACCAGAAGGGCAGTTATGGCAAGACCGATGGCGTCGCGATGCGCGGTAAGCTGCTGTTCCAGCCGACCGATACGCTCAAGATCGTCCTGTCGGGCGACTATAGCTATACCGAGGGCAATGGCGGCGCGATCGGCCTCGGCATTGGCGGGGTGCAGCGGATTCCGGCGACCTTCGGCGATTTTGACGATGGCAAATGGACGAACAACGACTTTGCCCGCTCGCCCTATCGCCAGCGCTTGCGCGGCGGTTATCTGCGCGGCGACCTGGATGTGCTGGGTGGTACGCTGACTGCGATCACCGGCTATCGCCTGAATGACAGCCATGCGATCAACGACGATGTGCCGGTGGCAACGGTGGTGCCGGTGTTCGATCGCCGGCAGGTGGTGAAGAATCGCAGCTTCACGCAGGAAGTGCGCTTTGCCTCCGCGCCGGGTCGTTTCTCCTATGTGGTGGGGGCCTATTATCTGTCGGCCGACGTGTCGACGACCAACATCTTCTACTATAGCCCGCTGCCCGGATCGGCGGTGCCGGCTTCGGTCCGCCGGAACCCGGACGTCACCAACATCACGCGGGTGCAGGACGGTAATGTCCGCAGTGTCGCGGTGTTCGGCGAAGGCACGTTCGAAGTCACCGACCGGCTCTCGTTGGTGGCTGGCGGCCGCTATACATCGGACCGCAAGAAGATCGACTATCATGCCTTCTCGACCACCGATGCAGGGGCGATCCCCGGCTTCGGTTTCCCCGGCGAGGTGCTGGCGTCCGGGGGCAAGACCTGGAACGCCTTCACCCCGCGCGTGACGCTGAAATATGAGCCGATCGACAATGTGAACCTCTACGCGACCTGGGCGAAGGGCTTCAAGTCGGGCGGGTTCGTCGACAATGCCTATCGCAACCCGACCATTCCGCTGGAGCCGGAAAAGGCGCAGAATTACGAAATCGGCGCCAAGACGCGGCTGTTCAACAACATGCTCGATTTCAACGTCGCGCTGTTCAAGCAGAAGACCAAGAATCTCCAGAATTTCTCGGGCGCGGGCGGGATCGCCCATACCTATAATGGTACGCTGGAGATGAAGGGTTGGGAGGTTGAATCCGTGGTCCGGCCGATCGACGGGCTGCGCCTGACCGGCAATTACACGCATCTGATCGGCACCTATACCGATCTGCGCGATCCGCTGGTCAATCTGGATTATTCGGGCAATCCGGCCAAGTTCGCGCCGCGTGACAGCTTCACCCTCGGGGCAAGCTATGATCTGGCGATGAGCAATGGCGCAAAGCTGACACCGCAGGCCGACTTCAACTATTCCAGCCGTATTTCGACGGACGATGCCAACACGCTGCGTCTGTATGAGAATCTGCACAATGATACCAAGGGGCGGACATTGAACGCGCGGCTCAATTATGAGTCCGCCGATGGCCGCTGGACATTGGGCATCTGGGGCAAGAACCTCACCAATAATTATCAGATCGTCAATGCCGACGACATCACGGCCTTCCTGGCGGTGCCGGGCAATGGCACGACCTATTGGAAGATTTTCACCAATACGCCGCGTACCTATGGCCTGACCCTCTCCATCAGGCCGTAAGTCGGACGTGTTGCAGGGGGAGGGTGCAGCCTCCCCCTTTTCCTTCTCAAGATCAGGACGGATGATGGCCGAACATTTCGATTTGCCCGCCAATGGCAGTTTTTCTTTTGTGGGGCGCACGGCGCTCATCACCGGCGGCGGGCGCGGCGTGGGGGAAGCGATCGCACGGGAAATCCATGCGGGCGGCGGCAAGGTCGCGGTGAGCGACGTCGATCTGGCGGTGGCGCAGCAGGTGGCGGATTCGCTGGATCCCGGCGGCGCGAGCGCCATCGCCCTGCCGCTTGACGTGCGGGAGAAGGCGGATTTTCTGGCCGCGCGCGACCGGATCGTGGCGGACTGGGGCAAGGTCGACATCGTCGTCAACAATGCGGGTTTCGCCAAGCGGACGCCGACGCAGGACATCACGCCCGAGGAATTCGATGCGATCGTCCAGATCAACATGCGCAGCGTGTTTTTGAGCTGTCAGATATTCTCCGAGCATATGCGAGAACAGGGCTATGGCCGGATCGTCAACATCACCTCGCTTGCGGGACAAAATGGCGGGACGGTGGCGTCGCCCCATTATGCCGCGTCCAAGGCAGGGGCGATCATGCTGACCAAATATTTCGCCCGCTATCTCGCGGGTTCGGGCGTCACCGTGAATGCCATCGCGCCCGGCCCGATCGACACCGCCAAGGCGCGGCTGTCGGCGGAACAGATTGCGCGGGTCGAAGGAGAGGTGCCGGCCGGCCGCTTCATGGCGGTGAGCGAGATTGCGGCAGCGGCGGCTCTGCTGGCGTCGGACCGGGGCGGCTTCTTCGTCGGCGCGACGCTGGACATGAATGGCGGGCTCTATCTGCGCTGATTGATCGGTCCGCTAATCTTATCGTTTATCCCGCTTATCTTATGGCATTATCGCATAGCGATTGGCGGGCATCGCGCGAGCATAATAGTTTACACCCAATGTCAAATGGGCCGGCAACGCTATCGGCCAGGGTAAGGAGAGTCGGATGTTCATCTATAATGCCTGGTATGTGGCTGCCTTCGCGGCCGATATCGCGCCCGGCAAGACACTCGGCCGCAAATATCTGAACAAGGCCGTCGTGCTGTTCCGCACCGAAGCGGGCGAGATCGCCGCGCTGGAGGACCGGTGCAGCCACCGCGCCATGCCGCTGTCCGCCGGACATGTCGACGGCGATGTCATCCGTTGCTGCTATCATGGCGTGGAGTTCGACAAGCGCGGCGCGTGCACCCGTATTCCCAACCAGACCCGCATCCCGCCGGCCGCCAATGTGCGCCATTATCCGGTGGTGGAGAAGGATCATCTGATCTGGATCTGGATGGGTGAGCCGGCGCTGGCCGACCCGTCGATCATTGTCGACAATCCCGAGCATGACGATCCCAAATGGACGTGGCGGCCCTATAATTTCCCGGTGAAGGCCAATTGGCAACTGATCATCGACAATATCATGGACCTGACCCACGTCCCCTACATCCATGCCCGCACGATCGGCGGCAATCCCGAACAACATTATGGCGCCGACACCAAGGTCGAGTTTGACGGGCGCAAGGTGACGCTGCTGCGCAAGATGCCCAACAGCGTTCCGCCCAAATCCTATGTCGATGCGGGCGGTTTCAAGGGCCGGGTCGATCGCTGGCAGGAAGTGCGCTTCAATCCCGGCATCGGCATGACCTGTCGCGTCAATGCGGGCGGCTGCGATGTCGGCACGGGTGCCTATGAAGGCAAGCGCGACAATGGCTTCATGCTGGCGAACAACCATTTCATCACCCCGGAAACCGAGACGACCAGCCATTATCTCTGGACCATTTGCACCACCGCACCCAAGGAAAGCGGGGTGCCGGATGTGCTGTTCGATCAGTTTTTCGACACCATCACCGAAGATGAGGAAACCTTGCAGGCGCAGCAGGCGCGGATCGATGATGAGCCGGAACGCGCCTTTGTCGGCATCGCCAGCGACGGGGCTGTCAACCAGGCCCGCCGTGTGCTGAGCGCCATGCTGGAAGCCGAACAGGGAGCCGTCATCGCGGCGGAGTGATCCGCCTTGCGTATATCGGTAACATAGTGGCTTGCTCCATCCGGTTCGCCATGCTGTAGCGATGCGATGAAGATGCGCGAACTGGAGGAGCGGACGGGGGTCCATCGCGAGACGATCCGCGTCTATCTGCGCGAAGGACTCATCCCCGAACCTGCGCGGCCGCGCAAGACCGTCGCCGATTATGGCGAGGAACATGTGCAGGCGATCCTGGCGGTACGGCGGTTGCAGCGGGCAAACCGGCTGACTCTGGCGCAGATCAAGGCGATCATCGGCGGTGAGGGCACCGACGGCCGGGTCGAAGCCAGCGCGTTCGACCAGTTGGAGCAACTGGTCGCCCATCGCGTCGGGGCGGATGGTCCGCCGGTGACGATCGTGTCGCTGCTGGAACGCTATCCGAACGCGGCGGAGGATGCCCGCACGCTGGCGAAGATCGGTATCCTCGACATTATCGACACGGATCAAGGTGAGGCGCTGAGCATCACCAGCGCCCATCTGGTGCGGATCTGGGGCGACATGCGCAAGGCCGGCTTCGATCAGCGGCTGGACTATACGCCGGAGATATTGGGATTTTACACCGAGGCGGCGGATTTCGTCGGGCGGTGGGAGGCGACCACCTTCATGGAGCGGGTCGAGGGTCATATCGACGTGGCGGAGGCGGCGACCATGGTGGAACATGCGCTGCCGCTGATGCTCGATTTCTTCGGCCTGATGCGACAGCGCGCCTTTTTCCGTCATGTCGAGGCGATCCGGGCCGGCAAGGAAACGGATCGCCCCGCAGATGGCATCAGTCCATCGTCAGCACGGCCTTGACGCAACGGCCGTCATGCTGGTCGGCGACGGCCTTGTTGATATCCTCCAGCCGATAGCGGGTCATCAGCTTCTCGAAGGGGAACAGCCCTCTGGCATTGAGGGCGATCAGTTCGGGCAGGAAGGTCTGGGGATCGGCATTCCCCTCCGTCACGCCGCAGATGCTGATGCCGAGCGAGAGCATGTGCAGGATGTTGAGGCTGATGGCCGCATCCAGCGCCCTGGGCACGCCGACCATGGCCAGGCGCCCCAGCGGACCAAGCGCGCGCATCCCGGCGTCGACAGCAGGCACGGCGCCCGACGTGTCCAGCACGCAATCGACGCCCTGCGGCCGGATAGCGCGTAGCTGTTCCGCGGTGTCTCCGGCAGTTATATCGATCACATGGGTGCCGCCCAGTTCCAGCGCCATGGCGCGGCGGCTTTCCAGCGGGTCGGCGACGATGATCGCACCTGCGCCGGAGGCTTTGGCCGCCATGACGGCGCTCAGCCCCACCGGGCCGCCGCCGGTAACGAGTATGGCCTCACCGGGCTGGAGTTTCAGCGCCTTCATCACCGCGCCGGCTCCGGTCATGATGCCGCAGCCCAGCGGCCCCAGCAGGTCCAGCGGCGCCTCTGCGGACACTTTCACCAGATTGCGGGCGGCGACGATGGCATGGCGCGCGAAGGAGGATTGGCCGAAAAAATGGCTGCTGACCGGCGCCGTCCCATCATGGAGGCAGGTCGATCCGTCGGCGCGGCAACCGCCGAAATTGAGCGCGGCGAAGTCGCGACAGTAGGCGGGCTGTCCGGCGTCGCATTGCGGACAGGCGCGGCAGGCGGCGAACCCCATCACCACGGCATCGCCCGGCAAGATGGATGTCACATCAGCCCCCACCGCTTCGACTATGCCCGCGCCCTCATGACCCAGCACGGCCGGCAGGGGCGTGGGCAGCAACTGGTCACGCACAACGATGTCGGTATGACACAGTCCGGTGGCGACGATCCTGATCCGCACCTCGTCGGAACGCAGTTCGCCGAGTTCCAGCCGCTCGATCGTAAAGTCTCCGCCAGCGATCCTGGCGACAGCAGCCTGCACTTCCATGGTCATCCTCCTATTCAATTTTGGTGTCGATCATTCAAAATTTGGGACGGTGCTGTTCGATATTCCGACGCATTCCCACGGAAAATTGCCGATTCCTGCCGTTTAAAGCGTGAATGGTCAGACCGCTTTTTACGATTGACGACTCTCCTTGTCCACAGTTACGTAATTCACATACGCAATACGCAAATGTCCGAAGGGCAGCGTAGGTGGAGAGGGTAGTTTCATGGCGACTTCGCTGGATGCAGACACGCGTCCGATCATTCCCGACGATATTGCGCGGATCGTCATCGCGCCAAAAAGCTACACCGATGATGCGGTCGTCTATGGCGCCTTCAAATGGCTGCGCGCGAACATGCCGCTGGGGATTGCCCGGGTGCCGGGCTATGATCCGCTGTGGATCGTCACCAAACATGCCGACATCAGGGAAGTGGAGCGCAATGCCAAGCTGTTCCACAATGCCGATCATAACCCGGTTCTCAACGATCAGGCGTCTGACGCTTTCACGCGGGAGATCAATGGCGGCTCGCTGCGCATATTGTCCTCGCTTACCTATATGGACCCGCCCGAACATGCGTCCTACCGCACGCTGACATCCAACTGGTTCCTGCCGGGCAAGATCGGCAAGCTGGAAGAGCAGATCCGGGTGCTGGCGCGCCAGTCGGTCGACAATCTGCTGAGCTTCGATGGCGAATGCGACTTCGTGCGCGATTTTGCGCTCCACTATCCGCTGCGCGTCATCATGACCCTGTTCGGCGTACCACCCGAAGACGAGCCGAAGATGCTGAAGCTGACGCAGGAATTTTTCGGTGTCCATGATCCCGAGGAACAGCGGCCGGAAATGGCGGCCGACCCGGTGGTGGCGGCAAGGCAGTGGGCCGCGTCGATCGAGGATTTTTACGTCTATTTCGACAGGCTGAGCGCGCAGCGGCGTGAACAGCCGACCGATGATCTGCTGTCGCTGATCGCCAATTCCCGCATCAACGGCGCGCCGATCCCGCGCAACGAGGCCAATGGTTATTATGTCGCGATCGCGACGGCCGGGCATGACACGACGTCATCGTCCACCGCCGGCGGCCTGCACGGCATGATGGTCCATCCGGAGAACTGGGCGAAGGTGAAGGCCGATCCGTCGCTGATCCCCGGTCTGGTGGACGAGGCGATCCGCTGGACCAGCCCGGTCAAGCATTTCATGCGCAACGCCACCGCCGACACGCAGGTCCGCGGCATGGACATCCGGGCGATGGATCGGCTGATGATCTGCTACCCATCGGGCAATCGCGATGCAGATGTGTTTGCCGACGCGGACCGGTTCGACATCAGCCGATCACCAAACCCGCATATCGCCTTCGGCTTTGGGCCGCATATGTGCCTGGGCCAGCACCTTGCCAAGCTGGAGATGCGCATCCTGTTCGAGGAGTTGCTGCCGCATCTTAAATCGGTGGAGATGGCCGGCCCGCCCCGGCTGGTGGAGACGAACTTCGTCGGCGGCTACAAGGCGCTGCCGATCCGATTCAAGAAAGCCTGATTTTTCAAAGGCCGGGACACCGCGCAGGCGGGGCCGGGACAATGCCCGAGGGTGGAACATCCGGGCGATATGGGAGGAGCCTGACATGCAAAAGACAATAGCCCTGCTGGTTGCGAGCGTTTCGGCGGTGGTGCTGCAATCGCCGGCCTTCGCGCAGGAGGATGGCGCGCCACAGGCGCAGCAGCAGCCGGCGGGCCTGGGCGACATCATCGTTACCGCGCAGAAACGCGAGCAGGCGATCAACGATGTGCCGCTGTCCATCACCGCCGCCTCGGGCGAGAAGCTGGCGAACCAGGGCGTCACCAATGTCGCCGATCTGGTGAAGATCGTGCCGGGGTTCAACTATACCGAAAGCGCCTTCGCGACGCCGGTCTATACGTTGCGCGGTATCGGTTTCTACGACACCAGCCTGGCGGCCAAGCCCACTGTCAGCATCTATCAGGATCAGGTGCCGATCCCCTTCTCCATCATGACGCGCGGCGCGACGCTTGATCTGGAGCGGGTCGAGGTGCTGAAGGGGCCGCAGGGCACCCTGTTCGGATCGAACGCGACCGGCGGGGCGATCAACTATATCGCCGCCAAGCCGTCATCGACCTTCAAGGCCGGGATTGACGCGGGGGTGGACAGTTTCAGACAGGTATCGGGTGGCGGCTTCCTCAGCGGGCCGATCAGCGACACGCTGACGGCGCGGGTCGCAGTGCGCACCGAACAGGGCGGGGCGTGGCAGCGCAGCTATACCCGTGACGAAAAACTGGGCGACCGCAATTTCACCACGGGTCGCATCCTTCTCGACTTCCAGCCATCCGATGGTGCGCGCTTCTCGCTCAACCTCAACCGCTTCATCGACAAGAGCGACGGGCAGGCGGCGCAACTGATCGGCGTGGTGCCGCTGGGCAATCCGGCACGTCTGGGGCCGCTCGCCACCTATCCGATCGCGCCGCGCAACAATCGCGATGCCGACTGGACGCCGGAGCAGAAACCCAAGCGCGACGACTGGTTCTTGTCGGCGGCTTTCCGGGGTGACATCGACCTGACCGATGACATCACCCTGACGTCGATCAGCAGCTATTCCCAATATCATAACGATCAGGACATTGATCCGGACGGCGTCGCGCTGCGCGACTATTTCTACAACACTAGGGGGAAGATCACCGCTTTGTCGCAGGAATTGCGGTTGCAGGGGCGGACGGGTGGCCTGACCTATATATTGGGCGCCAATTATGCGCGGGAGAAAACCTACCAACAGGATGATGCCGGTCCCTATGACCAGTCGACGCCCGCCTATAATTTCGTGGATGCCGGCCTTGGCATCCCCTTCTTCGTCTACAGCCAATATTCGCGGCAGAAATTCGTGAACAAGGCCGTGTTCGCCAATCTGGATTACGACATTGGCGACACGATTACCCTGCATGGTGGGGTGCGCTATACCAAGACCAATATCGATTTCGCCGGCTGCACCGCCGATCGCGGCTTCGCCTTGGGACAGGGTATCCAGAATCTTGTGAATTTCATTCGTGGTGGTGCGGGGCTGGCCCCGATCGTCATCCCGGAAAATGGTTGCGTGACGATCGACGGCACGACGCTGACCGTGGGGGAGGTGCAGCGCACCCTGAACGAGGATAATGTGTCCTGGCGGGCGGGCATCGATTATAAGCCAAACAAGGATGTGCTGCTCTACGCGTCGGTGAGCAAGGGGTACAAGTCGGGCAGTTTTCCGATGCTGTCGGCCAGCGATGCCAACCAGTTCAATCCGGTGACGCAGGAATCGGTGACCGCCTATGAGGTGGGCGCCAAGCTGACGGTGCTGGAGAACACGGCCCAGATCAACGGCGCGCTCTTCTATTATGATTATAGCGACAAACAGTTGAAGGGCCGCGTGATCGCCAATCCCGACGTGTTCGGGCCGCTGGAGGCGCTGGTCAATGTGCCGAAATCCCGCGTGCAGGGTGCGGAACTGCAACTGGACCTGGCGCCCACCGAAGGGCTGCGCGTCAGCATTGGCGCGACCTATCTCGACACGAAGATCAAGGGCAGCTTCGTCAACTATGACAGCTATGGCAATCAGGTGGACTTCGGCGGATCGGCCTTCCCCTACACGCCCAAATTCCAGATCGTGGCCGATGCCCAATATGATTGGGTCTTGAGCGACGATGTGGAAGCCTTTGTCGGCGCGAACCTGAATTTTCAGAGCGATACCAAGGCCGTGCTGGGCAACGCCCGCGCGACGCCATCGGCCGATCTTTCCGCGCAGGGCGGCCTGACGATCGAGGATTATGCGCTGATCGACCTGCGTGCCGGCCTGTCCTTTGCCGACAAGCGCTACAAGATCAGCGCCTTCGTGCGAAACCTAGGCAACACCTATTATTGGACCAACGCCACGCGCATCACCGACACGACCGTGCGCTTCGCTGGCCGGCCGCGCACGTTCGGCGTCAACCTTTCGGCACGTTTCTGAACAAGCCTCCCCTGGGCCGCGCCCTGAACGGCGGGCGCGGCTCCTTCTTCCCCTTCCGGAGATATGCCCCATGAATGCATCCACGCCCGTCGCCGCCAGCCTGCATGGCGAACCGGGGCATGCGGTTCGCCTGCCGACCACCCGCATGCTGATCGGCGGCGCATGGGAGGAGGCCGGGGACGGGCGCAGGATCGATGTGGAAGATCCGGCGACCGGGCAGATATTCGCCAGCGTGCCGGCTGGTACCTCGGCGGATGTGGACCGCGCTGTGACGGCAGCCCGGACGGCGTTCGAAGCGGACACATGGGCGCGCATGCGCCCGCTCGATCGCGGCAGGATCATCGAGGCGATCGCGCGCAAGATCGAGGATCATGCGCAGGAACTGGCGTTGCTGGAAAGCTATGACAATGGCAAGGCGGTGCATCATGCGCTGGCGGTGGATGTGCCGGCTGCCGTCGATATCTTCCGCTACATGGCCGGCTGGACGTCGAAGCTCTATGGACAGGTGAACCCGATATCGGGGGATGGGCGACAATATCACAGCTATTCGGTGCGCGAGCCGATCGGCGTGGTCGGCCAGATCGTGCCGTGGAACTATCCGCTGGCGATGGCGGCGTGGAAGATTGCCTCGGCGCTGGCGGCGGGGTGCACGATCGTCCTCAAGCCTTCCGAAGTTACGCCGCTGACGGCGCTGCGTCTGGCCGAGTTGGCGCTGGAGGCGGGCTTGCCCGAAGGCGTGCTCAACATCGTGACCGGCTATGGCCATGAGGCGGGGCAGGCGCTGGTCGAGCATCCCGGCATCGACAAAATCGCCTTCACCGGATCGACCTGCGTGGGCAAGCAGATCGTCCAGACATGTGCGAAAGACCTGAAGCGCGTCACGCTGGAACTGGGCGGCAAATCGCCGTCTCTGATCTTCGCCGATGCCGATCTGGATCAGGCGGCGACCGGCGCGGCGCTCGCCATATTTTTCAACTCAGGTCAGGTCTGCCTTGCCGCGTCACGCCTCTATGTCGAACGCTCCGTGTTCGACAGGGTGGTCGACGGCATCGCGCAGGTGGCGAAGACATTCAAATTGGGCCATGGCCGCGATCCCGACACGATGCTGGGGCCGCTGGTGTCGCGAGTGCAGCAGGGGCGGGTGCTCGACTATATCGCGCAGGGTAAGGCGAGCGGCGCGGATCTCGTCACCGGGGGTGGCACCGGAGGCCGGGACGGCTATTTCGTGGAGCCGACCATTTTTGCCAATCCTTCCGCTGATGCTTCCATCGTGAAGGAGGAGATTTTCGGACCGGTGCTGGTGGCCACGCCCTTTGATGATGTCGATGAGGTGGTAAAAAGCGCCAATGACACACGTTATGGCCTTGCCGCCAATATCTGGACTCGCGACCTGTCCCGCGCGCATCTGACCGCGCGTCGGCTTCAGGCGGGAACGGTGTGGATCAACACCCATGGGATGAACGATCCCTCTGCTCCCTTTGGCGGCGTCAAAGAGTCAGGCTGGGGGCGCGAAGTCGGTGAGGAAGGCGTTCTGCATTATATGGAGACGAAGACCGTCACGGCACTTTTGGAGCATGGATGAGATGGCGTCGGTTCTCCATATCTCGCTTCCACCGTTGGCGAAATGTGGTGGGACGGCTGTCATATCGCTCGTCGAGAAATCTGGCCGCAGCAATGCGATCGGCGCGGAAATGTCGGAAATCCTGTCGTAACTTGCACCAGGCGGCGAGCATTCTCTTGTCATCGAGGAAGCCGAGAATGATCGGCCACATTATGCGCACGGAGGCGACTTCATGCTGATCGAGATATTCGATCTCGATCTTGCGGCCTTCCCGTATCCATAGACGGGCGCGGGCGAGATCGATGCGGTCGGTCGCCATCATATTAGCGGGGCGCGTTCCAATGGCAGGAGTGGTGACGACCGGGCGAAGGCGTTCGGGTATGACGCTGGTGATCTTAGAGACCGTTAGAAAAATGCGCGAAAGGCGCATTCCCAAACAGACTCTTGGCGATCAGATGTTTGGTCCCGGGAATTGATGGTGCATTATTCAGCCAGCAATGGAAGGATGCACTATGGGCCAGATTCTCCACGGGAGCGCCCGCACGACAGCGGCAGTCCGTCGAGCAATACAAGATAGTCAAGAGAGCCTGAGGGCGCTGGCCAAGCGCCACGGGATCAACCAGAAGACCGGGGCCAAGTGGCGCCAGCGCCGATCTCTCGATGACCGGAAGACCGGGCCGAAGGAGCCCAGATCGACGGGGCTGTCGATCGAGGAAGAGGCGATCGTCGTCGCTTTCCGTCGACATACATTGCTCCCGCTGGACGACTGTCTCTACGCGCTGCAGGCAACGATCCCGCATCTGACGCGCTCGTCCCTGCACCGCTGCCTTCAACGCCACGATATTTCGCGACTGCCGGATGTAGAGGGCGACAAGCCCCGGCGGAGCAAATTCAAGAGCTACCCGATCGGCTTCTTCCACATCGACATCGCCGAGGTCCGCACCGAGCAGGGCAGACTGTACATGTTCGTAGCCATCGACCGAACCAGCAAGTTCGCCTTTGTCGAGCTGCACGAGAAAGCGAAGACCGCGACAGCGCGCGACTTCCTATACCGGCTCATCGCTGCCGTGCCCTACAAGATCCACACTGTGCTAACCGATAATGGCATTCACTTCACGACGCCTGGCGCTGGCGGCTCGGCCGTGCCGCTGATCAAGGAAGCCATCGCCAACGGCGAACTCTTCCGAGCCCATGCCTTCGAATATGCTTGCGCGCTCAGCGACATCGATCACCGCACCACCAAGCCCAGGCATCCTTGGACCAATGGCCAGGTCGAACGGATGAACCGAACTATTAAGGAGGCGACCATCAAGCGGTTCTACTACGAGACGCACGACCAACTGCGCGAACACCTCGCCAACTTCGTCGCCGCCTACAACTTCGCCAAGCAGCTGAAGACCCTTCAGGGCCTCACGCCCTACGAATTCATCTGCAAATGCTGGACAAAGGAACCCCAGCGCTTCACATCAAACCCGCACCATCAATTCCCGGGACCAAACATCTAATAAGAGCTGGATTTTACAACATCGGAAGTAATGCGACAAATCATTACGAAAATGGAATGAAATAATTCATTCCGAAACGGACTGACTGAGATAATTCTTTGCCTGAGCAGAATTGCTGATCGCATTTGTCGATGATGCGCCTCTCGCAATTTTTTCCTTGCACGGCGCGCGCCTCAAGGATGGATGCGCCATCGGAAGCGGCTGGTTTGTATCTGGGGGCGAACTTGGCCACTAAACGGCTACAAAGGATCGATGATGGAATGAATGCAGCCTTCCAATTGGAGTTTCCAACCACCTATTGCAAACGTTTGCGTATCGCTTTACGATCCGTGAAGAAGCAGGTTTGGATGGGCGTTTCAACGCCACCAGGCTTGTTTCGATCTCGGGGAGGATGTCGTTGGGACTGCACGCTTGACGGCGTCCTCCTCACATGAAGAGGGCGTTGAAGTGACGATATCCTGGACAGCCGCGCACGTTGCTGCAATTTCTCCTTCGCCGGTCGGCATCGCCCCAATCACCGACAAGGATTTTTCCTCCGTCGCATCTGATCTGGGAATTTGGGATGCGTGGCCGATTCAGAGGCGGGATGGTGTGCCCTTGGCTACAGCTTGCGGAGGCGAGCTTTGGATGGCGCTTGGCGCACCCCGATTTGATGACCCGGACGCGCGGCACGGGCATGCGCGCATTCACCTGCTCCGCTATCAGAATGGCATCTGGTCCGATCTTGGCCCGGCCATGCCGGATGGTTTTTCGCCGGGGAGTCGGGAGTGGTCAGGGTCAGCCATCGCGGATGAGGCCACGGGCGATGTGACCCTCTATTTCACGGCCGCTGGACGGCGCGGCGACAATGGGCTGACCTTTGAACAGCGTATGTTCAGCGCACGGGCCGATCTTGGGAGGGACAGCCGTCTGGCGGACTGGCGCGACCTGCGCGAAGTGATCCCCCCTGCGCCCGATTGGTACATGGCGACCACCGGCGGCGGCGGCATCGGCACGATCAAGGCCTTTCGCGATCCCGCCTACTTCCGCGATCCCGCAGATGGTGGCCATTATCTGTTTTTCGCGGGATCGATGGCAGGATCGATCTCGGCCTTCAACGGCGTTGTCGGGGTTGCCACCGCACCCGCGGATCGCCCGGACGACTGGACCGTCAAACCGCCGCTGATTGCCGCCGATGGCGTCAATAATGAGCTGGAGCGCCCGCACGTCGTGCACCATCAGGGGCGCTATTATCTCTTCTGGTCGACCCAGGCTCATGTGTTCAATCCGGAAGGGCCGACGGGGCCAACCGGTCTTTATGGCATGGTTGCCGACGCGCTTGCCGGACCCTGGCGTCCAATCAACGGTAGCGGCCTTGTCTTCGCCAATCCGCCGGAGGCGCCGGCGCAAAGCTACAGCTGGATGGTGCTACCCGATCTGCGCGTCACCAGCTTCGTGGACAATTGGGGTGGAGGAGCCGAGCGGCGTTTCGGCGGCGCTTTTGCGCCATTTGTCCAGTTGTGGCTCGATGGCGATGCCGCAGGAGTGTTAGCATGACGCGCCCTTTGATCGCGGGTGTCGAACTGGGCGGAACGAAGGTTGTCGTCCTGCGCGCGCAGGGACCGGAGATTGTAGAACGGCTATTGGTGTCGACGACGACGCCCGACGCGACATTGGGGGCGGTGCAGGACATCCTGCGTCGCTGGCAGACGGAACATCCCTTTGCGGCTTTGGGCATCGCCTCTTTTGGTCCTTTGCGGCTCGACAGAAATGCCTGTGATTTCGGCCATATGCTCCCAACGCCCAAGCCTGGCTGGAGCGGAGCGGATATTTTCGGGGCCTTGTCCGGAACGCTGCCTTGTCCGGCGGCGATCGATACCGATGTGAATGCCGCAGCGCTGGCCGAAGCACGCTGGGGCGCCGGCGCTCAGGGGCAGGGCCTGTCCGACTGCCTTTGCTACCTCACCATCGGTACGGGGCTAGGCGGGGGCTTTGCCCTGAATGGCAGGCCGCTGCATGGCGCGATGCATCCTGAACTCGGGCATATCGCCATTCGCCGGGCCGAAGGGGACGATTTCCCGGGCATCTGTCCCTTTCATGGCGATTGTATCGAAGGGCTGATCTCCGGTCCTGCACTGGCACAACGTTTTGGCAAGCCGGGTGATCAGATCGAGGCGGATGATCCCCGCTGGGACCATGTCGCCCATGACCTTGGCCAACTCGTGTCCACGATCCTGCTCATGACGGCAGCGCGGCAGGTGCTGATTGGCGGGGGCGTGGGCATGGGCCGGGCTGATCTGCTCGATCGCGTTCGGGCCAAGGTTCTGGCACAGCTGGGTGGATATCTGCCGTTCGTAACCTCGGAAACGATTGCTGCCATCGTGCGAACCCCTGCGCTGGGAGATCAGGCAGGGCCGCTGGGCGCTGTCGCGCTGGCACTTGATGCTTTGGCGGAAAGACAAGGATGATGAATATGCGGCCCCTGCAATCATTGAGCCTCACGGCCACCGCCTTCACGGCTCTTGCCTGTCCTGACGTCCTTTGGGCAAAGGTCAGCGCAACAGCAGACGGCCGCATGATGCGGCTCGACGGCGGCGGCGTGACCTATGCCATTGGGGTGGACGAGCAGGGCTATCTTCAGCCGCTTTATTGGGGCGCTACGCTGGATGACGCTGCGCCGCTCTCTGCCCGGCATCCTGCTGAACTGTCAGGGTTCGACCCGGCTGGATCGATCACGCCGCAGGAATATGCGGGGCAGGGGGAAGGGCTGGTCAGCGAGCCGGGCATCAAGGCGGTGTTCGCCGACGGCAATCGCGACCTCGTCCTCAAATATCGACGCCACACCGTGTCTGGCGAGACGCTGACGGTCGAACTGGCCGATATTCGCCGACCGCTGACGGTCACGCTACATTATGCGATCGACCCGGCGACGGGGGTGGTCGCCCGGTCGGCCAGCGTGCGCAATGGCGACAGCAAACCGGTGCGCATCGACCAGATCGCGGCAGCGACCTACACTTTGCCGGTCGGCAACGATTATCGCCTCCGCTATCTGACCGGCCGCCACGCCTCGGAATGGTCGCAGGTGGAAACGCCGGTGACGCCTGCCTTGACCGTGCTGGAAAGTCGCCGGGGATCGACCGGCCATGGCAATCAGCCCTGGTTCGCGCTGGTCAAGGATGGCAAGAGCAGCGAGACGGATGGTCCCGTCTGGTATGGGGCGCTGGCCTGGTCCGGCTCCTTCCGCCTGTCGGTCGGTCTTGACAATCTCAGCCGGGTGCGGATCAGCGGCGGCTACAATCCCTATGATTTCGGCTGGACGCTCAAACCGGGTGAGAGCCTGGATACGCCGACTTTCTACACGGGCTATACCAGCAAGGGGATGGGCGACGCCTCGCGCCGCTTCCACACCTTCCAGCGCGCCACCATCATCCCCGGCGGCGCCAAGGCGAAGATCCGACCGGTCCTCTACAATAGCTGGGAAGCAACCACCTTCAACGTGACCGAGGCCGGTCAGATGGCACTGGCCGAGAAGGCGGCGAAGATCGGGGTCGAGCGGTTCGTCGTTGATGACGGCTGGTTCGGTGCACGTGACGACGACAAGGCGGGGCTGGGCGACTGGACGGTCAATCCGCGCAAATTCCCCAATGGCCTCAAACCCCTGATCGACCGGGTGAAAGCGCTGGGCATGGATTTCGGCCTCTGGGTCGAACCGGAAATGGTGAATGTCAATTCCGACCTCTACCGCGCCCATCCCGACTGGGTATTGAACTATCCTGATCGTCCGCGCACCGAAGGCCGCAACCAATTGGTCCTCAACCTCGCCCGGACCGATGTGCGCGATCATCTGCTGGCGGTGCTGGACCGGCTGGTGAGCCAGAATGACATCGCCTTCCTCAAATGGGACTATAACCGCAACTGGACCGAAGCGGGCTGGCCCGAAATGCCGCCAGAGGATCAGCAGCGGATACAGGTCCAATATGTCCGCAACCTCTATTATGTCCTCTCCGAACTGCGGCGGCGCCATCCGGGGCTGGAGATTGAGGGCTGCTCGGGTGGCGGCGGGCGCATCGACCTGGGCATCATGGGGCTTACCGATCAGAGCTGGACCTCGGACAATACCGATCCCTATGATCGGCTGATCATTCAGGACGGCTTTACGCAGGCCTATGCGCCGTCGATCATGATGGCCTGGGTGACGGACAGCCCCAATTGGGCGAATGGACGGGAAACCAGTCTCGATTATCGCTTCCTGTCCGCCATGCAGGGCAGCCTGGGCATCGGCGCCAATCTGGATCATTGGCAGGACGCCGATTTCGCCACGGCCACGAAATGGATCGCCGCCTACAAGAACATCAGGGATATCGTGCAGCGTGGGGATCTCTATCGCATCGCGCCGCCCCGGCCGGGCGCGGCGACCTCCGCAACCTTCCATGTCGCCCCTGACAAGCGTCGGGCCGTGCTGTTCGAGATGCTGCACAGTTCATCCTTCCGCGACAATGTCGAGGCGCTGCATCCGGCGGGGCTCGATCCGGCGCGCCGCTACAGGTTGCGGATGCTGGACGGGTCGGCCTTGCCCGATGGTGTGCCGGCGGAAGCGAGCGGCGCCTATTGGATGGAGCAGGGCCTGCGTGTGAAGTTGAAGGGCGATTACAAGGGCGCGGCCTTCCTGTTCGAAAGCTGAGCGTTCAGCGGCGCGGCGGGCGTATGTCGAAGGCAATCGACAGTCGCTCGCCGTCTGCAAATGGCACCGTGCCGTGCCAGAGGGTCGAAGGGAACAGGATCAGGCGGCCGACCTTGGGTTCGATCTGGTGATAGGGAGGCAGGTCCAGCCCCAGCTCCGGCGGCGGCGTGCCGAACCGAAGCCAGCCCGACGGCGCGTCGCCCATTGCCGAGGCGTCGGGCAAGGCGACATGGAGCGCCGAACTGATCCAGCCGACCGGATGGGTGTGCGCGACATGAAACCCCTGGGCGGAAAGGCGCACCGACCAGCTTCCTGCAAACTTCACTTCGCTGCGCGGCGTTCCGAGTAAAGGATGCCCCGGTTCGGCAGGTGGCAAGCGATCGATATAGTCGCGCACCGCCGCCTCGATCGCCGCGCGGGCACGCTGCATGATCGGCTCATGTCGGAAAAGCAGCGGCCGGTCGGTCTGGGTGCCGCCGCGCACCGACTGGTCGGGATAGGGCGCTGTCGCCATGTGCAGCGTGCGGAGAAGATCGGCAAGGTCGGATAATTGTTGCGCGTCCAGGCCGATGTCGACCGCGCTGATCAACTGGTCGGGCCGGTCGAGCCAAGCCGCTCTGTCATCCCCCAGCATACGCCATCCGATCGACAGATAGGGCCAGAATAGCGGCGCGGACGGGGAGCCAAGCTGCGCCAGCGCAATCTTCACCGCTCGCTCCGGTGCGCCGCAGCGCAGCGCGTGGCGGACACGGGCAAGTGTCAGGCCGGGATCGGGGCGGTCAGCCAGCCTGTCGAACAGATTGGGATTGTCCGCAGCCGCCCCTGATTCCGCTTCGAGATAGAGGCGTGCTATCTCCAGCGCGGCGACCGCTCCGCAAGCGCATATTGCCTTCTCCAGCACCGCGCGAGCCTGATCCCATTTCTTCGTCTTGGCCAGCCAATGGAAATGCCCAAGATGCAGCGCAAGATTGTGCGGCTCGACACGCAGCGCTTCGGCAAAGCCGTCATCCTCTCGTCCGCTGCCGCCGACAAGACGGTGCAATGTCGCGCGGTAGGTCTGGCCCTCGATCCAGCCGGGGTGATCATGCAGGGCCGCTGTCATCAGCGCCAGCGCCGCTTCGCTGTCGCCTTCTGCCGCCAGCGCGCCTGCATGACTACGGACCAGGGCCATGTCCGCCGGGGCAAGAGTGCGGGCGATCACGAATTGCGCGGCAGCGCTGCGCCCGGTTTCGTAGCGCAACTGGGCGAGGAGGGCGTGTGCCGGCGGGTCCCTCTTCGCAAGCGCCGTAGCGCGTTCGGCAGCGATCAGCGCGGCTTCATGCGCATGAACCTCCCGCAGGACCAATGCCTTCAACCAGAGGAGCCGGGGATGATCCGGCCAAAGCAGGCAGGCCTGCTCCAATATCGGCGGCAGATGGTTTTCGGCCCCGGCGCGCAATGCGCCAAATATGGCCGACTCGATCGACCTCAGCCAATTGGTGGCATCAGGAGAAGAGGGCGATGCGGGCTGGTGCGCGGCAAGATCGGCAAAATTATGATTATCATCCATCCTCGACCTGATCGCTCTTGTTTTTCAGGCAGAACCGCCGGTTCTGCGATCGCAATATAGCAATATGCAACACTCTCAACAAATCAACAGCAAACGTTTGCTGAAATATATTGCAAAGGTTTGCAGAGGCGATTATGCAAGCATTCGACCGACTGCGAAGCGATGCGCGGCGGCCCTAAGGAGGGGATGATGAAGACCAGCATTCAGCCAAGCTGCATTTCTACGTTCGCATTGGCCATGGCGTGCCTTGGCGGGCCTGCCCTGGCGCAGGACGCCGCACCTGCCGATACAACAGCCGCTGCCACGCAGGAGCGCGCGCCCATCAGTGGCGAGGATATTGTCGTCACCGCCGCAGCGGGCGACAAGTCGCGGTTCCGGTCGTCCATTTCGGTGTCGCAGGTCAGCCAGGAAGCGATCCAGAATTTCACACCGCGTTCCGAAGCCGAAGTGCTGCGCTCCATTCCCGGCCTCCAGCCCTCCGATACGGCGGGGCCGGGCGGTAACGCCAATATCGGTGTGCGCGGCATCCCGGTGTCGACCGGCGGCTCGGAATATGTCGCGCTTCAGGAAGATGGCCTCCCCGTCACCCTGTTCGGCGACATCCAGTTCGGCAACAACGACTATTGGCTGCGCTTCGACCAGAATGTCGAGCGGGTCGAAGCCGTGCGGGGCGGTTCCGCCTCCACCTTCGCCAGCCAGGCGCCCGGCGCCGTCGTCAACTATATCAGCAAGACGGGCGAGAAGGAGGGGGGCTCCATCGGCCTCTCGAAGGGCGTTGGCTTCCGCGAGACGCGCGTCGATTTCGACTATGGCGGTCCGATCAGCGACACGCTGCGCTTCCATGTCGGCGGCTACGCCCGTGAGGGCGGCGGCCCGACCAATGAGGATTTCAACATCCTGCGCGGCTATCAGGTGAAGGCCAACCTGACCAAGGATCTGGGCGACGGCCGGGGCTTCATCCGCTTCAACTTCAAGCGTCTGGACGAACAGGCGCCCACCAACACGACCATGCCCTCGCTGGTGACGATCGACGGAAACAAGATCAGCAATTTCAAGCCACTGCCTGGCTTCGATGCGCGCGATGGATCGACCTATTCCATCTATCAGCGCAGCTTCCAATATGTCGACAGCAACGGCGTGCTCAAAAATGCCGATGTGGAGGGCATTCACCCTCGCGTCACGTCCGTCGGTGCGCAATTCCACTATGAACTGAGCGACGCGCTGACTGTCGACAATAATTTCCGCTATACCGACATGAGCGGTAACTTCACCACCCAGTTCCTGAACGTCGCGACGACTGCCAGCGTGCTGGGATCGACCGTCAATGGCCAGACGGTGGGGGCGATCCGTTATGCGGCGGGGCCGAACAAGGGACAGGCCTATACCGGCACCTATCTGAACAATAATCCCAACATCAACACGCTGATGAAGGATATGGGCAGCATCGCCAACAATCTGGCGCTGACCGGCAGGTTCGATGTCGGCGGCGGCAAGATCACCATGCAGGCCGGCTGGTTCCACATGAGCCAGAACATCGTGCAGGACTGGCATGTGAACCGTCAATATAGCGCGCTGGAGGGCGAAAATGCCGCGCCGCTCAATCTCTACTCGACCACCGGCACGCAGATCACCGCGGCGGGCCAGGCCGGGTTCAACGACAATTGGGGCAATTGCTGCGCCCGCAGCGTCGACCTCAAATATACCGACGACGCGCCTTTCCTGTCCGCCAACTATTCGGGCGGCGGCTTCGACCTCGACGCCAGCGTCCGCTTTGATCGGGTGCGTGGCGAAGGCACGGCGCAGGCGGGCGTTGCCGGCCCCGATTATGTCGTCAGCGATGAAGTCGGCACCGCGACCTTGCCGTCCATGCTGCCGGGTGGCGTGATCGAGCGGATCAATTACAGCCGAAGCTATACCAGCTGGTCGGTCGGCGCACTTTATGCCTTCGACAGCAGCACCAGCGTCTTCGCCCGCGTCAGCCGGGGCGGGCGCTTCAACGCAGACCGGCGCACGCTGGGCGGCAACTTCAATGCCGACGGGTCGCTCAACAGCCAGGGCGCCAGCACGGCCATCAACTTCCTCAACCAGCAGGAAGTGGGCGTGAAGCATCGTGGCTTCGTCGGTGGGTCGGGCAATTATTCGGTGGAAGTCACCGGTTTCCGCTCGACCCTAACCGAAAACAACTATGACTTCACCCGGATCAACAATCCACCGCCGAACAATGACCCGAACATCTCCAACGACTATCGCTCCTGGGGTGTCGAATTGACCGGGCGTCTCAATCTCGGCAATTTCCGTCTGGCGGTCGATGCGACCTGGGTAAATCCGAAGATCAAGGATAGCGCGACGGCGGCGCTGGCCGGCAACCGACCGGGCGGCATTCCCAAGCTGACCTATCTGATCTCGCCATCCTATGATGCAGGCCTGTTCGCGGTCGGCCTGTCCGCCAGCGGTCAGTCGAGCGCACCCAATGACGATTTCAACCTCTACACCGTACGCGGCACGACCTTCTTCAACGGCTTCGTGAAGGTGCGGCCGGTCGAAAATCTGGAACTGGGCCTCAACGCCAATAATCTGTTCGACACGCTGGGCTATCGCGGCGGCGGGCAGTTGCTGTCGACCGGCGCGACCACCGGCATTTTCCAGAACAGCGCGGTCTATGGCCGCACCGTGACCGCCTCGATCCGTTACAATTTCTGATCCTTGTTCGACGCCGGAGCGACCGTTCCTCCTCTCCGGAACAATCGCTTCGGCTACCTGAAAGGCCCGGTTCCGCACAGGAGCCGGGCCTTTTCTTGTCAGCTCGACTCCCGCGTCACGATCTCCGGCCCGATCTGGATCGATCCGACCTCCTTGCCTGACAGCCGCTGGCACAGCAGGTCGACCAATAATGCAGCGCCTCGCTGGATATCCTGCCGGATGGTGGTGAGTGGCGGGTTGGACAATCGCGCCAGCGGCACATCGTCAAAGCCCACCACCGATAACTGGTCGGGCACGCGGACATCCTGTTCGGCGGCGGCGGTGATGACGCTCATGGCGGTCACGTCCGAAGCGGCGAATATGCCGTCGGGGCGATGGCCCTCCGCAAAATAGTCGGCCGCCACGCGATAGCTGGCCTCCGGCGTGACATGCGCGTGGACCAGTTCGACCCGGTCTCGCACATCGGCGGGCAGGGCGGACAGAAAGCCTTCATAGCGGGCGGCAAATTCCGGCACGGCGACATTGCCGAAAAAGGCCAGCTTGCCACGCCCGCGCTCCAACAAGTGGCGGGCGGCCAGTGCACCTCCGGCTATATTGTCGGTCCCGACCGTCAGATACTGATTGCGCGCCGCATGGGCGCCCCAGATGACCATTGGGCGATAATGGCTGGCGGTGCGGTCCAGCACGGCGCTCTGGTTGGACTGTCCAATGATGATGACGCCATCGACCCGGCCCCCGCGGATGAAGGCATCCAGCCAATCCTCACCATCGGGCAATACGCGCGACAGCAGCAGATCATAGCCGCGCTCCGTCAGTTCATCCGCCAGAAAACCCAGCATCGCCATGAAAAAGGGATCGGACAGATGCTGGCCACGCTCATGACCCAGGGGCAGCAGGACGGCGATCGCCCCGGTACGGCCCAGTCGCAGATTCTGCGCGGCGACATTCAACTGAAAGCCGTGCTGGGCCGCCAGTTCCTGAATACGGCGCCGCGTCTCCTTGTTGAGCGCGCCCTTGGATGTCAGCGCGCGCGACACGGTCGACACCGAAACGCCCGCGATCCGGGCTAGGTCGGTTATGCTGCGGACAGGTTCTTCATGATGATCCGTCATATCCTATCGTCTAGGCCACTGAATGGCAGGGGACAATCAGGATCGCGGGCGTATCAGTTTTCGCGTGGCTTCCTGACCATAAGGGTGGCGGCCCCGGCGGCGATCATCATCATGCCGCTCATCAACAGGATATTGCGGGGATCGCCGCCCAGCAGCGGACGGTAGATGACCGGCACGATCAGCGTTTCGAGCAGCATGGGAATGACGATGAACATGTTGAAGATGCCCATATAGACCCCAGTCCGCTCGGGCGGGATGGCATTGGCCAGCATGACATAGGGATTGCCCATCATGCTGGCCCAGCCGATGCCGATGCCGATCATCAACAGGAACAGATGCGTGCGATCACCCGCGCCGGGGATGGCCAGCATCGCAGCGCCCGAGAAGGCGACGGCGACAGCATGAACATGATGCGGTCCGATCCGCCGAGTGAGCGGCACCATGGCGAAGGCAGCGAGGAAGGCGACGGCATTGTAGAGCGCGCCCGCCTGCCCGGTCAGTAGCACGGCCTGGCGGAAGCCGCTGCCCGTCGGATCGGCCGTATCGAAAATCGCCCGGGCCAGCGCGAAGCTGATGAACTGCCAATAGGCGAACATCGCGAACCATTGCAGCAGCATCGACAAAGCAAGCTGGCGCATGGCGACGGGCATGCCGCGCACCGCCATCATGAAGTCGCGCAGCGCCGTGCCGAACGACAGTTGCTCGCCCCGCATGCGCGCGATCTCTTCATCCGACAACGGCAATTCGGGAACGCGCAGCACCGACCAGAGGATCGTCGATATGGAAATCACCGCGCCGATCAGAAAGGCAATCCGGGTGACGTCGGGGATGCCGTTCGCATCGACCAGGTCGGCATTGAATCCCCCCCACACGAGCAGCGATGGCGCCAGATAGGACAGCGTCTGGGCGAGGCCCGTAAAGGCGCTCTGCGTCAGAAAGCCTATTGATCGCTGGCTTTCATTCAGCCGGTCGCTCACATAGGCGCGATAGGGCTCCATGGTGATGTTATTCGCCGCGTCGAGCATCCAGAGCAGGCTGGCCGCAAACCAGAGGGTCGGGCTGTAGGGCATCATCAGCAGGCCCAGGCTGCACAATATGGCGCCAATCAGGAAATAAGGCGTGCGTCGGCCCCAACGGCTGACCGTCCGGTCGCTCATCGCCCCTACGATCGGTTGTACGAGAAGCCCCGTCACCGGCCCCGCCAGCCAGAGCAACGGCAAATGGGCTTCGTCTGCGCCAAGATAGCGATAGATCGGCCCCATATTGGCTTGTTGCAAGCCAAAGGAGAATTGAATGCCGAGGAAGCCGAGATTCATTTCGACGATGCGGGACAGCCGCATTCTTGGTTTGCTGGCTCTGTCTCGCATATGAACCTCTCCGTCGCCGTTGCGATCTTCCGGGAGTCGATCATACAGATGAAATGGGCGTAAGCAAACGTTTGCTTTGCTAATTTTTCAGAAATACTGCGGCTCAACGAGATCGGACCATTTTCACGCTGTGAGCAGAGATATTCCAGCGCGGTCGCTAAGCGACCGTTTGAAAAATGCGCCAGAGGCGCATTTCCAAACAGACTCTAAGCGACCGTAAAGGGGTGATTTTGCGGGTGACGACCAGCGGGTTCGCAGGGCGGAACGGCCTCTTAGCGGAAGTCCGCTGGAAAGCGGCTAGAAACAGGTCTGCGGTACGACCTTGAGCGTAGCCGTTGAGGAGCGCTTCTTTCCTTAATCGCCACGGGGCAGGCGTTGTTTTCTGATACGCGGCGGCATCGCTCGCGATAGCGATCGTTGCACTGTCAAAGCTTTGACGGACCACGACAGCTACACCCTTTGGTTCCGCGGCAAAGCGAGACTGTGCAGAATATCTGTCATCTCGGCAGGGCGTTCTGATGCGGCCCATTTGCAGCCGTTCAGCACATTTTATCGATGGGATAGGGATATGGGTGATATCGAATCCAGTGCCTGCGAACCTATTGAAAAATGATGTTCCCTGGTCGGCTCCGCTGGGGAAGGGTAATCCTCGAGCGCTCCACCTCGTCGCTCAAACCATTTGAGGAGGCTGGCGCGAACATCGTCCATCATCTTAAACTGAACAGGCCTCCCGGTTTTTTGCTGAACGACCGTCGCCCTGGCGCGGATTTTCCGATCACGCACAATGTCGCTGATCCTGATTTTCACCAAATCGCAGCCTCGCAGTTTGCTATCGAGGGCCAAGTCAAAGAGGGCTCGATCGCGAATTCGTCCGTGCTGATCCAGAAAGAAACGGATCGCCCAAATCTGCCGGGGTTTGAGCGTCCGTTTCGCTCCAACTCTACGTCCGGTGTTCCATGATACTCGCTTGCGAGCGGCGGGATCAAACTCTGATAATCCCATGACACATTTCCTGTGGCCATGATGGCCGCAGGAACAACGCTTCACACGAGAGCCGCCCTTAATGATGCCAATCAGCCCATCAACGTGGTGCCGACCGTCGCTCCGGCAAAGGTGGCCAGATCGCCCTGTGCTACTGCCTCCCCGATCAAAATCAATGTTGGGCGATCTTGGGCAAAGCACTCGATCACCAATGGCAGCAGATCAAGCCGGGTCCGCAGCATCTGCTCCTGAGGCAAGGACGCATCGCAGCTAATGAGAGCCGGCGTCGATCCCGGCAAGCCAGCGGCAATCAGCGCGCGGCTGAGTTCAGGCGCGGCCTCCCTGCCCATATAGATGGCAAGCGTGCAATCGGGATCGGCCAGCGCCCGCCAGTCGAGGTCGAGCGCCCGTCCCCGGCGACTGTGCGCCGTGATGAATTGGACGCGGCGCGCTATGCCGCGAAGTGACAATGACAGTCCGGCAGCCGCTGCGACCGCGCTGGCGGCGGTGACGCCGGGACAGATGCGCACAATGGCCCCGACCGCGCGTAGGGCAGCGATTTCCTCGGATGCGCGCGCGAACATGGCGGGATCGCCGCCCTTCAGCCGCACGACGCGCTTACCTTCCAGTGCGGCGGCGACCAGCATCTGGTCGATCGTCCCCTGATCCTTCGAATGGCGACCCGAACGCTTGCCGACACTGATCCTTTCGACGCCTGGGGGGATCAGATCGAGGATTCCCGGCCCGACCAACGCATCATAGAAGATGATGTCCGCCGCCGCGATCAGCCTTTCGGCCTTGCGGGTCAAAAGGTCCGGGTCGCCCGGCCCGGCCCCGACCAGCCAGACTTCTCCGGGCGCGATAACTTCATTCGGCTGCATGGACCGTCTCCCGCGATGTTTGAGCAAGGATGTTGGCGAGGGCGGGCCGGCAAGACCCGCAATTGGTACCCGCGCCAAGCGCCTTGCCGATGGCCGGCACGTCGACAAGCTGTTCGTCCCGGATCGCCGCGACGATCTGGTTGAGGCCGATGTCGAAACAGACGCAGATGGTCGCGCCCTTGTCCGGCTGGCTACCCGGCCCGCGCGCGGCAAGAACGGTGGCGCCCACCGCTTCGACCGAAAGCTGGCCGATCAGCCAGTCGCGCGAGGGCAACAGGCCGGTGCGGGTCACGAACAACACGGCCGCCAGCTTTCCGTCACGGATGATGGCGATCCGGCGGCTGCCGCGCGTCTGGTCGATCGCCTCGACCCGCTCGCCTTTGGGCAGGCAGGCTTCCAGCCGAGCCGGATCGCCATTGCCGGCAATCTCGTAGAGCGCGCCGCCCGGCACCGCCACCTTCGTCGCCCAGAGGCAGGGGAGCTTCACCGGTTCCTGCCCGCGCAGGATCAGGAAGCCCTTCCACTCGGTCGCGACCCGCTCGACGCTGGCCGGGGTCAACTTGAAGCCGGGCTGGCCCGAATGGGGATCGACCAATGGGCGCGGCAGCAGGCCGGTGCGCCCGCCGCTCGATATCTGGTCGGTCCAGTGGATCGGCGTGAAGATTTCGCCCGGACGCTGCCCCTCGCTCACGCTCACGCGGAAGATGCTGTTGCCCTGCGCGGTCTGGACGCGGGCAAGGTCGCGATCGACGATACCCAGTTGCTCGGCGTCCTGCGGATGGATTTCCACCAGCGGCTCCTCGCGATGGCGGGCTAATTTCGGGGACAGTCCGGTGCGGCTCATCGTGTGCCACTGGTCGCGATAGCGTCCGGTGTTCAGCGTCATCGGCCACTGTTGGAGCGGCGCCTGAATATCCATCTGCTTCGCCAGCACCATCCGCGCCCTGCCGTCCGGCGTGGGGAAGCGGCCGTCGGCAAAGGGCTGGTCGCCCCAGCGAAAGGGCTCCATCGCGTCATAGGCATCGTTGCCGATGGTGGCGTGCGCACGCAGGTTCAACAATCGCTGCCCGTCATTCTGATAGGCGGTCAGGCGTGCATGTTCGCGCCAGATATCGGCCGGCCGATCATAGGCGAAGGCATTGCGCCATCCCATGCGGCGGGCGACCTCCTTGACGCTCCACCAGTCGGGCTTCACCTCTCCGGGCAGCGCCATAAAGGGCCGCTGGCGGCTAACGGTGCGGTCAGAATTGGTGACGGTGCCGTCTTTCTCCCCCCAACCGGCGGCGGGCAGGCGGACATGCGCATGGGTGCTGCTGTCGGTGTCAGCCATGATATCCGACACGACCAGGAAGGGGATCGACCCCAGCGCCTCGCGCACGCGCCCGGCATCGGGCAGCGAGACGGCAGGGTTGGTCGCCATGATCCATAGTGCCTTGACCCGCCCTTCGTTGATCGCCCGGAACAGGTCGACGGCCTTCAGCCCCGGCCTGGTGGCCATGGTCGGCGCGGCCCAGAAGCGGCCGACGCGGACCACATTGTCCGGTGCGAAGTCCATATGTGCCGCCAGCGTGGAGGCAAGGCCGCCGACCTCCCGCCCGCCCATGGCATTGGGCTGGCCGGTGATCGAGAAAGGCGCCGCGCCCGGTTTGCCGATACGACCGGTGGCGAGATGGACGTTGATGATCGCATTGACCTGATCGGTGCCGCGGATCGACTGGTTGATGCCCTGGCTGAACAGGGTGACGGTGCGTGGGGTCGCAGCGAACAGCTCGAAAAACTGCTTCAACAGCGCCGGTTCGATGTCGCAGGTCGCGGCCGTGGTCCACAGGTCATGCCCGGTGCGGATATGCTCCCAGAAACCTTCGGGCGCGTTCACATGATCGGCCAGATAGGCGGGATCAGTGATGCCCTGCGCATCACACCAGGCCAGCAGGCCGTTCATCAGGGCTACGTCGGTGCCGGGCTTTACTGGCAGATGCAGGTCGGCGCCCTCGCAGGTTTCGGTGCGGCGCGGGTCGATGACGACCAGCTTCGTCCCGCGTGCGGCACGGGCGGCCTGCATGCGCTGATAGACGATCGGGTGGCACCAGGCGGTGTTGGAGCCGACCAGCACGATCAGGTCGGCTTCCTCCAGATCGTCATAGCTGGCGGGCACCACATCCTCGCCAAAGGCCCGGTTATGCCCGGCGACCGCGCTCGACATGCAAAGGCGCGAATTGGTGTCGATGTTCGCCGATCCAATGAAGCCCTTCATCAGCTTGTTGGCGACATAATAGTCCTCGGTCATCAACTGGCCGGAGACATAGAAAGCGACGCTGTCCGGGCCATAACGGTCGACCGTTTCCTTGAAGCGCTTCGCCACAAGGTCCAGCGCCTTGTCCCAACTCGCCCGCTTGGCTCCGATCATCGGATGCAGCAACCGGCCGGTCAGGCCGACGGTTTCGCCCAGATGCGTGCCCTTGGAACAGAGACGCCCGGCATTGGCCGGATGCGCCTCGTCGCCCTTGATGACGACCGATCGCGGCCCGGTCGGCGTGGCCGAAATGCCGCAGCCGACGCCGCAATAGGCGCAGGTAGTGCGGACCGCCTGCCCCATCAGGCCGCCGCCTGCATCGCGGCCGGACGGGCGATCAGGATACGTGTCCCATCCATCCGCACCGCGATGGTGGGCGTGCAACCTTCGTCCGCGCCCTGCGCCTCGCCCGTCTTCAGGGCGATGTTCCAATTGTGCAGCGGGCAGGCGACGCTATGGCCATGGACGATGCCCTGGCTCAATGGCCCCTTCTTGTGCGGGCATTCATTGACCAGCGCGAAGACATGGTCGTCGCCGGTGCGGAACACCGCGATTTCCTTCTCCCCTTCAATTTGCACCGTGCGGGCGCCGCGCCGGGGAATGTCGGCCAGCGTTCCGATGTCGATCCAGTCGGTCATGAATGTCACTCCGCAGCGATGGCAATAGGGGCGAGCGGCTGATGCAGTTCCGCCTGCGCTCCGGCGGCACGCTCTGCCCATGGGTCTTCCTGAGAGAAGCTCTGCGAATAAAGGAAGCGCCCGCGCAGCGCCTCGCGGCCTGCATCATCTTCCACGATCCGCTGCTTGATATAGTCGACGCCGACCCGCTCGATCCACGGCGCGGTGCGCTCCAGATAGCGGGCCTCTTCACGATAAAGCTGGGTGAAGGCGGCGCAATAATCCATCGCCTCCTGCTCGGTAGCGACCTTGCACAGCAGGTCGGTGGCGCGAACATGGATACCGCCATTGCCGCCGACATGCAGTTCATAGCCGGAGTCCACGCAGACCACGCCGAAATCCTTGATCGTCGCCTCCGCGCAATTACGGGGGCAGCCCGACACGGCAATCTTGAACTTGTGGGGCATCCACGATCCCCAGGTCATCCGCTCGATCTTGACGCCAAGGCCAGTCGAATCCTGTGTGCCAAAGCGGCACCATTCGCTGCCCACACAGGTCTTCACCGTGCGCAGCGACTTGCCATAGGCATGGCCCGACACCATGCCGGCAGCATTCAGGTCAGCCCAGACGGCCGGCAGATCTTCCTTCCTGATGCCGAAAATGTCGAGGCGCTGGCCGCCCGTCACCTTCACCATCGGGGCGTTGAACTTCTCGACCACATCGGCGATCGCGCGCAGTTCTCGCGGATTAGTGAGACCACCCCACATGCGCGGAACGACCGAATAGGTGCCGTCTTTCTGGATGTTGGCGTGCATCCGCTCGTTGACGAAGCGGCTCTGCTGATCGTCCTGATAGTCTCCGGGCAGCGCGCAGAGCAGATAATAGTTGAGCGCGGGGCGGCAGGAGGAACAGCCGTCCGGGGTCGACCAGTGCAGCAACTGCATCACTTCGGGGATGGAGCGCATATTCTGCGCCACGATCTCGCGGCGGACATCGTCATGCGTGAAGCTGGTGCATTTGCACATCGTCTTTGGGCCGGACTTCACATCGTCGCCCAGCACCACCGCCAGCAGATTTTCGACCAGACCCGTGCAACTGCCGCAGCTTGCCGACGCCTTGCAGGTGGCGCGAACGGCATCGAGGCTGCAATTGCCTGCCTCGATGCAGGACACAACCTGGCCCTTGCTGACGCCGTTGCAGCCGCAAATCTCGGCATCGTCCGAGAGCGCCGCAACGGCCGCCTTAGGGTCCAGCGCGCCTCCTCCAGAGGCGAAAGCCTGACCGAAGATCAGCAGGTCGCGAATGTCGGCGACATTCTCTTCGCGCTTCAGCATGTCGAAATACCAGCCGCCATCGACGGTATCGCCATAGAGCACCGCGCCGACGATCTTGTCGTCCTTGACGATGACGCGCTTGTAAACCCCGCGTGAGGCGTCGCGCAGGACGATATCCTCGCACCCCTCACCACCGGAAAAGTCGCCGGCCGAGAAAACGTCCAGACCCGCGACCTTCAACTTGGTCGACGTGACGGATCCCTTATAGCCGCTATGCTGACCGGTCAGACCGTCGGCCAAGCTGCGGCACATGTCCCACAGCGGCGCGACAAGGCCATAAACATTGCCGTCATGCTCGACACATTCACCCACAGCCAGAACATCGGGGTCGCTCGTCACCATATGGTCGTCGACCCTGATGCCACGATTGACGTCCAGTCCGGCTTCACGCGCCAGCCCGGTCGCGGGGCGAATGCCCACCGCCATGACGACGAGGCTGGCCGGGATTTCGCGACCGTCCTTCAGGCGGACGCCCTCGACCTTGCCGTCGCCATAAATGGCTTCGGTATTCGCGCCGGTCAGGATGGTCTGGCCGCGCCCTTCCAGCGCACTCTTGAGCAACCAGCCGGCCGCTTCGTCCAGCTGCCGCTCCATCAGCGTGTCCATCAGGTGGATGACCGTCACCTTCATGCCGCGCAGGGTCAGGCCATGCGCCGCTTCCAACCCCAGCAAGCCGCCGCCGATCACCACCGCGCTGCCTCCGCCAGCCGCTTCGCCGGCTTTCGCCGCCGCCAGCATGGTGTCGACATCCTTCATGTCGCGGAAGCTGATGACGCCGGGCAGATCCTTGCCCGGCACCGGGATGATGAACGGGTCGGAGCCGGTCGCGATCAGCAGCTTGTCATAATGAACCGTGCGACCGCTCTGTGCTGTTACGCGCTTGGCATCGCGATCGATCCCCGTCACCGGATCACCAGCGATCAGTTCGATGCCATTATCGTCGTACCAGGCGCGGTCGTTGATGACGATCTGCTCGAACGTCTTCTCCCCCGCCAGCACCGGCGACAGCATGATGCGATTATAGTTTACATAAGGCTCGGCGCCGAAAATGGTGACGCGATAGCGTCCCGCATCCCGCGCCAGCAATTCCTCGACCGCGCGGCAGCCGGCCATGCCGTTGCCCACGACCACCAGATGTTCCCGTACATCGTCGGCGGGGACGAGGATATCCTTGTCGCTCTCTGCCGCCGGTGCCAATCCGTCCTGAAATTCCATCCCCGTGACTCCAGAAAACAAAAAAGCCGCCATCCGGACCTCCGGGGTTTTAAAACCCGAAAGTCTGGATGGCGGCTTTGCCATCATATTGCGCCTTGCCAGTTCTACCCTGAACCGCCGCAGCTATGTGAAGGAGGACATCCTTGTCCCTTGCAGTGCAGCATATGCGGATTCGCCTGACGGCTCAAGCGAATCCTTGATATGCTTTTCAATCAGATGGCCCAGTCGGCCTGAAACCACAGCTTTTCGGTGTCGGTGGCCATCGCCCTGGCATCATAATGGGCATAGCGGACAGACAGCATCGTCTTCTTCACTTTCGCGGACGCAAGAAGATCGATCTCATTGCCATAATGCTGGTCCAGCCGGTCGCTGTCGAACCGATGCCAGCTGGCCGACAGCGCCACGCCCGACAGCGGCCCCAATTGCTTCCAGCCATAGCCGCCACCGACATAGAGATCGCGGATGCCATTGGCCGGCGTAGTCAGGAATTTGTCGGCCCAGCCCTGAAATTTGAAATTGGTGCCTAATGGCGTCTGGAAACTGGTGAAAGCCGCGCCGCTGCTGGCGCCCAGCACTTCATAGCCGGCGTTCAGCTTCCATCCCTTCACGTCCAGCGTGCCGTCCGCCAGCCAGTAATCGGCGCTGTAGGCGTTGGGATTACGGTGATAGTCCGACTGGCGCGCATAGCTGAGCTGATAGCTGATCTTCGCTGCCTTCGACAGCGGACGCACCCCCGCCAGCCGCACGCCATAGGTCTGGCTCGACAGGCGAAATGCTTGTACCGCTGCTTCATCCTGATCGACTAGATAGGCAAAGCCGGTCAGCGTGCCGACGGGCGTAGCATAAGACAGGTTGGCGAGAATATTGTCGCCACTCACCGCCTGTTGCCGTGCCCCCTTGCCCTGAAAACCCCAGATCGTCCGGACGGACCAGGCATAGGCGACATCCAGCTTCAGCCCCTTGGCCGGCGTGATTTCGGCACGCACGGCGTCGAAGGTCTGGCCATTGTCGCGAAAGGCGACATTGCCGACAAAGCGCTCATCATCCAGCGCGATCTTCTGCCGGCCACCGGTCAGGGTGAAGACTTTGGCCTTATATTGCAGCTGGGCGATATAAAGCGCGACATTTTCCGGATCAGCGACGATCGGCCGGGTGGCCGCACCATTCACGCCATCATAATGTTTGTCGACCAGCGCCAGCATCCCCTGGCCCACGATCGTCGCGGACAGCGCCCCGCTGCTGGCCATCAGTCCGGCGCGGGCGCGAACGGTCAGCGCATCGGCCTTTTCCTCCGGCAATCCTTCCTGATCGGCATGTTCGTAGCGCAGCCGCGCTTCGGCTATGGGTTTCAGGCTGATGGTCTGGGCGCAAGCCGGCCCTGCGACGGCCAGCATAGCCGCCGATGCGAGAAGATATTTCATGGAAAGCACGTCCCCCCTCGGACGAGATGGATACGACCCGAATGGGGCGGCGGTCATTGCCGCCGCCCTCCTCTCCGGATCAGATGCGGGCGCCCGTCTTCCAGGTCGCGCGCCACTTGGCCTTCACCAGCGTCACCCCCAGCAGCGCGACGATCGCCAGCCCGGCAAAGATCAGGAAGCCGGGCGCAAAGCTGCCGGTCAGCTGCTTGGCAAGGCCCAGCGAACTGGCAAGATAGAAGCCGCCAATGCCGCCCGCCATGCCGACAAGGCCGGTCATGATGCCGATTTCGGCCTGAAAACGCTGCGGCACCAACTGGAACACCGAACCATTGCCCGTGCCCAGCGCCAGCATCGCGACAACGAAGCAGGCGAGAGCCGCTGCCAGCGTCGTTGCCTGACTGACGCCCGCCAGAGCGATGGCAGCCACCACATAGACGATCATCAGCGCCTTCGACCCGCCGATCTTGTCAGCCAGCGCGCCGCCCATCGGCCGCACCAGCGATCCGGCAAAGACGCAGCCGGCCGTGCAATATCCCGCCACGATCGGCGTCAGGCCGAACTGGTCGGTAAAGTAAATGGGCAGGCTGGCGGCCAGACCGACGAACCCGCCAAAGGTGACGGCATAGAAAGCCATCAGCCACCAGGCATCGGCCTGCTTGAGAGGCTGGAAATAATCCACGATCTTCTTGGGCGCTGGCGCGTTGGGCGCGTCTTTGGCCATGATCATGTACAGGACGAAGACGATCGCCAGCGGGATGCAAGCCAGACCCAGCACCGCGTTCCAACCGAAAATCTTGGCCAGTACCGGGGCAAAGAGCGACGCGAGCACGGTGCCCGAATTGCCCATGCCGGCCAGGCCCATCGCCTTGCCCTGATGCTCAGGCGGATACCAGCGGCTGGCCAACGGCAGCGCGATCGCGAAACTGGCGCCAGCAAAGCCCAGGATCACGCCCAGCGCCAGCGTACCGCCGAAACTGTCAATCCCCGCCACCCAAGCGGTGAACAGGCCGGCGATGACGATGATCTGGCTGATCGCGCCCGACAATTTCGGACCGATCCGGTCGACCAGCAGGCCGTTGACGACGCGCAGCAGCGCCCCGGCCAACGTCGGCGTCGCAACCATCAGACCTTTTTCGGCCGGAGTCAGCGCCAGCGTCTTGGAAATCATCGGCGCCAGCGGGCCGAGCAGCACCCACACCATGAAGGCAAGGTCGAAATAGAGAAAGGCAGCGATCAGCGTCGGCGTGTGGCCGGCCTTCCAGAAGCTGGTCGTCGGCGCGGTCGCGGCATCCTGTGCTTCGCGATCCCAATAAGCGGTTGCCATGATACGTCCCCCAATAAACGGAAATGGACACGAAAAAAGCCGCAGCCCGGACAGCATCCCTTGGGATGATCCGGTCAGCGGCTTTGCTGCGAAATATGGTGAAGATGGCGGTCCCACCTTTGGGACGGCGCATCCGGATAGGCGCGCTTCGTCGCGCGACCCTTATGTTATCTCGCGAATCGCATCATGTTGCAAGGCACAAAATTTCCCGCCGATTCAAAGTGGCGACACAAAATTGGCCAGATAGTCGTCCATCCGTTCCGGATCGAACACCCGCCCGTCAAAGAAGCGATCCGGCCCCAGCGTCAACCCGCCCTTGCGCGATCCCACCGCCAGCGGCAGCCCCAATGCCCCCTCCACTTTCATACTGGCGCCCGGCATGGGGACATCCACATCGGCCAGCGCCCGGCGGAAGATATCGGGACGAAACACGGCGCTGGCCTTCGCCAGAGCGTCCGGGCCATGCTCGACCATGTTCCAGCGGACGAACTGCGAATAGATCCACAACGCCTGGCTACGCCATGGAAAGGGCGTGGCTTCCCGAGAGAATAACAGGAAATCGGGGCTGGCGATGGGCGCTTCCCCCTGACGCACGACGATATGCCCGCTCAGCGCGCGGGCGATAAGGTCGGCGGGCTGATCGACATAACGCGGATCGGACAGCATTTGCGCCAGCGCGTCATGATTGGCCGGGTTATCACACCAGGCCGCCGACCGGATGAGCGCGCGCAACAATCGATCCACGATGTCGGGATTTTCCTCCAGCCAGGGCGTGCGGAAAGCGAGCACCTTCTCCACCCCCCGCTGCCAGATGCGCTCGCCGATCGCGACCGCCTCGGCCAGCCCCGCCTCCACCGCCGCGCTGCCCCATGGTTCGCCGGCAATGAACCCATCTATCTCACCAGCGCGCATCGCCTCCACCGTCAGCGACGGCGGCAGCACGCGCAGCACCACGTCCCGGTCAGGATCGATGCCCGCGCTGGCAAGCCAGTAACGCAGCATCAGCGAATGACTGGAAAAACGATGCACTACGCCGATCACCGGCTTGCGCCGCCACAGGCCGATCGCGGCGGCAAAATCATGCGCTGTGCCCAGCGGATCGGACAGGCGCCGACCGGTATCGGGGTCGAGCGCAGCAGCGAAATCGCTCGCCATCACCAGCATATTGCCATTGACGCCCAGCTTATAGGGTGCGGCCAGCGCGGCGGGTTGCTGGCTCAGCCCCAGCGTCACCGCCACGGCCAGCGGCGCCAGCATCTGCGCCGCATGCACCTGTCCATAGACCAGCCGATCGCGCAGCGTTGCCCAGCTTGTCGATCGGATCAGGTCCAGCGACAGACCCTCCTCCTCGGCAAAGCCGCGTTCGCGTGCCACCGCCAGAACGGCGGCATCGGTCAGCGGCAGGAAGGCGATGCGCAGGCTCGTCGTCATAATCCTCCTCCCAGCAGGTCGCTGGCGGTAATCAACGCCTGCGCCACATCCACGATCTTCTTGCCCTGATTCATCGCGCTCGACCGCAGCAGCGCATAGGCATCCTGCTCGCTGAGCGAGCGCTGGTTCATCAGAATGGATTTGGCGCGATCAATGATCTTGCGTTCCGACAGCGCCGTGCGCGCCTCGTCCAGTTCCGTCTGCATCTTTGCAAAGGCGTTGAACCGGCGCACCGCCAGTTCCAGCACCGGCTTCACCCGCTCCTTGCGCAACCCGTCGACCACATAGGCGGATACGCCCGCATCGATCGCCGCGCCAATCATCGCGTCGTCTGACTGATCCACGAACATGGCGATCGGCCGGGCCAGCGCACGGCTGACCATCAGCATTTCTTCCAGCGTATCGCGGCTGGGACTGCCCAGATCCATCAGCACGACGTCGGGCGCCATCCGCTCCAGCCGCGCGACGAAAGCGCCGCGCGGCGGAACGATATGGATGTCGTCATAGCCCGCGTCGCGCAGGCCTTCCTCGAGCACGGTCGCCCGCAACCCGCTGTCGTCGATGATGACAATTCGCATTGGCGCCCCTTCGACGTGATCATTGCAGCAGGTCGGCGGTCCGCGTCAATTCAGCGGAAAGCAGCATGAAGCAGTTTCTCGTCAGAATGGCGAGCGCGGTCCTCGCAATAGGCCATTTTGAGGAGCGTTGCATCGGCACCAATGATGAATGGGGTTACATTTTCTTCGGTCAGCGGCATATCGGCCGCCTCTCAAAAAGATAAATTTAGCCAGCGAGGGCAGGCGTCGTGCCGGAGACGAGCCAATGTCGTGTTGTAGCAATTGAGTAGCCCCTAGTTTTCTAGACGCCTTCTGCTTTCAAACTCTGCTGCCGTTCGAACTCGATCGGTGGCAGCATCCCATTCCTGACGTGCTTGCGCACCGGATTATAGAGATCGATCACGACAGCCAGATAGGCGAAGCCCTCCAGGGTGCGGATGTAGGTGATGTCCGTCACCAAAGCCCGATCGGGAGCTACAACATCG
>NZ_FOGE01000037.1 GCF_900111125.1 Sphingobium sp. YR768
TAATGCGACACAGCGGGCGATATCATCGCGCGATGACTCGGCATGCTCGATGGCGCGCGGGTCCAGATGTTGGCGGTCATGCTGGCACCTGTTCGACCGGGCGCACGACATATACGCCATAAATCGCCATGCCGATCGAATCGATGATGCCATTTTCTGCCAGCAGCGCGCCAACGACGCGGGCGCCGATGTCCGACGTTTCGCCGTTCATCTTCAGCAGCATGTCGAACAGCATTTCAGTGTCGACTTCGAATGTCACTGTACGGGTTGCCATATTCCTTACCGGGCGGCTTGTTAGGACCGCCCGGCTCCCTTGGTGAATGGTTAGGCCGGAGCGAAATAGACGCCGGCAATGTTGTGCTGGCAGAACTCGGCGAGGCACGTTTCCCCAGCCCAGACGCGGACATATGGGATGTTCGCGTGAAGCCCAGATTTCTGGCATGCTTCGATCCGGGTGACGCCGCTGCGGCCAACGACATATTCACTCTCGACGCCGGGGATGGTGTCGATCTGGACGGCCTTGATCGGCTGCTGAATGGGATGCTCTTCCATCACGCCACCACCTTCTTCGCCTTTGCCTTCGCCCGCCGCGCCTCATTGGCAGCGATCAGCGGGGCCATCCGGCGTTCGCGCTCGGCTTTCAGGGTGGCGAGTTCGGCAGCAACGCGAGCGTGGCCTTTGCGCGATTCCTCGTAGGCCATTTCCGCCGCCGTCATATCAGAGCGCAGTTGACTCGCCTCCCCCAACAGCCGCGCATTCTCCCGCTGCAACCGCCCGATCGTCTCGGCGTCGCGCACCGCATTTGCCGCGCGCTGGGCCAGCAAATCATCACCAGACTTCTTCATCTGGTCGTACCGCTTCTTCGTCACGAACATGTGGATTCTCCTTAGAAATCAGGTTCGTTGCTGACCGGATGATCAGCGATGACTTTTTCGGGATTGGCGGCTATCGCGTTCAGCACGGCGAGCGCCTGAACCAAGCCGTTGAAATAGGTTTCGCCAGTTTCAGACCTCGAATAACCGACGCCGTGCTGGACGCTCACATGGCCGACAAATCCGTTTTCGATCTTGCGGATGTGAACATTGACCGAATTAAAATTCATATCTCGTCTCCCTGTCAGGCCGCGCGCGTCCGGCGGCGATAATCAACCCGGTTCTGAAACCGCCGCTTTTCGGCGTAGAGCCAGTCATCGGCGTAGCGGTCACGCTTGCGCGCATTGATCTCGGCGCGGCGCTTGGCGTGGTTCAGGCGCTTGATCTCATTGTCCCGCGCCCGCTGTTCAGGCGTACGGCTGTAGTAGCGGACGAGGCAGGCGAGGCGCGCGGCCTCCTGCTCGGTCAGCGGGCGGGTTGCGGCGATCGCGTTAAGGCGGTCTAGGGCGGTCATTCCCCATCGCTCCAGTCTTCAGCGCCGGTAAACCCCTCGCCCATTTCGCTTTCCGGCTTGCCTTCGCCCGGCGTCAGCATGTCGCGACGCACGGCATAGGCGTTCATCACCTTCTCATGCAGGTCAGGGCGATTGGCCTCCAGACGTGCAACGAACTTGGCACCCTTCTCGATATGCGCATTCAGCGCTTCGAGACTGTCGATCTGGCCGAGGTGCGCCATATGCTCGTTGGCCCAATTCGCGGCGGCGGCAGGGTCGGGCTGGCGCTGCTGCTGCATCTGGAGCGGCAAGACTTTGATGCCAGCCTTCTTGCCCTTGGTCTTCATGACGACGACCATGGTTTCCTTGTCCATGTGGCTCATGTGGCTGATGCGGATGCCGCCGACATTCAGGCCGCCGAACGTCACGCCATCGTCACGGTAGAGCGTCATCGATCGGCCGACATATTCAGCGGCATTGCGGCCCCAGATGGCCAGCAGGATGCGTCGGATGGTCTTGCAAGGCTTGAACGGCTTGTTGTTGTCGCCTTCGTAGAAGATCGACACCGGCTGATCGCCGTCATTTCCTGCCACCTTGCGAACGGTGATCGTGCGGGGGGCTCCCATTAGATCGTCCGCATTGAGCTGGTCGCTTTTCGCCTCCACGAATTGCGACATGTCCACCATGTCGTTCATATCACTAGCTCCTGATGTTCCCGCCGTTCGGTCGGCGTAAGGCTGTAGCGGGCCACGGTGGCCTCATAGATCGCCAGCTTTTCAGCCAGCTTCCGCTCAAATTCCCCGGCGGCGTTGATGATGGCGTCCTGAATCTGATGGTCAGGATGGACGCGGATGAAGGCTGTCGGCAGGCCGCCGCTGTAGCTAATGAAGTCGATCCACTGGCGTTTGGACACGGCCATGCCGGTCTGATGCTGGATCAGGTAATCGGCCGGGATCGTCTCGCATTGTGCGACCCCCATGTTCTCGATGATGGTCTGCACCTGATACTTGGCCCGGCGGCTTTTCGCCTCGATCGCGCCGTCATCGCCGACAAGGCCATCCGGGCTGTAACCCAGCGTAAAACCCCATTCATCGTTGGTGATGAAGCCGCATTCCGTGACCGGCGCGAACTTCTCTTCATACTCGGCGCGGGCGTAAATCTCGTCTTCCTGACCGCGCAGCATGTCGTCGCTGATGTATTTCGGCTCGACATATTTGGTGATGCGTTGGGCCAGTAATTCGTAGAGGTGTGCCCGTTCCTTGTCGTTGTTGGATACCTTAAGCGTCGGCGTGATGATCAGCTTCATTTCCGAAGCCGTCAGCAGACCGCAGCGGGCTTGCAGCCATTCGTCGGTGCCTTGCTCCAGCTTGAAAAAGTGGGTGATGCTGCCCGACTTCGCGCCGGAAGGCTTGGCGGTCTCCGGCTTAGGCTTGGCGACCTCCACGCGCTCGCGATCGAACGCATCGTAAATGTCGTCCTGCTTCGGCTCGACATAATCGAGGGCAAAGGGGTTGTCCGTCATGGTCAGAACCTCAGCGTCACGTTGGGGACTTCGCCGGCAAGTATGGCGACCACAATCTTGCGAGCCGTTTCCTCGTCAGCGCCGCAGGTCATGAGCGCCTGCTTTGCGGCAGTCTTGATGGCGGTCCGGTGCGCCTGATCGGCGTCACGCTTGGCCTGCTCTGCGGCAAGACGGTCGATTTCAGCTTGGCGATCAGCCTCAGCCTTTGCGATGCGATCACGCTCGGCCTGCGCCTCGGCAAGCTGTGCGGCATGTTCGCGGTCGCGGCGCTCCTGCTCGGCGCGGGCGGCCTGCTCGGCTTCACGCTGCGCCCGTTCGGCGGCTTCGACCTTGGCGCGCTCGATGCGTTCGGCCTCTGCCTTTTCAGCGGCGAGGCGGCGTTCCTGTTCAGCCTGCGCGCGCTCCGCAGCTTCTTGAGCGGCGCGTTCGGTAGCGGCCTTTTCAGCCTCGATCCGCGTCGCTTCCTGACGTTCAGCTTCGGCTTTCTCGGCGGCAATGCGATCGGCCTCAGCGCGCGCGGCAGCTTCGGCCCGCAGCTTTTCCAGTTCGGCGCGCTCAGCCTCTTCCCGTTTCAGGCGGGCGAAGGCGGCCTTGAGCATGTCGGTCGCATGATCCTTGGCCTTCTGGGCCGTGTCCAACTTGTCGCCGAACAGGGTGGGATCAAGAACCATTTCATGGACTGTAAAACCGCGCGTCCGGACATCTTCCGCAGTCTCATCCAGGCTGACCATAGCATCGCGGGCAAGCTGGTTGATAATCGCATCTGCCTTGGCAACGCGAGCCTTTTCAGCCTCTTCCCACTCGGTCAGCGGCTTGCGCACCGACTTCGCCAGTTCGTCCAGCGTCTCGCGGGCGTCACGTCGGGCAGCATCGACAACGCCGATCTTGGCCCGCGCCTCCTCGTTCAGCTTCTTGCCAGCATCATCGATCGCCGTCTTGGTGCGGGTGATCTTGAAGGCGAACGACTTGATCGCGTCGCGCCCCTTGGCGGTAGACACATCAGGCTCGAAAGCCTCGATCTCCCGGCGGATATGGGCGAACAAATCGTCGCGCTTCCCGGCATCCACCAGCACAAGCTGCGGCGTCTGAGCTACGATTACCGTAATGTCACCGGCGGTTGCAGACTGATCAATTGCGACGGCACTAGCCATTTTCAAAACCCTTCCGGATTAGGGCAGGCAAGCAGAAGCCCGCCGCCGATGAGGATGATTGCCAGCGCTACGGCCAGCATCTGGGGGAGTGTGAGGAGGCGGGGCGTCATGACTCCCACCGCCGCGCAATCTGGGTGGACAGTGGGGGTGTTAGGCGCGCCTGTCCGCCGTGACCGGGCATATCCTGCTCAAGCCGAAGCGCGGCCCGATAGTCGCATGAATACGAGCAGACGAAGCCGCCATAATGGTTAACCTTGGCCTGTCCGCCACCTTCATCCAGAGGCAGATAGGCCGGCTTGCCCATATAATATGGATGTCCACGGAGAGCCTTGCCGCATCCTCGACATTCGGCGCCATGATAGCCGTTTTCGGGCGTTCTGGTTTCCTGCCTCACGCCGCAGCCCTCCCCGCATCACGAAGGACAGGCGGGACATAGGCCACATAGACCGGCGCTTTCGAAATCCGCTCAACCTGCTCGATCAGCGTATCAACCTTGGCCAGTCGACCATTCGGGCCGAGATAGCCGCACAGATACGACCCATCAGCCTGAACCTGATCAGCCCGCCCCAGATAGTTGCGGCGGTTGCACATCAGTTCGTCACGAACCGCATCAAAGGTAAACGGGCCGCAGCGGTGGCGGTTGTTCTCTAGCTTGGATATCGCAGCATCGATGCGCGCGACTGTCGTCTGGATCAAATCCGCAGCACGAACAGCGGCGTCGGCGTGATACTCTGCGCTTGTTGCGAAATCGGAGCGGGGCATTCTCGTCTCCTGTTGAAACTGAACTCATCCGCGCGGGCGCTCTGACCGCCCGTCTGGGGAGGTCAGGCTTGCCCGTAAGTTTCGGGGCGAGCAGGAATGTCGTCGGGCGTTGCGAACCCGAAAAGCGGCAGGAAGAAGAAGGATTGCCCGCGCTCGTTCATGAGGCTGGCGCCTTGAATTTCATAAGAGGCCCCTGCGGCGTCCCCTGCGGCGGCCCGTGCGGCGGCCCGTGCGGCGGCCCGTGCGGCGGCCCATGCGGCGTCCCCTGCGGCGGCCCGTGCGGCGGCCCATGCGGCGTCCCCTGCGGCGGCCCGTGCGGCGTCCCCTGCGGCGGCCCGTGCGGCGTCCCCTGCGGCGGCCCATGCGGCGTCCCCTGCGGCGGCCCGTGCGGCGGCCCATGCGGCGGCCACCTTCTGCCAGTCAGCCGGCGTGAACTGATCCAGTACCCACCAGAAATCGAGCAGCTTCGACCACTGATCACCAAGCACCTTGCCCGGATCGGTCAGAACAACGGCAGGAGCGCCATCCACAGTGTCGTTGACGTTACGCAGCAGGATAGCGTGCGCGCGGCTGATCTTGAGCAGGTCCGCCGTCATGCGGTCAGCGTTTCCCTGCGCGGTGCGGTTCAGGTCTTCGGCCGACATGCCGCCGATCAGGTGGAGAACCTGGCCCTGCGCGCACATGCACGACAGGTTGCCCTCCTCATATTCGGCCATGTCGATCAGTTCACCCTTGTAGGGCTGGCCGTCTCCGCTGTTCCAGCGCTCCAGGATTTCCGCGAGCTGCATTTCCGTCCTCCATCTAAACTCATCCTCGCCCCGACCGCATCGGGGTCCGGTCAGTTCAGGCAGCAACAAGATTGGCAGCAGGCGCGCCCAGCTCACGGCGCAGCGATGCGACCGAGCGGCGAAACATCGCGCGCATCTGGGCATCAAAGCGGCTGTCGAGCGCGTTGACTTCGTTGCGGCGGATCGCGGCAACCAGTTCGTCAGTGGTGCGGGGGTTGGTCACTTGCTTCTCCATCATAGGGAGCGATGTGCTGCCCTGATGGAGTGGTTATAGGTTGGTTCAATCCAACCCGTCAAGCGAAAAGGTTGGTTCAATCCAACTTTCTTCACAGCCCACGAAAAACCCCGCCGATCCGGGGATGGCGGGGTGGTAGAAGTTGACCGAAAAGATTCGACTCTTGGTGGGCCTCGCAGCAATAAAACGATATGGAATTCACGGCATATATTGACGAGGCAGGTGACGAGGGAATCACCAAGCTAAGAGACAAAAAGAACGGCGATCCTGGAGGCCAGTCGCGCTGGTTGGTGCTTGGCGGCATCCTCGTTTCGAAGGACACCGATAGGTCGCTCCCGAAAATCCGAGACGACATCGTGGCTTTGTTTGTAAAAAAGAAAGGCCGGGATCTTCACTTCCGCGAACTAAAGCACGAACAGAAGGTTGTGGCAGTAGATGCCCTGTCCGAAAAACGCATTGGAATTTGCGGCATATGTTCGTGCAAGGAGACACTCCTTGATGGCGGAAAATTCGAACAGTTGTACCAGCAGAAGGGCCATCTTTATAACTACCTAACGCGCTTCTTGCTTGAGCGCCTGACTGCGGCTGTGGCGGCGGCGGGACGGCGCGCCGGCGAGCAGGCTCGTCTAAAGGTAGTCTTCTCGCGGCGAATGAACACGGACTATCACGCTATGCGCGAATACCTGATGCTCATGCGAGACGGGAAGGAGAAACAACAGCCGGTAAGAAGCATAGACTGGTCCGTATTCTCCCCAGATGACATATGGGTCGAGAACCATTCAAAGTGGGCCGGCCTTCAGATTGCCGATGTCGCTACCAGTTCGATATTCAACGCGCTCGAGCAAAATTTTTACGGAAAATACGAGCCGCGATACGCACTAACCCTGGCCAAACGCTTTTTATCTGCGAACAAGTCTGTGATGAACTGCGGAATGACGCTTATCCCAAAACTCGCATCTTGCCCGCTGGACAAGGAGCAGAGAGACTTCATCAACGAGCTGCAAAAAATGTGGCAGGCCCCCGGACCCTGATGCACATCCACTGGATGCTGCTGCTCGAAAGCAACTCGGGCTTACTCCGGCGCATGCCTGCCGCAACCCATATGACATCAAGGCATTTGCAGGTCAATAATTGACAATCCAAAATCACCGATTTCTCGCGATTCGCGGATCATTGTTCTGATTTTGTTCGCTGGAATTATTGTTGTGCCGGCGCACTTACCCACAGGTTTGTGTGTCGACAGATAGGAAATCTCCTTTCCTACAACCCCGACTCGGGATAAGAACAAAATAAGAACAAGTGAGTCGAGACGTTGGAGATGGAACGTGTCCTGCTGGAAGCCCCGGTCTGCCCGGAAGATTGCCCAGAGTGCAATCTGCACTGCGCCGGGATCGTCATGCTGCTGGCCGATCTCCGGCGGGATCAGGAGATGCTTCTGAGGGAGCGGAGCTTGCACCTTCGCTCAGGCCTGCGTGAAGATCTGAAACTCGTTGAAGGGCATTTGGAAACTGCCGCGCAAGCCTTTGAGCGCGTTCGTCCTGGAACGGGTCGATCCCCACGGACTCAAGTAGCATTGCGAAGGTCGACGTCAGCACGTTTGCATTAGGCAGCGCTATAGAAGCGCCAGGCAGCAGATCGCGCACATCGATTTCGAGGGCGTTGGCAAGGCGTGTCAGTGTCGACAGCTTGATATCTTTGCCGTCTTCCAAAATTTCTTTCACGAGCGACTTACTTTTCCCGACCGACTGCGAAAGTGTCGTCGGCGCTATGCCTTTGCGCTTTATCTCCCGCGCCAAAGCCGAACGTATAGAATCAAAATTAAATTGCTCACCCATGGGGAGATTTTCCCACGGGCGGGCTATAATTGCATAGGTACTCGCAATCCAACTTGACGGGTTGGGTGTATCCAACCTATACCATTGGCTATGGCCGATCTCATCCACGACATCGAGACGTTCTGTCAGCAACAGAGCATGTCCCCCTGGCAGTTTGGCGTTCTAGCGCTGAACGATAAGCCATTCGTCAAGCAGGTAAAGGCGGGGCGGCGTGTTTGGCCCGAAACCGAACGCAAGGTCCGCCACTTCATGGCCACATACCGCCCCACCCACCCCAAGGCGTCGGCAGCATGATCCGCGCCGCAATCCTCCGCTGGCTGGGCATCCCGACCCGCGCTGAAACCCGCGCCATGATTCTGCGCGAGATAGACGCCGACCGCGCGTGGCTTCGCGATGACGACGACATCGGACCGATCCGGCACCGTCAAAGAGGCGAGATGCGACGCTACCTCGCTATCGAGAGCGGCAAGCGGGAGGATACCCGTGGCTAAGTCATTCCACCAGTTTGGCGGTGCTATGCGCCGGCTTGATGTCAACCTCGCGAACCGCGTCCCGGAAGGTGATGTACGTTTTGGCGATCGCTTCTTCCAGCGTGATATGCGGCTGGGGCGTCCATGTTCCGGTCTTTGCAGCCCACGCAGCAGTAAGCTGGGCAGCAACAAGCGCGGCGGTATCATCGCTGATAGCCATAGCAATTCCTTTCGTGGTCGTTTCGCACCCACCACGATGACCGAAGCTGGCGGGGAGTCAATCTCCGCCAGTGGAGGCCGGGCATGATCGCGCCTCTCACCGAATTGCAGGCGCTTGGACAGGCGTTTGACGCCGACGACATCGATGTCTGCGCGACCTGCGGCGAAATCGTCTGCAACCATTCGGACGCTGATTACCGGGGCTGGATCGATCCTGCCGCCGGTGTCGTGCCTTCGCCTTTTCTGGAGAACTGAGTGATGGGTGAAAATGCATACCGCATCGAAGGCCCGGCGCTGATCTCCTTTTCCGGCGGGCGCACGTCTGCCTACATGCTCAACAGCCTCCCCAATCGCCTGCGCGCCGCGCCGCACCTGATCCGCGATGTCGATGGCGACGGCCTCATGCTGACCGTCGAGCCGCTTGCCTTCCATCGCGTCGGCCACAACGGGCGCGGCGTCTACGTCCACAAGAAACCCACAGCCGTCGCCCCTAGCGACGCAACCGGCGGGCGTCCTGCCAAGGTCGCTGACAGTTCTCCCGCCACCCTTTCGGTTCCGGCCTGCACGCCGGACAGCGCCAGCCGGGGTGTTCGCCCCTCTCTCGCTTCGGCTGGCGCTGATGTTTCTGACCTCCTTCATGGGAGCATTCTTAAATGATGCAGCGCAGCAATGTCCTACCGCCCGCGATCCCTCTCACGGTGGAAGACGCCCGCGAAATCCTATCGCACCCGCTTTTGGCGCTGTGCAGCGAGTACGGCCCAACCGCTGTTGCGCGCGCGATCGGTGTTCGTGAAGACAAGACCGTTCGTGATGCTCGCGACGAGAAGGCCAGCCTCAGCCTGCATAGCGCCGCCAACCTGCTACTGCTGGACGGAGCTGCCCTAGACGGCTTCCTGGCCCGCGTTGGCCGCCGCTCGGTCCCGGTGGATGCCACATGCTCGACCGACGCGCTCCCGTCGATGACCGGTGCAGTGCACAAACTGGTGACAGCCACCAGCCCAAGCAGCCCCGGCGGATCGGTGCTGACGCACTTCGAGTTGCTCGATAGCGAGGCAGAGTTGCGTCAGGCGTTCGACGCGATCGGGGCGCTGCTGATCAGGATTGACCGGATTAAGTCCGGTGTCGCCGCATGAACCTCACCCAGGAACAGGCGATGGAGATCGCTAGCCGGAAGGCGCGGCGGCATGATGCGATATCGCCTGCCGAACGCGATATGATCATAGCGCAGCTTGAGCGCTTTCCCCTGCCGGTGGTGAAGCGGAACACGGGGCGGTCCTACGTCACACTGCTGCGGATCGCGCAGGTGGCTCTATGAGAATGCGCACCAACGCCAAAGACAGCGCCGTCACGATCGCAACAGCCTGCGCACAGTTGAAAGCGATGCTCGCGAATGCGAGGTCGCTGGATCACCTGACCGTGGAGACGCTGGTGCGGTCTTATCGGGTTCCGGTCAAGGAAATTGAATATGAGCTGGCGATCGCGCGTCAGAAGCGTGGCGCGCAATGAATGCGCTCGGCATCTTCCCCGCGGAGCCGGAAGGCGATGAGCCGTGGCACATTGATCCGAAGGACAATGACCCGCGCGACGAATTGAAGCGCCAGTCCGCGTTCCTGCGCGATGCGAAGATCATCTGCCCCGGAGTCGATATCTTCGCCGTGCCGAATGCCGCCAAGCGCAGCCAGTGGGCCGCCAACAAGGCGCGCCGCGAAGGTATGACTGCCGGCGTCCTTGATCTGGTGGCGACATGGAAAGGTGGCGGTGCTGCCTTCCTGGAATTCAAGGATGGCAAGAAGATGCCGGACGCCAACCAGCGCGATCGGCTCAATCTCCTGATGCGTCAGGGCCATCACTGCGGGGTGTTCCGGCAGGAGAAATCCGCGCTCGACTTCCTGCGCCGGTGTGGCGCGCCGTTCATCGATCGGAGGGGGCTTTGATAGCAGACGCCCTTGCCAGCGAAATGCGCGCGATGGCCGGAACGGTGACGTTTCGCCACGTCGAGATTTTGCGCGGCATGGGCGTGCCGGTTCCCTCGCTACTGGCCCGCGATCTGATCGGGGTGACCAAGGTCGAAACGGACAGCCGGGATTTCTGGCAACCGTGCCCGACCGGCAAGACCATGGTCGTCACGCCGCTGTTCGAGGTCGGGCAGACCGTCGACCTGATCGTGTTCGACCTAAAGGCGCCGGATATCTGGTATTTGCGGACCGGTCGCGGCTGGGCTTTGGGCGCCGCCCACATCGAGGACATTTTTCGCAACATTGGATGGGCCGAAACGCAGCAGTGGGTGGACCTGTGCGCCACACCGCTCGACTGGCTCCGCGGTGGCGCTGCGGGGGCCTGCGTGACGCAATGGACGGACGAGGCCCGGCGCACGCTGCGGATGCACCAGCAGGTGCAGGTCACCAGTCCGAAATTCGCCCGCGCGCTGAGGCTGGAACTGACCCGGCCGCCGCGCATCCCGGAAATCGAAGTGAGGGGGATGCAGTCGCGTGCCGCGTAACATCGAGACAGAAAACGACTTCGACAATGACAATGGGCCGCCTCGCTGGATGGACGAGGCGCGCGACGCCATGTTCATGGAGGACGACACCCCGCCGCCCGCACCGCCGCTGCTAAGCCTTATAGACCCATCCGGCTGGGCCGGCCTTGGCGTTCCTGAAAGATCGTGGAAGGTCAAGGATTATATCCCTGATCGGCAGGCAACCCTCCTGACCGGCAAGGGCGCTGCGGGCAAATCTCTGGTGTCCCAGCAGCAGGCGACATGCATCGCGCTCGGCCTCCCTTTTCTTGGCCTGGAGACGGTCCAGACGAACGCGCTCTATGTGACCTGCGAAGATGATGCGGACGAACTGCATCGGCGCCAGGTGGCGATCTGCGCCAATCTCGGCGTGGATATCGAGGCGCTAAGCGGCAAGCTGTTCCTGCTCTCCCTGCAAGGCGAGATGGCCAACGAACTGGCCACCTTCGACCATGACGGCCGGATGCGCGTGGCGCCGCGCTACCAGCAGATAGAGGCGGCCTGCATAGAGAATAGCATCAGCTTCGCCGTGCTGGACAATACCGCCCACCTGTTCACCGGCAATGAGAATGACCGGCATCAGGTGGCGTCTTTCATCAACCTGTGCAACCGGCTGGCTATCTCCATCGACGGCGCGGTCGTCATCGTGGGCCACCCCAACAAGGCCGGCGACAGCTATTCAGGATCGACGGCATGGGAAAATCAGGTGCGATCGCGCCTGTTCATGGAGATCCCGGTCGATGACGACGGCAACTGTCCCGATCCGGATGCGCGCGTCATGCGCCGCGAAAAATCCAACTACGCCCAGCGCGGCGGCGACCTCAATTTCATGTGGTTCAAAGGGTCGTTCGTGCTGCCTGAGGCGGTTCCTGAAGAGCAGAAAATCGACACGGCTAGCATCGCCAAGGCCTCGCGCGAAAACGACCTGTTCATGACCTGCCTCGCCAAGGCTGCGAGCCAGAAGCGCGCCGTCAGCCACCAGAACGGCATCAACTATGCGCCGCGTATTTTCGCCCACATGCCGCAGGCCAAAGGGGCCAAGGAAGCGGACATGCGCGCCGCCATGGAGAGGCTGCTGAGCCTTGGTAAAATCGAGCTGGAAGCCAATCTCTGGAAGGGGTCAAATCGTCACTGGAAAGTGGGCATCAGGGCCACGGATGAGGTGCGCCAACCCCCCTCAGAAAATGGCGGAAATGCGTGCGCCAACCCCGCGCCAACCCCCTGCGCTGACCCGCGCCAACCCCATAGCCAAGTCATTGAAAATACTGCGCCAACCCTGCGCTGCGCTGACCCCCTCCCCCTAAAGGGGGAGACAGGCGGCGCCGTTGGCGCTCCGCCGCCTGTTCGTTCGGAGGACTGGAAATCCAACCCGATCCTGAACCCCAGGGCAGAGGTTGCGCGCCCGGCGAACGACCCGCCGGACTGGATGAACGAGACGCCTCCGATCGGGGAGGATGATTGGTGTTTTGATGGTGATGACGATGGCGATGGTGGCCGCAACGATATGGGGAGGTTTGAGGGATGAGCATGAACAACCGAGGCCGCCCACCCATCACCCGCGCCCGCGTCCTGACCTACTGGCGCAAGCATGGGCCGTGTTCGATCATGCAGGTCTGTCGGGTGACCGGGGCTGAGCGGAGCCATGTTAAGCGGATATTGCGGGCGCAAGAAATCTCAATCTAAATAAAGAGGTGCCAATGAAAACGCTATCAGACGTAAAAAGCGACATGAGCGCTCTGTATGAAGAAGTGAGGAGCGGGACATGTGATTTGAAAATCGCGGCAGAACTTGCAAACATAACGGGGAAATATTTGAAAGCTGCCCAGCTTGAGTTTGCTAAGGAATTGTATAGCGAGAGGGTGGCCACGGAGATGCAGAAGAGGCTGTAGTGACTTACCCGTCCAGAACTCCAGAAGCGCGCCGCGCCGAATATTTAAGAAATATTGAAGCAGTTAAAAGGAGGGAGGCGCGGCGCAAGGAGTGTATCGAATATGCTAGGAGGATTCTGGCAAGAGAGATTGGGTGCCAGCAAGCCGATGTGCCGATTGCCATGGCAGAAGCGCGGTTTAAGCAGATAAATCTGCGGCGGGCGATTAGGAGCGCGCAACAGGATGCTTTGTACCCGGCGGCATGCGGTGACTATGAAAGTGGACTTACCGTTCGCCAGATAGCGGAAAAGTATGGGTTTGATCGCGGGCGAGTTACGGCGATTTTGAAGGCGGTCGGCATTATCCCCAAGTTTAGAGCGTACTGCAAAAATGGACACGAATTTTCAGGCTCCAATCTGCTAATTTCGAAAGAAGGGTTCCGTCGCTGTCGGCAGTGCAGTCGTGATAATTCAGCTAGGCATGCCCTGAAAGTTAAAGCAAGCAACTGATTTTTGCCCCATGCACAGGCTTAGGCCTGTGCTGTAGATGGTTTGCCCATGAGCGCGGGCCAGCCTTCCGTAAAAGAAACGACCGGGAAACGGAAAGTCGGGGATGGCACCCCCGGCCCCGGCCGGCGCAAGGGCGTTCCAAACAAGACTACGACCCTGCTCAAGGACGCGCTGCTTGAGGCGGCTACCAAGGCGGGCGGTAAGGATGGGCTGGTAGGCTACCTGACCGTTCAGGCCACCGCTAACCCGCAATCCTTCCTCCCCCTGCTCGGCAAGGTATTGCCGATGCAAATCACAGGGGAGGATGGCGGACCCATCAAGGTCACCCGCATCGAACTAGTCGGGGTGGCGCCGGAATGACCGCGGCGCAGATCAAAATCCCGGCCAAGCTGGTTCCGGTGTTCGATGGTGAGGCTGATGTGCGTGGCGCGCATGGTGGCCGTGGGTCAGCCAAGACCCGAACCTTCGCCCTGATGACCGCAATCCGCGCCTACAAATGGGATCAGGAGGGCCGCCAAGGCATCATCCTGTGCGCCCGGCAGTTCATGAACTCGCTGGCCGATTCCTCGCTGGAGGAGATCAAGGCGGCGATCCGTGAAACGGAATGGCTGGCCCCGCACTTCGACATCGGCGAAACCTATATCCGCACGCTTTCGGGCCGGGTCAGCTATTCGTTCATCGGTCTGGCGCGCAACCTGAACAGCATCAAGTCGAAATTCCGCATCCTCCTGGCGTGGATCGATGAAGCCGAGCCGGTCACCGAGGAGGCGTGGGTCAAGCTGATTCCGACGCTGCGCGAAGAGGATAGCGAACTGTGGCTGACATGGAACCCGGAGCGCAAGAATAGCGCGACAAATCAGCGTTTCCGCCACGCCAATGACAACGACCGCACCCGCATTGTCGAGATGAATTTTCGGGATAACCCATGGTTCCCGGCGATCCTCGATCGCGTTCGGCTCAAGGACAAGAATGAGCGGCCTGATCAATACGGGCACATCTGGGAGGGTGAGTATCTCACCGTTGTTGAAGGTGCCTATTACGCCAAGCACCTGACCCAAGCACGCTCGGACGGTCGTGTCGGCCGCGTTGCCGCCGATCCGCTGATGACCATTCGGGCCATCTGGGACATTGGCGGTACAGGCGCAAAGGCTGATGCCACCGCGATCTGGATCGTGCAGTTCATCGGCAAGGAAATCCGGTTCCTCGACTATTACGAGGCGGTGGGCCAGCCGCTCGCCACCCATATCCATTGGCTGCGATCACATGGATACGAGAACGCTTTGTGTGTGCTGCCGCACGACGGCGCGGCGCATGAGAAGGTCTATCAGACCACCTACGAGGGCGCGCTGCGGCAGGCTGGCTTCGCGGTTGAGGTAATCCCGAACCAAGGCGCAGGCGCGGCGATGCAGCGCGTGGAGGCGGCGCGCCGGCTGTTTCCGCAAATGTGGTTCGACGCCGACAAGTGCGCCGGCGGTTTGGATGCAATCGGCTGGTATCACGAAAAGAAGGACGAAGAGCGCGGGATCGGTCTTGGCCCGGATCATGACTGGTCCAGTCATGGTTCGGACGCCTTTGGGCTCGCCGCCGTGTCCTATCGTGAGCCGAAAGCCTCCCGCCCCATCAACTACAACAAGAGAGGGATCGCCTGATGCCCGGCGCGCCAGACATCACGCTCGAATATGACGCTGAAGCACCGGACAACACCGCGCTGGTGCAGTTCCTCATGGACGAGGAAAAGCGCGCAGAGGATGGCGCGTTGCAGGAGGAGCGTGAAGTAGCGCTGGATTTCTACAACGGCGAGCCATTTGGTGACGAGGTCGATGGCCGCAGTCAGCTTGTGACGCGCGATGTGGCAGAGGTGATCGATGACACAGTGGCCGAGCTGCTGGACATCATGGTCAGCGGCGACAAGGTGGTCGAGTTCAGCCACCCGGACAAGCGCATAGCTGAAGAGGCCACCCACGCGGTCGGCCGGCAATTTCATGAGGGCCAGGACGGCTTTCGTATCCTGCATGACTGGATCAAGGCGGGCCTGCTGGAGAAAACCAGCGTTGCCAAGGTCTGCGTTGAACCTCAGCCGCCGAAACGCCGGGAGGCCGTGTTGTCGGTTGAGGAAATGACGGCGCTTGCGGACCAGGGCGTCCAGTTCATTGCGTCGGTGCAGATGGATGATGCGGGCCTGCAATGGGGCGCCGCTTGGCTGGAAGAGCAGCCGCCCAAGTTCATCGATTATGTCACCCCAAACGAGGAGTTTGGTGTTGCTTCGGATGCCCGCGATCTGGACGACGGATGCGTCTATGACGTGTTCAAGATGCGCCGGACGATCAGCGACATTGCCGAAATGGGCTATGATGTTGACGGCCTGTGGGATGATGGCAACGTCACGCTGACGACGCTGTCCTCGGTGCGCGACAACGGCCTCAACGCCAATGACGTTGACTATCGCACCGGCACCAACCGGTCGGTGTGGTTCCTCGAAGAATATGCGCGCTTCGACCTGAACGGTGATGGAATTTCAGAACTGATCAAGGTCCACCGCGTCGGCAAAACAGTCCTCAACATCGAAGAGGTGGAAGAGCAGCCCGGCGTCGTCTGGTGTCCGTTCCCGATGCCGGGCCGCATCGTTGGCCAGTCTCTCGCTGACAAGGTGATGGATATCCAGCGCACCCGGTCGGTGGCGCTGCGCCAGACGATGGACGGGTTCTACTTCTCCAATAATCCTCGCACTTTCCTGAGCGAGTCATCGATCGGAGATAACACGATCGATGACCTGTTGACCGTCGTGCCGGGCGGCATTGTCCGCCATGCCGGGCCGACGCCGCCGACCATCGCCACGCCAAGTTTCGATATCGGTTCTGGCATCACCCTCATGGAGACGCTGGCGGGCGAGAAGGAGAGCCGCAGCGGCGTCACCCGCTTGAACCAGGGTATGAGCAACCCCGATACGCTGAACAAGACGGCAACCGGCACGAAGCTTATGCAGGCAGCGGGCAAGAAGATTGCCCGGCTGATCACGCGCAATTTCGCCGAAGCCTTCGCCCGGCTGATGCTCAAGAAGTACCGGCTGATGCGACAGTTCGGCCGGCCCTACACGATCGTCATCGACGGTGAAGAGCGCCGCATCGATCCGCGCCAGTGGCCTGACGACATGAACATCAAAGTCCGCGTTGGTCTCGGCACGGGCAACAAGGATGAGATTCTGGAGCGGCTGATGATGCTCCTTCAGATCGCGCAGGCGGCCATTCAGAGCGGTTCGCGCACTTTCAACGACACGAATATCTACAACATCATTCGCGCCCTCATCGAAACCGGCAATCTCGGCAACATCCGTGAACTGGCCACCGATCCCGAAACGCTTGGGCCGCCGGAAGAGAAGCCGGACCCCGAAATGGCGAAGGCGCAGGCGGAAATGCAGATCAGGGCGGCCGAGGTCGATGCCAAGAAGCAGGAGGCCGCGCTCAATCTCCAGCTCAAGCAGGATGAGGCGGCGGCGAAGATCCAGCTTATGCGCGAAGAGGCCGCCGCCAAGCTGGAACTGGAGCGCCAAAAGGCGGCGGCAGAGCAGAATCTAGCACTTCGCCAGCAGGACTTCGAAATGGCCATGGCGCGCGAGCAAATGGCGCTCCAGCGCGAGCAGGCTGAGCATAAAGCCAAGCTCGATGCGGAAAACGCTGTGAGCAAGAAGCGGCCAGGAGGCGATCTTGACAAGTGATCCGGAAGAACGGCGGCGGCGCGGCCTGGCGGCGCAGAACGCCATGGAGTTTGTCGGCCCCGCGCTTGAGGCGCTGCGCAGCGAATATCAGGTAGCCCACATGAAGCTGTGCGTCGATGACCCAACGGCCACAGACAAGATGATCAAGTTGGCTGTGGCCCAGCGCGTCATCAATGCGGTCGAGGGTCACATCAAGGCGGCGATGGCTGATGGCGCTTTCGCCATGAGCGAAAAGGCCCGCGCCGACGAAATTGCCAAACTGCCGGAAGCTAAGCGGCGCTGGATTTGATGGAGGTGAATGATCATGGACGAAAGCACGCTGGAGAGCGTCCTTGGCCCCGAACTGGACGTGCTGATGGGGGAGGAGCCGCAAGACGAACAGGAACTGGTCAGTGAAGACGAGTTGCTGGGCGAGGAAGCGGGAGAAGAGGCGGCGGATGATGCCGAGCCGGGCGAGGACAGCGAAGAAGAGGCGGCGGCAGAACCGGACGCGGTAGCGCCGCCGCATAGCTGGTCGAAGGAAGACAAGGAGGCGTGGGCGGAGTTGACGCCCAAGGCGCAGGCGATCGTTGCCCGCCGGGAGGCTGAGCGCGATCGCTTCGTGCAGCAGAAGTCCGTCGAGGCGGCTACCACCCGCAATCAGGTGGCCAATGAGGCGCGCGAGATCATCGTGAAGATGCATGAGGATCACGCGGAGAAGCTCGCCACCTATGCACGGATGATTTCCCCGCAGGCGCCCGACGAAAAGCTGCTTTACAGTAACGATCCCGATGCTGTAATTACCTATCAACGCCAGATGGCGGCCTACCAGCGCGCGCAAGGCCAGCAGCAATCGCTGCACCAGCAGATCGCGCAGGCCCGTGCCGCCGCAGAATCTGAGCGGGAACAGTCGCAGCAAGCCGAACGCGCTTCGGATGCCCAGCGCCTGCGAGAACAGCTCCCGGAATGGTTCGACCCATCCAGCGGTCCGAAGCTGCAACAGCGGTTGCAAGCGATCGGCGCGGAACTCGGATATCCGCCTGAGCTGATGGCTGAAGCATCGTCCACCGACATTCTGGCGCTGCACCGCGCGGCTGAGAAATTCGACAAGGCCGCAAAGTACGACGCCCTGATGGCCCGGAAAATGGAAACGGTGCGCAACGCCAAGGGCCTGCCGAAGATGGCACGCCCCGGCGCTCAGCCGAGCAAGCAGCAATCGAATGCAGCCAAAGGTCAGCAGGCGTGGGATCGCCTCAAAGCGAACCCCAAGGACGCAGAAGCAGCGGCGGCATTTCTGGGCATCTGAACAACGGGTTTCCGCGTCGTGATGACGCCGACCCTCCCTTGATGGAGATTTTTCAATGGCTGTTCCTTCGAACACAATTCAGGCGGTTGGCCGCGTCGGCGTCCGCGAAGACTTGTCCGACCGCATCGGCGAACTGTTCCCCGACGACGCGCCGGTGAAGCGCGCGATCGGCACCGGCCCCAAGGCCCGGCAGGTCTATACCGAATGGCAGACCGATGGCCTCAAGGCCGCCAACGGCGACAACAAGGCGATCCAGGGTGATGATCTCACCAACGAGAGCCGGCCCAACACCGTTCGCGTCGGCAACTATACGCAGATCATGACCAAGGTCATCAGTTCGTCCACGACCATGGAGGCCACCGACACCGCAGGCCGCCGCTCGGAAATGGCGCGCGAATCGATGAAGGCGCTCAAGGAGCTGCAAACCGACCTCGAAACGCGCATCTGCTCGAAATCGCCCGCCGTCCCGCCCACGACTTCGGTTGCTGGCGAAATGGCCGGCATGCTGGCGTGGATCAAGACGAACGACAGCCGGGGCGCGGGTGGCGCCGACCCGACCTATTCGGGCGGCGCATCCGGCTATCCCAGCGCGGCCATGACGAACGGCACGCTGCGCAGCTACACCGAACCGCTGCTCAAGACCGTGCTGGCCAATGCATGGAACGCGGGCGGCAATCCCAAGCTGGTCGTCACCAGCATCGGCCTGAAGCAGACGGCGGCCACCTTCGCCGGCCTGGCCACCCAGCGCCGGGAGGCTGGCAACAAGCGTCTGACCATCGTTGCGGGTGCGGACTTCTATGTCTCCGATGTGGGTGAGGTGCAGTTCGTGCCGAGCCGTTTCACGACCGGGCGCGATGCGATCGTCCTCGATCCGGACTATTGGGAGCTGGCCTACCTCGATCCGCTCCAGCCGCGTGAGCTGGCTGTCACCGGCCTCGCCACCCGCAAGGCCTGGTATCAGGAAGTCACCCTGCGCTCGATCAACGAGGCAGCTTCCGGCGCGGTCTGCGACATTCAGTGATGATGGCGGGGCGGGCTAGTGTCCGCCCTGCTCCTTTCGTTCAGGAGCCTGATATGACAACCATCGAAACGAAGCCGGTCAAGGTCCAGTGCATCACGCACAATGTGGCGCTTGGCGAGCAATATGACATCGCCCGCGACAAGGAATCGCTGCGCGACGACGAACTGAACAAGGGCGATGCGGCAGAACTCCCCGCCGACCTCGCCAAGTATCTGATCGATCGCGACCAGGTGAAGCGTGTCTGAACGCTGGGAGCTTATCGACCATTGCGCTGACACTGGCCTGCGCAAGTGGATGAATTATGAAGCGGACGGCGACCAAATCCAGATCGCATATGATCAGGATCGCGCCGCGCAGAATGTCATCCTTGACCGCAACAAGTCCAGTCAAGCCGATGGTTTCGATAAGCGATCCGACATGTGGCACGCCGCCCATATCCCGGTCGGCGTGATGTACGAATGGCTGGTGAAGCACGGCGTCAATGCTTGGGATCCAAGTCATATCGACGGAGTCAAACGGCTCCTGAACGACCCGGAGTATCGCTATCTCCGGGTCAACCACTTCATCATGTGAGGCTGTTATGTGGTTCGGTATCTTCAGGTCATCGCCCGGCACGCTCACGGATGGCGGTCAGAGCCAGCCTCGGCTTGACGCGAAAGGCGCACTCGTCGTTTCTTCGGAGGATGGCAGCGGCAATCCGCAAGGCACGCTGCCCGCCGGAACCGACCGAAGCGGCTCTGCGGCCACGTCGAGCGGCCAGATCGTTGCTGCAAACAGCGCGCGCAAGGGGCTGGAAATCCAGAACATCGGCGCGAACAATATCGGTATCAATGAATTTGGCGGGACGGCAGAGATTGGCACTGCCGGCACCTATACCATCGCTCCCGGCGCTTCGATGAAAATTCGAACCAATCGCGCCGTCACAGCGATAGCCGCGACGGGGACGACCGCGTTCACCGCAACGGAGTGGTAAGGTGGCAATTGCCCTCAATATCATCGAACCCGGCACAATCGGCACCTATACCGACCTCGTATCCAAGGTGGCCGACTGGCTGGATCGCGACGACCTGACCGATCAGATACCGGATTTCATCGCACTTCTTGAAAGCGAACTGCGCGACAAGCTGCGCACGATCTATCAGGAAACAGCGGATATCTGGGTTATTTCCGATCAGGATTTTGCAATTCCCTCCGACGTGCTGGCGATCCGGCGCATGTATCCGTCTGGGCAACCCAACGCGCTCATCCGCGAGGTTGTCCCCGATGCATTGCAGAGATTCCGATCAGCCGGCGGCCCGACACGCGTCTATGCTATCGAAGGGCGGTCCATCCGCTTTGCGCCCGCGCCATCCTCGTCGGTTCCGGCCAATATCGAAGTGCTGTACTGGAAGCGCATTCCCCCTCTCAGTGCATCGGCGCCTGACAACTGGCTGCTGAACCGCCGCGCCGATATCTATATGTGGGGAACGCTGCATTATGCGGCGGCTTATGTCCGTGACACCGACGCGATGGAGGCGTGCCGTCAGTATCTCGACGCAGCCATCAACGCGCTGGTGGCGCAGAGCCGCAATGACGCATGGGCTGGCCCCCTCGCCCCGGTTGGTGTTACGCAGGTCAGGGGCGCGCGGTGCTGAAGAGCATAGCCTTTGGGGAATTTCTACCCGATCGATCGGAGAGCGTTTTCCGCGTCCAGAATGCATGGCCGACCCCGGAAGGCTATCGTCCGGTCCTCGCCCCTTCAGCGATCACGACGGCCCTGCCGGGATATGCTGGCGGCTCAGCGTTTGTCGGCTCGGATGGCGCGGCCTCACTGCTCTCCGGGACGGTTGTTGGCCTGTATCGGTTCAGCAGTGGCACATGGTCGGAGCTGATCCTGGCCAGCGCCAACGTGTGGCGGTTCGATCAGTTTGGTGATCGTGTGATTGCCGTCAATGGCGGCGCGCCCGTCTCTTACGACCTTACAGCCGGATCGGCGGCAACATTGGCAGGCGATCCGCCCACCAGCAGCCTTGTTGCAACAGTCCGCCAGCAGGTCTTCCTTGCGGGCGATCCGAACGCCAACAATGTCGTGTCGATCTCCGGCTATAATGACAGCGAGGGATGGGCGGCGGGCGTCAATCAGTGCCTCTATGTGCCGTTCCCGTCTGGCGGCCGGATTACCGGGCTGGCGGGTGGTGAAACCGGCCTGATCCTGCAAGAGCGCTCGATCAAGCGCGCGACCTATACCGGAGACGACACGGTCTGGCAGTTCGATGAAATCAGTCGAGACGTCGGGTGCATGGCCCCCGGTTCGATCGCGCAGGCAGGTTCTGCCGTGTTCTTCCTGTCAGAGCAGGGTTTCAAAGTCACGGATCGCAACACTGTGACTGCCATCGGCGCTGAGAAGGTGGACCGCAGCTTTTTCGCCACCTACCAGCGCGAAGACATCGTAAACCGCATCAGCGCCGCAGTCGATCCGCGCACTACGACCGTGATATGGTCGATGCCCGGCAATCCCGGCACGCTCTGGTGCTACAACTGGACGCTGGACCGATGGTCCACCATCTCCATCCCGACGCTTGGCGTCTTCTCCGGCTTCACGGCCAATGTCAGCTTGGAAGGGGTGGATATCCTCTATCCGGGCGGCATTGACAGCGTCCCGTACAGTCTCGACGCGCCTATATTCGCGGGTGGCAATCCTCTTTTTCTCAACGCCGCATGGGATGGAACGATAGGCCCTCTGGCAGGCGCCACATTGCCAGCACGCTTCAACATCCGGCCGATCGAGATTGAGCGTGGATATCGTGTTCGGATCAGCGGCGCGCGGGCCCTGTCGGATGCCGTGACCGGAACCGTCACCCTTGACGCCCGCGCCCGTGCCGGTGATCCCGAAAAGCGCCGCGTATCCGGCACGATCCGGAACAACGGCCGGGTCGCGATCCGCGCCAATGGCCGGCATGTCGGCACCGAATACACGCTGCCAGCCGGAGCAACATGGACCTATGTCAATGGCCTTGATCTTGAATATGAAACGGCTGGGGTGCGCTGATGCTTCACCTCCCCCCGACTGCCAGCAGCGTGCCGGAATGGATCAGGAAGGCGGCCGGCGCCATCAACGGGCTGATCAAGCAGCGCGGGGCGCCGTTCGGAGAGCCATCTGACACCGCGCCACCCTCGCCCAGGATCGGAGAGGCGTGGATCGATAGCACGGACAGCAATCGGGCGAAAATTTGGGACGGATCGACGTGGCAAGCGCTGTGGTGACGCCGCACCCGCAATGGGGCGCGTATCTGCTATGGCGCGATGCGTTCGCAGATGTTCTTGACCCGGAATGCTATGCCATCGACTGGCTCGATCAGCAGGTGGCGGCCGGGACGTTCGTGCTTTTCAGTGACGAAAAATCCGCTATACTGGTAGCCGTCAAGCGCTACCCCACCGGCCTTCTTGAGCTGCACGGGCAAATCGCTGTCGGGGAACTGAACGCGCTCATCGCGTCAACCATCCCATCCGCTGAAAATTGGGCACGATCGATAGGCTGCGCGCGCGCTGTCATCGAGAGCCGCCGTGGATGGTCGAGGGTTATGGCGCAGTTCGGATATTCGGAGCATCAGGTCCACATCAGGAAGGAGCTTTCCTGATGGGCTTGTCATCGAGCAAAACCACGACCGGCCCGTCGAAGCAGGCCCTCCCCTATCTTAAGGCCGGCTCGTCCGCCGTGCAGAGCGCCTATGACAGCAGCAAGGGCGTCACGGCCGATGTCACCAATGCGCTGCAAAGCTCGTTCGATAACTATTCGGTGAGCAACCCGACGCTGAACGCGGCCAACAGCTACACCACCGATGTCCTGAGCGGGAAATATCTCGATGCAGGCAATCCATATCTCCAGGGCGTGATTGACGACACGAACGCCAGCGTGTCGGACCAGATCAACGCGCTGTTCTCCAAGGCCGGGCAAACCGGATCGTCTCGGCAGGTCGGGGAGCTTGGCAAGCAACTCGCCAGCGCGGAGAATAATCTGCGCTATAGCGATTACAACAACCAGCTCTCGCGCATGGACACGGCGGCGAACACGGCCACCTCGCTCAACAGCGCGAACAACGCGAATTACGCCACCCAGGCGTCGCTTGGATCGACGCTGAACGGCATACCGATGCAGAACGCCACGGACTACGCCAATGCGCTGGCCAGCCTGTGGGGAAACAGCACGACGACCAAGCAGAGTGCCGGGATCGGGCAGATGCTTTTGCAGGCGGCAGGCGCGGCAGCAGGCGCTTATGCGGCGTCCGAACCAACCTTGAAAACCAACGTCGAATATCTGGGGGAAGGCGCGCACGGCCTCAATGTCTACGCCTTCGACTATATCACAGCGCCGAATGACGCCATCGCCGCATTCATGCCGACCGGTCGCCAGATCGGCGTCATGGCGGACGAAGTAGCCCTGCTTCGCCCCGATGCGCTTGGTCCGACAATCGGCGGCTATCGCACCGTCGATTATGGAGCGCTGTGATGGCTATGTTCGGCGGCCAGTTCCAGCGAGGGAACCCGATCGATGACGCGCTAGCGCAGGCGAATGCGCCCTTCGCCAATTCGCTTCAGCAGCCGATGCCTGCGCCTCAGCCTCAGCAGCAGGCCTCGAAATTCGGCGCGCGTGATATCGTCGGGATACTTGGCGACGCGCTGGCTGCGGCTGGCGGCGGTCAAGGCGTCTACACGCAGATGAAGCTGCGCGACCGGGATGTTGCGCGCCAGCAGCAGGCAGCGGAGACGCAGCGCCAGCGTGAGCGCGATGACTGGCTGTGGAAGCAGCAGTGGGAGCGGGATAATCCGAAGCCGGTCAACAACGACACGGTGGCTGATTTCAACTTCATCGCTTCCCAGATCGGTCCGGAAGCGGCGCAATCCTATCTGCGCAACAAGGCTGACCCGGTAGTGAGCATTCCCGTGCCGGGCGGCACCTATCTCGGCCCACGGTCGGGTATCGGCTCAACCATAGGAAAGGAAGGTGATCCAACATCTGGCGGCGCGGGAGGCGGAAACGCCTCCTCCCCGTCCGGCTCGTTCATGAGCGTCGATCAATACCGATCCATGCGCCAGTCAATGGGCGCAGGCTATGATGCATGGTCGCGCAAATACAATGTCCCGGTTCTTGTAAATTCGCCGGAGGAAATGGCTGGCTTGCCGTCCGGAACGCCAGTTGTGAGCGCTGATGGTCGCCGTGGGGTGAAGAAATAATGGCACAGGATGATTGGTTCGGCCAAGGCACGACGCAGAGCAGCGCGGCGGCACCAAGCGGCGGCGCAATCCTGCGCGACCCTTATGCGGATGGGCGAGAGGCGCGGGCTGAGCGATCCGACGCGCGCGCAGCGGATGCGGCGGCTCGATCGGCAGATGCAGCAATGCGTGATGCGCAGAACGATACGCTCAGCCTGCGCCTTAAGCAGCTCGAAATTGACAAGGAGCTTGCAAAGGCCAACGAGGGCAAGCAGACCGATGCCGAAAAGGCGGCGGTGCGTGCCGAGGCTGTAGACAAGATCAAGTTGGCCCGATCCCTTATCCAGCGGTCCCGCGATGGGTGGTTCACGACTGGCTTTGGCGCCGGGATGGCGGGATCGTTCAATGGTAGCGCCGCGTTCGACGTGGCCAAGGACACCGAGACGCTGAAGAACGCGGGCGCCCTCACCCGCATCATGGAAATGGCGGCGACCAACGGCGGCAAGAACCCGTTGACGCCGCTTTCCAACTCCGACTTTCAGGCACTCGCCAGCAGTCTGTCGAACCTCGATACCGGCCAGAGCGACGGCCAGTATCAGGCGAACGTCCAGCGCGTTATCGACCTCTACACCCGCGCCTATCAGGCGGCAGGCGGATCCGATATTGAAGGGGACATTGACCCGTCGAAGCGCCGCCGTACCGATGGCGGACTGCCAATTTCCACCCTTGGCCCATCCGATGGCCGCCCAACGATCGATCCTACCGGCAACCGCGAGTTCTCGACCGAAGCAGATCGCGCATTGTCGGCAGAGGCACAGGCGGCATTCAATGCTGGCGCGACCCGCGAGCAGATCGACGCCATCGCGGCCAAATATGGTGCCAAGCCGTTTGGCCCCGACCTTGATCAGGCCATCAAGGGCCGTGATGCGGGCGCCAAGACGCAGTTTACGACGCCGACGACCGGGCGGGAAACGTCTGGCTTGGCCAGGCAAGTAATGGGTGCTGCTGCTAATTCGCCGGTTGGGTCATATGCGATCAATAGCGCCAACGCGATGACGCTCGGCACATTGGATGAACTTTCAGGCTTGCTGGGCGCAGACCCTAACCAAACGCAGGCAGCAAAGGAACTTGCGGCCGAAAACAACCCGATGTCTTCCGCTCTCGGAAGCATCACAGGCGGAACCCTCGCGCTTGCAGCTCCAGAAGCGGCCATGTCTCGCTTCGGCATCGGTGGTGGCGCTGGCATCATTGCGCCCCGGCTCGCGGCGACGGACGCAGCCTATGGCGCCGCATATGGCGCAGGGGAAAACAATAACGATCGACTGTCCGGCGCACTGTCCGGTGGCACGATGGCAGCGCTGGGAGGGGTTGGTGGCCGTGGCCTGATGACGGGCGGCGGCATGGCTTTCCGGGGCGTGCGCGATGCTGGCGTGCGCCGGCTGGCTGATGCGGGCGTTCCCATGACGCTTGGCCAGCTCGTCAGTCAGGGCGGGCGGGTCGGTCGTGCCGTAAAGGGCGTTGAGGACAGGCTAGCGGGCATGCCGCTAGTGGGCGACCTGATCAATGGCCGCCGATTGGAGGGCCTGCGTGAGTTCAACCGCGCGGCCTATGACGAGGCTCTTGCACCGATCGGCGCAGGTAGTGCCGGTCAGGTCGCGGAGGCTGGCATTAATCGAGCGCAGCAGGCGGTCAGCCAGGCCTATGACGACGCCTTGAACGGCGTGAATATTTCACCTGACGCGCCGTTTATCGGTGGCATGCGCCGGGTACGCGGCGATGCAATGGCGATTCCCAATCATGGCGCTACGCTCGGACACACGCTCGACAACGACCTTGGCAATTTGTTCGGCAATAACGGCATGCTGAGCGGCGAAAACCTTCAGGCTGGGCTACAAACTCTCCGTCAGGAGGCAGCGGCCTATAAAGGCCAACCCCTCGGATCATCCGCCATGCGTTCGCTGCGGGATGCGGAGGGGGAAATCACCGATCTGGTGGGCCGTCAGGCACCTGATGTGATGCCTGCCCTGAACAACGCAAATCAGGCCTATCGCAACCTGCGCATATTGGAGGATGCTGTAGGCGAGGCGGGCCGCAATACCGATGGCATCTTTACGCCTGCCCAACTCACGTCGATGTCGGCCCGCAATACGAAGGCCTACGGCGGCAAGGCGGCGAACGCGCGCGGCGATCGGCCCTTTTTCGAACTGAGCCGCGACGGGCAGGAGATTTTGCCCTCCAAGGTTCCTGACAGCGGCTCTGCTGGCCGCCTAGCACTCCCGGCCATCCTTGGCGGCGCTGGCGCTGGCGCTGGCTACCTTGGCGGCGATACCGAGAAGGGCGCCGCTCTGGGGCTGGCGCTTGCCCTGCCCGCAACCCGCCTTGGTCAGCGGACGATCCAGTCTGCCCTTATAGATCGCCCCGATGCATTCGTGCGGATTGGGGACCAGTTCTATCGCAAGCGGGCTATTGGTGGGATGTTCGGGGCGGCAGCGCTACCGTATTTGTCACAGGGTAATTGATGACCATGGCATATCCCAGCGCGATATGTCCGAAAACCAGCGCCCAAAAGCCGATTCTCGCCCGGCGCTCCCACTTCTTCAGCTTCAGGTCTGGCTCATACACGCCGGTCCTGGGGTTGAGATCGAGGGGAATTTCGCGGCGTCGCGCCTTCCAGTCCCGGTACTCGTACAGTGCCGCGCGCGCCGCGCCGCCGCCAAGTGCTGCCAGGAAGATTTGCCAGTTTGCGTCCACACACTGGAGTTACGACGAAAGCCCCTTTTCGACAAGACGGCGAATTGCCTCCGCTCTTGGAGGTAGGTCAGGCTGCGTTCTACGCCATTCATCGACCATGCGCAGCCAATCTTCGGAGGCGCGCATTTCGAACCTAACGGATTTTGTTTCATCTGACATGATTTTGTCCGTACACCCCATTGACACCATGGTCAAGTGTACGTACATAGTGGGCAAGCCGGTTGGAAGTTGGAGCTTCCGACCGGCTCTAACCGCAACGATCATTGGAGTGATCGCAATGGCTGCACAAATTATCCCATTCCCCCAGCGCGCTCGTCAAGTCCCACACGACCCTGTTGCATGGATGTCAAAGCCTCATGAATTTTGGACGCTGGAGGACAGCGCCGAAGAAGCGCGCTATCGCGTCGCAACACTCCGCGAAGAAGTGGCCGATTTTAAGTTGTTCTGTCCTGCCGAAAAACAATTAAAATACGCTGCTAAGCGCGGGGCGCTTATGTTCTGGGAGGATGAACTCATCGCACGTGAGGCGGCTCTCAAAACCGGGTTGATCTACAACGGCATAACTTATGCAGAAACGGTAGGTGTTGCATGACCACCCCCGAAGAATGGCGCGACATTCCCGGCTGGGAGGGGCTTTACCAAGCCTCTTCCCTTGGCCGCATTCGGAGCCTGCCTCGCAACGTGGTTCGCGGAAGTATTAGGGGGCGAACAAAAATCAGAATTTTGACAGCCGGCATCAAATCCACCGGATACCCGCATGTGACCTTAACTGCTGGCGAGAGTGAAGTTACTATTGCAGTGCATCGCCTAGTTTGCTCGGCATTCCATGGGACAGCGCCGAAATCAACATCGCAGGTGGCGCACAGGGATGGTACTAGGATCAACAACAAACCGGAGAATTTGCGCTGGGTCAGCGCCAAAGAAAATGCTGAGGATCGGCATTCCCATGGCAGGACTGTCAAAGGCGCCCGCCATCACAACTTAAAGTATTCTGATGAACAAGTCTCGATTGTCAGGCGGTTAAAATCTGAGGGTAAAACGTACAGCCAAATAGCTGAATTTGTTGGCTGTTCACGATCACAGGCGTTCAATATCGTTAAGCATACCCAGCGTAAATGACTGGTATTCGAACATAAGCGCGCGGGCGCCTGCGAAACCGGCGGATGCCGCTATGATGTTCCAGTCGATTTGCACCCAACTCCATTATCTGAAAGGCTGCTGCCGCTCCACCTCTAAAGCGGCATCCCAGTCAAGACGGTGTAGGTAGTAATTGCGTACCGTTACGTCGATGAAATATCTAATTGACCAAAATCCGAAAATGGCCGCCGCAGCAATAAACCATTCACGATACCCATGAAAATTTGCAACTGCAGCCAATACAGAAAACCCAGCAATAAGGTCTAGTGTGGCTATTTTCTGGAAGTCGCGCTTTTGGTCGCGCAAAAGACTGTCGTAAACTTCCTCTGCGTTGTTTCCATTTTGAAAGAGGTTAACGTGGCTCATTCGCCTCTCCCGGTATCTTTTTCGGCAATAATTTGCTCCACAGCCACATCCAGAGCCGTCTTCAAAATATCCTGCGTCCATTTTTTCATAGCATCGTACTCTTCGCGACTTGGCCCTTCGAATGAAGACTCTAGGCGGGCGATGATTTCGGCATTGAGGGAGCGATTAGCATCGTCCGCTGACTTCTGAACCCGCGCTTTTAATGCAGGCGGCAGGCGAAGGCCAAAAGGGGCAATGCGCTTCTCAGATTCGCTCATGACTGCCTTTTGCAATCATCGATGTTGACAGGCAATGACTTCCAATGGTAGCTAACTTCCATTGGCAGCTATAGAGGAGCGTATGACACACCAGATTGCACCATTCGGCCTGCGAATACCGGATGACCTGAAAGCCGAAGTGAAGGCGCTCGCACGCCGAGACGGCCGTTCGATGAATAACCACATTGTGCACGTCCTGAAAAAGGACGTTGCCGCAGAGAAAGCGGCGTCGAACCCCACGGCCTAGACAACCAGGGCTCGACGCCTTATCAAAGGAACCAACCAATGAATGCTCTCATAGGTAGCAGTGGCGGCGGAAAAACGCCAGCCAAGATGACCAGTCTGGAAATTGCCGATTTGGTCGGCAAGCGCCATGACAATGTGCGTCGCACCATCGAAACTCTCGCTGAGCGGGGTGTGATCACTTTACCTCAAATTGAGGAGAAGCCCACGAATGGTCGTCCGACGACCATGTACGTCTTCTCCGGCGAGCAAGGGAAGCGCGACAGTATCATCGTCGTCGCCCAACTTTCGCCGGAGTTCACTGCTCGCCTTGTCGATCGGTGGGCCGAATTGGAAAAGGCGCGGTTGACCGCCCCTGTTCGGATGCCCCGCATCGACGTTTCGCGTGAGGTACGTCTATGCTTCGGCCAGCACCTCCGGCTGGCCAAACTGATCGGACTTTCAGGCAATCAGGCTGCAATGTCCGCAAATCGCGCGACGGTGGCTATGACTGGCGTCGATACTCTTGGCTTAATGGGAATCACTCATATCGACGCTCCGCAGAACGAAGCGCTCCTGACGCCTACCGAGATCGGCCGACGCTCTGGAAAGGGCTCCGGGCAAGCGGTGAATCGCATCCTCTGCAATATGGGGCTGCAACAGGATTTCCGCGACGCGAAGGGCCATGTTTACTACGAGCTGACCGACGCTGGTCAGGAGGCTGGCGGCACGATGCAGGACACCGGCAAGAAGCACAGCACCGGGACGCCGATCCGGCAATTGAAGTGGCCAAGCTCCATCATCCGACGCATTCAGGATCAGGAGACGGTTCAGTGACCAAGGAACTGCAATATGAAAAGGTCGAGGTTCTTTGGGCCAATCCCGATGAAACCGGCAAGCGTGCGTGGCTGATCGACGTATACTTCGATGACGGCTCGCACATCATTATGGACGATCAGCCTTCGCACGAGAAGGCGCTGGTCGAGGCGCACAGCTATGGCGTTCCGGTGATGGATTGCAATCCGACATTGGCCGTAGACTAACCCACTAAAATCAGAACGGCGCGGGTCTCGCACACCCGCGCCGCTCCTAACCCTCAACTAAGGAGCACCTTAGTCATGGCTACCCGCCCCAATAACATAGTTGCATTCCCCGCAGAAGTGCTTGCCGACCAAAAGGTCCGCCAGTGCGAGCGCATGGTGAAGAAGCTCCTCGGCTGGATCGAGGATGCGGAACGATTCCCCAATGACCGAGTGTTGCAGATCCACGCCGCCACGGCCGGGCCGATGCTCGAAATGTGGAGCGACGACCTCAAGGCCGCCAAGATCAAACGCGAACTGTTGAATGCTGGCGACACCATGCGCCACGGCGGCATGATCTACCGCGCCCAGCCCAGCCAGAATGGAGCGCACTAACCTATCGGCGGCCTTCGCGCCGCCGCATCTTCCCCCTTCCCTCCCCCGCATTTTCTGCTAAATTGCGGGCATCACCGGGAACTGAGCCGCCGCCACGGGTCGCGCGCCAATCATCCCTAATCCCACATCGCGAGAATGCAGCGGCAACCCCGCCTCTCGCCGGATTAGGAATGAGGCATTGGCCGTCGCTGACTGGAATACCGATCCAAGCCTGAACACGTCGATCGGCGGGATCAACATCGCCGAAAACTGCCCTGCGGGGAACGTCAACAACGCCATCCGTGAACTGATGGCTGAGTTTGCAGCATGGCTCGACGGCGGTTCGGGGTTTCAGCCCAGCGACGCGACGCTGTCCGCTCTCGCGGCCGTCACAACCGCCACAAATAAGCTGATCTACGCCGCCAGCGCAGATGTATTCGAAACTGCCGATTTAACGGCTTTCGCTCGCAGCATATTAGCCATGACATCCGGTTTCCAAATCGCGCAAGCAATTGGGGCGGTATCGGTCAACTCTGCGAATCTGGCCAATCCTGGGCATCTTCGGTTCGTTATCGGGGATAAGCATTTTCAGGTCGGGTGGGGCACCTTCACTGCATCTGCTAATGGCTATACATCAATTGCGTATAGCGCGCCATTTCCGACTGCGTCTTTTCCGGTAATGTCCGGCGTTGGCGAATTTTCTTCGACCGCGCAGGACAACAATCCGGGCCTCAGCTCTGCCAGCACTACAGGCTTTCAGGTTTTCAACGCCAGCAACGCTGCCGCGTGCTGGTACATCGCTGTGGGCTACTGACCATGGCGCTCATTCATATCTTCGATCTTGTGGTCAACAAGAACACCGGCGTGCCGATTCAAGGCGCTTCGGTTCGTCTGCGCTATCAGGACAGCAACCTGCCCGCGCCGATCTACTCGGATGAGTTGGGAACGCCGCTACCGAATTACGAAGCGCTCACGGATTCGACCGGCACCTACAGTTTCTATGCCGAAGCAACGAGCAAGTATAAGCTGCAATTCTATGTCGGCGGCACGCTCTATCGTGAGTTCGAAAACTATTCGCTGCTAAACAATGTCATCACGGCGGCTGAGCAAATCAGCACGACCGATGGCAGCAATGTCCAGACTTCGCTTGACGACAAGGCCCCCAAGGCATCCCCCGTCTTCACCGGGCCGGTCAACGTGGCCGACCGGGTGCTGGTCAACAAGACGATCAGTGGCGCAGCTCCAGCGTTCTCGGCCAACGGGGACATGGTGGCGAACAATGCCTTCCTTGTGAACGATCGCCAACTGGCGGCCGGGGCCGGGCTGGAAAATATCACCGGCATATCCTCGATCAGCTCCCAATATGTCGGGTATAGCAGCCCGCAGCGCGGCTCTGCCGTCTCCCGCACGACCAGCGTTTATGTGTTCGATACTGACCGGGGCGCAAACCCCGGATCGATGGAATTTGCGCCTGAAATCCGGGTGCTCCGCGCGCGTCCTGACCGAACGAATGGCGGGGCTAACTGGTGGGGGATGGACAGCACGCTGGCCGGGCCGGTGGCCGCCCGCGAGCAATATATGGGCGACGTCCACCTGTTTCGGAAGCAGGCGCCCGGCGGCGGACCTGGGCTGATCGGTGGCGTTCGCTATTATGGGTCTGTCGGCAAAATCGTTCTCGCCACCACCCTGACACAGGGCGGCGGATCGTTCGGTGCGGTCGATGAAGTCACGACTTATACGATGGACGCCGGTTTTCAGGTGGCGGGCTGGGCGGGCCCCTATGGCACGCCGAACGGCCAGCATGCCAACGCCACGCCAGCTTTCGGCGTGGGCATCGCGGTCGGCGGCTATCCGATCGCTCCATGGGTCGGTCATGATGGCTCGATCCGGTCGAAGATCACGACAGGCGTTCAGGTGCAGGACTTCACCGGCACCGGCATGATCATCGAGAACGGCTATGACGGCTCGACGCCGCTTATAGTCCGTTCGCAAATCCTGCCTTCTACGCTGGGCTCGTTCGTCAATGCGCAGGCATCAACGGCACGATCGACGAGTGCAGGCGGCAACCTCTTCCAGATGACGCAAGGGTTCCGGCGATATGCTGCCGGCACCGACTGGATGAGCGTCGAGCACCGGACCTTCATGGCGGTCGATAATGACATCAGCGTAGGCGCCTGGATGGCCTACCGGGGCAAGGCTGGTGCTGCGACCGAAATCCTGTTCGGGCGCGGCGCGTCCAACACGGGCGACGTAACGATCCGCTCCACCGGCGCGCTCAATCTCAACCCGATGGGCGCCGCGCCGACTGCCAAGTCAAACGGCGATATCTGGCACTATAACAACCAGATCGTCGCACGCCTCAACGGCGCGGACATTGCCCTCGGCGCGCCCGGCGGGTTCCCAGCCTATACGAGTTTCGGCGCGAACCTGATCGCGCAGGACATCAACACGGCTGAAAACACGGTCCTCTATTATGAGGCTTCCGGTGCAGCGCGGGCGGTGCAGCGCGGTCAGGTCTGGCTGTCCGACCCGCAGTTCGGGGCGCAGGCCAACAACCCGGCGTTTGACAATGCTACCGCGATCGTGGCCGCCGCCGAAAAGGCCATGGCGCTGGACGCCGATCTTGTCATTCCGGGCGGCCAGTGGTGGACGACGCCCGCCAATATCGGCGCTGTCACCAAGACCACGAAAAAGCTGGTCATTCGCGGGCTGGTGGGCGCGGTGCTGGTCGGGATTGCCGACACCGTGGCCAACGATCTCGCGGTGCTGCGCGTCAATTGCGATACGACGATCAAGCCTGACGTGATTGTTAAAGGTTTCAAGATCGATAACAGCCGGCGCACGTTCGCGGAGGCGCAGCCTTCCGGCACCGGTCTGACAGTCCGCGACGCCGGCACCTTCACCTTCGACCTTATGTATTTCTATGCGGGTAAGGATTTCCGCGACAATCTCGAAGCATTCAAAGGTGACAGCGGCGTCTCCACGACGGGCTGCACCAACGTCTTTGGCAGCCGCAGTACCTTTGAAGGTCAACCCGACAAGGGTGTCTATAACAGTCTCGGCACGCATATGCGCCTTCGGGACCTCATCTTTCTGTCGTGCAACACCTGCGTCGGGATGACGCGGGCGGGCCGCCACAGCCTGGTTATCAACGGTTGCCGCGCCTATGGTTGCGGGTCCGGCTTTGGCATCTACTGGTGGGATGGGCTGGGCTATTTCGAGGAAGCGGGCACGCTTCTGGCCAGCGATATCTATTTCGAGAAGTGCGAAGGCCGCCTGCTCTTCACTCTGGGCGGCGGCACGATCAAGGCTACCGGTATCGTGGGGCGGGATTTCGGCTTTCGACCGCGTGAGGCGGGTGCAGCCACGCCGGCTTATGTGCTTCCCACGGCCCCGCAAGCATTTCGGCTGGAAGGGGCGCATGATTGCGACATTGAATTCGACATTGCGCAAGTGGACTGGCCGGACACGAACTCCCATGCCCTTGTCAGATTGCAGGACTTCACCGATGGCGGCCAGAACATAGCCTGCCGCAATAACAAATGGCGAGGTGTCGCGCGCAATCTCCCCAATGCGCTACGCGCGCATGAACTGAACAATACGCAGGGCTCATTCTCCGACGTCACCTATGACAATGTCTCCACGGCCAGAAATTCCGGTTATGGCGACAATGGTCTGTCGCTGAGCGCGACGGTCACGGGTTCGATGCATTTCGCCCGCACGCTGAGCGGCGGCCTGTCGATCTACAAGAATGGCGTTCCGCTGTCGGATTTTATCACCATGGCGCCGATAGCGGTGGGTGGCGGCGTCCTGTTCGACGCGCCGACAACCAATGAATGTCATATTTCGCGCTCGGCCACCGATGATGAGATGACGATCCATGCATCATTGATCAGCCCATACAGCTTTGTCGATGCAGCAGTTGTGACCGCGTCGGTCAGCGGTACGACGATGACTGTATCTGCGGTCACCAGCGGCGCGCTCGCGGTGGGGCAGGCGATCCGTGGCGTGAATATCGCGACCGGAACGACGATCACGGCGCTCGGGACCGGCACCGGCGGCACGGGCACCTATACGGTCGACACGTCGCAGACCGCTGCTTCGGCAGAGGTGCGGGCGATCGTCGACGGCGAAATCCGGATCGCGGGCCAGAGCTTCGTCTTGGCCACTGGCACTGGGACGATCGTACCAGACGCCGCCAGCCTCCCGCTCTCACGCGGCATCATGACCGTGTCCGGGTCCGGCTGGGAAGTTGGCATGGTGGTGGGCGGGGCCGGCCTGCTGACTGGTACGACGATCACCGACATATTGGGCGGCGGGCAATATCGGGTTTCCCGATCGCAGACGATTTCCTCGACCACACTGACCGGCGCGAGTGTTGTGCAGCGGAACGGCACCGGGTCGATCAGCTCAACGACGCTGACGCTGACGGATGGTGTGTTCGCTCTTGGCCACGGAATCACGGGAGACGGCGTGACGGCCGGGACGGTCATCACCGCCGTTTTGGGCGGCGGCCAGTACACGGTCAACAAATCACAGACCGTACCCGCTGGCACCAAATTCAGGACACTGGCCTCGGGCTTTCCATGGGCGGCCGCGCCTACTGGCGGCGGCAATGGCGAAGGGGCCGCCGGGCTCAACGCTGGCGTCACATGGCCGACCGCTTCGCGCGGCCTCTCTGCCCAAATGCCAGCAGGCCAGTTCTACGCGCGGCTGCGCTGGCTGGGGTCCAGCACGGTCGATCGCAGTATCAGCGCGCGCGACATGGATCGCACCGGCACCAATTTCCGCATGCAGTTCACGATTACCTGTCGGGCTGCGTGATTTTTAAAAGGGAGTCAAGAATGCAACCGATGATCAAGGTGGACCTGGCCGCAGCTCAGAAGGCAATGAGCCTTCTGAACATTCAGGAGATCGAAAAGACGCTGGAGCAGGCGCGCACGCAAGAGGCGCTGAACGACATAGCGTCGGTCAAACAGGCATTCTCTCGCGCCTCCATCGTTCAGGATGAACCGCCGCTCTCGCCTGGGGCGCCGTCTCCGGAAGCGCCGGCCCCTGAACCCGCTCTTGGCCCAAACGCCCCGGAGGCGCCCGATGTTCCGGCCCGCTGATTTCGAGACGCTGCGGACCTGCTTCGCAAGCGGTCAGATGAGCGAGGCGCAACTCAAGCAGCACTTCGCCGACAACCCGATGTTCCGGCGCTGGTGGGATCGGCGCGCCAAGGGGCGGTAAAAGGGAGTTAGGGCGTGGCCTCTGAATATATCGAACAACTCGGCGCGGTGGTCGGCCTGGGCGGTGGTGCCGGGGGCGGCTTCTTCGCGATCAAGTGGTTCGCCGAATGGATCGCGGGCCGCCTGGACAAGCGTGAGGCCCGTCTGGACGACACGGCGGCAAAGCTGATCTCCGCCCTCGAAAAGCGCATCGAGACACTGACCGAACGGCTGGATGCGGTCGAGAAGATGCTGGCTGACTGTCAGCGGATGCACTCGAAAGCGGAGGCGGAGGTTCTGAAGCTGCGCGCCGTGGTCGAGGGCAAGGGTATCATTGACCAGAAGGCGCAGGCGATCGTCGCGGCGGACCGGCTGGCCCAAATGGGAGGTGAATGATGACGACGATCGAAGACGATGCTTTCGTGCGCCTCTTTCAGGAGCGCACCGGCCTGTCGCCGGTCGATGGCTGGGCTGGCCGCGACACGATCGCGATGCTCGACAAGCTGGCGCCGCCGAAAGCGACGGCAGCGACCGGGTTGCCTGACGACTATTGGCCGATGCTCTCCAAGATCGAAAGCGGCGACCGCCCATATATCAAGGCTAGCACCTCCAGCGCGTCCGGCCTGTACCAGTTCATCAAGTCAACTTGGCTGGGTGAAGGTGGGTCGTGGGGATCTGACGGTAACGCAGCTTTCGGCGGCCTCAAGCCATCGACCGACGAGCAGACCGCGAGAGCTAAGACGTTTACCGCCAAAAACGCGGCCTATTTGCGCGCCAAGGGTATCCCGATCAACAAGGCCTCCCTCTATGCCGCCCACTTCTTCGGCCCGGTCACGGCAGCGGCTGTCATCGGCGCCGATACCAAGGCGCGCGCTGATCTGATCGCCGGCTCAGCGGCAACCAAGGCGAACCCGTCGATCCTCCAGAATAAGACGGTCGGTGAATTTCTGTCCTGGCTGCAAAAGAAGACCGGAGATTGGGCGCGATGAACAACCGTCACAACGTCCTGTCATATCTCGCTACGCTCGCCGCGATCGTCATCATGACCATCGTGGCGGCGGTCATCTGTGTGGTCGTGGAGCCAGATACCCACCTGCCCCAGATCGTGGCGGCGCTGGGCTTCATCGGTGCCGCTGTGACCGGCCTGATCGGCGTCATCGGAACCTTCAAGGCCCGCGACAATGCGGATGTCGTCAGCGAGCAACTGATTGCGAAACTGCCGCCTGCCACGTCGCCGGAGGAGACGCAGCCATGACCCCCGAAGCGGCAATGGGCCTGTTCTGGCTGACCGTGGCGGTGCTGGGCTGTTGCGCCTGCATCGCGGCCAATCATCTGGTGCGTCGGTGATCCGGCTCCTTCCCATCCTCCTGCTGGCCGGTTGCCAGTCCCTCCCCTCCGTCGACTGCGCCAGCGCGGAGAAGGTCCGCACGGCTGCGGAATTGGCGATCAGGACGATTGATCGGGTTTGCCCGGCTGAGTTTTAGCGTCAGCCGCCCTGCACTTTTTCGCCAACCGCCGGCCGTTGTCCCAAGCGCGCTTGTACACGGCCATCCCGGCCCGCAACTGCTCGCACGCCAGGTTCTTCCCGCCGCTGTAGACCTGCCCGACCGTCCGCCCATATCTGTCCCGCGTGACCGGCGAAATCACCACGTCGCCACGGATCAGCTTGGCGAGGTGCGCTTTGCTTTTCTGCGGGTCGCCGGGCGCGCAGACGCGGCCTTTGCGGCAATGGCCGGGCATTTCTGGCGCATCGATGCCGAGGAGCCTGACGCGGCCGATCTCCGGGCATTTGAGGGTGTCACCATCCACGGCCACGCAGGTCATCGGGATCTGGTAGATGGCCAGGAGGATGGGAAGGATCAAAACGCAGGATCTCCAGCTTGGTGACAACGATGCGGCTCGACGCGCCGGCCGCATTTGCAGATGTATTCGGTGGCGCTGGCGATCGTTTCGGCTTCAAAGCGGGCAAACAATTGCAGGCCGGTCACCGCATCCCATTCGCCAGCAATTATCCGCCGCCGATCAAACGCTGGTGGATTGAATAACTCGACATAGGCCTCTCTCGCCCTCTGGCTCACCTCAACCATTGCTTGCTCCCTTCATGAGGATGGCGCGGACGGCGAGGCCGAGAGGGGTCAGGGGCCAGACGATCGCTGTTTGCGGAGAAAACATAGTGCCGCGCCCGTCCGTGTTGCGCCGACACAGGCCGCGATTGTAAAGCGCTTCAACCGTGCGCATCGACGCCCATCGGTATGAGCATTTACCGGCGTTCGGATGAAGCAACGCCTTTTTCTGCGCCTCACTCAGCCCCGCCGCTATGCGTTCTGGGTCGGTCATCGATCCGCGTCCTTCATCATGCTCAACATCTTGTTTTCGAGCCGCCATCTCGCGCATTTTCGCCAGTCACCGCATCGGTGGCACCAATGCATCCATTTGCCCAATTTCCCATTCCACAGAAAATTGGTGACAGGGTGATTTAAGCGGTTCTCCGGCATTTCGGGTTGATGCGACGGTTGTGTTGATGGGAGGGACGACCGGAAGGGGCTTACCCAAATAGCCCAAGGGAGGGCGTCCCTTCCATCAACTAGGCACTGGTTAAGCGGCTATGTCATGCTCAGCAATGTGGCACATGATCGAGCATTCAATGTCAGGCTCAGTCCTGATGTCACCGCGATCGGGTGAAAGTTCATCGAGATACAACCCATTGAAAATGGACATGCCCAGTTTGCGCTCTAGCGCGGCCATCCGGTCGAAGACGGGAGGGAAATGCTTACGGATCATGTTCCAGTAGCCCATGCCGCCTTTGCAGCAGCCGATGCAATTGTTGTTCCGGAAGCCCAATCTATACATCACCGGCAGTTCGATACCTGCCCTTTCGACCATGGCAAGACAATCCGCCTTGGTCAGCCCCGCGTCGATCAGAGGGGTGAGCAATTCGATCTCGAAGTTGTTCTCTCGGAAATTAGCCGCCCGCTTTCTTTCCTCGACCGTATAGCCGAACACCTGAATGTCGTCCGGCCGTTGGAATTCAAACCGGGGAACTCGCTTCAGTTCGCCGGTGCAAGGCGCGCCGCCATGATGAAGGACAATCATCTTGCGTTTTTCCCAGACCTCCCATGGGTCGCGATATTCGGTCGAGGCCAAGCGCACAACAGGCTGACCGAACCACACCTCGCAATCGCGCAAGAACCGCTCGCTATCTGCATGTTCCGCGCCCGGATCGGTGTAAGCAATGACCACATTCTCAGCACCATATTTTGCCAGTGCGAGCTTTGCCGCAACTGCGCTTGCGGCTCCGCAAGAGAACCAAACAATCACCCTACGACCCATGCCACTTGCCTCCATATCCACTAGCGGTTATATCGCATATCCACTAGCGGATAACAAGAGGTAAGCACTAGTGGTTATGATAGATTCGACTAGCGGAATGAAAGTCGCTAAACCTCGCCGGGTGACGCGCCCCAAGGAATATACCGAGCAGTTGGCCTTCCTTGTGAAAGAGGGAACGGGCGACCGAATCGATGCGGTTCGCGGCGACAAAAAGAAGGCTGACTTCCTTCGGGACGCGGTCGAGAGCGCTCTTCGACGGCAGGAGAAGAAGCGCTGAACTGGTTAGGCCTGCCCGGCTTCGACGCCGACGAACCCCAGCATATCCTTGATGACGCGGGCGATCTGGCGGAGGTCCTGATTACCGTCCGGCCGATCGATACGACCTATGCCATCTGCTGCCTTGCCCAGAAGCTGGTCAAGAACGGGACCAAGGCGGTTCGTTATCGCGACCGGCGGCGCGACCCTGCGCCAACATGGCTGGTCGTGAAGCGCCAGCGGATGAAGTGCCATAGCTGCGGCAAGACGCTCTATCAGGACGTGCCGCACATGGACGATCGGCATTACATCACGGCCCGGCTGCGTTACGACATCGCCATGTCTTCCGCCAAGCGGACGTTCGCCGATGTCTCGGCTATGCATGGCGTTGAAGAGACGCTGGCGCGTCGGGTGTTCAGGAGCTTCGCTGACGAGAAGCTGCTCGCCTATCGATACGATGCGCCCCGTGTCCTCGGTATCGATGAGAACCATGTGCTGGGCGGCGCGCGCGGTGTGATCGTGGATGTCGGCAAGGGGTTGCTACTGGATGTCCTGCCCGGCCGGACGCAATCTGACGTGCGCCGGGGCTTCATGGAACGCATGGATAACTGGCAGAATGTCGAGGTATGGTGCCAAGATATGGCCGGGGCCTACAAGGGTGTAGCGACCGATCTGTTCCCGAAAGCCTTGGTGGTGGTGGACAAGTTCCACGTCGTCATGAAGGCCAACTACTGGTGGAATCGCATCCGGGTCGCAGAGACGCCGAAGCTGCCCAAGGAGGCGAGAGAGAAGATACCCGGACTGATCCGCGCCTTTGATCGCCATTGGGATCAGATGAAGCGCGGCCAGCAGGATCGGGTGGCCGAGTTCCTTGAATACAGCCCGCGCTTGAAAACCGCATGGACCATCAAAGAGCACTTCTATTATTTCTACGACGCCAAGGATCGAGAGGCGGCCGAGAAGGCCTATACCGCATGGGTCCAGTTCGCGATGAAGAACGGCCAGCACGCCGAATGGAAACGGCTGATGACCATGATGCAGCGATGGAAGCCGGAAATCTTCAACTACTTCGATCACCGCTGGACCAGCGCCAAGGTCGAGCGCCTGAACAGGTCGATCAAGGACATCAACCGTGCCGCCAATGGCATGGACTTCCAGACGCTACGGGCGAAGGCGCTGCTTCGCCATGGGCAACTGATCGCCCCAAAATCGTTCACTCATTATCATATTGACACGATGCCTACCGATCTGATCGTTCACGATCTCGACTGGCTGCCAGAAGCTATATCAACCCCGTTTGCCGGATGACCATTTAAGCGGCACCAAACCGCACGAAATATGCCCATCACTCCCCCTCCTTCATCGGGGCGGCGTCGCGGCGCTCTTGCGCGCGCTTTTTTCGCCGCGCCATGATGAACTCCAGAACCTCAAAAGCGTCTTCGTCATCGACGCTCTCTTGATCCTGAACCAGCGAGATTATCCCGATTCCAAGCGACCTTATTCTGTTCATGACCCACAGGAAGGCGTTGACAGCCATCGTGGGGTCAGGGTTTGCGGTTTGGACCACAATGTTCGGATACTGGCTCATGCCTTTCTCTCCCCCGCGCCAGTGGGGTAAGATGCTTGGGCGACAAACTGGCGTACAATGCGGTCGATCAGGGCCTGCTCAGCTTGGCGGACATAGCCATCTGCATCCGCCTTGCCAGAGCGAAGCATTTCTTCCGCCTGCCTTTTCAGGACTGGACCTAAGAGAACGCCTGTGTCCCACCAGCGCACCAACTCGCGGGCCGCCTCTTGGTCCTCCCCACTCGTCAAGTCTCGCTTGACAGGTGCGGCTGGCTCGACCTCTTGCGAGGCCCGGAAAGTGTGCCACTCTTCATCAGCAATGTGCATGGCATCCATGGAGGGGAAGCGGAAAACCATCTCATACTTGCCGCCGCCAGAAATGGTTGTGCGGAACGCCGCCCGCATGGTTGGTAATTCGGTCATGGCAACGGCAACTCCCTAATGGCGCGGGCTATCTTTCGGGCGGCGGTGTCATAGCCATCCTGGTACCGACCATTTCCGCTCATGACGTTTCCGTCTGCCACCTTCGCAGCCGCCTCCCGCATAGCCGCCACATCCCCGCCCTTTGCGTTTTCTGCGGGTTGGGCGAGGACGGCGGTGCACAGTTCAACAAACTCTTGGTTCGTTGCCGCCTTTTCCATGTCAGGTGGAGCTTTCGCCAGATGCTGTTGCACGTAAAATTCGAACTGATTGCGGCACTTCTCCAGCGCGCTCCGCAAATCCTGATCGTTATCGCTCATGATCGATCCTCCAAAAGCAGGCTGACGAACACGGCTAGGCCAAAAAGAAACATGGCCACTGCGACCGCTAATTCCCAAGCGCTTTGATGAAAAGCGACACCAATTGAACCAGACCAAATACCACTAACTGCCAGAAAAAGGCGCGCGATTACCCCTGCCGCTCCACTTTCTTTGACCCATCTTTTGTATTCATTTTTCAGCCGCGCAAATCGGCGCTCTTCTTCATCACTCATGATGTTCTCCTTTGAGGGCGACCTCCGCGACGATCAGCGGCCAAAGCTGCCGGTTCGTCCAAAAGTCTTTCTCGCAATCACCGGCCAGCA
>NZ_FOGE01000032.1 GCF_900111125.1 Sphingobium sp. YR768
TCATACCGGCGACGTGCCATCCAACCCTCCAATGCTGGAGAGCCGTGAATCATCTCACTCGCCAAACCGCAATCTATTTATGAGTTTACGGCCTAGGCTGCCGGAAGATGTGTGTGCAAGTGATGGTGAAGCCCATCTCTTCGGCCGCCTCCGATATTTTAAGTGCGTGGGGCGGCTTCTGACACCAAATCTCGCCTAATATGCAATGCGACCAATTGCCTGTTGCTACGCTATTTTTTTCTTGCCGAATCCCCGCCGATATTTAGCATTCGGCATCGGATGGCCTGTGGGAGGCCTTTATTGGGCAGGGCGTGGTCTTTTGCCGCGCATGGGGGAAAGTGTGGCGATTTTTGACGGTGGTTTGGAAGACGATATTTATCTGGGTACAAAATCTTCCGATATAATTAGCGGCAACGGTGGAAATGATGCTCTGGTTGGGGATGAAGGAAGCGACCAGATCGATGGCGGTGATGGCAATGATTTCCTCTATGCCCAGACACTTTCCTTCGATTGGAAAGGGTATAATTTTAGGTGGTTGCCGCCAGTAACCGACGTCGATGCGGTAAAGGACACCCTAAACGGCGGAGATGGAAACGACCATATATCTGCGGGCTATGGCGATGATATCGACGGAGGCGAGGGGTCGGACTATCTGGTCATCAGCTTTCGAGGAGCGTCTTCCGGGATCATTGCTGATTTCAGCACGTTAGAAACCGGTGGCAGTGTCACCGTCGAAGGCGGCACCATCAAAAACGTCGAAATGCTTGAATGGGTGGATGGTAGCGAATTTTCTGACGTAATTACAGGGCAGATCGCGGCCAGCGATGCGCCGATTTACGGGCTGGGTGGAGATGATCACTTGATTGCCGGGGGAACTGGCACGGGCAGGCTATATGGAGGCGATGGAGATGACACGCTCGAATCCGCGTGGAGCATGTTATACGGCGGAAGCGGCAACGATCTGCTGATCGGAGGATATCCTTTCGCCTATGGGGAGGATGGAGACGACGTCATATGGGCGCTTAATGAAGCGTCTGGCGGTGCAGGCGACGATATTATCGGTTTTCTTCGCGATCTGGACGGTTCGGGAAGGCCAGGCATTCTATACGGCGACGATGGCAATGATCGATTAGAAGGTTCGGGCCACATCGATAAGCTTTCCGGCGGAAGCGGATCGGATATTCTCTATGGCAATGGCGGGGACGATATCCTTTACGCCGGTGCAAGTGGCAGCGGTACGGGCGCTTTCGATCCTTCCGATAGTTTGGCTGAGCACGACCAGCTTTTCGGCGGAGATGGCGATGACGTCATGATCATCGGCTATGGCGACGATGCAGACGGTGGTGATGGTACGGATTCCGTTACCGTATATGCGCTAGGGGCAAGTTCCGGCGTATTTATTGATATAGGTGATCCATCTAACGGTCGTATTGGGACCGGAATTATCAGGAATGTCGAAATCATAATCGGTGTTTATGCGAGTGATTTCGATGATGTGATCAAAGTGGACAACGTCGGATCGGATGCTTCCATAAATGGAAAGAAAGGTAACGATATAATCTCTGGACTGTCCCATAGCGTCACTTTTAACGGGAATGAAGGTAACGATATACTAATCGGCAGTGCGCAGGGTGACATGCTGGACGGTGGATCAGGGAATGACATCATATATGGAGGCGGAGGTATCGACCGCATCTCTGGTGGAGATGGTGACGATGTCATCGAAGGTGGATCCGGAACAAATTATATCGGTGGTGGGGCTGGAATAGACACGATATCCTATCGACACTCTACAGGAGCCGTTGTTGTCGATCTTACGCCGCCTGATGGTGCAACGGTAAAGGTGCAGACGCCAGACAGCATAGACTACTTCAGTACGATCGAAAATGTAGTCGGATCACAATATGGCGATAGCATAAAAGGTGATTCCGGAATTAACGTTATATCCGGCGAGGATGGGGATGACACGATCCTGGGCCAGGACGGCGCGGACATACTCTATGGCGACGCGGGTAACGACGTGCTGGGGGGTGGCGTCGGCATCGACACGCTCTATGGCGGGACCGGCAACGACCGTTTGGATGGCGGTGCGGGCGCGGACCGGCTGGTCGGGGGTGTCGGCGACGATATCTATATCGTCGACACGGCGGGCGACGTCATCGTCGAACTGGCGGGCGAAGGAGACGATCATGTCTATAGTTCCGTCAGCTATATATTGTCTTCCCATATCGAGCGGCTGTCCATGACCGGGACGGCGGCAGTCGACGGAACCGGCAATGAACTCGACAATGTCATTGTTGGCAATGCTGCTGCCAATAAACTGACTGGAGGTACTGGTAACGATTATCTGGACGGCCTGGATGGCGACGACCTGCTGGAAGGCGGCGCGGGTAATGACATTCTCATCGGTGGTCGTGGCGGAGACCAGATGATCGGCGGCGCGGGTGATGACCTGTATGTTGTCGATGATATCCGCGACACGGTGAGCGAAGATGCCGATGCGGGGATCGATACTGTGCAGTCGAGCGTCAGCTTCGTGCTGGGCGACAATGTCGAGAATCTGGCGCTGGGCGGCACGGCGGCACTGACCGGCACGGGCAATGCGCTGAACAATGTGATGACCGGCAATTCGGGCGTCAGCACCTTGCTGGGCGGAGATGGCGATGATCATCTGTCGTCGGGTGTCAATGGCAGGGGCATATTGGTCGGTGGTGCCGGATCGGACGTGTTGATCGGCAGCGCGGGTAATGATTCCCTGAACTCCGGACTATCAGGCGTCCGGGATATGGGCACGGAAAAGGATGTGCTGATCGCTGGCGCAGGGGATGACGGCGCTAGTGCGGGTTATGGGGACGATGTCGATGGCGGAGAAGGTTATGACAGCCTTTCCTATAGTTTCGGCGGCGCCAGCGCAGGCATCGATATCCGTAGCAGCGATCTGTTGGGAGCGGGGCCGCACGTCATTGGTGGCGGCACTGTCCAGAATTTCGAAAGGCTTTCGGGCCTGCGCGGCAGTGAATTTGATGATTATATCAATTATGACACCTTCTATATATCGCAACTGGTGATCGAAGCCGGAGCCGGGAACGACACCGTCATCATTACCGGCGATGCGCCCGTCAAGATGCTGGGCGGCGATGGCGATGACAGGCTGGTTGTCGGCTATCAACCGGGCAACCAGTTTGATGGCGGTGCCGGGTCCGACACGATCGATTTCAGACTTTATGGAGAGAAGGTGACTGTCGCCTTGGGCCTGAATGGCGCGAACGGGAATGGCGGCCCTTATCTGACCCAGCTGCTGAACGTGGAGAATGTGATCGGCTCGTCCTATGCGGACGGGATCGTGGGCAATGAACTGGCCAATGACCTGCGGGGCGGGGACGGGGATGACACGATCCTGGGCCAGGATGGCGCCGACAAACTTTATGGCGACGCGGGCAATGATGTGCTGGGCGGTGGCGCTGGCATCGATACGCTCTATGGCGGGACCGGCAACGACCGTCTGGATGGCGGCGCGGGCGCGGACCGGCTGGTCGGGGGTGTGGGCGACGATATCTATATCGTCGACACGGCCGGCGACGTGATCGTCGAACTGGCGGGTGAGGGGAATGACACGGTCGTCGCCAGCGGCAGCTATACGCTGTCGGACCATGTCGAGACGCTGAAGCTGAACGGCACGGTCGGCGCGGCGGACATGCGCGGCAACGGGCAGGACAATCTGATCACGGCGGAAGGGGCGAGCGGATCGTCGGCGCTGGGGATCCGGCTGTTCGGCCTGGGCGGCAATGACATGCTGCTGGGATCGGTTGCGGGCGATGTGCTGGATGGCGGTACGGGCAATGACGTGATGAAGGGCGGCCTGGGCAGCGACCTTTATTATGTCGACAGCGTGGGCGACCAGATCGTCGAAGGGCTGAATGCCGGTGTCGATCATGTGGCGTCGAGCATCAGCTATACGCTGGGCGCCAATGTGGAAGGGCTGACGCTGACCGGGAGCGCGAACCTGAACGGCATCGGCAACGCGCTGAGCAATGCGATCTTCGGCAATGACGGCAATAACTATCTGTCCGGCATGGGCGGGCGGGATACGCTGTACGGCTATGGCGGCAATGACGTGCTGGTGCCGGGCGACGGCAATAATGTGGTCGATGGTGGCGTGGGCTATGACCTGTTGCTGCTGACCGGGGCGAAGGGCAGCTACAGCTATTTGTCGGCGAACGGTTCCATCTATCTGGTGGGCGAAGAAGGCGCCACGAAGATGACCGGCGTGGAATCCGTGCGCTTTGCCGATGGGACGGTGGCGACGGGCGACCTGGCCAGCAGCCTGACGGCGTTCGACGGTCTGCGCTATATTGCGGGCTATAGCGACCTGATGGCGGTGTTCGGCACCAATGCGGCGGCGGGCGTCAGCCATTATGTGAGCAGCGGCTTTGCCGAGGGGCGCGATGCCAAGAGCTTCGATCCGCTCGATTATATTGCAGGCTATAGCGATCTGGCGAGCGCGTTCGGCACCGATGCGCAGGCGGCGACGCGCCATTATATCACGACAGGCGCGAAGGAAGGGCGCAATGACGACCGGTTCGATGCGCTCGACTATCTGGCCTCCTATGCGGACCTGTCAGCGACGCTGGGCGCCGACGAGGAAGCGGGTGCGCGGCATTATCTGACCATCGGCAAGGCGCAGGGACGCAGTGACGATGGCTTTGACGGGCTGCAATATGCGGCGGGCTATGCCGATCTGGCGGCATTGTTCGGCAGCAATGACGATGCGGCGGCACGGCATTATATCCAATATGGCCGGGCCGAAGGGCGCGTGGCGGACAAGTTCGACGGGCTGCGCTATATCGCTTCCAACGCGGACCTGATCGTGTCGATCGGCGACAATGACGACGCGGCGGCGAAACATTATCTGGATCATGGCTTTGCCGAGCACCGGTCGACGACCAGCTTCGACGCGCTGAAATATGCGGCGGCCAATCCGGACCTTGCCGCGGCGTTCGGCAGCGATGTCGAGGCGCTGACCGAACATTATATCGACTTTGGCTATTATGAGCATCGCGCGATCGCACCGGCCGCCGCGATGGTGGAAGTCATCGGGTGATGACAAGCGGGGTGGAAGCAACAGGTTTCCACCCCGTTTCGCTTGTGAAAGTGAATCGGCCTATTTGTTGCCGCTTTATGAAAAGCAATCTGATGCCGGTAAGATGTCAATCCATGAATTGACCGAAATATGAATGGCTTATAGTTTGCTTTCCGGGTCAGTCTGGGGGGTATATGGCGACGGTTTCCGATTATACGGCTATATTGTCCGGTTCATCGATCAACGGCACGACGGGCGTTGGCGCCTTTGTCAGCTATTCCTTTCCCGATGTGGTGCCGGATTATCTCTATACTCTCTATTCGGCTGAGGGACTGGCCACCTATCAGGTCTTCTCCGAGGCGGAAAAGGCGGCCGCACGGGCGGCGCTGGACCTGTGGGCCAAGGTTTCCGGCCTGACCTTTTTCGAGGTTGCGCCGGGCGAAGGCGACATCAAGTTCATGAATTACGACCTGTCGGCGCTGGACAGCAATGCGGCCGGTTTCGCTTATTATCCGATGAGCGGTTATGATGGGTTCGAAGCCGCCAGCGATGTCTTCATCCACAAGGGTGGGGCCAGCAACATGCATCTGTTGCTGCATGAAATCGGCCATGCGCTGGGCCTGAAACATTCGTTCGACGGCGATCCGGCGCTGGCGACGGCAGTAGATAATTATGCAAATACAGTAATGAGTTATACCAGTGGCGGCACCGCTGGTGACGTACTGGGCACGCTGGACATACCTGCGATCCGCTATCTCTATGGCAATGAAAGCAAGGATGGGTCGCAGGTTGCCAGCTGGAACTGGAATGCGGCGACGCGGACCCTGACGCAGACCGGTGCGGCCGGAGCGGATGCCATTTACGGTATTGGCGGCGCGGACATCATCAATGGTGGCGATGGCGACGACGAGATACTCGGTCGCGACGGCGCGGACCAGTTGAATGGCGGGGCGGGCAACGACACGCTGAGCGGCGGTCGTGGGACCGACATGCTTTATGGCGGCGCTGGCAACGACCAGATGTTCGACGGCACGGGCGATGACAGGCTGGACGGTGGCGACGGCGATGACCAGCTCTATCTGTCGGAGAGCAATCGCGGGAGCCTGTTGGGCGGAGCGGGCAATGACAGCCTGCATTTCGGCCTGTCCGGCACAATCGGGCTGGCGACCATCGATGGGGGTGAGGGCAGCGATTCGCTCGTCTACGACATCGGCGATATCAAGGTCGATCTGGCCGTTTCGGCGCTGAAGACAAGCGGGATCGAGACGCTGTATCTTTCCGCAGGCAGTGGCAATGACGTGTTGCGGAACGACAGCCAGATGGACTTCGTCAGTCTGCAGGGGATGGGCGGGGACGATATCCTCCATGCCGGATCGTCCAGAGGCAATCTGATGGGCGGAGACGGCAATGACTGGCTGATCGCGGGCAGCGGTTTCAGCTTCCTCTATGGCGGGGCGGGTGCCGACCGGTTCATTTTCAACAGCGCGGCGGATTCCGGTTCGACCTTCGACCAGATCGAGGATTTCCAGACGGGTGTCGACCTGATCGACATTGGCGCGATGGCGCCGACCAATGTGCGCATCGTCAATTATAGTTTCGGCAATTATATCTATGCCGACACCAGCGCGGGGCAGTTCACGCTGTTCGTGCGGGCGGCGGTATCCCTGTCCGATATCGATGCCGTGCAAAAGGATTTCGGCGGCACCAATGGCAATGACGTGCTGACGGGGAACAGCGCGAACAACAGCATGTACGGTTATGCCGGGAACGACCAGATGGCCGGGCTGGGCGGCAATGATTATCTGGATGGCGGTGCCGGGGCGGACTATATGGCCGGGGGGCTGGGCGACGATATCTATATCGTCGACAATGTCGGTGACCGGGTGGTGGAACTGGCCGGTGGCGGCACGGACCATGTGCAGGCCAGCCTGTCCTATGCGCTGGGCGCCAATGTCGAACGGCTGACCTTGCTGGGCACGGACAATATCGCGGGCACGGGCAACAGATTGTCGAACGTGATCACCGGCAATGGCGGCAACAATGTTCTGGCCGGGCAACTGGGCCATGACATACTGAACGGCATGGCCGGTAATGACGTGCTGATCCCGGATGCTGGCAACAATAGCGTCGATGGCGGTGCGGGGAACGACCTGCTGCTGCTGACGGGCGTGAAGAGCAGCTATAATGTTCTGGAAGCGAACGGCTTCCTCTATCTGGTGGGTGAGGAAGGCGCGACCCGGATGACCGGGGTGGAGACGGTGCGCTTTGCCGACGGGACGCTGACGACGGCGCAGTTGAAGACCAGCCTGGCCGGGTTTGACGGGCTGCGCTATGCGGCAAGCTATAGCGATCTGGCGGCGGCGTTCGGGACGAATGCGCAGGCCGCGACCAATCATTATATCAGCACCGGCTTTGCCGAGGGACGCGACGCCAAGGCGTTCGATCCTTATGACTATATTGCCGGATATACGGACCTGATGGCGGCCTTTGGCGCCAACGGCGCCGCGGCGACCCGCCATTATCTGACCACCGGACGGTTCGAGGGGCGGACCGACGAGCGGTTCAGCGGGCTGGATTATGCCGCGTCCTACAAGGATCTGGCTATATTCTACGGATCGGATGAGGAAGCGGCGGCGAAACATTATATTCGCACGGGTCGCTATGAAGGGCGGAATGACGACGGGTTCAATGCCCTGCAATATGCGGCGTCCTACAAGGATCTGGCCGGGTTGTTCGGGACGGACGTGGACGCGGCGACGCGCCATTATCTCCAGTTCGGGCGCGCCGAAGGGCGGGTGGCGGACAAGTTCGACAGTCTGCGCTATATCGCGTCCAACAGCGACCTGATCGTGGCGATCGGCAGCAATGATGATGGTGGGGCAGCGCATTATCTGCGGACGGGCTTTGCCGAAAATCGGCCGATGACCAGTTTCGATGCGCTGAAATATGCGGCGGCCAACCGGGATCTGGCGGCGGCCTTCGGTACGAATGTCGAGGCGCTGACCGAACATTATATCGACTATGGCTATTATGAGCATCGCCAGATCGCGCCGGCAGCGGCGATGATGGAGGTGATCGGCTAGGGCGCTTTTCTCCTTCTTTCCGTCCCTGACGGTCGCATGAACGATCTGGCCAAGGATCGTTCATGCCCGCTGGTGCATTGTGCCGGGGTGTTGGGGGATTGGTGAAGGAGACATGCCATGACCCGAATCCTTTTGCGCCGAACCTTTTTGCCCCGAACCTTTTCGCACGGTGCGCCCGGCATGGGCCTGTTGTCGCTGGCCCTGTTGCTGAGCGCGTGCGGCGAGGAGAAGCCGGACAAAAGCTTTTCCCTGACCGATCAGGCCTGGACCGATGCGCTGTCCAATCAGGGCGCGTTGCCGCCGCTGCCAGAGGCGCAGCCGATGGATGTCGCGGACGCAGGCGCACCGGCGGTTGCCCCTGCGGCGGACCGGCTGCCGGCGGCAGCGCCGATCCGCTATGCGCAGGCGCAGGGCGACGATTATGCCTGGATCGACCGGGCGGACCAGTTTTCCGACATGTTGGGCGATGCGCCGCCGGATTATGGCTTTGCCTATGATCAGGGGGTGACGCCCTGGGCCTGGGAAAGCGGCGATGACTATGTGCGCTATGCCGAGCCGGTCGATGGCGGATATCGCTATTATTATTATGAGCCGGGCGGGAGCAGCCCCTATCTGGTCCGTGATCCGTGGAACAGTTACGGCTATCGCGACGACCGTCTGGTGGCGGTCTATGATCGGGGCGGGCGGATAATCTCTGGCGCGGAGGCGCGTCGGCGGGATGCCTATGCGGCGCGCTATTATGCCAGGGCGACGGACATGCGCCGGGCGGCGCGGGCGCATGAGCGGCAGCGGATCGAGGCGCGACAATGGGCTGACCGGCGCGCGGCGATCCGGCAGGATCGGGAACGCTGGGCGCAGGCGCGGCAGGATCAGGCGCAATGGCGCGCCTATCGCGCGCGGCAGGATGATCGGGCGCGGTCGCATTGGGCCGCCGAGCGTAGGGCGCGCGAAGGGGCGGCGACACGCTTTGCCAGTTGGCAGCGGGATGATTTTCGGGGTGCGCCGCCGCGTTTCTATGAAGCGCAGCGCCAGGCGGCGGTCGCGCGCCAGCAGCGGGCGGAGCGAGCGCAACGCGCGGCATTGGTCCAGCGGGAGGCGGCGCAGCGGGCCGACATCCGGCGGGCGCAGGCGCAGCAGCAGCGGATCGCCGATCGCCGGATGGACGCGGTGGAGCGGCGGCAGGCGCAGGTCGAGCGGGCGCAGGCCGATCGGGTCCGGGCGGATCGCATGCGGGCAGAGCAGGCGCGTGCGTCGCAGCGTCGCGAACAGGTGCAGCAGCAGGCGCAACGCCAGCAGCAGGTGAGGGACCGTCGCGCGCAACAGCAGGCGGAACGGCAGCAACAGGCGCAACAGGTTCGCGCCCAGCGCGCGTCGGCGGAGCGGCAGCGTCAGGCGCAGGCGTCCCGACGTCAGGCGGCCGCGCAGCGAAACCAGCACCAAGCGCAGCGTCAACAACAGGCGCAGCGTCAACGGGAGGCCCGGCAACAACAGGCCGTCCGTCAGCAACAGGCACAGGCGCAACAGCAACAGCGGGCGCAGCAGCAGGCACAGGCACAAGCCGAACGCGCTCGCGCCCAGCAGGTCCAGCGCCAGCAACAGGCGCAACAGCAGCAGGTGCAACGTCAACAGCAGGCGCAGCAGCGGTCAGCGGAACGTCAGGCGCAGGCCCAGCAGCGCGCTGTGGCGCGACAGGCGGAGCGGGCGCAGCGCATGGCGCGGGCCGATGGCCCCGGTCGCCCACGGCGCGACGAAAATTGACCGCAACCGCGCTGTCCCGATGGGATCGGACGCAAAGAGGCTGGTCAATCGATCACGGGTCGGGCAGAGGCGCGGAGATGACGCTGCCCGATCCCGCCCATTTTGTTGCCGCCGGGCAGAGCGCCGAAGTCTTTCGCCTGGGACAGGGCCAGGTGCTCAAACTGTTCCATGAGGGCGTGGACGCGGGGATCGTGGAGCGCGAATATCGGCTGGTGCAGACCGTGCAGGCGACGGGCCTGCCGGTGGCCCATGCGCTGGAACTGCGCACGGTCGGCGGGCGGCGCGGGATCGTCTATACCGAAATGGAGGGGCCGGACCTGCTGGCCTATCTGAAGCGGCGACCCTATCGCTGGCGCTGGGCGCTGGCTGAAATGGCGCGCTTGCAGGAGGAGATACAGGCGCAGCATCTGCCCCTGTTGCGCAGTCGCAAGGCGTTGCTGGTCGAGGATATCGAAGGCGCGCCGATCGGCGAGACGCTGCGCATGGCGGCGATCGAACGGCTGGACCAGCTGGTGGAGGGCGATCGCCTTTCGCATGGCGACCTGCATCCCGCCAATCTGATCGTGACGCGGCAGGGGCTGGCGGTGATCGACTGGTCGCGGGCGGCGCGGGGGGCGACGCCGACCGATGTGGTGCGCAGCGAGATGCTGATGCGCTTCGGACCGGGACAGGCGGGCAGATGGTGGGAAGAGCGGGTGCGCGACGGCGCGGCGACCCGCTATGTCGATGCCTATTGCCAGCGGACCGACATGGCGCCGGAAGCGCTGGCGGCATGGCGGCCGCTGGTGGCGCTCGCGTGGATGCGGCACCGGGGTTCGGCGCGGGATGCGGCGTTCGAAACCTATGTGGAAGCGGCGCTGGGCGCTGCGGGATTACCGTCGCTGCGGGATTAGGGGCGGCTCCGTCTTCAATCTGTGCCATTCGGCTTCGCCTGCGGCTCTGCCGGGCCCTTCGACTTCGCTCAGGGCGAACGGGTGGAGAGGTGATCCCATCCCAATGTCGTTGGTGGATGGGGGAGCGCGGTTCGTCCCCCGGGGATGCCGCCCGGCGGAAGCGGGCGGTTGATCATCGAAGCGGTGCAGTGCTGGTCGGTCGTCGCGCTATGGTGAGGCCATGGAAGCGGAAGGCCAGGGGCCATCCGTTAAGGGACGGTTCACCGCCAATGGCGTCGTTTCTATCCTGACAGTTTATCCAGATCCGGAGTGCCCGACAGCGCCTGGATACGCCCCCGGCCTTCCCTTGCGCCGGGGGCGTTTTCGTTTTCTTGCCCCTCTGCACGATTCGATGCTTTCCGTTACGGAATATTGTGTTTGGTGCGCGCCGCATGTCGTTCGTGATGTCGTTCGTCGCGCTGTTCGTCCGTCCGGATTTGCGCTTCGTCGTCCGGTCGGTCGTTGGCCGAGCGGGATTGCCATCGGTCGAACCGGGCGGGCGCCGGGTGGGCGAGGGGCCTAAACAAAATGGGCGAACGGGACAGGCGCCGCTCCCTTGATGACCCAGGCTCCGCCCGTTCGCACCCGGCGCTTCGTGCAGCCCCCCTTTTGACGGGACGCCGGACCCCACAGGTTTTGAGGAGATAGGCCCATGTTCACATCCACCAAATTCGCCGCCGTCCTGATGTCCGCCACCCTGCTGGCCAGCGCCGGCGCGGCATCCGCTCAGGAATTCCAGTCCAATGGCCGCACCAGTGCCGTCTATCATGGCGATCTGGACCTGAGCCAGACGGACCAGCAGGCGCAACTGCGCAAGCGGATCGTCCGCGCCGCCAATCGGGTTTGCGCGTCCAATGATCTGTCGGCGCAGATGGCCTGCCGCGCCAAGGCGATCGCCCATGTCGAACCGCGCATGAGCGCCGCCATCGCGCGTGCCGACAGCAAGGAACGCTATGCCGATGCCGGCGCGACCAAGGAGGTCCGCCCGGTCGTGGGCAACTGACCGGCGGCGATGATGCAGAAAGTGCGACAAAGGCCCGGCGATCTGCCGGGCCTTTGCCGTGCGTGGGTTGGCGCGTAAATCTGAAAGCTGATATTGCGAATGGATCGCAATCTGCTAAGGGCGGATCATGTCGTCCAACGCTGCCGACCTGTCAGATATGCTGATCGTCGAACGGGCGTCGATCATCCGGCGCCTTGCGCGGATCGTGGGTAGCGAGCCGGCGGCCGAGGATGTGGCGCAGAGCCTGTATCTGCGCGTGCAGCGGATAGACGATAGCGTCGCGATCGCGAACAAGCGGTCTTTCCTGTTCAGGCTGGCGTCCAATCTGGCGATCGACCATGTTCGCACCGAAGGCACGCGGGCCAGAATACAGGCGGAGGCCGAAGCCTTTCTATGGGCCGATTTCGAGCAGCCCAGCCCCGAGGAGATCGTGGCGGCTGAGGCGGAGTTGCAGCAGGTACTGGCCGCCGCGCGTACGCTACCCGAACCCATGCGCAGCATCTTTCGTATGCACCGTTTCGATGGCTTGCGGCAAAGCGACGTTGCGGCACGGCTGGGCGTGTCGGTGACGACGGTCGAAAAACATGTCCGCCGCGCGCTCGACATATTGCGGGCGGCACGGGACAGGACATAGTTGCGATTTTTTGCGGAGGCGGGTTAGGGCGCGCCGGTCGACAAACGTCTCAAAGGCGATAGCGCCGTGGGACCGGGCCGAGGGGAAGCGCCGATGAACAGCAATCATGTCGATGCGTCGATCGACGAAGCGGCCGCCCTGTGGGTGGTCCGGCTGGCGTCCGGCGAGATGGACGCGGCGGAGATGGCGCGGTTCAGGGACTGGCATGGCCTGTCCGACGCGCATCGTGGCGTCTTCGATCGGGAACGGCGGTTGTGGCAGAGTCTGGACGGCCAGCGGGCGGCTTTTGTCAGCGCCACGCCTGCGCCACGGCGCAGGGGACGGCGCTGGACTATGGTGGCGCGGCCCCGTGTGTGGCTGGCGGCCGGGGCGGTGGCGGCGACTTTGGCCTTTCTGGCGCCGGGCATGATGATCCGCCTGCGGGCCGATGAAATGGCGGGCAGGGGCGAGGTGCGCACGGTCGCGTTGACGGATGGTTCGACGGCGATGCTGGATAGCGATGCGGCCATCGCCATCCATTATGACGGGCAGGAACGGCGCATCGACCTGTTGCAGGGGAAGGCCTGGTTCGATGTGAAACATGGCGACCAGCGGCCGTTCCGGGTGGCGGCATCGGGCGGCGTGACGCAGGATATCGGCACCGCCTTCGAGGTCGATCGGGGCGCGGCGGGCGTCAATGTGAATGTGACGCAGGGGGCGGTGCGCGTGCGGGGGACCGCTTCGGGACCGGGCATGTTGTTGGGCATGGCGGAGCGGGCGCGTTATGGCGATGACGGTAGGCTTGTCCGGCTGAAGCCCGGCATGGTGAGCAGCATGGCGGCCTGGCGTCGGGGGCTGATCGTGCTGGATGGCCGGTCGGTGGAGGAGGCGATAGAAGAGATCGGGCGCTATCGCCCCGGTTATACGCTGACCTTTGCCGACCTGTCGGCTGCGCCGCGGATCAGCGGTATCTTTCGCATCGACGCGCCGGATGAGGCGCTGCGCAGCGTAGCGCAGATGGCCGGATTGCAGGTCATGACGCTGCCGGGCGACATGATGGTGCTGCGGCGTTGAGCGTGAGTTGCGAACCTTAAGTGAAACCCGTTCGGGCTGAGCCTGTCGAAGCCCCTTGCTTGTCTCAAGAAAAGAACGGCGCCCTTCGACTGCCCGCCTGCGGCAGGCGCTCAGGACAGGCTTCGACAGGCTCAGGGCGAACGTAAACGGGACTGACTCCGATTTTTGCGCATGAATGCGCTTAAATGAGGGGCGCGCGCAAAAAAATTCGCGACAGGGGTTAGGGCAAGCCGATCCGCATCCGTCTTAAGACGACTTTTTGCTAATGCGAGCATTGTGCAACAAGCGTCGGGCGTGGCATGGTGCAGCGCCTTGGAGCGAATGGGGTTTGGCATGGCCAGCGCGGCACGACGTGGAATTTTGACCGGAGCAGCGCTGCGCGCGCTCCTTATGGCCGGCAGCGCCGGGCTATCGATCGCGGCGGTCGCGACGCCTGCTTTGGCGCAGGCGACACCGGCCGCGCGCAGCTTTCAGGTCGAGGCGCAGCCGCTGTTGAACGCGATGCTGCAATTTACCGAACAGTCGGGCATTCAGGTCGGCTATTCGGCATCGATCGGGGCGGGCATCCAGTCGCCGGGCGTGTCAGGCAAGCTGGCGCCGACGCAGGCGCTGTCGCGGCTGCTGTCCGGCACGGGCCTGACCTATCGCTTTACCGGACCCAATACGGTCACGCTGGAGCAGGGCGGCAATAGCGGCGGCACCGACACGCAGGGCGTCGGTGCTGCGGCCACGACCGGGCAGGGCAGCGGTGAGACGGCATCACGGGCGGTGCCGCTGGGGTCCGTGCGGGTCGAGGCGGATGCGATCGAGGTGCCCACCAATCTGGATCGCAACGCGGCCGGCAAGTCGCCGCTGCTGTCGACCAGCACCGGCGCGGCGACGCTGCGTGGGCGGATGGTCGACAGCATCGCCGACTATGCCCGCCGGGTCGACGCCGGGGTCAATTTCAACAGCAATAATTTCAGCATCAATATTCGCGGTCTGGATTCCAACCGGGTGCTGACGACGCTGGACGGCATTCGCCTGCCCTGGCTGTCCGATGGCGCGCGCGGTGTGCAGGGGGGCGTGGCGTCCTTCGACTTTAACTCCCTGTCGGTCATCGATGTGGTGAAGAGCAGCGACGCCAGCTATTTCGGGCAAGGTGCGCTGGGCGGGGTGTTCGCCGCGCGCACGCTGGACCCCGAAGACCTGCTGGTCGATGGCAAGACGCAGGCGGCGCTGGGCAAGGCGACCTATGACAGCGCGAGCGACAGCATCTACCTCAATCAGGCGGCGGCTTTCCGCACCGGCAATATGATGGTCCTGATTCAGGGCGGATATCAGAACGGCCATGAAACCGAAAATCAGGGCAAGACCTATGGCAGCGGTTCGACCCGCACCGCGCAGAACCCGGCCGATTATGATCAGGAAAATCTGCTGGTCAAAGTGCACCAATATCTGGGCGGCGGGCATCGCATCGGCCTGACCGGTGAAGTCTTCAAGCGCAGCTATGACGAGAATACGCTGACCAGCGTGACGTCGACCTATCCGAGCTATGGCACGCTGGAGCAGAATAAGCGCAAGCGGGTGGCCGGCACCTATGACTATATGTCCGAAGGCGACGGGTTCATCCGGGAGGCGCATCTGGTCGGTTACTGGCAGCGGCTGAACCTGCGCACCTATACGCAGGCGACCCGTACCACGGCGCCGATCGGTCAATATGACCGCGACAGCGATTTGCAGGATGAATCCTACGGCCTGAACGGGTCGATCGTCGCGGCCGCCACGACTGGCGCGCTGGAGCATGCGATCAGCCTGGGCGGCGAAGTCTATGCCACCAAGACCAGCCAATATGCATCCGGTGTCGATAACTGCACGGCCGCCATCTATAGTTGCAGCTTCCTGCATGTGAACCAGTCCGACATGCCCGATGTCGACGGCACGGACATCGGCCTGTTCGTGCAGGACCGGATCAGCTTTGGCGCGTTCCACCTGACGCCGGGCCTGCGGTTCGATTCCTACCGCCGCACGCCGCAGGAAACCGCGACCTATACCGTCAATGCCGCCTATGAAGGCCTGCCGGACAAGTCGCGCGATTCCAAATTCTCGCCCAAGCTGATGGCCGAATGGGATGTGCTGCCGAACCTGACGCTGTACGGCCAATGGTCGCAGGCTTTCCGGGCGCCATCGGCCACGGAACTCTATCTGACCTATGGTGGCCCCTCCAGCTATGTCAGCATCGGCAATCCCGATCTGAAGCCGGAAACCAGCAATGGCTATGAAGTCGGGCTGAAATTCGGCGACAAGGACAATGGCGCGAAGATCGCCGTCTACGACAATTATTATCGCAACTTCATCGACTCGATCACGACCACGGCGGCGGCGGTGGGCCTGACGGGTGCCTATCCGTTCGGCGTATTCCGTTATGTGAACCGCGCGCATGTCCGCATCTATGGGGCGGAAGCGAGCGCCCAATGGTCGCTGACGCCCAACTGGCGGATGTGGGGATCGGTCGCCTATGCCCATGGCAAGGATACGGACGAGGATACATATCTCAATTCCGTCCCGCCGCTGCGCGGCATAGTGGGCGTGGGCTATCGGCAGGAGCGCTTCGGCGCCGATCTGTCCGCCACCGTTGCCGCCAAGCGCGACAAGGTGGAGACTATGAGTTCCTCGCTCAACAAGACGCCGGGCTATGGCATTGTCGACTTTACCGGCTGGGTGAAGCCGGGCCTGTTCGAGGGGCTGCGGCTTCAGGGCGGCGTCTATAATATCCTCGACAAGACCTATTATAACGCGCTCGACATCCCCGACAGCGGCAGCATCTCGCAGCTTTATTACAGCCAGCCGGGCCGCACCTACAAGGCGTCGGTCATCCTGTCCTTCTGACAATTTTCCAAAGGGAGAAGGGCGGTCCGAGCCGCCCTCTTCCGCCATCTAGGGTATAGAGTATGAATCCAGTGCAGCCAGAACAGGGTGAACCGGGCCGGGCCAAAAGGCTGAAGGCGGCGACCCATGGGACGCATGACCGGCTCGACCGGTCGATCATGGAAGCGGCATCCTTCGCCACGATCGAGGGCTATCGGCGCTTTGCCGAGATCCAATATCATCTGCATCATGCGGTCGCGCCGCTCTATGCCGACGCGCGGTTGCAGGCGCTGTTGCCGGGGCTTGAAGGCCGGCAGCGGCTGGTGCTGATTTCGGCTGACCTTGCCGATGTGGGGATCGCCATTCCGGCAGTTGATGATGCGTCCGGGCCGGACGGGGATGTCGCGACGGGGCTTGGCTGGCTCTATGTCGTGGAAGGATCGAATATGGGGGCGGCGTTGCTGCGCAAGGAAGCGGCAAAGATCGGCCTGTCGGACGATTATGGCGCCCGCCACCTTGCTCCGGCCGAGGCCGGGCCGGCCCCGCACTGGCGCGCCTTTACCGCTGCGTTGGATGCCATCGTGCTGGACCCGGAGGAGGAGGCGCGCGTCGTGGCCGGCGCCAACGCTGCCTTCGCCCATGTTCAGGCGCTGGTCGATGCCCGCCTGTCTGCTGCTCTTTAAACGAATGGAATTTGCGATGAAGTCCCTGATCAAATCCATCCTGCTGGCCACCGCGATCAGTGCGGCCGTGCCTGTGCTGGCCGATGGCCCTGTTGCAGCCCCCTCCGCCGCAGCGAAGGCGCAGGCTTTCGACGCCGACCGGGCGTCGATCCTGGCGATGGCGGGCAATTTCAAGGTGAAGTTCGACATGCGCGAAACCACGCCATGGCGCGCCGACTATACGCCGATCCCGGACAAGGTTTCGGGCGGGCATGAAGCGGTGCGGGTGGTCGAGGACAGCGGTCGCCGCATCATCCTGCAACATCTGCTGGTCGTCGATGACGGCAGCGGCAAGCCGATGGTGATCAAGCATTGGCGGCAGGACTGGATCTATGAGCCCGAAACCGTGCTGGTCTATGCCGGCAAGGGACGCTGGAAGCTGGACCCGGTGCCCGCTGGCCTGCGCGCTGGCCGCTGGTCGCAGACGGTGTACCAGACCGACGATTCCCCGCGCTATGGCGGATGGGGCCAGTGGACCGAAGAGGGCGGCGTGCGCCGGTGGCGCAGCAACTGGACCTTGCGCCCGCTCGCCCGCCGGGATGCGGTGCGCCATCCGGCCTATGATCGCTATCTGTCGATCAACCGCCATTCGCCTTCGCCAGCGGGCTGGATCCACTGGCAGGATAATATCAAGATGGGACCGGAACCCGGTGCTGAACCGGGCAGCAGCGGCAAGGGTGAGAAGATCGTGCCGTTCGTGCAGGAATCGGTGCTGAACAGCTATAGCCGCGACACCGCATTCGATGCGGCGCCGGCCGATGCCTATTGGTCTGCGACGAAGGACTATTGGGCGGCGATCCGTGCGGGATGGGACGATGTCATCGCGCGTAACGGCGGCGTGGCCGTGACCGAGGTCGCCGAAACCGGATCGGCGGCGGCCGAGCGGCTGATGGGGCTGGCCGACGACATACAGGCGAAGAAGCTGAGCATCACGGACGCGAAGAAGCGCGGGTTGGCGGTGATCGCCGAGGTTGCCGGGAAGCCATGAAAAAGCTGTGGCGGGCGGCCTTTCATATGGGCCGCCCGCTGCGTGGATTAAGCCGAATCGGCGTGCCCTGATATTCATCATGGCCTTTCACCCCGATTGAGATAAGGCATTCCAATGGACGAAGTATCGGCAGGACATGCACTGACCGGGCAGAGCGTGACGCGGCAGATGGCGCAGGATCATCTGGCGCTGGGACCGGCGCTGTTTGTCGAATGCGATTTCGAGCAGGCAGACATGTCGCATCTCGATTTTTCAGGGGCGCGGTTCGAGCGGTGCAATTTGCGGCAGGCGGATTTTGCCTCCGCAAACCTGACCGGGGCGTCCTGGCATGGCTGTCGTGGTGCGTTCGCATCGTTCCGGGGCGCGGCGTTGCAGGAAAGCATGCTGGTCAGTTGCGATTTCAACAACGCCAATTTGCGGCAGGCGAAGATGACGTCGGCGCGCTTTACGGGTTGCAAGCTGACGGGCGCGGACTTTTCCGGCGCGAGCGCGATCGAATTTCATCTGGAAGAAACGCTGCTGATCAACAGCAAGATGCCCGGCCTGTCGTTTCGAAAGGCGACGCTGCGTAAGGTCGATCTGGCGTCGGCCGATTTGCGCAATTGCGATTTCCGGATGGCAGTATTCGAGGAGTCCAGCCTGCGGGACGCCTATCTTCAGGGTGCGCGTTTTGATGGCGCGGACCTGCGTGGGGCCGATCTGGGCGGCATAAGGCTGGAGGATGCCCGGCCGTTTCGCGGCGCGACGATCTCGCGCGAGCAGGCCGGGCAGTTGCTGAGCGGGTTGGGCCTGAAGGTCCGGTGACTATCTGGACCGGCGTACCGGGCAGATAGCGATCGCGCCGAGCAGGGCGAACAGGCAGCCGACGAAATAGATGGCGGCATAATCATTGCCCTGCGCGCTGCCGATGGCGAGGATGATCGGTGCGATCGCGGGGGCGAGCGACTGGGGCAGGCTGTTGGCGATCTGGAACACGCCCATATCCTTGGCGCTGTCCTCCGGCCGGGGCAGGATGGCGGCGAGCAGGGCGAGATCGACCGCGAAATAAAGGCCCTTGCCGATCCCCGCCATGGCCACGCCGACCAGGAATTGCGGCACGGACGGGGCCAGCGCGATCGTCAGGAAACCGGCCCCCTCCAGCGCGGCGGCGAGGAAGACGAGCGGCTTGCGCCGGCCGGTCCAGTCGGTGATGAAGCCGCCGACCAGCGATATGGCGATGGTGGCGGTGGCGATGATCGCCATCGATTTCACCATCACCTGCGTTGCGTCGGACTTGGGCAAGGCCAACTGATCGGTCAGGAAGAAGAGCTGGTAAGTCAGCAGGAACGACCAGGCCATCATGATGAGGAAGCGGCTGCCGAAAGCCCAGCTAAAGTCCCAGTCGCGGAAGGGGGCGCCGATCGCGCGCAGCATCGCGATGGGGCCGAGGCGGCGGTCATCGCTGCTGTCGGCCGGGCGATCGGGCAGGATCAGGCAGAGGATGGTGATGCTGACCACGGTGATCGCGAAGGGGGCGAGGAACATCAGCAGCGACGACCCCTGCGTATATTGGGTGATCCAGCTGCCCGCGAAGGTGCCCATGGTCGATGTCATGCCCAGCATGCCGGCAACACGCCCCTGCCAGCGGACGGGGATGATGTCGGGCAGGATCGGCAGGCAACCGGCCTGCATGGCATTGAAGCCGGCCTGACAGATGATCCAGCCCACACCCAGCAGCGGCAGGTTGGGGGCCAGGCCGAGCAGCAGCAGGCCCGCGCCCGCGACGACCAATCCGCCCAGTAGCCAGGGCCGGCGGCGGCCGAAGCGGCTGCGCGTCCGATCCGACAGGGCGCCGCAGACCGGCGTCGCGACCAGCGCGACGAAACCGCCGATCGCCAGGATGACGCCCAGCCATCGTCCCTTTTCCGCCTCGCTCGCAATCTCGCCGACGCGCAGCGCCAGCGTCATCACCACCGGCGTCAGCAGCGCGACCCAGATGCCGAACTGCGCCAGCACATAGATGGCGACGAAGCCCAGCGACACGGCGGGGCGAGTGGTTTCCGGCGAAGGAGATGCGGTCATCGACGCGAACTTTCAAAGCGGGACGAGAAAGAGGGTATCAGCCCTTTTTCCGTCATTGCGAGCGTAGCGAAGCAATCCATGTTGCGCTGCGTGGATTGCCGCGCTTCGCTCGCAATGACGTGGGAGGCATATTACGGGTGGTAGGTCTTGCCTTCGGCGTCGGCCTTCGCCTTGGCCGGGCTGTCGGCGAACAGGTCGTTCATCTTGGTCGGCAGATTGGGCTGGACATACCAGTCGGCCGGGAAGTCGGCGGCATGCGGGCCGTCGATATTGCGGTGGACGAGGCCGGAGCTGGTCTTGCGCGTATAGGGAACGACATGCGCGCCCTTATTGTTGGCCAGTTGCTCGAACAGCGCCTTGCGCAGGGTGATCTTGGTATCCAGCCATTTGGGATCCTCGATCAGATTGTGCATCTCGTCCGGATCGCTCTTGAGGTCGTACAGTTCCTCCAGATCCCAGACGCCATGATATTGGATATATTTTACCCGATCGCGCTCGATCGCGAAGGTGGTGGGCGTCTGCGGGAAGCTCCATTCCCAATAATATTCATAGACGAAATCGCCGGGGTTCCAGGTCTTTTCGTCGATCTTGCCCTCGGCCACGGGCAGGAAGCTCTTGCCCTCCATCTGCGCGGGCTTTGCGACATGGGCGATGTCGAGGAAGGTCGGCGCGAGGTCGAGATTGCGCACGACGGCGGGGTTGGTCACGCCCTTGGGCACCATGCCGGGCGCCCAGACGATCATCGGCACCCGGACGGAGGGCTCATAGGCGTTGCGTTTGTCGATCAGCCCATGTTCCCCGATCAGGAAGCCGTTGTCGGAATAGAAGACGACCATCGTATTTTTATCGAGATGGTTCTTCTTGAGGTAAGCCAGGATGCGACCCAGGCTCTCATCCACGGGGGACAGGGTGCGATAATAGTCGCGGACCTGCTCCGTCATGGGGTTGTTGGTGTGATAGGGGAAGTCAGCGCCGTGCCAGCTATTGCGCTGATTGCGGACCCAGAGCGGCTTGCCGGCATTATTTTCCGGCGTGTCCGCCATGCTGGCGGGCAGGTTGATCTTGAGGTCGCTATATTGCGCCTTGTACCGGTCGGGCGGCAGCGGGTCGCTATGGACCGCCTTGTGGCTGAGATAGAGGAAGAAGGGCTTGGACGGATCGCGGCCCTTTTCCAGCCAGTTCATGGCATAATCGGTCAGCTCGTCGGTGATATAGCCGGTGCGCTTCACATGCGCGCCATCGACGTTCAGCATCTGCCGATCGCCCGCCGCGATCTTGTCGGGGCTGAGCTGTTCGGTCGGGAAATAGGTGCCCTGGCCCTTGAAGCTGACCCATTTGTCGAAGCCGGGGCGGGGGGCGTCGGTGTCGAAGCCCATATGCCATTTGCCGAAGAAGCCGGTCTGATAGCCCGCTGCCTGAAGATATTTGGGGAAGAAGGTCAGCCCTTCCTCCGAACTATTATTATTGTCCACCACGCCATGGTTGCGCGCGGTCTGGCCGGTCAGGATGGTCGCGCGGCTGGGCGAGCAGAGCGAGGAGGTGACGACGGCATTGGGGAAATAGACGCCGTCCCTGGCCAGCCGGTCGATATTGGGGGTCTGAAGGCCCGGCGTCAGGAAGCCCATCGCATCATAGCGCAGATCGTCCACCAGCACGAAGATCATGTTGGTCGGCTTGGGCTGCGGCGCGTTCACCGGCTTGGCGAAGGCGCCCGGCCCCAGCAGGGTGCAGGCGGCGATCGCGGCGGCGCGCAGCGCGCGACGGGCGTGGGTCATGGACGGGTTTCCTTCTTGTCCCGGATGATGCAGCGAAAGCCGATATGGCTGGTCGCGCTGTCCACCGCCTGCGGATGGCGGGCGGCGGGGCGATAGCGCTGGCAATAATTGGCGGCGCACAGATGCGATCCGCCCTTCAGCACCTTGCGCGGAATGGCGATGTCGGGCGTGGCGGGATCGAAACTCTCCCGCTTCGTGCCGCCGCGCGGGTTGGCGGGGATGCAGCAGCTACCCTTCGTCTTGCGTTCGATCCGGGGTTGGGCGAACCAGTCGGTCGTCCATTCCCAGACATTGCCGATCATGTCGTACAGGCCATGGCCGTTGGGGGTGTAGGTGCGCACCGGGGATGTGCGCTCATAGCCATCCTCCAGCGTGTTGCCGTATGGGAAGGCGCCCTGCCAGTAATTGGCCATCATCGCGCCGTCCGGCGCCAGTGCGTCGCCCCAGGCATAGTCCGCGCCGTCCAGGCCGCCGCGCGCTGCATATTCCCATTCCGCCTCGGTCGGCAGCGCCTTGCCCGCCCATTTGGCATAGGCTTCCGCATCGGCATAGGCGACATGGACGACGGGGTGATCCTCCAGCCCCTCGATCCGGCTGTCCGGGCCATGGGGATGGCGCCAGTCGGTGCCGAAGCTGAACTGCCACCACTGGCTATAGTCTTCCAGCGATACCGGGCCACCCGTGCGCTGGAACAGCAGCGATCCCGCCCGCGCCATCGCCGGGTCCATGCCGGGATAGTCCTTGGGGTCGGGCGCGATTTCCGCCAGCGTGACATGGCCGGTGGCTTCCACGAAGCGGGCAAAGTCACGGTTGGTGACGGGCGTTTCGTCGATGCGAAAGCCATCCACCTGCACCCGGCGCACCGGCGCTTCTTCCGGGTAGAAACGGTCCGACCCCATCAGGAAGGGGCCGCCGGGCAGGTGGATCATGCCGTCCGTCACCGGGCAGCCCTCAGGACGATCCCGGCGCCGCGCGAATAAGCGGGGGCGGGGCCATCATCGGGCAGATCAGGGCTTTGCGCCTCGACATCGGCCATGGAGCGGGGGAGCGAGAAGGGCATATGGCCCTTTGCCACGGCGCGGCCGGTGACGACATCCAGTATGGCGGCATCGCTGGCGCCGAAGGTGACGAGCATGGCCTTGGCCATCGGCTCGATCGCGGTCAGGATGGCGGGGCGATCCATCTCCACCGCGACGATGGTGGGAACATGGGCGGATGCGCGCGCGATCGCCTGCACATCCTTGTCATCGGCGCGGAAATCCAGCCGCCCCTCATGCTGGCGCGCGCCGAAGAAATGATGCGGGTGCAGCGTTTCGAACGGGGTGGCGGTGCGGACCAGCGCGACGTCGGCCTGCGCCGGGTCTTCGACCACGGTGAAGCCAGCGGCGCGGGCGGCGGCGGCATCGACATTGTGGAGCCAGATGCGCTTGCCCGGCGCGACCGGCAGGGTGGCGCCGTCGTTGCGCAGCAGCACCTGACTGGCGCGCTGGACGGCGTCCGCTTCGGCCTGGGCCTGCGGGTTGCCGACGATGCGGGCGGCGGCGGCTTCATCGACATAGGGATTGTCGAACAGCCCCTGTTCGAACTTCAGGCGCAGCACGCGGCGGACGGATTCATCGATGCGCTTTTCGCTGACGAGACCCTTGGCGACCGCGTCCAGAATGGGGGCGGGATCGTTCGCGCCGCCGAACTGGTCGATGCCGGCATTCAGCCCCTTGGCGAAGCGGGTCGTCTTGTCGGCCGCCTCCATGCCCCAGGGCGTGCCGATCGACGCGGGCGTCTGCGGGTTCTGCGCGTTTGGGGCCATGCAGGCCTGCGGGCAATCATTGGTGATCGACCAGTCGGAGACGATCAGGCCGCGATATCCCTTTTCCCCTCGCAGCAGGCCGGTCAGCATCTGCTTGTTGAAGCCGGCGGCGACCGGTTCGATCGGCTCGCCCGCGATCTTCGGGCCATGGACGATGACATAGGTGGGCATGACGCCCGCGCTATGGGCGGCCAGGCTATCGTCGAAGGCGCGGATATGCTGGGCGAAGGCGGCGTCGGTCAGCGGCGCGTTGCGGCCATAATAGTTATGGCCGTCGAAACCTTCGGGTTCGGCGCCATAGCCGACCCAATGTTTGACCACGGTGGCGACGCCATCGGGGCGGATGCCGGTGCGGCCATGCTGGAAGCCGTCGACATAGGCGCCGGCGAGCCGGGACACTTCGACCGGATCGGAGCCGAAGGTTGCGGCGAAGCGCGGCCAGCGTGGTTCGGTGGCGAGGTCGGCCTGCGGCGAGAGCGCCATATGGATGCCGACGGCGCGATATTCCTGCCGCGCGATGTCGCCGAAGCGGCGCACGGTTTCGGTGTCGCCCAGCGCGGCGAAGCCCAGCGTGTCGGGCCAGAGCGAGAAGCCGCCGCCGGTGGTGCTGGCGCCCAATGTCGCCTGAAAATGGTGGCGCGGGTCAGTGCTGATCGTGGCGGGAATGCCGAGGCGGCTGGCCTCCGCCAGTTTCTGTACGGCGTTGTTCTGCGCGGCGAGGTCCGATGGGGACACGACGAGGCGGGTGATGAAGCTGTTGATGTGGCGATCGTTCAGCAGCTTTACGGTGGCGTCGGCATCATAGGTCTTGCCGGCGAAACCGATCGAGGAGCCGGGCGTGGGCAGGGTGCCGTGCACCAGCATGCCGGCCTTTTCCGCCAGCGTCATCTGCTTGAGCAAATCCTCGACGCGGGCGTGGATGGGGGCGCGGCTGTCCTCATAGCGGTCGAGCCGGCCATTATGGTTGAGGTCGCGCCAGCCTTTCGGCGGCGATGCAGCACCGCTCAGTGCGAGGACGAAAAGCGATGCCGCTGCGATCCTGCGAGGGCTTACCATGACAATTGTTCCTTCCCGCAAAAGGCATCGACCGGGCTTTTTCCGGTGAAGGGCGCATCGCCCGTCAGCCGCTCCACCAATGCCGTCTGCACATCGGGCAACGAAGCATAGGCATTGATATAGGTCGCGAAATTCGGCGCGTCATACAGATAATAGGGCTGGCCGAAGGAGATAAGCAGGGTCGGGATTTCGCGGTTGAACTGAATCATGCCGTTGCGCGGGCTGGCATGCAGCCGGGCGAAATCGAGGAAGATATGGCTGAGCGCGGGCGTGGCTTCCTGTCCGATCAGATAGAGGATGAGGTCTGTGTCTTCGGGCGTCGGCATCGCTTCGGGATCGAAATGGCGGACGGCGAAGCCACGATTTTGGAGACCTGCGATCAGCGGGGTGAAATCGCGTTCGGGCGCGCCGGAGAAGAAGCTGGCGCCTTCGTCGGAAATGATGAGCACGCGCTTGTGCTGGCCCGGCGTGATCGGGATCAGGGCTTCGCGATCCTTGACCAAAGTGATGCTGGCGGCGGCGGCGCGGGCGGCCTGATCGAGATGGGCGGGCTGGCGCAGCAGGGCGCGGGTTTGCTCGACCGGGGCGATGCGCTCGTCCGGGGTCATGCGGTGCAGGCCGAGCTTCGCCTTCAGCGACAGGAAGCGGGTGACGGCGTCATGCAGGCGCTGTTCCGACAGGCGGCCGTCGCGCAGGCCCTGTAGCATGAAGCCCATGTCGGCGACCGGATCGCGGCTGAACAGGAAGACGTCGCAGCCGCCTTCGATTACGGCGGGGACGGCTTCGGCACGAGCCATCCAGCTGGTGAGGCCGCCCATGACGGTGGCGTCGGACACGATCAGGCCGTCAAAGCCGAGTTCGCCGCGCAGCAAATCCTGATTCAGCAGGCGGGATACGGACGCGGGTTCGAAGGCCTGCGCGCCGGCCTGCGGCAGTCTGTCGCGGATATAGGCGGGCAGGGCGATATGGGCCGACATGATCGTCATCACGCCATCATCGACCAGCGTGCCGAAGATGCGGCCGAAGGTCGCGCGCCATTCGTCCATGTCCATGTCGTTGACGCTGGTGACGAGATGCTGATCGCGATCGTCCAGCCCGTCGCCGGGCCAATGCTTGGCGCAGGCGGCCACGCCCTGTGCCTGTAGCGCACGCACATAGGCGCGCGCCTGAGCGAGAATGCGGTCGGGATCGGAACCGTAGGAGCGGGTGCCGACCACCGCGTTGCGGAAGGCGCGGTTGATGTCGACCACGGGAGTGAAGGACCAGTTATAGCCCAGCGCCCGGCTTTCCTGTCCGACGATGCGGGCCAGGTCGGCGCTCAGGTCCAGATCGTCGCAGGCGGCGATGCCCATCTGGTTGGGGATGGCGGTGGTGAAGGGCGCGCTGACCGTGCCGCCCTCGATATCGCCGGACAGGATCAGCGGCACTTCGGACCGCTCGACCGCATGGCGCGTCGCAGCCCAGGCGGCGTCCAGATCATGGGTCGGGAAGCGGTGGATGCCGCCCGGCGCATGGCCGAGCAGCCCGTCGGTTTCCGCGATGCTGTCATGGCGCGCGGACAGGACGAACAGCTGCGCGATCTGCGCCTCGACACTCATGGCGTCGCGGGTATTTTCCACCCAGGCCATGTCCTCCGGGGAGAGGAACAGAGGACCGGCACCGGGTGAAAGGGGGGAAGTCAAAGTGGAGATGGCGTTACTCATTTCGGATCGGTGAAGGCGTCGTCATAGCGGGCGCGCCTGGCGAAGATTTCGGGCGGCTCGGCGAGCGGCGGCGTGCTGTATTTGCGGGCTTCCCGCCACCAGAGCGCCTTCATCTCCGCCAGCTTGGCGGGGTGACTGGCGGCAAGGTCGGTGCTTTCGGAAAAGTCCTTCGACAGGTCGAACAATTCCCACCGGTCCTTCGCGAAGTCGGTGCCATATTGGTGCATGGCGACCGCGCGCCAGTGGCCCGCCGTGATCGCGCGCTGGCCGCGCAGCTCGAAATACTGGACCGGGCGGGTGGCGGCTTGCGCATTGTTGAAGGTGGCGCGGATGGAGCGCCCAGCCACGGGCACCTGCACCACGCCATCGACGCTGCGGGCAAAGCCGGTGCCGGCCGCATCCAGCAAGGTGGGGGCCAGGTCGATCGGGTCGACCAGTTGCGTGCGCACCGCGCCCTTGTCCCGAATGACCGCCGGCCAGGAGAGGATCATCGGCGTGCGCACGCCCCCGGCATAGGGCCACACCTTGTAGCGGCGGAACGGCGTGTCGCCGGCCCAGGCCCAGGGGCGGGGATATTCGGGTTGCAGTCTGTCGGTGCCGATATCGTCGATGCGCGCGCGCTGCTCGGCGAAGCTCAGCTTGTTGGGTCGGTACATCTTTTCGAAGCTGCCCTCCTGCCCCGCTTCGGACGCGGCGCCATTGTCGGAGATCAGCAGGATGATGCTGTTGTCATATTGGCCGCTGTCCTTGAGCCGCTGGACGACCCGGCCGATCTGCGCGTCGGCATGTTCCAGGAAACCGGCATAGGTCGCCATATAGCGGGCGAAGACGGCCTGTTCGTCGGCGCCGAGTTGATCCCAGGGGCGATCGCCGGCGGCGCGGATCGTGTTGACGGCACTGGAGGGGATGATGCCAGCCTTTTGCATCCGCTCGAAGCGCTCGGCGCGCAGCGCGTCCCAGCCCTTTTCATAGGTGCCGCGATAGCGGTCGATATAGGCGCGGGGGGCCTGCAACGGGGCATGGCCCGCGCCCATGGCGAAATAGAGGAAGAAGGGCTTGCCCGCCGCATCGTCAATATCGGCGATCGCATGGTCCGCCATGTCGGTGGAGAAATGATAGCCCGGCTTGTCGGGCTTGGGCAGGGTGGCGTTCCCGTCGATCAGGTCGGGATGATATTGATCGGTCCAGCCGAGATAGAAGCCATAGAAACGGTCGAAGCCGCGCTGGATCGGCCAGGACGCATTATTGCCAGCCTTGCCATCCTCATATTCCGGGCCAAGATGCCATTTGCCCACGCCATAGGTGCGATAGCCTGCGGCCTTCAGCGCCTGCGGCAGCATCTGCGCGTTGGTGGGCAGTTCGCCGCGATCGCGGCTCATGTCGGTGGTGCGTGTGTTGGTCGGCAGGTCCGCCATCCGCACCGTCTGGTGATTGCGCCCGGTCAGCAGCGCCGCGCGGGTGGCGGTGCAGATCGCCTTGCTGTCGAACCGGTTGTAGCGCAGCCCGCCGGCGGCCAGAGCGTCGATATTGGGGGTGCGGATTTCCGAGCCGAAGGCGCCAAGGTCCGAAAAGCCGACATCGTCGAGGACGATGAGGACGATATTGGGTTTGGCCGGTGCCGCAGGCTTGGGCGCGGCCTGTGCCCCGGACAGGCCGATCGCCGCCGTCAGCATGGTTGCCGCCATCAGGATGCGCTTGCCCATTCGTCCTGCTCCGTACCGAGAGAAGAGGGGGCGCGGCGGCAGGAGACCGCCGCGCCCGACCGATCAGAACTTCACGCCGAGCGTGGCGCCGAAATAGCGGTCCGCATCCTTGTTGAAGGTGCCGACCAGATCATAATTGCCGCCCAGGAAGGAGGTGTGGCCGATGCTGGTCAGGTAGTTTTCGTCGAACAGATTCTTGACGAACAGGGTCAGGCTGTAGCGGCCGTCCAACTGCTTCACGCCGATGCTGGCATCGACCAGCGCATAGGCGGGCTGTTCCAGCAGCGGGTCCTGTTCGACCGAGAAGTTCATCGCGCTCTGGAAGTTGACGCCCACCTGCGCGAAGCCGGCAAAGTCGGTGCCCGGAATGTCCGCTTCATAGCGCGGGGCGATGCTGATCTTCCATTTCGGGCTGACCGGCAGGGTGGCGCCGCGCAGATTCTGCGTCGGGGTGACGCCAGCGGCGGTGCGGTAGCAGACGTTGATCGGCGTGCCGGTCATGACCGGCGCGGTGGCGGCGATCTGCTGCGGACAGTTCAGGCCGTCGATATCGATCTTCGCGTCCGAATAGGTGACGGCACCGGTCAGGCTGAAATGATCGTCGGGGCGCACGGTGGCTTCGATTTCGAAGCCCTTGGTGCGCGACTTGCCGGCATTGGTGGACACGAACTGGACGACGCCCGATGCGATGTCCGACCGGTTCGCCTGTACCTGAAGATTGGTGTAGTCGGCCAGGAACAAGGCGGTGCTGATGCTCAGCACGCCATCGGCGGTGCGGCCCTTGAAGCCCAGTTCATAGGCGTTGACATGTTCGGGCTCCAGCACGCGCTGGTTGGCGAGGTCGGCGGAGATTTCCATCTCGTACCCCAGCCCCTTATAGCCGCGGGTATAGCTGCCATAGACCTGCGCATTGCGGCTGAATTCATATTGCAGGCCCGCCTTGCCGGTGACGGCGGTGTCGCTGGCGGTGATGGAGCCGCTGGTCGAGGCATTGCCGGGGAAAATCACGTCGCCCGCCACGATCGGGGCGGTGCGGGTGCCGCTGTTGGTGCCCTTTTCATATTGCACGCGCAGGCCGCCGATCGCCTTCAGGCCGCCGATGATGCGATAATCGACCTGACCGAAGGCGGCGATGCTGTCCTGCTTCAGGCGGATGTCGCTCTTGGCCGATTGCCAGATGATGTTGCTGGCGGCGCAGGGTTCGCCGAAGGTGCCGGCGGTGCAGCGGGCGCGGCGGCGGTCGAACGGGCGTTCGATGTCGGAATGCATGTAGAAGACGCCGGCGACATAGTTGAGGTCGCTATTGCCATTATTGGCGATGCGCAGTTCCTGGCTGAAGGCGCTGAGGTCCACGATGCCATGGTTCTGGCTGAAATAGGCGTAGGTCGCCCCCGTGCCGACGAACAGCGGCACATCGCTGTTGATGCGCTCGATCGGCTGGTTCACGTCCAGATAATATTTCTGATAGGCGGAGATGGAGGTGATGGTCGCCCCGCCCAGATCCCAGTCGGCCTGGAGCGAATAGGTCTGCTGCTTGCTGTTGGAACGGGTGACCGTCTCGTCGTTCAGCGTGCGGTTGTTGCGGGTGGCGTCGATCGGTCCGACCAGCGTTTGCAGGTTCGGGTTGGTGATCGCGATCCAGGTGGAAGCGCAGCAATCGGCATCCGTCTTGCGATACTCAGCCGCGAACAGCAGGTTCAGATTGTCGGTCGCATCCCATTCCAGCTTGCCGCGTACGCCCCAGCTCTTCGAGCCATTGTCCCAGCCATTGGTGGCGATGTTGCGGGCGACGCCGCGCACGTCGTTATAGAAGCCGGTGACGCGGGCGCGCAGCGTGTCGCTGATCGGGCCGGACACAGTGCCACGGACGCGATATTCGCCATGTTCGGCGATGGTGGCTTCGGCCTTGCCCTCAAACTCGCGAGAGGGGCGGGCGGTGGTGACATTGACGACGCCGGCGGTGGCATTCTTGCCGAACAAGGTGCCCTGCGGGCCGCGCAGCACTTCGACGCGCTCGATATCCGCGAGGTCGGTGAAGCCCTGCGTCTGGCGCACGGCGACGACGCCGTCGACCACGGTAGAGACGGAAGATTCGACGCCCTGACCGAACAGGGCAGTGCCGATGCCGCGGATGCGGAAGCTGCTGTTGGTGGGGGTGGCGCCCTGCTGGAAAGTCAGCGAGGGGACGGCCTGCACCAGCGAGCTGCTGTCGTTGATCTGGCGGTTGGCGAGCGTGTCGGCGCCCACGGCGGTCACGGCCAGCGGCACGTCCTGAAGGCGTTCTGCGCGCTTCTGGGCGGTGACGACGATGTCGGTGCCATCCAGCGGCGCCTGCGGTGCGGCGCCCTGATCCTGGGCGAAGACGAGCGCGGGCGAGAACAGCACGCCCAGCGCGATCGCCGATACGCCGGCATGGCACAGGAAATTCTTGGAAATACGCATCATTTTACCTCCCCTATATCGCCCGGACGACTGCGGTCCGGCACGATCGTTCAAACCCTGATCCCTGATCGGCCCTGCCGACAGGCTCACGCTATTCGCTTGCGCAATTGTAGCGCTAAATGTTCCCAACCAGCGGGTGAGTCAAGCGTAAATTTTAGCGCTATAATCATGTCTGACAAAAGGCTGTTAAAAGAGGCGGAAAAGGCTTTGCAACATTTGCCTTTCGCTGAATTTTAGCGATAAATGAATCGTGAGGGCGTGAAGGTCGATGCGGGTGCGTCCTTCGCCGCAGGGGAAACAGGAGCATCATCATGGCCCGTCCGGGGCGTCGCGCCAGTCAGGCCATCACTATCCAGACCGTCGCGGATCGGGCCGGCGTATCGACCATGACGGTGTCGAACGTGCTGAACAACAGCCACAAGGTGAAGGAAAGCACGCGCGACCTGGTGATGGCGGCGGTGCGTGAACTCAATTATGTGCCCAATCTGGCGGCGCGATCGCTGGCCAGCGCCGCGACGATGCGGATCGGCCTGCTCCATCGCAATATCGAAAATGCGTTCCTCAGTGCGATTCTGGTCGGTGCGCTCGACGCCACTAGCCAGTTGGGTGCGCAACTGCTGCTGCGGCGGCTGGATAGTGCGGAACCGACCGAGATCGCGCAGCAGATGCAGGCGCTGGTCGATAGCGGCGCCAATGCCATATTGATCGTGCCGCCTTATTGCGAGGTGGCCAGCCGGTTCGGGCTGACGCGCGATTTTCCGGTGCCGGTCGTCGCCATGTCGCCGGGCGACGATCTGCCGGGCGAGCATTGCGTGCGGATCGACGATCGGGAAGCGGCGCGGGAAATGACCGCCTATCTGATCGGACTGGGGCATCGCGACATCGGCTTCATTCGCGGCGGGACCGGGCATCTCATCCATCGCACGCGCTGTGAAGGCTATATTGCTGCGCTGGAGGAGGCGGGGATCGCGGTGCGGCCCGAACTGATCTTTGCGGGCGACATGAGTTTTGAATCCGGGCTGGCGGCGGGCGAGGCGCTGTTCGCCTGCGATCCCCGGCCGACAGCGATCTTTGCCAGCAATGATGACATGGCGGCGGCGATCGTGTCGCTGGCGCATCGCCGGGGGCTGGACGTGCCGCGCGACCTGTCGGTGGTCGGGTTCGACGATACGCCGGTGGCGGTGAAAATCTGGCCGCCGTTGACGACGGTGCGGCATCCGGGTGCCCAGATTTCGGCTGAGGCCGCGACCCAAGCGGTGGCGCTTGCCAAGAGCGCCAAGTCGGAGGCTGACCCGGCGACCATCTATATGCACCATGAACTGGTGATCCGGGAATCGACGGCTGCGCCGGGCGGTGCGATCATTGTCGGCTCTTAGTTTGGGCTTAGAGTCTGTTTGGGAATGCGCCAAAGGCGTTCTTTCGCGCATTTTTCAAACGGTCTCTGAGCCTTCCCGATAAGGGCAAGATTTCAACATAATAGAAGCGCCTTCGGTTCGCGACGCCCGCTCGCGTCGATCGAAGAGGAGGGCGTTTGGCCAGATTTGCCAGCCATCTATTCCCTGCATGTCCCCGGTAAGGCGGTCGTCAGACGGGCAGAGAAGCAGCAACTTTCCCCGAAAAACGCTGAGCGAACTTGCGACTCAGGTCGGTGTGTACTAAATAGTACATTGCGTCGTTATAGCGACGATCCGGTGATTGGGCGTTCTTGTCGACTCCAGAGCGGCACTCTCCGACGATTATAAGAGATGAAGGAGGTGCCGCGTGACGGGCACGAAAATGCACGGCCAGCCGCTGATCCGCGGTTGGCTGCTTCTGTTGGGGGCCGTGATTCTGGCCGCCGGACTTTTCTTTGCCATTGGCGGGGTCAAACTCGTCAGCCTGGGCGGCAGTTTCTATTTTCTGATCGCCGGCGTCGCGCTGATCGGCGCGGGCGGGCTGATCGCGCTGCGCAGGGCGAGCGGTGGCTTGCTGTTCGGCGCCGTCTTCCTGCTCACCATTTTCTGGGCCTTGTGGGAAGTGGGCTTCAGTTTCTGGCCGCTGATCTCCCGGCTGCTGGCCATTGGCGTCGGCGCGACGGTGGTGGCGCTGTCCTATCCGCTGCTGCGGCGCCGGGATGGTTCGGCGCCTGCCTGGCGGCCGGCCTTGCTGGTTGCTGCGCTGGTCGGCCTGGGGTCGATCGTCGGGGCGGCCGGCATGTTCGTGCCGCACCCGACTGTGCCGTTCGCCGGTCAGGCCGAAGCGCTGGTGCCGGTCGATCCGGCGCAGGCGCAGAAGGACTGGACCGCCTATGGCAATAGTCCGGGTGGCAGCCGTTTCGTCGCGCTCGACCAGATTACCCGCGACAATGTCGACAAGCTGAAGGTTGCCTGGACCTATCGCACCGGTGACATCGCATTGAGCGATGGCAATGGCGCAGAGGACCAGAATACGCCGTTGCAGGTTGGCGACACGTTGTTCGTCTGTACGCCGCATAACAATGTCATCGCGCTTGACGCCGATACCGGCCGCGAAAAGTGGAAGACGCTGGTCAACGCCAAGGCGTCTGTCTGGATGCGCTGCCGGGGCCTCGCCTATTTCGATGCGCATGCGCCGATCCAGCAGCCCAGCCTGCCCGGCGCGACGCCGGTGACGGCGGTGACCGTGCCGACCGGCGCTGCCTGCCAGCGCCGCATTCTGATGAACACCATCAATGCCGAACTGATCGCGCTGGATGCCGACACCGGCAAGTTCTGCTCTGACTTCGGCACCAACGGCCGGGTCGATCTGAAGGTCGGCCTCGGCAATGCGCCCGATCCCCAATATCAGCTGACCTCCGCGCCGACGCTGGCGGGCACGACCGTCGTGGTCGGTGGCCGCGTTGCCGACAATGTGCAGGTCGATATGCCCGGCGGCGTGATGCGTGGCTTCGACGTCATCAGCGGCAAGCTGCGCTGGGCCTTCGATCCGGGCAATCCGGCGATCACCGGCGCGCCCGCAGCGGGCAAGACCTATGCCCGGTCGACCCCGAACGTCTGGGCCGCCATGTCCTATGATTCGGCGTCGAACACCGTGTTCATGCCGGTCGGCAGCGCCTCGGTCGATCTCTATGGCGTCACCCGTAGTGCGCTCGATCATAGATATGGCGCGTCGATGCTGGCGCTCGACGCCACGACCGGCCGAGAGAAATGGCATTTCCAGACGGTTCATAACGATTTGTGGGACTTCGACCTGCCGATGCAGCCGAGCTTCGTCGACTTCCCCGTCGATGCGGCCCGCAAGGTGTCCGCGCTCGTCTTCGGCACCAAGGCGGGGCAGGTCTATGTGCTCGACCGCGCCACCGGCAAGCCGCTGACGCAGGTCAAGGAAGTGCCGGTGAAGCCTGCGAATATAGTGGGTGAACCCTATTCGCTGACACAGCCCAAGTCGCTGGGCATGCCGCAGATCGGCGTCGGTCCGCTGACCGAGGCGGATATGTGGGGCGCGACCCCGTTCGACCAGCTGCTCTGCCGCATCGCCTTCAAGGGTATGCGCTATGAGGGGCTGTATACGGCGCCGGGCACCGACAAGTCGCTCAGCTTCCCCGGATCGCTGGGTGGCATGAACTGGGGCGGCATTTCGACCGATCCGACCAGCGGCACCATCTTCATCAACGACATGCGCCTTGGCCTGTGGGTCCAGATGTTCCCGCAGACGGCGGCGCAGAAGGGGCAATCGGGCAGCGCTGGCGAAGCGGTGAACACCGGCATGGGCAGCGTTCCGCTGAAGGGCACGCCCTATTCGGTGGTGAAGGATCGCTTCCTGTCGGCGCTGGGCATTCCCTGTCAGGCGCCGCCCTATGGCACGCTGACCGCGATCGACCTCAAGAGCCGGGCCATCAAGTGGCAGGTGCCGGTGGGTACGGTGCGCGACACCGGGCCGATGGGCATCCGCATGGGCCTGCCGATCCCGATCGGCATGCCGACGCTGGGCGGGACGCTGGCGACGCAGGGCGGGCTGGTCTTCATCGCCGGTACGCAGGACTTCTACCTGCGCGCCTTCAACGCGGCGACCGGTGCGGAGGTCTGGAAAGCCCGTCTGCCGGTCGGCAGCCAGGGCGGTCCGATGAGCTACAAGTCGCCCAAAAGCGGCAAGCAATATGTGGTGGTGACGGCGGGCGGTGCGCGCCAGTCGCCTGACCGCGGCGATTATGTGATCGCCTATACGCTGCGCTGAACCCGTGGCGGAGCGGCCCGGCGCCGCTCCGCCCGCCTATTGTCATCATTCATGTTGCCGCGCGCTGTGTTGCCGTGCGGGAGGGAGGGGCTTTGGCCCAGATCATTCATCCGCTGGCCCGCCTGACTGTGGCGGGGCTGTTGTCGCTCCTGCCGGTGGCGGGCGCTTTTGCGCAGGACGCCGCGCCTGCGCCGGACAAGACGGCCGCGCCGCCGCGCGAGACTTTGACGGGCGACTGGGGCGGTTTGCGTACCCGCCTGAAGCAGGCGGGGATCACGGTCCGCGCCGATTATGTGTCGGAAACCTTCTCGGCCGTGGATGGCGGCCAGCGGCGCGGCACGGCCTATACCCAGCAATTGCGCGGCGGATTCGATTTCGACATGGACCGGATTGCCGGCCTGACCGGCGGGACCGTGCATGTCACCTTCAACGACCGGCGGGGCGTGGGCATATCGTCCGATTTCGTGGGCAACCGGTTGCCGATTCAGGAGGCCGCCGGCGCCTATAATACGCGCCTGTCCGAACTCAGCTATGAACAGAATCTGGCGGATGGCCGGCTCAATCTGCGGCTGGGTTTCTTTGCCATGGGCAATGATCTGGGCGGGATGCCGCTGGGCTGCAATTTCGTCAATGCCGCCTTCTGCGCGCATCCGCTGTCGGAATCGGGCAATAGCGGCTGGTATAATTATCCCAATGCGCGCTGGGGTGCGGCCGTGCGCTATCGCTTGCGGCCGGACCTGGCGTTGCGGACGGGCCTGTATCAGGTCAATCCGCGCCTTAACGATCTGGACAATGGCTTCCGGCCCTTTGTCGGCGGCACGACCGGCATCCTGCTGCCGCTGGAAGTGGAATATGATCCGGGTGTCGCGCCGGGCAGCCGGGTGTTGCCCGGCCATTACAAGCTGGGCGTCTATTATGACAGTTCGCGCGCCGCCCGGCGGGGCGAGGATGGCACGCTGCGCGGCCGCTATGGCTTTTATGCGCTGGCCGACCAGATGATCCTGCGCGAAGGCAATGCCGGCCGGGGCCTGTCGATCTTCGGGCAGTTTACCGCCAATCCGGCGGCGTCGGCGCAAATTACCCATTGGTATGCGGCGGGTCTGGTCAAGATCGGCACCTTCTCAGGTCGCGATGCGGACAGCATCTCGCTGGGTATCGTGCATGCGCAGGTCAATCCGCGTTTGCGGCGCGTAGCGGCCGAGGCGCAGGATCTTCCCGGCGGCTATGCCGCACTGCCTATGGGGGAGACGGCGATTGAACTCAGCTATGGCATCCAGTTGCGGCGCTGGCTCAGCATCCGGCCGGATTTGCAATATATTCTCGATCCCGGCGCCTTCTCCTACCGGCGGACCAATGATGCGCTGGCGCTGGGCGGCCAGGTCAAGATGCAATTCTGACGCCCGGCATGCTTCACTCCCAGCCCTCAGGGATCAGCCCGGCAATAGCGCACTATATTGTCGATGACCTGCGCCCGGCGCCGGTCGGCAGCGGCCTGACTGGTCATGTCGACGCCGAAGATGGCGTGGAAGCTGTGGCGGTTGGATATGAAGTAGAAGGCAAGCGCGCTGATCGTCATGTGCAGATCGACGGCGTCCAGTCCGGGCCGGAAGCTGCCGTCGGCGATGCCGCGATCGATCAGTGCCTGCGTCTTGGGCAGGACGATCTCATTATGCCCTTCGGAAATTTCGCCGACATGCGGGCCGCCGCGAATATTTTCGTCCATCACCAGCCGCACCAGTTCGGGATGATGGAAATGATAGTCGAAGGTGAGGGCGGTCAGCCGTTCGAGCGCGGCGAGCGGGGGCAGGTCGCCCAGTTCGGCATCCAGTTCGGCCGATCGGATGCCGCGATAGGCTTCGGTCAGGACCGCGCGATACAGCCCGTCCTTGCTGCCGAAATGATAATAGATCATCCGCTTGGACGTCGCGGTCGCGGCCGCGATCTCATCCACGCGCGCGCCGGCAAACCCTTTTTCCGAGAAATGGCGGGTCGCGATGGCGACGATATCGCGCCGGTTCCGTTCGGTGAAATTCTGCTTGTCCACGCCTCGCTTTGCGACGGCGGGCGGCCTATTGCAATGCACAACCGGTGCGTCGGCGATCGATGCGCCGGCCCGTCGATCGAGGAGGAATGTGCGTGATCCCCGACAAGAAAACCCAGATCGTCATCGTCGGTGGCGGTGCAGCAGGGCTGGAACTCGCACGCAAGCTGGGCGCCCGCTATGGGCGCAAGCGGCATGACATCATCCTGATCGATCGCAACCGCACCCATATCTGGAAGCCGCTGCTGCATGAGGTGGCGACCGGATCGCTGGACGCCAGCCTGGACGAGGTCGGCTATCGCAGCCACTGCCACCGCTGGGGCTATCGCTATCTGTACGGCACGCTGCAAAGCATCGATCGTGGTGCGCAGCGCGTGCATATTGCGCCGGTGTTCGATCCCAAGGGGCGTGAAGTGGTGCGCGCCCATTCGGTGCGCTATGATTATCTGGTGCTGGCCTATGGCTCCGTCACCAATGATTTCGGTACGCCCGGCGTGGCCGACAATTGCCTGTTTCTTGACAGCCGGGCGCAGGCGGACGGTTTCCGCGACCAGTTGCTCGACCACTGCCTGCGCGTGTCGCGCGCCATGTCGGCTGACCCGGCATCGGATGCGCGGGTGCGGATCGCCATCGTCGGCGGTGGCGCGACGGGGGTCGAGCTGGCGGCGGAACTCTATAATGCGGCGGACGCGCTGGGCTATTATGGGCTGGAGGTGTTCGATCGCAAGCGGCTGGATGTGACGCTGCTGGAAGCGGGGCCGCGCATCCTGCCCGCCTTGCCCGATCGACTGGCCGACGCCGCGCGCGAGGAACTGGAAGTGCTGGGCGTCAAGGTGCGCGCCGGTGTGGCCGTGACCGCTTCCACGCCGGAGGGTATGGAGACGAAGGATGGCGGTTTCGTTGCCGCCGATCTTCAGGTCTGGGCCGCGGGCGTCAAGGCCGCGCCGATCCGGGACGGGCTGGACGGTCTGGAACTGTCCCGCGCCGGTCAGGTGATCGTGCGGCCGACGCTTCAGAGTCTGGCGGACGACCGGGTTTTCGCGATGGGCGATTGCGCGTCCTACACGCCCGAAGAGGCGGAGCGGCCGATCCCGCCGCGTGCGCAGGCCGCGCATCAGATGGCGGACACTGTGTTCGCCAATCTCGGCCGACTGATGGCGGGCCGGTCGCTACAGGGCTTCGCCTACAAGGATCATGGGTCGCTGGTGTCGCTCAGCCGCTATTCGACGGTGGGATCGCTGATGGGCAAGCTGGTCGGCGGCCGCATGGCGGTGGAAGGGCGGCTGGCCCGCTTCGTCTATATGTCGCTCTATCGCATGCACCTGCTCGCCGTGCATGGCTGGGTGCGTGGGCCGGCGCTGATCGTGGTCAGCCATATCAATCGCATCGTGCGGCCGCGCCTGAAACTGCATTGAGGGTTTTGCGAAACGGTTCCGTCAACGCCCCGTGCGATGGTGCCGGATCGACCTGTGCCGTGGCGGTGGCAGGACCGAAAATATAGCATGTCGGCGCTCTGACCGGGGGCGGGCGCATCCTGCCACGACCCGTCGATCTGGCCTGCGATATCGAAATCGGTTTGTTGTCATTCGATTGCAATGACCTGGTCATGAAACTGACCATTGCGGCGCATAATCGCCCTGTTCATGGGCGATCATTCCATCGAACAGACGCATATGCCATCGCGGGGCCTGTGGGCGGGCTGGAGCAGCCTGCTGGCGCAGGTCGAGCGGTTGACCCGTCGCACCGACAGCGAGGATATGTTGCACGATGCTTATGTGCGTATGGCAGCCCGCGTCGATCGTCCGGATAATGAGGAAGCCTTTCTGGTTCGCGCCGCCGTCAATCGGGCGCGCGACAGCTATCGGCGGGAAAAGGTGCGGGGCGTATCGGCCGGGGACGATGCGATTGGCATGCTGCGCGACGGCGCGCCTTTGCAGGATGAAGCGCTGATGGCGCAGGCCCGGCTCCGGCGGGTATCGGAAGGGATCGACCGCCTGCCGCCGCGGACCCGCGAGGTGTTCCTGCTCCAGCGGATCGACAATCTCAAATATCGCGAGATTGCCGAGCGGCTTGAAATAAGCCAGAGCGCGGTGGAGAAGCATATGGCCAGGGCAATGACCTTCCTTGGCGAATGGACGAAGGATTGGTGAGCCCCGACATGTCCGGTGAGCGCCCTTTACCCCGGACCGCTGCCGAGTGGATTGCAAGGCTGAATGCGGACGGACGGACGACGGAAGACGAGCGGGCCTTTCGCGCCTGGATCGCCGCCGACGCTGCGCATGCGGCCGATTTCGAACGCGCGACCGATATCTGGGCGATGGTGCCCGGCACCGACGCGCTGACGCGCCCAGCAACCGTGCCGCCCAAGCAGCTACTGTCGCGGCGCCGGGTGCTGGTCGCTTGCGCCGGCACGCTGGTCGTGGGCGGCGGCGGCATGGCGATGATGCAGACGGCCATGGCTGGCACCCGCTATCGCACGGATGTCGGCGAGCAGCGCCGGGTTGCGCTGGCTGAAGGGTCTTTGCTGTTCCTGGATACCGATACGGACGTGCGCGTGCTGGCAAGTGCCCGGCGTCGGCGCCTGTGGCTGGATCGGGGGCGCGTGGCGCTGACCGTCAAACGCGCGGAGACGCCCTTTTCGATCGATGCTGGTAAGGGGCAGTTTGTCGCTGATACGGGTCTGTTCGATTTGCGTCGCGATAGCGATGATGCGCTGGCGATGATGGCGGTGGCCGGGCGAGCGGAAGTAGCGATGGCGGGCGCACCGCACAGCCTTTCCGCCGGCCAGCGTATCCGCGCCGATATCGCCCAGACCGTGCAGATCGATCGCCCCGATGTGGAGGCGACGCAGGCCTGGCAGAGCGGCCGGGCCGCCTTTCATGACGACCGGCTGGATGAAGTGGCGGCGGAGGCCAATCGCTATAGCCTGACCCGGCTGGTCATTGCCGATCCCCACACGGCCACCCTGCGGGTCAGCGGCATGTATCGCATGGGTGATAATGTCGCGCTCGGTCAGGCGCTGTCGCAATTGCTGTCTGTGCCGGTTCGGCAAGTCGGGGACCGGGTGTTGCTGGGCGGCTGAAAAAAATTCGTGATGCCGGGGTGGGGTAATAGCCCGCCAGCGCGTCGGGGAGGCGCGGCGCCACTGCCGCTGTCCACGGGGGATTATCGTGACCGTTTCTGCTTCGCGCAATTTGCGCCGTTCACTGGTGCTGGGCGCCGCTCTTGCCGCCTTCTGCGCTGTCCCGGCGCAGGCGCAGCAGCGCCAGGCTGCCGTTCAGATCGCTGCGCAGCCGCTGGGTCAGGCGCTGGAGGCGCTGGCCCATCAGACCGGTACGGACATATTGTTCGCGCCGCAGCTGGTCGCCGGCATGAGCGGCCCGTCGCTGAGCGGCCGGATGGACGCGATGGCGGCGGTCGAGCGCCTCATTCAGGGTAAGCCGCTGGCGGTGCGGCGTCAGGGCAATGGTGCCTTGCTGATCGTCGCGGCGACGGCGCAGCCGCAGGACATGGTGGCGACAGGTGCGACAGAGGCAGCGCCGGAGATCATCGTCACCGGCTATGCCGCCAGCCTGTCCGGTGCGCTGGCCGAAAAGCGCAAGGCGACCAATGTCGTCGACGTGGTGAAGGCCGAGGATATCGGCAAATTCCCGGCCCAGAATATCGCCGAAGCGTTGCAGCGCGTTCCCGGTGTGTCGATCGTGCGCGATCGCGGCGAGGGCGTGTTCGTTCGCATTCGCGGGCTGGGCGCCAATTTCCAGGTCGTGACTCTCAATGGCCGGTCGGCCGCAGTGAACGAAAATGTGCGCGACAGCGGCCAGAGCGGTCGCCAGTTCCGCTTCGATACGTTGCCCTCCGAACTCATGTCGGCGGTCGAGGTGATCAAGAGCCCCCGTGCGGACCTCGCTGAAGGCGGGATCGGTGGCATCGTCAATTTGCAGACCTTCCGGCCGATCGACCTCAAAAAGCCGGTGCTGGCCCTGTCCGCCACCGCCAGTTCGCCGCGCCTGGCCGATGCGGTCGATCCGCGCCTGTCCGGCATGGCCAGCTGGGTCAACGACGAGGGAACGTTCGGCGCGCTGATCGCGGCGGTCTATGACGAGCGCACCACGCGGCAGGACCGTGTTACCGGTGTCGGCTGGACGGAAGGACGGATCGATACCGACGGCGACGGGGCTCTGGACAGCGACACCATATTGGTGCCGACCAGCACGCGCCCGACGCTGGAGCGCGAAAACCGCAACCGCATCGGCCTTAGCGGCGCGATCCAGTGGAAGCCCGATGACCGGTTCGAGCTGAATATCGACGGCCTGTGGAGCCGGCTCAATATAGATTATGACGAGCTGACCTACTCGACCGATTTCTCGGCGACCACGCCGGGCGCGATCGTGCCGGGGACGGCGGTGATCGAAAATGGCGTGCTGACCGCCGCCACCGTCAATACATCGACCCAGATCGGTCGTGAGACGTCGCGGCTGCAATATGAGAATTGGCTGATTGGTGCCAACGCCAGATGGTCCGTCAATGGCTGGACGCTGGTCGCCGATGCGAGCCTGGGCCGCGCTTATTCCAACACGCCCACGCCCATCTATCGCACCCGGCTGCTCGGCAGCGTCGGCCAGGTCGCCTTCGACTATGGCAAGGTGGGTGAGCGCTTGCCCAATCTCAGCTTCCTGACGGCAGACCTGACGAAATCGACCACATTGCCGGGCCGCCGGATCGAATATCGCGTCAATGATTCGCTCGATCGCCAGCGGGCTGCGACCTTCGACGTGACGCGCGAACTGAACGGCGTGGTGCAGGCGCTGCGCTTCGGCGCGAAATATGAGAAGCGGGACCGCACCTATAACCGCCGTGACATTAATTTCACCAGCGGCATATCCGGGCAGCGTTTCGACGAGAGCTATTTCGAGGCCTTCCCGGTCGATGATTTTCTCAGCGGCGTCGGCGGGACCCTGCCGACCAGCTGGGTCATGCCCGATCCCGATCGCTTCTGGGACGCGGCGACCGGCAAGGAGGCGCTGCTCGCTGCCGATCTGACCCGCAGCGATCACCGCAACAGCTATGCCATCGATGAACGGATCATTGGTGGCTATGGCATGGCGGAATTCAGCTTTCCTCTGGGCGGCGTGACTATTCGCGGTGACACCGGCCTGCGCTATGCCCATACCCGCCAGACATCGGCGGGCTATGCCGACAATGGCACGGCGGCGCTGCCGGTCAGCTATGCGCGCGACTATGGCAATCTGCTTCCCTCGCTCAATCTGGTCGCGGAATTCACGTCGAACCTGCAAATGCATCTGGCCGCATCGAAGGTCATCACCCGGCCGTCACTGGCCGATCTGGCGCCGCGCCTGACGATCAATTCCAATCCCACGGTGCTGACGGCGGTGGGCGGCAATCCGGAACTGCGGCCGTTCGAGGCATGGCAATATGACGGCACGGTCGAATGGTATTTCGCATCGGGCAGCGCGTTGATCGGTGGGGCCTTTTACAAGGATATCACCACCTTCGTCTTCCAGCAGACCCGTAATTTCGATCTGGATGGCCAGATATATCGCCTGACCGCGCCGCAAAATGGCGGCAATGCCTATGTCGCGGGCATCGAGATCGCCTATCAGCAACTGTTCAGGATGCTGCCGGCACCGTTCGATGGCCTCGGCTTTCAGGCCAACTACACCCATACGAAGAGCAAGGGCACCTATGCCCTGTCCGACGGCACCACCTTCCGTGACGACCTGACCGACGTGGCGGGCGACAGCTTCAACCTGACTGCCTTCTATGAAAAGGGGGCGATCGGCGCGCGGGCCAGCTATAGCTGGCGCGGCAAGGTGCTGCGCGACGTTGGCGGCGCGGGTCTGGCGGCCAATAATGAATCGCCGTTCGGCAGCCTTGATTTCGATATTTCCTACAAGGTTACGCCCAATGTCACATTCGTCGTGCAGGGCATCAACGTGGCCGGCGGCGTCCAGTGGCAATATGTCCGCGACGATCGCTTCGCAGGCTATACCGATTATGGCACCACGTTGATGGCCGGCGTGCGGGCCCGTTTCTGAACGGAAGGACGGCGATGATATTTCGATCGATCAGGATCATGCTGGCGGCGGGCGCAATGCTCGCCACCGTTCCGGCCATGGCGCAGGGAAATGCCGGGGCGAAGCCCCCACGGGCGCGCAACATCATCCTGCTTCTGGGGGATGCAGGCGGGGTTCCGACGCTGAATGCCGCCGGCATCATGGCGCATGACCGGCCGCAATCGCTGTTCATCCAGTCCATGCCCCATGTCGGCCTGTCCGACACGTCTGCGCTCGACAATTGGGTGACGGACTCGGCGGCGGGGATGACTGCGATCATGACCGGGCAGAAGACCAACAGCGGCATGGTTTCTGCTTTGCCGATGGCGGATGGGAAGATCACGCCGGTCAAGAGCTTCCTGGAATATGCCGAGCAGCGCGGGCTTTCCACGGGCGTCGTCACCAATATGCCGATCTGGGATGCGACCCCGGCCGTTTGCTTTGCGCATGTCGCGACCCGCAAGGACAAGGACCAGATTTTCCGTCAGATGCTGGCGCCCCGCTTCGGCAATGGCGTCGACATAGTGATCGGCAAGGGACAGGCCGATGCGGTCTCTTCCTTCGCCAAGGATGGCACCACCCCGCAACAGGCCTTTGCCAAGGCGGGCTACCGGTTCGGTGACGATCCGGCACTGGTGCGGGAAGCCGGTCGTGCAGCGGTGCTGCGCGATGCCGACTATGCGCCGATCCCGGCGGTCGAGGCCACGATCGGCCAGCTTGCGCGCAATCCCAAGGGCTATTTCCTGATGGTCGAATGGGACATGCATACAGACAAGCCGGAAAAGGGCCTGAAGCATGTGATCGAGATGGACGAGATGATCCGTCGCATCAGTGCGATCGCGGGGAAGGATACGCTGATCCTGTTCACCGCCGATCATAGTTTTGCCTTGCGCATGACGGGGGGCAAACGCAATGCGCCGATGGCGCAGCAATATGCGGTTGAAGCCGCCAAGCCGGACGCGACGATCGCCAATAATGCGATTATCGGTGTCCAGGATGATCATAGCGGCGAGGAAGTGATTGCCGCCGCCGTCGGGCCGGGCGCCGACCAGGTCCATGGCTTCTTCCCCAATACCCGCCTGTTCGACGTCATGCTGAAGGCGATGGGCTGGAAAAAGGAAGAGTGATCGTAGGCGCCAAGCCTATTCCGCCGTGACGGCCTTGGACGAAAGCTGGAGTGTCGGGGCGTGCAGCAGATGTTCGTCCCGATAATCTGTCCCGCTGCATGGATGTCACGGCAGCGGGTGACTGATCTTGGTTAGCGCCACCCCTTGTCCATCGCGGCTTTTTCCTGATCGCTGGTCAGGGCGCCTTCTGGCGCCATGGACTGCGCTGCCGCCATGATTTCGCTGAGTGCGCTGCCTGCCTGGCGATACTGTCCTGTCGCTGCGGCTGCGCCGCCGGATTGCATACGGTCGATAGCCCAGCGGTCCGCATCGCGGCAGGCCAGGCCAGCCATGGTTGTGGCATCAAAGACCCGGCAGTAGCGGCCTCCACTGTCCTTGAAAGACAGGAGAATATGCACTGGTTGCATGTCAGCGGAGGCGAGTTGCCCGGTCAGAGCCGTGTTGAGTGCGGCTTGCGCTACCAGCTTGCCATCGACTTGTCCCACAAGGTTCTTCGGTGCTATCTGCGTGCCGAGCAACAGGCCCACAGCCAGCGAGGCAGCGATGGCACCGCCGGTGATCCAGCGGGTGAAGAGGGGGCCGCGTTTCTCTGCCCGTGTTGCTCGCGCAGCGTCCAGACTCACGATTTTTGCCGTCGATGCCGTGTTTTCGCGTACTGCATCCAGCAGCCGATCTGGCACCGGACTGTCGAGCACGGGCGCGAAATGGGCTTGCAGGCGCGCTTTAAGTGCTTGATGGCTGGCGACTTCCTCCGCCAGTATGGGGTCGGTGGCGATGGCGGCCTCCACGACCGCACGGTCTGGGTCGGCAAGCTGCCCTTCGGCATAAGCGGCGAGCATTTCTCGGTCGATCGTCATGACGTGCCCTCCAGCAATTTATGTAGGGCATCGCGGCCACGCACGAACCGTGAACTGAGTGTGCCCATCGGACAGCCGATGATGTCAGCCGCTTCCTGATAGCCATAGCCTTCCACCATGACCAGCAGCACGGCTTCGCGCTGTTCGTCGGGAAGGCTGGAGAGGGCGCGGTCTACAAAGCCGAGTTCGGTGCGGGCTTCCTGATCGCCCGCTGCGCCGACCGACAGGCCTGCCTCCTCCTCTTTGAAAGTTTGGTTGCGACGATTGGTCGCGCGGATTTCATCGATCCAAAGATTGCGCATGATACGGTACATCCAACTGTCGAGGCGCGTGCCTTCCGCCCAAAGATGGCGGGATTTCAGCGCGCGCTCGATCGTCATCTGGCAAAGGTCGTCACATTGCTCGAGGTTGCGCGTCAACCCCGCCGCGAACCGGCGAAGCCGGGGCAGCAGTGCCACCATTTCATCCTCAAAACGCGTGCTCAGAACCACTTACCTCTTATGTCACAGGATGAAACGGCCGGGATTATCCGTTTCATCCATTGCATAACGTATTTTCCGAGTGGCAGGATGATGAATGATGAGACTGCGTCCGATCCTCCTCCTATTGTTGATCACGGCTGCGCCTGCGGTGGCACAGATCGGCCTGCCGGACGTGGGTGGCGCAGTGACGTCCGTGTTGGATAGAACCAAGGGTTCGCTGGACCTGTTCGCGCCGATCAATGAGGGCCTGGCGCCTGTACGGTCCGTTGCAGACATGGCTCGCGATCGCATCGGCCGCGTGCAAAAGTTCCTGAACGCCAATCGTGCGGCGGCAGAGATGGATGATCAGGGGCAGCCCGCGCGGCGCGGCGTCATCTTGATGATGGGCGGTGATGCGGCCGCCATCGACAAGATACGGGCGATGGGTTTCACGGCACGATCTGTGGAGGCCTTCGACCATCTGGATCTGTCTGCCACCGAGTTGGTCGTGCCGGAGGGTGTCGCTCTATCTTCGGCGATTTCGGCTTTGCGCAAGGCCGTGCCAGATGGCGATTTTACCGCCGATCACCTTTATTTCCCGAGCGGCGGTGCAGCCACGTCTGCCGCCAAGGGAGAAAGTGCAAAGCGCGGCAGCGTCGACACGCCGGTCGGGATTATCGACGGGGGCGTGAGTGCGGCCGTGCCGATCAGCGCGGTTCGCGGGTTTGCGGCAGGCGCACCGAATGCCAGCTTCCATGGTACGGCGGTTGCCTCCCTGCTGCGCCATGCCGGAGTGGGGAGCATCGTGTCGGCCGATGTTTTTGGGCGTGATCCCGCAGGCGGCAGCGCACTGGCGATCGTGCGTGCACTCGACTGGATGCAGGGGCAGCGGATTCCCGTAGTCTCGATCAGCCTGACCGGGCCGGGCAATCCATTGCTCGCGCGCGCGGTCGCAGCCTGTATGGGCAGGGGTATGGTGATTGTTGCAGCCGTGGGCAATGATGGGCCTGCCGCTCCGATCGCCTATCCGGCATCCTATCCCGCCGTGCTAGCGGTGACAGGTGTCGATGGGCGCAATCGTGCGTTGATCGAGGCAGGGCGTGCAACGCATCTGGATTATGCCGCGCCGGGGGCTGACATGAAGGCGATGGATGCGGACGGGCACTGGCGGATGGTGCGGGGGACCTCCTTCGCAGTGCCGCTGGTTGCTGCCCGTGCGGCCTTCATGCGGGATGCAGGCAAGGCAGGCGCCGCGCTTCCTGCGGCGCTTGATCGGGAAGCGCGCGACCTGAGGCCTAAAGGCCCTGATCGCCAGTTCGGACGCGGCCTTTTATGTGGAGACTGCCGCCCACGATAAAAATTTTGCGGTCGTGGATGAAAAGCAAAACGGGTTCCGTTGCTGTGATGAGGGCGCTGTCCATGCGCTCCCTGAACAAGGAAAGGAATTCGTCATGAAGAAGATTCTGATCGCGACCGGCATGCTCATTCTGGCGGCGGCCTCGCCTGCTTCGGCACAACTGCTGGGCGGAGGTGGTGGTGTTGGCGGTCTTGGTGGTATCGGGGGGAGCCTGGGCGGCGGATTTGGCGGCATGATGGACAGCACCCTGGGCAGCGTCCGCGGTACGAATGGCAGCACGGTGTCCGGCGCGGCCAGTTCCACGGGTCGTAGCAAGGTGGATCGCCGTAGCGGCAGCGTTGCTGTCGACCGTAGGGTCAATGCGAATGCCGGTGGCACGGTGGGGCAGACCCTCGATACGCCTGCCCGCAGCGCAACCAGCACGATATCTGGCAATGCATCGGGCAGTGCTACCGCGTCGGGTAATGCGCAGCTTGTCGGTACGGACGCAGTGCGCGATGCGGCTTCTTCGGCGCGTTCCAATGTCGGTTCAACCGTCGGAGCGGTGCGTAACGGCGCAGCCAATGTGGCTCAGGGTGCACGCGATACGATCGGCACGGCCGCGAACAGCAGCTCCGCCGCTGTCAATGGGACAGCCAATAGTGGGTCGAGCGCTGCTGGCGGTCAACTGGCCCTTGCCAGCAGCGTGGCGGCCAGTGCGAGCGATGCTGTGGCCGTGCAGCCTGGTATGATGATCCAGTCCGCCAAAGGTAAGGCCATCGGTCAGGTGAGTCAGGTCATCGCCGACAGCAGTGGCCATGTGCAATCGCTTCTGGTCGATGTGAAGGGGCGCATGGTCAATCTGCCTGCCGGCAACTTCACGGGTCAGGGCGATGCCCTCGTCTCCGCCATGAGCGCGGGCCAGATCGACAAGGTTAGCAAATCGGCACGGGGTTCCGGCAACGCAATGGCCAGCATACGCTGATCTGCTTGCGTCGATAAGGACAAGAATCCGCCGGATAATGGCCGGCGGATTCTTTCTGATGTTGCCCACTTCAGTATTGGGGGCATGGAGCCGCTACAGCTTGCCGGTGAGTTCCGGCACAATCTTGAAGAGATCGCCGACCAGGCCGATGTCGGCGACCTGGAAGATCGGCGCATCCTCATCCTTGTTGATGGCGATGATGGTCTTGCTGTCCTTCATCCCCGCCAGATGCTGAATAGCCCCGGAAATACCGACCGCGACATAGATTTCGGGCGCCACGATCTTGCCGGTCTGCCCGACCTGATAGTCGTTGGGCAC
>NZ_FOGE01000052.1 GCF_900111125.1 Sphingobium sp. YR768
TTGACTGCTCGATATCCACTCGCAAGGCCTCCATCTGCCCCGCGAAATTCACGCCCACCCCAATCCGCACAAGGCCGGGTTCCGTCGGCGCTTACATCCGACCTAGAAGCGTCTCACCTTTGAAGGCATTCGCATTCTGACATTGAGCGAAGGCCAGGTGAGCAAGCTGCATGTCGCCCTCAAGGGCACCATGAATGAAATGTTCCTCGATGAACTCGCGCTCAAGACGCGCCGGGGGCTGGAAGGCCGCGTCCTGCAAGGCAAAAGCGCGGGCGGCTTGTCCTATGGCTATTCCATGGTCCGCAAGTTCGACGGCAACGGCCAGCCAATCCGTGGCGAGCGAACGATCAATGAGGACGAAGCCAAGATTGTCCGCCAGATTTTCTCTGACTATCTCAAGGGTAAGTCACCGCGCAAGATCGCGCACGATCTGAACGCCGCTGGCATATCCGGTCCGCGCGGTTCCGAATGGGCAGCAAGCACGATCAACGGCAACCGCAAACGCGGCACCGGCATATTGAACAATGAAATCTATGCCGGCATCCTCGTATGGGACCGGCAGAAATTTTCGAAAGACCCGTCAACGGGCAAGCGTGTCGCGCGGCCCAATGACGCTGCGATGGCCAAGCGCATCAACGTGCCGGAACTGCGCATCATTGATCAGGAGGTTTGGGACAAGGTTAGAGCTTATCAGCGTTCCCTCGATCGCAAACTGTCGATGGGCGACAAACGCCGTCCGCCAAAGCTGTTCTCGCACCTTCTCAAATGTGGCTGTTGTGGCGGGAGTATGTCGATCGTCGCGCAAGGTCGCTATGGCTGCTCGACGGCCCGTAACAAGGGCACTTGCGACAACAGGTTGACCGTGATGGAATCGGAGATCGAAAAACGCGTTCTTCATGCGTTGAAGAACCGTCTGATGCAAAAGGATCTCTGCGACGCCTTCTGCCGAAAATATACTGAGCATCTTAATCAGACCCGCATGGCGCACAATGCGGCCAGGGCAGAAAATGCCGCCGAACTTGAAAAGGTTGAAAGAGGAATCAAGAAGCTCATCCAGTCCATCAAGGATGGCGTGCCGGGCAGCGTCTTAAGAGACGAAGCGATCATGCTGGAGCAGCGTAAGGCCGATCTGACGCGTGCCTTGGATGAAGTGCAGGAATCCCCCGTACTGATCCATCCGAATATGGCGCACCGCTATAGCATCCAGGTTCGGAACCTGATCGCGTCGCTCAATGAGCCTAAGCGCCGTGATGAGAGCGCACAGATGGTGCGCAAGCTGATCGACAGAATCGTGTTCACGCCGAACGACGATAGAAGTGCCCTTGTTATCGACTTGCTCGGACATCTCGCAGGCATCCTGCTGATGTCGGACCAGAAGAAGCCGGGGAATTTGTGCAACGATATGGCTGATCTGAGCGCAGCTCAGATGGCCGAACTTGAGCAGGTGAAGGAAGTTGCGGGGAGCTTAAACGACCACTGCCCGCCGGTTAGGGCGGGCAGTAAGGTATCGTTGGTTGCGGGAGGGCGATCTAACCGAGACCGACAAAACTCCCGAATGTCGGTCTCTATGGTTGCGGGGGCTCGCAACGACCGAGGCCGACATACTCTGAAGGTTGGCATTTGACTGGAATCGTCTACTGAGGGCTGTAAAACGATGGCCTGCGCTCTTGATGCCGCGCAGGACTTTTCAGGCAGCGTTCTGGTGAGTTCCATCGTCATGGCTGTCCCCCGCGGGAGCGATAGCCGTCGCTGGATCAGTTGCTCTAAAAAGACCACAAGCCGCCGACGTCAATCCGTCGGCAGATCTGTCCAATGGATGTTCTTCGATATGACATCGCCACGCTTCGCAATCCAACGAGCCAGGCTCAGAAACGCGCCATCGCCCACCGGTGAACGGTTGCTCTCAGTCATTCGCCACACAACAAATCCCCCGCTTTAGTCCAGTGAGGTCATCGAAAATGCAGAGCAAGCTGCATCGTGTCGGTGGTATCACCTGATCACCCGAGGTCGACCGGCGAGCGTCGCGAAGACCATGACCAATGCGCTCGCCGCGACGAGCAACGACAACGGCACGCGCCAGTCTCCGGTCGCATCGTGAAGCACACCGACCAGTAGCGGCCCCGCTGCCGCGCCCAGATAACCGACGAACTGCGCCATGCCGGAAAGGGCGCCTGCTTGATGGTGGTCATGGGTACGGAGGGTGAAAAGCGTGAGGCTCGTCACCATTGCTATGCCCGCGCCCATGCCGGCGCTCACCAGCCACAGGAGCGACAGGTCGGGTCGCAGCAACAATCCAACCGTTCCAATGAGCAGGAAAACGCCACAAACCAATCCCAGCCCGCGCTGGTCCCGGAAGCGGCGGATCAGCGCTGCGCCGCCAAGGTTGGTCGCGACCGCGACCACCTGATAGACGAGCAGTTGCAGGCCCGCCGTGGCGGGGGAAACGCCCGAAGCCGCCACGTAGGAGGCGAACCAATCGACAATAGCGTAGAACACCAGCGAATGCAGCGCGAAGAAGAGCGAGACCTGCCAGCCGATCGGATGGCGCCAGGGCAAGACGGCAGGTTGAGCGGTATCTGCCGCGGCGAGGTGATTGTGACGGCCTCTCATCTGCGGCAGCCAGACGATCGCCGTCACCAGCGACAGTAGCGCCCAGCAGCCGAGCGACCAGCGCCAACTCAAGTTTGGGAGGGCAGCAATGGGCACTGCCAGCCCGGCGGACAGGCCGGCCATGCCTGCCATCGCGGCGGCATAAAGGCCAATCAGCCCCGCTCCCCCTGAAGGAAAGTCACGCTTTACCAGCCCTGGCAGAAGGACGTTACCAAAGGCAATCCCGGCGCTCAGAAGGATGGTACCAACCCAGATCGCCGCAGGAAACGAAAGCGACCGGACAATTGTACCGACCAATATCGCCGCGATCGCCGCACCCAGCACTCGCTCAAGCCCGTGCTTACGCCCGACAATCGGCGCGACCAGTGACAGAAGCGCGAAGATGATCAGCGGAAGCGCGTTCAGGAGTCCGGCTGCGACCCCGTCGAGGCGAAGGTCCTGCTGGATTTCAGGCAGCACCGGGCCAAGACTAGTGATGGGGGCGCGCAAATTAGCGCCGATCAGGATAATGCCGACATAGAGGACTAAACCGCCCTGTCGGCTTGAAACGGATATGTTTGAAGAAGACATTACGACAACCTGCATGGCCACCTGAGCTGGAGGGCACAGGCAGACCGATGGCGCGTTGGTTGACGTTAACGCTTACGCGGGAAGCGGAATGAGCCTCCCGTCTGTGCGTGCGATATTCGGCCGCCCAGATATCGTCAACTCCTATTTCCAGAGCCCATCGGATCGCGGTAGGCGAGCAGGCGCAGCGCATTGAACACCACCAGCAGCGTCGAGCCCTCGTGCATCGCCACCGCCGGGCCAATGCCCAGGCCGAGGATAGTCGCGGGCACAAGGAACGCGACCACGCCGAGGCTGACGAACACATTCTGCCGGATGATGCCGCGGGTGTGGCGGCTCAAGCCTACCGCGAACGGCAGATGCGCGAGATTGTCGGCCATCAGCGCGACGTCGGCGGTCTCCAGTGCCACGTCCGATCCGGCAGCACCCATCGCGATGCCGACGGTCGCCGATGCCATCGCTGGCGCGTCGTTGACGCCATCACCGACCATCGCGACCTTGTCCTCGCCGGCGAGCTTCTTGATCGAGGCGACCTTATCCTCCGGCATCAGATCGCCCCACGCCTCGTCGAGACCGACATCCTTGGCGATGGCGTCGGCGACCTTCTGGTGATCCCCCGAGATCATCATCATGCGGGTGATCCCCATCTCGCGCAGGCGCTTGAGGGCGACCTTGGCCGCCTCGCGCGGCGTGTCCATCAGCCCGATCGCGCCGATGTCCCGATCGCCCTTGCGCACCACCATCGTGGTGCGCCCGCCTTCGCGCAGGGTCGCGATCGCGTCCATCGCCGCCGCATTCAACGTGGGGATGCCCTCCACGCCGAACATCTCGGCCTTGCCGATCCACACCGTCTCGCCATCGACGGTCGCGGTGACGCCGCGGCCGGTCAGGCTCTTGAGGTCGGTCGCGTTTGGCAGGTCACGCTCGCCGAGGCGCTCGCGTCCATCCTTGACGATCGCCTGCGCCAGCGGGTGATCGCTCAAGGCTTCGACCGCGACGGCGAGCGCCAACAGATCCTCCTCGCTCGCGCCGTCGACCGGCACAACCTCGGTAATGCGGGGCAGCCCCTCGGTCAGCGTGCCCGTCTTGTCGAACGCGATCGCCTTGAGCGAGCCGAGGTTTTCAAGCGGCGCGCCGCCCTTCACCAACACGCCGCCGCGTGCGGCCCGCGCAACCCCGGACAGGACCGCGCTGGGGGTGGCGATCGCTAGCGCGCAGGGGCTGGCGGCGACCAGCACCGCCATCGCGCGATAAAAGCTGTCGCGGAACGGCTCGTCGACCACGACCCACGCGAACAGCAGGATGAACGAGAGCGCCAGCACCGCCGGCACGAAGACGCGCTCGAACCGATCGGTGAAGCGCTGGGTGGGCGACTTCTGCGTCTCCGCCTCGCTCACCATCTTCACGACCTTCGCGAGCGCGCTTTCGTTGGAACGCCGCGTCACCTCGATCTCGATCGCAGCGCCGCCGTTGATCGTGCCGGCGAATACCCGCGACGCCGCCTCGACTGCATCGGGCTTCGCGCGCGCGGCCTCGACATCGGCAACAGGTTCCTTGTCGACAGGGATGCTCTCCCCGGTGACGGGGGCCTGGTTGATCGCGCTCGCCCCCTTGATGACAAAGCCGTCGGCGGGCAGGCGCTCGTTCGGACGCACGATCACGACGTCGCCGGCCACCAGTTCCTCAACGGGAATCTCCGTGGTCTGCCCGTCGCGGCGCACCGTCGCCTTGTCGGGCGCGAGTTCGGCCAGCGCCTCGATCGCGCGCTTGGCGCGCCCCATCGCATAATGTTCGAGCGCATGGCCGAGGCTGAACAGGAACAGCAGCAGCGCGCCTTCCGCCCAGGCGCCGAGCGCCGCGGCGCCGGCGGCCGCGACGAGCATCAGCGTGTCGATCTCGAATTTCTTGAGCTTCAGATTGTCGATCGCCTCGCGCAGCGTGAAGAAGCCGCCGAAGACATAGGCGCCGACGTAGAATGCGGTCGGCAGCCAGTCGGGTGCGCCGGCAACCAGCTTTGCGATGGCGAAACCGATCGCCAGCAGCGCGCCGCACGCGAGTGCGAAGATCAGCTCGGTGTTGGGGCCGAGGAAGCCGCCATGAGCGTGATCGTGTCCATCCCCCGGTCCATGCTTCTCCGCGCCTTCGGCATGCTCGCCAGGACCGTATCGTCCGCTGATCTCGGCGCCTGCCGCCCGCACCATGTCGCGCACGCGTGACAGTGGCAGCGCTTCGCCGTCGAAATGGATACACAGCTTTGCAGGCATGGCACCATCGGCAACCAGGACATGCGCGCGCTCGACGCCGGGTTTTGCGCTCAGCGTCGAGAGGAGGCGGCCGACACAGGCATCGGCCGCGTCAGGAATCTCCGGGAGAAGGACGGGGATATCGAGTTCAAGCTTGTTGGTCATCACGCCGTCTCCGCGTTGGTTTTGGTTTCTGCCCGCAGCGGTGCGGCCCCGTCTTCCTCTTCAACCTTGGCCGCTTGCTGCCCGAACCGCGCGTAGAGCGTTGGCAGCACGAACAACGTCAGCAGCGTCGCCGAGATCAGGCCGCCGATGACGACGGTCGCGAGCGGCTTTTGCACTTCCGCGCCGGCACCGCTCGCGAACGCCATCGGCACGAAGCCGAGGCTGGCGACGAGCGCGGTCATCAAGACCGGGCGCAGCCGCTGAATCGCGCCGGTGCGGGCTGCCTCTGCTCGGTCCATGCCGGATCGGATCAGATCCTGCACCGAGCTGACCATGACGAGGCCGTTGAGGACCGCGATGCCCGACAGCGCGATGAAGCCGACCGCGGCCGAGATCGAGAAGTCCATGCCACGAGCGAACAGCAGCAGCACACCACCCACCAGCGCGAACGGCACGCCGGTGAACACGATCGCGGCATCGCGGGCCGACCCCAATGCCCCATACAGCAACAGCAGGATCAGGATGAAGCAGGCCGGGATCACGAGCTGAAGCCGCGCGCTGGCCGACTTCAGATTCTCGAATTGGCCGCCCCATTCGAGATAGCTGCCGGCCGGAAGGCGTATGCCCTGCTCGACGGCAGCCTGTGCGTCCGCCACCACACTGCCGACATCGCGACCGCGCACATTGGCCTGGACCACGACGCGGCGCTTGCCATTCTCGCGACTGATCTGGTTCGGCCCATCGACAACGCCGATGTCGGCGACGCTGGAGAGCGGCACATAGCCACCGCCCGCCACCGGCACCTGCACCTGTTCGAGCAGTCCGAGATCGGCTCGCTCGGCATCGGACAGGCGGATTACGACCGGGAAGCGTCGGTCGCCCTCGAAGATCACGCCGGCTTCCCGACCGCCGAGCGTGGCGGTGATGGTGTCCTGCACGTCCTGCGCGGTGACGCCGACACGCGCCATCGCATCGCGATTGACCCGGATGTCGAGCATCGGGAGACCCGTCGTCTGCTCGACCTTCACGTCCGTCGCGCCGTCCGTCTTGCGCAGCACGCCGGCGATTTGCTCCGCCGTCCTGTTCATGCTTGCGAAGTCGTCGCCGAACACCTTGACCGCGATGTCGCCGCGCACGCCGGCGATCAGCTCGTTGAACCGCATCTGGATCGGCTGCGTGATCTCATAGGCGTTGCCCGGAATCTTGCCGAGCTGGCCTTCAAGACGTTCGACCAGCTTGGCCTTGGCGAGCTTGGGATCGGGCCATTCGTCGCGAGGCTTCAGGATGACGAACATGTCGGTCGCGTTGGGCGGCATCGGGTCCGAGGCCAGCTCGGCCGTGCCGGTCTTGGAGAATACGAACCGGACTTCGGGTTGTTTCGAGACCATCCGCTCGATCGGCACCTGCATCGCCTGGCTTTGCTGGACCGACGTCGCCGGGATGCGCAGCGATTGAATCAGCAGATCCCCTTCGTCAAGCTGGGGGAGGAACACCTGCCCTAGGGTCGTGAAGGCGAAGGCCGCCACGACGAGGCTCGCCACGCCCGCCCCGATCGTGATCGAGGGCCGCTTCATCGCCTTTTCCAGGCCCGGCTCATAGCGGGCCTTCAGCCAGCCAATGATCCTGCCATCTTTTTCCTCTACCCGCTTCGACAGCCATATGGCTATCGCCGCCGGCACGAAGGTCAGGGACAGCACGAAGGCGAACAGCAAGGCGATGATGACGGTCAGAGCCATCGGCACGAACGTCTTGCCCTCGACCCCGGTCAGGGTCAGCAGCGGCACGTAGACGAGGATGATGATTGCTTGCCCGTAGACCGAGGGTCGGATCATCTCGCGCGCGGCGGTCGCGACGACCTCCAGGCGCTCCTTGACCGTCAACAGCCGGCCTTCATGGTGCTGTTGCTCGGCGAGGCGCCGCAGCGCGTTTTCGACGATGATGACCGCGCCATCGACGATCAGGCCGAAGTCGAGAGCGCCGAGGCTCATAAGGTTCGCCGAGACGCCAAGGCGCAGCATCCCGAACCCGGTCAGCATCATCGTGACCGGGATGACGGCCGCCGCGATCAGCGCCGCACGGAAGTTGCCGAGCAGCAGGAACAGCACGACGATGACGAGCAGCGCACCTTCGGAAAGGTTCTTCGCCACCGTCAGAATCGTCGAATTGACCAGCGCGGTGCGATCGAGGACCGGCTGCACCACGACGTCGGGCGGCAGGGAGGCGTTGATCTCCTTCAGCCGGTCGGCGACCGCGGTGGCGACGTTGCGGCTGTTCTCGCCGATCCGCATGATCGCGGTGCCGACGACGACCTCCGTTCCGTTCTCGGACGCCGATCCCATCCGGATCGCCTGCCCGTTGCGGACACTCGCGACCTGATCGAGCGTCATCGGCACGCCCTCGCGGGTCGCGACGACGGTGCGCGCCAACTCGGCCGCGTTGCGGATCAGCGCATCGGAGCGCACCGCCAGGCCCTCGCCGTTGCGATCGACGAAGCCGCCGCCAACGCTCGTATTGTTCTTCTCCAGCGCCGTGCCGAGATCGGTCAGCGTGATCTTGAGCGAGGCCAGCTTCTGCGTATCGGGCACGACCAGATATTGCTTGGCGTAGCCGCCGATCGAGTCGACGCCGGCGAGGCCCGGCGTGTTCTTCAGGAGCGGCGTCACAATCCAATCCTGCGCGGTGCGCAGATAGGTCGCCTTGTCTTCCTCGCTTGTCAGCCGTTCGCCTTCGGGTGTGATATAGCTGCCATCGGGTTGCTGCCCCGGCTCGCCGGGCCGATGCTTGTCATCCTCGCGGTGATCGAGGCGGACGGTCCACATATAGACCTCGCCGAGCCCCGTCGCGATCGGCCCCATCTCGGGATTGACGCCATCGGGCAGGCTTTCCGCGACCCCCTGCAGCCGCTCGCCGACCTGTTGACGGGCAAAGTAGATGTCGGTCCCGTCGTCAAAGACGGCCGTCACCTGCGCGAAGCCGTTACGGCTCAGCGAACGGGTGTATTCGAGGCCGGGAATGCCGGCGAGCGCGGTCTCGATCGGGAACGAGACCTGTTTCTCGACCAGTTCGGGCGAGAGCGCCGACGCGCGCACGTTGATCTGGACCTGGTTGTTAGTGATGTCGGGCACCGCGTCGATCGGCAGCCGATAGAGCGAATAGGCGCCTACGACGGTGGCAATGGCGGTGAGGAGCAGGACGAGCCAGCGCTTCTCGACCGCCCATGTGACGATGCGGGCGATCATGACATCAATCCTCGTGCGCCGCTTCGCCCTTGCCGATTTCGGCCTTGAGCGTGAAGCTACCGGTAGTGGCGATTTGCTCGCGGCCCGTGAGGCCGGAGCGAACGATGACAGTCGCACCGGCAGCGTCGCCGAGCGTGACCGGGGTTGCCTGGAATCCAGTCGCCGTTCGGACGAACACGACCGACTTGCCCTCGACCGTCTGGATCGCGGTGGTCGGCACGAGGATGGCCGTATTGGCGCCGCCGCCGGTGCCACTGAGCTGCACCGAGGCCTTCACCGGCTCGCCGACGCGCCACTGGCCGCTGCCATTGTCGAGGGTAGCGATAACCGGCACTTGCCGGGTTTGCGGATCGAGCGCCGGCGACACGAAGCTGATCCGCGCGCTCGCCTGCCGTCCCGGCGCCGTCACCATCACCGTGTTGCCGGGCTTCACCCGGCCAGCATCTTCCGGCTTGAGGTTCAGCGCCAACGACACGCGACCGAGGTTGGCGATGCGATAGAGTTCGGCATCGGCCGCGACGGTCTGTCCCAGCACGACCGGGCGGGCGATGATCTGGCCGCCGATTGGCGCGACGATGCCGAGCCGGTTGAGCCCGCCCCCACCGCCGCCTGCTGCCGACACCTGGCTTTGTGCCTGTCGATGGGCGATGCCCGCCTCGCTCGCCGCAGTACGCGCGGCGATCAGATCCTGCTCAGGCGACACGCGTTGCGCGAACAGTCGCTGCTCGCGCGCGAGATTGGAGTTGGCGAGGGCGAGCTGGGCGCGAGACGCCTCGACCTCGCCCTTGAGCTGCGCCACCTCCCGGCTTTCGATGACGGCGATGGTCTGCCCGCGCCCGACCGATTGGCCGAGATTGCGGGTCAGCGACACGACACGGCCACCGATCGCCGCCGAGACGACCTGTGTCCCCTCCGGGTCGCCCTCGATTATCGCTGGCAACTCGATCGTGCCCAATCCGCCGACCGTGGGGCGGCCGAGCTGGATTCCCGCCGCCGCGATCTGATCGGCACTGAGCGTCACCTTGCCTTCGTCGGCGTGCCCGCCTTCCGCACTCTCTTCACCACTCGCGTTCGCCGGAGCTGTTTCGTTGGAGGTGTCGCCCGAGCCACCGCACGCGGCGAGAAGCAGCGCCAGCACCAATGGAGCCGCTGTTCGCGGCATAAATAGCGACATGGATCAATTCCCTTGGTTGTCTGGCGCCGGAGCGGTCAGTCGCTCGAGACGGGCGCGGGCATTCTGGTAGCTGGCGAGCGCGTCGATCGCGGTGACGCGCGTTTCCGCGAGCGTGCGTTCGGCATCGAGGAGATCGAGCTGCCCGAACTTGCCCTCGCGGTAGCCGATCCGCGCGATGCGGGCGGCTTCCTGCGCCGCCGCTAAAGCGGGGCCGGCCGCCGCTCTTGCTGAGGTGGCCGCATTGGCTGCTTCCGCTTCCGCATCGGTGATCGCCTGTTCGACATCGAGCGCGGTCACGCGCCGCACCGCTTCAGCCCGTGTCCGCTCCGCGGTCGCCTGCGCAACCGCGGCGCGGCCATTGTTGAACACCGGGATGGGAATCGAGATTGCGAACACTGCGGCGGTGTCGTTGGTCGCCGCAAGCCGCCGCAGGGCCGGTCCGATATTGATGTCCAGCGCCCGGTTTGCCCGGGCAAGCCGGATGCCGGCGTCGGCGATGGCAAGATCGGCATCGGCCGCCGCCAGCGCCAGCGTGCCTTCCGCTCTCGACGGTGCCACCGGCCCGAAGGTTGCGGCGGGAAGCCGATCGAGCAACCCGGTATCCAGGGCGCCGTCGATCGGGCGACCGATCCGGCGTGCGAGATTGGTCCGCGCCGCGTCCGCGAGCCGCGTCAGCCGCTCGACATTGGCATCCGCGTTGATCCGCGCGACGTCGGCGCGCTGCTGTTCGAGCGGCGATGCCCGGCCTGCTCGAACTCGAACCCCGGCACCGCGCAGGACTTCAGCGGCGATCCGTGCCTGATCGCGTGCCGTCGCCAACCGGCGTTCGGCCGCAACCGCTTCGACGTAGATCTGCGTCACCTGGACGCGGATATCCGCCGCCGTGATCGCGGCCTGGAGCTGCGCCCGCGATACCTGCGCACCGGCGACAGCGACCCGTGCGCTGCGCTTGCCGCCCAGCTCGATCGAGATCGACACCCCGACCGTGGTTTCAGCGCTACGCAGCCCCCGATAGGGGCCGCTGCCGGCCACATTCTCAACCTGGCCCTGGAAGCTGGGGTTTGGACGCAAGCCGGCGACGTCCCGTGCCGCCTGCGCGGCGGTGATGGAGGCGGTCGCGGCATCGGCCGCAGGCGCACTGCCGCCGGCCGCTGCAACCGCTTGATCGAGCGATAGCCCGACCGATGGAGAAGGGGCGCTGGAAATTGGCCCCTCCTGCGCCTGCGCCGCCGAGGCGCTGGACGCTGCGACCAATATGGCCGCGAGGATTCGGTGCATGAAAATGAGACTCCTGACGATGGTCGACGGGGACGCGCGCGGGCGTCCCAGCGGATCGTCAGGCGGTCGGTGGCCTCAGCGCAGGATCGAGGCGATAGGAGGCGGTTGCACGGTCCGTAGCCGAGAAAGGTCGCAAACCGCCCGCTGCCGCCATCGACGACAAGTTGTCGGAAGACGGGATGTGGAGAGTTGGCCCGTGACACGTGCCATGATGATGCGGGATGGCTTTGTCGGAGTCGCCTTGCGACTGATCGGCATCACCCTCGCTGTGCATGCTGCCGCTGCATTCGACCGTGGGTTGCCCCGGTGTCTCCAACGCATGGACTGTCCCCGTCATCACCAGTGATGACACGATCATGATGATTAAAAAGGACCAGAACCTACGCAGCATTGCGGCTCTTCTACGTGAACTGCCGCGCGAAGTCATTGTAAGACTTCCGGTGGCATCGGCCGCGCTTCGCGCCATGCCGGGATCGCCTCCGCGAGCAACCGCCAAGCCGAGCGCAGGAAGATGATCGCGATGATTCCACCGACAGCAATATCGGGCCAAGCCGCGCCACTTGCCCCGACCAAACCGGCCGCGATCAACACGCCGATGTTCGATGCGACATCGTTGCGTGAGCATTCGAATGTGCTCGACATATTGACGTTCTCGCGCCGGAATCGCCACAGCAGCGCGAGGCAGGCCAGGTTCGCGACAAGGGCGGCGCTGCCGAACGCCAGCATCAGCGTGGAAGACGGCGGCACGCCGTTTACGATCTTGTCCACGATTTCGAAGATGATGGCGACGCCGAAGATGAGAATGATACTGCCCTTGGCGAGCGCCGCGCCTGCTTCCCATCGCGGGCCACGACTCATGGCATGGAGGCTAAGGGCATAAACGAGGGCATCGCCGAGCATATCGACTGAATCCGCCATCAGCGAGGACGAACGCGCAGCTAAGCCTCCTCCGAACTCGGCCGCGAACATCACAAAATTGATGACCATGACAGCGACCAGCACACGGCGCTGGTCCGCCTTGCGTCCGAGTTCGGCGATCGTGTCGCCCTTCTTCGAGCAGCAGCTGTCAGCCATAATCGTAAATCCGAGTCGTTCCATTACGGCGTGGACCCATGCACCCTGAAGCCGCTATAGGGTCAAGAATGAAAATCGGCGATCTGGCAAAACTCACGGCTACGCGTGTCGAGACCATTCGCTTTTACGAGAAGGAAGGCCTGCTTCCTGCGCCGGAGCGAAACAGCGGCAATTACAGGATCTACAGACAGGCGCATCTCAATCGCCTGTCTTTCATCCGTCGCTCTCGCGATCTTGGATTTTCGCTCGATCAGGTGCGTACGCTCCTGAAGCTTGCCGACGAGCGGGATGCATCTTGCGCGCAGGTCGACATGATCACGGCCATCAACATAGCGGAAATCGACCGAAAACTGGCCGATCTGAGCGCTCTGCGCGCGGAACTGATGCGAAGATTAGAAAATTGCGAGGGCTCGACGATCGGCGATTGCCGGATCATCGAAGCTTTGGCGCCTGCAGGCTGTATCGACAGCGGAGTGAGCCAGGACTGAGCATCCGACCGCGATTCAGTTCTTCCCTTTTCGCCGGATCGAACACGACATGTCCTGACCGCGCCCAGGCGCCTTACGAGGCTCGGTATTTCCAGCCCCACATCCTGACGCTACCGGCGACCCTGTGTCCTCTACGCATTTTTTAGCAGGCCACCTTGAACAGAGGACAGCCATTGCCGGATACACGCTTGGCATATGCATCCCGAACGGTTAACGCCAAGGGCCAGAACGTCTCTTAAATCATGAGGGCTAAGTGACCCGGCCTTGTTATGATCTGGTCGTGATCCTTCAGTGCCTTCAGCCTGGCACGGAAGAATGACAGAAACAGTGGTAAAGCGTCGGCGTGGAGCCGCCCTCGAAGATGCCATCCTCGACGCAGCCTGGAGCGAGCTGGAAGCGCGCGGATATAGCGATTTCACCTTTCAGGCAGTGGCGGATCGGGCCGGCACGAGCCGGGCCGTTCTTTACCGGAGATGGCCCACAAAGGCGAGCATCGCATCTGCGGCCATCGTCCGCCACCTCAAGCTTAATCCCATTAAAGTGCCGGACCTGGGCAATTTCCGTGACGAGATGTGCCTTCTGCTGCGGCGCTTTGCCGATCGCGCGCCCCCTCGCTTGCTTGGTCTCATCTTCGAAATGAGCCAGGACATGGCGGCCGAAGGCACGAGCTTCATGGATGATCGTTTCCAGGACTTTCCGATGAAGGATGTTCTCGAACGCGCGTTGTCGCGCGGTGACGTCGACAAGGATCGCCTGACCCCGCGGGTCGTCCGATTGCCCTTCAGTCTCGTCATGCATGAAGTCGTGATTACCGTGAAACAGATTTCGGACATGGCGATCGCCGAAATCGTCGACCAGACTTTCCTGCCTTTGGTCACTACGCCCCGCTGACTCCCTTCCCACCGTTCGAGAAGGTAGCAAGAGCAGGTTGTAGGGTAAATTTATAAGATACATTGCGAACCCTATTGACAATCGGCCGCAATTTTTAGGATACAGTTCGTATCTTGAAATGGAGATCAATTGTGCCGGCGGGATTCGTGCAAAGCAGCTGTTCAGCCCCCCTCGCCTGGCGACGTTGCGGGCTTGTCGTCGCCCTCGCCGCTACATCGGCATGTCAGAGCAGTCCTGCGGTCCGGTCCGGCTTCCTCTCCACCTATAGTAGCCTTCCGGCTGGCGAGCTGAACCGGAAAGTGTCGGCTCATCACCGGGACGACGCGGCGTCCGATACCGTGAAGACCGTGTTCATCGAGTCCGCCATCATCGCGCCCGATCTCGAAACCGAACTGTCCGTAGAAGAAAAGGCCATGGTGCTCCACGAAGTCGATCGGCAGATCTGCTTTGAGGTCAGTGAACGCTTCCTGATTGCACCCGAACCGGCCCCGAACGCCGGCAGGATCCGCACCGCGATCGTCCGCCTGCAATCCAACAGCCGGGTGGGATCGGTTGCCGCTGCGGCAGTGGACTTCGTCAATCCCATCCCGATTGTCAATTTTCGCGTCCCCGCATCGACCGGCGGCTTTGCCGTGGAATCCGAACTGCTTGCGCCGGATGGGCGGCAAGTGGCGGCGATGCTATGGACGAAGAATGCCGGCATGGTCGGCCGGGTCAAACCCTCGCTCTCGCGCGCGGGCGATGCCCTGCAACTGGCTGAGCCGCTCGGCGACAGGGTTGGCAAGAGCTTCGCGAGCAAGGACCGTCCAAGGATCAAGCTTGGTAAAATCGACCCCTGCGCCCGCTTTGGCTCGCGCAAGAATGTAACGCATCGCCTCGCAAGCGGCGTGGTCGGGGGTGTGACAGGGCTTTACATGCCACAGGTCGCCGGAACCAGCGGGCCGGAAACCGAAACCGAACGGTTTCAAGACGCAAAGCCTGAACAGTGACCAGCGCTGCATGACCACATCCGACCTCTCAGCCGAGCCCGTCAAACAAGGCCCGCCTAAACGTCCAGGACATCAAAGGGAGACTCCATCACATGCCGCGAATGCTATTCATGCCTGTTCTGGCCGCGACCCTGACGTTGGGGGCTTGTGCGACCGACGACTATGGCGGGCGCGGTGGTTATGGGCGACCTGGCTTTAGCGATCGGGATCAAGATTACCGTAATGACCGTCGCTTCGGTGATCGGCATGACGCGCGAGAGCGTCGCCAACTTGGGAAGAAAGACCGCATCTACCGCGACCGTGAGGGACGTTACTACTGCCAGCGCCGGGATGGTTCGCGCGGTGCTATTGTCGGCGCACTCGCGGGCGGTGTCCTCGGCAATCTTGTCGCGCCCGGCGATTCCAGGACGCTTGGGACAATCCTGGGTGCCGGCGGCGGCGCGCTCGCGGGACGGGCGATCGATCGACGGAATATTCGTTGTGAATAGCCTTGGCTTCCACATATCGGGAGAGCCAGGTCCTGTACTTCCTTGCGAGCACCTCGGGTCGCACCCACTTCGAAAGGGGACTCGCAATTCGCCGGTACCAGGGTTTGAGAACCGCGCCAGACGGCCATGCGGGGCGGCACCAACACGCCCGGCCCAGCTGTCGTCCGGTAAACAAGCCATACCGGTGAAGGTGTGAGGGTGTGCCTTGGCACGCCCTCACATTCTTCTCTTCCACACCCCCCAGCCTTCGAACAGGCATGAGCACGAAAAGCGAGCCTCATCATGATAATCTCTCGTAAAAGTTGTAATCGGCATTTCACCGGGCTGCTGATTGCCGCGGCCAGTGTCGCCGCAGCCGATAGCGCAATTGCGCAGTCGCCCGCGCAAACGCAGGCGCAGGCTCAATCACGGAATCGGGACCATATTGTGCTGGGCGTCGGCGTCGCCGCCACGCCTGCCTACCAAGGCTCCGATGACACCCGGATCATTCCCATCCCCGCGATCGATATCCGCGAAGGCTGGTTCTTCGCGAATTTGCGCAACGGCATTGGTGTCATCCCGATCACCAGCGAGCATTTCGAGATCGGCGCAAGCGCCGTCTTCGTCCAGGGCTATCGCGGCAAGGACATGCCCGAGGGCATCGACAAACTGTCGGATGGCGTGGGCGCACGCCTCTTCACCAACATCCGGGCGGGCGGCTTCGTGGCCACGCTGGGGGCCGTCAAGATCGTCTCCGGCGGCACCAAGGGCATGGTCGCGGACGCAAGCGTCTCCTACCCGATCCCGCTCTCGTCGCGCTTCGTGCTGACCCCCACGGTCGGAACGACCTGGGCCAATCGTAAATATAATGATCGCTACTTTGGCGTTACGCCGGCCGAATCGCTTGCCTCGGGCCTACCGCAGTTCGGCATGGGGAGCGGGTTCAAAGATATCTCGGGCATGTTGACCGCAACCTACCGCCTGACCGACCGGATTACGCTCAGCGCCACCGGCGGCGTGACCTCCATGATCGGCGATGCCAAGGACAGTCCGCTGGTCGAAAAGAAGACCCAGCCATCGGGCATTCTCACGCTGACCTACCGTATGTGAAACGCGCGGGCGGGGAGCCATCGCCCCGCCCTGCCCTTCGGCCAGCGAGGATTTTCAAGATGAAAAGCTCCGTTTCGCGGCTGCGAACGGTGGTGGCGCGCGCGCTTGTCTGGCCGGCGCCCGGACTGGGTGTGGCACTCTGGTTGGCTGGATGCGTGAATGCGCCGCCGATCCGCCCGGCAACAGTCGACCTGCCGGCAGCTTATGATGCCGCCGGCGCCGACCTGCCAGCGGGCGCGCTCGATCACTGGTGGCTGCTCTATAACGATCCGCAACTCCAGGGGCTGGTCGATCAGGCCCTGGCTGGCGGCTTTTCTGTGCGCGAGGCGTTCGCGCGGCTGACGGAGGCGCGCGCCACCCGGGCGTCGGCACTGTCCCGCTATGGCCTTCAGGGCAATGCACAGGCGACCGGGGAAATACGCCGGACCGACTATGTATCGGCGCCCGATTTGGATGTCCCCGGCTTGCCTGGCGGTGGCTCGCTAACCAACCTCTTTGCCCCCAATACGAACAAGACCGGCAATGTCTCCCTCCCGCTGAGTTGGGAATTAGATCTGTTCGGACGGCGCAACACGGCGCGCAATGTAGGGGACGCGGACCTTGCCGCCGCGCGCTTCAACTATGAGGGTGTCCGCGCCATGGTTGCGGCCGATGTCGCGCGCGGCCTCTTCGAGGCGCGAGGGCTCGCAGCCCAGCTTGAAGATGCGCGCGCCAACGAACATATCCAAAGGCAGATCGCCGATATTGTACGCGTTCGGGCCGCCCGCGGCCTTGCCGCCGGCTCCGATGTCGATCGAGTGGAAAGCGATCTCGCGCAGACGCGGGCGCAGGCTGCCGACGTGGCGGGCGCATTCGATGCGAGCCGGCGTGCGCTATTGGTACTGATCGGAGCAGGAACAGCGCCGCTAAGGCGCCTAACGATTGGACATTCTGAGGTTCGCGTGCCTGATGTGCCGGACACGCTTCCTGGTGCGCTGCTGATCCGCAGACCCGATATTCGCGAAGCCGATGCCCGCCTTGTCGCGCAGACCGGCAATGTGCGACTTGCCGAACTGGCTTTCTATCCGACCATCACGCCCCA
>NZ_FOGE01000006.1 GCF_900111125.1 Sphingobium sp. YR768
ATGCTCGCTGGCCTCCATGCCCAGCAAGCATCTTGAATCAGAAAATCACCCCAAAGGGAATCCCGCTTGAATCAGCCAAACGTCATCCCGCTCTAAGCACGTCGTTCAGATCAGGCATGATCCTTTTTTCAGGGCGCCGACCGACAGGTCTGGCGCCCTGATGCTGTCCGTGGTGGCTCGGTGCTATCGCGGCAATCGTCCAGACACAGGCTTTCCCTTGCCAACGACGCCGTTATCGCTCAGAGTAATGATAACGCTAACAATCAGGGGAGAGAAAGTGATTCAGCTGTCCAAATTGGTGTCGCGCATGGTGCGCGCGGCTGGATCATTGGGTTCCCTGACCTGCCTGCCCGTACTGGCCTTCATGATCGCGCAGCCGGCTTTTGCGCGCGAAAGCGTGTCGATCAGCCGGGACTGGCGCTTTACCAAGGGTGATCCGGCGGGGCTGACCACGGACCTGCGCTATGATGTGCGTCCGCCGATCGAGGATAGCGGCGACGGCAAGATCGCCGATGCCCGCCCGGATGCGGCCGTCCAGGTCGATGACAAGGGCGCGAAGGTGCTGAAGCCATGGATTTTGCCCAGCGCCAATCCCTTCATCAAGGATGCGTCGAAACATCATGTCCGGCCTGCGGGCAATCCCGGTGGCGATATATCCTATGTCCAGCCCGGTTTCGACGATAGCGGCTGGACCCATGTCGACCTGCCGCATGACTGGGCGATCGCCGGGCCGTTCATCAAGGACGGCCCTTATGGCGGCATGGGCCGCCTGCCGAGCTGGGGCATCGGCTGGTATCGCAAGACGCTCGATATTCCCGCGAGCGACAAGGGCAAGTCGATCTTCCTGGATGTGGAAGGGGCGATGTCCTACGCCACTGTCTGGCTCAACGGAAAGCTCGTGGGTGGCTGGCCCTATGGCTATAACAGCTTCCGACTGGACCTGACTTCCTATGCGGTGCCGGGCGGCCGGAACCAGTTGGCCATTCGGCTGGACAATCCGCAGGCGTCGGCGCGCTGGTATCCGGGCGGCGGCCTCTATCGCGACATCTACCTGACCAAGACCGACAAGGTCCATGTCGGCCAGTGGGGCAGCATCGTCCGCACGCCGCAGGTCAGCAAAGAACAGGCGACCGTCGACCTCAGCCTGACACTCGACAATGATGGTGACCGGCCGGCGCAGGTCGACGTGGCGACGACGCTCTATGCGATCGACAGCGACGGTAAGCGTATCGGCCGACCGGTCGCCAGCATCGCCCGCCAGTCGGCCAGCATCGCGCCGGGTGCCAAGGCGGTGCTCAGCGGATCGACCATGTTGCGCAATCCGCGCCTCTGGGGGCCGCCGCCCACGCAGCAGCCCAATCGCTATGTCGCCGTCTCCACCGTGACGCAGGGCGGCCGCCAGATCGACAGCTATGAAACTCGCTTCGGTGTGCGCGATATCCGTTTCGATCCCGACAAGGGCGTGATCGTCAATGGCGAGCATATCCCGCTGCGCGGCGTCAACAATCACCATGATCTCGGCGCGATAGGTGCCGCCTTCAATCGTCGCGCGGCCCAGCGCCAGCTGGAGCTGTTGCGCGACATGGGCACCAATGCGGTGCGCATGAGCCACAATCCGCCCGCGCCCGAACTGTTGGAACTGACCGACCAGATGGGTTTCCTGGTCATGGACGAAGTGTTCGACAGCTGGGAAAAGAAGAAGACGCCGCACGACTTCCACTTGATCTTCCCCGACTGGCACGAGGCTGATGCGCGGGCCATGCTGCGCCGTGATCGCAATCATCCCTCGATCATCATCTGGAGTGTGGGCAACGAGGTCGGCGAACAATATGATGGCGAAGCGGGTGCGAAGATCGGCCGCGAGCTGGTCGCCATCGCGCATGAGGAAGATCCGACCCGGCCGGCGACCGGCGCGATGAATTTCGCCAAGGCGGACATGCTGCTGCCGACCACGGTGGACGTCATCAGCCTCAACTATCAGGGCGCGGGCATTCGCGGTATCATCGGCCAATATCCCGCTTTCCGGGCGAAATTCCCGGACAAGCTGATCCTGTCGACCGAAAGCGCGTCGGCCCTGTCCAGTCGCGGCGAATACATGTTCCCGGTGGCGGGCGCGATCAGTGGTCCGGTGCGACCCTGGTCCGGCGGCAACCCTGACACGCATCAGGTAAGCGCCTATGAACTGCATGCAGCGGACTTTGGGTCGTCGCCCGATCGCGTCTGGGCGGCGGACGACCAGAATCCCTATGTCGCGGGCGAATTCGTCTGGACCGGCTTCGATTATCTGGGCGAACCCACACCCTATTACACGTCGCGCAGCAGCTATTCGGGCATCCTCGATCTTGCCGGTTTCCCGAAAGATCGCTTCTGGCTCTATCAGTCGCGCTGGCGGCCGGACCTGAAATTCGCGCACATCCTGCCGCACTGGACTTGGCCCGACCGCGTCGGCCAGATCACGCCGGTCCATGTCTTTTCCTCGGCGGATGAGGCGGAACTGTTCGTCAACGGTAAGTCGCAGGGCAAGGTCAAGAAGCGCGATTATGAATATCGCTTCCGCTGGGACTATGTCGTCTATGAACCAGGCGAAGTGAAGGTCGTTACCTGGAAGCAGGGACAGCCTTGGGCGACCGAGACGATCCACACCGTAGGTGAGGCGGCAAAACTCTCCCTGACCGCCGACCGCAGCGCCATTGCTGCTGACGGCCGCGACCTGAGTTTCGTGACGCTCAAGGTTCTGGACAAGGATGGCAATGTCGTGCCCGCCGCCAAGCAGAAGATCGATTTCTCGATCGAGGGGCCCGGTGAGATCGTCGCCACCGACAATGGCGATCCGACCGACCTGACGGCTTTCCCGTCGAAGATCCGGGATGCCTTCAACGGTCTGGCACTGGCGATCGTGAAGGGCGATCCCAAGCGGACGGGCCGGATCGTCCTGCACGCACGCGCGCAAGGGCTGGGCGAGACGCAGGTAGAAATCACAAGCGGACGCGCCAAGCCCTGATGAACGGGTATCTGGTGGGGCCTAGCGTTTCGCCAGGTGCCGTTCGGCCAGAGCGACGTGCAGCTTCACGCCCAGTTCCAGCACGTCGTCGTTGAAGTCATAATGCGGGTTGTGCAACGGCATCGATCCTTCCGGCCGCGCCTGACCCAGCCAGATGTAGGCGCCCTTGCACGCCTGTAGCATGAAGGCGAAATCCTCCGAGGTGAAGGCCGGGTCGGGCGCAAGCCTTGCTTCGCCGATAGTCGCAGCGGCGTCCAGTGCTTCCTGCGTGGCGTCCGCATCGTTGATGGTCGCGGGATAGAGGCGTTGATAATCGACCGTGGCAGCCAGTTCGCCGGCCATCGCCACGCCGGAAGCGACCTGACGGATCGCCTGTTCGATCCGGTCCTGAACCGCCGGGTCGAAAGTCCTGACGGTGCCCGTGATCGTCACGACATCGGGCAGGACATTATGGGCATGTCCTCCATGGATCTGGGTAACGGACAGCACGGCGGAAGAAGTCGGCGCGATCCGGCGTGAGACGATCATGTTCAATTGCTGGACAAGCGATGCCGCAGCCACGATGGCGTCGGGCGTGTCCTGCGGTATGGCGGCATGGCCCCCGCGCCCTTCCAGTCGGATGTCGAAGCGGTCGGCCGCACCCATGATCGGGCCGACCCGCGTGGCGATCGTGCCGGCGGGCAGATCGGGCCAGTTGTGCAGGCCGAACACCCGGTCGCAGGGGAAGCGGTCGAACAGGCCTTCATTGACCATTTCGCGCGCGCCGCCCTGTCCTTCCTCCGCAGGCTGGAAGAAGAAGTTCACGGTGCCGTCGAAATTGCGGCTTCGGCTCAGATATTGCGCCGCGCCAAGCAGCATTGCGACATGGCCATCATGGCCGCAGCCGTGAAAACTGCCCGGCGTCGTGCTGGCATAGGGCAGGTTGGTCTGTTCATGGATCGGCAGCGCGTCCATGTCTGCGCGCAGGCCGATCGCCCGGTTCGACGTCCCGTTGCGCAACACGCCGACCACGCCGGTCTTGCCTATGCCCTCATGCACCTCCATCCCCAGCGCACGCAGTTGCTCGGCTATCCGCCCGGCGGTGCGATGTTCGCAAAAGCCGAGTTCGGGATGCGCGTGGATATCGCGGCGAAAGGCGATGAGCGGTTCGATAAGGTCGGCAATGTCGGTCATGACGAAAGTCTAACGTCATCGTCGCCCTGCGAACAGGGGCTATCAGCCCGGTTCGATCGCGCTTTCCTGTCGCGCGACGACGGCGGTGACGGTCAGGTTGGCGCTGGCGCTGGCGACGGTGCGGGTCATGTCGAGCAGCCGGTCGAACGGCAGGACGAAGCCGACGACCAGCGCCGTCTGTTCAGGCGAGATGCCCACCGCTGACAATACGGCCGCCAACATGAAGAGCGAAGCGGAGGGGATCGGCGCGGTGCCGAAAGCGGCAAGCGATCCGGTCAGCAGCATGATCGCCAGCATCGTCGGATCAGGATGAACGCCCAGCGCCTGAAGGCTGAAGACGGCCAGCAGGCCCACATACATGGCGGTGCCGTCCTTTCCGATGCTGGCGCCGATCGGCAGTATGGTGGAGGCGATGGCGGGTTCGATGCGCAAATCTTCCTGCGCGACACGCAGGGCGACCGGCAGGGTCGCGGCCGAGGAGGCGGTGGAGAAGGCGACCAGCAGCGGATCGACCGCTGCCCGGAAGAAGCGACGGATCGACAGGCGGGCGACCAGCCGGATGAGCGGCAGGTGAACGAGCAATATCTGCGCGATCACGCCGAGCAAGACGCATAGTGTCAGCCAGCCGATATTGGTGAAGACGGCGACGCCATTGTCGGCCACGGCCTTGGCAATCAAAGCAAGGACGCCGAAGGGTGTGATTTCCATGACCAGGCGGACGAGGTGAAACAGCACGCGGCTGGCCGATTGCAGCATATTGGCGATGGGGCGTCCTTCGTCCCCGGCCAATATGACGCCGAAGCCGAAGAGCATGGCAAAGAAGATGATGGCCAGCATGTCCCCTTCGGCCAGAGACTGGACGATGTTGATGGGCACGATGCCGATCAACTGGTCATGCAGGGACTTTGCCTCCCCCAGCGCATGGGGAATGGCGCTGCCCAGCGCCGCGCCGGCGCCGGGGGTGATCAGCAGGCCGAGCGCCATGCCCACCGAAACGGCGCAGGCGGTGGTGAAAGCGAAGAGGAGGATGGTGCGTCCACCGACCGATCCCATGCGGCGAGGGTCCGCCAGCGCGGTCACGCCTGACGCGATCGAGATGAAGACGATCGGGACGACCAGCATCCGGATCAGGCGAACAAAAAGCTCCCCGATGAAGGCGATCCAGGGTGCGGCGGCCGGCCAGAAGAGGCCGAGCGCCACGCCGGCGACCAGCCCGGCAAGGACGCGCTGCCAGAGCGGGATGGCGAACCAGCGGCGGGCTAATGCGGCCATCGGAGGGTTACAGTCCGCCCCAGAAGCCCGGTTGCGCGGGCAACAGATGGCCGCGATCCCCGGTGACGCCACCCTCCCGGTCGGCCGACAGCCAGAGTGGCCCGTCCAGATCGACAAAGGCGCTGTCCGCCGCAATGGCCCAGGCAGGCGCAATGGAGAGGGACGAGCAGATCATGCAGCCGGTCATGACGCCAAGGCCGCGGGTGCGCGCCGCCTGCGCCAGATCGAGCGCGGCGGTCAGGCCGCCGGCCTTGTCCAGCTTGATATTCACCACGCCATAGCCGTCGGCCAGGCTGTCGAGATCGGCGGCGACATGGATGGATTCGTCGGCGGCGATCAGGATCGCGGAGGTAAAGCCGTTGAGATCGCCATCCTCATGCGCGGGCAGCGGCTGTTCCAGCAGGTCGATGCGCAGGTCGATCATCAGCGCCTGAAGATCGCTGACCTCCGCCATAGTCCAGCTTTCATTGGGATCGACGATCATGCGGGGAGCGGGCGCGGCGGCGCGGACGGCGCGGAGTTGTGCGGCGGGATCGGTCTGGTCTACCTTCACCTTGATCAGCGGCACGTTGGCAAGCGCGGCGGCGGCCAGTCCCATGGCGTCGGGCGTGTCGAGGCCCACGGTCATGGCGGTGGCGATCGGCTGGAGCGGCCGGGCAAGACCCATGGCCGTGGCGATGTCGCTGCCGCTCAGCCGCAATTCCAGATCCCACAGGGCGCAATCGACTGCGTTGCGCGCCGCGCCTGCGGGCAGCAGGTCTATCAGGGCGCGGCGATCGATGCCGCTCTCCAGCGCTTCCCGGATTGCCTCGATCTCGGCGATGCTGCCCTCCACGCTTTCGCCATAGCGGGGATAGGGGACGCATTCGCCCCGGCCGACGATGCCGCCCTCCGACAGGGTGACGGTGACGACATCAGCGGCGGTCTTGACCCCGCGGGAGATGCGGAAGGGGGTGGCGAGGAGGAAGCTTTCCCCCAGAGCGGTCAGCGTGCGAGCCATGGGGATCAGGCAGTCTCCGTTGCGGGGGCAGTCGTCGCGGCGTCCGTTTCCAGCAGCCGATCGAGGATCGCCTCCACACCCATGCGATAGGGATCGGAACAGGGCAAGCCGAACTCGTCGCCGATGCGGGCGCAGAGCGCCAGCGCGTCAGCCTCCTCCATGGTGGAGGTGTTGAGCGCGATGCCGACGACGCGGACATCGGGGTTGGTGAGGCGCGCGGTGCGCAGATTGGCCTCCAGACAGTCGGACAGGCCCGGCGGCGTGTAATGGGGCAGACCGCGCATGCTCTGGCGCATCGGATCATGGCACAGCACCAGCGCGTCGGGCTGGGCGCCGTGCAGCAGCCCGGTCGACACGCCGGCGAAGGAGGGGTGGAAGAGCGAGCCCTGACCCTCGATCAGATCCCAGCCGCCGTCATGGCGATCGGGCGAAATCTGCTCGATCGCGCCGGAGATGAAGTCGGCCACCACAGCGTCCAATGGTACGCCGTCGCCCGCGATCAGGATGCCAGTCTGGCCGGTGGCCCGGAAATCGGCGGGGACACCGCGCGCGGACAGGGCGCGGGCCAGACAAAGCGTGGTGTACATCTTGCCCACCGAACAGTCGGTGCCCACGGTCAGCAGGCGATTGCCGGTGCGCTTCTTGCCATTGCCGACCGGGATATCGGGCCGGGGATCGCGGACGTCATGCAGGGCGCGGCCAAGGCGCGTGGCGGCTTCGACCAGTTGCGGTTCATCCTTCAGGCGCTGATGCAGGCCCGATGCGATGTCGAGCCCGGCTTCCATCGCGGCGAGCGCATCGCGCACCAGATCCTCGCCCAGCTTGCCGCCGGCATTGGCGATGCCCAGCACCAAAGTCCGTGCGCCAGCGGCATAAGCGGCGGCAAAGTCCATGCGGGGCAGGCCCAGCGTCAAGCCGCAATCGTCATGGCGAAATTCGCCCACGCAGATATCCGGCCGGAACACCGCCAGCCCGCGCGAAGTCTTGATGCCGATCTCGTCATTGCTGTGGCCGAGATAGAGGAGATAGGGCGTGGCGATCATGGATGTGTCGAACCTGTGCTGATGGGAGGTCCGTCATATCGCCGGGCCGGCGACAGCCCCAATATCGATGCCCACATAGGCTATAGCCTGACGCTATAGGCTCTCGATCACCTCCGAAAGCAGGGTCAGAAATTCCGACGCGGTCTTCGATGGCGGCCGGTTCTGGAGATAGACGGCATTGATGTCGAAGGTGATGGCGGGCTGGAGCGGGCGGCTCGACAGGCCGGGCGCGGTCGAGGCATGGGCGGTGAAATTGTCGACGATCGCCATACCGACCCCGGCGCGGACAAGGGCGGCGGCGATATAATAGGTGCGGGCCGACACCACTTCATCCAGTTCGACGTCGAGGCGGGAAAGCTCGCTGGAGAGCACCCGGCCGATCGGGCCGCTCTGGGCCGGGCTGATGAATTTATGGTCGCGCAGCTCCTCCAGATGGAGGCGGCCGGGGGCGTCGGGCATATCCTCCTCGCGATAGAGGACGACCAGTTCGCCCTCGCCAATCACCTGATGGGCGACCGGAGCGGACAGGGGGACTTCGAAGCTGATCGCAATATCGGTTTCGCGCTCATATAATTTGCGAACCATTTCATCATGATGCAGCGTCTGAAGATCGAACATGATATCTTCATGGCCGCGCAGGAAGCGAGCCACCGCATCGGGTATGGCGCCCAGACCCAGCGAAGGGAGGGCGGAAATGCGCAGCAGGCTGCCGCGCCCATGCCGCATATTCTGGGCCGCCTGCCGCAGGGAGCGGACGCGGTCCTGAATGTCGGAGACTTCGTCGAACAGGGTGCGGGCGTCCTGGGTGGGGATCAGCCGCCCCTTCGACCGTTCGAACAACGGCAGGCCGATCGATTTCTCGGCATGGCGCAACACCTTCGTCACCGCAGGCTGCGATACGTTGAGTGCGCGGGCGGCGGCGCTGACGGTGCCGTGCAGATAGACGGCGTGGAAAATCTCGATCTGGCGCAGGTTCATAGGCGTCGTCCCCTCTGGCTGCGACCCGTCTTTGCACGCAACGACAGGGGCTCTGCGGGCCACCATGCCATCGGGTTATAGGCCGCGCAACCGGCCGGGTCTGGACGGCGGCCGGTTATCCGGGTCATGTTGCGCAATAGGCTCACTTGCCAGGGATTTCATGATCATGCCTTCTTCTCGCCTCTCCCGTCGCTGCCGTATCGCATTGCTGGCGAGCGGTCTGGTCGCCGCGGCGGCGGTCGCCCATGCCGCGCCGCAAGAGAAGGCGGACGTGCTGATCCGGGGTGGCACCATCTATGATGGCGGCACGGGCAAGCCCTATGTCGGCGATATCGCGCTGAAGGGCGACCGGATCGTCTATGTCGGCCGGGCGAAGGGGCTGACGGCGGCAAAGGTGATCGATGCCAAGGGGATGATCGTCGCCCCCGGCTTCATCGATGCGCATACCCATGCCGACAGTTTCATCCGTTCGCCCGACGCCGCGACGCGGGTCAATGCCGCCTGGCTGGATCAGGGGGTGAGCACGGTGATGATCGGGGTCGACGGCTTCGGCACGCCCGATGTGGGCGCGGATGCGGCGAAGCTGGAGGCGTCTGGCATCGGGACGAATATCGTGCCCTTCATCGGCTTCGGTCGGGTGCGGCAGCAGGTGCTGGGCGATGACGCGCGGGCGCCCGATGCGCAGGAACTGGACCGGATGAAGGCGCTGGTCGCCAAGGGCATGTGTGAAGGGGCGACCGGCTTTTCGGCCGGGCTTTTCTATCCGCCGCAGAGCTTTGCCAAGACCGAAGAGGTGGTCGCAGTGGCGAAGGAAGCGGCGATCCGGGGCGGTCTGTACGACACCCATCAGCGGGACGAATCCAGCTACACGATCGGCCTGCTGGGATCGGTGAAGGAGGCCATCTCGATCGGCAAACAGGCCGGGATGCCGGTGCATTTCGCGCATCTGAAGGCGCTGGGCGTCGATGTTCAGGGGCAGGCCCCGGCGGTAATCGCGGAGATCGAGGCGGCGCGCAAGGCGGGGCAGGATGTGACCGCCGACCAATATCCCTGGCTGGCGTCGGGATCGAGCCTGGACGCATCGCTGCTGCCCGGATGGGCGGTCGATGGCGGCGGCGAGGCGCTGGTCAAGCGGCTGGACGATCCGGCGACGCTGGCGAAGATCCGGGACGAGATGCAGAACAACATGCGCCGTCGCGGCGGACCGAAGGCGCTGCTGCTGATCGCGCAGGGTTTCCCCTGGACGGGCAAGACGCTGGAGCAGGTGGCGGCGGAATGGCAGGTCGATCCGCGTGACGCGGCGCTGCGCATCATCCGCCAGAGCATCGAGACGAGCGAGCCGGGCAAGAAGGGCAAGGGGACGGCGGTCGCCTCCTTCAACATGGCGCAAGCCGATGTCGACCTGATCATGCAGCAGCCCTGGATCGTGACATCGTCGGACGGGTCCGATGGCCATCCGCGCATGTTTGCGACCTTCACGGAAAAATATGTGAACTATGTCCGCGACCGTAAGGTGATCAGCCTTCAGACCTTCGTGCGGCAATCGACCGGCGCGACGGCGGACATCTACAAGATCGATCATCGCGGCTATCTGAAAGCGGGCTATTATGCCGATGTGGTGGTGATCGACCCCGCCCACTATGCGCCGCGCGCCGACTATGTGCATCCGCGCGAACTGAGCGTCGGGGTAGCCAAGCTGTTCGTCAACGGGACGCTGGCGGTCGATGGCAGCCAGACCACGGGGGCGAAGGCGGGACGCGCTTTGCTGCGGCCCAAGCCGGCGGCGGGCTGTTCGTGAACAGTAATGTCCGCGCTTAACTTCGCATATGTCCCGTGAATCGTGAAATTATCGAACAGATGTTGGACATTTTATGATGATGTGCCGGCATCGGAGACGGTGGAAAGAGCCGTGGCCATGATAGGACGGTGAGGGTCGATAGGACAGGATCGCCGGTTTGGCGTGCCATGACATCAGTCTAAATCGTCATTGCGAGCGCCACTGCACGACCATGGATTGCTTCGCTGCGCTCGCAATGACGGGGTAGAACAAAGCAAAGTCATGACGGTTTAGCGGCGATCCCGAAGGTGTCGCAGAGCTGCTTGCGCCGAGGGCGACACCTCCCGCCAATGCCGCGACTGGCCGCAGCTATAATTGATGCGCGGCGCTGACCGTACCGATGGCGGACCTGCCGACCCTGCCTGCGCGGGGTTCAGGAATAGCAGATAATCGCCGCCCACATCGGGCCGTCCCGACGCGCCGTCCAGATAGAAGCCGCCGCTGTTGCGTTCAGTGGAGAAGGAGAAGCTGGCTGGCAGTTTACCCTTGAACGTTTCGATCAGGCGAAGGCGATAGAGCGTGCCGCTGGTATCGGCGGACTCCCAGTCCTTCCCATCTATCACGCGGGCGCGGACCACCCAGCGCGCGTCGCGATATTCCTGCGCGACTGTCGTTCTGGCGTAAAGCCTGCCGCCATAGCTGCAAAGCGCCTGCGCATCGCTTGTGTTGAATAGCAAAGCGAGCAGCAGCAGGCGGGCAGGGGAGGACGGCATGGCATGAGGTTATCGTGGCGATTGGATGACGCAAGGCCGATGATCGCGGGCAAGAAAAAGGGTGGCGGATCGTTGATCCGCCACCCCGTTCCTCCTGGCAATGTCGAGTTTATTCGTTCTCCGCATTTTCCGAAGCAGATGATGCCATCTGCTTCGGAAATGCTCAGTTGGTCTTGAAACGCACGCCGACGCGGAAGCTGCGGCCCAGCAGGTCGCTGTAGGTCGAGTTGGCCGACAGACCGGTTTCGGGCAGCAGGATCGGATCCTTGTCGAACAGGTTGGTGATGTTGAGGAAGACCTGGCCGTCCGCACCGCCGACCTTGATCTTCGCGGTGAAGTTGAGGTCGGTGTAGAAGGTGCCGTCGACATGGTTGTTGTTGATGGTCGGATTGGCCGCCGTGCTGGTCGGGCAGGCGGTGGTGCAGACGATATAGGTGTTGTTGTAGGTGCCTGAACTGACGCCGCGGCCGACTGCGGTGATCGAGTAGGTCGGGGTGTCGAAGGTCGCCGACAGGCGGAAGATCCAGTCGGGCGTGCTGGACTGGCCGCTATTCTGGCCGACCGTGTCGACCGGCACCGAAATACCGTTGTCGACCAGATTTTCCAGATAGTTGGTTGCCGTGCCGTTCAACGTCAGGCTGCTGGAGCTGCCATTGTTGAACAGGCGGTCCATGGGCAGGGTGTAATTGATGGCATAGTCGATACCACGCACCTTGACCTGCGCGAAGTTGAACGGGCTGGCGGTGACATAATAGTCGCGTTCACCCAGCGGGTCGCGGACGATGGCGGCGCAGAAGCTCTGAATGCCTTCATTGCAGCGCTGGGCGATGTCATCGGCATAGAATTGCGCGATCGCATCCTTCACCTTGGTGCGGAACCAGTCGACCGAGATGGACAGGCCCGGCACGAAGCGCGGCTGGAGCACGCCGCCGAGCGTCAGCGTATCGGCCTTTTCGGGGTCGAGCGCCAGATTGCCGGTGGTCAGTTCGCGGAAGGTGGCGCCAGCATATTGGCCGTAGGCCGATGCATTGGTGCCGAAGGTGTTGGTGCGCGACGTGCCCGACTGGAATAGTTCGTTGAGGTTGGGCGCGCGAATGTCGCGCGAGCGGGTGCCGCGCAGCAGGATGTCGGGGATCGGCTGCCAGGTCAGGCCCGCTTTCCAGGTGGTGACATAGCCCGACGTCGAATAGTCGGTCGCGCGCACCGCGCCGTTGAATTCCGCGCCCAGACCCAGCGGAACGACGGTTTCCAGATAGGCTTCCTTGACATTATAGCTGCCGAAGGTGGGGCGGAAATTGCCGACCGACCAGCCGCTCTGATATTCGGTGGGGACGTAGCCCGACACTTCTTCCTTGCGATATTCGCCGCCGACCGCGACGCTGACGTCGCCGGCCCAGGTGGCGAAGGGCGTGACCGACAGGTTCAAGCCGGCCGTCGTCTGCTTGAAGCGCTGGTCGCGATAGGGATCGCCCAGCGCCCATTCGACCGCCGCCTGATTGGCGACGCCGATGCCCAGACGATTGAGCGAAATGCAGCCATTGGTCGGGTTGGTCAGGGTGGAGCGGCAGACGATCGTGCCGGTCGGGCTGTAGACGGCATCGGTCGCCTGCGCGAGGCGCGTAGTGTTGATGATGTCGCGCAGCAGTTCATGCGTGTCGGTCTGGCCATATTGGCCATAGACATCCCAGACCGCCTTCTTGCCGAACAGCTGGAATTCGCCGCCGGCACCGATGGCGTAACGCTGCACTTCGCGGGTGCTGTTATTCTTGCGATAGGGCATGTCGGCCGATGAGGAGCCGATGGTGACGGAGGTGACGCCCGCCAGCGCGGCGGCGCCCAGCGCCTGTTGCAGATAGGGGTTGTCGCTGGTGAGGGTGAAGGTCGTCGCCTGCGGACCCGCATTGAACAGGGTACGGTTCCAGTTGTAGGAGGCTTCGCCAAACACTTCGATCCAGTCGGCCAGCTGATAGCTCAGGCGGCCGAATACGCCGCGACGATCGTCTGTCGCATCCAGGCCGATGCGGCGCGAGGTGTCGTTCATTTCCCAGTCGCCGCCGACCGTCTGCGAACTGTCGGTCAGCGAACCGAACTGGTAGACGCCGGGCGTGCCGCCCTGCCCGAAATAGGTGGCGCGCAGACTGGTGCCGTTGCCCACCTGCGAGCGGATAATGCCGCCCGGCGTGGTGTTCCAGGTGCCCGCGCCGCGCACGACCAGGCTGGCCGGACCGCCGGCCGCGATCGCGGCGGCGGTGTTGGCGACCGTGCGGTAGCCCAGCTGGTTCCAGTCACGATCGACATCGAAAATGCCGTCCTTATGGGCATATTCGCCCGACAGCAGGATGTGACCGCGGCCGTCGGCGAAGCTTTTGCCGATCGCGCCGTTGAAGCTGTAGTTGAAGCCGTCGCCCTTGTCGGTGATGCCGGTGTCGGCGTTGATCTTGAAGCCCTCATATTTCTTGTCGAGGACATAGTTGACGACGCCTGCAACCGCATCCGACCCATAGGCTGCCGATGCGCCGCCGGTCACGATCTCCACGCTCCTCACCAGCGCCTGCGGGAAGGTGTTGATGTCGACGAGGCCGGTGATGGTCGATCCGACCGAACGGCGGCCGTCGAGCAGCACCAGCGTACGCACTTCGCCCAGGTTGCGCAGGTTCATCGTGTTGATGCCCGCAAGACCGGAACTGATGGCAAGGCGCGAGTTGGATGGACGGGCGCTGCCGGCCAGCGCCGGCATCTGGTTGATGAGGTCCGCGATATTGTTAGTCGGCGACTGGTTCTGGATCGCCTCCTGCGACATGACGGTGAGCGGGGTGGGCGATTTGAAGCCATCGCGCACGATACGGGTGCCTGTGACGACGATCTGGTCGACCGGGGCGGCATCCGCACTTTGCTGGGGCGTTGCGGCATCCTGTGCCAGGGCGGGTGCGCCATGGACCAGCGCCAGAGCGCTCATCGCCAGCCCGAAACCATGGTAACGGCCCAACGACCGACGAGTACGCCTGAAATCACGCATAGATAAAAGCCCCTTTTCAAAGGATAGGGTTGCGCACTTTTCCTGCGCGCGCGGCTTCCTTGCGCCGATCTGACCCTATCCTGCCCTTTCAACCACATGACCGCAGGCAGGCCGTTTCGCCGTCTGCCGGTTCCCACCATGCTGTCATCACGATCCCGTCAGACCCATCCGAAGGGAGGGGAAAGCCGGTTCCATGACGGGGAGGTTACAGGGTGGTCACGGTTGGTCAATAGATTTGGTATTACTTTGATCATATACAGGTATAGCCAAAGGGAATGGTGGGGTGGCGCGACCCCGCTCCGTCGGGTTACGGATAGCTTGCAGTTATGGGCGCTGGTCGGCTTACTATAGGTCCGTCCGGTCCCGCTGCGATAGTCGTTTCCGCCCTGTTCAAGATAAGGAGGCTGTGTTGATCCAGCGTCGTGCGTTCCTTCTGGCCGGTGTGGCCGCATTCGCCTTGCCCGGCGGGCTGATGGCGAGGCCAGTGGTGCGGGGCGGGAAGCCGTTGCGGATGAAGGCGGCGGGGGCAAAGGCGCCGATCGAGATACTCGAGGATGAACTGGGCGTGCCGCATGTGCGGGCGCAATCGCTGCACGATGCCTATTTCGGGCAGGGCTATCTGGTGGCGCGTGATCGGCTATTCCAGATCGACATGGATTATCGGCGCGACATGGGGCGGATGGCCGAAGCCTTTGGCCCGCGCTTCGTGGCGGCGGACAAGGCGGCGCGGCTGTTCCTCTATCGCGGCGATATCGCGGCGGAACTGGCGAGCCTGCCGCCCGGCGTGCTGGAATGCGCTAAGGGGTATGTCGCGGGCGTCAATGCCCGGATCGCTGAACTGGCGGCCGATCCGGCGCAGATGCCGCTGGAATATGGGATATTGGACCTGAAACCGCTGCGCTGGGATGTGCTTGATCTGGTGCGCAACCGGGGCATCGGCATGGGCGACGCTGATGATGAGGTGCGGCGCGCGCAGATGCAGGCGAAGGGGCTGCTGGAGCAGGATGCGCTGATGGCGCCGCTGCGCCCGGCGTGGACGTTTACGGTGCCGGAGGGGCTGGACTGCGCGGCGGTGAGCGACGCCGATCTGGGCGTGCTGGACCCGGCGAACCGGCCGGTGCCGTTCGATGCGATTCAGGAGGCGTCGCTCGACCGGGCGGAGCGACGCGCCGATCGCTTTGCGCAGGGGAGCAATGCCTGGACCATCGCCGCGTCGCGCAGCGCGACCGGGCGGCCGATCCTGGCGAACGACCCGCATCTGGGGATTGGCGGCACCAGCCCGCGCCACATGGTCCATCTGACCGCACCGGGGCTGGACGTGATCGGCGCGGGCGCGCCGGGCCTGCCGGGGATCATGCAGGGGCATAGCGACCATTTCGCCTTTGGCCGCACCAATTTCCATATCGACCAGACCGACCTGTTCATCCTGCGTACCGACAAGAATGACCCGGAGCGTTACTGGCACAAGGGGCAGTGGAAGCGGTTCGAAACGTTCGAGGATGAGATTGCGGTCAAGGATGGCCCGGCGCAGCGGGTGACGTTGCGCTATGCGCAGGGGCGGCCGATCGTGGCGCAGGATGCAGCGAAGCAGCGGGCCAGCGCCTTTGCCACGGTCAGCATGCTGCCGGGCGCAAATATGCGCTTTGCCATCATCGCGATCAATCTGGCCAAGGACTGGCTGTCGCTGCGGCAGGCGTTCAAGATCCATACCTCGCCGACCAATTTCCACTATGCCGATGTGGACGGCAATACCGGCTGGCAGACGATCGGCTTCACGCCGATGCGCCCGAAGCATGACGGCCTGTTCCCGGCGCCGGGTGACGGCGATTTCGACTGGACGGGCATATTGCCGGTCGAGGAAATGCCGTCCGTCTATAACCCGAAGGAAGGCTGGTTCGCCTCCGCCAATCAGCTCAATATCCCGGCCGATTATCCCTATGGCAAGAAGGTCATCAGTTTCGACTGGAGCGATCCCTTCCGCTATGACCGCATTTCCGAAGTGCTGCGCAGCCAGCCAAAGCACCGGATCGAAGACAGCATCGCGCTCCAGCATGATGTCCAGTCGCTTCCGGCGCGGGCGCTGGTGAAATTGCTGCCGGACAAGCTGTCGCCCGAAGCGCAGCCGGCGGCGGCAATGCTGAAACGCTGGGATTGCGGGTTGGAGGCGGATAGCGGCGCTGCGCTGCTCTACGAGATGATCATGCCCGAACTGCAATCGGGCTTCCGCGATCTGGTGGTGCCGGCGGCAGCGCGGGAATTTATCCCGTCGGTCAACCTGTTCGAAATGCTGCGGATATTGGCGGCGCCCGACAAGCGGCTGGGGCCGGTGCCGGATCTGGCGCGCAATGCGCTGATCGAACGGTCGCTGATCGCCGGGTGGAAGAAGGCGGTCGCGCAGGGCGGGGCCGATCCGGCGCAATGGCGCTGGGGCGATCTGCATCGGGTGACGCTGGCGCATCCGCTGTCGTCCTTGCCGGGCATCGCGGCGGCTTTCCCAAAGATCGAGGGCGGGCGTTCAGGCGGCGATGGCTTCACGCCGATGGCGCGGGGCTTCAATCCCAGGCGTGGCTATCAGGTGTCGCATGGCGCCAGCTATCTGCTGGTCGCGGATGTGGGGGCGTGGGACAATAGCCGCTTCCTGCTGTTGCCCGGCCAGTCGGCCGACCCGCGATCGCCGCGCTATCGCGATTTCTATCCGCGCTGGCTGGCGGGCGAGATGCAGCCGCTCTGGTTCAGTCGTGAGGCTGTGGAGGGGCATGCGGTGGAGCGGATGGAGATATTGCCGGGGTAAAGCCTGTTTGAAAAATGCGCGAAAGAGCGCATTTTTTGCCGCCGCACCGGCCCACACCCCCGCCCGACCGCCCGCAGGATACCATAGCTGGGCGGTCGGGCGGGGGTGTGGGCCGGTGCGATTAAAAGCTATAGCGCCGCCGCTATGTCGACCAGCGCGCGGTCGACGGCGGCGGTGGCCTGTGCATCGGTGCCATCAGGCATGTCGTTGGCGAGGGCGGAGAAGACGAGCGTGCGGCCGCTCTTCGTCACGAAATAGCCGGAGACGGCGCGGGCGGCGTTGAGCGATCCGGTCTTGGCGAACAGCTTGCCTTCCAGCAATGTGCCCTTGAAGCGGCCGCGCAGCGTGCCGTCCTGCCCGGCGATCGGCAGCGTTTCGCGCCAGGCCATGCCCCAGGGCTGCCGCGCGATCCATGTGAGCAGGGTGACGGCGGCGCGCGGGGTGACGCGGTTATAGGAGGACATGCCCGATCCGTCGGCAAAGCTATAGCTGGTTTCGGGCAGGCCTGCCTGCGTCATCAGCCGGTGCAGCACGATCTGCCCATCGGCGATCGAGCCGCTCGCCTGCGCGCGGGACACGCGGCGCAGCATCAGGTCGGCGTGGAGATTCTGACTCTGTTTGTTGATGATGCGCATGTCGTCCGCCAGCGGCAAGGCGGGGAGTTGCGCGAGCATGTCGGGCGAGGGCGGCTGGGCGGCGGGCGCACCCTTGCGGATGGCGGGATCATCGTCCGGCGAGAGCGGACGGTGACGGGCCATGACCGTGCCGTCGACTTTCACGCCCCGCGCGACGAGCAGGGCGCGCAGCCGCCAGGCGGCATAATGGGCCGGATCGTCGATGCTGAAATGGAGCGTGGCGGGTTTTGCTTCCACGCCGATCGTGCCGGTCAGGCGGATGACGCGGCCATAGGGCATGCGGTCGGCTATGATCGCTTCGCCCTTGCCGGGGACGGTGATGACACGGTTGTCGATGTCATAATAAGCGGGCGCGGTGACGGTCGGCGCCGCGCCGATCGTGGCGGGCACGACCGAAGCGGTCATTTCATTATCGTCCAGCGTCAGCGCGGAAATGCCGGTGCCATAGCGCGACTGGATATTATTCCAGCTCATCCCCGGCCCCCACCGTTCATCAGGAAACCAGCTATCATCGCCCAAGATGTTGTGGACATGGCGGGTCTTTGCGGCGACCGCGTCGGCCAGCGTCTGGAGGCAGTCGATCGTGCAATTGTCCGCGCTGGAAAGCCGCGCATCGCCACGGCCGACAAGGATGACGTCGCCCTGATCCAGCCGGACGCCGGTGCCCTGCGCCGCAGCATCCAGCGCAGGCAGATCGGCATAGGCGGTGGCGGTGGTGAACATCTTGGTATTGGAGGCCGGGATGAAGCGCTGATCCGGCGCAATGGCGAGGATCGGTTCGCCCTCCAGCGTGGCGACCAGCAGGCCATAGCGTGTGCCCGCCGGCCCCTGCGCCAGTTGCTGTTCGACCGCGGCGAGGAGCGGCGGCGGCGCATTCTGGGCGGACAGGCCGGTCAGCGGCAGGGTGAGGGCGAGCAGGGGGATGATAAGACGCATGGCGCGGATCATAGACCGCAAGCAGACCGGTGGAATAGGACGTGAATGGCGGAACCTATAACTTGGGGCAATGAGGTGGACTTGCGGTGCTGGCGGGGATCGGACTAGCCTGTTGTGCATGTTGTCCCTGCTCCTTGCTCTCGCCTCTGCCACCGCGACGCCTCCCGCGCATCCGCCAGTCGCTATGGTCCGGCTGACCTTCGATCGTAAAGGCGTGACCGGCAGCAAGATCTCCGGCCCGGCCGACCTGGCGACTGGGCGAGCGGTGACGATCGATGATCCGGTTCGGGTTGCGTCCATTTCGAAACTGGTGGTCGCCATCGGTGTCATGCGACTGGTGGAGGCGGGCCAACTCGATCTGGACCGGGACGTGTCCGACTGGCTGGGCTACCGGCTGCGGCATCCCGGTTTTCCGGATCGGCCGATCACGCTGCGACTGCTGTTGTCGCACCGGTCGGGGCTGGTCGACAGCGCAGGCTATGCGCTGCCGCTGGATGCGGACATGCGCGCCACGCTGGACAAGGCGGAAGCATGGGATGCGCACCACGGGCCCGGCGACTGGTATGCCTATACCAATCTCAACTTTCCGGTCGTCGCTGCGGTCATGGAGCGAGCAACCGGTGAGCGGTTCGACCGGTTGATGGATCGGCTGGTGCTGAAGCCGCTGAAACTGGACGCCTGCTATAACTGGTCAAGCTGTTCGGATGCCCGCGCCGCGCAGGCGGTGGTGTTGTATCAGGACGGGCAGCAGGTGCGGGACGATAATAAGGGCGCGAAGCCGGCCTGCACGGTGACGCCGGCCCGCGATGGCAGTTGTGATCTGTCGACCTGGGTTGCGGGGCGCAATGGCGCGATCTTCTCGCCGCAGGGCGGTCTGCGGATTTCGGCGCGCGGATTGGCGACGGTGGGACGCCTGCTGCTGGGACGGGGCATGGTTGATGGCAGGCGCCTGTTGAGCGAGAAGAGCATGGCGCAACTGATGACGTCGCTATGGACCTATGGCGGCGTCGATGCCGCCAATGGCGTGACCGGGGAAGCCGATACGGGCGATACGAACACGGGTTTCACCTGCCGCTATGGTCTGGCGATCGCCTTCCTTGCGACGGCTGCCAAGGGGTGCGCCGATGATGCGTTCGGCGACGGCCGACAGCGTATCGGCCATGCCGGTGATGCCTATGGCCTGAAGTCCGGGCTGTGGATCGATCCTGAAGAAGGCACCGGCGTCGTCTATTTCGCAACGGATGTGCAGGCAGGGCGGGGTGCAGTCAGCGCCTACACGCCGGTCGAGGAAGGGTTGGCGCAGGGGCGGCTCCCCTAGGCGGCATCCCATGCCCGGATCAGCGCGTCGCCTACCGCCGGGCGCAGGGTGAATATGCCGCTGTCGGCATGGCGCGTGGGGTGGACGCGGTTGGTGAGGAGAGTCCAGGCGAGGCCGCGGTCGAAATCGATCCACAGGCCCGTACCGGTGAAGCCGGTATGGCCGATCGTTTCGGGCGAACAGGCGTCGCCGCCTGACCAGCCGGCGAAAGCGCGTTCCCAGCCGCAGGTGCGATGGCCCAGTTGCGCGGTGCGGGTCTGCGCCAGCATCGCCGGGGAGAGGATCGAGCCGTCGAGCATCGCTTTGGCGAAGGTCAGCACGCCGTCGACGGTGCCGAACAGGCCGGCATGGCCCGGCGCGCCGCCCAGCGCAGAGGCGTTTTCGTCATGCACTTCGCCCTTGAGTATCCGGCCGCGCCAAATGCACGCCTCAGTCGCGACGGCGGGGCCGGGGGGCGGGCCGTAGGACAGGCCATCGCCCAGCGGCCAGTCGGTGAGCGGCGCACCGGTGATGCGCTCGATCGCGATGCCGAGCAGGATGAAGTTGATGTCGGAATAGACCGGCGGGCCGTGGCGCCATTCGCGCTGGAGGACGAAGGCGCGCAGGCGGGCGGGATCGTCGCCATAAGTGTAGATCGGTTCGACGGCGGGCAGGAAGCTGCGATGGGCGAGGCAATCGCGGAAGGTGAGTTTGCGTTCGGCGGCGTTCGCGACGTCATATTGGCGCAGGTCGGGAATGGCGTCGGTCAGCGGACGGTCGAGATCGAGCCGGCCCTGCTCCGCCAGTTGCAGGATCATGGTGGTGGTGGCGATCACCTTTGACACGGAGGCGAGGTCGAACCAATGGTCGCGGGTCAGGGCTTCGCGTTCGGGCAGGATGGCGGCAGATCCGGCGATGCGCACGGCGCTATGGCCGTCGGCACTGACCACGCCCAGCGTCGCGCCGGGGATGCGGCCGCTGGCGACAGCTTCCGCCGCCGGGGCGAAGGCGGCTTCGCAGATTTGGTCGATCATTGGAAACCCTTACGCAGTTCTGGCGCGCACGCGCATGACGATCGGCAGGAAGAAGATAGCGGCGAAGCTCAAGGCGCCCGACAGGATGAAGAAGCCGTCATAGCCGATCTGCTTCTGGATCGCGCCGGCCGCGCCACCGATCAGGCGGGGCAGCAGGAAGGCGAAGCCTGACAGGAAGGCATATTGGGTGCCGGGATAGCGCGGGCTGACCAGCATGGAGAGATAGACGACGAAGACGGCGCCTTCCAGGCCATGGCCGAACTGGTCCACGCCCGCCGCGACATAGAGGACGAAGGCGGAGGGTTCGGCATACCAGAGCCAGACGAACACCCAGTTGCCGATGGCCGAGGCGCAAGCGCCGATGATGAGCGCGACCGTCATCGGCAGGCGCGCGGCACACAGGCCGCCCAGCGCCACGCCCGCCATGGAGCAGGTGAGCGCGACGACGCCGTCGGCCATGCTGATCTGTTCCAGGCTATAGCCCGCCGCATTCCAGAGCGGGTGCGAGAGGGTCAGCGTCAGCACGTCGCCCATGCGATAGAAGGAGACAAAGGCCAGCACCGGCAGCACGGCATAGCCATAGCGCCAGAAAATCTCGACATAAGGGGCGATGAAGCCAGGCATTTTCGCGGGCGCATCGGCCGGCAGGCGGCGGATGCGCGGCAGGGCGATGGCAAGCGCGACGAAGGGCAGCAGCGCGACCGCGAGCACGATCGGCGTGACATTGGTCTGGGCGGAGAAGCCCGCGCCCTGCACGGCGGAGAGGAGTGCCCAGCCGATCAGCGCAGTGGCTGCGCCGGTGACAGCGAGGATGGCGAGGCTGACGAGGGTGCCGCTGATCAACGCGCCGGTGCGGCCTTTTGCGCCTTCCTGTTCCGGGCGCATCGCGGCGAGTATGGGGAAAGGCAGGAAGGCGGCGATAGCGATGGCGAGATAGGCCCAGGTCCAGTCGGCCCAGGCGGCGACGAGCACCGCGCCGCTGCCGGCCGCGACCATGGCGCTGCGATAACCCCACAGGTTGGCGGCGACGATCGGGCCTTGTTGCGCCTGTGTGGGGGCCAGTTCGATACGCCAGCCATCGGCTGCGACTTCCAGCGTGGTGGTCCAGAAGGCCAGCAGGATGGCGAAGAGGGCGGTGAGCGGCAGGCTCTGGTCGCCGGACGTGAAGGCCATGGCGACCATGGAGAAGAAGATGCCGAGTTGCGACAGCATGATCCAGCCGCGTCGCCGGCCCCAGAAGCGGGAGAAGCCCGGCACGCTGTAGCGATCCAGCAGGGGCGCCCAGACGAATTTGAAGGTCGGTAGCAGCGCGATCCAGGCGAAGAAGCCGATGACGACGATGTCGATGCCATGGCGCGCCAGCCGCAGCGTCAGCACCGCATTGAACATGTAGAAGGGCAGGCCGGCGGAGAAGCCGAGCAGAAGATAGAGGCCGAGCGTACGGAGCGGCGGGCGCTCCGGGGTGGGCGCTTCGCTCAGGTCAGCGGCGATCGATGCGGTCATTCAGCCGATTTCCTTGAGTTCGGTCACGAAGTCATAGCGGTCGCCGCGATAGACGGAGCGGGTGAATTCGACCGCCCGGCCGCCGGGGATGCGGGTGAGGCGCTCGATCCGCAGCACTTCGCTGTTCTGGCGGACGCACAGCAGGCCGGCTTCGGTGGGCGTGGCGAGCGAGGCGCGGACGCGCTGTGTGCCGGATGTGGGGCGAAAGCCGCTGCGGCCCATCGCTTCATAGAGAGAGTCGCCGATGGTCGTGAGGTCGGGCAGGCAATCGGCGGGGACGATAGCATGTTCGATCGCCAATGGCTCCCCGCCCGACAGGCGCACGCGGCCCAGGCGCGCGACGCGGGCGGAGGGGGAAATGGCCAGCGCTGCGGCTTCCTCTTCGGTCGGCTGGGCGTAATTTTTCATCATCCAGATGACGCCGGGATCTTCGCCACGAGACAGGGCGTCATGGGTGAAGCTGGACAGGACGGAGGCGGGCGTTTCGATCCGGCGGGCGACGAAGGTGCCCGATCCCTGCTTGCGGAACAGCACGCCTTCCTCGATCAGTTGCTCGATCGCCTTGCGCACGGTGACGCGCGAAATGCCGGCCATTTCGCTGAGGTCGCGTTCGGACGGCAGGGCATTGCCCGGGATGATGCCGCCGCTTTCGATATGATCGCGCAGATTGCGCGCCAGTTGCAGGTAGAGCGGCGTCCCGTCTTCCCCGCGCGCGACCAGTTTTTCCCGCATGTCCGCCTATCCCCCCTGTTGCGCGGCCCGCATCGCGGCCGGCAGATTCTGGCCATGAATGTCAAGAAGACGGTGCGCTTCGTCGGTCGCCACCCCCATGGCGACCAGCACCGCCTGCTTGATGTCCTGCCCGGCCGCATCCAGCGCACGCGACGCGGCGGCCATGTCCACATCGGCAATGTCGCGCACCATGGCCTCTCCGCGCAAGCGTAGCTTTTCGTTGGAGATGCGCATGTTGACCATGCGGCCGCGATAGACGAGGCCCATGCGCAGCATGATCGCGGTAGACAGAATGTTAAGCGTCGCCTTCTGCGCCGTGCCGGCCTTCATCCGGGTGGAGCCAGCGACGATTTCGGTCCCGGTTTCCGCGACCAGGCCATGGTCGGCGGCGGCGGGCAAAGCGGTGCCCGGATTATTGGCGATGGCGATGGTGAGCGCCCCGGCCGCGCGGGCGGCGGTGATGGCGGCGAGCGTGTAGGGCGTGCGGCCGCTGGCGGCGACGCCGATCACTACATCCTGCGGGCCGATGGACGCGGCGGCGATTTCGGCGCGGGCGGCGTCGGCATCATCCTCCGCGCCTTCGGCCGCTTCGGTGAGCGCGGCGAGGCCGCCGGCCATCAGGAAGAGCAGCCTCTCCTGCGGCCAGTTATAGGTGGGGTAGAGTTCGACGCCATCCTGCACCGCGATGCGGCCGGAAGTGCCGGCGCCGACATAGACCAGCCGGCCCTGCGTGCCGAGGCGCGTGGCGGCGGCTTCGGCGGCCTGTGCGATGGCGCCCGCCTGCGATCCGATCGCAGCGATGGCGGCCATCTGCCCTTCCAGCATCGCTTCGACCGCGCGAATGGTCGGCCATTGGTCGATATCGACATAGCGCGGATCGATGGCTTCGGTACTCATATATGCTCCGTGGCCGGCCGTTGACGTCCGGCTGTGATCGGTTCAACTTCATGCGCGGCAGGCAGGACGCGTGCAAGCGGCAACTCAGGCATGTGGTATTGTCCTTGTCGCATTTCGATGCAACCAAAATAAATCCAATTGCCCTTTTTCGTTCATTTGGTATTGTTTCGGCATGATCGCGATACAGGATGAGAGCCGCGCCACGCTGATGGCGCGCGAGGCGGCGGAAGCGCCGGAACGCTGCGCGGTGCAGATTGCGCGCAATGCCGATCTGATGCGGGAGGCCGGGGCGCGGCTGCGCGCGCTGGCGCCGCCCTTTGCCGCGACGCTGGCGCGGGGGAGTTCAGACCAGGCCGCGGCCTTTGCCAAGGTTCTGCTGGAAACGCGGGCGGGGATGCCGACATTGAGCCATGCGCCATCGATCGGATCGCTGTACAAGGCGACGTCGCCGCGTTTCAAGGGCGTGCCGCTGATTGCCATTTCGCAGTCGGGGCGCAGCCCGGACCTGATCGCCGCAGCAGCGGATGCGCAGCGACAGGGCGCGCTGGTGGTCGCGATCGTCAATGACGCCGCGTCGCCGCTGGCGGAGATGGCGGATATCTGCATTCCCATCCATGCCGGGCCGGAAATGAGCGTGGCGGCGACCAAGAGCTTTATCGGCACGCTGGTCGCGCTGGCGCATCTGGTGGCGGAATGGAGCGAGGATGCAGAGTTGCTGGATGCATTGCCATCAATCGGCGATGTGCTGGAGGCGGCGGCTGCGGCCGACTGGACCGGTGCAGTGTCGTTGCTGCGCGATGCGGGCAATATGTTGGTGCTGGGGCGGGGCCTGACCCTGCCGATCGCGGGGGAGGCGGCGCTGAAGTTCAAGGAGACGTCGAGCCTGCATGCCGAAGCCTTCAGCATTGCCGAGGTGGCGCATGGGCCGATGACGCTGGTCGGCGAAGGCGATCCGGTGCTGGCGCTGGGGCCGATCGATGAAGCGCGCACGGGCCTGCGCGCACGGCTGGAGGATTTCCGGGCGCGTGGCGCGCAGGTGATCGCGGCGGGCCATCCTGACGATGTCGCGGCGGCGACTCTGGCGTTGCCAGGGCAGTGGGATGTGCATCCGGTGCTGGGCGCGATCGCACAGATCCAGAGCTTCTATGGCCTCGCCAATGCGCTGTCGCTGGCGCGCGGGCGCAATCCCGATGCGCCGCCGCATCTGGCCAAGGTGACGCGGACGCTATGAGCGTGCAAGCGCTTGTCGGTGCGGCGATCGTGCGGCCGGACGGGATCGTGGACGATGGCGCGCTGCTGATCGAGGGCGGACGCATCGTTGGGATCGTGGGGCGCGATGCTGTGCCCGATGGGTGCGAGACGGTAGCGCTGGAGGGCGGATGGCTGCTGCCCGGCTTCATCGACACGCAGGTCAATGGCGGCGGCGATGTGCTGTTCAACGATCGGCCCGATGTGGATGGGATCAGCGCGATTGCGCACGCGCATCGTCGGTTCGGCACGACCGGCCTGCTGCCCACATTGATCAGCGATGATGCCGATGTGGTCGATGCGGCGATCGCGGCTGGAGAGGCGGCGCTGGCGCAGGGCGTGCCCGGCGTGCTGGGTGTGCATATCGAAGGGCCGCATCTCAACCCCGTGAAGAAGGGTATTCATGATGCCGCCAAATTCACCACCATCGATCCGCAGGTGCTGGCGCGGCTGACGCGGCCGACCGCCGGGCGGCGGATCGTGACGCTGGCGCCGGAGCTGGCGCCGCCGGGCGCGATCCGGGCGTTGCATGATGCGGGGGTGTTGGTCGCGGCGGGGCATAGCCTGGCCGATTATGACCAGACGCTTGCGGCGCTGCGCGAAGGCTTGACCGGCTTCACCCATTTGTTCAATGCGATGACGCAGATGGGAAGCAGGGTGCCAGGCATGGTCGCCGCCGCATTGCTGGATCGGGGCAGCCATTTCGGGCTCATCGTCGACGGGCTGCATGTCCACCCCGCCGCCCTGCGCGTGGCGGTGGCGGCGCGGGGGCTGGACGGCGCGATGCTGGTGACGGACGCGATGCCGCCGGTTGGGGGACAGAAGGACAGTTTCACCCTGATGGGCCAGCCTATCCATGTGGTGGATGGAACCTGTCGCGGGCCGGACGGGACATTGGCGGGATCGGCGCTGAGCATGGCGCAGGCTTTCCGCAATGCGATGGACATGATGGGCTGCTCCATGGTCGAGGCGTCGCGCATGGCGAGCGGCAATCCGGCGCGCTTTTTGCGGCTGGACGATCAGACGGGAGCGATCGCATCGGGCTTGCGTGCGGATCTGGTGCATCTGGACAGCGACCGGCGGGTGCGGCGGACCTGGATCGGCGGGCAGATGGAGGAGCGCGGCGAATGACCGACCTGCTGCCCCGTCTGCGCACGATCGTCGGGCCGAGTCATGTACTGACGGGCGCACAGGCGACCGCGCGCTATCGCCATGGCTATCGCACCGGATCGGGCGCGGCGCTGGCGGTGGTGCGGCCGGGCAGTCTGGTCGAGCAATGGCGCGTGGTGCAAGCCTGCGTCGCGGCGGACGTGTCGATCATCATGCAGGCGTCCAACACCGGGCTGACCGGCGGGTCGACGCCTGACGGCGACGATTATCCAGGCGGCTGCGTGATCATCAGCACGACGCGGATCGACGGGCTGCATTTGATCCGCGATGGCGCGCAGGTCATATGCCTGCCCGGCACGACGCTTTATGCGCTGGAAAAGGCGCTGGCGCCGCTGGGGCGGGAGCCGCATTCGGTGATCGGTTCCTCCTGCTTCGGCGCGTCGGTGGTGGGCGGCGTGTGCAATAATTCGGGCGGGTCGCTGGTGCAGCGCGGGCCGGCCTATACGCAGCTCAGCCTCTATGCGCAGGTCGGCGCGGACGGAGCGGTGCGGCTGGTCAATCATCTTGGCGTGGCGCTGGGCGATGATCCCGAAGAGATGTTGCGGCGGCTGGAGAGCGGGGATTTTCGGCCGGACGATGTCGATGCGGCGGCGGACCGCCGGGCGCATGACCATGACTATGCCGGCCATGTGCGCGATATCGACAGCGCGACGCCCGCCCGCTTCAACGCCGACAGAAGATGCCTGTATGAAGCGGCGGGCAGTGCGGGCAAGATGATCGTCTTTGCGGTGCGGCTGGACAGTTTCGTGAAGGAGGAAGGAGCCACCACCTTCTATATAGGGACCAATGATTCCGCACAGTTGACCGCGATCCGGCGCGCCATATTGGGTGGGTTCAGCCATCTGCCGGTGGCGGGCGAATATATGCACCGGGATGCATTCGATATTGCCGATCGCTATGGCAAGGACATGTTCGTCGCGATCGAGCGGCTGGGGACGGATCGGCTGCCCCGGCTGTTCGCGTTGAAATCACGGGTCGATGCGCTGCCCTTTGTCGGGGCGGGTTTCAGCGACCGGATGATGCAGCGGATCGGCCGGTTGTTGCCCGATCATCTGCCGCCTGAGATGCGCGCCTATCATAATCGCTTTGAGCATCATCTGCTGCTCAAGATGCCGCTGGCGGTGGTGGAAGAGACGCGCGCTTTGCTTTCCGGCCTGTTCGCCGCCGGGGAGGGCGACTATTTCAAGTGCAGCCCGGCGCTGGCGGCCAAGGCTTTCCTGCACCGTTTCGTGGCGGCGGGGGCAGCGGTGCGCTATCGCGCGGTGCATAAGGACGACGTCGAGGATATCGTCCCGCTGGACGTGGCGCTGCCGCGCAATGCGCTGGACTGGCACGAGATATTGCCGCCCGATCTGGCGGCGCAGAGCCTCCACAGCCTCTATTATGGCCATTTTATGTGCCATGTGTTCCATCAGGATTATATCGTGCGCAAGGGCGTGGACCCACTGGCATTCGAGCATCGCATCTGGGCGCTGCTGGACGCGCGCGGGGCGGAATATCCGGCCGAACATAATGTCGGCCATCTCTACAAGGCGAAGGCCGATCTGGCGGACTTCTATCGCCGGATCGATCCGCGCAACCAGTGCAATCCGGGCATCGGCCAGACGGCGCGGGCGCGCCATTGGGGCGCGCCGCAACAGGAGGCGCAACGATGAGCTATTTTCTGGGCATCGATGCGGGGGGCAGCAATTGCCGCGCGCGGCTGATCGACGGCGACGGCACGGTGATCGGCACGGGGCAGGGCGGGACGGCCAATGCCCGGATCGGGCTGGAGCCGCTCTATGCGACATTGCGCGCCGTGTCGGATCAGGCGATCGGAGAGGCGGGGCTGTCGCCGGCGCAGGTCGGAACGATCCGTGCGGGCATGGGCATTGCCGGCATTTCGCGGCCCGGCGTGCGCGATGCCTTGCAGGACTTCGCCTTTCCTTTCGCTTCGGTGGCATATGAAACGGACGCCTTCATCGCCAATCTGGGCGCGCATGGCGGCGCGGACGGGGCGATCCTGATATTGGGCACGGGCAGCATCGCGCAGGTGCGGGCGGGCGGCCGGGACTTCACCATCGGCGGTTATGGCTTTCCCATTTCCGATGAAGGCAGCGGCGCGGCGCTGGGCCTGAGCGCGATGCGTCATGCGCTGCGCGCGCTGGACGGGCGGTCGCAGGCAACGCCATTGAGCCGCGCGGTGACGGAGCGGTTCGACCATGACACGGCGCAGGCGATCGGCTGGATGGATAAGGCCAGCCCCAAGGAGTATGGCAGCTTTGCGCCGCTGGTGATGGACTATGCGGAGGCGGACGACGCCATCGCCCGGTCGATCGTCGAGGATGCGGTCCAGCATATCGAGCGCTTCATCGAGACGATCTTCGAACGGGGGGCGAGCCGCTGCACTTTGGTCGGCGGGCTGGCGGAGCGGATGCAGCCCTGGCTGCGGGCGCGGACGGTGGCGCGATTGAGCCCGATGCTAGGCGATCCGCTGGACGGGGCGCTGCTGCTGGCGGGTTATCGCGCTGGTGAAAATGTCATGAGGTCTGTGTAAGTCGTCATTGCGAGCGCAGCGAAGCAATCCATATAGCGCTACGTGGATTGCTTCGCTGCGCTCGCAATGACGGAGAGGAATGACGCAAGGTGCGCAATTATGGCGTGACGGTGACGATCGCGCGGCGATAGCTGGTGAGGGCGGGTTTGCCCTGATCGCGGGCCTCCAGGATGATGTGGAAGCGGGTCGCTTCCTCGACGGCGGGGACGGTGAAGCGGGTGTCGCGCGGATCGCCGCGTTGCAGCTCGACGCGGGGATTGCGGTTGGTCGCTTCGGACTCGCGATATTGCCACCAGTCATAGCTGACGGCGTCGCCATCGGGGTCAACCGATCCGGCGGCGGAGAGGCGGATGACGTCGCCGGGTTTGGCGATCAGTTCGACTGGGGCGTTCCCTGCGACACCGTTCAGGACCAGTCGGGGCGGGTGATTGGCGCCCTTGTAGCTGGACTGGAGCGACCATAGGATGCGGGCGGCAAAGTCGTTTTGGAAGGCGTCGCGCCAACGCCAGATGGTCGCCTTGTTGCTTTGATGGGTGCGGCCGTCGGCCCCGGTGACGAGATCGCTGGTGTCGGTCCAGATACCGTCCCATTCCGAAATCTTGCCATAGCGGCCGCCCCAGCTGCCATAATCGGGATGCTCCGGATGGCCCAGGCCATTGGGGACCAGATAGAGGAAGCTGGGCGTGTCGCCTTCCATGATAAATTCATAATTGGGATAGAGCGATCCGAGCGGACCGATCTGGATATTCTCGCGCAGCCATTCCTTGGAAACGGTCGTGAAGTCCGGCCCGTCGAAATAATACATGCGGTCGCCGGATATGCCGCCCCAGGTCGATAGGTTGTAATGGCGATGCGCGGTCAGACTGACGATCCAGAAGAGATCGGGGAAATAGCGACGGACCCAGGGGCCGGCATTGTCCTGATCGGAGATGGAATAGACGCGCAATTTGCTGACGAATTTGGCGAGCTGTTCGGGTGAGCGGGTTTCGCGGACGGTCCAAAGCGCCTGCGCCAGATCGACCGCGCCACCCCAGACGGTGATCCAGACGGGCCGGGGGTCGGGCCGGTCGACGGCGGCGATGATCGCCTGCGATCCCGGCGTGTCCTTGCCCGCGCCGACTCCTGCCATGCCATATTCGGGGCGGCCGGGCTTTACTGCGGCGCGCAGGGTGTCGGCGCTGGGCCAGCCATCGGCGTGGGTTTTTAGGTTCGGCAGTATCTGCGCATAGGCGTCTATCCGGCGCAGGATTTGTTCGGGGTGGACGCTGTCCTTGAGGTGCCGCGAGGTGGAGGGGACCAGCGCCTCTATGTCGAAATCATTGGCATAGAGAAGGAAGCGGACCATCGACTCCATGTCGTCGGGGTCCGACCCGATATCGGTCAGCACGATGACGCGGGATTTTGGCAGGTCGCTGCCTTTGTCCGGTGCCGCCTGCGCGGGCGTCATCGCCAAGGCCATGGCGCACAGGGCGGAGGCCCAGAGGCATTTCATCAGGGATCGTCCTTGCGAGGAAAAGAGCGGGGCATCGCTGCCCCGCCCGTCAGGATCAGAAGCGGACGCGCACGCCGCCGGAGAGGCGTCGGCCGGTCTGGCGATATTCCTTCGTCCGGTCCGGGCTGACCGAATAGATGAATTCCTTCGCATTATTGAGGTTGATCGCGTCGGCGAAGATGGTGAAGTTCGGCGTCACCTCATAGGAGAGGCCGGCGTCGAGCTGGCCATAGGCGTCGAAATACTCCGCATCGCCATTGCGCCCCACTGCCACTTGCAGGAACTTGTCGCGCCAAGTGTAGGCCAGGCGAGCCTGCACGCCATATTTCTCGTAGAAACCGACGAGGCTGTAGCTGTATTTGGACAATCCTTCCAAACCGTAGGAAACATTGGTGACAGCATTGGTGTAGTTGGCGTTGGACTCGGTGTAGTTGAAGCTGGTCTGCACGCCAAGGCCATCGAACGGGGCGGGCAGGCCGGAAAAGGCCTGACGATAGCCGACTTCGAAGCCCTTGACCGTCGCGCCCTTGCCATTGCCCGGCACCGTCACCTGGAACAACACCTGATCGACCTTCTGGGGTGTGGTGAAGAGCGCAACGAAAGAGTCGATTTTCTTATAGAAGGCGGCGAAGGACAGGAGCGAAGAGTCGGCGAAATACCATTCGGCACCAGCCTCGATCTGCTTGGCCCGGAAGGGCTGTAGGTTCGGGTTGCCCCGGCTAATTGTCTCATTGCCCGGATTGGTCTGGATCGACTGGCGGGGCGACAGGTCGGTCAGGGTCGGACGAGTCATCACCTTCGACGCGGACAGGCGCAGGATCAAATCCTCGGCTGCCTCCAGTTTGATATTCAACGATGGCAGCCAGTCATCATATTTGCCGCGGAAGCTGATGGGAACCACCCCAGATACGACGATGTCGTTCTGTCCGGTGGGATTGCCGTTGGCGTCGACACGCGGCTTGGCGCTCAATATCGTGCGGGATGCACCCGACGAGGTGTAATCCGTATTTTCGTAGCGCAGACCGGCGTTGATGGTCAGCGGCATCGACCCCAGCATGGTTTCGAAATTGGCCATGACATAGGCGATCTTCACCTTCTCATCGATCACAGAGGAGGCGGAGGGCGAGAAGACGGCGGGGTTGAACGCTTTGCCATCTTCGGTCGCATATTGATCGATCACGCTCACCAGTTGCTGCGGGCTGTAGATCACCCAGTCGCGGATGATGTTGTCGGGGCCGCCGCCCTGGAAGAAATTGCGATTGGTCGGGCTGAACAGCGAAGTGGGCAGCAACCGGTCGGAACCGCAATAGGCGCATTGTTCGCCAAAGGGCATTTCGTCGGCGGTCAGCGTCTTCTTGCGATTGGCGATCATACCGCCGGTGAAGAGGGTGAGGTTGGACGTCGCCTTCCATTCGGTATCGGCGCGATATTCGCCGATCTTGTCATCGACGTCGGTCCCGCCACCCCAGATATAATAGTGCGCGGTGATGCCCTGCGGGTTGGTCGCGGCATTGGGGTAATTGGGGCTGGTGAAACCATAATCGTAGATTGGGCTGTCGCCCCTCCGATCATACCACAGGTCGATATTTTTGCGGCGGATAGTGGTGAAGAGATTATTCTCCTTGCCGCGCCGTTCCGCCTTGGACCGGGAGGCGTCCAGCTTCAGTTTGAAATTGTCGGACGGCTTCCATTCGACATTGGCGCCGAACTGGTTGGTCATGACGTTGCGCTGGTCATATTGCAGGATCTGGTCGACGAAGCCGCCCTGTATCCTTTGATATTCGACTGCGCCTCCGGTCTGTACGCCGTTGACGACGCTGCCGCCCTTGACGATCTGTTCAACGACTTTGCCGCCGGAGAAATCATAGGCGAGGCCGGTTTGCTGTTCGGTGAATTTCGCTTTCGAATAGAGGCCGTCCAGCGATACTGTCAGCGTATCGGTGGGTCGAACCTGTAAGGATCCCGAGAAGCCATAACGCTTCAGATCTCGTTCGAAGAAGAAGGGCGACAAGTTCGATGGCATGTCGACCTGTGTGAACGGCGTTACGTCAGGCCCAACACGGTTGAAGAAATATTCGTTCGCGTTGCGGCCTTCCTCGGGATCGGCAGCCAGGCTGCCGCGCTTCACATGGCCCGCGCCGATGGTGAATTCGTCGTTACGGGTTTGCCGCCGCGTGTAAACGCCCGACAGCGACAGGCCGATGGTGCGGTCGGCATTGCGCCAGGAGGCGACGCCGGACACTTCAGGATTGAACTTGTCGGCGATTTCCGCCCACATCTGTCCGGCCGACGCGCTGAAGGCGAATTGCTCCTTCTGGTCGATGGGGCGCAGCGTGTGGACGTCCACGGTCGCGCCGATCGATGCGCCGTTCAGATTGGCCTGGGGCGATTTGAAGACGTCGGCGCCGGCGATGATTTCGGACGGCAGCACGTCGAAGGAGAATTCGCGGCCATTATTGTCGGTGGCGAGCGTACGGCCATTGACGGTGACGGCGTTGAATTTCGGGCCGAAGCCGCGGACGGTGATGTAGCGGCCCTCGCCGCGGTTGCGTTCGATGGTGACGCCGGCGACGCGCTGAAGCGATTCAGCGACATTCTGGTCGGGCAGCTTGCCCAGATCCTCCGCCACGATCGAGTCGACCACGCCGACCGATTCCCGCTTGATGTCGATAGAGGCTTTCTGGCTGGCGCGGATGCCGGTGACGATGATGTCTTCCGTTGTCGATTCCGCATTTTGCGGCGCGGATGCATCCTGCGCCAGGGCCGCGCCGCCGATCGTCAGCGCCAGACCGGACGCCGCCATCATGCTCGCAAGATGGACCTTACCCACCTTCCTCATAACCACTCTCCCTCTATTTATTGCCGGTGTTTATGGCGCAACACTGCGCATATGTCAAATGATGTAATACATAATATGAATTAGCGGACGGCGCGGATCGGCAGCACGCACAGCGCCGATCCGAAGACGAACAGCAGCGCCGCGATGAAGATGGCGCGATAGTCATTGTCGAACAGGCCGAGCAGGATAGCGGCCATGACCGGGCTGATAATCTGGGGAATATTGACCGCCGTGGTCAGCACGCCCAGATCCTTGCCCTCGTCCCCCAGCGCGCTTTGGGGCAGCACCTGCGTCATCAGCGCCATGTCGATCGACATGAACATGCCATATCCGATGCCGATCACCCCGGCATAGACCCACATGCCGGTCATGGAAGGCGCCAGCAGCGGGGCGCTCATCGCGATACCCATGATCAGGCTGCCCAGAATGACGAAGGGTTTGCGCCGCTGCCAACGATCCGACAGCCAGCCGGAAATCAGCGAGGAGGCGACGAGGCAGACCAGGGTCAGCAGCGCCATATTGGCGATGGCGATGTTCGATGCGGCGTCGGCCAGGCCGATATAGTCGCGCAATATGTAGAGCAGATAGGCGGCGACCGCTTGATAGCCCATATAGATGGTGAAGCGGCTGGCGAAGGCCCAGGCGAAATCGGGATGGGCGCGCGGGCTGATCCAGAAGCTTTTGAAGAAGCTGCCCCATTGCATCGGCCGATGCGGCAGGGCGTCGCTGGGCGGTTCGCGGTTGAGCGCCACGAAGGCCACGCAGGAAGCGGCGATGGCGCCAGCGAACAGGCCATAGGCCAGCACGCGCTCGCCAGCCAGATAGCCCGCGACCACCGTTCCCGCCGTCAGACCGGCGGTCATGCCCGCGCCGACGATGCCCGATATGCCGCCGCGCGTTTCCGGGGCGAAGCGATCGGCGATCAGCGTCGTCATCGCCGGTTGCATGGCATTATAGGCGATCGCCGCCATCACCCACAGGATCATCAGCGACCAGAAGCTGGTCATCCATGACACGCCGAACAGGCAGAGCGAGCCGACCAGCGAGGCGATGGCGATCCATGGCGCGCGGCGGCCCCAGCGGCTGCGGGTGCGGTCCGACAGGGCGCCGGCGATCGGCGTCGCCAGCGTCGAGAAGATCGACGTGATGGCAAAGAGCAGCGCGAGATTATTTTCCTTCGCGCCCGGTGAAAGTTCGGCGATCTGGTTGGGCAGCAACACGCCCAGCACGCCGCTGTAGAGCGCCATCAGCAGGAAGAAATTGACCATCAGCGACAGTTGCAGCCGGACGCGCGCCGGGCCTGTCACCCATTGGGGCGAGGCGGTGTCGGTGGATGTGACGGCGCCGTGCATCAGTGGGTCGCCCGGCCCTGTGGCACCAGACGCAGGCCCGCGTCTCGGGGGCGGCGGTGCGGGCCGCCGCGCACGTTCCAGCCATTGCCGGCCACGCTCTGCGCAATGGCGGCTTCATCGACCAATATGCCGAGGCCCGGACGGTCGCCCAGGATGATGCCGCCATCGGCAATCTGCTGATCGACGTCGAGGCCGGTGGGGAAGCGGAAATCCTGCACCTCTATGCCGATCATGTTGGGCACGGCCGCAGCGGCATGGGCCACCGGATTGGCATTATAGGCGACCGGCGAGACGGGCAGGCCGCGCGCATGGGCGGCCATGGCGACACGTTGGAAATGGGTGATGCCCCAGACGCTGCCGGTCTGGACGATGTCCACGGCGCCGGCGTCCAGCAGGGGCATATATTGTTCCAGTCCGGTGAGGTTCTCGCCGGTGGCGACGGCGGCCTTGGCCGCGCGGGAAATGGCGGCATGGCCTGCCGCGTCCCAGCGGCGCACCGGCTCCTCGATCCAGGTCAGGTCGATCCGCTTTTCGATTTCGGCGAGATGGCGGATCGCCTGTTTGCAATTCCACGCTTCGTTGACGTCGAGCATCAGCGCGGGGCGACTGCTGTTGCGCGACAATATGGCGCGCACCGTTTCCAGCCGGGCGATGTCGCGATCGAGATCGCGGCCGCCCTTGATCTTGGCGGCGGTGAAGCCGCGATCGGCCCAGTCGCCATAATGGGCGGCGAAGGCGTCGTCATCCAGACCATAGCAGAGGCCCGAAGCATAGCCGGGGACGAAGCGATCGCCCGCACCCAATGTGCGCCACAGAGGCTCGTCGGCCATCTTGGCCTTCAGATCCCACAGCGCCATGTCGATCGCGGCGATCGTGCCGAAGGTGGCGCCGGCATGGCCGCTCTTGAACACATGGGCCAGCATCGCGTCATAGAGGGTCGATACGGCGCGGGGGTCCGCCCCCTCGACCGCCGGGAACAGCCGGTCGATCTCGCCATGCTGGCCCAGGCCCACGCCGGTCAGGCCGCCATCGGTTTCCAGCAACAGCAAGGGCACTTCGGTAATGCCGGACTGGACGACGCCATTCACGTCGCCCACGGGGCGCTGCCAGTCATGATAGGCGGTAAGGCTGCGATAGCCTGTGATCTTCATTGTATGTCCTCTACCCTCCGGTCCAGCCGGCCACGAGTCATATTATGTATTATCTATCTCGTTTGACAAGTCTTGACGACACTTGTCAATCGGGTCCACCGTCGAAAAGAGCGTCGTGCAGGGCGCGAGCATGAGAAAAGGCGTAAAAAACATGCAGGATGGAGTGGCCGGCGGGGGCCCGGCAGCGACGCAAAGGGTCAGGCGGCGTCCGCGACTGGCGGAAGCGGTGGTCGAGGATCTGGTCAATGCGATCGTCACCGAAATGTATCCGGCGGGGACTGCGCTGCCGCCGGAAAATATGCTGTGCGACCTGTATGGCGTCAGCCGGACGGTGGTGCGGGAGGCGACGACGGCGCTGACCGAAAAGGGGCTGGTGGTGTCACAGCAGGGGCGCGGGACGATCGTGCGCGATTCGCGCGACTGGAACCTGCTGGACCCGATGATTCTGGCGGCCCTGTTCCGGCGCGAAGATGGCTTGTCCTATCTCGACAATCTGTCGGAAATCCGATCCTCCCTGGAAGCGTCGATGGCGGCCAAGGCGGCGAAGAAGGCGACGCCCGAAAGCGTGGCGGAGCTATCCGCGCAGATCGGCAAGCTGGAAGCGCTGGTCGAGATGCCGGCCGCCTATGTGCATGAGGATGTCCATTTCCACGATATCATCATGCGCATGTCGGGCGACCGGCTGAGCAAGGCGATCATCGACGGCATTCAGGGCAAGGCGCTCAACACCCATGGCTATGCCGGCAAGCTGAGCGTGGCGCATGTGCGCGACACCCATGCCGCGCATCGGCGCATCCACGACGCGATCGTGGCGGGCGACCCCGACGGAGCCGCGCGTGCGATGCGCGAGCATATCGAATCATCCTGGGCCAAGCGGCGCGGTTCGCGCGCGGCGACATAGGATGTCGTGGGCTGCCGGTGGGCAGCCCATGATCGGAGACTTATTTCTGCGAGCCGCTGGCGACCAGATCATCGACGTCATGGCTGACGCCGTTCGCCACCACCTTGCGGACCTTGAACGTGTTGGCGATATCTTCGCGTGGATCACCTTCGATCAGGGCGATGTCGGCGAGTTTCCCGGCTTCCAGCGTACCGGCGTCCAGATTGAGCGCCCTGGCCGGATTGACGGTGGCGGTTTGCAGCGCCTGGAACGGCGTGAGGCCGGCATCGACATAGGAGGCGATTTCGGCATGGAGATTGGTCGAGATCATCGTGTCGGTGCCGGCGACCACTAATGCGCCCGCATCATACATCTTCTTCATGCTCAGCAGCATGCCGCCGAACATCGGCTTGATCAGGCCTTCCAGCGGGCTGCGTTCGGTGACCGACTTCTGCGCCCAGACCGGGAACAGCTTGATGCGGGGATCATTCACATAATCGGGGTGCTTGGTCAGATAGCCTGACAGCGCGCCGAACATCGTCGGCGTCAGGGTGCGGCCGCTGCGGCCGAACAGTTGGACGACATCATCATAGGCAATACCCAGCGGGCCTTGTTTGGGCGAATAGCCGCGCCGGCTGGTCGCGCCGACATGTTCGGTGCCGTCGACGCCGGTATAGGCGGCGGGGAAGATTTCATGACCCGACACCGGCACGCCCATCTCGTGCGCCGCTTCCACGATGCGGCGCTGGCCGAAATCGGTCATGCGCACATAGCTTTTGATAAGGTCATATTTGAGCGCCTTGGCCCGCGCCAGTTCGCGCTCCAGATGGGCGGGGCCGGATACCGCGACACCCATCTTATAATAGACGCGCTGCCATTCCAGCAGCGGGCTGGCGGTGTAGAGTCGCGGGCTGACGCGGACGCCCGCTTCGCTCGCCTCGCGATCCTCGATCGCGTCATAGACCATGGTGCCCGGATCGCGGACCGTCGTGATGCCATAGGCCAGCCAGGCCTTTTCCAGATTGGAACCGAAATCCTTCTGAACATGGGCATGATATTCGATCAGGCCGGGAATGGCGGTCAGGTTCGGCGCGTCGATATATTTGGCGGATGCATCGCGTCTGGCCGGATCATGGGCGCGGATTTCGGTGATGCGATTGCCGTCGATCACGATGTCCTTGTCGAGCTGGGTCTCGTCCTTCACCGAATCCACCAGCTTGCCGACATGGATGATGGTGCGACCCGTCGGCTTGGCGAGCGTGTAGTTCAGCGTCAGCGGGACCGGCGTGACGACGCCCGTTTCCAGATTGACGGTCTTCATTCTGTCATCGGACTGGAACAGGATCGTGTTGCTGTCGGCCACCCAGGTGGGGAAGAAGGCGGTGTCGGATGCCAGCGCGCGCGGCGGACCCAGTGGCTTTCCATCCTTGTCCACCGGCCAGACCTTCAGCAGTCCTTCATAGATGCCCGCCATCTTCGTACCGTCGGGCGACCAGACCGGACCGCTGCCACTACGCGTGTCGAGCGACATATTGTCTTCGGGAATTTGCCAGAAGGCCGGGCTGGTGCCGTCGGTCGGGATCACCCAGGCCTGATTGGTGCCTTCGCGGAAACTGCTCGAATATTTGTGGGACAGGCTGATGACGACATATTTGCCGTCCGCCGACCAGCTGGGGCTGCCGGGCTGGCCCAGCGAGGTCTGGAGCCGGGTGATCTTGCCGGTCGCGACGTCGACCATGCATACGCCCGCGACGCCCCATTGCCCGTCAATGTCGAGGAAGGCGATCTTCGTGCCATCGGGTGACCAGGCGGCGCCCAGCGGCTGGGTGTCCATATTGACCAGCTGGCGGTCCTTGCCGGTGGCAAGGTCGCGGATGAACAATTCGGGCAGGCCGCCATTGCGATCGGAGGAATAGGCGATGCTCTTCCCATCGGGCGACCAGGCGGGATCGGCGTCGAGCGCGGCATCCTTGGTCAGGTTTTCCGGCACGCCCCCCTTGGACGATACGATATAGAGGTCGCCGAGCGCGACGAAGGCGATCTGGCTGCCATCGGGCGAGATTTTGGGATGCATGATGCCCAGCGCCTTGCGCGGCGCGGTCGAATCCCAGTCGCGCTTGGCGCGGGTGTAGCTGGGCCGGACGGCTTCCAGCGTCGCGGCGAAGGGGATGGTGGTCGCCTTCGCACCGGTCCGATAATGGAGCTTGCCGTCGGCGGCGTAATAATAGCCGCTCTTGTTCCACGACACGCGGAATGGCGCGACCACTTCGCTGCCGCTCACCGTCTTGCCATCGATCTGAAGATAGGAGCCCTTGGGGTCGGAGGCGACATAGGCGAGTTGGCCGGACGGGCCGTAGGAGGGCGCATCCAGCCGGGTGCCGTCAATCGCCTTGAGCAGGCTTTCCTTGCCATCCGCCAGGCTCGTTTCGAACAGGGAGGCCTTCACCATTCCTTCCTGACTGGAATAGGCGATCTTCACGCCGTCGGGCGACCAGGTCGGCATACGGTCTTCCAGCGGCCCCTTGCTGATCTGTTTCAGCGCGCCGCTGGCAAGGTCGATGGTCCAGATGTCATAATTGCTGCCCGACCGATCCGAGGAGAAGGCGATGGTCTTGCCATCGGGCGAGAAGGTCGGTTCGCGATCGTCATAGGCGCCGTTGGTCAGCTTGCGCATATCGCTGCCGTCTGGCTTGATCGTCCAGAGATCATAGCCGCCGTCGCGATAGGCGAAATAGGCGAGGCGCGATCCGTCCGGCGCCCAGACCGGCTGGCGGGCATCGTTGAAATAATCGGTGATCCGCTTCGCCTTGCCGCCCTTGACCGGGACGATCCACAGGCTGCCCTGTAAATCTATCGCCAGCCATTTGCCGTCGGGCGATATCGACACGGCCATGGACGTGCCTTCATGCACATCGAAGGCGACCGGGGTTTCGCCGCCGGGCGGGGGAAGATTGGCCGGCTGGGCATAGGCGGTTGTTGCGCCTGCGGTCAGAAGGGCGAGGGACAGGAGCTTGATGGCAGATTTCATGATCTTGGAGTTTCCCTTACCAGCCAAAAATATAGCGTTCGCGGCGGACATCCGCGCCGCCGCGCAGCGTGCCGCTGCCCGGCACGACGCCGGCGGCGACGATGCCGGTGGACACGGCGAACGGCCCCAGCACGTCCAGTTTATGGCCGCGCGCGATCAGGTCGTCACGAACGGCTTGCGGCACGCGATCCTCAATCTCCAGCACGCCCGGTTCATCCTTCTTGATGCCGAAGGAGTTGTGGAAATGGTTGGAGTTGATGCGCGGCGCCTCGATCGCGGCCTGTAGCGGCTGGTCGAAGGCGAGGACGCGGAGCAGGACGTTCATGATCTGCTGATCCTGATTGTCGCCGCCGGGCGTGCCGATCGCCAGATAGGGCGCGCCGTCTTTCAAGACCATGGAGGGCGACAGGGTCGTGCGGGGCCGCTTGCCCGGCGCCAGCACATTGGGGCTGGCGGGATCGAGGTCGAACACGGTCAGCCGGTTGCTCATCGGGACGCCGGTGTCGCCGGCAACATAGGCGCCGCCCAGCATCCAGCCCGAACTGGGCGTGCAGGAAAAGAGATTGCCGTGCCGGTCCACCACCTCGATCGCGGTCGTGTCGGCGGTGGGCTTGGGCGGGGCCTTCAGCATATGGGGGGTGAAGACGGGCGTGGTGCGGACCTTGCCCTCATAGGCCCATGGGTCGCCGAAACGATGCTCCAGCGAGGCTTTAGGCCCGATCTGCTTCGCGCGGGCGGCGGCATAATCCTTGGAGAGGAGGCCCTTCATCGGCACCGTGGCGAAGTCGGGATCGCCGAAATACATGTTGCGATCGTCGAAGGCGAGTTTGATCGATTCCGCCACGGTGTGGAGATAGGGCGCGGACCCCGGCTCCATCGCGGCGATGCCGGCCGCCTCGGCGATGTTCAACGCCATCAGCATGGCCGGACCCTGGCTCCAGAACCCAGCCTTGTACACCTGATAACCGAACAATTTGGTCATTATCGGGGTTTCGATTTTCCCCTTATAGGATGAGAGATCCTCATAGCGCATCAGGCCGCCGTCGCGCGCCATGGCGGCGCCGATGCGGCGGGCGATATCACCTTTGTAGAAAGCGTCGCGCCCCGCCTGGATCGCGGCCTTGCGGTCCTTCGTCTTTGCGAAGGCGGCGCGGTCCGCCTCCGCGATGATGCGCATGGTGCGGGCGAGATTTGGTTGACGGAAGAACTCGCCGGTCCTGGGGGGCTGGCCGCCCGGATAATAGGCGTCATAGGCGTCCTTATATCTGGACGTCGCCTTCTGCTGGCTGACGAAAACCTCCGCCAGAAAATTGTACATGACGAAGCCGTCGGCCAGTTCGATCGCCGGTTGCATCACCTGATCGAGGGTCATCGTGCCGTTAAGCTGGAGCGCCAGTGCCATGGCGTCGACCATGGCGGGCACCGTGCCGCCATTGGGGCCATTGCCGGGGATGACGCCAGCGGCGGCGAATCTGTCCGGCGTGGCGAGGGCGGGGGCGACGCCCTGTCCATTCACCAGCGATATCTTTTTCGTGCCAGCATCATAGATGATGGTGGGTGCTTCGCCGCCAAAGCCGAAATGGGATATTTCCGTCACCGCCGCCGCGAACACGGCCGCGACGCCGGCATCGGTCGCATTGCCGCCCGCCATCAAAATGCGGGTGCCCGCCGCCACCGCATAATGGCGACCGGCCGCCACGATGCCGAACTGGCCGACGATTTCGGGCCGCAATGTTTCGCCCGCGCTGACCAGTCGGGTGGGTTCGATCGCCGGTTTGGATGTCTGTGAGAGGGCGGGTATCGCATCGCCCATCAGGGCTACGCCGCCCGCCGCCAGCGCCGCAAAGTCGCGACGGCTCAACCCCTGCTTGTTGCTGTCGCTCATCCCGTGAACCCCCTGTGGTCAGCATGTCCTGCCCGGCCTGAAGGGAAGGCGCGTGCCTGCCGATACCGGTCATAACGGCCAAGCGGGTCGGGTCCGCCATAGCGCGATCAATTCAGGCGATATTTCGGGAGGTCAGCGGACGGGGGAGCGTCCGGGGATCAGGAGATTGAGCGCCACGGCAATCACCGCCGCCGGCAGGACCCCCGACGACAGCAGGATACGCGCGGCTTCGGGCAAATGGGACAGAGCGTCCGCTTCCAGTTCCAGCCCGATGCCCAGCGACAGAGCGAGGGCGAAGATCATCATGTTGCGCTGAGTCCATTCGACCGCCTGCAACATGGAGAGGGCGGCCGAGGCGACCATGCCGAACATCAGGATGACACCGCCGCCCAGCACCTCGATCGGGATGGTGGTGATGGTCGCGCCGATCTTGGGCACCAATCCGCACAGGATCAGAAACAGGGCGCCGATCGTCACGACATGGCGGCTGACGACGCCGGTGATGGCGATCAGGCCGACATTCTGGCTGAAACTGGTATTGGGCATGGCGCCGAACAGCGCGCCAAAGGCGGTGCCGACGCCGTCCGCCGCCGTCGCGCCGATCAGTTCACGGTCATGCGCCGGGCGCCCGGCATTGCCTTCGCAGATGGCGGACACGTCGGCGATGGATTCGATCGCCGAGATGAAGCCCATCAGGCAGAAGCCCAATATGGCCGAGGCGGAAATCGAGAAGCCGAAATGCAGCGGATCGGGCAGCATGAAGAGGCCGGCCGAGCCGATCGGCGCGAAGGAGACGCGGCCCATTAGGAAGGCGAGAACATAGCCCGCCATCAGGCCGAGCAGGACGGACGCGGTCGACCAGAGGCCCTTCCCGAAAAAGCTGAGGCCCAATGTCGTGACGATCACCACGCCCGCCAGCAGCCAACTCGCGCCCGCGCCATAGGCTGGCGTTCCCTGCGCGGCGACGCCGCCTGCGGCATATTGGATGCCCACCCGCATCAGCGACAGGGCGATCATCAGCACCACCAGTCCCGTCACCAGCGGCGGCAGGGCGAAGCGGATGCGGCCGACAAACTGGCTGACGAAGATGTGGAACAGCCCGCCGAACAGGGCGGCGGCGGTGAGTTCCGCCATCGCCTCCACCCCGCGTCCCGCGCAGATCGGGATGATGACCGGCAGGAAGGCGAAGCTGGTGCCCTGCACCAGCGGCAACCGCGCGCCGACCGGGCCGATGCCGACCGTCTGGAGCAGGGTGGCGACGCCCGCGAACAGCATCGCCATCTGGATCATGTAGATGAGCGCGCCGGGGTCGGCCGATCCATAGCCGAAACCGGCCGCGCCCGCGATAATGATGGCGGGGGTGATGTTGCTGACGAACATCGCCAGCACATGCTGGATGCCCAGCGGGATGGCGATGGCGAAGCCGGGAAAATGATCGGGATCGCGCGCCTGTGCGGCGGTCATGCCGCCCGGCGATACGGGTGGAATGTCCGTAACGGCGAGCGGCGCGCTGCTCATTGCGGCGGCGCCTGTTCGTAGCGGTCCCAATGGCCGAGCAGTTCGTCCACCACTTTCGATCCGACCAGATAGAGGCTTTCCAGCGAGGCGCGCATGCCCGAATAGCCTTCATTTTCCCGCATCAGATTGTCGGCGGCGGACACGCCATCGGGCGGCATGGAATAATTGCTGCCCGACCGCAGCACCATGACCCTGTCCATCTTCGCCCGGCCGACCCGGTCGAGATAGGTCATCGCCTGAAGCGTGCCGGTTTCCTCCATGGCGGAGGTGACGAATTCGCCCTTGCTGCTGGTGGAATAGCGGGTGAAGTCATTGGCCCAATTGTTGAGCAGCTTGCCATGCCAGAAAGTCATGGCCGAAAACTGATCGCCGATCAGGACGAAGGGCGGCTTTTGCGCATTGGGATAGCTGGTGTAGCGCGCCCGTTCCTTCTGAATACCGGCATCGTCCGGGATGGGCGTGTCCTTCGTCAGGGCAAAGGCCCAGTCGACCAGCTTTGGGTTCAGCGCGAAGACCCGGCCCTCGGTGATGGGCGGGCTCTTGTCATGCGGGCCATTTTTGTCGAGCGGGAAGAAGCCGGACGGCCAGTCCTTCGGGATTTCGCGGGCGTCGATTTCATGCACCAGATCGCCGTCCACGCTGTAGCGCGCCCAGGCGGCCGATCCGATCGAGGCATTTTCGGGGTCGATGCCGGCTATGCCCGCGACCAGCCAATAGGATTTCGACAGGTCGAAACGCGGATCGAGGCCCAGCGCCATGGTGGCGGTGGCGGACCGGGCGGTGCCCACGCCCGTCACCATCGCCAATATCTGGCTGTCGGGATTGTAGTAGAGGTCGTGATAGCCCTGCGGGAAGGGGATGCGCGTGTCGAGCTTGCGGCGTTCCTTCCAGAGCTGGAATTCGCCGGGCGCATCGCCGGTGTCGGCGCCGATTTCGAACATGGTGACGATGACCATGCGGACGGGCAGGGGATTGGCGCAGAGTTTCGTTGGCGCGCAGGCCAGCGCGGCATCGACGGCAGGGGCGGCGGCCGAGGCCGCGCTGGCTGTCGCAAGGGAGAGACAGGCGCTGGCGGTCAGAAGCAGGCAGCGGAACGGGGATAAGGTCAAGAACAGGCCTTCCGATAATCAAAAATGGGGGAGCATGGTGTGGCCGCGCTCCCCCTGAACCAATCAGAATTTATAGACGACCGACGCCTGGAAGCTGCGCGGGCGTTCCGGCAGGACGATGGTGCTGCCGAACAATTCGGTGAAGTTGGCGCGGAAATATTTCTCGTTGGTGGCATTTTTGACCACCAGACGCAGCAACACCGGGCCGGTTTCGAACGACGCGCTAAGGTCCGCCGTGGTGTAGGCGGGCAGCTTCACCGCCTGGCTCTGTCCGGAATAGACCGATTCTACGTGGACGATGCTGGCCGAAAGGGCGAGGCCGAAGTCGAAGGCATAGGTGGCGGTCGCCGAATACATATTTTCGGGGATGCCCGCGCGCTTGGAGTCGTTCTTGCTGTTGATCGGCACCAGACCGATCGGCTGGCCACCCAGGAAGAGGGTGGGATCGGTGACGTTGACCAGATCCTCGATGCCAAAGAAGCTGAACAGCGTGCCATCATGCAGTGCCGTCAAATTATAGACATTGGTGTGGGTATAGGCACCGGTGATCAGCAGGTGACGATCCACCGACCAGCGCAGTTCCGCTTCCAGACCCTTGGTCTCGACCGACTGGTTCACGGTAATCGACTGGACATTATAGTCGGTGCGCTTCTGCTTGTAGACCGAGACGGCGGCATAGAGCTTATTGTCCAGCCAACTGCCCTTGAGGCCCGCTTCATAGAGTTTCGAAGCGGAGATATAGGTGCCGGCCAGCACGTCCGTCGGGTAGATTTCGGCGCCCTGTCCCGCGATCACGGTCGATTGCTTGGCGATCGTGCCATAGGGGATGAGGCCGAGGGGCAGCTTGTAATTGGCGCTGGCCGACCAGGACCAGGCGCCCTTGCTGCCGCTGGCATTATTGTTCACCGGGTTGGCATCGGGCGCTTCCAGCTTCGACACGATGTTGGTCGCCTTGACGTCCAGATGGTCGTAGCGGGCGCCCAGCGTCACATCCAGGCCGAAGGCGAAATCGAGATCGGCAAGGCCCGCAAAGGCGAGGTCGGTATAATGGCCGACGACATAATTGGTATAGTCGCAGTCGCACTCGGTCGACAGCAGCCGGTCGGACAAAGCGTCATAGCCGACGGTCAGGTCGACGCGGTTGAAATATTCATAGTTGAAGTCGTCGCCATGCTTATATTTGGTGTAGCGGACCGAGGGCGAGAGCTGGAAGGCGAATTTGCCGGCGCTGCTTTCGAAGGTCTTGGACGCGACGATCTTGTCCTCGAACACCCAGCTGTCATGGAATTGCGAGAAGCCATAGGCATTCTCGTTCATATTCTCATAGCTGTCGTAAAAGGCCTGGTTCTTGAGCTCAAAGCCGCTGTCTGCGGTGTAGATGGCGTCGAAATAGAGCGTCGTGCCGCGGTTGACCAGCCTGTCATCCTTGCCGGTCAGGACATTGCGGCGGCTGAGCTTGGTGGTGCCGGTGTTGGTCAGGTTCATCGCGCTGTAGGGTGAACCGGTAAAGCAGGCATCGGTGATTGATGAGGCGAATACGCCACCGCCACACTGAAAACCGCCAAAAACGGAAAAGCCACCGGGGATGACCGAGGTAAATTCCTGCTGCGACAACTGGCCATCGCCATTGGTGTCGAGCGGCTTGGCCTGACCGGTGATATAGGTGCCGTCATTGACCAGAGCCTGGGTAAGGCGGTTCCAGCCACCATTTTGCTGACCTTTGTAGTTCTGATACTGGCCGCCCCATTCGATGCGGACATGATCGGACAGATCGGTGTCAAACGATCCCTGAAGGATCGTCTGCTTGGTCCACATATTGTTGTAGTAGCTGCCGTCATCTTCATATTGGCCGAACAGGCTGTAGCCGAATTCCTGTTCGCCGATCTTCAGCGGGCCGGAGATATTGCCCTTCACGACATTCATGTCCCAGCTGCCGCGGGTGTAGCTGAGTTCGCCCGATGCCTTGTCGCGCAGCTTGCCATCGGCGACGCGCGCGGATTTCGGCACGAAGTTCATATAGCCGCCGGTCTTGGACGGGCCATAGATGGGCGAAGCGGGGCCGCGCACGATGTCGATGCGGTCCGACGCGCCGATGGGCGTGGGATAGTTGCCCGGATTGTCGAGCCGGCGCATGCCGCGAAAATAGACTTCGCCGGGCGTGCCGCGAATGTCGAGCGCGCCGCCGACGCCGAAGAAGCTGTTGGTGAAGGTGCCCGGCGCCTGCGCGACCAGATCATAAATGTCGGTAATGCCGAAGCGTTCGATCTGCTCGCTGGAAATGGTGGAGGCGGAGCGCGGCGTTTCCAGGATGGTCTTGTCGAAGCCGAAGATGGAGCCGACATTCTTGACCGGCAGCGCGTCGAGCGCGCCGGTCACGACGATTTCGGCGTCTCCCGGCGCATCGCCGGGTTCGGGCGTCTGCGCCCATGCGGCGGAACTCAGCGCCGTGCAGGACAATAGCGCCAGTCCCAGCGCTGCGTTGCGGCCATGCCGCGATGCAGCGCCAAATGATTTGCGACCAGAAACTTTATAATTCGGCATCTTATACCCCCTTTTAAAGGCGGCGAAGCGCAAATCCCCACAGCTCCGCCAGCCGGTTTTCCCTGCTGCCTGCCTCTCCCATGACAAATTGAAATGCTGCGATGCACCAAACTAATATTTTAGACGCATCGCTGCAAAGAAAATGTCTTATATTCTCGACTATCTTCCAGATTTTGGACCGGCCATGATCATGGCTTTGCCATTTTGGTCATGGCCGGAACGGTAACATCTTCAAAAATCTTATATTCTTCTTCCAGTTGTAGCTGGAGCGCGGCCTTGGCGCTGCGCCGGACGAGCGCGCGGCAGGCCGGTGCAGCAACTGTGGCGCACGCCGTCACCTGCGTTCCGACCTGTCCGTTGGCCCAAAGGCTGTCGCCTGCGACGAAGGCCTGTTCCAGACTGGTGCGCGCCATCTGCTTGAGGTCGGCATAGGACAGGCCCTGTTCCCGCGCGGCGCGCAGATATTCGTTGGTCATGTCGGTGCGCAAAATGCCCTGATCGTCGGTCGAGAGCATCACCGGCACCCCCATTTGCCGGTAGAGGCGCAGCGGGTGCGCATCGCCCTTCACGCCCAGGATGATGTCATTGCTGCTGAGGTTGATTTCCACCCCGACATGGTTGCGCGCCATGCGCTGCAAGGTGCCCGTCGCATCGTCCTCATAGGCGATAGCAGTGCCATGGCCGATCCGTTCCGCGCCCGCATCCAGCGCCTTGGCGATATGGTCGCGCAGCGCGGCAGGCGGCACCAGTCCGAAGGCGAGTTCGCCTGCGTGCAGCGTGCGATGGACACGCGGATAGCGTTCGCCGAGGAAGCGGATCATCGCCATGTGCAGATCATAGTCGCGCAGGGCGATTACCCAGTCTTCGGGCTGGACGATATTGATGCCGACATAGCGCGGATCGCGATCGGCCAGCGCGAAGGCGAGAATCAGCGAGGTGAAGACCTGCGCGGGCGGCAGGTCGCGCCAGCCCCAGGCAAGATAGCGGGTGGGGACGCGGCAGCCCGGATCGGGCTTTGCGCCGTCGCAGGCCATGGCTTTGCGCGCGGCGGCTTCATGGGAATCCAGTTCGGCGATGGCGCGATCAATGATCGGCTTCGTATCGCGCATCGTCCGGTCGTAAAAGGCGGCAAGGGTTGTGGCGTCCAACGGCGTGTCGGTCGCTCCCAGCGTCGCGGCGATCAGCGCGGCGGGATTGTGGGTCAGTTCGACATAGGCGACCCGATCTCCCGCTGCGACCTGCCGAGCGACGACCATGCTGCCGACTTCGGTTTCCGCTGTGTCTGGTCCAAAGCGGTCGAAGCTGGAGAAGAACTGGGTGTGGCCCGACGCGTCGTTGGCGCCTACGCCCCGTTGCAAGCCGCGCGTCGACATGGCGTCGATCAGCTTGCCGAAGGCGAAGGGGCTGCGTTCGCCCAGATGCTTTAACCGCCGATCGTCGGGGCAGGGCGGCGCGACAATGGCGGTGCCGCCTTCATCGACGCAAAGATCGGTCTTGGCGGCCCAGCGCAGATAATCTTCGGCATAGGGGGTGCCGCCCAAATGATTGTGCAGGTCGCCGCCCTTGGGCATGGCCTTCAGAAAGACGCGCAGCGCAGGCGGGCTGTCCAGCAGCTTGTCGAACAGCGCCGATGCGGCCGCTTCGCCCGATTGCGCCTGTGCGGTCGCCGGCGACAGGGCGGCAAGGGAAGTAAAGAGAGCCAGCCCTGTTTTCACTGGGGATCGGCTCCCGGCACATGGTCCTGATATATGTCCCAATGGGTCAGAAGTTCGTGCACCACCGGCACGCCGACGCGATAATTGGCTTCGAATGAGGCGATCTGGCCTGCGCCTTCATCGGCCACGCTCTCCACGGCCGATCGGCCCGGCGGCGGCATGGACGGGTTGCTGCCGGTGCGCAGCACCAGCACGCGCGCCGGATCCACCAGCCCCTGTTTTGCAGCGATCGCCATGGTTCCGGCCAGCGACTGGCTTTCCATATTGGTCATGGCAAAGCGGCCCTTGCCGCCGGTCCACAGCTTCACCCAGTCGCGCGCCCATTGGGTGCGGCCGGGGCCATGCCAGTAGCGCACCGATCCCAGCGTCTCGCCCATCAGCACGAAGGGCGGCTTTTGCGCATTGGGATAGCCTTTCCACGCGGCGCGGGCCTTTTGCAGTGCCGGGCTGTCGGGAATGACCACATCCTTGGTGCGGTCATAGGCCCATTGCGCCAGACTCTGGTTGAGCTTCACCGACATGGCGAGTTTGCCCGTGTCAGTGAAGCCGGCGAAATTCTCGGTATTGGCAGGTAGCTTGTTCGGAGCGTCCGCACCGATCGCGAACAGGCCATAGGGCCAGTCCTTGGGCACTTCGCGGTCGTCAAATTCGCGCAGCGTGTCCCCCTGCACCACCCAGCGCGACCAGGCGGCGCTGCCGACGGAGGCGAGTTCGGGGTCGACGCCGGAAATGCCGGTGAACAGCCAATAGGTCTTGCTGAAGTCGAAGCGCGGATCGAGCAGCAGGCTCATCAACTGTTCGGCAACCCCGCCCAGCATCGTGTCCGGGCTGCCCCAGCACATGCCATAAAGGCCGTCGGCATTGCGCCGCAGCGGATGGAGTGCGCCCTTGATAGGGATCACTTCGTCCAGATGTTCGCGTTCGGCCCAGAACTGGAATTCGCCCGGCGCATCGCCCTTATCCTCGCCCGGTTCGAAATTGGCGACGACGATCACTTTGACCGGGATCGGCTTCGTACTCGGCAAGGCCGGGACTGGCGGTTCCGCGCTGGAGGCGGCGGAAGGCGCGAGCATGGCGACAGCCGTAGCGAAGGCCAGTACCGCCTTTTTCCCGGACCCTTCCCCCATAAATGCCACGCGCCCCCCGAAATTTACCCTGTGGTGCGAGTAGGGGCTTGACCTGATGCGATCAAACGCAATGAATCCTACAGAGTGTTGCAAAAAATAGGGTGGGTTCATGCCGGCATTTTCGCGCTTTCTGCGCTACTTCATGGCTGTCGGACGGTTGGGGTCGATCCGTAAGGCCGCGGACGAACTCAACATCTCCGCCTCCGCGATCGATCGGCAGATTTTGAATGTCGAGGCGGACCTGGGCATGCCGCTGTTCGAGCGTCTGCCGACCGGCCTGCGACTGACGGCGGCTGGGGAGATCATGATGGCGGCCGGCGGTCGCTGGCAAAAGAACCTGACCGATGTGCGCGCCCAGATAGAGGATCTGCGCGGGCTGAAGCGGGGGCATGTCGATATCGCCATCATCGACGCGCTGGCCAAGGGCTATATCCCCGGCGCCATCCGCGCGATCCAGAGCCGCTATCCGGGCATCACCATCGGCGTGCAGGTGCTGGAAAATGATCGGGTCCGCGACGCGATCGCCAGTGGGGAGGTGGATTTCGGCATCCTGTTCGAACCGCAATCCTATCGCGACCTGACCGTGCGTTCCTTTGTCGAGGTGAGGTTGGGCTTCATCACCCCTGCGGGCCATCCGTTCGGCGACCAGCGCGAGGCGCGCTTTTCCGCCTGTGCCGGATCGCCGCTGATCGTGCCGGCCGAACCGCTGGCCGTATGCCAGCAGATCGCGGTGCTGGAAGGGACCAGCGGCCTGCATATCGATCGCAGCGCGACGTCTGACAATATCCAGATGATCACGTCGCTGGTGTTGCAGGGCGTGGGCATCGGCATTCTCACCTCGCTCGACGTGATTACGGAGGTGCAGCGCGGCCTGCTGTCCTTCACCCGCATTTCCGATCCGATCCTGCGCCCGATGACGCTGGCGCTGTGCACGGCGGCGACGCGCACGCCATCCTATGCGGCGGGGATCGTGCTGGGCGAGATCGAGAGCGGGTTCGCGCAATTAAGCTATCCTGCCTCGATCGAGAGGGCCGACATCTGATCCGCGCTGCCACCGATTGCCCCCTTGGCCCGGGCAGGATAATCGGCAAGTTTGTCTCTATTCCCGCCAACTGGATTCGCGTTTCATGAGCAGCACCGAAGAACCCGAACTTTTCTACATCGCCTATGACGCCTTCCTTGCCGATGTGCAGACGGTCGCGCGGCAGGTGGGCGGCGGCGACTGGACGCCCGATTTCATCATCGGCATCGGGCGCGGCGGGCTGGTGCCGGCGGTCTATATCTCGCACCAGTTGAAGCTGCCGATGCTGTCGATCGACCATAGCTCGAAAGTGCCGGGCTTTGCTGACGAACTGCTGGGGAAGGTCGCGGCCAAGAGTGCGGCGGGCGTCAAGCTGCTGTTCGTCGACGATATCAATGATAGCGGCGGCACGATCGATTATATCCGCCACCTTCTGCGCGACAATGGTTGCGACCAGGACAATCTGCGCTTCGCGGTGCTGATGAACAACAGCCGGTCGCGCCAGACGGTGGATTATTGGGCGAGCATGATTGATCGCGACAGCGACAAGCGCTGGTTCGTCTTCCCCTGGGAATCGGTCGGCACGAACGACGATATCGTGGAAGAGGCGCTGTCGGTGCCCGAGAGGCTGTCCTGAGCATGGACGTGCTTGGCCGCGACGGGCGGATGCGCATCTGTGTGTTCCTTGGTTCGTCGCCGGGGCGCTCGCCCATCTATCGGGAGGCGGCGGAAGCGTTTGGCACGTTGCTGGCCAAGCGGGGCATTGGCCTGGTCTATGGCGGCGGCACCGTCGGCCTGATGGGCGTGGTGGCCGATGCGGCCTGCGCGGCGGGCGGCGAGGTAATCGGCGTCATCCCCGAAGCGCTGCGCGCGCGCGAACATGATCATCAGGGGATCAGCGAATTGCATGTCGTGCAGACCATGCATGAGCGCAAGGCGCTGATGGCCAAGCTGGCTGACGGTTTCGTGACCCTGCCGGGCGGGATCGGCACCTTTGAAGAGATGTTCGAGGCCTGGTGCTGGTCGCAGCTTGGCTATCATGCCAAGCCGGTCGGGATGCTGGACGTTAACGGCTTTTACAGCGGCATGTCGGGCTTCATCGACCATGTCGTGACCGAAGGGTTCCTGAAGCCCGAACATCGCGCCATGCTGCTGGTGGAGAAGGACCCGGAAGTGATGCTCGACCGGATCGCGCAATATCTGCCACCCCGGACCGAACATTGGCTGGGCGATAATGATGTATGAAGTGGCAACACCGAAGCGCTATTCCGGCTTTTAAAACCCCCGTTCGCCCTGAGCCTGTCGAAGGGCGCGTAAGGTACATGCCTATCGCGCGTGCTTCGACAGGCTCAGCACGAACGGCTCTAGTTTAGCGTTTCTTCGACATACATGTCCAGCCGCTCCAGATGGGCGGCGACGGTCGGTTCGGGCAGGAAGGAACCGGTGAAGCTGTTGCGCGCCAGCGTGGCCAGTGCGGCGCGGTCCAGGCCCCGTGCCGCTGCGATCGCGCGATAATTGTCGCCGACATAGCCGCCGAAATAGGCGGGGTCGTCCGAATTGACGGTCGCCTTGAGGCCGGCCGCCAGCATCCGGTCGATAGGATGATCCTCGATCGCGTCGATGACGCAGAGCTTGAGGTTGGATAAAGGGCAGACGGTCAGCGTCATGCCTTCGCGCGCGAGGCGTTCGACCAGCGCCATATCCTCCAGCGCGCGATTGCCATGGTCGATCCGGTCGACCTTCAGCACGTCCAGCGCTTGTATGACATAGGCGGGCGGGCCTTCTTCCCCGGCATGGGCGACGAGGCGCAGGCCCCGGTCGGCGGCAGCGGCGAATACGCACGCGAATTTTTCGGGCGGATGGCCCATTTCCGAGGAGTCGAGGCCGACGGCCGCGATCCGGTCAAGCCAAGGTTCCGCCATCGCCAGCGTTGCAAAGGCGGCGTCTTCGCTCAGATGGCGCAGGAAGCTGAGGATCAGGCTGCTGCTGATGCCCAGCCGGGTTTCGGCTTCGGCACAGGCGGACAGCAGGCCTTCGATCACTTCCGCGAAGGGGACACCGCGATCGGTGTGGGTCTGCGGATCGAACATGATTTCGGCATGGACTACGCCATCGGCGGCGGCCCGTTCGAAATAGGCGGCGGCCAGATCATGGAAATCCTGCCGCGTCCGCAGCACGTCCGCCCCGGCATAATAGATGTCGAGGAAATCCTGGAGATTGCCGAAGGCATAGGCGGCGCGCACTTCCTCCACACTGGCATAGGGAATGGTCACGCCATTGCGCCGTGCCAGGGCGAACATGAGTTCGGGCTCCAGGCTTCCTTCGATATGCAGATGGAGTTCGGCCTTGGGCAGGCCGGTGATGAAAGCGTCGAGATCGGTCATGGCGCGACTTTAGACAGGGACGGCGGCGCCCGCAAATGCAATCCCGGCCATGGCCCGTTGCCGCAAAGTGCGCATCAGGCGATCGTACGGACCCAATCGGGCAGGTCGCCAAGGCGCTCCAGCAGGCGGAACCGGGCATGATCGTCGGGTACGCGGCCCATTTCATGCGCCCAGGCGCCCTCCTGCGGGATATAGGCGGCCCAGGCGCCCGCCTCCAGCGCGGGGTTGATGTCCGACCGCAGCGAATCGCCGGCCATCACGGCTTCTTCCGCCGCGACGCCATATTGAGCGAAGATACGAGTGAAGGTTTCGGGCTTCTTGTCGCTGACGATCTCTATGCCGCTGAACAAATCGCCCAGGCCCGACGCCGCCAGCTTGCTTTCCTGGTGCAGCAGGTCGCCCTTCGTCACCAGGACCACCCGGCCGATATCCGACAGCGCCTCAAGCGTTTCGTGGACATCGTCGAACAGTTCGACCGGATGCGCCAGAAGTGTACGTCCGGCGGCGAGAATATCGGTCACCAGCGATTTGGAGAGATTGTCCCCGGCCAGTTCCACCGCCGTCTCGATCATCGACAGGGTGAAGCCCTTGGCGCCATAGCCGTAAAGCTTGAGGTTGCGCGTTTCGCAGGTGATCAGCCGGTCGCGCGTGACATGATCATCGGCAAAGGGCTGGAGCATCGCCACCAGCGCTTCCTCGGTCGCGTTGAAGTGGCGCATATTGTGCCAGAGCGTGTCGTCGGCATCGAGGCAGATCAGCTTGATCGTCATAGTCTTTCCATCATGTGCGACCGGTGCGGGCGCCCATGACATAGGTGCCCGCAATTGCCCGGTCGTCCCCCAATATCTGCAACGCGAAAAGCCGTTCGGCAAGGTCTGCGCCGGCAGTTCGTCGTGCGAGAAGTGGCGTTGCGGCCGGGTCCAGCACGATGAAGTCAGCCTCCTGCCCGGGCATCAGCCCGCCGACCTTGTCTTCGATATGCAGCAGCGCCGCGCTGCCTGCGGTGGCGAGGTAAAGCGCCCGGAACGGATCGAGCCGATGGCCACGCATCAACCCGGCCTGATAGGCGACGCCAGCGGTGTGCAGCATGGAGAAGCTGGTGCCCGCGCCGACATCGGTGCCGAGGCCGAGTTTCAGGCCGTGGCGGTACGCCTGACTGAAATCGAAGAAGCCTGATCCCAGGAACAGGTTGGAGGTCGGGCAGACCGCTATGCCTGCGCCGCTTTCCTGCATGCGAGCGCAGGCGCGGTCGGACAGATGGACACCATGGGCGAAGACGGATCGGTCGCCGACAAGCCCGAAACGGTCATAGGCGTCGAGATAGTCGGCGGCATCCGGGAAGCGCGCGGCGACAGCCGCACATTCCCGTTCATTTTCGGCCAGATGGGTGTGCAGCAGCACGTCGGGATAGTCCGCCAGTAGCGTGCCTGCGACCCGGAGTTGTTCGTCCGAGGAGGTCAGGGCGAAGCGGGGCGTCACCGCATAGCCGAGGCGCCCCCTGCCGCGCCAATGGCGGATCAGGGTGTCGCTCTCCGTTCGGGCGCTGTCGGGCGTATCGGCCAGACCATCGGGGCCAAGGTCCATCAATATCTTGCCGGATATGATGCGCATGTTGCGGGCCAGCGCGGCCTCGAACAGGGCGTCGACCGAATGGGCGTGGACGGTGGGGAAAACGAGCGCGCTGGTGGTGCCATTGCGCAGCAGTTCGTCAAGGAACAGCCCAGCGACCTGATCGGCATGGGCGCGATCGGCGAAGGCCTTTTCCGCCGGGAAGATATGCCGATCGAGCCAGTCGAGCAGTTGTTCGCCATGGGAGGCGATCCGGTCCATCTGCGGATAATGGATATGGGCGTCGATGAAGCCGGGGACGATCAGGCCCGGCAGCGTTTCGACCGGGATATCGGGATAGCGCGGCGCAAGATCGGCATAGGCGCCGCGCGCAACGACGATGCCGTTTTCTACCAGCAGCAGCCCGTCGGGATCGTGGCGGATCGCATCGCTATTGAACAGCGGATCATGCGGTACGGACAGGATTTCGCCGCGAAAGGCCTGGACGGTCATGGGCGCTCCAGTTGTAAAAGTTGGGCCAGCGCCGCGATGGCGATAACGTCCGGTTCCTTGCCAGCCACGCCCGCGACGCCGATCGGGCAGGTCAGGCGCGCGCGGGCCGTGTCGGGCAGGCCGTCCCGTTCCAGCCGGCTGTGGAAGCGGGCGCGCTTGGTCAGCGATCCGATCAGGCCGACAAAGGCGATCGGCGGGCGGCGCAAGGCTGCACTGGTCAAGAGATAATCGAGCGCATGGTCATGCGTCAGGATCAGCATCGCGGCGGCGTCCGGCGCTTCGGCGACGCATTGGGCGATCGCATCTTCCGGCACGATAGCGACGCCATCGATCGTCTCGAACAAAGGGCGCGTGTCGAACCAGGCGAGGCGGAAGGGGAGCTGCTGGACATGGCGGGCGATCGCCTGACCGACATGCCCCGCCCCGAACAGATAGAGCGGGCGGCGGCGCTGGCCGATAATCTCGGCGAAAGTCATGCCCTCCCGTGGCCGGTCGCCGCGCGCGGACAGGAGGGTGGGTGCGGCCTGCGTGCTGACATGGCGCTTGATCCGGCCGGAATGCAGCGCGGACACCAGCACCCGCTCTTCCGCCGCGTCCGCCAGCCAGTCGAGTGCGGCCGGATCGAGATGTTCGATCAGCACCCGCACCCGCCCGCCGCAGCATTGGCCGAGCAAGGGGCCAAGCGGATAATCCTGCACTCGCCAACTGCCTGGAGGCAGCGCCAATATAGCATGGGCCTGCTCGATCGCCCGATGTTCCAGCTGCCCGCCGCCGATCGTGCCGAACAGGCGATCCGCGCTGACCAGCATGCGCGTGCCCGCACCACGCGGGGCCGATCCTTCGCTCGCCAGCACGCTGACCAGTGCCGCCGGTTCCTGCGTCGCCACGTCCCGCACCCATGTCAGCCATTCACTCATGCAGCGCGGTGGCTCGCAATGGCGTGCAAGATTCGTTCGGGCGTGGCCGGCGCGTCGAGCGGAGGCAGACTGCGCTTGTCCGGCGCAGTGGCGGCGATCGCCTGATTGAGCGCGGAAAAGACCGAGTTGGCCAGCATGAAGGGCGGCTCGCCCACCGCCTTGGACCGGTTGATGGTCGGCTGTACATTTTCGCCGTCCCACAGGCGGATCGACAGATGGCGGGGCCGGTCCGATGCGGTCGGGATCTTGTAGGTGGCGGGGGAGTGGGTCAGCAATCGACCCTTGTCGTCCCACACCAGTTCTTCGGTGGTGAGCCAGCCTTGCCCCTGCAGGAAACCGCCCTCAATCTGGCCGATATCGATGATGGGGTTCAGCGACTTGCCGACATCATGCAGGATATCGACCGCCAGCACCTTATGCTCGCCCGTCAGCGTGTCGATCGCGACTTCCGCGACGGCCGCGCCATAGGCGAAATAATAGAAGGGCCGCCCCTTATGCGTGGCGCGGTCATAGGCGATGTCGGGCGTGGCATAATAGCCGGTCGAGGAGAGCGAGATGCGGCCCATATGCGCCTTGCGGCAGAGCGTGCCGAAGTCGAGGCACTCGCTGCCGATCTGCACGCCGTCCGGCGTGAAGAGGACGGCTACTTCCTCGCAGCCGAAGCTGCGCGCGGCGAAAGCGGTCAGCCGGTCGCGGATCGTCATCGCCGCATTATAGGCGGCCATGCCGTTCAGGTCCGCACCCGAAGACGCTGCCGTTGCGGAGGTGTTGGGCACCTTGTCGGTGCGGGTCGCGGTGATGCGGACCTGTCCGACTGGCAGGGCGAACACATCGGCCACGACTTGCGCGACCTTGATATAGAGGCCCTGGCCCATTTCGGTGCCGCCATGATTGATCTGGATGCTGCCATCGGCATAGACATGGACCAGCGCGCCGGCCTGATTGAGGTGGGTGGTGGTGAAGCTGATGCCGAAGCGGACCGGGGTCAGCGCGATCCCCTTTTTCAGGACTGGATTGGCCGCATTGAAGGCAGCGATAGCCTCTCGCCGTGCATCATAGCGAGAGTCGGTGCGTAGCCGGTCGATCAGTTGCGGGGCGATATTGTCGGTGATCGTCATGCCATAGGGCGTGACGTCCCGGCCGGGACCATAGAGATTGGCAATGCGCACGGCGAGCGGGTCCACGCCCAGATGCGCCGCGACATCGTCCATGATCCGCTCGATCGCCAGCATCCCCTGCGGCCCGCCGAACCCGCGAAAGGCTGTGGCCGACACCATATGGGTCTTCAGCCGCTCCGAGGCGATCTCGATATCGGGCAGATGATAGCAATTATCGGCATGGAACATCGCCCGGTCGTTGATCGCGGGCGACAGGTCCACGGTCGCGCCGCAACGGGAGGCAAGGCGGAGTTTGAGGGCGAGAACATGCCCCGCCGCATCGAAGCCGGCCTCATAATCGACGCGGAAATCATGGCGCTTGCCGGTCATCACCATGTCATCGTCGCGGTCGCAGCGGAATTTGGCCGGGCGTCCGGTCTTGTGCGCCACCAGCGCGGCGGCGGCGGCGAAAAGGGCGGCCTGCGTTTCCTTGCCACCGAAAGCACCGCCCATGCGCCGCACCTCGACCATGACGTCGGCGGAAGAGCAATGGAGCATATGGGCGACCAGATGCTGGACTTCGCTGGGATGCTGGGTGGAGCAGAGCAGGTGCATCTGCCCATCCTCGCCCGGCGTGGCGACCGCAACCTGCCCCTCCAGATAGAAATGATCCTGCCCGCCCATGTCGAAGCCGCCGGTCAGGCGCAGCGGCGCGGTTTGCAGCGCTGCATCCGCATCGCCGCGCGCCATATGCTGGGTCGGTTCGATCAGCGATGCGGCGGCGCGCGCTTGTTCGACGGTCAGATGGGCGGGAAGCGGTGCATAGTCGATCTTGCCCAGTCGTGCGGCCCGTCGTGCGGCGCGCTGGCTGGTGGCGGCGACGAGGAAGATGGGCTGCCCGACGAAGAGCACTTCGCCGTCCGCCAGAAGCCGGTCGTCGCCCGCGACCGGGCTGACATCATTGGCGCCGGGAATATCGGCGGCGGTGTAGACCGCGACTACGCCGGGCGCAGCGCGCACGGCCGACAGGTCGACGGCGGTGATGCGCGCATGGGCATGGCTGCTCTGGCCGAAGGCAAGGTGCAGCATGGCCGCCGGTTCGGGTAAGTCGTCGGCATAGCGGGCCAGGCCGCTGACATGGAGCGGCGCGCTGTCATGCGGATTGGACGGTTTGGACAGGACCGGCCAGACGGGATCGCGCTCAGCCATGTTCCGGCTCCAGCGCCAGCAGCGATATCGCCACGCCGGATTCTCGATGCCACAGCCGCCGGAACAGGCTGGCGGCGGCCTCCATCCGATAGGCGGAACTGCCGCGCACATCGCTGAGCGGGCTATAATCCTCCGCCAATGCGGCGATGGCGCTGTCTATGGCCGCTTCGCTGATAAGCTTGCCGATCAGTGTAGCTTCGCAGGCCGCTGCACGGTGGGGCGTGGCCGCCATGCCGCCAAAGGCGATCCGCGCGTCCGCGATCCGGTCGCCATCCATGCGCAGCGATATCGCGCCGCATACCGCCGAAATGTCGCTGTCGAACCGGCGCGACAGCTTGCCGATCAGGATGATGTCGGTCGGTGCCGGGCGGGGCACGAAAAGGCTTTCGACAAATTCGAACGGACGCCGGTCCTGCTGGCCATAGCCAAGGAAATAGTCCTCCAGCGGCATCGTCCGTCGCCCCATGGCGCTGCGCAGCGTCAGCGTCGCGTCCAATGCGATCAGCGCGGGCGGCCCGTCGCCGATCGGCGAGCCATTGGCGATATTGCCGCCGACCGTGCCGGCATTGCGCACCTGCAATCCGCCGATCCGTCGCACCAGTTCGCCCATGTCGGGGTGCAGCCGCGCAAAAGCTGCATGAGCATCGGCATAGCGCACGCCCGCGCCGATGGTCAGTCCATCCGGGCTTTCATCCATCTGCTGCAATTCGGCAACGTCGCCGATGAAGATCAATGTCTCCAGCGTGCGCAGGCCCTTCGTCACCCACAGGCCGACATCGGTGGCGCCTGCCACCAGCCGCGCGTCGGGATGGGCGCTCAGCAGGTCGGCCAGCGCGGCGGTGGTGCGGGGGATGAACCAGCGACGATCGCCATGGCTGCCCGATAGCGTCTCGTCCGATGCCAGTGCCTTGAGCGCCGATATGGTGGCGCTGTCGTCCTGCGGCAGGGAGGGGATGGCTTCTGCCGCCTCCAGGATCGGGCCGTAGCCGGTGCAGCGGCACAGATTGCCCGCCAATATGTCGGCGACGGGAAGGTCATGTCCACTGGCGCCGATGCAGCGCCCCTGCAACGACATGACGAAGCCGGGCGTGCAGAAGCCGCATTGCGAACTTCCGTTTGCGGCCATGCAGGCCTGCAACGGGTTGAGCGCCTTGTCCGAACCCAGACTTTCCACGGTCATCAGCGCCTTGCCATGCAGCATCGGCAGGAAGAGGATGCAGGCATTGACCGCGCGCCAGTTTATCGCGTCGCCGTTCAATGTCCCGGCCAGCACGGTGCAGGCGCCGCAATCCCCCTCGGCGCACCCTTCCTTGGTGCCGGTCCGGCCCATGCGATAGCGCAGATGGTCGAGCAGGGTGGCGGTCGGGTCGACGTCCGCCATCTCCACAATCGCGCCGTCCAGCAGGAAGCGAAGCCCGCTCATCTCAACTGCCCCGGTAGGTCGAGTAGCCATAGGGCGATACCAGCAGCGGGACATGATAATGGCCTTCGTCGGCGACACCGAAGTCGACAGTAACCACGTCCAGAAAGGGCGGGTCGGCCAACACCGTCGCGCGCGCCCGAAAATAGTCTGCGACACAGAAACGCAGGCTGTAGCGGCCCGGTTCGATCGGTGGGATGCCGGGGCAGCGACCGTCTGCATTAGTGGTTCCGGCGAAGATCAGGGTGCCGCTGGCGGTGAGCAACTGCAACGATACGCCTTCGGCCGGGCAGCCATGGGCGGTGTCGAGAACATGGGTGGACAGGCTGATCATGCCGCCTCCTCCTGACGCGGCCATTGGCCCAGAAATTCCGTCTCGTCATAGGCGATCAGGTCGGCGATCAGTGCTTCGCCATCATCCAGGAACAGCTGATCGGTTACGCCTCGGATCAGGCGGGGGAGAGCGGTCTGGAGGCCCGACAAGGCGGAGGCGGAGAGGCCGAGGCTGATCAATGCCGAATAGTTGAAGGCGAACAGACCGTGCAGGGTGCTGGCATCGCCATTCTCGCGCGGCAGCAGTTCGAAACCGGCGCCGAGATAGGGGTGGGCGTCGATCAGCGCATTTTCTTCGCCGGGCGGTGGTGTGTAAATATCGGCCCAGCGCGCGATATAGGGCGCGACCTGCGCCAGTTCGGGCCGCAGGCCGGGGTCGCTGATCAGACCGGTGGAAAGCACCACGAAATCAAAGTCATGATGCCCCTGCGGCGTGGTGACGCGCACCTGTCCATTTCGCTGTTCGACGGCGGTCCAGGGCGATCCCAGATGCAGGTCGAAACCGGGCCAACCGGCGGCGCGCTCGAACGTGTCGTTGGTCGGTGGCTGGTTATGGCCAAGGAAGCTGGCCATCACGGCATATTTCTCCGCGTCCGAGAGAGCCGGATAGCGGCCTGTGAAGCCGACCCGCTCCATGAAGCGGATGGGGTTGATGCGCGGCAGGATCTTGCGGCGGATGAAGACATGCGCCTGCGCCACGCCCAGCGCCAGAGCATGATTTGCATTGTCGAAAGCGGAGGCGCCGCCGCCCAATATGCCTATCCGCTTGCCCGCCAGTGCGGCATAGTCGATCGCTTCGCTGGTATGGGCGTAGAGGTTGCGGGGCAGGGCGTCGCGGATCATGGCGGGCGTATGCCATTCGCCGCCCCCCTGAATGCCGGTCGCCAATATGACCTTGCGCGCCAGCAACGGTTCCTGCCCGTCCAGATGCAACCTGTGCAGGCCGTCACCCAGGGGTTCGATCAGGGTCAGGCGCGTGTCGTTGCGCACCGGCAGCGCCAGCACCCGGCGATACCAGCGCAGATAATCCATCCAGTCGCCACGCGCGATCTTGTCGATCGCATCCCATCCGGCGGCGCCATGCTGGGCCTCCCACCAGGCGCGGTAGGTGAGGGCGGGGACGCCGAAGTCGATGGGATTGAGAGTCTTGGGCGTGCGCAGCGTGATCATCCGCGCATAGCTTTCCCATGGGCCTTCCAGGCCCACGGGGCTTTCGTCGATGATCAGGATGTTGGACACCCGCTCGCGCAGCAGGCCGAAGGCCGCCGCCAGCCCGCTTTGCCCGCCGCCGACGATGACGACGTCATGGACATGGCCCTGCGGATGGGTGCGCGGCCGGGTCCAGTCCGCGCCGCCAAAGCCGATGAGGCTCAGTTGCCGGGCGAGGTCGGCTTCAAGGGCGGGCAGGCCGCTCATATCCATTCCTCCCCGGTACGGGGAGGTGGCGGGGCAAAGCCCCGACGGAGCGGGGTCGCCCTCTGCCGCGACGAATGCGTCAGGAGGCTAACCCCCTCCACCACTTCGTGGTCCCCCTCCCCGTGCCGGGGAGGAATGAGACAAGCGCTCATGCCGTCATATCCTTCAGGCGCAGGCGGACGATCTCGCCAATCTGTTCCAGCGCGGTCGTGATCTCGGTGTCGCGGTTATGGCTGAGCCGCTGTTCCATGGCCGCCAATATACCCGCCTTGTCGGTCAGGCGCACGCAGATGATGAAGGGGAAGCCGAAGCGATCCCGATAGGCGGTGTTGAGGTCGAGGAAGCGCGCATATTCCTCTGGCGTCAGGCGATCCAGCCCGGCGCTCGCCTGTTCGGCGGCCGATGCTTCGGTCAGGGTTCGGTCGATTGCCGCCTTGCCCGCCAGTTCGGGATGGGCGCGGATCAGAGCCAGTTGCTCTTCGCCGCTGGCGCTGTCGACCACGGCCATCAGGTCCGCCCAGCGATCGCCGGACGACGGGCGCGCATCGGCGCGCGCCTCGATCCAGGGACTATGCTCAAACAGCGCGGTCAATGGGTATTGCCCTCCAGGCTGACATGGGCGGAGACGACCTTCCATCCATCGGGGAACTTGACCCAGCTTTGCGTCTGGCGGCCGCGACGGTCGCTATTCTCGCGGAAAAATTCGGCGTCGGCGGTCGCAAAATTGTCACCATAGACGGTGATCGCAACCTTCCCCAATTTGCGCTGGGGGGAGCCACCGCGGCCTTTGCGGAATTCGCGGATTTCCTCGATGCCGTAGAGGACCTCCCCCACGCCATAGCGGTTGGTGGTCGGCGCATTATGGAACAGCAGGTCCATCGCCGGGATATCATCCTCCATCAGCGCGCGCTCATATTCCATGAAGGCGGCGGTCATTTCGGCGAGCAGATCGGGATCGTCGATTTTCATGCGGGGTGAACCTCCATCCAGTGGCGGGCGATATCGATGCGGCGAGCGACCCATGCGTCGCCGCTGGCAATGACATGGTCGAGGAAGCGGGCGAGCGCCCGGGCGCGGCCGGGGCGTCCGGCGATGCGGCCGTGCAGGCCGACCGACATCATGCGGCCGCCTTCCTCGCGCAACTGGTCGAACGTGTCGCGCAGATAGCGGAAGAACTGCTCGCCCTCGGTAAAGCCGTTGAGCGCCACGATCTTCATGTCGTTGGCGTCGAGCGTGTAGGGGACGATCAACTGGCCCTGTGCATAATAAGGCAAGTCGTCGGCATAGCTGTCGGCGTCATAGATAAATCCGCCTTCCTCGCGGACGAGGCGCGCGGTGTTGGGCGATGTGCGGCCCTGATACCAGCCGAGCGGGCGGCTGCCGGTCAGCCTTTCATGCAGGGCGATGGCCTGCGCAATATGGTCCCGCTCCATATCCTCGGACACATATTGATAGTCGATCCATTTGAGGCCGTGGCTGGCGATTTCCCAGTCGGCCTTCAGCATCGCTTCGACGGCATCCGGGTGCATTGCCATGGCATTGGCGACGCCGAAGATGGTGACGGGCAGGCCGCGATCGGTGAAGAGCCGGTGCAGCCGCCAGAAACCGGCGCGGCTGCCATATTCATAGAGGCTTTCCATCGCCATCGCCCGGTCGGGATGGCTTTGCGCACCGACCATTTCGGAGAGAAAGGCTTCGGAGCCCTTGTCGCCATTGAGGACGCTGTTTTCCGCGCCCTCCTCATAATTGATGACGAACTGCACGGCGATTTTCGCGCCGCCGGGCCAGCGCGGATCGGGCGGGGTTTGGCCATAGCCGATCAGGTCACGGGGCTGGCTCATGCGTCCCACGCCTCCATAGCGGCGGTAACGGCTGCGCCGGCGGGCAGGCTGTAGCCTTCCATCCGCAGACAGGCTTCCAGCGCGCCCAGCGTGATCAGTATCTTATGCTTCATGGCGTTATAGCCCATCGCACCGATCCGCCAGATGCACCCGGCGAGCGGACCAAAGGCGGTGCCGATCTCGATCTCGAAATGGGTGCGCATGGCGGTGCGCACCCGCTCGCCATCCACGCCTTCGGGGATATAGACGCCGGTCACATTGGTCATGCGATGGGCGTCGTCGCCGAACACCGTCAAGCCCATGGCGCGCAGCCCGGCCGTCATCGCCCGGCCTGCGCTGGCATGGCGGGCGTAGCGGGCGTCCAGTCCTTCGCCGAGCATGATCCGCGCGCACTCCCGCGCGGCATAGAGCATGGACGTCGCCTCGGTATGATGGTTGAGCCGCTTCTCGCTCCAATAATCCATGATCATGGCCAGATCGAAATAGTTGGAGCCGATGCGTGGGCCGCTGCCATCGACCATACCGGCGGCGCGGATGCCCGCTTCGGTATGGCGGCGGGTGAAGATATGGTCCGCCGCCTTGTCGGATATGGTGATGGGCGCGGAGCCGGAGGGGCCACCCAGACATTTCTGCAAGCCACCGGTGACGATATCCGCGCCCCAGCGGTCGCTGGCCAGTTCCATGCCGCCGATCGTGGCGGTGGCATCGACATAGAGCAGCGCCCCGGCGGCCGCGCACAGGGCGCCAAGTCCGTCGAGCGGCTGCGCCATAGTGGTGGAGGTGTCGCCATGGATGGTGGCGACCAGCTTTGGCGTGGTGCGTTCTATGGCGGCGGCGATGGCGTCCAGCGGCACCACCTCCCCCCAGGGCGCGTCGACCGTTTCAATGACTGCACCGATGCGGCCCAATATCTCGCCCAGCAACAGGCCGAAGCGGCCGAAATTGACCACCAGCACCGTGTCGCCCGGCGCGACCAGACTGACGAGCGCCGCTTCGATGCCCGCGCGCGCGGTGCCGTCGACCAGCATGGTCCAGCGATTGTCGGTGTCGAAGATCGGCCGATAAAGCGCCATGACCTGATTCATATAGCCGGTCATTTCGGGGTCGAACTGGCCCAGCAGATCGGCCGACATGGCGCGCAGCACGCGGGGATGGGCATTGACCGGCCCCGGCCCCATCAGCAGGCGCTGGGGCGGGTCGATTTCGCCGAACAGGGACGGATCAAATGTCAGATCAGGCGGGGACAAAAGTCTCTCCCAAATTTTCTATGAAGCCCATCATCGCCTGTAGCGCGATTTCCACATCGGCGGGATCGACATGTTCGGCCGGATTATGGCTGATGCCGTCCTTGCAGCGGATGAAGAGCATGGCGGTAGGGCAGAGCGCCGCCATCACCATCGCATCATGGCCCGCGCCGGAGACGAGGCGGAAGGGGGAATGCCCGGTGTCAACGATAGCGGCGTCCATCAGATCCATCAGCGCCGGATTGCAGGGGCTGGCGGGAAGGTCGTGGATCTGCTGGAGCGACAGGCTGAGGTGACGGGTGGACGCGATGTCCTCCAACGCGACGAGGATAGCCTGTGCGGCGCGGTTCCGCCGGTCTTCATTGCCCGATCGCACGTCGATGGTGAAGCGCACCTCGCCGGGAATGACGTTGGGCGCGCCGGGCAGCGCATCGACCCGGCCGACGGTCGCGACCAGATCGGAGGCGTCGTCGCGGGCGATGCGCTCGATCGCCAGCATCATCTCGGCCGCGCCGGTCATGGCGTCGCGGCGCAGGCCCATGGTGGTGGTGCCGGCATGATTGGCCTGTCCGGTGACGACAGCCTGAAAGCGCAGTTGCGCAGCGATGCCGGTGACGGTGCCGATGGCCAGGCCCTTGGCCTCCAGCACCGGCCCCTGTTCGATATGCGCTTCCAGATAAGCGAGCGTCGTGCCGGGTGCGCGAACGGCGGAGAGATAGGCGCTGATGTCGACGCCGGCGTCCTTCAACGCCACGCCATCGCCATCGCGCAGGTCAAGCGCGTCCGGGGAGAGCGTCCCGGCCACCGCCCGACTGGTCAGCATGGCGGCGGGGAAACGCGATCCTTCCTCGTCGCCAAAGGCGATGACCTCGATCGGGAAAGGTAGATGCTTGTCGGCCTGATGCAAGGCGGCGACAGCCTCCACGCCCAGCATGATGCCGAGCGGCCCGTCATAACGGCCGGCATCGCGCACGCTGTCCAGATGGCTGCCGATCAGCAGGGCAGGTGCGGTGGCGTCGGTTCCTTCATAGCGGCCGATAAGGTTGGCGGCGGCATCGCGTCGGACGGTCATGCCGGCCTCTTCCATCCATCCGGCGAGTCTGCCCTGCGCAGCCGTATAAGCGGGCGTTAGATAAGCGCGATAAAGGCCGCCCTCCATGTCGCTATAGGGCGAGACGCCCAGCATGTCGCAGCGGGCAACGGCTCTGGCTCCGCCCGTCACCATGTCGCTACCCCGCCATCGCTGCGTGGGTCGGTGGCGCCGTCCAGTCGGCCATCGGCGTAGCGGACGATCGCGCCGGCATGGCCCATGGTTGCGGTCAGCGGGCCGACCCGCTCCACATCATGGCCGGCGGCGGCGAGAGCGTCATAGAGCGCATCGTCAAACCCGTCCTCCAGCTTCAGCGTGGTCGACTGGTCGCCCCAGGTACGGCCCAGCAGCCAGCGGGCGCGCGAAATCGCCTCCTGCACGTCCATGCCATAGCGGGCGTAGCGAGTGAAGAGGGCGGCCTGCGTTTGGGGCTGGCCTTCGCCGCCCATCGTGCCATAGGCCATGATCCGGCCGTCATCGAAACAGGCCAGCGCGGGATTGAGCGTGTGGAAAGGCTTGCGGCCGGGCCTCAGCGCATTCCATCCGCTTTCCGCGAGGCGAAAGCTGGAGCCCCGATTTTGCCAGGTGATGCCGGTCTTCGGCAGGACGAGGCCGGAACCGAACTCATGATAGGTGGACTGGATGCAGGACACGACCCGGCCTTCGCCATCGGCCGCCGCGAACCAGCAGGTGTCGCCATATTGGGGCGGCTGTGGCCAGGGGAGCGCGCGGGCCGGATCGATCTTCGCCGCCAGCGCATTGAGCGCGGCGGGATCGTCCAGCAGGCCCTGCCAGTCATAAGCGTGGAAGGCCGGATCGCCGACATGGGTGTCGCGGATCAGGAAGGCCTGCTTGGTCGCCTCCACCAGCCCATGGACATGATCGAAGCTGTCGGCCTGCGGTGCTTGGAGCCGGTCGAACAGGGCGAGGATCAGCAGGGAGGCGAAACCCTGTGTGGGCGGCGCGCTGTTATAGAGAGTCGCGCCGCCGATCCCGACATGCAGCGGATCGGGGCGGGTGGCGACATGGGCTGCAAGATCGGCGGCGGATACGGGGCTGCCCAGCGCGGCGAGATCGGCGGCGATGTCGGCCGCGAGCGGGCCGGTGTAGAAACTCTCCAGCCCTTCCTTCGTCAGCCGCTCCAGCGTGTCAGCCAGTTGCGGCTGGCGCAGGAGGTCGCCCTCAACCAGCGGGCGGCCTTCCGGCTCGAAAATCGCCGCATAAGCACCGGGCTGGTCGCGCAGTTCGTCGCCTTTGGCCGCCGCGATGCCCGCGCCGCCGGCCGTGACGGGCACGCCGGCCCGTGCGTGGGCGATCGCATCACGCAACAGGCGCGACAGGGGCAGCGTCCCGCCCTCCAGCGCCGCCGCCCAACCCGATATCGTGCCTGCCACCGTGTTCGCCGCCAGCGGCCCGCGTGTCGGCACCGCCTCCAGCCCGGCATAGAGCGACAGGTCCGCCTTGGCCGCCGCGCCGCCGCAGCCATGGATGCCATGCACGCGCCCATCGGGCTCGCGGATCACCCAGAAGCCGTCTCCGCCGATGCCGGTCATATGCGGATAGACCACCGCCAGACAGGCCGCCACAGCCACGCAGGCTTCCGCCGCATTGCCGCCGTCGCGCAGCACGGACAGGCCCACCTCGCTCGCCAGCGCGTGCGGGGCGGTAACCATGCCGTTGCGGCCGGAGACGGTGACCAGCGCCATCAGTTGGGCAGCGCCGCGACGAAGGCGCGCACGACATGTGCGCTGTTAACCGAGGCGAGCGCCATGAAGGCGACCATCTGATTCTCGCCCGCGTCGCCACCGGCAAGGTCCGACAGGCTGCGGAAGACGATCGTTGGCACCTGATTGGCATAGGCGACCTGCACCACGGCTGCGCTTTCCATGTCGAGCACGCGAGCCTTCCATGCGGATGACAGATAATCGCGAAACTCGGCATTGTCGGCGAAAACACCGGCCGAAACGCCGGTGCCGCCGACGACGATCTTGGGATCATGCGGCAGGCAGGCGGCGGATTCATTCTGGACGCAGCGCTCCAGCTTCACGTCGCCCGCAACCTTCTTCGCCAGATCGAGCAGTGCCGGGTCGACGCCGAAGCTGTAATGGCGCTTCACCGGTTCCGCTGCATTCCCCATGCGCACGCCGCGCGGAAACATCATGCCCCAATTGGCCGGCGCCTCCGCATCCACGGCTTCGGGCACCTTCCAGCTATCGCCCGTCTTGCGGGCAAAGGAGACTTCCAGATATTGCGCCCAGTCCTGCGGCACGATGACGTCGCCGATCGACAGGCCGGGATCGACGCCCCCGGCAATGCCGGAAAAGACGATCCGCCGGATGGTGAAGCGATCCAGTACCAATTGGGTATTCATCGCGGCGTTCACCATCGACACGCCGCTCTGCATCAGCAGTACCGGTTTGCCCGCCATCTTGCCGGTCAGGAAGGTGAGGCCGTTGATCTTGTAGCTTTTGGGCTTGTCCACCGACTTGACCAGCGCATCCCATTCAGGGGGAAAGGCGGTCATGACGACGGTGCGGGGCGTGCTGTCCAGCTTGCGCGCCAGCGCCGGGGTGGGGAGGGCGGCGAGCGCCAGCAGGGTGAAGGCAAGGACGCGCATCAGGCGGCTCCCATCCAGACGAAGCGGATAACGAAGAGGCCGGCGAGCAGGAAGAGGAACCAATCCTTGCGCGTGGCCGTGCCGCGCAAAGCCTTGAGCGCAGCGTGGGCGGTGATGCCAAAGGCCAGGCCATTGGCGATCGAGAAGGTCAGCGGGATCATCGCCACCGTCAGGAAGGCGGGGATGGCCGACATCGGGTCTTCCCACTCCACTTCGGTCAGTGGCAGCAGCATCAGGCCGCCAACGATGATCAGCGCAGGGGCGGTCGCCGCCAGCGGCACCAGTTGCGCATAGGGAGCGACGAACATGGTAGCCAAGAACAGGATGCCGGTGACGACCGCGGTCAAGCCGGTTCGCCCGCCCGCCTGCACGCCTGCCGCGCTTTCGACATAAGAGGTGACGGTGCTGGTGCCTGCCATCGACCCGACGACCGTGGCGATGGCGTCGGTGGTCAGGATACGATTGAGGCCGGGAATGCGCCCCGCCGCGTCCATCAGTCCCGCGCGTTTGGTGACGGCGACCAGCGTGCCGATATTGTCGAACAGATCGACGAACAGGAAGACGAACAATATTTCGAGCAGGCCCAGCCCATGGCTGCCGGTCAGGCCGAACACGCCGGGCAGGTCCAGTTTGAAGGCGGTGCCGGTCAGCGCGTCCAGGCTATAGGGTTCAGGCTTGACCGTGACCATGCCGGTCAGCCAGCCGACGATGGTAGTGGCGACGATACCGATCAGCATCGCGCCGCGCACATTCCAGACGGACAGGGTGCCGATGACCAGCAGGCCCAGCAGCGCCAGCGCCGCGCCCGGGGCTTTCAGGTCGCCCAACGCCACGAAGGTCGCCGGATTGGCGCCGACGATCCCGGCATTTTTCAGGCCGATGAAGCCGATGAACAGGCCGATGCCGCCCGCGACCGCCGCGAACAGATAGGTAGGGATGACCGCGACGATCAGTTGCCGCACGCCGGTCGCGGTCAGGATCAGGAAGGCGATACCGGAAATGAACACGCAACCCAGCGCGATTGGCCATGGCACGCCCATCTGGCCGACGACGGTGAAGGCGAAATAGGCGTTGAGACCCATGCCCGGCGCCAGCGCCAGCGGCACATTGGCGGTCAGCCCCATCAGGATAGAGGCAAAGGCGGCGGCGAAGCAGGTGGCCGCCGCGACCGAGGCGACCGGCATCCCGGCCGCGCCCAATATCGCCGGATTGACCAGCACGATATAGGCCATGGTCAGGAAGGTGGTGACCCCCGCCAGCACCTCTGTCCGTGCGGATGTGCCGCGCTGGCTAAGGCCGAAATAGCGATCCAATGGTCCCGAGGGCGCTGGTGGCGCTCCTGTCTCCGCGACTTGCGGCTGCGTCATGCAATATCCCCCGAATATGCGCCGGCCGCCAGACTGACGCCGGTAATGCCCTTCTGCTCCAGTTGGGCTGCGAATTGAAATAGCGCCGGTTCCGTTCCCGGCTTGCCGATCAGTTGCAGGCCCAATGGCAGTCGATCCGGACGATAGAGCGGAACGCAGAGCGAAGGGAAGCTGGTGAAGCTGATCGGCTGGCTGTGAATGCCAAGGTCGGCGCGGGCCGCGCTCATCGCGCCGTCGATCAGGATGCGGGGATCGTCGACTGGCGGCGCGGTGCAAGGTGTGGCGGGGGCGATCAGGACGTCATAGGGCGCGATCAGGTCCAGCACGGCTGCGCGGAAGGCGGTGCGGAACGCCTGCGCCTTTTCGTAGAGATCGTCGGGCAGCAGCGCGCCGGCGATCAGGCGGTCGCGCACTTGCGGATCGAACAACATGGCACTGCGCCCGAGTGCATCGCGATGCAGCCTGCCGCCTTCGCTGGCAGTGATCAGGAAGGCGGCGGAGCGGGCGCGGGCAATGTCCGGCAGCGTCACGACCGGGGCATCGGGGGCGATCGCGTCCATGGCGGCGACCTGATCGGGATCGACATTCTCGGCAAAGCGGCCGCCAAGGCGCGCGATACGCAACGGTCGATCTTCTTGCGTGGCCGACCGGCCGGTCAATATTTCCCAGAGCAGGGCCATGTCGGCCAGCGATCCGGTGAAGGGGCCGATATCGTCGAAACTGTCGGCGAACGGAAACACGCCATCCATCGGCAGGTTGCCATGGGTAGGCTTCAAACCATAAAGGCCAGTCAGGCTGGCGGGCACGCGGATCGATCCGTTTGTGTCGGAACCCAGAGAGAAGGGCAGCAGGCCAGCGGCCACGACTGCCGCAGATCCGCCGGATGATCCGCCAGCCAGCCTACTCAAATCATGCGGGTTGCGGGTGGTGCCATGCAGGGCGTTGATGGTCGCAAAGCCATAAGCGAACTCATCCATATTGAGCGTGGCGACCAGTATCGCACCGGCGTCACGCAGCCTGTTGATGGCCTCCGCATCGGCTGTGGCTGGCGGCGCATCGGCATAGAGGCGTGACCCTGCTGTGGTGGGCAGGCCGGTGACGGCGAACAGATCCTTCACGCCATAGGGCACGCCGGCCAACGGCCCCGGATCGCCACCCGCTGCGACGATCGCATCGATCCGCTTTGCCTCCTGCTGCGCGCGGTCGGCCAGCATGCGGGTGACGGCGCAGAGTGGCGCCTCCCGCTCGGCCAGCCCGATCAGGCATTGCTCGATATGTTGCACCGCCGACAGACGGCCGCTGCGCACGGATTGCGCGATGGCGATAGCCCCGGTCATGCCGGCCCCTTTCCGTCGCTGGCCAGCATGATCCCGGCATGACGATCGAGCAGCGCCATATTGGCGACGACGCCGGGCATGCAGGCGGGATCGATGGGCAGGCCGATGGCGGCGGCCGCGCTGCTGATCTCCGCTTCTGTGCGGGGCAGGGCGGTCGGGTGAGCGCCGTCTTCCTGCTGACGACGAAAGCGCATGGCGAGTGCAGCGCACAGGAAAAGCTGCAACTGGTGGAAGATCATCAATGGCAGGATCAACGGCCCGACCTGCGCGGCAGGGAATAGCGCACCGGCCATCGGCACGCCGGATACCAGGCTCTTCTTCGATCCGCAGAAGAGCAGCACGATCGCATCTTCGCGAGGCAGACGGAACAGGCGGGCGACACCGACATTCACACCCATCACGATTGCCAAAATCAGAGCGCTGAGCGTCAGCAGGATCAGCAGATCGCCAACCCCGACCTGGGTCCAGATGCCGCCGACCACCGCCGCGCTGAAGGCGGCATAGACGACCAGCAGGATCGATCCCCGATCCACCGGCGCCAATATCCCCTTGTTGCGATCGATGAAGCCGCCGATCAGCGGGCGCAGCAGATGCCCGGCGACAAAAGGAAGCAGCAATTGCAGCGCGATGCTCTGGATCGAATGGAGCGCCGCCGAACCGCCGCTGCCATCGACATGCAGCGCCAGCGCCACCAACAAGGGTGTCAACACGATGCCGATCAGGTTGGAGAGGGAAGCGCTGCAAACAGCGGCAGCAACATTGCCACCCGCTATGGCGGTGAAGGCGATCGAGGATTGCACAGTCGAAGGCAGCAAGGTCAGATAGAGCAGGCCAGATGCCAGCACGGGATCGACCCACCCCCGAATCAGCAGCGCCAGCGTGACGCCTACGATCGGAAACAGGATATAGGTGGAGGCAAAGACCAGCAGGTGCAGCCGCCAGTTGCCGGCCCCCTGCCGAATGGAGTCCCGCGACAATTTGGCGCCGTGCAGAAAAAACAGCAGGGCGATGGCGCAATCGGCCAGAATATCGACCAGGGTAGCGGCCGAACCCCGAACAGGGAGGAGAGACGCGCCCGCGACCGTGGCGATGAGCCATAGCAAAAAGGGATCGATCCGTAGCGGAGCGAGGGAAGGGCGCTGCATGGCGGCCTTATGCGCGCCTTCCCCCTACCGATCCAATAGAATGACTTCAACGGAACGTTGCAAAAAATAGAGCGCTGGAGAAATTTCATGCCATCAAACTGTTGCTACTGCTCAATGCTGGCGGGGCGTCGTCTGTCGGGATGCGCCGACCGATGGACGTCATCCGGCCATAGGTGATCGATCGCAGCAGCCATTCGGCTGGTCCCATGTCGAAGCGGCGAAGCCATAGCATGGAGAAGGCGCATTGGCCGATCCAGATCAGGACCGCGATGCCCATGAGTTGCGCAAAGCCGAACCGGTCGTAGAAACCCAGACCATAGAAGAGCAGCGAAGTGATGATGGACTGGCCGATATAGGTGGTGAGGGCAGTGCGGCCCACGGCCGCCAGTATATCGGCCAGACGCCCCAGCGCGCCGATCTTCAGCAGGAAGGACACCAGCCCCAACAGGCCGATCGTCATGCACAGGCGACCGGGTTGATAGAGCCAGAGCTGGAGTGTCGCCGAGTGCGCCGTCGGCACGAAACCGGCCTGCCATGCGGTCATCAGGACGATGCTGCGCAGGATGAGGCCGGGCACCAGTCCGCCGATGGCCATGAGGGCGTAGAAGCGTTGCGAGCGCCGACCCGTCAGCACGCCGGTCCGGAACAGGATCATGCCGATCAGCATGAAGCCCAGCGTTTCGAACTGGAAGGCAAGAGTGAAAGGACCAGTGAAGCTGATTTCCGACCATTTTTCCATGCTCCACACCAGCAGGGCGGGATAGGATGTGCGGGTCGCTCGCTCCCTGGCGCGCGTTTCCGGTGACGTCAGGGCCTTTATCTTCTCGTCGCGGGTCTTGAGGGCTTCCGCCTGTTCCTTGCTGGGCTTCTTCCCAGCTTGTGTTGCGGCGGTGGCCGCATCGGCGAGACGCAGCATCTCCATCCTTTCCTGCCGTGCCTGATCTATGCCGATCGGCATCAGGATCAGGGATGTCGCAGCCGCCATGCCGAGAAGGCGCAGATCGGCCTTGCGGAACAGAAAGAGGATGAGGCCTCCCACGCCGTAGGTGAACAATATCTCGCCCGGCCACAGGAACAGCGCGAAATTGGCGACGCCCAATAGCATAAGTGCGAAGCAACGGGCAAAATAGGTGCGTTGCGCCGCCTCTTCCCGTGCGGGATCGGGCCGGGTTAGCATGACGATCATCCCCGCCCCGAACAGCAGGGTGAACAGGCCCCGCATGGCGCCGGCGACGCTGACTTCCTGGATGGCGAGCGCGATCCAGTCTGCGTTCAGGCGCACGGGGAAGGGTGGGAGCGGCCGGTCCCATGACAGGCCCATGGCTGGAATGTTCACGAGCAATATGCCCAGAGCCGCAAAGCTGCGCAGGACGTCGAGAGACTGGAAGCGGGCGGTCGGGCTGACGGGATTGATGGAAGTGTCAGTCATCATTGTCTGTCCATGAAGGGAGGGAAGGGCGCGACTTGAAGCGAGACCGCCAACGGCGTGCGCCGGGCTCGGTCGGAATGGCGCGGGCAAGCGCGGCTTCGCTGTCCCGCATCAGTTGGCGGGCATGGCCGGCGAGAAGCGGAACGGCAGCGAGCGCCGTCCAGATGGCCGCGATGACCAGCAAGATCGCCAGCGCGATTCCGCCATACCAGAAACGCCATGAAAGCCGGGGCTGGTCTGCCGGCTTCGCGAGATCGCCGATATCGTGGGTTGGGCCCGATGACAGATGGACAATATTGGTCTGCCGTTCCTGTCGTAGGATGTTAGAGAGCCTGTCGTTGATTGCTTCGAGATGCGCGGCATGGTCGCAGGTCGTGAGAACAGGCCCGGCCTCCCGCCATAGTCGCTCATCCTGTTGCGGCTTTTTCCCGTCCATATCCCTGCCAGCCCCACCATTGATTTGTGGTCCGGATTGTGCCGTCGGAGCGGCCGATCTGGCCAGATTGCGGGCGCCGATCTTTCGCCGATGGATTGCCGATCTTTAGGCGTGAAGGCATGTCGCTGCGACACCGGCATGTCTGACGCACGGGGTGGAACCTGTGCGCGGCTTGATCCGGCCATGCCGACAGGCCAAACAGGTCTGGGGGATATGGTGATGAATCCGAACGCAAATAGCGATGCCGTCGTGCTGGCCCGGACTGCCCCGTTCCGCCTCGGCATGGTGCAGGTCGATCCGGCCAATTGTCTGATCCGAGATCCTGCGGGTCAGGAGCAGGTCATCGAACCGCGCATGATGCAGGTTCTCGTCGGCCTGGCACGTGCTAAAGGGGTGATTGTCACCCGTGACGAGTTGATCGCATCCTGCTGGGCTGGGCGCATCGTCAGCAACGATGCTGTCAGCCGCGTTATCTCGCATCTCCGCCTTCTGGCCGGAGGCATTGCCGCTGGCAGCTTCCAGATGGAGACGCTGCCGCGCATCGGCTATCGACTGACGGTGCAGGAAGGCGAGGGTGCGGAAGCTCCTTCGACCGATATTGTTCCTGATGCTGTGCCTGAATCCCTGCCAATGGGCGAGGTCAGCCGTCGCGGCGTCATTGCGATAACGACCGGCGGGGTTGCCCTGCTGGCGGTCGGCGCCAGGATCGGCTGGCCTAGCGCGGGCTCTACAGATCGGTTGCTGGTCATCAACCCGCTGGCGATCGAGGGGCGCGATCATGCGCTGGAGGTGATCGGCCGGACGACCAGCGATGCCTTGCGCAGCGATCTCGCGCGCGTTCCTGGACTGAGGCTGTCAGGGCCAGCAGGAAAGGACGAGAAGGATCGAACGGGTAGTGCCGATTATCGCGTTGATGGCAGTGTGGCGCGGATAGGGCAGGATGGATTGCGCTTATCCCTGACATTGACGGATGCAGGCAGCGATCAACAACTCTGGTCCGGTTCGATCGATGCGGCGATGGCCGGGATATCGGATTTGCAACGCGACCTGTCTGCTGCCCTGATCGAACAGCTTGTGCTGCGACTGCCTGTAGCGTCCACGCCACCGACATCGGTCGCCATGCGCGGGGATCCCGAAGCCTATCGGTTAAGCGAGGCAGCGCGGCTGTTATGCGATGATGTGCGGGATCTGTTTCTGACAGGGCAGCAGGATGCGGCGCAGGATTCAGCGGATCGGGCCGTGGCCCTTGCCGAACAGTCGCTGGTGCTGGCCCCGGAAAACCCCGGCGCACTGATCGTCATGGCGGACCTGACGCGCAATGGCTGGTCCCATGCGATCACCGCGCGGAAACTGACCACGCAGCAGCGGGTCGATCAGGCATTGCTACTCCTCCGGCGGGCCTTGCGGACCGATCCGGCCAATGCCGGGGCGATGGTGCGAATTGCCGATCTGTATCGCCGGTTCAGCTGGCGATGGGACGATGCGGCGACCCTGTTCCGTCATGCGATCGTCAACGACCCCGCCAATGCGGATGCGCATTGGGCCTATTCGCATTTGCTGGCGACTTTGGGCGATGTGGTGGCCGGACTGGACCATGGGCTGACGCTCAAGCAACTGACCGACACGCATTTGTGGCATCGGATCACCTTGCCTCGGCTGCTGTTTCTGGCGGGGTATGATCATGCGGCGATGACGCTCTACTATCAGGAACTGAGGAACTGGCCCGACAGCTATTTTCTGCTTTATGAAATCTACTATCTGCTGGTTGCGCAGGATGATCGCGTAGGATTGCAGGCGTATGTCGACCGTCTGGAGAAAGGCGAAAAGACCAGCGCGGCCATCGCATGGACGATCCGGCGGTGTCGTGTCGCTCTGGTTGCGATGGCGGGGCGACCGGAAGCGCTGCTTGCTATTCTGGACGTGGAACTGGCGCGCTATGATGCCGGGGGGCTGTCACTGGCGACGATAGGGGGACGCGCGCGGGATGATCTGACCTTCATCCTGGCGATCGAATATGCCTGTGCGGGACAATATGACCGGGCGATTGCCCTGCTGGGCCGTGCGTTGCAGGCCATGTCGGTCTATTGGTTGCCATCCCTGCCTTATGGAAGTGCGCCTTTCCCGCCCGCGATGCAGCGTGATCCCCGTTTTCAGGCATTGTGGAAAAGAGATGTTCGCCTTGCCGATGCGGTGGCGCGCCGAGGCCGTGCTGCGCAGGCTAAACAGATGCGTACGGCCTTGCGCGATAGCAGCATGAGCAAAGCCCTGTTGCCCGCGCCGCTGCTAGCACGATTGCATGCGGCTTTTCCGGGTCTGCCTATTTCTTGACGCTTTGCGCCATTCAATCTTCATGCCCCTCCTGCGAGGTCCAGACGGCATGGGCATCGATCTGGATTTTCAATATGGCGCGGAGCAGGTTGCCGCGCGCTTCGATTTCCTGCCGACGGGCGTCATTGGCCTGTCGGCGGGCCAGCAGCATATCGGTCAGATCGACCTGCCCCAGTTCATAGCCACGTTTTGTCCTTCCGGCGGCGGCGGCGGCGCTGGACGCGGCATTTTCCATACTGCGCCATATGCTGTCATGGGCCCTGACATTGCTAAGGTCGGCGGAAGCGGTCGCCTCCGCTTCGCGGCGGACGCGAGCGAGATCCAGATCGGCGGCGCCCGCCTCCGCGCTGGCCTGATCATGCGCGGCGCGGCGATAGCCGCCGCCCAGCGGGATGGAGCCGACCAGACCGACGCCCTTTTCCAGACCGCCGCGTTCGCTGAACACGCGCAGGCCGAGCGACGGATCGGCGATGCGATCGGCTGAAGCACGACGGGCCAGCGTGGCCAGCCTTTGCGCTTCCCGCTCGGATGCGCGGATTTCATGGCTGCGTTCGATCACCAGATCGCGCAATATTTCGAGACTGTCGGCGGGCATCGCCGGTGCGGCTGGCGCCGGTGCCTCTTCGGGCAGGGGCAATCCGGGGAAGTTGGCGGCGAGCTTCACTCGCGCCTCGTCCCGCGCCGCCTGCGATGTCGCGGCCTGCGCCTCGGCCATGGCCAGCGCCGATTGCACCTGATCCACTTCCAGCAAGGATGCGTCGCGCAATTGCGCGCGCCTGCGGATCGCGGCGAGATCATCCTTCAGGCTCTGCATGGAATCGAGGTCGGTGCGATGCTGGGCGCTGGCGATCAGCCAGTCATGCCAATTGTCGGAAAAGGCCAGCGCCGTCTGGTGCCGGATGTCCTCCATCAGATTATGCGCGACTTCGACACCCAGTTCGCCCGCCTTGCGATCCAGCGCCGCCTTGCCGGGCAGGCGGATCGGGCGGGTGAGGTTCACGTCATATTCGGCATAATCGCCTTCCCCTTCGGCGGAACGGCGCGACAGCGTGCCCTGGAAGGTGAATTCGTGGCTGCCCCGGCGCAGCATATCCGAACCGGCCTGTGCCGACCGGACCCGGGCCTGCGCGGCGGCGACGGCGGGATGGGTGTCCAGCGCTTCTATGACGAGCGGTTCGGGCGGCAGGTCGGCGCGCTGGGCTAGAAGGGGCGTGGCCATGATGGCGGCGCCGATCAGGAGAATATAGCGGATCATAGAATGCGACCCCGCGCCGAAATGGCGCTGCTGTGCCAGCGGACGGGATGGCCCCGGCGAGCGTTGGTGACGGCGGTCACAAGCGCCTCCCGTTCCTGCGCTTCCACGATCAGGTCGATCGCGGCCCGGCGCAGGGCGCCGCGCACCTGTTCGGCGGGGCGTGCGTCCTGAAAGTCGCGCCCCAGCACTTGCTCCTCCCGTAGGTGAAGTGGCGCGTGGGTGACGCTGCGCAGGGCATCAGCAACGCCATCCTGATCGATCAGGGCGCAATAGAAGGTCAGCAATATGTCAGTCATCGGTGGATTCCAGGGCGGCGGCGTCCCGGGCGCTTTCACCGAAGCGCTCGAACAGGATGGGCAGCAGGATGAGGGTCAGCAGGGTCGAACTGAGCAGTCCGCCAATCACGACGATGGCAAGCGGCTTCTGGATTTCCGATCCCGGCCCGGTCGCGAACAACAGCGGGACGAGGCCGAAGGCCGTGATGCTGGCGGTCATCAGCACGGGCCGCAGCCGCCGTTCGGCGCCGAGGCGCACGGCTTGCGCCATGCTCTGCCCCTCTTCCCGCAACTGGCGGAAATAGGCGACGAGGACGAGGCCATTCAGAACCGCGATGCCAAGCAGAGCGATGAAACCGACCGAAGCCGGAACGGACAGATATTCGCCCGATATCCAGAGCGACACGATGCCGCCCACCATCGCAAAGGGAATATTGGCCAGGATAAGCAGCGACGCGCGCAGCGACCGCAGCGTCAGCAATAGGACCAGCAGAATGAGCAGCAGCGCCGCCGGGATGACCAGCATCAGCCGGGCCGAAGCGCGCTGCTGATTTTCGAACTGGCCGCCCCAGACCATGCGATAGCCCGCGGGCATTCTGATTTCGCGATCGACGGTGGCCTTCGCCTCATCGACATAGCCGACAAGGTCGCGGCCAGAGACGAAGGCCTGCACCAGCGCATAGCGCGATCCATTTTCATGATCGAGCTTGACCGGCCCCTGCGTGCGTTCGACGCGGGCCATGTCGCTGACGCGCGCGACCGTGCCGTCGGGGGTGCGCAGCGGCAGGTCGGCGAAGCGTGTGGCGTCACTACGGATCGTATCGTCGCCCTTGATCAGGATCGGCACGCGCTTTTGCCCGTCGGCCACGACACCGGCGTGGACGCCTTCGATCTGGGCGCGCAGCGTGTCCTGCATCTGGTCGATCGGCATGCCGAAACGGCCGGCCGCGCTGCGATCGATGTCGAGTTGCAGATAGTCGACATGGTCGTTGGCGACGGTCATGACTTCGGATGCGCCACGTGTCTTCGACAGGATTTTCTGCACCTGTCCGGCAAGGTCGGACAGTGTGTTGAGGTCCGGGCCGAAAATCTTGACGGCAAGGTCGCCGCGCGACCCGGTCAGCATTTCCGACACGCGCATTTCGATCGGCTGGGTGAAGGTCGGCTCGATACCGGGCAGCCGGTCGATCGACTTGCGGATTTCGTCGACCACGAACTGCTTGTCCCCGCGCCATTCCTTCTGCGGCTTCAACACCACGAAGCTGTCGGTTTCATTCGGGCTCATCGGGTCCAGACCGATTTCGTCCGTACCCAAGCGGGCGATGATCTGCTGGATTTCCGGCACATCCTTCATCAGCGATTGCTGCACGGCCACGTCGCCCAGCACAGACTGGTCCAGATTGATGGTCGGCAGCTTGGCGGTCTGCACGATCACCGATCCTTCATCCATCGACGGCATGAAGGTCTTGCCGACCGCGCCATAGGCAAGGCCCGCCAGAACCAAGCCTAGCGCCGCCGAGCCATAGACGAGGCGCTTGCGGGCGAAGGCGGCGTCCAGCAGGCGGCGATAGCGCGGCGTCAGTTTCCGCATGATCCAGGGTTCGCCATGATGGCCGGACTTGAGGCCCAGCGACGACAGGACCGGGACCAGAGTCAGGGCAATCAGCAGCGATCCCGCCAGCGCGAAGATGATCGTGAGCGCGACGGGCGCAAACAGCTTGCCCTCGAGCCCTTCAAGCGAAAGCAGCGGCAGGAAGACGAGCGCGATGATCAGGATACCCGCCGACACTGGCACGACCACTTCGCTGGTGGCGCGGAACACGATGTTCAGCCGGGGCGGGCCGCCTTCTTCCTTGGCATGGTTCAGGCGCTCGACGACATTTTCGACCACCACGACCGCGCCATCGACCAGCATGCCGATGGCGATGGCAAGGCCGCCCAGACTCATCAGGTTCGCCGACAAGCCCATGCCGCGCATCATCAGGAAGGTGACGAGCGCCGACATGGGCAATGTCGCCGCCACGATCGCCGCCGCGCGCCAGTCGCCCAGAAAGACGATCAGCAGGATGATGACCAGCACGGTCGCCTCGATCAGTGCTTTTTCGACCGTGCCGACGGCTCGGCCGATCAGGTCGGAACGATCGTAGAAGACGGCGATGCGGGCGCCTTTCGGCAGAGTCTTCTCCAGTTCGGCGACGCGCGCCTTGATGCCGTTTACCACGACGCCGGCATCCGCGCCACGCAGCGCGATGACCAGTCCCTGCACCGCTTCGCCCTTGCCGTTTGCCGTGACCGCGCCATAGCGGGTGAGGCTGCCGGTGCCGACGGTCGCGACATCGCCCATGCGCACGATCCGGCCGTTTCGGGTCGCAATGACCAGCGATTGCAGGTCCGCTTCCGACTGGATCGCGCCCACCGCACGCACGATCAGCGATTCCTCGCCCTGCGACAGGCGGCCCGCGCCGTCATTGCGATTGCCGCGTTCGATTGCTTCGGACAGGTCGGTGACGGTGAGGCCTGCGCTTGCCAGCGCGATCGGATCGGGCCGCACCTCGAATGTGCGGACGTAGCCGCCCAGCGCATTGACATCGGCCACGCCCGGCACCGTGCGCAGGGCAGGCCGGATCGTCCAGTCGAGCAGGGTCCGCTTTTCCTCGAGGCTCAAAGGCCCTTCGATGGTGAACATGAAGACATCGGACAGCGGCGTGGAAATCGGCGCCATGCCACCATTTATGCCTTCGGGCAGGTCGGCCATCACGCCGGACAGGCGTTCGGCCACCTGCTGCCGCGCCCAATAGATGTCGGTGCCATCGACAAAATCGATGGTGATGTCGGCAATCGCATATTTGGCCGAGGAGCGCAGGATGGCTTGCCCCGGAATGCCGAGCATTTCCATTTCGATCGGCGTGATGACGCGGCTTTCCACTTCCTCCGGCGTCATGCCTGGCGCCTTCAGGATCACCTTGACCTGCGTCTGCGCGATATTGGGATAGGCATCGACCGGCAGGTTGACGAAGGCCCAGGCGCCCAGCCCTGCGGTCAGCAGTGACAGCGCGACGATGACCAGACGATAGGACAGCGCCCAGGCGGCAAGCGATTTCAACATGGCGCGGCTTACTCGCCCATCGCCATGGGCTTGAGCGCGCTGGTGCCGGTGACGACCACCTGCTCGCCCGGCTTGAGGCCTGAGAGGATCAGGATGCGGTCGCCGTCCTTGCCACCGCTCTTCACCTTGCGGATTTCGACGCCCTTGGCCGAGCGGACGAAGACGGCTTCGCCATCCGCCAATGTGGCAAGAGCATTCTGGTCGATCGTCACGGCGCCGGCGGGGGCAGGGCCAAAGAGCGACAAATTGGTCGCGCGGCCCGCCAGTGCGCCGGGGCCAGCGGGTAGCTTTGCCTTGAGCGTGACGGAGCGGGTCGCGGGATCGATGGTCGAGCCAACCGACGTCACGGTGCCGCGCAGCCTATCGCCCAGCGCCACCGTCATGCCCGGCTTCACCTGTCCGGCGAGCCGTTCGGGCAATTGCGCCTGCGCTTCATATTGGCCGGCGGCATCGATCACATAAGGAGCAGTGGTGCCGTCAACCACGCTGCCGGCATGGATGGTGGCGGCCGTGACCTTGCCTGCGATCGGCGCAGTCAGCGTATAGCTGCCGCTGGCGCCAGAGCCGTTCACCATGCGCAATATGCGGCTTTTCTCCGACACGTCGGCGCGCGCCTCACCCAGCATCGCGCGGGCTTCATCGGCGCGGGCACCGGCAACGACGCCCTCCCGTTCCAGTTGCGACAGGCGATTGGCGCTCGATTGTGCGACACCCAGCCGCGCACTGGCCCGGCTGAGGTCTGCGCCCATGCTCAATACGTCGCGGCTCGATACGATGGCGAGCGCCTGACCACGCACTACATCCTGCCCTTCGACCACCAGGATGCGAGTCACGACGCCGGGGAAGGTAGCCGCGACCGCGACCCGTGCATTGGGCGGGGGCGCGATGATGGCGGGGACGACGGCGATCGGCGCTTCGGCCGCTTCAACCGCAGCGGCGAATTTCAGACCCAGTCGCGCGATATTGTCCGCGCTGAGCGCGATCATGCCGGGATCGGACGGGGCGGCTGCGCTTTCATTGCGGACGGCGGTCTCTTCGCCCGAACAGGCGGTCAGGGACAGGAGGGCAAGGGCACAAGGGATGGCGGCCTGTGCGATACGAAGCGACTGGAGCATGGCTCCCGCCTATGGCGCGAAACTGACGAGAGCCTGACGATCAGGCCGCCGATGTAAAATCTAATATCAGTTCCTGACTTTCCGGCACGCTGTGCAGACGACCGCCATGAGCGGCCATGATCCGCGCGACGATGGCCAGCCCCAGTCCCGCGCCTTCCCGACTGGCATGATCCGCGCGATGATGCCGCTGGACCAATTGTTGCAAGCGATCGGGCGTCAGGCCGGTGCCACCATCCTTGACGCGCAGTCTGGGGCCAGGGCCGACGAGAACCGTCACGGCGCCCCCGCGCGGCGTCACGCGCAAGGCATTTTCCACCAGATTGCGCAGGGCTGCCGCTACCGTTTCGCGCTGGCCTGTAATCGGCGGCGCTTCCCCGACGCGGGTCAGCGACAGATTCTTGTCCGCACCGATCGCGCCCGGGGCCAGCAGGCTGACGACATCGGCGCCGATCTCCTCCAGCCGCAGCGTGTCGCGCATCGAATGGGCCAGGCTTTGCGCGTCGACCCGCGCCAACAGCATCAACTGATCGATCAGCCGCCGCATAGACAACAGTTCGGCGCGCAGGCGTGGCGCATCGGGATGATCGAGCGCGTCCAGTTCCAGCGCCATCACCGCCAGAGGGGTGCGCAACTCATGCGCCACATCGGCGGCGAACGCCTCATGATTGCGGGCCGCCTGATCGAGCTGAGCAAGCAGGCCATTGACCGCTTGGGCAAATGGCACGGCCTCGGTCGGGAAAGCGGTATGATCGATCATCACGCCGCGTTCATGCCCCTCCATCACCTGAAGCTGCGCGGCCGCAGCGCCCAGCGGTTCCAGCGCGCGCCGGATGACGATGAAGCTGGCCATGCCCATGGGCAGGATCAGCACCAGGATCGGCACCACCACATGTTCGAACAATTCGCGAAAGGCGTGGCGCGCGGCGTTGGGATCGCCCAGCGCACTGAAACTCTGCTGATGCTCGCGGATGATGAAGATCAGCAGCAGGGTCGCTCCGACCACACCGACGATCGAAAGGCCGATGAACAATCGACGGGCAATGGATCGCCGCGGGGTCATGACGCGGCCTCGCGCAGCATATAGCCAACGCCCCGGACGGTGTGGAGCATGCCCTGCGCGCCCGCATCCTCCAGCTTGCGGCGCAGACGCGACACGATGGCCTCGACCGCGTTGGGCGTGACCGGTTCGTTGAAGGCATAAAGCGCATTTTCCAGACTGTCGCGCCGGACCACGGCGCCGGCTTGCCGCAACAGCAGTTCCAGCAGATCCATCTCGCGCCGGGACAGGTCCAGTGGCTGATCGAAGCAAAGCATCGTCCGACTGGCTGAATCCACCATGATCGGTCCGAACCGCAATTGCGTCTGCGCCCTTGGCCCCGGACGGCGGAGCAGCGCGCGGATGCGGGCGGCAATTTCGTCCACTTCGGCGGGCTTCACGACATAATCGTCGGCGCCTGCATCCAGCCCCGCCACCCGGTCTTCCAGAGCATCGCGCGCCGTCAGGACCAGGGCGGGCTGCATATGGCCGCGCCGCCGCATATCGCGCAGCCAGGCGATGCCGTCGCCATCCGGCAGTCCGCGATCGACGATCAGCACATCATGCACCTGCGCCGCGATCGCTTCGGTGGCCATGTCGAGATTGGGCGTGTGATCGCAGGTGAAGCCCCGGCGAGCAAGGCCCGCAACCAGCAGGTCGGCAAGACGACCATTATCCTCGATCAGCAGCAGGCGCATGATGTTGTCGCATCGTCGTGGTGAGACCGGAAGGCAACAGAATTTTGGCGGTTATCTCGGATGTCATACATGGCAAAAGGTGCCGGCCCGAAAGCCGGCACCCTTTGTCGGAACCTGTCCCGTCAAATCTGCACCTGTCCGCCATCAACGAACAGTTCCACGCCATTGACGAAACTGGCTTCCTCGGACGCGAGGAACAGGACGGCCTTTGCAACTTCTTCCGGCTGGCCAATCCGTCCGGCCGGGATCAGGCCTGCCAGATAATCCTTGGTGCCTTCGGCCTGTTCCCCACCGCCGAACAGTTCGTTGAGGCCCGCCGTCTCGGTCACGCCGGGGCTGACGGCATTGACCCGGATATGGCGATCCTTGAGGTCCAATATCCAGTTGCGGGCGAAATTGCGCACGGCGGCCTTCGTCGCCGAATAGACGCTGAGGGCGGGCGTGCCCGATATGCTGGTGGTCGACGCGGTGAGAATGATGGAGGCGCCGTCCCGGAGTAGCGGCAGCGCCTTTTGCACGGTGAAGAGCACGCCTTTTACATTGGTGTCGAAGGTGCGCTGATAATGGTCTTCGCTAATGCTGCCCAGCGGCGCGAATTCACCGCCACCCGCATTGGCGAACAGGACGTCGATCTGGGCATGCTGCTGTTGAACGGCGTCATAGAGCCGATCGATATCGGCAAGGTTCGCCATATCGCCCCGGACGCCGGTGATGCGACCGCCGATGGCCTTGACCGCTGCGTCGAGTGCTTCCTGACGGCGGCCGGTGACGAATACCGACGCGCCTGCATCCGCGAAAGCCTTGGCCGTGGCCAGTCCGATGCCGCTGGTGCCGCCGGTCACGACCACCACCTTGTTGTTGAACCCGTTCGTCATTGTCTGTCTCCTTGTGTTTGTCGGCGGGATCGCCGCTGCCCATTGGAAATAGATTTCGAACGATAAGGCTTGTAGTCGGCAATATTGGCACTTAGCGTTCCATAAAAGGAACGATGATGAAGGTCGATCTCAACGATTATGCCTATTTCGCCGAGGTGGTGGCGCATGGCGGTTTCGCGGCAGCCGGGCGCGCCCTGCGCGAACCCAAGTCCAAATTGTCCCGGCGCATCGCCGGTCTGGAGGAACGGCTGGGCCTGCGGCTGATCGAGCGATCAAGCAGGCGCTTTCGAGTCACGGATACCGGGCAGGCCTTTTACGAACGATGCCGCACCATTTTGGCGGAGGTGGAAGGCGCGGAAACGCTGGTCATGGAAGCGCGAGCCGAACCCCGCGGCCGGGTTCGCTTCAGTTGCCCGACCGGTCTGGTCGAACTGGTATCCGATCAGCTCTCCTCTTTCCTGGATCGTTATCCCGGAATCCGGCTTCAGATCGTCGCGACGGATCGGGCCGTGGATTTGATCGAGGAACGGATCGATGTCGCGCTGCGCGTGCGGACCGAATTGACCAGTGATGCCGCGCTGACGATGCGATCTTTGGGCATATCGACCCGGATATTGGTCGCCAGTCCGCAGATGGCGAACCGATTGACGGATGTGGCGGAACTGTCCGGCCAGCCTTGCCTGAGTACCAGCGACACGGGAGAGGAAACCGTCTGGCGTCTGGAGACGGATGACGGGCGGACGCATGTCGTCCGTTTCGCGCCGCGTCTGGGGTGCGAAGATATGATGGCGATCAGAAAAGCCGCGATTGACGGAGTGGGGGTCGCCCTTCTGCCCGACCATATTTGTAGCGCCGCGCTGGCGGATGGACGGCTCGTGCGCATCTTTCCCGCTTGGCGCGGCATCAAGGGGATCATGCATCTGGTGTTCACGACCCGACGCGGCCTACCGCCTGCGGTGCGGGCGTGGATCGATCATCTGGCGGCTAGTCCGGTCCTCCGTCAGCAAAAAGCGCCATAAACCGCCACCCCTGGAATTACGATAGCGAGAACAGGAATGGGATAGCAGGTGCGGTTTTATAGCACGATTATTTCGGCATACCGCTCAGACCGCTTGCCTGACGCAGGGCCGCGCCATCGAGCCGATATCCGTCCAGAAAAACGCTTTCGACATGGCGCAGATTGCGCAAGTCCTTCGACACATCGCCATCGACCAATATGATGTTCGCCGTTTTGCCGGGAGCGATCGATCCCATTTGCCCATCCATGCCGGTCATCCGCGCCGGGACGATCGTGGCGGTCTGCAACGCCTGCGCATTCGTCAATCCGGCCTGCTCATAGAGTTCCAGTTCGCGCACCAGTTCCAGCCCATAGCCGTCGGTGCCCGCGACGATACGTACGCCGGCCTGATGGAGCCGGCCGACCAGATCGACCATCTTGGCGAAGCTCTTGCGATAATCGTCGCGGGTCAGGCCATCGACCAGCGGATAGCCGCCGATCTTCCAGCTACGCGCTACGGACGGCGGCGCAATATCGGCAAAGGGCGAATATTCCGGCGATATGCTGCTACCGTCCGACGTCATCAACGGTTCCCAGACGGTCAGCGTTGGATCGATGATCGTCTTGCGCTGGGCAAGCTCGGCATAGAAGCTCTTCATCATCGGGGAGTCGAGGTCGACATCCTTGCCATATTTGGCCGGGCCTTCCAGCCGTGCGGCGGTGTTCGCCTTGTCGACCACATCCTGCGGCATCGCCTGCATCATGATGAAGTTGATATGGGTGACCTCGTCATAGCCCGCGCGCACGGCGTCGAGCGGACGCATGCCCGCCGGCACATGGCCATGGACATGCAGGCCCAGCTTATGAGCCTCTGCCGCCGCCGGGGCGATCCAGTCGGGATTCATCGATGTGTAGAATTTGACGCCCCACAGGCCGGCGGCCTTGATCTTGTCGACGGCGGCGATGGCTTCTGCCGCAGACGACACGGTCAGCGCGCCCTGCGCGGCCAGCGGGTCCTTGCGGTCGACGATCACCGATACCTTGCCCTCGGGCGCCAGCAGGTCGCCGGCGGCGCGGCGCCGGGTGATGCTCGCTATCTCGTCTATCATCGATCCGGGGCTGCGATAATTGGTCATGCCGGTCGCGACATTCTGCAACAGGTTCCAGTCGTCGCCGACATGCTGGTGCGCATCCCACAATCCGGGGGACAGCGTCTTGCCACGGCCGTCGATCACGGTCGCGCCATCGGGCGTCTTGATCGATCCGCCAGCACCGACAGCCGCCACCTTGCCATCGGCGATCAGCACCGCGCGATCGGGCAGATATTGGCCCGCAACGGAATCGAACAGCAACACATGATCGATGAGCGTGGGCGTGCGGTTGGCGGGGCTGAGGAAGCGGTGCGCCACATCGCGCACCATCGCCGCTGTCGCCTTGTCCTGAATATCCTTCAGCTTCGGTCCATTGGCTTCATAACCGGCGGGCAGCAGCGACAGGACGCCGGCATTGCCGAAGAAGCGATTATCCTGATCCAGCCAGATCGGGGAGGGGGAGAAGCCATAGCCCTGAATGAAGGCCAGCTTGACCGTCTTGCTGCCCTGTGGCCCGCTGATCTGCACCGGTTCGCCGATGCTGATGCTGGCATGGCCGGTCGGCAGCAGGTCGACGCCCTTGCTTCCTGCGGAAACCAGCGCCTCGATATCCTTTTCGCCCGCCAGCCAAGGGCCGCCATAGCTGTTGTAGCGCTTGTTGGCGAAGGGCGCCTCGCCCTGATCGATGCTCGTCTTCCAACGGGCCACGCCGCTGCTATCGACCGAGAAAGTCTCCGTTGCGTCGCCCTGATCGGTATAGCCGCGAATGGCCATGCCGGTCGGCCGCCCGTCGGCGCCAAGGGTGACGACCTCGTCCGTTTCCGTCACCCATCCGCGCAGCGACATGGACATGCGATAGGCGATGCGCCCGTCGGCCAGCGACCATGACCAGATATCGCCATGATTACCGGCCGTCGAACTGATGGTATAATGCCGCGCGGCGGTCGGCGGCGTCATCAATTCTTCCTTGGGTGTGGGGGCCGCCGTTGCGATCGACGTGGTGGCAAGCAGCAACGCAAAGAATAATGGGCGCATGACTCAATCCCCGGTGAGCAAGACCGGCAGAGTGGCAAGGAGAAGGCGCGCGCGCAATGGATTTCGCGGCGGCGCTTCGCCCTTATAGATTGACCAGCGATCTGGCGGGCAGTTGCAGGCCCAGTCCCTTGAGCGACAGACTACAGTCCAGGATCAGGGCAAGGAACGTCCTGTCCTTCGCGACCGCCTCCAGATCGCGGGACAGTCGCTGCCCCTGCGCCAGCCAGGCGAGCAATCGCAATTCATCGTCATGGATGAAGGGCGCGCCGGGCGCCCGGATATGAAGGCCCTGCGCCTGCGTCTGATCGCGGAGCGCATCGAACAGGGCCTGATCCCGCTCCGACAGCCGGGGCGGTCGCTGTGGCGTGCGGCCATCCTGCGCTGGGCCGTCCCCGCGCAGGATGGCCAGCACCTTCTGCTCCACCGCTGGACGGCGAGTCACGGCGCGCATGAAGGGTTGGGAGGCGCCGCTGTTCATGCGGCGGTCGCCGTCACGATCCAGGCCGCGCCGTTGATGATGACGCCTTCCTCCGTCCGGCGACCGGCAAAGGCATCGCCCACGGCCTGCATCGCTTGCGCGCGGACGGCATCGGACTGGTGGAGCAGAGCGCGCTCCAGCGGGCCGACATCGCAGGCACGCCGTACCGCAGCGGCGACATCGGAAGCGAAGGGAATGGCATGATCGAAGGGCGTGAGGGCGATGTCAGCAAATCCGGCGGCGGACAGGATGGTGCGGACCCTGTCGCCATCCCCGAAGGAGAAGGGGCCGGGCGCATCGGCGGGCGGCGGCGGAGTGGATGGCACGATGCCCTTGATCGCGCCCATGGGCAGGCTGACCCAGTCATTTTCCGCCGCCGTCCGCCAGCAGACGAAGACCAGTCTTCCATCCGGCTTCAGGGCGGACCGCATATGACCGAAGGCGGCGACCGGATCGTCGAAGAACATGACGCCGAACCGGGAGAACAGACAGTCATAGGTCGCAACGGGCAGGGGCGCGCGTGCGGCGTCGGCAAGCTGGAATAAGGCTGATGATCCGCTGTTTCTGGCGCGCTCGCCAGCGCGTTCGATCAGCGCAGCGGATATATCGAGGCCCATCACCGTTCCTGCCTGACCGACCAGCCCGGCGATATGCAGGCTGCTATCCCCGGCGCCGCAGCCAATGTCCAATATATGGTCGCCCGGTTGCGGCGCTGCGGCTGCAATCGCCGCTGCCCCGAAAGGCGCCAACATCTGATCGAGCGATGCCTGATGGGCCACCCATTGATCGCCATTGCGGCCATTCCAGTCGGAAGCCTGCACTTTCTCGGCAGTCATGATCCTGGGCTCCTTTCAGGCAGACAGTTCGACCAGAGGCCGACCAGCAACAGCAACAGTGCGACCACAGCATAGGGTGCGCCATTGTCGATGGTGTAGAGCGTTGTCCCGGCGATCGGCCCCAATACGACGCCCAGCCCCTGCGCGGCTGCGACCGTGCCGGCTGTCGCGCCCTGCTCATGGGGTTGCACCGCATTGGCGGCCATTGCCGACACCGACGGGAAGACCCATCCCATGCCGAAGGCAGCGACGGCATAGCCCAGCCAGAGCAGGGCGGCGGTGCTGGCAAAGATGACCGATCCAAAGCCGATCGCGCCGATGATCATGCCCAGCCGGATGAAGCGCGCGGGCGCCCAGCCCAGTGCCCGCAGCGCCAGCTGCGCGCCGACAAGCGCCACGCCGACGGTCGCCAGCGCTATGCCTGACGTCCACGCCGCTTGCGCCGGTGGCAGGTGCAACCGGTCGAGGGCGAAGAAGCCGACGGTGATCTGCGCGATCGACACGCTGAACATGGCGGAGAAGGCCAGCAGCATCGGCCGGCGCAAGCGCCCGTCAGACAGTTTCAGCGGTGCACCATCACGCCGTGCCACCGCAGTGTCGCGGGGCAAGGCCTGCCACAGGACGATCAGCGCAAGGGCGGGCAGGATCGCCGTGCCATAGAGCGGCAGCCGAAGGCTGTAGGAGCCGATCAGGCCTGCCAGTCCTGGTCCCACCACCAATCCGGCGGCGCTGGCTGCACCCAGGCCCGCCATGGCTGCGGCCCGCTTGTCCGGCGGGACATGGTCGGCAACCAGAGCTGCGCTGGTCGACGGCACGGCGGCATAGAACAGGCCCGCCAGCCCTCGACCCACGACCAGGCCCGCAAAGGCGAGAGCCGGCGACAGGGCACCGCGCAAAGCGCTGTCGATGAACAGCGCCAGCAGGGCATAGCTGACGACGAAACCCGACAGGCCGAACAGGAGTATGGGGCGGCGACCGCGCCTATCGCTGGCTGCGCCCCAGATTCGGGCCATGATCATCCAGCCAATCCCGGCGATTGTCACCGCTGTTCCGACATGCCATGGGTCAAGGCCGATCACGCGGGCGATCGGCCCGGCCAAGGCGACAAATGCCATCATCGCCATGGAGCAGACGAACGTCTCGAACATCAGGGGTTTGAGGGAGAAGGACAGCGAGGGGGACGGCTGTACGACCGCGCCGGTCAATTCTGTCATGCTGGCAACTCCCGATAATCAGCGGCATAGCAATGCGGCACATATAATAATGACATGCAATAGCATAAAAGGCAAGATCGAACGGCGCTGCTGGTCGTCGGCAGGATTTGCAGCATTGCCCTGATCCTCCGTCCGTCCATTTTCCCTGCCTTACGGAACTGTGACGGGCCATAGGCTATTGAGGAGGCATGAAGAAAAAAGTCATCCTGCCACTCCTCGCTGCGCTGCTTTGTACCGCGCAGACGGCCCCGCCGCCCGGTCCGCAGGATCTCTATGGCCCGCTTTTTCAGGCGGTGCAGGCGGAAAGGATATTCCCCGACGGCAAGACTTTCGTGGACGCAATGCCGCGCGATCGGCCCGATGCCATATTGGCAGCCTATCGCCGGGAAAATCCCCGCAGCAAGGCGGCGCTGCGCGCCTTCGTGCTCCGGCATTTCGATGTGCCGGGGGAAGCCCCGCCCGCCGAAAAGTCGTTGACCGGCCATATTGCCGCGCTCTGGCCGCAACTTATGCGCCCGGCCTTGAAACCCCCTGCCGGTTCGAGCGCGCTGGCGCTGCCAGCGCCTTATGTCGTGCCGGGCGGCCGGTTTCGAGAAATCTATTATTGGGACAGCTATTTCACGATGCTGGGCCTGAAGGCTGACGGCCATGATGCGCTGATCGGATCGATGCTGACGGATTTCGAAAGCCTGATCGATCGCTACGGCCATATCCCCAATGGCACGCGCACTTATTATCTCAGCCGGTCGCAGCCGCCCTTCCTGTCGCAGATGATCGATCTGGCCGATGAAAAGGATGCGGCTACGGCCGCCCGGCATCTGGCCGCGCTGCGCGCCGAATATCGCTTCTGGATGGCGGGTGCGGAGACGTTGAGCAAGGCAGGCGCGGTACGCCGCGTGGTTCGGATGCCCGATGGCAGCCTGCTCAACCGCTATTGGGATGATCGTGCCGACCCGCGTGACGAAAGCTGGGCAGAGGATGTCGCGACTGCGCGGGAGAGCAATCGACCCAGCGCGGAGATTTATCGCCACCTGCGGGCCGGGGCGGAAAGCGGCTGGGACTTCTCTTCGCGCTGGCTGATCGATCCGGCGCGGCTCGCGACCATTCACACGACCGATATCGTCCCCATCGATCTCAACAGCCTGATGTGGGCGATGGAACGCAATATCGCGCGGCGCTGTCAGGCGACGGGCGATCGGTCCTGCGCCAGTATATTCGATCGGGCCGCACAGCAAAGGGCGCGAGCGATCCATCGTTATTTATGGCTTCCCCGCGAAGGCCGCTTTGCCGATCGGGATCATGTCCGGGCGCAAGCGACGCCGGTCCTGTCGGCCGCAACGCTTTTCCCGCTCTTCGTCGGCCTGGCCAGCAAGGCGCAGGCAGATGCCATAGCGGGGACGGTAGAGGCGCGACTGGTGGCGCCGGGCGGGCTGCGGACGACGGAAATGGACAGTGGCCAGCAATGGGACCGACCCAATGGATGGGCGCCGCTACAATGGATCGCGATCGACGGGTTGGAGCGCTATGGGAAACGCGACCTGGCCAAACGCATCGCTGCCGGATGGGTCCGCACCGTCGATGCAGCCTTTCGTTCGACCGGCAAGATGCTGGAGAAATATGATGTCGAAGAACAGCAACCGGGCGGGGGCGGGGAATATCCGCTACAGGACGGGTTTGGATGGACTAACGGCGTGACCCGCGCCATCCTGCACCGCTATCCCGATCTTGACCCCGCCCGGTAGCGCGATATTCACTCCGCAGCGATCTGTTGGGGTGATTGCCGGGCGCGACTGTGGCGATTTTCCGGGACCGGCAAGCCCAGATGGCTGCGCAGCGTATCCCCGGCATATTCGGTGCGGAACAGGCCGCGCGCTTGAAGGATCGGCACAACGCGTTCGCGGAACAGCGCGAAGTCGCGTGGTCGGGTCACGCGCAGGTTGAACCCGTCGGCCGCACGCCCAACAAACCAGCGTTCGATTTCAGCCGCGATCGTTTCGGGCGATCCGACGAAATCGGATTTCCACTGGCCAAACCGATAGGCCGCCTGCCGCAGTGTCAGCTTGTCCTCGGCTGCGACACGGATGATCCGCTCCGCCTGCCCCTTATAGCTGTTGAGCGTCACGCCAGACAGGTCGGGGAAGGGGGCGTCCAGATCATAGGTCGAGAAATCATGATAGTTGAACGCCCGCCCGATCTGTACCAACAGTTTCTCGGTCGATAGTGACGCTTGCGCTTCGGCGGCGATCGCCTGCGCCTCTTCATCGGTTTCGGCGATGGTCGGGACTAGGCCGGGTAGCACCTTGATCAGGTCGGGATTGCGCCCCAGCGCAGCGGCCCGCGCCTTCAGGTCGGCATAATAGGTCCGTCCGCTTTCGAAATCCTGTGCTGCGGCGAAGGTGCCCTCGGCGATGGCCGCGCCAAGATTGCGGCCTTCGCTGCTGTCGCCGGCCTGGAAGATGACAGGCTGGCCCTGACGCGACCGGCTGAGCGCCAGTGGCCCCGCAACCGCGAAATGCGCGCCCTTATGGTCCAGCCGATGCTGCTTGGCCTTGTCGAGGAACAGCCCCTGCGAACGATCGCGGGGGAAGGCGTCATCCTCATAGCTGTCCCAGAGTCCTTGAACCACTTCCACAAATTCGCGGGCGCGGCCATAGCGGACCTTATGGTCGAAATGCTCCTCGCGGCCATAGTTGCGCGCGGCGCCTTCCAGCCCGGTCGTCACCACATTCCAGCCGGCTCGGCCGCGACTGATATGGTCGAGCGACCCGAACTGCCGGGCGACATTATAGGGCTCCCAATAGGATGTCGTCAGCGTGCCGACCAGGCCGATGCGGGATGTCGACGCGGCGATGGCGGACAACAGGGTTAGCGGTTCCAGCCGGTTGAGGAAATGCGGCGCCGTGTCGGGCGTGATGTAAGGGGAATCGACGATGAAGACGAGGTCGAACTTGGCCGCTTCGGCGAGGCGCGCCTGTTCGATATACCAGCCGATGTCGATGCTGGCGTCACCGCGCAGGTCCGGGTCCAGCCAGCTATTGTGATCGGCGCCCACGCCTTCCAATATGGCGCCCAAATGCAATTGCCGTTCCGCCATGATCGATCCTTCCTTGCCAATGGCCAAGGCATAGGACCGCGCATCGTCCACGAATAACGAGTGCTGCTCAATCGCTGCTGATTTTGTTCAATATCGGAACCCTAACGGCTATAACGTCAGGGTATGGATGGGGTATCCAGTACCCCTTATCGTGCCGTCGCCGGCATGGGATGATGGCATGATCAGGAGGTCGCCATGTTCAATGCCATCGCTACGGTTTCGCTCAGGGGTACGCTGGAGGAAAAGCTGCGCGCCGCGGCCGGCGCCGGTTTCGCCAGTGTCGAGATTTTCGAGAATGACCTGATCGGATCGACTCTTTCGCCCCGGGAAGTGCGGCGGATGATGGAGGATCTGGGCATCACCTGTTCGCTCTATCAGCCATTCCGCGATTTCGAAGGCATGCCGGGCCATCTGCGTCAGCGGGCGATGGACAGGGCCGAACGCAAATTTGACCTGATGGCCGAACTGGGTACAGACCGCGTCCTCGTCTGCTCCAACTGTTCGCCCATGTCGCTGGGCGAGCGTGAACGGATCGTCGATGATTTTCGCGAACTGGGGGAACGGGCGGCAAAGCGCGGCATATTGGTGGGCTATGAGGCTCTGGCCTGGGGCCGCCATGTCTTCGACCATCGCGATGTCTGGGCGATCGTGGAACAGGTGGACCACCCCAATATAGGCATCATTCTCGACAGCTATCATTCGCTGTCGCGCAAGATCCCTAGCGAAAGCATCCGCGCCATTCGGGGCGACAAGATCGTCTATGTGCAACTGGCCGATGCCCCGTTGCTCGACATGGACCTGCTCTACTGGAGCCGCCATTTCCGCAACCTGCCGGGGCAGGGCGGGCTGGACGTGACGGGCTATGTCGCTGAAATCCTGCGCACCGGCTATGATGGGCCGCTGTCGCTGGAGATTTTCAACGATCGCTTCCGTTCGAACAGCGCGGCTTTGGTGGCGGAGGATGGCTATCGTTCGCTCGACTATGTGCGCGACGCGGCGTTGCGCCAGCTGGGCCGGGACTCCCCCATCCCCGCGCCCCAACCCATGCTGGGCGCGGAATTCGTCGAATTTACCGCCGATGGCGTCAGTTCCGCCCGGCTCGGCAGCACGCTCGCCAGCCTGGGCTTCACCCTGGCGGGCGAACATCGGCACAAGAAGGTGACACGATGGCGGCAGGGCAACGTCAATCTGGTCGTCAATGCCGAGCCCAAGGGCTTTGCCAGCGCCTATCGCACCGCCCATGGATCGTCCATCTGCGCCATCGGCGTCCGGGTAAAGGACAAGGCGGCGGTGCTCGCCCGTGCTGCCGCTCTGGGAATCAAGGCCTATAGTCCCGAAGGGCGCCCCGGTCGCATGGCCATGCCTGCGCTGCGCGGGGTGGGCGGCAGCCTCGTCTATCTGATCGACGATAATGAGGTGGAGGGGCTGTGGGCGCGCGAATTCGTCGCGCTCGATGCCGAACCGGACACGCCGATCCATGCGCGCGGTTTCGACCATCTCGCCGCCGTGGTGCATGAGGATGAATTCCTGTCCTGGCAGCTTTATTGGCGCGCCCTGTTCGGGCTGGAGGCGAAGGCGGCACAGGATGTGATCGACCCGTCCGGTCTGGTCCATAGTCAGGCGATGCAGGCGCCCGACGGCGCATTCCGCGTGACGCTCAATGCATCGGACGCGCGCGAAACCCTGTCATCGCGCTTTCTGGAACAGGGGATTGGCGGCGGCTATCAGCATGTCGCGCTGACCACCGACGATATATTCGCAACCGCGCAGGCACTGCGCGATGGCGGCGCTGCGATACTGGACATTCCCGCCAACTATCATGCCGATCTTGCAGCTCGCTTCGGCTTCGACGATGCGACGATCGCGCGGATGGCGGCGCTGGGCATCCTCTATGACGAGGATGCGGAGGGCCATGGCTATTGGCAAGTCTACAGCCGCGCCTTCGACAAGCTCTTCTTCTTCGAATTCGTCCAGCGGGATGCGGGCTATACCGGCTATGGCGCGCCCAATGCCGGCGTGCGACTGGCGGCGCAGAACCGCTTCCGCGACGACAGCGTAGTGGATTGAGGACAACAGGCTCCTGCGCAAGCAGGAGCCTGCCGGATCACAGGATCAGCTTCACCGTCATCCCCGCGACGATGGCATCATCATAGCGGCTGGTCGCGCCGACCAGGTGGATATATTGCAAATTCGGGCGGAGTAGCAGCGCACGGGTCGCCTGCCAGCCATAGAAGATTTCTCCGCTCGCTTCCCACGTCTGGACGTCGACTGCCTGTCCCAGCGATTGCTGGTCGCGCTGGCGATCGGCGATGCGCGGATTGACGCGGGCATAGACCAGACCCAGGCCGAAATTATCCTTCGGCCGACTGTCCCAGAGCCCGCGCGCGACGAAGCCGCCCGACAGGAAGAAGGGCACGCGCGCCGTATGCTTGTCCGACAGGGTCATGGTGCCGAACAGGGAAAGGCCACGATCGCCAGCGCCAAAGCGGCTGATCATCTTTTCGCCCATGATCCAGGCGCTCCAGCGCTCCTTGCGCATGGCCGGGGAAAGACCGGAGAGAATATAGGATTCGCCATCGATATCGTCGCGAACATCAGGCTTGTCGGTCGTGTCGATCAGCCCGCCGATCCGGATCAGGCCGGGCAGTCCGTCCGGCGTCTGCCCGGTCTTCCAGCCCAGTTCGACCGGCAGCACGAAGCTGTCGAAGCGCGGCGCAAGTTGCCAGCCGCTGCCGGTCTGCGCGCGATGGGCATTCACTTCGAACGCGGCGACCGTGACGGTCAGATTGCTGGCAATCTCCTGTCTGACGCGCGCGCCCCAACGCGGGATAGGAAAGCCCGAAAAGCCGCTATTGTAGAAAAGCGTGGTGGGGCGCGGGCAGAAGGCGAAATTCTGGAACTGGCAGCCGGACGGCAGCGTCGCGAAATCGTCGCCGGTATGATAGAGGCCGATTTTCAGCGCCGTCTTGCCGCCGTTCAACTGCTGCTCATAGCTCAGTTCCGCCGGGCGCAGATCCTGCCCGCCGCCAAACAATTCCTGCACTTCGAACAGATTGCCGATGCGCGTGGCGGTCAGATCCTCGCCCTTGCGATGGATGATGGTGGCGATGAGCTTGCCGCCCTCCAGCCCGAACGCCTTGCCGGTGTCGACCACCGCCGACGCCAGCAATTGCTGGGTATAGGCCGATCCCTGATCGCGTCCGCCACTGATGGAGGCGGCGCTTTCGGACACATAGGAGAAGGTGAGGGTGACGCCCTTGTCCTTCAGCCGGGTGCGCCAGCCGGGCTTTTTCTCCGGTGGGGGAGGCGGGGTCTGCGGACCGGCGGTCGGGCCTTGCAACTGCTTGGCCCCGGCGGCAGCGACCTTGATCGGCAGGACGATCGCAGGTGGCGGAACGGGCGGTGCGTCGGCGATCATGCCGCTGCCCTCTGCTCGGTTGCTCGCGCGAAGTCGGCCAGCATGCGCTGGCTATCGGATTCCGTTCCGGTGAACAGAGCAAAGGCGTGGGCCGCCTGCATCACTGCCATCCCGCCGCCATTGAGCGTCGCGCAGCCCTTGGCTTCGGCCGCAGCCAGAAGCGCTGTCTGGAGCGGGAAATAGATGATGTCCGACACCCACTGGCTCTGATGCAGAAGGTCCGGATCGAAGGGCAGGCCGGGATGGCTTTCCATCCCGATAGGGGAAGTCTGGACAACCCCATCTGCGCCGACAATAGCCTCGGCTGCTGTCGTTGCAGTCTTCACCTTCGCCATGGGGAATAGCGCGCCCAGCCGGTCGGTAAGCGCCGCCGCCCGGTCTGCCGCCGGATCGACAATGGTAAGGTGTGTCGCGCCAAGATCGAGATGGGCATAGCCCACGGCGGCCGCCGCGCCGCCCGCGCCGATCAGCGCTACTCGATCACGCCGCCGATCGCCCAGACCCGCCAGGAAATGGGCGCGATAGCCCGACCAGTCCGTATTGTCGCCATGCGCCTTGCCGTTGCGGAACAGGATAGTGTTCGCCGCGCCCAGCGCCTTTGCCGCATCGGACAGGCTGTCGAGCAATGGGATGACCGCCTGCTTGAAGGGGTGGGTGACGTTGACGCCATCAAATCCCATCGCCCGCAGCATAGGTAGCAATTGGGGCAGGGCATTGGCGTCATAGTCCATCACCTCCGCATCCAGAATGCGATAGACCATGGTCAGGCCCAGCGCGCGAGCTTCGCCTTCATGCATTTCCGGGCTGCGCGATCCGGCGATGCCCTGGCCGACAAGGCCGCAGAGAATGGACGCGACGGGTCGCCCCGTGTCGATGACGGGTTGATGGATCATGATAGTCTGGTCCTTAACGGAAGGGCTTTTAGCCGGCCTTGGGCAGGCGGATCAGCATGACGCAGATCCCTGAGAGCAGGATCGGCACGGCGAAGATGCCGAAGATCAGCGCCAGCGACACTTTGGCCGCCAGCAGGAAGCCGCCCAGCATCGGCCCGATCACCGCGCCGATCCTGCCCATGCCCATGGCCCAGCCGATGCCGGTGCCACGCGCTTCGGGCGGATAGAGGCTGGCGGCGAGCGGATAGCAGCCGTTGAAGCCGCCCTGCACGAACATGCCGATCAGGAAGGCGGTGCCGAGCGTGGCGACCAGCGGCATGGCCACCGATCCGAAGATGATCAGCGTCGCGGCCGCCGCGCTCATATAGCCCAAGATCAGCTTGCGCAGATCGAACCGCGTTCCGCCAAGCCCGATGAGCGTGATGCCGACGAATGCGCCGATATTGTAGATGGCGCCGGCATAGATGGCGTCCTTGGCCGGCAGGCCGGCTTCAACGGCCAGCTTGGGAATCCAACTGATGACGAAATAGAGTGTCATGAAGCCGAAGATCGTCGCCATCCACAGCAGCAGGGTGCCGGTCGCACGCCCTTCGCTCAGCAGGCCGCGCACGCCGACATTCTGGGCTTCATGCACCTTCTTGGGCGGCAGCGCATCCATTTGCGGCTGCCCCGTGGCGCGCAGCAGGCGATTGGCCTTTTCCAGCGCACCCTTGGGCTGGCGGGTCAGCAGGAAATCGATCGATTCGGGCAGCAGCATCCACACGAAGGGGATGGAGATCGCGCACAGGATCGCGGCGCCCAGCAGCATCGCCTGCCAGCCATGGACGGGCAGCAGGCTGGCCACGACGAAGCCGGTGATGGTCGCGCCGACCGGATAGCCTGCCTGCAAAAAGCCGACCGCGAAGGTGCGATGCTTGGCCGGGGCATATTCGGCCGTCAGCGCGGCCATGCTGGCCAGCACCGAACCGATGCCGATGCCGACGATGAAGCGGCTGAGGATCAGTTCCGTTATTGATGCGGCGATGGCCGAGCCGAACATCGCGACGGACATCATGATCAGCGATGCGAGGATGAGCTTGCGACGGCCGAACTTGTCAGCCATCGGCGCGATGATCAGGCCGCCAGCCGCCATGCCGGCGAGACCCGCGCTGAAGACCACGCCCAGCCGTTCGGGGCTGACCTGCCAGTCGGTGGACAGGGCCGGGGCGACATAGGACAGGATCAGCACGTCCATGCCGTCCAGCATGTTGAGGATGAAGCAGATGGCGACGACCAGAATCTGGCGCGCGCTCCAGTTGGCATCGGACGGCGCAGGGGACGGGTTGTTCACCGTCACATAGGGCCGCACGGATACCGTACCGGCGGGGGAATAGCTGGCCATGGGAATGACGCCTTTCATCCTCTCGAAGAAACCTGTGGGCTTCTGCATTACCGAAACAACCCGGTGGCCTGTCGGCTTCTATTCTGCGGGTGGTTCTGCTTCTCTCCTTTTCTAGGTAATTTCCACATGAGGAAATGAAGTCCTCTATGCCATTATGTTATGAGAGTGCGCGGCAGGCCCATGAGCACATTGCGGGCGATTTCCTCGAAGGTTTCACCGATGATCGCGCGCGGCGATTCCAGATTGCGGTTGATATAGACGGGCAGGAGGCCCGGTTCTTCAAACTCCAGGAAGCGCACCGTGTCCGCATGCGGTTGCATCGCGGTGAAACTGTCCACCAGCGCCACGCCCATGCCGTTGGCGACGAAGGCCACCGCCGTTTCGGCAAAGCGGATATAGGTCGATATGTCGATCTCATAGCCGGCCTTGGCAAACATCTCCGCAATGATCCCGCCATGCGGCGTATGGGGGCGAAAGGACTGGAGATGCTCCCCGGCGATATCGGCCACCGTGATCTTATTGCGTCCCGCCAGCGGGTGGCTGGTCGGCACGGCGCAGACCATCCGTCCCGCGCCGATCCGGCTGGACAGGATATTGGGATGATCGATCGGGAAGGCGGTCAGCGCATATTCGCCGCGTTGCAGCGCCAGATAATCGCCCGCCTGCTCGACCGACAGAATGTCAAACTGAATGGTCAGGCCGGGATAATTGGCGGTCAGGCGCCCGAGCATCTGCGGCACCACCGAATGGCCGAGCGAGGGGGAGGCGCCCACGCGGAAGGTCCGGTCTTCGCCCTTGGCCAGCCGCTGGATGACATGGCCAAGATCGTCGAAGCCCTTGTAGATGCGCTCGATCTCCTCGAACAGGATACGGGCCTCCTGTGTCGGAACCAGTCGGCCGCGGGTGCGGTCGAACAGACGAAAGCGCAGCCGGTCCTCCATATGCGCCAGCATCCGGCTGAGGCCGGGCTGCGACGTGCCCAGCATGCGGGCGGCACCACTGACCGTCTTGGTGATCATCACCGCGCGGAACATCTCTATCTGGCGAACGGTGAGCATGGCGACGCGAATATCTGTCTGAATGATGATGGGTGGCCTTAGCTACTGCAAACTGGCGCGACCGAACAGGGGAAAGCGGCCAGCAAAAAAAGGGCGCCGACTTGCGCCGACGCCCTTTTCAAATGGGTGATCGCGCCGGATCAGCCGATGATGAACTCGGCATTGGTAAGCGCAAGGCCTGTACTGAGTTGCGCGAACTTGATGGCCGCGCCAGCACCATTGCCGTCTGCATCGAACAGCAGTGCGCCGGTGGCGCTGTTGTAGATGATGCGATCGTCCGCATCATGCGCCGCCGACCCGATATGGAAAGCGTCCACCGACAAGGTTCCCACCGACAGCCCGGTGAAGATGGCATCGTCCAGCGTGATGCTGTCGTCCGCCACGACATAGTCCAGAATGGTGTCGACATTGTTGGAGCCGAGCGCCGCATCGAACACGAAATTGTCTGCGCCATCGCCGCCCGTCAGCGTATCAATGCCGTCGCCACCGATCAGCATATCGTTGCCCGCACCGCCCAGCAGGCGATCGGCGCCGCCCAGGCCGGACAGGATGTTGTTGCCGTCATTGCCGGTCAGGGTATTGACGCGGCCATTACCGGTCGCATCGATATTCGCGGTGCCCGTCAGGTTCAGATATTCGACGATCCGGCCTGACAGGGAATAGGATACGGACGAATAGATGCGATCCGAACCCGCATTGTCGGCTTCGATGACATTGTCGTTGATATTGTCGACATAATAAGTGTCATCACCAAAGCCGCCAGCCAGCGTATCGGCGCCTGCACCGCCATCCAGGGTGTTGTTGCCGCTATCCCCGGTAAGGATGTCGTTATAGGCGGAACCGATCAGCTTTTCGATACTGATCAATGTGTCTGTGCCAGCACCGCCGGTATTCTGGGCTGTCGTGACGCTCAGATTGACGGTGACCGCTGCGGTGGCGTCAGCATAGGTGGCGGTATCGGTGTGATTGCCGCCATCCAATATGTCGTTGCCTGCGCCACCATTCAATATATCCGTGCCATTGCCGCCGGACAGCGTGTCGTTGCCAGCCAGGCCGGACAGATAATTATTGCCGCTATTGCCGTTGATGATGTTCGCGCGGCCATTGCCGGTACCGTCGATGGTGTCCGATCCAGTCAAGGTCAAAGTTTCGACCAGACGATTGGTCAAATTATAGCTGACCGACGCATAGATCGTATCCGTGCCGGCGCCATCGGCCTCGACGACATTGTCGTTCACATCGTCGACATAATAAATGTCGTCGCCCAGACCACCGGCCAGCACATCCGCACCGGCCCCGCCGTTCAGCGAATCACTGCCGGTCGATCCGACGATGCTGTTGGCCAGGGCATTACCCGTCAGCGACTGACCTGTGGTCACGGTACCGGTCAGGTTTTCGATGTTGGCCGCCAACGTGTAGCTGGCCAGGCTGGTCCGCACCTCGTCGATGCCTTCGCCGACCAGTTCGTTCAGGACATCGCCGACATTGTCCACGATATAGACGTCATCGCCCAGCCCACCGGTCAGGATGTCGGCGCCTGCGCCGCCATCCAGCGTGTCGTTGCCGCCATTGCCGATCAGCGTGTCCGCACCGTCCAGACCCGACAGCACATTGTTGCCGCTATTGCCGACCAGCATGTTGACGCGACCATTGCCCGTTGCGTCGATATTGGCCGATCCGGTCAGGATCAAAGTTTCGACGATGCGCCCCGCCAGCGTGTAGGATACCGACGAATAGATGGTGTCCGAACCGGCGCCATCTGCCTCGACGACATTGTCGCCCACATTGTCGACATAATAAATGTCGTCGCCTGCGCCGCCGGCCATCGTGTCAGCCCCTGTGCCACCATCGATCACATTGGCCGCGCTGCTGCCGTTCAGCGTGTCGCCGAACGACGAGCCGATCAGGTTTTCGATATTGGAGAGCGTGTCGGTTCCTGCGCCACCCGTATTCTGGGCCGCGGTCGTCGCCAGGTTGACCGTGACGGCGGCCGTGGCATCGGCGTAAGTAACCGTGTCGATGTCCGCACCGCCATCCATGATGTCGTTGCCTGCACCACCGTTCAGCGTGTCATTGCCCGCGCCGCCATTCAGCGTGTCGTTCCCTTCCAGGCCGATGAGGATGTTCGCGCCGCTATTGCCGTTCAATATATTGGCGCGGGCATTGCCCGTTGCGGTAAGAGCCGCCGATCCGGTCAGGGTGAGCGTTTCCACGATCCGGCCTGTCAACGCATAGCTGACCGACGACAGGATTGTGTCCGTGCCCGCATTGTCGGCTTCGATCACATTGTCGTTCACATCGTCGACATAATAGGTGTCGTTGCCCAGGCCACCGGCCATCGTGTCGGCGCCGGCACCGCCGTCGATGACATTATTGCCGTCATTGCCGGTCAGGCTGTTGGCATCGCCATTGCCGGTGGCGTTGATATTGGTCGTGCCGGTCAGGGTCAGATTTTCGATCGACAGGCCAGCCAGCGAATAGTTGACCGAACTGAAGACCGAGTCATTGCCTTCGCCATTGGCTTCGACGACCACGTCCCCGCTGTTATCGACATAATAGATGTCGTCGCCCAGCCCGCCGGTCATGGTATCGGCGCCGGTGCCGCCATTGATGCTATCCGCACCGATAGTGCCGACGATGATGTTGGCCAGATCGTTGCCGGTCAAACTCTGCCCGCTGACGCCGGTGGCGGTCAGCCTTTCGACATTGGCAGTCAGGGTGTAGCTGGACAAGGCCGTGCGCACCTCATCGGCGCCCGCACCGGACGCTTCCGTCACCACGTCACCCGCATCGTCGACATAATAAAGGTCGTTGCCCGCGCCGCCGGCCATCGCATCTGCGCCGGTGCCGCCATCGATAATGTCGTTGCCGCTGCCGCCCGTGATCACGTTCGCAGCGCTGTTGCCAGTGAGTGTCTGGCCGGTCGTGGCGGTGCCGGTCAGGTTTTCCAGCGTGCTGCCCAGCGTGTAGCTGGCCAGCGTCGTGCGCACCTCATCGGTACCCTCGCCCGCCAGTTCGGTCACGACGTCGCCGCTATTGTCGACGACATAAATGTCGTTGCCCGTACCGCCGATCATGGTGTCAGCCCCGATGCCGCCATTCAGCGTGTCGTTGCCGGCACCACCCGTCAGCGTATCATTGGCCGTCCCGCCAGTGATGCTGTTGTCCAGGCTGTTGCCGGTCAGTGCCTGCGCCGTGGCTGCGGTGCCGATCAGATTTTCGACATTCGCGCCCAGCGCATAGCTGGCCAGCGCCGTGCGGACGGTGTCGTTGCCCTGGCCCGAAGCTTCGGTCACGACATCGCTGGCATTGTCGACATAATATAGGTCGTTGCCCGCGCCGCCGATCATGGTGTCGGCGCCAGTGCCACCGTTCAAGGTGTCATTGCCGCTGCCGCCGGTAATCGTGTTCGCCGCGCTGTTACCCGTCAGCGTCTGGCCCGTCGACAACAGGCCGGTCAGCCTTTCCAGATTGGTGCCGAGCGTGTAGCTGGCCAGCGTGGTACGCACTTCGTCCGTGCCTTCACCCGCCAGTTCGGTCACGACGTCACCGACATTGTCGACGACATAGATGTCGTTGCCCGCCCCGCCAATCATCGTGTCGGCACCCGCGCCGCCATCGATCTGGTTGGCGGTGGCAGTGCCGGTCAGCGTGTCATTCTGTGCGGAACCGATGAGGTTTTCGAAACCGACGGTATAGTCATAGCCATTGCCGGCATCATACCATGCGCCCTGATGGTCGGTTAGCGAGTAGGTGATGGCATTGGCGGACGAGGCGAAGCTCAGCGTGTCGTTGCCATTGGCGCCGCCGCTCAACTGATCGCTGCCTGCGCCACCATCGATGACATCATTGCCCGCGCCACCGTCGATATAGTCGTCCAGTGCGCCACCGGTCAGCGTGTCTACACCTGCGCCGGTGGAGATGTACAACCGCTCGACATTGGTGAGGGTGGTTCCCTGATTGACGAATGTCGACGTCGATCCTGCGGCCTGGTTCAGCGTGAAGCTGATATTGGCCGTGCTTGCGGAGAAGTCTCCATGGAAATGGTCGGTTCCCGCACCACCGTTGAAGGCAACGACAGCGTTGTAATAGTTATAGAAGTCGCTGTCGCCACTGCCGAAGAGGACAGTCAGCGTTTCGACGTTATAACCGTTGACGCTGTAACCATTGCCATAATCATAGGCATAGACATTGCTGGAAGAGCTGCCGCCATACCAGGAGGCTGTCTGATAATAGCCATCGCTGGCCGACCAGTTGATGGTCATGCTGTCGGTGCCGACACCCGCATCGAACGAACCGGCAGTGCTGATCTGGAAGCTGTCATTGCCGCTGCCGGTGGTCAGTTGCATATTCTCGACATTGGTGACGCTGCCGCCATTGGACAGGCTATAGGTGCCCGCGCTCTCGGTCACGTTCAGCGCCGAGGTGCGGCTGCTATAGTCGCCATACCAGATATCGGTGCCCGCACCGCCATTCACGGTGTCAACGCCCGAACTGTAGATGGTGTCGTCGCCTGCGCCGCCATTGACGCTGTTGGTGCCCGCGCCGGCGCGCAGCGTGTCCGCCAGCGACCCGCCGGTCAGGCTGTCATTGCCGCTGCCGGTGGTGAGGTCCAGCCGCTCGACATTGGTGAGGGTTGTGCCCTGATTGGTGAAGGTGGAGGTGGTGTTTGCCGTCTCGTTCAGCGTGAAGCTGATATTGGCCGTGCTGGCCGAGAAATCGCCATGGAAATAGTCGGTGCCCGCGCCGCCGTTGAAAGCGACAACGCCGTTGTTGCTAACGGAGAAATCGCTGTCGCCACTGCCGAACAGGACCGTCAGCGCTTCGATATTATAGCCATTTATGTTATTTCCATTGCCATAGTCATACGCATAGGCATTGTTTCCGGCGCCATACCAGTAGCCATATTGGTAATAGCCATCGCTGGCCGACCAGTTGATGGTCATGCTGTCGGTGCCGGTGCCTCCGTCGAAGGCACCGCTGCTGCTGATCTGGAAGCTGTCATTGCCGCTGCCGGTGGTCAGTTGCAGATTTTCGACATTGGTGACGCTGCCGCCATTGGACAGTGTGTAAACACCCGCGCTCTCGGCCACGTTCAGCGCCGTGGTGCGGCTGCTATAATCGCCATACCAGATGTCGTTGCCGGAACCGCCATTCACGGTGTCGACGCTCGAACTGTAGATGATGTCGTCGCCGCCGCCGCCATTGACACTGTTGGTGCCCGCGCCAGCGCGCAGCGTATCCGCCAGCGACCCGCCGGTCAGGCTGTCATTGCCGCTGCCGGTGGTGAGGTCCAGCCGCTCGACATTGGTGAGGGTTGTGCCCTGATTGGTGAAGGTGGAGGTGGCGTTCGCCGTCTCGTTCAGCGTGAAGCTGATATTGGCCGTGCTGGCCGAGAAATCACCATGGAAATAGTCGGTGCCCGCGCCGCCGTTAAAGGCGACAACGCCGTTGTTGCTAACGGAGAAGTCACTGTCGCCACTGCCGAAAAGAACGGTCAGCGCCTCGATATTATAGCCATAGATGCTATATCCATTGCCATAGTCATACGCATAGGCGCTGCCTCCGGAGCCATACCAGTAGCCATATTGGTAATAGCCGTCGCTGGCGGACCAGTTGATGGTCATGCTGTCAGTGCCGGCACCTCCATCGAAGGCACCAGTGCTGCTGACCTGGAAGCTGTCATTGCCGCTGCCGGTGGTCAGTTGCAGATTCTCGACATTGGTGACGCTGCCGCCATTGGACAGCGTGTAAACGCCCGCGCTTTCCGTCACGTTCAGCGCCGTGGTGCGGCTGCTATAGTCGCCATACCAGATGTCGTTGCCGGAGCCGCCATTTACCGTGTCGACGCTCGAACTGTAGATGACGTCGTCGCCGCCACCGCCATTGATGCTGTTGGTGCCGGCACCCGCCCGGAAGGAATCGGCCAGCGATCCGCCGGTCAGGCTGTCATTGCCACTGCCGGTGGTGAGGTTCACCCGCTCGACATTGGTGAGCGTGCTGCCCTGGTTGGTGAAGGTGGAGGTGGCGTTCGCCGTCTCGTTCAGCGTGAAGCTGATATTGGCCGTGCTGGTCGAGAAATCGCCATGGAAATAGTCGGTGCCCGCGCCGCCGTTAAAGGCGACAACGCCGTTGTTGCTGACGGAAAAATCACTGTCGCCACTGCCGAAAAGGACAGTCAGAGTTTCGATATTATAGCCATAGACACTATATCCATTGCCATAGTCATAGGCATAGACATTGCCGCCGGAGCCCTGCCAGGAACCGCCCTGATAATAGCCGTCGCTGGCGGACCAGTTGATGGTCATGCTGTCGGTGCCCGCGCCGCCGTCGAAAGAACCGGCGCTGCTGATCTGGAAGCTGTCATTGCCGCTGCCGGTGGTCAGCTGCAGATTTTCGACATTGGTGACGCTACCGCCATTGGATAGCGTGTAAACACCCGCGCTCTCGGTGACGTTCAGCGCCGTGGTGCGGCTGCTATAGTCGCCGTACCAGATGTCGTTGCCTGCGCCGCCATTCACCGTATCGACGCCTGAACTGTAGATGGTGTCGTCGCCGCCACCGCCATTGACGCTATTGGCGCCAGCGCCGGCGCGCAGCGTGTCCGCCAGCGACCCGCCGGTCAGGCTGTCATTGCCGCTGCCGGTGGTGATATCCACCCGCTCGACATTGGTCAGCGTGGTGCCCTGGTTGGTGAAGGTGGAGGTGGCGTTCGCCGTTTCGTTCAGCGTGAAGCTGATATTGGCCGTGCTGGCTGAGAAATCGCCGTGAAAATAGTCGTTTCCCGCGCCGCCATTGAAGGCGACGATAGCATTATTGAGGATAGAAAAATCGCTGTCGCCGCTGCCGAACAGGACGGTCAGGACTTCAATATTGCTGTAATAGACAGACTGCCCGCTGCCATAATCATAGATGTTGCCGGACGACGTGGGGCCGTACCAGTTGCCCGACTGATAATAGCCCGTACTGCTCGACAGATTGACCGTCAGGCTATCCGTACCGCCGCCGCCGTCGATACTGGAGGTGCCGTCCGTCGGTGTGATCGTCCAGCTGTTATTTTCCGAGCCGCCCGTATAGTCCGTCATGTTCACTCCCCCACACGCAGGATGAATCAGCGACATCCCCACAGGGGAATCGCTAGAATTTCGTGAACGACCCGCCCGATCGCTCGCATGACCAGAGGTTCAATGCAAGTGACTTTGAAGGAGGTTAATGAAAGATTATCTTATTCTTGGACGACGGACTATACCGCCCCCGTTCGGGCAATTTTCTTTTATGACCAACTTGTTGCAGTGCGGGAGTGGATGTTCGATCCACCCCTGGATGCATGTCAGGCAGGGCGATTGCCCCAGCCGCCGCCCAGCGCCCGGAACAGGTCCACTTGCGCAAAGGACACGGCCCGCGTCGCCGTGGCCAGATCGGCCTCTGCGCTCGCCAACGTCCGCTGCGCGTCCAGCACGGTCAGGAAATCGATCTGCCCTTCCCGCTGCCGGGCGAGGCTGATCCGGGCAGCTCGCGCCGCTTCATCCCGGGCGGCGCTCAATGTCTGCGCCCGCTCGATCGCATGAGAATAAGCGGAGAGGGAGCGTTCGGTTTCCTCCAGCGCTTGCAGCACCGTGCCGTCGAAGGTTGCGAGCGAAGCGGCGCTGTCCGCTTCCGCCGAACCGATGCGGGCACGGATCGCCTCCTGATTAGGGAAGGCCCAACTGATCAGCGGCCCCAGCACCCAGTTCAGAGGTCCGCCGCCAAACAGATTGCCGCCGCCCAGCGCCGTGGTGCCGACCGATCCGCCCAGGGTGATGCGGGGATAAAGGTCCGCCGTCGCCACGCCGATCCGGGCGGTGTCCGCCGCCAGCCGCCGTTCGGCCGCGCGCACGTCGGGCCGCCGCGCCAGCAATGCCTGTCCGTCGCCCACCGGGATCGGCTGCGAGAGTTGCGGCGTTCGGATCGCAGTGCGCACCGTATCGGGCAAATCCTGGGGCGTGCGGCCGGTCAGCGTGGCGAGACGGAAGAGCGCCGCATCACGGTCCGCCAGCAACGCGGGGATCGCCGCTTTCTGCTGTTCTCGAAGTGTCGTCACACGGATGACGTCCAGCCGGTCGGACCGGCCCGCATCGAAGCGCGCGCTGGTGATACGGACCGACTGGTCGAGCAGGTCCACGGTGCGCTGGGCGACCGCCAGTCGCTCGGCCGTGGCGGTCACGTCCAGATAGGCCCGCACCGTATCGGCGATCACGGCGACCCGCACGCCATCGGCATCGGCCTGTGCGGCTGCATAGTCGCCCCGTGCCGCCTCCACACCGCGCTTCACCCGGCCGAACAGGTCGACTTCGTAGCTGATATCCAGCCCACCATCGTAAATGGTGTTTTCGCGGTCGATGCCGGGCAGGGACTGCGCCGCCGAAGTCCGGCTGCGCACGGCGGATGCGCCAAGACTGGTTTGCGGCAGGCGATCGGACTTCGCGCCGCGCAGCGACGCCCGCGCCCGTTCGATCCGCGCTACTGCCACGCGCAGGTCGGTATTGGCGGCCAGCGCATCGCCGACAAGGCTGTCCAGCAGCGGATCATTATAGAGCGTCCACCAGCGATCCTGCGCGGCGGCGGCGCTGACCGCCGGGCTCGCCGCCCCGATGAAGGGCGCGGCGGCGGTGGTCGGGGTAGCGGGCGCCTTATAATCCGGCCCGGCGGCGCAGGCCGTCAGGGCGCTGGCGCCCAGCAGCAAGGCAATGAAGTTGCGTGTCATGTCTCTATTCCTCATTCGGCCGGCTGCAAGGCAGGTTCGGCCTGTTCGGGCCGGCGGCGGGCGAAGCGATCGCCCAGCGCGCGGCACACGACATAGAAGGTGGGGGTGAAGAGCAGGCCGAAGGCGGTCACACCGGCCATGCCGAAGAACACGGCCGTCCCCAGCGCCTGCCGCAGTTCCGCTCCCGCACCGGTCGCGATCACCAGCGGCACCGCCCCCAGGATGAAGGCGAAGCTGGTCATCAGGATCGGGCGCAGACGGGTCTGGGCAGCCTGAACGGCGGCTTCGACCGGCGACAGGCCCTGTTCTTCCTCCGCCTGCTTGGCGAATTCGACCACCAATATGGCGTTCTTCGCGGCAAGGGCGATCAGCACGACCAGACCGATTTGCGTGAGGATATTATTATCCATTCCGCGCAGGTTCACGCCCAGCATGGCCGCGAACAGGCACATCGGCACGATCAGGATGATCGACAGCGGCAGCGTCAGGCTTTCATATTGCGCCGCCAGCACCAGGAAGACGAAGAAGACCGCCATGCCGAACACCAGACCTGCGGTGTTGCCCGCGCTGACCTGCTGATAGGCGACGCCGGTCCACTCGCCGGTGTAACCGGCCGGGGCCGCGTCGGCGAGCTTTTCCATCGTGGCGAGCGACTGGCCCGAGGAATAGCCCGGCGCCGTGTCGCCGTCGATTTCCACCGCCGGCAGCAGATTGTAGCGGACCACGCGATAGGGACCGGTCTTGTCCTTGAAGGTGGAGACGGAGCCGATCGGCACCATCTGGCCGCTGTTCGACCGGGTTTTCAGGTTCGCGATATCCGCCACCGTGCCGCGATGCTCCGCATCGGCCTGCGCCGTCACGCGATAGGTGCGGCCCAGCAGGTTGAAGTCGTTGACGAAGGACGACCCAAGATAGACCTGCATCGCTTCGAAGATGCGCTCAGGCGGCACGCCCAGCAGGTCGGCCTTGCGCCGGTCGACATCGGCATAGATGCGCGGCGTGCCGACATCGAACAGGGTGTAGACCATGGCGAGGCTGGGGGACTGGTTCGCCTTGGCGATCATGTCCTGCGCGACTTTGTTCAGTTCGGCGTATCCGCGATCCTCCCGGTCCTCCAGCATCATCCGATAGCCACCGGCCGAGCCGATGCCCTGAATGAGCGGCGGGGGGACGAGCAGGATGCGCGCCTTGTCATAGCCGGCGACGGCCTTGTTCGCCTGTTCCATGATGCCCGCATAAGTGGCGCCTTCTTCCTTGCGTTCGGCAAAGCTCTTGAAGGGGAAGTAGATCGCCGCGCTGTTGGGCGCCTGCGTCTGCGAAGGGCCGTGGAAGCCGGCGAACATCACCGCGCCGCGCAGGCCCTTGATCGGCAGGATCTTCGCCGCGACCTCGCGCGTCACCTTGTCGGTGCGTTCGAGCGAGGCGCCCGAGGGAAGCTGAACGACCGCCAGGAAATAACCCTGATCCTGCGCCGGGATGAAGCCGCCGGGCGTCACCCAGAAGAGGGCGATGGTGGCGGCGATCAGGCCGGCATAGGTCAGCAGCATCTTCTTGGGACGGGCGACGAGGAAGCGGGTGAGGCGGCCATAGCCCGCGCTCATCCGGTCGAAGCCATTGTTGAAGTGATCGACCAGCACGCCCAGCTTCTGCCGCCAGACCGGATCGCCGCTGCGGTCGCGCGGGCCGTGCTTTTCCTTGAGCAGGAGAGCGGCGGCGGCGGGCGACAGGGTGAGCGACAGGATCAGCGAGATGACGGTCGCGGTCGAGATGGTGACGGCGAACTGCTGATAGAAGGCGCCGGAAATGCCCGTGATGAACAAAGTCGGCACGAACACCGCGCACAGCACCAGCACGATCGCGATCAGCGCCGTCGACACCTCGTCCATGGAGACGCGCGCGGCCTCCAGCGGCGACATGCCATGCTCGATATTGCGCTCGACATTCTCGACCACGACGATGGCGTCGTCGACGACGATGCCGATGGCAAGGACCAGACCGAAGAGCGACAGGTTGTTGAGGCTGTAGCCAAGCCCTGCCAGGATCGCCGCCGTGCCGATCAGCGACACCGGGATGGCGATGATCGGGATGATCGCCGCGCGCCAGTTTTGCAGGAAGACGAGGATGACGAGGACGACGAGCAGCACCGCTTCGATCAGCGTGTGATAGACGGCGTCGATCGACTGGCTGATAAATTCGGTCGGGTTGTAGATGATGCTATATTCCAGGCCCTTGGGGAAGCGCTTGGACAGTTGCTCCATCTCCGCCTTCACCTTCTCCGCCGCGTCGAGCGCGTTGGAGCCGGGGCGCTGCATCGTAGCGATGACGACGGTGGGCTTGTTCGACAGATAGGTGTTGGTGCCATAATCCTGCGCGCCCAGTTCGACGCGGGCGACATCGCGCACGCGCACCTGACGGCCATCGGCATCCGAACGGATCACGATGTCGGAAAATTGCTCGGGCGTGTTGAGGCGGCCCTGCATTTCCACGCCAAGCTGGAAGGCTTCGCCACGATCATAGGGGGGCTGACCGATCGAGCCGGCCGATACCTGCACATTCTGCGCGCGCAGGGCGGAGACGACTTCACCGGCCGTCAGATCGAGCGCGGCGGCGCGATCCGGGTCGATCCAGATGCGCATCGCATAGTCGCGCGATCCGAACATCTGCACATCGCCCACGCCATCCAGACGAGCCAGTCTGTCACGCACCTGCGTCAGCGCATAGTTGGAGATATAGTCGCGGTCGAACGTGCCGTCGGGCGATTGCAAATTCACGACCATCAGGAATTCTGGCGTGGTCTTGCGCGTCACGACGCCCAGCCGCTGCACCTCTTCGGGCAGGCGCGGCGTGGCGACGGCGACGCGGTTCTGCACCAGCACCTGCGCGGCATCCAGGTCGGTGCCGATCTTGAAGGTGACGGTGATGACGACCTTGCCATCGCCGGTCGACTGGCTGCTCTGATAGAGCATGTCGTCGACGCCGTTGATTTCCTGCTCGATCGGCGCGGCCACGGTCGATGCGACCGTTTCCGCCGATGCGCCGGGATATTGGGCGGACACCGTGACCGTGGGGGGCACGATGTCGGGATATTGGGACACCGGCAGGCCGATGAAGGCCAGCGCGCCGACCACGGTGATGACCACCGCGATCACGGCGGCGAAGATCGGCCGGTCGATGAAGAAACGGGAAAAGCGCATCGGATCGTCCTTTGCGAACGAGCAAAAGGGATGCCGCGCGATCCGACGAGGGTCGGATCACGGGCTTGGGATTTGTGTTTCCAAAGCCCCCCCCCTTCAGGGGAGGGGCTGGGGTGGGGCTATCTTGCGAAGGTCGCCTGCGCCGCCACCGGGGCCGCGCTATCGACCGGCGTGACCGGCGCGGGGGCGGGCCGGATCGTCGCTGGTTTCACCGCCACCTTGGCGCCGGGCATGGCGGCCTGAAGGTTGGATACGATCACCCGGTCCTGCGGGCTGAGGCCCGACCGGATGATGCGCAGTCCGTCGACGATCGGACCAAGCTCGACCGGCTTGGCCGTCACAGTGTCATCCTTGTCCACCACCAGCACGGTCTTGCGGGCCTGATCGGACTGGATCGCTTCGTCCGGAACCAGCAGGGCGTTGGCCTTGCCCCCATTGGCGAGGCGCATATTGCCGAACAGGCCCGGCGTCAGGAAATTGCCCGGATTGTCGAACACGGCGCGGATGCGGATCGTGCCCGAACGCGGATCGAGGCCATTATCGGTAAAGTCGAGACGACCCTGATGATTATAATCCGCCTCATCCTGCAACCGGACTTCGACCGCGCCGCCATTCTCCTTGTCACGCTGCGACTTGAGATACAGCGCTTCGGACGCGTCGAAGTTGAAATAGATGGGATCGAGCTTGTTGACCGTGGTCAGCAAGGTCGCGCCCGTGCCTTCCGCGCCGGCCACCAGATTGCCGATATCCACGCGGCGGTCGGAGACGCGACCCGAAATGGGCGCACGCACCTGCGTGAACTCCACATCCAGCGCCCGGCTCCGTTCGCGCGCCTGCGCTCCGGCAAGGGCGGCCTGCGCCGCCTGGAGCCGCGAGCGCAGCGCATCGACTTCGCTGGCCGACACGGCTTCGTCGCCGTTCAACCTCTGGACGCGGGCATAATCATTCTGCGCCAGCAGCAGCGCGCTTCGGGCCGATGCGCTGTTCGCCCGTGCTTCGGCCAGGGCCGCCAGGAAGGGGCGCTGGTCGATGGTGAAGAGCAACTGCCCCTGCCGGACGAAGTCGCCGTCGCGGAAGTGGATGGCGGTCACCGCCCCCGATACGCGCGGGCGAATTTCCACCGTCTGGCTTGGCGCAAAGCGGCCGACATAATCGTCCCACTGGGTCACGCTGCGGGCGAGCGGCGCGGACACGCCGACAGCCGCCAGCGGCGCGGCGGAGGCCTGCGCCTCCGGCTGCCCCAGATATTTCCAGCTGACGCCGCCCAGCACGACGATACCCAGTGCTGCCCAAGCCAGATGCCGGCCGCGCCAGCGGCGTGTCGTGCCGCCAGATCCGACTTCGCTGGCCTGCGTATCGCTGTCGATCTTTGTGATCATGTTCATGGATATTTCCCCTTGATGGTGCGGCGGGCGGCGGTGACGGCGGACAGCAATGTTTCCAGCTGTCCCTCACTGAACCCGGCTTCGCGAAACTGACGAATGGCGGATGGGCGGACGGCGAAGCCTTCATGCCAGGCCTCCACGGCCAGACGGCGCAGCGCCTCCAGCTTTTCGTCCGCCAGTTTGAAATGCGGCTGCGGTCCGAAGAACAATGTCTTCAGGCGGAACCAGCGCCCCGGCTCCCGCAGGGAAGACAGGCCGTCCGTCTGCGCCAAGCGCACGATCTGCCATTCCATCGGCGAAAAGCCGGTAGCGACGGCCTTGATCCGGTCCCGGATCGCAGGCAAGGAAATGCCGTTCCCAACCGCAGGCAGCGGCTGGGCAAAATCGATATAGGCCATGGTTTTCAATCCCCTATTCGCGTGCAGACCCGGCCGCGAACGCCATCTGCGGGCGCACGCGATACTCTCCCGAACCGGTGGCGGCCGCGGGACTGCAAGAGCCATCGATGCCGGAGCGACGCTCCGACCCCATGGCCAGACGATGATGATAGTGACGGCGTGACGATGCGCGCCGAGTCGAATGACTTAGCTTGTACAGAAATGTTTCATGGAGCCTCCATCAAGGCTGACGCCTCAACCGGATTTCATACTTATCGGTATATAATGCGATGCTGCATCGCGTCAACCGCTTTCTGTACCGCTTGGTAATTTTTTCTGAATTGCGGCTGAATATACGGTTTTAGGCGGTTCAGTTCAGGCGGTCGGCCACATCGCCATGGTGGTTTCCACCAATTGCTCCAGTTGCTCCGGTGAGGCGCCGCCGCTGGCCTGCACGCCCATACCCTGCATGACCGCCATCACATAGGCCGCCAGCGCCGCTGGCTCGACCCCGGCGGGCAGGTCGCCTTCCGCCTTGGCCCGTTCCAGCCGCTCGACCAGCGCCTTGTCGGACGAGGCGCGGCGCGCCAGCACGTCGGTCTTGATCGATTCCGCCTGCGTGGTGCAGGCGACCAGGCTGATGACGCCAAGGCAGGCGCGCGGATCGCTGCCGCCGGTCTGGATATTCAGCGTGCCGCGCAGCAGCCGTTCGGCCACGGCGCGGGCGGTTGGCTCTTCCATCGCCGATCGCATATAGCAGAGCTTGTCGCGCTCATAGAGGTCCAGCGCCTTGTGGAACAGCGCTTCCTTATTACCGAAACAGGCATAGAGGCTGGGCTTGGTGATGCCCATCGCGTCGGTCAGTTCGGCCAGCGACGCGCCTTCATACCCGCGCGTCCAGAAGACCTGGAGCGCAGCCGACAGGGCTTCCTCGGGATCGAACTCCCGGGGGCGTCCTCTAGTGACAGTTTCAGCCGCGCTTTTCATACCGCTCGGTATATAGGTGGAGCAGGGGCTGCTGTCTACCATCGCAGGAAGACATTCGTCGCAATGTCGCGCAACTGTCTCATTCGCTGTTCTTCGCGCTTCTCCTCGCTTCACGCTGCGGCTAGAGCCTTGGCCAGAAAAGGAGCCGTGCATGAACCCTTCGCCCGTCATCAGCCCAGCCATCAGCATTGCGGATATAGTCGACGCCGCCCGCGTCATCGCCCCGGCGGCGGTACGGACGCCACTGCTGGAAAATGCGGTGCTAAATGATCGGGTCGGCCGGCGCGTCCTGCTGAAGTTCGAAGGGGCGCAGCGCACCGGTTCCTTCAAATTTCGTGGCGCTTACAACCGTCTTGCCCGACTGGATGCGCGTGAACGGGCGGCGGGCGTCGTCGCCTGGTCCTCGGGCAATCATGCGCAGGGCATCGCGGCGGCGGCAAGATTGCTCGGCATTCCCGCGACGATCGTGATGCCGGCCGATGCACCCGCGATCAAGCTGGCCAATACGCGCGCGCTCGGCGCTGAAATCGTCACCTATGACCGTCATACCGAAAGCCGGGAGGAGATCGCTACCACCCTGTCGCAAAGTCGCGGCGCCACGTTGGTCCCGTCCTTCGATGACCCCTATATCATCGCAGGGCAGGGGACGGCGGGCCTCGAAATCCTCGAACAGGCTGCGCAGGCGGACGCGACGATTGGCCAGATCCTCGTCTGTTGCGGCGGCGGCGGCCTGACCGCCGGCATCGCCACGGCGGTAAAGGCCCGCTCGCCCGGCACGACCATCTACACGGTCGAACCCGCCGGCTTCGATGATACCGCCCGGTCGCTTGCCAGCGGCGTGCATGAAACCGTGTCGCCCGATGCGCGCAGCATCTGCGATGCGTTGATGGCGCCCAGCCCCGGCGCCTTGACCTTCCCCATCAATCAGGCCTTGCTGTCGGGCGGCCTTGTCGTCAGCGACGATCAGGTGCGCGATGCCATGCGCTTCGCCTTCTCGACGCTCAAGCTGGTCGTGGAGCCGGGCGGCGCGGTAGCCTTGGCGGCTATGCTCGCAGGTTTCGCACCGCCCTGCGATGGCGCCAGCGTCGTCGTCCTGTCGGGCAGCAATGTCGATTCCGCCGCTTATGCCGCCATCATCGGCGATAGCGCCGCATGATCGATCCGCGCGCCATCCGCACTTTCCTCGCGGTGTGCCGCGCCAACAGCATCAGCGGCGGCGCGCGGGCGCTCAACATCTCCCAGCCCTCCGTCTCCAACGCCATCGCCCAGTTGGAGCAGTCGCTCGGCGCCACCCTGTTCGAACGGTCGCGCAGCGGCATCCAGCTGACGCCGGAAGGGCAGGCATTGCTCCGACGCGCGGAAGCGATGGATGCGCTGCTGGCGGATGTGCAGACGGAGGTGAAACTTGCCAGTCGGGGCATTACCGGCCCCCTGCGCATCGGCGGCACGCCCGGCGCTTTGGTCAGCCTGTTGCCCGATGCGGTGCGGCGGCTGGAAACGCGGATCGGTCGCTTCACCCTGCATGTGGTGGAACGACCCGACCATGATCTGGCCGCGATGCTCCATCGCGGCGACATAGAATTGGCGTTCGTCACGACGGGCATCGAGGAACCGCCCGAAGGGATCGAGGAACGCACCTTCTCGCGCGATCCTTTCGCCCTGATCGTGGGCAAGCAGAATGATCATCTGCCCGCCAGCCTGTCGCTGCGGGACACGGCCCTGATGCGCTGGGTGCTCCCCGAAGCGCGGGGCGCCTTTCGGCGACAGACGGACGCCCTGTTCATGGCGGCCGACATTCCCGTGCCGCAGGACATCATCCGCTGCGACTCTTTGCTCAGCACGAAGGCGATCGTGCGCGGTAGCCAGCGCGTGACGATCCTGCCGATGCAGGTGGCGTCGGCCGAACTGTCGATCGGCGTACTGCGCGCCATCACGATCGAGGAAGCCGCCTTTCCTCGCAGTATCGGCGTGCGGATGCTGGCGGGCGGGCGGCTGTCGCATCTGGGCGAAGCGCTGCTGGATGTGCTTATCCATAGTTCAAAACTATGACGTTCGCAAAAATCATTATTTTTCTTTGGGTCAGGAACGGCGCATAAGCTTCTTCAACAAGAGCTTTCGGGAGAGACCACCGTGCGGCAGCTGATCCGCAATATCGCAATTTTCGACGGGACGGGCACTGCGCCAGTCCCCGGAGCGGTAGTCGTCGAAGGCGAAGCCATCGCCGCCGTCCTGCATGACGAGGCGGCCATCGCCGCGGTCGAGGCCGATGTGGTGATCGACGGTCAGGGTGCTACTTTGATGCCCGGCATGGTCGACGCGCATACCCATCTGACCTGGGGTAGCTCGGTCGAGAAAATCTATCACCAGTTCATCCTGCCGCCCGACGAGTTGAAGGTTGCCGCCTGGCGCAATGCCCGCGTGCTGCTCGATCATGGTTATACCAGCCTCTATTCGGCGGGCGCATTGGGCGACCAGATCGAACCCGAACTGGCCCGCGCGATCGAAGCCGGCGAAACGCCCGGCCCGCGCCTCATCCCGTCGACGCTGGAGCGTAGCCCGGAAGGCGAAGAGGGCGTGGAGACGGGTGACGTGTTCAACGGTCGCGGTCCCGATGCGATGCGCGCCTTTGTCGCCTATTGCGCCGAAGAAGGCGTGAAGTCGCTCAAGCTCGTCATTTCCGGCGAAGATGCGCTCAAGCCCGGTTCCTCGGCCGACATCCTCTACACGGACGAGGAAATGCTGGCGGCAGGAGAAGCGGCCAGGGAAGCGGGCCTCTGGATCGCGACCCACGCCTACTCGCCGCGCGCCATCGCTCTGGCGCTCGAAGCGGGCGCGCGCATCCTCTATCACTGCTCCTTCGCGGACGATGCCGCAGTCGATGCCATGGCGGCGAAGAAGGACGAAATCTTTTATGCCCCCGGCCCCGGCGTGTCGGTCGCCGCGCTGGAAGCCTCGCCCCCGCCGCACATCAACATGTCGTCGATGAAGGCCAGCGCAGCCGAGCGGCTGGAACTGGAAAAGACCCTCGTTCCCAAGCTGAAGGCGCGGGGCGTGCGTATCCTGCCCGGCGGCGACTATGGTTTTCCCTTCAACCCCCATGGCCGCAATGCCCGCGATCTGGAGCATTTCGTGACCTATTACGGCTTCACCCCGGCCGAGGCGCTGAGCGCCGCCACCATGCTGGGTGGTCAGTTGATGGGACAGCAAGTTGGACATGTGAAGCCGGGCTATCTGGCCGATCTGTTGCTGGTCGATGGCGATCCGACCCAGGACGTCCGCATTCTGCAAGACGCCAATAATATCAAGATGATCATGCTGGGTGGGCAGATGCATAAATCGCCCGCCGCTCAGCCCGTAAACGCCTGACGGGGAAGACGTTTCATGTTCGATGTCGCGATCATCGGCTGCGGGCCGGTGGGGGCCTTTGCGGCCAATTTACTGGGGAAGGCGGGTGTCTCGGTCCTTGTGATCGAGCAGGAAGCCCATCCCTATCCGCTGCCCCGCGCAGTGCATCTCGACCATGAAATGATGCGCCTGTTCCAGTCGGCCGGCGTGATCGACCGCGTCGCCCCGGACATGCGCGACACCGAAGGCCATCTGCATGTCGGCGCCGATCATGGCGTCATCCGTTATATGGGCACGGTCGGCCGCGCGCGTCCGTTCAGCTGGTCCAACGACTATTTCTTCTACCAGCCCGAACTGGAAGATCATCTCCGCGACGCATTGGCTGATTATGCGAATGTAACCGTCCAGCTCGGTGTCGCGTTCGAAGGGCTGGAGCAGGGTGAAGATGCCGTCACCCTGCGCCTGTCGGGCGGTCGCAGCGAGCAGGCCCGCTATGTCATCGCCTGCGATGGCGCGCGCAGCGCCGTGCGCAAGGCGCTGGACATTCGCCTGGACGATCTGGATTTCGAAGAACCCTGGCTGGTGGTCGATGCCGAAGTCGATGGCGCGGTTCGCTTCCCCGACCTGTGGGGCGTGCCGGAAGCCGCCAATCTCCAGAAACTCTCGGTCATGATGTGCGACCCCAAGCGGCCCGCGACGATCGTGCCGGGGCGCGGCAATCATCGCCGCTGGGAATTCATGTTGCTGCCGGGGGAAGATGACCGGGCGATGATGGAACCGCAATCGGTCGCAGCCCTTGTCGAACCCTATCTCTCCGGCGTTCCGCACAAGGTGGTGCGCGCCGCAACCTATCGCTTCCATGGTCTGATCGCCGAGCGGTGGCGGCAGGGCGGCGTCTTTCTGGCCGGCGATGCCGCGCACCAGACGCCGCCCTTTTTTGGACAGGGCATGTGCCATGGCCTGCGCGATGCCGCCAATCTCGCCTGGAAGCTGGAACTGGTGCTGAAGGGGCAGGCGCCCGACGCACTGCTCGACAGTTATCAGCCCGAACGCGATCCCCATGTTCGCGCGGTCATTTCCGCCGCCGTGGGCGCAGGCCGCTATATCTGCATGCTCGACCCGGAAGCTGCTGCGGAGCGCGACGCCAAGATGCGCGAAGCCGCCAAGGGCGCGCAGCATGGCACCGCCGCCGACCTGATCCCCGCCATCGCGACGGGTATCGTCGCCACCGGCACGCCGGGGGCAGGCGAGCGCTTCATCCAGCCGCGCGTCGGCGACCGGCTGCTGGACGATGTGACCGGTGGCGGCTGGCGGCTGTTCACTAGCGCTCCCGTCGAAGGTGGCGATATCGCGGTCATCGATATCGCCACGCTGGACGATCAGGGCGCGATCGCCGCCTGGCTGGCCGATCGCAACGCCGACGCGGTTCTGATCCGTCCCGACCATTATGTCTTTGGCACCGGCAAGGCGTCGGACCTCGTCGCCTGCCGCGCTGCGCTGATCGCTGGCGTTACTCATCAGGAGATCGCTGCATGAGCCTCACCCTTGCTCAAGCGCGCACCATCATCGATCATGCGCTGGAACAAGGGCGCACCGATAGCGCGCAACCGCTCGCAATCGTTGTCCTGGATGCCGGCGCGCATCCCGTTGCCATGGTGCGCGAAGATGGCGCCAGCCTGTTTCGTTTCGACATCGCGAAGGCCAAAGCCTCGGGTGCGCTGGGGATGGGGGCGGATACGCGGGTCTTGGCCGCGCGTGCCGCCTCCAACCCTGTCTTCTTTCAGAGCGTCGTCGCCGCCACCGGCGGTCGGCTGGCTCTGTCCCCCGGCGGCGTCCTGATCCGTGACGTGGAAGGTGCGGTGATCGGCGCCGTCGGGATCAGCGGCGACACCGGCGAATGCGACGAAGCCTGTGCCATCGCCGGCATCCTCGCCGCAGGCCTTTCCCATGGAGATATGAAATGAAGCTGCGCAGCATCGAACTGGCGCTGCCCCACGCGGCAGAGGCCGCCGCTTTCCTGACGGACATCTGGGGCATGGCCCCGGCGGCTGTCGAGGGCAATATCCATTATCTGCGTGGATCGGGCAGCTATCCCTATCTGGTCGCGCTGGAGGAATCGGCCGACCCCTATGTTCGCTCCACCACCTTCGTCTGCACCGCCGACCGGCTGGAGCAACTGAAGCGCAGTGTGCACGAAGCCGGTCTGCCCGCCGCGCCGGTGGTGTCGGGCGATCTGGGCGGCGGTCATGGCATCATCGTGGAACTGGCCGAGGGCGAACTGCTCCGCTTCCTGGTCGATGCCGGGGAAGTCGCGCCGATCGAAGGCGCCGACCTGCCGGTCAAGCTGACCCATGTCGTGTTCAACAGCGCCGACGCCGAAGCGACCGGGCATCTGGTCGAGGATGCATTGGGCTTCCGCGTGTCGGACCGGACCAAGGGCATGGTGTTCGTGCGCTGCAATGACTCGCATCACAGCACCGCCTTTGCCCGCGCTGGTTTTGCCAGCCTCAACCATATCGCTTTCGAAATGGCGGACCTGGATGCGGTGATGCGCGGGATCGGCCGTCTGCGCGACCATGAGATGGTGCCCGCCTGGGGCCCCGGTCGCCATGGCCCCGGCGCCAACGTCTTCGCCTATTTCATCGCCCCCTTTGGTCCTGGCAATGGGGGCCCCGTCATCGAATTTTCGACCGCCGTCGAGAAAGTGCCCGAAGATTATCAGGCCGGTGCGCCCGAAGACTGGACCTGGCCTGAAAAGCGGATCGACCAGTGGGGCATGTCCGACAAGGATTTTGCCGGCCTGCGCGCCGCCGAAGAGAAATTCCGCCATCGCCGCGACTGGCAGGTCCAGCCGCTGAACGTCCTGACAGAGGAAAATCACTAATGCGTTACGTCAGTTTCCGCCGCCCCGACGGGACCCCCAGCTTCGGCCGCCAGGATGGCGAGACGATCGTCGAACTGGCGACCGACGCGACGCCGAGCCTCAAGGCCGCGCTGTCCGATGGCAGCCTGTCGACGCTGGCCGACGGCGCGACCTATGTTGCTGCCGACGTAGTGCTGCTGCCGGTCATTCCGGACCCGGCCAAGATCCTGTGCGTCGGCCTCAACTATGCCGAACATGTTAAGGAAACCGGCCGCGAACAGAAAGCGCATCCGGCGATCTTCGTACGCTATGCCGATAGCTTGGTTGCTGATGGCCAGCCGATGGTGAAGCCGGCCGTGACCACCCGTTTAGATTATGAAGGCGAACTGGCGCTGGTGATTGGAAAGCCCTGCCACAAGGTCGCCCGTGGCGATGCCATGGCCTATATTGCCGGCTATGCCGCCTTCAACGACGGGTCGGCCCGCGACTGGCAGCGTCACAATATCCAGTTCACGCCCGGCAAGACCTTCCCCGGCACCGGCGGCTTCGGCCCCGCGCTGGTGACGCCGGACGAGATTGACGACCTTAATGGCCTGCGCGTCCAGACCCGCCTCAACGGCGAACTGGTGCAGGATCAGCCGGTCAGCGACATGATCTGGGATATCGCGACCGTCATCGAATATGTCAGCGCCTTCACGCCGCTGGCCCCCGGCGATGTCATCGCCACCGGCACACCTGGCGGTGTCGGCGACAAGCGTACCCCGCCGCTCTACATGAACGCCGGCGACAAGGTCGAAATCAGCGTCGGCACCGTCGGCACGCTCACCAACCGGATCATCGACGAACAATAAGCCCAATCGACCCAAAGATAAGAAGGGGAGGAGTAATATGCGTAAGATCAACCTGACCATGATGGCGCTTGCCGGTGCAAGCGTCATCGCCCTGTCGGCCCCTGCCTTCGCGCAGGATGCCGCGCCGCAGGCTGCGGCCGATACGCCCGCCGCTGGTGGTGCGGACATCATCGTCACCGCCACGCGCCGCGCTGAACGGTTGCAGGATGTGCCCATCGCCGTGTCGGCGATCAGCGGCGAACAGCTTGCCGAAGGCGGCTTTCAGAAGCTGACCGACATCCAGTATCAGTTTTCGGGCGTTCAGTTCGGCAGCTCGCCCAATGACAGCGGCTTCCGCCTGCGCGGCGTGGGCAGTGCCGGCGGTTTCTCCAGCTCGTCCGAACAGAATGTCGGCACCGTGGTCGACAATGTCGTCATCCCCTTCGGCAATCCGGTCAACAGCCTGGGCGACCTGGAGCGGGTCGAGGTGTTGAAGGGGCCGCAGGGCACGCAATTCGGCAAGAACGCCTCGTCGGGCGTGGTCAACATCACCACCAAGAAGCCGGAGATCGGCAAGTTCGGCGGCGCGGCCTTCGCCAGTTATGGCGAACTCAACGAAGTGAATGTCAACGGAAGCGTCAATGTGCCGGTCAGCCAGAATTCGGCGCTGGCCGTGTTCGGCTTTTATCGCCGCAATGACGGCTTTCTCGAAAATGTCGTGCGTGACGAAATGTGGGGCGGGGAGCAGAGCTATGGCGCGCGCGCCAAATATCTGTTCGAACCGAGCGACGATTTCAGCATCTACCTGATCGGCGATTATTCTAAGATCAAGCGCAAGGGCCCCGGCCAGCTCTGGACGCTGGCCAGCCTGCCCAGCTTCTCCAACCCGCTGATGGCGGCGCGCTTCGGCAATGTTGCGGCACTCGGCGTCGTGCCCGGTTTCGACAATGACAAGTCGGTGGAGGAATATGCCGGCTATTCGACCGAGCAGAATTACGGCGCCTCGCTTGAAATCAACAAGTCGCTGGGCGACTATAACCTGACCTCGATCACCGCCTGGCGCCGTCTGGATGAAGGTCCGCAGGTTTTCGCTATCGACGCCAGCAGCCTGCCCGTCTTCACGGCGCAGCAGACCGGCACCGACCAGAGCTTCCTGTCGCAGGAACTGCGCCTCAGCTCGCCCAGCGGCAGCGCGCTGGAATTCACCACCGGCGTCTACGCCTCGCGGCGCAAGGTGGGTGACGACAATGACTTCAACCGTGCCCAGTTGCGCCCGGCGGTGCCGTTCGACTCGTTCATCGTCAATATCTCTGGCGGCCAGGGCAATACCCAGACCCGTTCGGACTCGCTGGCTGCCTTCTTCGACGGCAAATATCATGTGTCCGATCGGTTCAGCGTGATCGGCGGCTTCCGCTACCAATATGACTGGGTGAAGGCGTCCTACTTCTCGATCATCGACCCCAATTATGCGCCGGGACCGGGCGCAAACGGTTTCGTCGTGCCCTACACGCCGACTGCGGAAGTCAGCGCCAGCACGAAGAGGGGCGACTGGTCCGGCCGTATCGGCGCGGAATATAAGGTCGACCGGGACATCATGTTCTTCGGCACCATGGCGCGGGGCTATCTGGGCCCGACGGTCACCTTCACCGGCCTGACCGGCACCAAGACGGAGGTCGCGCCGCAGACCGTGCGTGACATCACCGTCGGCATGAAGTCGCAGCTTTTCGATCGTGCCGTGACCTTCAACGTCAATGTCTTCTTCGACAAGTACAAGAATCTCCAGACGTCCGTGTTCAATGGCGTCGAGTTCCAGACCGAAAATGCCGGCGGCTTTTCGGCCAAGGGGTTCGAGACGGATCTGGCCTGGCGCGTGAGTCCCGAACTGACGCTGACTGGCGGTTTCACTTATTCGAAAACGAAGTTCACCGATTATGTCACGGCCTGTCCAGGCGTCGTGAAGGCGGGCTATAGCTGCTATCTGGCGGCGGACGGGACTACTTCGCTGGTGCAGGCGGCGGGCGAACCATTGTCCGGCGCGCCCAAATATAGCGCCACCGCGGGGGCCGACGTGCGCCTGCCGATCAATGACAAGCTGACGTTCGACTGGTCGGCCAACTTCTACTATCGCAGCCGTGTTCAATATGCGGTCGTGGAAGCGGGCTCCTATCAGCCGGGCTACGGCACGATCGGCTTGAACACGGGCATCGGCCATCCCGACGGCAACTGGCGCGTCGGCCTGTTCGTGCGCAACCTGCTGGACCAGCGATTCCATGCGGCGGTAATCGATCTGCCCTTTGCTGATCCGGGTGCCTATGTGAACTGGCTGAGCCGGGAAGGGCGCCGGACGATAGGCGTCTCTGCACAGATGAAGTTCTGAGAAATACGAAGAAAAGGATGGGCGGCGCAGCGTCGCCCATCCTTTTCTGCCAATAGTACGGGCGTGGTGAAGGAGAGAGATGGGAATGCATAAGTCGAGCCAGTTTCGTACCTTGCTGTTGGCGGGCTTGCTGTCGCTCTCTCCCGGTGTCGCCTTCGCGCAGGGGTCATGCCTGGCCTTGCGTTGGGTGACATTGGGTACGGCGGGAGGCCCGGTTCCGACTGCCGATCGGTCCGAACCCGCCAATCTGCTGATCGCCGGTGATCAGAGAATATTGGTCGACACCGGCGATGGCACGATCGACCAGTTGGCGCGGATTGGCATGGACATGCGCCTGGTCCGTACCGTGTTCATCAGCCATCTACATCTCGATCATAGCGGCGGCCTCGGCGCGGTCATTGGCCTGCGCTGGATGAACCAGTTTCCGGGGGTACTGACCGTCTATGGCCCGCCCGGTACGAAGGAGGTGGTCGACGGCATCGTCGCGTCCATGGGACCGCCGGCCAGAATCGGTTTCGGTCTGGGCGCGCTGCCGCCCACGCCTGCCGGATCGGTCCGCGCCATGGAACTGCGCGACGGGCAGAGCATCACCCTCGACGGGGGTGTGACCGTAAAGGCGGCGGCGAACAGCCATTTCGACCATGATGGAAAGCCAGATCCGGCCAATATCTCCCTCAGTTACCGTTTCGCGCTGGGTAGCCGCAGCATCACTTATACGGGCGATACCGGACCCAGCGATGCGGTAACGGCGCTGGCATCGGGGACCGACATGCTGGTCAGCGAGGTGATCGATCTCGACCGGTTGATGAAGGAAATCCGGGAGCGCCGCGTTGATGCCTCGCCCGAAATGCTGGTTTCCATGCAGAAGCATCTGTCGACCCACCACCTGTTGCCGGCTGATATCGGGACGATCGCGTTCAAGGCGAAGGCGGGCAAGGTAGTGCTGACCCATTATGCGATTCCGGGCCTGCTTAGCGAATCCGAACTGTCGATCCGCACGGATATCGGCAAGGCCTATGCCGGCCCGGTCGATCTGGCGCGGGATCTTTCCAGCTTCGATCTGGGATGTCGGTGATGCGCGCTGCCATCTCGGCGATGGGAACCGATCTCGGTCCGGATGTGCTGAGTCAATGTCGGGCGTTGTTCGATGCTGAACAATCGACTCTGGCGGCGCAGGTGCCGGTGACGGTGACAGATGTCACCTATGGCCCGCATGAACGCCACCGCCTCGACCTATACCGCCCGCAGGTGGAAAGCCCAGCCCCGATCCTCGTCTTCGTGCATGGCGGCGGCTTTCTGAAGGGGGACAAGGGCGGCGCGACCGACTGGCCCAATGCCAATGTCGGCCGCATGGCCGCGCAGGCCGGGTTTCTGGGCGTCGTCATCAACTATCGGCTGGCGCCCGACAATGTCTGGCCCGCCGGGTCGGAAGATGTGGCGGCTGTCATCGACTGGCTGAAGGCCAATGCCGCGCAGCATGGCGGCGACCCCGACCGCATCGTGCTGATGGGCACGTCGGCCGGCGCGGTCCATGTCGCAGGCTATCTCAAGCTGGCTGGCGATCGCGGCATCCGGGCCGCGATCCTGCTGTCGGGCCTCTATGGCTACACCCCGCTCGATCAGCGCGACATGCTCTATTATGGCGACCCCGCGCTCTATCCCGACCGCATGCCGCTGGAGGCCGTGGCGGCGACCAGCCTGCCGCTATTCCTCGCCTGCGCCGAATATGATCCGCCCCGCTTTCAGGCCGAATTTCTGGGCCTGATGCAGGATCGCCTGACCCGCCATGGCGCGATGCCGCGCGCCTTCATTCATTCGGGACATAATCATTACAGCATGGCCATGCATCTGGGCACCGCCGACCGGCGGCTGTCCCAAGAAATCTGCGCTTTCGTGCGCGAAACCACTGCCTGACACAAAGAATAGGAGAGACGGAAACATGCTGGACCGCAGAACCCTTCTGGCGACCGGTGCCGCCCTGATGGCCGCCCCCGCCTTCGCTGCGCGCAAGACTGCCGATCCCGCCTTTCCCAAGGGCTTTTTCTGGGGCACGGCCACCGCGCCACACCAGATTGAGGGCAATAATGTCGCCAGCGACCTGTGGTTTCTGGAGAACCAGCAGCCCACCGTCTTCGCCCAGCCTTCGGGCGACGCCTGCAACAGTTTCGAACTGTGGGAAACCGACCTCGACATCGTCAAGACTATGGGCCTCAACGCCTATCGCTTCGGTATCGAATGGGCGCGGATCGAGCCGGAAAAGGGCCTGTTCAGCCAGGCGATGCTCGATCATTACAAGGCGATCATCGATGGTTGCCACGCCCGTGGCCTGACCCCCATCGTCACCTACAGCCATTTCACCGCGCCGCGCTGGTTCAGCGCGCAGGGCGGCTGGACCAACCCCGAAAGCGCAGAGCTTTTTGCCCGCTATTGCGACAAGGCGACCCGTGCATTCGGGCAGGGGATCGACCGGGTCATCACCTTCAACGAACCCAATATCCTGCTGCTGCTGAAGCCGATGCTGCCGCCGCAGGTCTGGGATATCCAGAAGCTGACGCTGGAAACCGCCGCCAAGCGTCTGGGCGTGCCCAAATTCGTCAGCGCCAATGTCGCGGGTTTCGATGATCTCCCAGCACTGCAAGCCGGCCTGCTGGCCGCGCATAAGGCCGGCAAGGCGGCGATCAAGGCGGTGCGCCCCGACCTGCCCGTCGGCATATCGCTGGCGATGATGGACGATCAGGCCGTCGGCAAGGCGTCGGTCCGCGACAAGATGCGCGGCGAGCTTTACGGCCAATGGCTGAATGTCGCCAAGGGTGACGATTTCATCGGCGTGCAAAATTACGAGCGTGCGCTCTGGGGCGACAAGGGCCGCCTGCCTGCGCCCAAGGGATCGACCGTCAACTGGTCGGGCACCGAAGTCTGGGCGGGTTCGCTCGCTGGCGCGGTCCGCTATGCCCATGAAGCGACCGGCGTGCCGATCCTGGTGTCCGAACATGGTGTCGGCACTGATGATGACGCGATCCGCGCCAAATTCATCCCCGAAGCGCTCGCCGGCCTGAAGGCGGCGATCGATGATGGCGTGCCGGTACTGGGCTATTGCCACTGGTCGCTGCTCGACAATTTCGAATGGATTTTCGGCTACAAGCCCAAATTCGGCCTGGTCAGCGTCGATCCGGTCACCTTCGCCCGCACGCCCAAGCCCAGCGCCGCCGTCTATGGCGCGATCGCCCGTAGGAACGCGCTGTAAAAAGGAGGTCTGCCATGAAGCGCTTTGCCCTCATTTCCGCCCTCCTTCTCGCCACGCCGGTTGCCGCACAAATGCCTGTGCCAACACCGGCGCAGGCACCTGCCGAACCCGATGCCATCCCGCTCTATCCGGATGTGAAAGCACCCAAGACATCGACCGAAAACTGGGTGCGCTTCGGCAATGATCTGGCGGTGCGCAACGTCACCGTGCCGACATTGACGCCGATCCTGCCCGATCCTGCCAAGGCGACCGGCGCGGCGGTCGTGGTGGCGCCGGGCGGCGCCTTCATGCTGCTGGCGATGGATCATGAGGGCTGGAGCGTGGCGCGCTGGCTGGCCGATCATGGGATCGCGGCCTTCGTCCTCAAATATCGGCTGAACCAGACCCCGGCCGATACGGCGGAAGCATCCGCCTATATGGGCAAGCGGATGGCGGACTCGCTGCGCGATCCCGATGCGCCGCCCTCCATCAGCGAACCCCGCGCCACGCTCGATGCGCTGGCCGCGCTCAAGCTGGTGCGCGCCAATGCGGGCAAATGGGGCGTCGACGCCGGTCGGGTCGGGATGATCGGCTTTTCCGCCGGCGCGATGACGACGATGAATGCCGCGCTGGAAGGAAAGGGCGGCGATCGACCGTCCTTCATCGGCTATGTCTATGGCCCGATGCTGGCGCGCGATGTTCCGGCGGACGCCCCGCCGATGTTCGCCGCGATCGCCAATGACGACAGCCTCTTCTCCACGCCATCCTATGCACTGGTCGAAAGCTGGCGCCGGGCGCATGTGCCGGTGGAACTCCATGCCTATGAACGGGGCGACCATGGCTTTGGCATGGGCAAGCCCGGCACCACGACGATGGGCGTCCTGCCGCAATTCCTGTCCTGGATGGAGATGCGCGGCCTTCTGACGACGAAGGCGGGCCAGTGACGAGCGCCGTTTCGATCCGGCGGGAAGCGGCAATCAGCGTCGTCATCAATGGCGTGCTGAGCCTTGCCTTCTTCCTCGGCGTCTTCGGCATGCAATCGCGGCCGCTAAGCTGGGGTACGCCCGATGGGCTGGCGCTGGACTTCATCCCGCAGAGCATCGCGGTTTGCCTGATGAGCGCTCTGGTTCCGGCGCTGATCGCGCGTCGGCAATTGGGCAATGGTCCCACCATCGGCCCCATTCTGCGCCGTGCCATGCTATTTGCCATAGCCGGGGCAGCGCTGGGCGGCCTGCTCGCCTTTTCGATCGGTAATGCCGGCTTTCCGACTATGGCTTGGGCCACGGCTTTGACGATCAAGATCGCTTATGGCGGTGCGCTCGGCGCGCTGGTGGCCAGCCTGTCGCTGCGACGGCTGCTGACCTCCGCCCAAAATATATGAAGTAGAGGATAGTCTGTTGATGAAAGCCCGCGCCCTTCGCCTTGCCGCCCTGCTGGCCTGCACCATGATCGCCACGCCCGTATGGGCGGACGATCTGGCCGACGGATTCCAGAACCCGCCCCAGTCGGCCCGCCCGCGCGTCTGGTGGCACTGGATGAACGGCAATGTCACCAAGGACGGGATCGACAAGGATCTCGACTGGATGGCCCGCATGGGCATTGGCGGCGTCCAGAATTTCGATGCCAGCCTGATGACGCCGCAGATCGTCAAGGACCGGCTGATCTATATGACTGATGGCTGGAAGGATGCCTTCCGCCATGCCGTCCAGACCGCTGACGCGAAGGGGCTGGAATTCGCCATCGCGGCGTCGCCGGGCTGGAGCGAGACGGGCGGCCCATGGGTCAAGCCCGAAGATGCGATGAAGAAACTGGTCTGGAGCGAAACCGACCTGCGCGGCGGCCAGCGGCTGAAGGGCGCCCTGTCTGCTCCCCCGTCGGTCACGGGTCCATTCCAGAGCGCGAAGTTCAGCGATCCGCTGGCGGGCGGCGCCGAAACGGGCGCCTTGCCCAGCTTCTATGCCGATGCCCGGATTCTGGCTTACCCGGTCAGCGCCGTCGCCTTGCCCCAGCCGCGCGTGACACAGACAGACGGCACGGCAATCACCGCCGCACCGCTGCTGGACGATGATCTGGAGACGGTCGCCCAGATGGCCAAGGGCGACGCCGCCCATCCCGGCACGCTGATCCTGGACTATGGCAAGCCCGTCACCATCCGCTCCGCCAGCCTGTTCGTGCCCCATGCCCGGCCGCCCTTCGGCGACCCTGCCTATCGCCCGACGCTGGAGGTGCAGACGGCGCAGGGCTGGCAGCCGGTCGGTCGTTTCACCCTGACCGAAGTGTCGGCGACGATCGCCTTTGCACCGGTCACGGCGCAGCGTTTCCGCCTCGTGCTTTCGCCCAATGATGCGGCCAAGTCGCCCGGCCTTGGCGATGGCGCGCCCGGCGCGGTGATGATGGACGTCTTTGCCCGCCCCGACAGCAGCACGCTGGGCATAGGCGAGCTGCGCCTGTCGGCCGAAGCGAAGATCGATCAATATGAGGCGAAGGCCGCCTATGCGATCTTGCCCGATTATAACAGCCTGAGTGATGGGACCGCGCCGTCTGCACCCGCGATCGATCCGGCAAAGGTCATCGACCTGACCGATCGTCTGCGTCCCGATGGCACGCTGGACTGGACCGCGCCCAAAGGCAGCGACTGGCGTATTGTCCGCATGGGCTATTCGCTGACCGGCAAGACCAACCATCCGGCCACGCCTGAAGCCACGGGCCTTGAAGTCGACAAATATGATGCCGCCGCCGTCCGCCGCTATCTTGAAACCTATATCGGCCTATATCGCGATACGGTGGGCGCAGACTGGATCGGCCAGAAGGGCATCCGCGCCCTGCTGACCGACAGTATCGAGGTGGGCGCGTCCAACTGGACGCCGCGCATGGTCGAGGAATTCAAGGCGCGGCGCGGCTATGATCCCGTGCCCTTCCTGCCGACGCTGATCGGCACGGTGGTCGGTTCGCCGGCGCGCAGTGACGCTTTCCTGCACGATTATCGCCAGACATTGGCGGACCTGCTGGCCGACGCCCATTATGGTACGGTGGCCAGGGTCGCGCATGAAAATGGCCTGACCGTCTATGGCGAGGCACTGGAAAATGGCCGCCCCGTGCTGGGGGATGATCTGGCGATGCGCTCGCATACCGATGTGCCCATGGCCGCGATGTGGACCTTCAACCGGGGCGCGGCGCCACGCCCGACCCTGATCGGCGACATGAAGGGCGCGGCGTCTGTCGCCCATATCTATGGCCAGAATGTCGTTTCGGCCGAATCCATGACATCGGCCTTCGCGCCCTGGGCTTTCGCCCCGTCGGACCTCAAGCGCGTCATCGATCTGGAATTCGCGTCCGGCGTCAACCGGCCGATCGTCCATACATCGGTGCACCAGCCGGTCGATGACAAGCTGCCGGGCCTCAGCCTCATGATCTTCGGCCAATATTTCAACCGGCATGAAAGCTGGGCGGAAATGGCCAGGCCGTGGGTCGATTATATGTCCCGCACCGGCTATCTGCTCCAGCAGGGCCGCGACCATGCCGACCTCGCCTATTTCTTTGGCGAGGATGCACCGATCACGTCGCTGTTCGAACATGGCGTGCCGGCCGACCTGCCGCGCCGCTACGCCTATGATTTCGTCAATGCCGACATCCTCGCCAATCGCATGCGGGTGGATAATGGCGAGCTGGTGGCCGGCAATGCCCGCTATCATGCCCTGTATCTGGGCGGATCGAGCCGGGTGATGACCCTGCCGACGCTGCAACGCATCGCGGCGCTGGTCGAAGCGGGCGCCACGGTGATCGGCGCCGCGCCGGAACGCGCACCGGGGCTTCAGGATGATGCCGCTACGTTCAAGGCGCTCGTCACGCGCCTGTGGAGCGGCTCGCCTGTCGGCAAGGGGCGCGTGATCGCCAGCCAGGATGCCGAGGCGGCATTGGCCGGCGTAGGAATCACGCCGGACTTCCGCATTACGGGCGGCGCGGCCGATACCGACTATCGCTTCGTGCATCGCAAGCTGGCGGATGGCGATCTCTATTTCGTCAACAACCGGACCGACAAGGCAGGCCGGATCGAGGCCCGCTTCCGCGTCACCGGCAAGCAGCCTGAATTGTGGCGCGCGATCGATGGCACGGCGCAGCCTGTATCCTATCGGATCGAGGGCGGTGAAACCGTAATCCCGCTCGATGTCGGGGCGGAGGATGCCTTCTTCATCCTGTTCCGCAAAGCCGCTGACGCGCCGTCCGCCACCGTCGCGGCGAAGGCGACCCATGCCGTCGCCACCATCACCAGTCCCTGGACCGTTCGCTTCCAGCCGGGCCGTGGCGCGCCCGCGCAGATCGAGATGCCGGTGCTCACCCCGCTGGAGAATAATGCGGACAAGGGCGTGCGCTATTTCTCCGGCATCGCGACCTACAGCACGCGCTTCTCGCTGCCCAAGGGCGTGAAAGCGGGCGGGCCGCTATGGATGGATCTGGGCAAGATCGGCGATATCGCCGAAGTGCGCGTCAACGGGCAACTCGCGGGGACAAGCTGGTTCGCACCCTATCGCATCGACATCGGCAAGTTCGTGAAGCAGGGGACCAATCAACTGGAGATCAAGGTCGCGAACCTGTGGGTCAACCGCCTGATCGGCGACCAGCAGCCCGGCGCGGACAGGCTCACCTTCACGGCGGCCCCCACCTACAAGCCCGATGCGCCGTTGCGCGCATCCGGCCTGATCGGCCCGGTACAGTTGATCGCCGAACAAGGGTGGTGATGACGCACCGGAGCGAAGGCCCGGCGCGTCATCCCAGCCCCAGCAGCTTCACAGCATTATCCTTCATAATCAGCGGCAGCACTTCCTCACGGAAACCCGCCTCGCGCGCCGCGTCGATCCATTTTTCAGGGCGAATGAGTGGCCAGTCGGAGCCGAACAGCATCTTGTGCTTCAGCTGCGTGTTTGCATATTGAATCACCTGTTTCGGGAAATATTTGGGCGACCAGCCGGACAGGTCCATGAAGACATTGTCCTTGTGCAGCGCCATCGACAGGCTCTCGTCGGTCCATGGCCAGCTTGGGTGGGCCAGGATGATCTTCATGTCGGGGAAGTCGACCGCGACATCGTCCACCAATATAGGCTGGCCATATTTCAGGCGCACCCCGCCGCCGCCGCGCATCCCCGTGCCCATGCCCGAATGGCCGGTGTGGAAGATGGCGGGCAGCTTATATTCGGCGATCACTTCATAGATGGGATAGGCGACCCGGTCGGCCGGGTGACAATCCTGCATGATGCCGTGGAATTTGAAGCCTTTGACCCCATAATTTTCGACCAGATCGCGGGCTTCGCGCGCGCCATATTTGCCTTTGCGCGGGTCGATCGAGGCGAAGGGGATGACGATGTCGCTGTCATTGGCGGCCAGTTCCGCTACCTCATAGTTACTGATCCGCTTGGCCCCGATCCCGCTCTCGCAATCGACGGTGAACAGGCAGAAGGCGATATTCTGCGCCCGATAATAAGCGATGGTTTCGGGGATGGTCGGCCGCTTGCGATCCGCCTTGAAATAGGCCGACGCCGCGTCGAAATATTTGGCCATCACCGGGTCTTCAGGGTCGTGGCACGACACTTCGGCATGGACATGGACGTCGATGGCGACAACCTTGGTCGGGTCAACGGGCATTGTGGGCGCTTTCCAGTGTCTTGTCCTCATTGGCACGGTGGATGACATAGGCGCGGATGCTCTCGATTTCCGCAGGGGAGAAGATCGACGCAAAGCTGACCATGCCATTATCCTTGAGCGCGCCGTCATGCACGATCATCTGCCATGTGCCCTTGTCGTTCAAGGCCGCGCTGCGGCGCAGGTCGGGGACGATGCTGCCGCCGACCGCCGCGTCGCCATGGCAGGTGCTGCAATAGCGGCCGAAGCGGGCCGCGCCCGCCGCGATCTCCGCCGCGCTGGCGGTAGAGGGCGGCGGGTCGAGCGGCATGGCGCTATGCGGCGGCGGTGCGGGCAGCGCGCTTTTCCCATCCAGCTTGAACACCAATAGCCGGCTGATATTGCGGCTGGGGCCACTCTTGTCGGAGAGGATGCCGGGCGCCAGTGCCCAGACGCCACCCCAGCCGGCCATCACCGCCACATATTGTTGTCCGTCCAGCTCATAGCTGATGGGCGCCGCGACAATACCGGTCTGCGCCGGGAAGGACCAGAGCTTACGCCCATCCTGCGTGGCATAAGCGTTGAAGTCGCCTGTCGCCGTCCCCTGAAACACCAGATCGCCGCCGGTCGCCAGTAAGCCGCCATTCCAAGGCCCCTTGTAGGAAACACGCCATTTTTCCTTCTGTGCGACCGGATCCCAGGCAATGAGCGCGCCGGTGGTCGCTTTCATCGCGGCGTCGCGCACCGCCTTGTCGGCCGGCATGGCGGCCGCCGCGATATCGACGCCGACGTTGAAGCCTAGCCTGTTCGCCTTCCATCCCTTTTCCGGGATATAGGGGAAGGCGGCGAGGTTGGCGGGGATGAAGACGGTCTGGCTCTTTGGATCGAAGGCCATCGGATGCCAGCTATGCGCGCCAGTCGCGCCGGGCGATCCGATGAAGGGCTTGCCGGTCTTGTAGTAACGCGCGTCGGGATTTTCGATCGGCCGCCCGGTCTTCATGTCGATACCGCTGGCCCAGTTGACCGGCACGAAATTCTTGGCGGACAGCAGTTTGCCGTTGGCGCGGTCCAGCACATAGAAAAATCCGTTTTTGGGCGCCTGCATCAGCACTTTCTTTTTCTGGCCGCCCATCTCTATGTCCGCCAGCATGATGTGCTGGGTGGCGGTAAAGTCCCAGCTATCGCCGGGGGTCGTCTGATAATGCCAGGCATATTCGCCGGTCTTCGCATGGACTGCGACGATCGAGGAGAGGTAGAGATTGTCGCCCTTGCCCTCCGACCGGTAGGCCTGATTCCAGGGCGAGCCATTGCCGACGCCGATATAGAGCAGGTCCAGCTCCGGGTCATAGGCCATGGCGTCCCACACGGTGCCTCCGCCGCCCTGCTTCCACCATTCGCCATACCAGGTCGAGGCGGCTTTCCTGAGGTAATCCGGTTCCTTTTCCGTGCCGGGCTGGGCCGGGACGGTGTAGAATTTCCACTTTTCGGTGCCGGTATCGGCGTCATAAGCGGCGACATAACCGCGCGCGCCGAACTCCGCGCCGCCATTGCCGATGACGACCATGCCATTCACCACGCGCGGCGCGCCGGTGATGGTGTAGTTTTTCGTCTGGTCGAGCGTGACCTTGGTCCAGACCGGCTTGCCGCTCTTGCGATCGATGGCGATCAGTCGCCCGTCCAGCGTGCCCACGAAGATCTTGTCGCCCCATGCCGCCACACCGCGATTGACCGCGTCACAACAGGCCTTGACCAAAGTGTCGCGCGGGACTTCCGGATCATAGGACCAGAGCAATTTGCCGCTGCGCGCGTCATAGGCCTTCACCATGCTCCAGGCGGTGGAGACATAGAGGGTGCCGTCGATGAAGAGCGGCGTCGCCTCCTGCCCGCGATTGGTGTCCATGTCGGCCGACCAGGCGAGGCCGAGTTTGCCGACCGTCTCCTGATTGATCGCGGACAGCGGGCTGAAGCGCTGTTCGTCATAGGTGCGACCGGTCGAGAGCCATTCTGCGGGCTTGGCCGCGATGATCCGCGCGGCATCCACGCCGCCGGTGGAGGCGGATGGCGCGGCCGCGTCCTGGCTCGTCCCTTTGCCACAGGCCGACAGGGCCAGACTCGTTCCCAACAGCAGCGCAATCGCGACCCGCATCCTCTTCCTCTCCTTATGCGGTGCAGATGTTTTCATCTGTCACCCGTTTCTGTTTGCCGCGATTTCCGAGCCGTCAAATGTGCCACTTGACTGAAATCGCTCAATTGACCATCCGCGCGCCGGTCCAATAGGCGGCGCGCAGGGCTTTCTTGTCCATCTTTCCGGCGGCGGTCCGGGGAATGGCGGGGACGAAGGCGACGCTCTTGGGCGCCTTCACTCCGCCCAGCCGGGCCTTGGCGTGGGAGATGATCTCTGTCTCCCCGATATTGTCGGCGACGACAATGGCATGGACGGCCTCGCCCCATTTTTCATGCGGGATGCCGATCACGGCGCACTCGCGCACGGCGGCCAGTTCGGTGACGGCGGCCTCCACCTCGGCGGAAAAGACGTTGAAGCCGCCGGACACGACCATGTCCTTCTTGCGATCGACGATGTAGAGATAGCCGTCCCTGTCGCGCCGGGCGATATCGCCCGTATGGTGCCAGCCATGGCTGCGCACTTCGGCGGTCGCATCGGGCATATCATAATATTCGCGCGACACGAGCACCCCGCGCACCACCAGTTCGCCCGCCTCGCCATCGGGCAGCAGGCTGCCATCCTCGCCCATGATGGCGACGGTCACGGATCGGGTTGGCCGCCCACAACTGGCGAGCCGTTCGGGTCGGTCGCCCGCCGCTGCCGCTGCGACATCCTCGGGCGGCAGCCAGGTGACGATCATGGGCGATTCCACCTGCCCATAGGCCTGGCAAAGGCAGGGGCCGAAGATGTCGACCGCGCGGCGAAGTTTCTCCGGGGAAACGGCGGAGCCGACCAGAAGGAAGAATTTCAACGAGTTGGTATCGCTGTCTGCCAGTTCGGGCGCATCAAGCAGGTTGTAAAGCGCAGTCGGCGGCAGATAGATATGGGTGACACGATAGCGCGCGATCGCCGCCAGCACGGCAGCGGCGTCGAAGCCGGGCAGGATGATCTGCGTCGCCCCCAGCGACAATGTCGCCAGCGCCACCGGACCGGCCGCATGGGTGATCGGTGCGACAACGAGCGAGACAGGTGAATCGCATTTTCCATCGACCGCGTCGGCAAGCGTTTCGATCATCGTGCCCCAGCCCAGATTGGTCACGACCACGCCCTTTGACGGTCCTGTCGTGCCGCCGGTGGGGAACAGGCCGACCACATCGTCGGGCTTGCCGAACGGATCGGAAAAATCCGGCAAACTGTCCACTTCGCTGTCGCGGATAAACTGGTCGAGCGAAGGATCGCCATCATGCGGGCGGTCAAGGCAGACGAAGTGGGTAAGGCTTGGAACCCGCGCCTTCAGCGCAGCCACATCCGCCGCCTGACTGCTATGATAGAAGAGCCAGCCGCAACGGACATAGTCGAGATAGGCGGCATTGGCGTCGATGGCGTTGCGGGTGTTGACCGGCACCCACTGGCCATTGGCGCGCCAGATGGCCAGCAGGGCGACCATCATCGTCGCGCTGTTGGGACCATAGAGCGCGATCGGCTGCTGATCGCGGAACCCCGCCGCATGCAGCGCGGCGGCGATCCGGATGGTCAGAGCCCGGACCTGCGCGAAGCTCAGCGTCTCACCGCTGGCGTCGTCGATCAGGCAGGGTCGTTCGGGATCACGGTCATGGCCCCGGTCGAAATAGTCGATCGCGCGCATCGCCTCAGCCCCAGCGGTTGATCTCCGGGCCGGGCGCCCAGATCGCTTCGGGTTCGGGAATAGTGGCAAGGCCCAGGGCCTTCACCACGGCGGGCCGGGCGCGCAGCCGCGCTTCCCAGGCATCGGTCAACGGCGCGGCGGCGAAGGCATCGGGCACGATCGCGCGCATCCCCGCCAGCCAGCCATGGGTTTCGAGGTCCGCGATGGAGAAATCGCCCATCAGCCAGTCGCGCCCGTCGGCCAGTTGCGCTTCGATCTTCTCGACCGCCTGCACGATCTTGGTGCGGCTGTCGGTCAGGCGGCTTTCCTCGACCTTGCCTTCCACCGCCTCGGTCCAGCGTGCCGCAAGATCCGCGCTGGCGATGCCGGCCGGGACGGCAGGCGGCGGCGCGGCCGCATTGCCCAGCGCGGCGGCGGCGGGCGCCACACGCTCGATCACATAGCGGCACCAGGCCATCATCTGCCAGCGGGCATAGGGATCGGCCGGGCGGATCGCCGGACCGCTGCCGACCTCATCCAGATAGCAGGCCACAAAAACGCTGTCGGTCATGGCGACGCCATCCACGACCAGCACGGGGCCTTCGCCTTCGATCGACTGGTCGACTTCGATGGCATGGGGCAGGGCGGTCGAGTGGCGCTCGCCCGCAACCAGATCGATCGCGCGCAAGTCCAGATCGACGCCTTTTTCGAAGGCAGCGGCCAGGACGGTGAAGGACGGGCCATTGGGCTGGCCATGATAGAGAATGCCGGTCATGCGGGTTCGCTTTCAAGCAGGGAGATGCGGCGGGCGAGGTCGGTGCGGCCCAGCGCCCAGCAGGCGCGGGTGGCAGGCCGTGCATAGATGGCACGCAGCCAGCGCATGATATTGGGCGTCAGTTCGTCATTGCAGAGCTGTGGCTGCGACAAGGGCATGGCATAGGCGAGGTTGAAGCCATTGATGTCGGCCAGACCATATTCGTCCGACGCCAGCCATTCCCGTTGCCCCAGCGCCTGCTCCAGATAGCCGATGCCGAGCGCGACACGACGCTGCGACTCCGTCATCTCCTCCGCTGAGAAGGCGCCATGGATCGCCTTGCGCCACGCCACGCGCCGTTCGGGCATCGGAATGCGGTCGATCGCGGCTTCCAGTTCGGCGGGATCTTTCTGCCGGACCGAGGGGCCGACGAATACGCTCCAGCCGATCATGGAGAAGCTGGGGGCGAGCCACTGGTCGAGAAATTTCATCCACCAGCGGGTGCGCCATTGATCGACGGGATCGGCGGGCATCAGGCGCGGGCCATCAAATGCCTCGTCCACATATTCCATGATGGCGGTGGATTCGGTCAGCACCTTGTCGCCATGGGTCATGGCCGGGATGGTGCCGAGCGGATTGACCGCCAGATAGTCCGGCCGATGCTGGTCGAAATTCAACAGGTCCAGATAATGGCTGTCGAACGCGACGCCCTTTTCGAACAGGGCCAGCATCGGCTTGCCCGAATTGGCGTTGGGTTCCCAATGATAAAGTGTGACGTCGGTCATGCCGCTTATGTCTCCGAAAAGAAGCCGGTCGGGCCGTGCGCTGCCCGACCGGCCAAGGGGGAGGCCTAGAATTTCTTCTTCACCGTCACGGCCCATTCGCGCGGATTGCCGGGACGTGCCTTGCGCACGCCAGCACCCGCGCCGCGCAGGTCGAAGACGGAGAGATAATAATATTTGTCGAAGAGGTTGGTGACTTCGAGCGAGACGTCGAGATCCTCGTCCGCATTCTGCCAGGTGACACGCGCATTGGCGAGCGTATAGGCCGGCACGAAATTGAGAACCCGGGTGCCGCCGATGACCGCCGCGCCACCGAACTTCTTGTCTTCATAGGTGACGTCGAAGCGCGGGGTCAGGCTGCCGGCCTTGTCCATGTCGATCTTATATTGCGCGCCCAGGCTGAACTTCCAGGGCGGCGACACTGGCGGATCGTCGGCCGACACGCCGCCCGGATTGGTCGGATAGGCGGCGGCGGGATCAAGGCTGCTCGCAATATATTTGAAGTCGAGATAGCTGATCGACGCATCGATCGCGAGGCCGTCGATCGGATAGGCGGACAGTTCCGCTTCGAAGCCCTTCACCCGTGCATCACCGGCATTCAGGCGGGCGGCGCAGGGCGCAGTCGGGCAGGTCAGCACCGGGATCTGGATGTCGACATAGTCATTGATAAAGGCCGCAGCGTTCAACCGGACGCGGCGATTGAAGAAGTCGCTCTTGAAGCCGATTTCATAGGCGGTCAGCTTTTCCGGGCGGAAGGCGATGACCTGCTGCGTGGTGAAGGGGCGCGGGTTGGAGCCACCACCCTTGAAGCCGGTCGACACCGACCCATAGACCATCAGGCTGTCGGTCAGGCGATAGTCGGCCGCGACGCGATAGTCCCAGCGCTTGGCGCTATAATGGGCGGTCAGGCCGGACAGCGCCGTGACGATCTCGGACGTGTTGCCGTTGCCGTTATAGTCGAGCGTGTCCGCACCAGAATAGCCGATGCCATAGGCTGCGCCGACCGGATCGAGGAAGTGATTGACCGTGCCGTCATAGTTGAGGCGATAATAGGTCTGGTCCTTCGTCTCCGCCGTGTAGCGCAGGCCACCGCTGAGCGTCAGCCGGTCGATCGGTTTCCAGGAGAGGTGCGCGAACGCGGCCTTTGCTTCCGCCTTGGTCGGGTCGGGCTGGCGGAATTGCAGCGGATAGACCGGGACGTAGCGAATGTCCTGAAGCGAGTCATAGGTCGACTTCTGCTTAAAATAATAGCCGCCGACCGTGCCGTTCAGATTGTCGCCCAGTTCCGCGTTCAGCCGGACCTCCTGGCTGAAGCTCCAATTCTCCAGATAGTTGCGGCCAAAACCGATATTGGCGGGCGAGATATCATCGTCGGAATCAAACTGGGTGTTGAAGGTGCGATAGCCGGTGATGGACGACAGTTTGAACGCATCCGACAGGGCATAGTTGATCTGGCCTGACACGCCCCAACCCTTGTACAGGCTGCGGTCCGTGCCCTGCGTGGCGGCGAGCGGTGTGCCCGATGCATTATAGGGATCGACCGGGATGGGGGGCGTCCATGTGCCCGCAGGCTGGCCGGTGCCGATATAGTTGCAATAGCGGCCGCAGATGAAGCGATCATCATAGACGATGCCGGGTGCCGGATTGGTGTTGGGCGAATTGACCGTGCTGGTTGCCAGCAGCACTTCGCCGGCGATCGTATGTTCGTCGCGCGTATAATCACCGATCACGGTGACATCCAGCTTGTCGCTCGGTTCCCAGAAGGCGATGGCCCGGATCGCCTGATAGCCCACGCCGCCCAACTTGCTGATGACGCAGTCACCAGCCGGTTGGGTCGAGGCTATGCCGCTGTCCGGATTGGCGCAGCCATAATCGATCCGGTCGACAAACCCGTCCTGCTGCTTGGCGACGCCGGAAATGCGGACGGCCAGCGTGTCGGTGATGCCGAAATCGGCGGCGGCGCGGATGCCGATACGGTTGCGGATACCGTAATTCACCTCGACGAAACCGCCGCCATCGCCGGTGGGGCGCTTGGAATAGAGCTTGATCGCGCCGCCCTCGGCATTGCGGCCGGCCAGCGTGCCCTGTGGCCCGCGCAATATTTCGACGCGGTCGAGGTCGAGCAGTTCGAACACCGCGCCGGTCAACTGCGGATAATAGACATCGTCGATATAGATGCCGACACCCGGTTCATAGGCGGGGTTGAAGTCATTCTGGCCGACGCCGCGGATCGACGCGGTGATGGAGGGGCCGAAGGACGCGCCCTGCGGTTTCAGCGACACGTTGGGCGCGGCGTCGGCCATCTGCGCCAGATTGGTCTGGCTCTTGGCCTCCAGTTCGGCCGCGCCGACGGCGGTGATGGAAATCGGCGTGTCCTGCAACCGCTGCGCGCGGAACTGGGCGGTGACGACGATGTCGGCGACCGCGCTGGCGGGTAGCGTGTCCTGATCGGCGCTTTGTGGCGCCGCGTCGGCTGGTTGGGCCTGCGCCAGGGCGCTGGCCGGAGTGGTGATGGCAAGTATCGAAGCGGACGCCAACAGGGCGCGCGCCATCATTGCACGAAGTTCGTGTTGCATGGGAAATCCCCTCTCCTGATCCGGCTTTAAGATCCGCCCTGACCGAGCGCGACCCGCCGTAACGCCTTCCGTGATATTGTTAGTAAGGCATACAATTTTTAGCGATGCAAGAGGCTGATCGCCCCCGCAACACCGATAATGCGATTATTTTACGATATTGGGAGAGGGCAAATAGTAGCGGTATTTCCATTGGTGGTAGTGGAAGTAATAGCTTCGTCCAAAACGCAAAAAGGCCTGCTCCCGTTTTGCAGGAACAGGCCTTGCGCCGATGCTTCTATTTTCAGATGTAAACGCGGCGCAGCAGCTCCACCAGCATCGCCGTTTCGGCCGGGGTGAAGCGATCCTTCAGCCATTTCTCATGTTCGGCGATGCAGCTACGCGCCTGTTCCAGCGAGCCATGGCCCGCCTCGGTCAGGCTAAGCGTCTGGCGCCGGCGATCCTGTTCGGATGCGCCGCGCCGCACGAAACCGCGATCCTGCATGCGGTTGACGATCGCCATGACGCTGGCCCGGTCCATTTTCAGCCGTCGGCCAATGTCCGCCTGGGCGATGCCGGGCTGGTCCTCGATCAGCCAGAGCACCGCCACCTGCTTCTGCGTCAGGCCAAGGTCGCTGAACGTCTCGGTAAAATGCTGGTAGACCGCCGCGCTCGCCAGCCGGATGTGGAAACCGACCAGTCCGTCAATGCCGCTGAGACGGGGATCGGGGAAGAGGCCGAGCGGCTCCATATCGTGCATGGTATTCATAGTAACAGTGTGCGGAGTAAATAGCGGCGCGTCAATCCTGCGGCTTGAAAAAATGTGAGTGACACATACAATGTCACCAACAAGATCAGGAGAGGATTCATCGTGGCGCATTTTCCCGACACGCCTGCTTTTACCGGTTTCAACACACCGTCGCGGATCGAGGCGGATATTGCCGATCTGGATGTGAAGGGCATGATCCCGCCGGAACTGGATGGCGCTTTCTACCGGGTGCAGCCCGACCCGCAATTTCCGCCCCTGCTGGGGGATGATATCGCTTTCAACGGCGACGGCATGATCTCCATGTTCCGGTTCCGCGATGGCAAGGTCGATCTGCGCCAGCGCTGGGCGAAGACGGACAAGTGGAAGCTGGAGCATGCGGCGGGGCGGGCGCTGTTCGGCGCCTATCGCAATCCGCTGACCGACGACGAGTCGGTGAAGGGGCAGTTTCGCGGCACCGCCAATACGACCGCCTTCATCCATGGCGGCCGACTCTATGCGCTGAAGGAGGACAGTCCGGCACTGGTAATGGATCCGGCGACGCTGGAGACGGACGGCTATACCCGGTTCGATGGCGCGATGACCGGCCAGACCTTCACCGCCCATCCCAAGATCGATCCTGCAACCGGCGACATGATCGCCTTCGGCTATGCGGCCAAGGGGGTGCTGACGCGCGACATGACCTATTATGTCGTGTCGCCAGACGGCGTGCTGAAGCAGGAAACATGGTTCGAACTCCCTTATTACGCCATGATGCACGACTTCGCGATCACGCCCGATTATGCGCTGTTCCATGTCGTGCCCAGCACCTCCAATTGGGAAAGGCTGGAGCAGGGGCTGCCGCATTTCGGTTTCGATACCACGCTACCCGTCTATCTGGGCGTGCTGCCGCGTCGAGCGGATGCAACGGCGGCGGACATTCGCTGGTTCAAACGCGACAATTGCTTCGCCAGCCATGTCATGAACGCCTTTCAGGAGGGGACGAGAATCCATTTCGACACGCCCGAGGCGAAGAATAATATGTTCCCCTTCTTCCCCGATATCCACGGCGCGCCATTCAACCCGATGGAGGCCGCCAGTTTCCTGACCCGCTGGACCGTGGACATGGCGTCAAATGGCGAGGATTTCGCCAGCGTGCAGCGACTGACCGACATGATGGGCGAATTTCCGCGCATCGATGATCGCTTTACCGGCTTGCCCTATCGCTATGGCTGGATGCTGGTGATCGACCCGACCAAGCCGGTGGAACTGAAGGGCGGCAGTCCTTCGGGCATGTTGATGAATACGCTGGGCCTGATCGACCATCGGACTGGCGAAGAGCAACGCTGGTGGTGCGGACCGGTGTCGTCGCTACAGGAGCCCTGCTTCATCCCGCGCAATCCGGATGCGGCCGAAGGAGATGGCTGGATCGTGCAGGTCTGCAATCGGCTGGAGGAGCATCGCAGCGACCTGCTGCTGTTCGATGCGACAGATATCGCCAAGGGACCGATTGCGGAGATACAGGTGCCGATCCGCCTGCGCTTCGGCCTGCATGGCAATTGGGCAAGCGCAGATCAGATCGGGCTGCCCGCATGATCGCCGATGCAGCACCAATGGGGGCAATCCGACCCGGCCTGGAATTTGTCTATGAGGCCGTCGGCGATCTGGGCGCGCCGATGCCGATCGGCGACTGCCATGATGGCGTACGGCGGATCATCCCCATCCTGTCCGGCACGGTGCGGGGGCCATTATTGTCCGGCCGATTGCTCGGGGTTGGCGCCGACTGGCAAGTGTCCCGGCCGGACGGCGTGACGGTTGCCGATGCCACCTATGCGATAGAAACGGAGGATCATGTTCTTATCCAGATCCGCAATCGCGGACTGCGCCATGGCCCGCCCGACGTCATGGATCGGCTGAACCGTGGCGAAGTCGTCGACCCGGCGGACTATTATTTTCGCACCGTTCCGGAATTCGTGGCGCCGACAGGGCGCTATGACTGGCTCAACCGCAGCATTTTCCTGTGCACCGGCGCCCGTTACGAGCGGTCGATCCATCTGTGGGTCTGGCGCGTGACATGACGGCTCAGAGACCGTTTGAAAAATGCGCGAAAGAGCGCATTTTTGTAGCCGCACCGGCCCTCACCCCCACCCGACCACCCACATATGGTACCCTGTTGGGCGGTCGGGTGGGGGTGAGGGCCGGTGCGGATGCGCCAAAGGCGCATTCCCAAACAGCCTCTCAGACCGCTTCCCCCGCCGATCGCGCGCGGGGCAACAGGCTGGCATGATCGCGCTCAACCCGGAACAGCAGGATCAGCAACAATAGCACCAGCGGCGGGGCGACCCAGTTGATCGACAGGATCGCCCCGCCCAGATCGCCGCCCCGCGCATCGCTGATCATCCCCACTGCATAGGGGCCGATGCCGAGGCCAAAGATGGTCGATACGACGATATAGAGGCTGACCGTCAGGCCGCGCATGCGCGGCAGAACCTGTTCGAACAGCACCGCATAAAGCGGCGGCATCCACATGGTCAGGATCAGGCTGTAGAGGGTGAAGCGCAGATAGAAGCTGCTCGCATCGCCGGCGCGATAGACCCAGAGCGCGATCAGCGGCGACAGGCCCATGGCGAACAACGCCACCCAGACCCGGCGCGCCAAGCGATGCGCGCCGATCCGATCGGATAGCGGCCCGGCAATCAGCGGGCCGGCCACGCCCAGCGCGGCGGATAGCAGGCCGAATTGCATACCCGTATCAGCGGGGGAGAGGCCGTAGCTTTTCATCAGGAAGGAGGGCGTGAAGCCCATCACGCCATAGTTGATCACGCCCTGTAGCGATCCCGCCGCAACGCAGAGCAGCAGCGAGGGATTGCGAGTGATGAGCGCAAAGGCCACCGCATCGCGGCGCTTGAGCGACTGGATCAGGTTGAGGATGACGATGGCGCCGAAGCCGATCACGCTCCATTGCACGACATGCGGACTGATCGCGATCCCGCCCAGCAACAGGGGTGGCCGGGGAGAAAAGGCTTCGGCCCAGCGGATCGCCAGCAGCATCGCAACGATGATCAACGCCATAAGGCCGATATTGCGCATCCATTCGCGCCCGCTGGCGCGTGCTTGCGCGAGGCTGAGCCAGTGGAAGCCAGGCGTCACCGCGCCCAGCAGGGAGATGCTGGCGCGGAAGGGATGCGGATCGGGCGGCGTCGCGATGCCGTCGATCGCGCCGCGCTGCGGTTCGGCAAGCCGGCTCATCAGGAAGGCGATGAGGAAGCCGGGCGTCGCCGCCACGGCAAAGGCGAATTGCCAGCCTTTCAGGCCCAGCGGCGCCCCGCCCATTGCATAGCGCGCATCCCACCATTGCGCCGCTACGCCGCCGATGATCAGCGATCCGCCAAGGCCGATGGCGATGGCGGCGGCCATCACCGCCATCACCATGCCGCGCTTCTCGCGCGGGAAATAATCATAGGTCAGGCTGGTCCCGGCCGGTTGCGACGCCGCTTCGCCAATGCCGACGCACAGGCGCGACAGCATGAGCGTGAAAAAGCCGGTGGCAAAGGCCGCGCCGCCGGTCGCCAGCGACCAGAAGCCGATGGTGATGGCCAGCAGCTTCGTGCGTATCCATCCGTCCGCCAGCCGCCCCAGCGGCAGGGAGAAGAGCGCGTAGAAGAGCGCGAAGACGGTGCCGTAGAGCAGGCCCATCTCCGCGTCGCCGATCTTCAAATCCGCCTTGATCGCCGGAGCCAGGATGGCGAGGATGTTGCGGTCGAGCAGGCTGACCAGATTGGTGCCTGCGACCAGCGCGAGTGCATAATAAGCGGTGCTACGCGGCGGGATCGTCTGGCTCACAGGCGGAACACGCGCTCGGCATTACTCTGCATCAGCTTGCGCTTCGCTGCGTCCGATATGTCCAGCAGGTCATGAGTCCGCACCTCATCCGCCACAAATTGATAGGGATAGTCCATCGCATACATGACCCGATCCTCCCCCAGCACGGATTGCGCGAACTTGATCGCCGGCTCCCATGCCATGCCGCTGGTGGTAACGCAGACGTTGGATCGCATATAGTCTTGAATGGACTTTTGCAGCGGCTTCATCCGCTCATAGCGCTGCGACCGCACGCCCGCCTGGTGCATATAGTCGAGGCGGTAGAGCCAATAGGGCAGCGCCTCCCCCATATGGCCGACGATGATCTGCAAATCGGGATAGCGATCGAAAATGCCGATGGTGATGAGGCGGAGCAGATGCATGCCCGTTTCGACGCCAAAGCCGAAGATCGCGCCGTCCAGCCCGGCTTCCAGCATCGGCCCGATCATGGCGTCGGGCGGGGTCGAGGGATGGATATAGAGCGGCTGGCCGGTATCGGCGAGCGCGCGGAAGATCGGGTCGAACTTCGGATCGTCCAGATATTCGCCCTGGGTATGGCTGTTCACCATCACCCCCCTGAAGCCCAGGTCGCCCGCGCCACGCCGGATTTCGGCGGCCGACCAGTCCGGGTCTTGCGGCGCGATCGAGGTCATGCCGACGAAGCGGGTGGGGTGAGCGGCGCAGCGGTCGGCCAGATGATCGTTGGCGCGCGTCACCATCACCTTGGCTTCGGCCATATCCAGCAACGGTTGCACACCGGGCGAGGTGAGCGACAGGATCGCCACATCAATGCCGGTCGCATCCATGTCCGCCAGTCGCTGATCGCCCAGTTCCAGCAACCGGTCGATGATCTGAGTCGCGCGCTTCGACGGCGACTGGGCGTAGAAACCCCAGAGCGACGTCATGCCTTTGTCAGTTGTCCCGTCGCGCACCATGCGCAGGTAGGCATCGATCTGCTCGCGGGTGGCGAAAGCCTCTTCGGTGGCGATCCGCAAATAGCCGCGATCGCCGCCAGTGTTTAACGCATGCGTCATGGGTTATCCTTCGTGAATGGCTTTGGTGACGAGGCAGGCGTCAATGCCCTCCGGCCCGTCCTCCGCGCCATGGCCGGACCATTTGACCCCGCCAAAGGGCGAGTCCGACCCGCCGATCATGGATGTGTTGATGCCGACCATCCCTGCCTCGATCTCTCGCGCGACCCGGCGTTGTCGTGCGGCATCGCTGGTCCAGGCATAGGCGGCGAGGCCATAGGGCAGGCGATTGGCTTCGGCGATCATCGCGGCCTCATCCCGATAGGCATTGATCAGCGCGACGGGGCCGAACGGTTCTTCGTTCATGATGGCGGCATCCAGCGGCGTGGCGGACAGGACGGTGGGCGCATAGAAAAAGCCCGCATTGCCGATCCGCGCGCCGCCGGTTTCGAGGCGGGCGCCCTTCGCGACCGCGTCGCCGATCAGCCGATCCATCGCGTCCAGCCGCCGGGGATTGGCCATCGGTCCCATGATGCTGTCGGGCGCCGATCCGTCACCCACCACGACCTTTTCCGCGCGCTCCACGAAGCCGGCGAGGAAGCGATCATGCACGCTGGCTTCCACGATGAAGCGGGTCGGCGACACGCACACTTGCCCGGCATTGCGATATTTGCCCGCCACCACCGTATCGAGCGCCTTTTCGATATCGGCGTCGGCGAAGACCAGCACCGGGCCGTGGCCGCCCAGTTCCATCGTCGTGCGCTTGCAATCCTCCGCCGCCAATTTGGCCAGATGCTTGCCGACCAGGGTGGAGCCGGTGAAGCTCATCTTGCGGATGATGGGCGACCCAAGCAGGTGGCGCGACACTTCGTCGGGCACCCCGAACACCGCCTGCGCCACATCGCCGGGCAGACCCGCATCGATCAGGCATTGCAGCACGGCGAGCGCGCTGGCTGGCGTTTCCTCCGCCGCCTTCAGGATCACTGAACATCCCGCCGCGATCGGCGCGCCCAGCTTGCGGCCGGGATTGCCGATCGGGAAGTTCCACGGCGCGAAGGCCGCGACCGGCCCCACCGGCTCTTTCGTCACCGTCGATCGCTGTCCGGCCGGACGCACCAGCGCCCGACCGTAGAGGCGAAACACCTCCCCGGCATAGAAGTTGAACAGGCCGACATTCATCATCACTTCGATGCGCGCTTCGGCCAGCGTCTTGCCCTGTTCCAGCGTGGCGATGCGGGCCAATTCCTCCTGCCGCTCCACCATCAGCCGCGCCGCGCCTTGCAGCACGGTGGCCCGTTCCTGCGGTGTCGAGTCCCGCCAGCGACGGAAACCCCGCTGCGCCGCTGCCAGCGCCGCATCCAGGTCCGCCGCATCGGCCAGCGGCAAGTCGGCCAGCACGGCGCCGGTGGCGGGATTGACGACCTTGTGGGTCCGCCGCCCGCCGCCCGACAGCCGCTGGCCATCGATCATCAGATAGAGATCGGGATAGGCCATGATGTTCAGGCGCTCACCGCTTCACGGGCCGCCGTCTCGCGGTCGATATCGCCCTGCCAGCGTTCGGCGACGATTTCCTTGCCGGTCACCGGATGGGGCATATGGAACGGCACCAGCTTGTGCGTCGGCCACAGCCAGTGATCGGTGATCAGCGCGTCCGGCCCGGTGGGGTCTTCGGGATAGGTAATCTTGGGGAAAGGCACATATTCGGCCGGCGTGTTGGCCCAGCCCTTGTCGAAATCGGCATGCCATTGCGGCATGTAGTTCAGGATCTGGATGCGCCAGATGCCATCCACCTTCTTGTAGGTGTTCTCGTAAATGCCGCCTTCCCACCATTGGCGCGCGCCCAGCATCGGGTTGGACGGGTCGGCATAATCCTTGTGCCTGCCGGCCTGCATCATGGACCGGGCGCGGGCATGGGCCGTCACACCATCGGGGTCGATGTCAACAATGTCCTGCAATTGCGGATGGTCGAGCAGGAAGCCGTCGATCGGCCCGTTGGTGCCATGGGTGAAGCGCGCCTGAAACCGTTCGACATAGAGGCGACGAATGCCTGCCTTGCCGCGCCACACCCCGCCGAAAAAGCGCACTTCGCCATCGTCGGTGAACAGGTCCGCCGTCTCGTTATACAGGCATTTGTCGATCAGATAGCCGTAGAGATGCTGGAGCTTGCGCACATCCAGTTCATCCTCGCGGCGCTGGAGGCGGGTGGAAAGGGCGGCGACAGACTGTTCCAGCTGCGCAATACGATCAGCATCGGACATGATTTTCTCTCCTATCATTGTATGTAATACTTACGAATTAAACCGCTTCAGCAGCCAGCCGCTCCACTTCTTCCCGATAGGGCCTGATCGCGCGGATCATGCAGAGCGTGGCGAGGGGCAGCAGCAGGCTGGCAGTCAGCACCAGCGTCTTCCAGAGCTGGGTCGGATCGCCGATCACATAATCCTGCACCAGTCCGACCAGAAAGCTGCCCATCGCGCCGAAGAAGGTGAACATGAACAGATAGATGGCCGTCACCTGCCCGCGCATCGCATTGGGGGCGACGCGCTGGATCGCGGCATTTTGCGGCACGGCGCCGGCAATGCCGAACATCGCCCCGATGCTGGCGACGCCCAATGAGGCATAGCCATTGGGCATCATTGGCGCGAGAATGGCGCAGACGGTGACGCAACTGAAGAAAATCGCGGCCGCGCGGACATTGGCGTCGGCATAGCGTTTGGCCAGCCATTCCACGAAGATGCCACCCAGCAGCAGACCGGTCAGCGACGCAGCCAGCGTCAGCGATCCCATCACCGCGCCGATCTGCGCCTCGTTCCAGCCATAGGTGCGGATCATGAAAGGCACGCGCCAGAATTGCAGGCCGAACGTCTCGATCGCGCTGAGGGCAAGACCGGCGAACAGCGGATAATAGACGCGACGCTTGGCATGGATCGCCTTGGCGGCGTCCAGACCGGTGAAGGTCAGGATGCGGCGGCCAAGGGACGCGCCCTGCGGCAACGTGATCGCCCCTGTGGCCATGCGGCGCGGCGGTTCTTTTATTGTCAGGAAAAGCAGGGAGACGAGCAGGGCAGGCAGACCCAGCCAGATCATCAGCCATTGCCAGCCCAATATGGTGATGCCGCCATGCTGGGTCGGGGCCCAACCGACCGCCGTGGCGATCAGCATCCCGCCGATCGCCGGTCCCAGCGTCGTGCCGCCGATAAAGCCGAATTGCAGCAGCGCAAAGGCGCGGGTCAGGATGCGCGGCGGAAAGGCGTCGGCCAGCAGCGAGTAGGAGGACGGCGCATGGGCCGATCCACCTGCTGCCAGAAAGACCCTTGTCCCCACAAACTGACCGAAATTCTGCGCGATGCCCCCCAGCGAGGTGATGACGCCCAGCGCTGCGACCCCGCCCGCCAACACGAATTTGCGCGGGAAGATGTCTGCCAGCCTTGCCAGCGGAATGCCGACGAACAGATAGCAGATGATGCTGGCTGGCCCAGCCAGAAAGCCAAGCTGCGAATCGGACAGGCCGAAATCCGCCTTGATCCGCTCTGCCAGCATGGCGAAAACCACCTGTTCGAAGAAGGTGATGAAGGTTGCCAGGATGATGACGAACAGCGCCCAATAGGCGGCGGCCATCGAATAAGGCGGGGGCGCCGCGCGGGTCGGATCGGACGGAACAGCCGCCTCTTCGTCCCACAGGCTGTCGGTCGCAATAGGCGCGGGCGCCAGGGCCATGACCTTCTCCTCTCTATTTCTCCCTTTTTCACAGGGATGAAATTTCGGCTTGGCGAATTTGTAAGTGATCTATACGAATATGGCGAGAGCAAAAATTCACGACCGTTAAAAAATCAGCGAAGGGAGATAGGGATGCTTCAGTTAAGTGGGCGAACCGCCTTTGTGACCGGTGGCGCCAACGGGATCGGCCTGGGCGTGGCCCGCGCCTTGCTGGCGGAAGGCTGCAAGGTGGCGATCGCGGACATACGGGAAGACGCCATCGCCGCCGCGCTCAAGACGCTGGACAATCAGGACGTGATAGGTGTCCCGCTCGATGTCGCATCGCGATCGGGCTTTGCGGACGCGGCCGACCGGGCGGAGGGGAAACTGGGGCCGGTCAGTCTGTTGTTCAACAATGCCGGGATCAACCTGTTTCAGACCATCGATGAGTCCAGCTATGATGACTGGGACTGGGTGATGGGGGTCAATCTGCATGGCGTCATCAACGGCGTCATGACCTTCGCGCCGCGGATGAAGGCGGCGGGGCAGGGCGGCCATATCGTCAACACCGCGTCCATGGCCAGTTTCCTGTGCGGGCCGGCGCCGGGCATCTATAACACCACCAAATTCGCCGTGCGCGGCATGAGCGAATCGTTGCGTTATAGTCTGGCGCCCCATGGCATCGGCGTTTCGGTGCTGTGTCCCGGTCTCGTGAAAAGCCATATCTATGCCAGCGACGAAATCCGTCCGGCGGCGCTTAGCGCGAACGCAAAGCCGGTCGACGGCGCGGCGGTCGATCGTCTGGCGCAAATCCATCAGTTCGGCATGGAGCCGGACGTGATCGCCGCGCGGACGATCGATGGCATCCGGGAAAATCGCTTCCACATCTTCTCCCATCCCGAATTTCGCGATGAACTCGACACGCTGTTCGGCGAGATATTGGCCGATTTCCGCGACTATCCGGAAGATGCGGGCTTCTCCCAGCGCACCGGCTTCGAAAAGATCCGGCGCGAAAGCTATGAAAGCGCACGGCGCACCGCCCGTGCACGCGCATAGGGCAGGACGATATGGTCCAATAAAGTAATTGCAAATCGATTGCAGTATCACTAGCCGAGCCTCTGACAAGGGGCAGGGCCGCAGTGACACGTCGTATATTCTTCCAGATTCACTGGTTCCTCGGAATCACCGCTGGCCTGGTGCTGGCGGTGATGGGCGTGACCGGTGCAATGCTGAGCTTCGAAGACGAGATCATGGCGGCGATCAGCCCGGGTATCGTCACGCTGACGCCCGGCAACGCGCCGCACCTCGATCCCGATACGGTGATCGCCCGTGCATCGGCCCAACGCGCCGGTCTGCGTGTCGCGTCGCTGACGGTGGAAGAAGCCCCGGATAAGGCATGGCGCATCCAGTTCGATCCGCTCAAGGGGGAAAAAGGCCGCGGCGAGCGCAGCTTTGTTGATCCGCGTGACGGCCGCCTTTTGGGCAATGCCAATGGCAGTGGCTTTTTTCGCACCATCACCAGCCTGCATCGCTGGCTGGCACTGCCGGGCGGCGGCAATGGCATCGGTCGTCAGATCACCGCCTTCTCCGCCATTTCGCTGATCTTTTTCGCCCTGTCCGGCCTCTACCTGCGTTGGCCCAAGCGCGCGCTCGACTGGCGGGCCTGGCTGGTTCTCGATCTGCGCAAAAGTGGCCGCAACCTCTATCGCGCGCTCCATGCCGTCATCGGTGGATGGGTCGTCCTCTTCTATTTGCTCAGCGCCACCACCGGCCTGTGGTGGTCCTATGACTGGTATCGGCAGGGCGTCCTCTATGCCCTCACCGGCAAGACAAGCCGTGGCGAACAACAGCGTGACGAGGGGAAGAAAGACGCCGGCCCCGTTGCCTCTCCATCGCTGAAGCAGGCCTGGTCAGCCTTCACGCAACTGACCGGCAGCCAGTTCGAATCGGTCACCATCACGCTGCCTAAAGGCAAGAAGCCGGTCGATTTCCGCATGCTGCTCCCTGATGCACGGCATGAGCGGATGACGGATACGATCCGGATCGACCCCGCCAATGGTCGGGTTGTCAAAGTCGAGCGCTATGCCGATCGCACCGTGGGCGAAGTCATTACGACCAGCATGCTGGAAGTCCATCGCGGCGCGATCTTTGGTTTGCCCGGACGATTGTTCCTCTTCGTCACCAGCCTGACGATGCCGCTCTTCACCATAACTGGCCTGCTTCTCTATCTCGCCCGGCGACGCAAGAAACGACCGGCTGACGAAGAAACTGTCGAGATTGTGGGCACGCCGGAAGCGGCCGACATGCTTGTCGCCTTCGCCAGCCAGACCGGCGGGGCAGAGAGACTGGCGCGGCAGACCGCCGCCGCTCTGGGCGCAACGCGCGTGCTGCCCTTGACGTCGGTTGATGCAGCGCAACTGGCGCAGGTCGATCGCGCCCTGTTCGTCATCAGCACCTATGGCGAAGGCGAACCGCCCGATCGGGCGCGTCGTTTCGCCCGGCAGGACATGGCCCAACCGCCAGCCGCCTCCCATCTTCATTATGCGGTCCTGGCGCTGGGCGACCGCGAATATGCCGATTTCTGCGCTTTCGGCCATCAGGTCGACCATTGGCTCCATGCCGGCGGCGGGCAGCGGATGTTCGATATGATCGAGGTGGATGGCGAGGATGCCGACGCCCATCGCCAGTGGCAGCAGCAACTGGCCGCACTCGGCGCACGTCCCGATGCACCGGACTGGGCGCCCGCCAGCTACGGCAAATGGCGTCTGATCGACAGGCGACTGCTCAATCCGGGCAGCGCTGGCGGTCCCGCCTATCTGGTATCGCTCGAACCGTGCGACGGCCTGTTCCCGGATTGGGAAGCCGGCGACATTGCCGAAATTCTGCCGCGCAACGATCCTCAGCGGGTTGCGGACTTCCTGCTGCGGCGGGATCTGGATGGCGCAACCATCGTCGACGCCGAAGGCACGATGTTGCAGACGCATCTGGCAGGTGCGATCCTGCCTGACGACATAAACGATATGACTCTACCAGCCGATCTGCGCCCCTTGCCGCATCGCGAATATTCGGTCGCGTCGATCGCAGCGGACGGACGCATCGAATTGCTGATACGTCAGGTACGGCGCGACGATGGCAGGCTGGGCCTTGGCTCTGGCTGGCTGACCCGGCATGCGCCACTGGGCGCTGAAGTCGACCTGCGCGTCCACGCCAATCTGGGCTTCCGCGCGCCGCCGGGCGATCGTCGCCTGATCCTGATCGGCAATGGCACCGGGCTTGCCGGGCTGCGCGGTCATCTGCGCCAGTCTGCGGCACGGGGCGTTGGCGGTCACTGGCTATTCCTGGGCGAACGCAATGCGGCGCATGACGCCTTCCTGTCCGACGAACTGGAACGGATGCTGGCGGACGGCACGCTGGAGCGCCTCGATCGCGCCTATTCGCGAGATGTCGGTTGCGGACGCTATGTGCAGCATCTGGTGGAGGCGCAGGCCACCACCCTGCGCGCATGGGTGGAGGATGGCGCCGCCATCCTCGTCTGCGGCAGTTTGGAAGGGATGGCGCCAGCGGTCGACGCAGCCCTGCGCACGGCGCTAGGCGATGAAAGGCTGGAGGCCATGGCCGAAGCAGGATTGTACCGCCGCGACATCTACTGACATCGGGCGTTTAAGCGGTCACGATCCATTCGTCCCTGACCGCGACGGGCCAGGACATCAGCGACTGGCCCATACAGGGGCCGGCACGGCACGCGCCGTCCTCGATCTGGAACAGCGCACCGTGCCAGCTACAAGCGATCCACTGGCCGTCAGGCGCCAGATACTCGTCCAGCCGCTGCGCCAGCGGCAATCCGGCATGAGGGCAGCGGTCGACATAACCATGCACCCTGTCGCCTGACCGCACGATAAAGCCATGGAAACGCCCCGCCCGCATTTGCAGGACGAAATTGCGTGCGCTGTGGTCAGCCATGGTATCGAGCCGGCAGAGTTGCACGCCGGCGGGCGTTTCGGTCAGTCTGGCGACGGCATCGCTCACGGATCAGCGTCCGGCTGCCTGTCAGGATGCGCCGCCATGACAGCGGGCAGACGACCGGCGGCCTCTCCGGCGGCGACAAGGCGCGGATAAGCCGACAGGTCGACGCCAAAGCGCCGTGCGCTGTAGATTTGGGGGACGAGATAGCAGTCCGCCATCGTCGGACTGTCGCCGAATGCGTAAATGCCGCCGTGCTGGACTATGAGGGTTTCCAGCGCTGCGAAACCGTCCCTGATCCAGTGCGCCGTCCATGCCTCAACCTGTTCCGGGGAAGCAGCAAGATCGCTTCGCAGTGCATTGAGAATACGTAGATTGTTCAACGGATGGATGTCGCATCCGATCAAAGCTGCCATCGACCGCACGATGGCCGCTTCATCCGGATCGGCGGGCAGAAGGGGTGGAGCGGGCCAGCGGGCTTCCAGCCATTCCAATATGGCCATGCTCTCGATGATGCTCCGCCCTTCATATTCGATCGCCGGGACCAGGCCATGGGGCGCTATCGCCAGATAGTCTTGCAGCCGTTGCGCACCGGTACGAAGATCATGCGTTATCTGCCTATAAAGCAGGCCTTTCAGGTTCAGAGCGATCCGCACCCGATAGGCGGCACTGGAACGCCAATAGCCATGGAGAAGCATCTCGCTCATCGCGCGGGCAGAACAATGGCACGGCACGCGCCAAAGCCGATCGAGGCGAAACCCTCTGCTGATGCGCTCGCCCGCAACAATATTTCGTCGCCATCCTCAAGGAAAGTGCGGCGCTCGCCGCTTGGCAGGATGATCGGATCGCGCCCGCCCTGCGTCAGTTCCAGCAGGCTGCCAAAGCCGTCCCTTGTCACCGCTGAAATGGTGCCGGTGCCCAGCAGATCGCCGGGATTGAGGTTGCAGCCATTGGCGGTTTGGTGGGCCACGATCTGATTGATGGTCCAGTACATATTGCTTGCCGGGCCATGGCTCAGGCGAAACGGCGCCATGCCTTGCGCCCGCATCTTTTCACTGGAGATCAGCACTTCGAGCAAGATGGAAAGAGCACCATGCGCCTGATCGTCGGGATCGAACAGATAGGGCAGGGGGGCGGGATCGCCTTCCGGCCGCGCAGGCTGGGCGACGCGGAAAGGCGCCAGCGCCTCGCGCGTAACCACCCAGGGCGAAATACTGCTGTGGAAACTTTTTGAAAGAAACGGCCCAAGCGGTTGATATTCCCACGCTTGTAGATCACGCGCCGACCAGTCGTTCAGCAGGCACAGGCCCGCCACATGATGCCCGGCCTCCGCGATCGGGATGGGCGAGCCCAGTTCATTGCCCGCGCCGATCCACACGCCCATTTCCAGTTCATAGTCGAGCCGGGCCGTGGGCGCGTAGACCGGGCTGTCGGCATCGGGCGCCTTGCGCTGTCCACTGGGGCGAACGAGCGGCACGCCGGACGGGCGGATCGAGGAAGCCCGGCCATGATAGCCGATCGGCACATATTTATAATTGGGGAGCAACGGATTGTCCGGACGGAATTGCCGCCCGACATTATTGGCATGATGGATGCCGACATAGAAATCGCTATAGTCGCCTATCGCCGCCGGTAGGTGGAGCGTGCAGTCCTGCGCAGCGTGGAGTTTATCTTCGACCGATCCCCGCTTCGCCGGTTCCGAGAGCAGCACGGACAGTGCCTTGCGCAGATCGGTGCGAACAGCAGCAGAGGCCCCCATCAACCGATTAAGCCTATTGTCTCCACAAAGGTCCGCGACCGCCTGCGGCACCAGCCCTTCTTCAGCGCAGGCCGCCAGATCGAGAATATAGTCGCCGATCGCAACACCGATGCGCGCGCCGCCGTCCGCAGGGGAAAAGATACCGAAGGGCAGATTCTGGATCGGAAAATCGGCATGGCCGTTCGCGCTGTCCACCCAGCTTGTCAGCGCCGGATCATGCGTCTCATCCGTCTGCCACCAACTCATGCCCCATGCTCCGGGCCAGACGGCAGTTGCGCCTTGGGAAAGTCCTGCCAGCAAGCATCATAATCCTTCTGCAGCAACGGCGTGTCCATCGCCCAGCGGGTCGGCGCGAAACAATGGCGGCTCTCGAACATGAAGGCCATGCTATCCTCGATCTTGTGCGGTGAAAGGTCGGCGGCGACGGCCCGGCCATGGCTCTCGCGGTCCGGGCCGTGCGCCGACATGCTATTGTGCAGCGATGCGCCGCCAGGCGCGAAGCCGCCCGCCTTGGCATCATATTCGCCCTGAATAAGCCCCATAAATTCGCTCATGACATTGCGGTGGAACCAGGGCGGGCGAAATGTATCCTCCGCCACCATCCAGCGCGGCGGGAAGATCACGAAATCGATATTCGCAGTGCCGGGCGTGTCGCTGGGCGATGTCAGCACGGTGAAGATCGACGGGTCGGGATGGTCATAGCTGACCGTGCCGATCGTATTGAAACGACGCAGATCATAGCGCATCGGCGCCAGATTTCCATGCCAGGCAACCACGTCGAACGGGCTGTGATCGATCATCGTCGACCAGAGATTTCCCTGGAATTTCTGGATGATCTCGAACGGTCTTTCCAGATCTTCGAAAGCGGCACCCGGTGTCTCAAAATCGCGCGCATTGGCAAGGCCGTTGGAACCGATCGGCCCCAGTTCCGGCAGGCGGAACAGCGCGCCATAATTTTCGCAAACATAGCCGCGTGCCGTCCCGTCGGGCAATTCGACCCGGAATCGCATCCCGCACGGGATAAGGGCGATCTCCAGCGGCCCGATAAGCAGGACGCCCAGTTCCGTCACCAGCCGCAGACGCCCCTGCTGGGGAACGATCAGCCATTCCCCATCGGCGCAGAAGAAGGCGCGATCGACCATCGACGTCGTCGCGGCATAGAGATGGATGGCACAACCCGTTCCGCTGGCAGGGTCGCCATTGCCGGCATAGGTCGTCAGCCCTTCGATAAAATCGATCGGCCCCTCCGGCAGCGACAGGCTGTCCCAGCGCAGCCGGTTGGGCGATACGGGACCATTTTGAAACGGCCCGGATCGGATCAGCGTTTCGCGCGCGAAGGGACGAAACGGCCCATGCGCGGCGGAAGGACGCATGCGATACAGCCAGCTTCGCCGATTTTCCGCGCGCGGTGCCGTAAAGGCCGTGCCGGAGATTTGTTCGGCATAAAGGCCATAGGGCGCATGCTGGGGCGAATTGCGGCCTTGCGGCAAGGCGCCGGCAATCGCCTCGCTCGCATGATGGTTGCCGAAGCCGCTTAGCGTCGAGGCGTTCTGCTCAGGCATCGACCGTGATCACGCCACGCCGGATCTGGTCCAGTTCGATGGATTCGAACAAAGCCTGGAAATTGCCATTGCCAAAGCCCTCATTGCCCTTGCGCTGGATAATTTCGAAGAAGATCGGGCCGAACATATTTTCAGTGAAGATCTGGAGCAATATGCCTTCGCCCGTCTCGACCGATCCGTCGATCAGGATGCGGTTGCGGCGCAGCCGCTCCAGATCCTCGCCATGGCCGGGCACGCGCTTGTCGACCAGTTCATAATAGGTCTCGATCGTGTCCTGAAGGCGCACGCCGCGTGCGCGCAATTTCTCGACCGTCTCGAAGATATTGTCCGTCGTCAGCGCCAGATGCTGAATGCCTTCGCCATGATATTCGCGGATAAACTCCTCGATCTGGCTCTTGTCATCCTGGCTTTCGTTCAGCGGAATACGGATCGCCTTGTCCGGCGCGATCATCGCCTGACTGAACAGGCCGGTCGCCTGTCCTTTGATATCGAAATATTTCTGCTCCTCGAAACCGAAGAGCGTGCGGTAGAATGTGCTCCACACCCGCATCTGGCCACGGCGGACATTATGGGTCAGATGGTCGAGCAGGTCGAGGCCGACGCTATTGCGCGCTTCCGCTTCCTGCCAGCCGGGAAATTCCGCCCAGTCGGCATAGGGATCTTCGCCGTCGCGGATGAAATAGAGATAGGAGCCGCCAATGCCGCGAATGACGGTATCGTCTTCCTCGGTCCGTTCCGCGCCATGCTCCAGCGCCCATTGCAAAGCCGCCTGCGGATCGGCGACGCGGAAGGCCATGGCACTTGCCGACGGACCATGTTCGCCGCGAAAGGCAGCGACACGGCCGGCATCGTCGCGGTTCAGCATCAGGTTGATGCGTCCCTGCTTGTAGCGGGTGATATTCTTGCGCGGATGGCGGTGGCTGGCGACGAACCCCATCTCCTCGAATTGCCGGGCCATCGCCTCCGGATCGGGGGAGGTGAATTCTACAAATTCGAAACCGTTCAGACCCAATGGGTTATTGGACGGAGCTTCCAGCATGACTGCATTCCTCTCTTATATAGTCAGATAGGGCGCGATCCCGCGCGTAAAGGCGGGAATTATATCGATCGTCAGCCCCGCAATATTGATCCGCCCGTCCTGCGCCATATAGATGCCGTGTTGTTCCCGCGCGGCGATGACCTGATCGGAGGAGAGCGGCAGCAGCGCGAACATGCCGCGCTGACTGGCGATAGGCGCCAGTTGCGGATGGCACGCGCTTAGTTCCATCCGCAGGCCGTTCAGGCGGATACGCATGGCGTCCAGTTCCGCCATCCAGTCGGCGCGCAAATCCGGATTGTCGAGGATGACCCGCACGACCGCCGCACCATGATCCGGCGGCATCGACCACAGGCCACGCGCGATCGCCAGCATATTGCCCTTGGCAATAGCGGCCCCGGCGCCGGACCGGGATTGCACCCACAGCGCGCCGACCCGATCACGATACAGGCCGAAATTCTTGTCGCAACTATAGGCGATCAGCGCTTCGGGCAGCCGGGCGAGCATCATCCGGGTCGCAGCGGCATCCGCATCCAGTCCGTCGCCCAGCCCCTGATAGGCCAGGTCGATGAAAGGGATCAGACCGCGCCGTTCGCACAGGGCGGCTATGTCCCGCCACTGATCGGCCCCGAAGCCCGCACCGGTCGGATTATGGCAACAGCCGTGCAGCAACACTATATCGCCGGGCATCGCATCGCTCAGGTCGGCCATCATCGCGTCGAAATCGATCCGGCCGGTGTCGCGATGGTAAAAGGCGTGCGGCTGGATAGTCAGGCCCGCCGCACCGAAAATCGGCATATGATTGGGCCAGGTCGGCGTCCCGATCCACACCCGCGCATCCGGCCGGGCGCGGGCGATCAGTTCTGCGCCCAATCGCAATGCCCCTGTTCCGCCAGGCGTCTGCACGCCAGCGAGTCGGTCCGTATCCGTGGCATCGGTCCCCAGCAGCAATTCCGCCAGCAATTCCGTGTAGCGTGCGTCGCCCTCCGCACCGAGATAGGCCTTGCTTTGCTGATCGGCCACAAGCCGCGCCTCGGCCGCTTTCACCGCCCGCATGACCGGCGTTGCGCCATGGTCATCGCGGAAGACGCCAACGCCCAGATCGATCTTGTCCGGCCGCGGATCGGCCCGGAACGCCGTGATCAGGCCAAGCAGGGCATCAGGCGCCTGCGGTTGCAGGGCATCGAACAGGGCGTCCTGCGTGTCGGTAAACAGGGTCATGCCGGCAGCGCCTTCGACCGGGCATAAGCCTGCGTACCCCGATGATGGACCCGATCGTCCGGCAGGATCGTGTCGATATCGAAATCGGGCGCATCGGCGAGTTGCGCATAGATGGGCGCAAAATCTGTTTCCACGGTCTGACGCAAGAGATCCTCGAAGCTGTCGATGATGAAATAGGTCTGTTGATAATCGTCGATCCGATATCGGGTCCGCATCACCCGCCGCAGGTCGAAGCCGATCCGGTTGGGGGAGGGGTCGTCCAGCGCGAACAGGGATTCCCCGTGCGAAGACACGATGCCGGCGCCATAAAGTTTCAGCCCGCCATCCTGCCGGATCAGGCCGAATTCGACCGTGTACCAATAGAGACGCGCAAGCCTCTCGATCGCGCCCAGCCCATCCGCGCGCAAACCGCCCCGCCCATAGGCCTGCATATAATCGGCGAAGACCGGGTGGGCGAGCAGCGGCACATGGCCAAAGACGTCATGGAAAACATCCGGCTCCTGTAGATAATCTATCTGCTCTGGCGTCCGTATGAAGCGCCCGGCGACAAAGCGGCGATTGGCCAGATGCTCGAAAAAGACATGATCGGGCACCAGACCCGGCACGGCCACGACCTGCCATCCGGTCGCCTTCATCAGCCGTTCGGACAGTTCCTCAAAATTCGGGATGCCCGGCCGGGTCATCCGCAAGATGTCCAGACCATCGATAAATTCGGGCACGACGCGGTCGGGCAGCATCTTCGCCTGCCGCGCGAACAGATGGTCCCACATGGCATGATCCTGCGGGCTGTAAGAGTCCCAGGCCTGGTCGATGGTCCAGTCCGTTGCCGCATCATCGGGCCGCATGATATGTGCATCCGTCATGGGATGACTATCTTACAAAAGCGCCAAATGATCTTCTCATAATGGAGGATACAGGCGGATTTTATGAGAAAATATATCGTAAATATGGATTGAAAGGAATGATATTGTCATGCTGCAATGCAAAACGACAATGATCTTTTCCAGCAGGGTATGGCCGTTTCACCAACCCTCCGGCAAACCGAGTCATAACTCGATAATATACATTATGTTAAATTTAATATCGTCCCGCAATCGTAAACACCTGTCTCACTCCCTGTCGCAGCAAAGCAGCAAAAAGGCCCCGTCACACCATGTGCAACGGGGCCTGAAATCCTTTCTCCGCGTTCAGAGGATCAGGACGGATCGCTCAGATAGAGCGGCATCGAATCCTCCCATTTGCTGTCGGTCAGCAGGCGCTTGTTCGATCCGTCCGCGTTCATCACATAGATCTGGCCATATTGCTGGAAGGTCTGGTCATAGAGCGCCGCTTCGTCGCGGAAGCCATGTTCCGACCCGCTCCACATGATCCGCCCGTCCGGCGACCAGACCGCATGGCCGTCGCTCGACGGATGGGTGGTCGCGCGAAACAGGCCGGTGCCGTCCGGCTTGATCGTGTAGATATCGAAATTGCCGTCCTCGCGCTTGCGGGTGAAGACGATGCGCTTGCCGTCGGGCGACCAGCCGGGGAGATTGTCCATCCCCTGCGTCAGCACCCGCGTCTTGCGCGTGTCGAGGTTCAGAACGCGCAGCCCCTTCTCCGTCTCGCTCCAGACGCGATAGACCAGTTCCTTGCCATCGGCCGAGTAGCTGGGGAAACCGGAATGGGTCGTGCCGTCGGTCAGTTGCTCCGCGCCGCTGCCGTCGCGACGGACGCGCCACAGCGCGGCGGTCATCTTGTCGCGCTCGGCGAACCAATAGCCCAGGCCAAAGGCGATCCACTGGCCGTCCGGAGACCAGCAGGGCTGGAAGGCGCCGGCAAGGCCCATCTGCACCTTCTTTTCGTCCAGGCCATTGCCACTGGATTCGAAGACCTTGCGCTTCTCCGACCCATCGGGCCGCATCACCCAGACCGAACTGTTGCCCAGCTGCTTTTCGGTGAAGACGATCCAGCCGTCCCGCGACAGCAGCGGGAAGACATCGACATGCTGATAGTCATAATCCTTGTCCCAGCTGAACAAGGGCTTGTACAGCGGCCGCACCGGCTTGAACGCGACCTTCTCATAGATCACCGACTTGCCGTCCGGGGTCCAACTCGGCGCACGGATGAAGGTCTGTTTCACTGCGGGGCGATCGGACGTATAGGCCAGCCCTTCATTGGGGCCATATTTCACCAGATAGCCGATCTCGCTATTGCTCAGAAATTGCGGCTGGAGCTTGAGGTCGGTGCCGCTCGTATGCTCCGTCCGCTCGCCGGTCGCGACATCGACCGACACGATCTGCGAATAGGCTTTCCCCACATAATTGGGCCGGCGTGCGCCCCATGTCGCCTCGACCGTCATTTCGTAAAAGACGATGCGCTTGCCGTCCGGCGACCATTTGGGCGAACCGAGGCAATAGCCGGGCTTGGACGCGACCTTGCGGAATCCGGTGCCATCGGGCTTGATGACATAGATGCTCAGTTCCTGGGTATGCTCCCAGCCCCTGCCCCCGTCATGGCCGGTCCATGTCGTGTTGCGATCGCTGGAAAAGGCGATCCACTTGCCGTCCGGCGACCATTGCGGGCGGAAATAGCAGTCGGGCATATCCTTCGTGCCCCGCACTTCGCCGATGCCGGTCAACTGCCTGACGCGGCCGGTGAACAGGTCCTGCAACCAGATATTGGCGCGATAGCCGTCCCGGGTCGACACGAAGGCCAGCGTGCGCCCGTCGGGTGAAAGGACTGCTGCGTCATCCATGCTGTCGGTGGTGACGACCGGAGCGATGCCGGTGCCATCAGGCCGAGCGCGGAAAATATCCGATTGCCCGTCACCACGCCGTTCCGACGTGAACAACAGCCACTGTCCGTCGGGCGAGAGCGATCCATTATATTCATAGCCCGTATCGACCAGCAGCTTGCGTTCGTTGCTGCCGTCCAGATTGGCGATCATCAGTTGCGAAAGGGACGGCGCGATGCGGTTCATCAGCATCACCCCCTTGCGGCCCAGCGGCACGTCGACCGCCCGCGCCGCCCCGGCCGCCAGTGCGCCCAGCGACAGTCCCATAAAATATCTGCGATTCATCATTCCTGCTCCAATAAAGTCCATCATAGAACCGGATCGCATCTGTCGGCGACCTCCCTCCTCATCCCATCCATTTGCTGACCGGCACGGCCGACTGCTCCAGCGGCTGTGCGATCACGTCGATCAGCGTGGGTCCGTAATGGGCCATGGCCTGCCGCACGACCCCGTCCAGTTCGGCCGGATCGCGCACCGTCCAGGCCTTCACGCCATAGGCCTCCGCAATCCGGGCATGATCCGTGCGCGTGAAATCGACCGAAAAATAGCGTTCGCCATAGCCATCCTTCTGGCTCGCCTTGATCCAGCCGAAAGAGGCGTTGGAAAAGACGATCATGGTGATCGGCAGCCCCTTGCGCACCATCGTTTCCATTTCACCCACGGCAAAGCCGAAACTGCCATCGCCCATCACCGCCACGACCTTGCGGTCCGGCGCCCCGATCTGCGCCCCGATCGAGGCCGGGAGCGAGAAGCCGAGCGCGCCATGCGCCCGGTTGGTGATGAAGCGGCCGCCGGTGGAATTGAACTGATAATGGCCGGAGAAATAGGGACAGGGCGTGCCCGGATCAGCCACGATGATCGCATCGGCGGGCAAGGCCGCCTGCAAGGCGGCGAGCACCCGCTCGGGCCGGATCGGCGTGTCGGTCGATGCGGCCAACCGGTCGAACCTGGCCCGCTTGGCTGCCTTCAGGCCGGCCAGCCGTTCCGCCGCGCCGCTATGCAGCCGCGCGACGGCCAGCCGCCGTTCGATCTCGATCTTCAGCGCCGACAGGCAGAGCAGCGCATCCCCGACAATCCCCGCCTCGACCCGGTAATTGCCCGAAACGACCATAGGATCGATGTCGATATGGACGATCGGCATACCGCGCGACGGCACCGTGCCATGTTCCGTAGTGGTCGACCCCGCCCGGCATCCGACGAAGATCACGGTGTCAGCGTCTGATATGGCCGCGCGCGTTTCGTCCGTGCCGCCATTGGCGCCGACCACGCCCACGGCCAGCGGATGATCGTCGGCAATCACGCCATGGCCGCTGACGGTGGAGGCGACGGGCGCATCGAGTATCTCGGCCAGTTCTCTCAGCACATCGCACGCACCCGACAGGATGACCCCGCCGCCGCAGATGAAGGCAGGGCGCCCGGCGGCCAGCATCACATCAGCCGCCGCTGCGATCAGGTCCGGGTCCGGGCCGGTGCGATAGGCGGGGAAACAGCCATGGCGTGGATCGGCCCAGACATCCGCCGCGTCGACCATCTGCTTTTGCAGGTCATAGGGCAGGCCGATATGCGCCGCCCCCGGCCGCCCCGTCGTCGTCGCGCGAAAGGCGGTGCGGAAGATATGCGGAATCTGGCTGACATGATCGACCACGGCATTCCATTTGGTCAGCGGCGCAAACAAAGCGCGCTGGTCCAGTTCGGTCAGCGGATAGCGGCCACGCGCCGTCACCGGCACGTCGGAGGTGATGGAGAGCAGCGCGACCGAACTTTCGTTCGCCTCGATCACGCCGGGCAGGATATAGGTCGCCCCGCCCCCGCTCGGCCCCTCGCACACGCCCACGCGGCCCGTCACCCGCGCATAGGCATCCGCCATATAGGCCGCGCTTCGCTCGTCGCGGGTCAGCACATGCTCCATGCCATGGTCCAGCCGGCACAGGGCATCGTAGAAAGGCAGGCTGGTGTCGCCGCACAGACCAAAGATATGGCGCACGCCATGCGCCTGAAGCGTGCGAACGGCGGCCTCGGCCCCGGTCAGGCTGTCGACGCTCATAAGAAAACCACCGCCTGCACCGGCTCTACCCGCTCCGTTCTATACTTATCGAACCAGAGGTCTACAGGCAGGGCGTCGCTGGCGAGCTATCAAAAGTCCGCTTGCAGCGATCAATGCCGCGCCCGCGCGGACGGATACGGGCGGGGCAACGTCTTTGCCCCTTCCTGATTGAGCAGAATGGAGAATAGCGCATCCTGCGCGGCTCCATCGGGGTGGTCCCTGTCGCACCAATCTATCGATCAGACAGAGCGATATTCCCGGTTTGGCTTGCGCCCGGCCGCCGCCTAGAAGGACATGCAGGGAAAGACAAGGAGTGACGACTATGGATGCGAAGACAACAGAAGCACAGGGCTGTCCAATGAAGGATAAGGCGGCACGCCGGACCCTGCTGGGTCGCACCAACCGTGACTGGTGGCCCAATCAGCTGTCGCTCGACATTCTTCAGCAGAACGGCCTGTCGGGCAATCCGATGGATGCCGATTTCGACTATCGCGCCGCATTCCAGACGATCGACTATGACGCGCTGAAGGCGGATCTGACCGCGCTGATGACGGACAGCCAGCCCTGGTGGCCGGCGGATTATGGCCATTATGGCCCCTTCTTCATCCGCATGGCCTGGCATAGCGCCGGTACCTATCGTACCGGTGATGGTCGCGGCGGCGCATCCTCCGGCTCGCAGCGTTTCGCGCCGCTCAACAGCTGGCCGGATAATGGCAATCTGGACAAGGCACGTCGGCTGCTGTGGCCGATCAAGCAGAAATATGGCCAGAAGCTGAGCTGGGCGGACCTGATGATCCTGGCCGGCAATGTCGCGATCGAATCCATGGGCGGGCCAGTCTTCGGCTTCGGCGGTGGCCGCGCTGATGTGTTCGAGCCGGAAAAGGACATTTACTGGGGCACGGAAGAAAATTGGGTTGGCGACGAAGCCAATGAAACCCGCATCCAGCCCGAAAAGGACATGGCGCTGGAAAGCCCGCTGGCCGCGATCCAGATGGGCCTGATCTACGTCAATCCCGAAGGACCGGGTGGCAATCCCGATGCGCTCCAGTCGGCCCGCGACATTCGCGAGACATTCGCCCGCATGGGCATGAATGACGAGGAGACAGCGGCGCTGACGGCGGGTGGCCATACCTTCGGCAAGGCGCATGGCGCAGGCGACGCCTCGCTGGTCGGCGCAGAGCCTGAGGGCGCGGACATCGCGCAGCAGGGGCTTGGTTGGCAGAGCGGGCATGAAAGCGGCATGGGCGATCATACGATCACCAGCGGCATCGAAGGCGCCTGGACGCCGACGCCGATTAGCTGGGACATGACCTATTTCGACATGCTGCTCGACCATGAGTATGAACTGGTCCGCAGCCCGGCCGGCGCCAAGCAATGGCAGCCGGTCGGCAATCCCGAAGAGACGCTGGCGCCCAAGGCGCATACCCCCGGCGTTAAGGTGCCGACGATGATGACCACGGCCGACATGGCGATGAAGGTCGATCCCGACTATCGCAAGGTCATGGACCGGTTCCGGGCCGACCCGGCCTATTTCGCCGACGCCTTCGCCCGCGCCTGGTTCAAGCTGTGCCATCGCGACATGGGGCCAAAGGCGCGCTATCTGGGGCCGGAAGTGCCGGCGGAAGATCTGATCTGGCAGGACCCGATCCCGGCGCATACTGGCGCCGTGACCGCTGATATCGCGGCGCTCAAGGACAAGATCGCGTCGTCGGGCCTGTCGGTGGCCGATCTGGTCAAGACCGCTTGGGCTTCGGCCGTGACCTATCGCGGGTCCGACCATCGCGGCGGCGCCAATGGCGGGCGTTTGCGCCTTGCACCGCAAAAGGACTGGGACGTCAATGAACCGGCGGAACTGGGCCGGGTGCTGGCGGTCTATGAAGGCATTGCGGCGGAGGCCGGCGTCTCGGTCGCCGATCTGATCGTGCTAGGTGGCAGCGTCGGCATCGAACAGGCGGCAAAGGCCGCGGGTCATGCTATCAGCGTGCCCTTCACGCCGGGACGGACCGATGCCTCGCAAGACCAGACCGATGTCGATGGCTTCGCAGTGCTGGAGCCGAAGGCGGACGGTTTCCGCAACTATCTCCAGGTGCGCTTCAACGTGCCGACCGAGGAATTGCTGGTGGACCGGGCGCAGTTGCTGGGCCTTTCCGCGCCGGAAATGACAGTGCTGGTCGGCGGCCTGCGGGTGCTGGGGGCCAATCATGGCGGATCTCTGGACGGCGTCTTCACGACCCGTGTCGGGCAATTGACCAACGACTTCTTCGTCAATCTGCTCGACATGAACACCGCCTGGAAGCAGGTGGACGATGCAGCGGACGAGACGTTTGTCGGCTCCGACCGGGCCAGCGGCGAACAGAAGTGGACCGCGACCCGCACCGATCTGGCGTTCGGCTCCAACTCGCAGTTGCGCGCCTTGTCGGAAGTCTATGCCGCGTCCGATGCGGGTGAAAAGTTCGTCCGTGACTTCGTGGCCGCCTGGGTAAAGGTCATGAACGCAGACCGGTTCGACCTTGTCTGAAACGTCACCGGCTGGCTTGCAGTTGCGAGCCAGCCGGATCAGACGTCGCTCATACCATCTGCTTCGCGATCATCCTGGCCCAGCGCGACAAACTGGTCGAGCAGCCACGATGCGGCCGGCCCCGGTGGTGTATCGCGCCGCCATATGCCGGAAAATCGATAGGTGCCGCCGGGATGATCGGGCATGACGAGCTGCACCAGCGTCCCCGCCACCAGATCGGCCTCGATCATCGGCAGCGGCATGTTGCCCCAGCCAATTCCCTCGCGCAGCAGCGCATGCTTCGCGCCCAAATCGGCGAGACGCCATGTCTTGGGGCTGCTGACGGAAAAGTCGCGTCCCTCGGTGAAGCGCGACCGGTCGGTCAGCACCAACTGGGTATAATCCCGCCCTGCCCCCGGCACGATCGCGTCCATCCGGCCCAGCGGATGGTCCGGCGCGGCCACGGGCACCATCGGCACCAGCCCCGCCGCCATGCTTTCAATCCCTTCGACACCGGCGGACAGCGGCCCTGAAATGCCGATCACCGCGCCCCGGTCCAGCACCATGGCAGTGATCGCGCCCAGCGCTTCGGCATGGAGGCGCAATTGCACCGTGGGGAATTCCCGTGCAAAGGCGCGCAGCACCCTGCCCAGCCGGTCGGCGGGCAGCATCACGTCGATGGCGATATTGACCTCCGCCTCCAGCCCGTCGAGCAACCCCTTCACCTTGGCTCGCAGCCCATCCATGCCATGCGATATGCTACGCACTTCCGCCAACAACGCGCGACCGGCGACGGTAAGTTGCGGCTTGCGCGTCCCTTCCCGCTCGAACAGCAGCAGGCCCAGTTGCGCCTCCAGATTGGCGATGCCATAGCTGATCACCGACACCGCCCGGTTGAGCGTGCGCCCAGCGGCGGCAAAACTGCCCGTGTCGACGATCGTCAGGAATATGCGCAACTGGTCGAAAGTCGGCGTACCGGGATTATTCACTTTTCGATTTCCTCGAACATAACGCCCTATTTTATCTCTCTGATCGGGAAAGTGTGCAAGGTCTAAAGACGGTTCCAACGCGAGGCGGCATTCCGCCCCCGCATGGAGACACGACCATGATCGAACTTCGTCCTTTCGACAGCCTCGGCGGCGCCAACCATGGCTGGCTCGACGCCAAGCATCATTTTTCCTTCGCCGGCTATCATGATCCCAAGCGCACCCATTGGGGCAATCTGCGCGTCTGGAATGACGACACGATTGCGCCGAACACGGGCTTCCCGCCGCATCCGCACCGCGACATGGAAATCATCACCTATGTGCGCGAAGGCGCGATCACGCATGAGGACAGCCTGGGCAACAAAGGCCGTACCGAAGCGGGCGACGTTCAGGTGATGAGCGCGGGCACCGGCGTTCGCCATTCGGAATATAATCGCGAAGATGTGACGACGAAGATCTTCCAGATCTGGATCATCCCCACCCGGCAGGGCGAAGCGCCCAGTTGGGGTGCCCGCCCCTTTCCCAAGGGCGATCGCGCCGGCCATTTCGTGACGCTGGCGTCGGGATATGACAATGACAATGACGCGCTGGCCATCCGCACCGATGCGCGGATCGTCGCTGCATCGCTCAAGGCAGGCGAAAGCGCCGAATATCCCATCGGGCGCGATCGCAAGGCCTATCTGGTGCCCGCCACCGGCGCGATCCAGATCGACGATGTCCGCGTCAACGCCCGCGATGGCGCCGCGATCAGCGACATCGACGTGATCCGCGTCACCGCGATCGAAGATAGCGAGATCGTTCTGGTCGACGCGGCCTGATCAAGTTGCGGGGAGCCTGATGCATTCAGGCTCCCCGCATCATTCTTCAATCGTTGACGAAGGTCAGCGATGCCATGTGGTAGAGAGTGGATACTTTCTGCCCCGCGAGAGTCAGGTCGCCCTTTTCCTCATGGGTTGCCGACAGGATGAACCGACCCTTGTCTTTCAGCGGCAAGGTGACGCGGCCCTGCGCGTCGGTGGTGAAGCTCTTCGACCATTTGTCGGGCGAAATTACCGTCACCTTGGTCGCGGCCAGCGGCTTGCCGTCGCGCAGCAGGGTGAAGCTGTCGGCATGAGCGGCGGTCGGAACGATTTCCAGCGGCAGGCCTGCCTTGGCTTCCGCGCGACCGGCACGGGCGTAATAGATCACGCCCTCCTTCTTGCCCTCTTCGCCCCAAGGCACGAACACGCTGTCATCAATGACGCGGACGTCCCCGGCAGGCACGGCCACTTCGATATAGCCCACCTTGCGGGTCTGTGCCGCGTGCGATGCGGGCACCAGACGCGGCGCTTTCAGCTTCTCGAACTCAGGATCGCCGCCCTCCGGCTGTACGTCGCCCGGTTCGCCCAGATAGATGCGCGCAGGGCCAGCGCCATCGCGCTCCACCCAGATTTCATGCGCCTGCGCGACCGAACCCAGGCCCAGCAGCACGGCCAGCAGCACCGACTGTTTCAGCATCCCTCTTATCCTTCCTATCTTCGGCGCAAATCGCCGCCACCCGGCCGATTCGATACCGCTGTACAGCTAATGCGACATATTCGCAATTCCATGCGCACGAAGATAGGCGGCCAAAGCTAGGATAACGCTGCTTTGACGGCCTGAAGAATATCGTCTGCCTCCGGCCGGTCGAGCCAGTCGGGGCTGACTTGCAGCCATAGCAACTCCCGCCCCGGCCCGACAATGGCGACCGCCGGTTGCGGCAATGCCCAGCTTCCCGTTCCCGTCACGTCGCCGATCCAGCCGGATGGCGGTGGCGATGGCTGATCATCGGGTTCGAAGGTGATGCCCAGATGATGGGCAAGCCCATTGTCCCGATCCGTCGCCACCCTGAAGGGCAAGGCATGGCGCGTCCTGATCTCGCGCAGCGCATCCGCTTTCTGCGGGCTGAGCGCGACCAGCCGAACGCCCTTGGCTGCGAGCGCAGGGAAGAGCTGTTCGGCATAATAGGGCAAGGCAAGGTTACAGGCCGGGCAATTGGCGAAGCGGAAATAGATCAGTACCGCCGGGCCATCTGCCGTCAGCGTGTCCAGCGACAGGCTGCCCCCGTCGACATCGTCGAAATCCGTGGGTGGCAGGATAGACCCCGCCTGCGCCACTGCCGCCGGATCGAACCGATCGACCAGTATCTGGCGCTGGCGGGCGTTGGCGGCCAGTTGCGCGGCGGGCCAGCTCCGTACCCGTTCCGCCTGCAGCGCGGCAAAACGGTCCTTGAGCGTTGCGGTGAGAAGTGTCGCCATCATGATCTCCTTACGGTCCGGATCATAGTGAAGCGCCCCACCGCCCCGCGCCAATGAGTGTTGCCCGGCCTATGTCGATGAATCTTTATAGTTTCATGCCGCGTCACGACGGGCCGAAGGGGCGTGGTGGCGGCTCGCCGGAATGGTGAGGCCCAGATTGCCGCGCAGCGTATCCGCCTCATATTCTGTACGGAACAGGCCCCGATCCTGAAGGATGGGTATCACTTCCTGCACGAAGCGCCTGAACTGCGCCGGATGGCCCAGATGGACGTTGAGGCCATCCAATGCACGCCCTTCGAACCAGCGCTGGATTTCATTGGCAACTGTCTCCGCCGATCCGACAAAGGGGCTGCCACGACCGGCGCGAACCCGTTCCACCGCCTGCCGCAGGGTCAGCCCCTGCTCGACGGCAAGATCAGTGACCTTCTTCGCCTGCGTGTAGAAGCTGCTCTTGGCATGCTCCAGCGCCTCGATCGGGAAAGGCGCATCGGGATCATATTGGCGGAAATCATGCCAGCCAAAGGGGCGGCCGAATTCGGCGAGGGCCTGATCGAAGCTTTGGTCTACACTGCGATAATGCTGCTGGATTGCCTGTGCGTCCGCATCGGTATCGCCCACATAGACGGAGAAGCCGGGCAGGATGACGATCTGATCGGGATCGCGGCCTTGACGCACGGCGCGCCCCTTCAGGTCGGCATAGAAGGCCTGCCCCTGTTCGATCGTGGCGGCATGGGTGAAGATAGCGTCAGCGATGGTCGCGCCCAGATCACGCCCCTGATCGCTGTCGCCCGCCTGGAAGATGACCGGCTCCCCCTGCGGCGACCGCTGGAGGTTAAGCGGCCCGACCACCTGAAAAAATTCGCCATCATGATCCAGCCGGTGCAGCTTGTCGGCGTCAAGGAACTGGCCGGTCGCGCGGTCGCGGACCAGCGCGCCCTCTTCCCAGCTCGACCAAAGGCCCCGGGCGACGTCGAGGAACTCGACCGCGCGGCGATAACGAGTGTCATAGTCAAAATGTTCGGGCAGGCTGAAATTGCCCGCGGTCCCTGCGTCCCCACTGGTCACGACATTCCATCCCGCACGCCCCTTGCTGATCAGGTCGAGCGAGGCGAAACGGCGGGCCAGATTGAAGGGATCATTATAGGATGTCGTCAGCGTGCCGACCAGACCGATCCGGCTGGTGGCCACGGCCAGCGCGGACAGCAAGGTCAGCGGTTCCAGCCGGTTGAGATAGTGCGGCGGCGAATGGGCCGTGATGAACTGGCTGTCGACGATGAAGACGAGGTCGAACTTGGCCGCCTCCGCCTGACGCACCACATCGATATACCAGTCGATACTGACGCTGGCGTCGACCGGAATGTCGGTGTCCAGCCAGCGATTGCTGTCGCCGGGGCCACCGACACCCGTGGGAACGAGGCCGAGTTTGAGCTGACGCTGCGTCATGCAAAATATCCTTGGAAATCAGATGTCGTAACCGGGCGCCTGACGCTGCGCCTTGCGCAGGGCGGCTTCCCAGACGAGGTCGTAATGGGATTTGGCGCCTTCCACCGGCTTGCGCTCCCGGCTCATCTGGCGGCGCACTTCCTCCTGTGCTTCCTCGGGCGCGATCAGCACCTTGTCGCGGCCGATGCTGAGGCTGCGCACCTGCGTCTTGCAGGCTTCCTCCAGATGATAGATGCCGCTGAACGCCTCACCCGGCGTCGATCCGATCGCCAGCGTGCCATGGTTGCGCAACAGCATGATCTTCGTGTCGCCAAGGTCCGCGACGATGCGTTCCCGCTCATCGAGATTGAGCGCGACCCCTTCATAATCATGATAGGACAGGCGCGGGATCAGCGACAAGGCGCGCTGGTTGAGCGGCAGCAGTCCTTCGGCATGGGCCGACACGGCCATGCCGTCAGCGCTGTGGAAATGGGCGATATAATGGGCATCGTCGCGCGCGCCATGGATCGCGGAATGGATCACATAGCCGGCATAGTTGATGCCATAGTCGCTCTCGCCGATCACATTGCCGTCCAGATCGACCTTGACCAGGCTGGACGCGGTGATTTCATCGAACATCAGGCCAAAGGGATTGATCAGGAAATGATGATCCGGCCCCGGCACCCGCGCAGAGATATGGGTGTAGATGAAATCATCCCAGCCATAGAGGGCGGACAGGCGATAGAAAGCGGCGAGGTCGACGCGAACCTTCCATTCCGCTTCGCTGATGCCGGACTGACGAAACCGATCGTCTTTCAAAACTGTGGCCATGGATATGCTCCTTTGCGAGCATGTCTAGAGAGGCAACAGGCCGCCGCCCAATGAGAATGTCTGAAGTGTCGGCAAGCGCTGCTAATGCCGGGATGCGATTGCCTAAGTCCCAGTGGGTAGATTGGCCTGCGCCTGTCGCCACCGCCGGTAGCCCAATATCGCGAGCGCGATCATCGCCGCATAAAGGCCAGCCGTCAGCCACAACTCCTTGAAGAGGAACATGCCGACATAGAGCGTATCGACCGCGATCCACAGCAGCCAACTGGCCGCATGGCGCCGCGCCGTCCAATATTGCGCGACCAGACTGAAGCTGCTGAGCCCGGAGTCCATCCAGGGTAAGGCGGCGTCGGTATAGCGACTCGTGCCCCAGCCTATCACTGCTGCACCGATCGCGCCGATCGCCAGTCCCGCCCATGCCCGCGCAGGCCGCAACGGCTCCACGGCAATCTCGCCCGTATCACTCCTGCCCCGCGCCCATTGGAACCAGCCATAGAGGATGGCAGCACCGAACAAAGCCTGAAGCACCATGTCGGCATAGAGGCGCACATCAAGGAACAGCTTGAAATACAGCGCGCAGGCCAGAAAATTGACCGGCCAGCACAGCATCCGGCGTTTGGCGGTCAGCCAGATGCCCAGAAAGCTGATGGCAACGCCGGCGATTTCCAGAAACGACATCAGGCCAATGCTCCCCGGCGCAATTCTGCCAGAAAGGCCTGTCCGGGCGAGGACAGGAACCAGCGGGCATGGTCGATCAGATAATCCTTCCACGCGATCATGGCCGCATCGCGATCGGCCAATATGCCGGCGAAATAGTCGACTTCCGACAGGGCGAACTCGATATGGACAAGTGGCAGCAGGCGGATGATCGTCGCCAGATCGTCCCGACCTAGCGGCAAGATCGATCGATAGCCCGCAAGGATCGAAAGTGCCGCGTCGGCATCGGCGATACCGCGCCATATCCCGCCTTTCAGTTCCAGCCAAGGAATGGCGCAGCGCTCGATAGCGGTCGCGATATCGTGAAGCGCACAGGTCTGCGTCGCCAGCCCGAAATCGAAGATGCTGCTGACCGTGCCGTCCACCGACCAGAGAAGATTGGTCGGATGCCAGTCATTATGGGTCCAGAGCGCCGGCTGTCCTTCCAACCGTTCGGCCAGCCCCTCCCCCAGTGCTCCGAACAGGTCCGCCAGTTCCTGCCGCCATGGCTGATCGGCCAGAAAATCGGCCACCGCCGGACGCTCCGCCATATAGGCCTGCGTCGCCGCCAGGGGATCACGCGCCGGCAGGATGGCGAAGCTGCTTACAAGCGGATGCGGTCCGCGCGGCAGTGCGCTGAAATCGCGCGCGGCCACATGCAACCGCGCCAAGGCTGCGCCCGCCGCATAGCCATGATCATGCGTCAGGAAGGGTGTCCATGACTGGCGATCGCGATAGAGGTCGGCGCCCGGCGCCTTGCGGTGCAGTTCATAGCTCCAGTCGCCCAGCGCGATCGCACTGGCGCCGTTGGCCACCTCCAGCACCTGCGGAACGGCCACGCCGCCAGCGCGCAGATGCGCCATGAAGCCATGTTCTTCCGCAAGTGCGGCCGGTGTGCGGAGTGACTGATGGTGGCGCTTCAGGAAGAATTCGCCCCCGCCGGTCCGTGCCAGCGTCGCGGCTGAAAAAGGGCGCGGCGAATGCCAGTCCAATCCGATCAACCGACCCGCAGCCGGAAAATGGGCGAGCGCCGCCTCCGCCTCGGCCATGGTGATGGCGGGCCATGTCGGGGCCTCCATCGCCATCCCCATGCCATGGACGAGGTGAGACACCGCGCCGCTCATGGTCAGAAGGTCCGGGACAGCGTCGCCACGAACGCCCGGCCGCTGCCGATATAATAGGTCGGCGCCGAACCGGAAATCAAAGTGCCGTTGCGACCGGTCACGTCCTGTGCATTGCTGCTGATCGCCTGAACGCCCGACAACACATGCGGATTGGTGATATTGATCGCGTTCAGGCGCAAATCGGTGCGCTGCTTGTCGATCAGCCCGGCCAGATGCACGCCGATCGACAGGTCCAGCGTGGCATAGCCCTTGATGCTCTCATCATTCATGAAGGTCGCATATTGGCGGCCGACATATTTGAGCGCGCTGCTGCCGAACAGCCGGCCGTCATCATAGGTGGTGCCGACGCCGAACTGGAATTGCGGGCTGGAAACGGTGCGCTTGCCTTTGGTCGGCAGATAATCGCCATTGACGGACAGGTCGTCATCCTGCCGGGTATGCAGATATTCGCCGGAGATATAGATGCTCATGCCCTTGGCCGGACGATAGTCGATTTCGCCGTCCAGCCCATAGGATGTCTGGCTGCCGCCATTGATCGTGGAATTGACCAGCGCGCCGCCGCTATTGACCACCGTCGCCACCTGACGATTGCGGAAATGATAGTGGAAGCCGGTCAACGAGAAGGACAGGCTGGGACCGATATAGCGATAGCCTACTTCCTGCGAGACCGAATATTCATTCTTGAGCGCGCTCGTCCCCTGGCTGACCAGTTCGCCGCCATAATAGCTGTTATAGAGCGCGAATTCATTGGGCGTGCGGAAATTGGTCGTCACATTGGCGAACAATTGCTGCCGATCGTCCAGCTGATAATGGATCGCGGCGCGGGGCAGCGCGGCGAAGCTGTCGACATGCACCTTCGACTGCGGACCGGGCAGATAATTACGGCCGTTGCGCAGCAGGCTGACGCCCTTGAAACCGATATCGATGCCCAGTTTCGGCGTAACCGCGATACTGTCCGCCAGGAAAAAGCCCTTGGTCACGGTGACGGTGCGCTGGTTCTCATAGGCCAGCAGGCGCCCGTCGGGGGTGCGGATCGCCTTGTCCTGATAGCCCCAGGCATCGACCGGCTGCCCGTCCGCATTGACGGAAGTGTAGGACTGGGTCACCCGGTCGGTGCCATAATCGAACCACAGGCCTGCTACGATCTTGTGTGCGCCAGCCTGAAGGGTGAATTTGCTCACATCACCAAAGCGACGCTGTTTGCCCGTCCAGTTGCCCAGCACGGTCGCGACGCCATCCACGGCGCCAGGCAGCACGATCGGCTGGGTCAGCTCTTCGGTGCCCAGATAATTGCCGGTCGTGCTGAGCTGCGTGCCATAGGGCGAATTGCCATGGCCGAACTGGGCATAGGCGCTGCTGTCGAAGCTGAGGCTGTCGCTCAGTTTCAGATGGATGGGCGCCGCGAAATAGAGGTTGCGGAACGGCCCGCGATAGAGCTTCCAATAGCTGGTATCGCCGCCATTATAGCGTTCCGAAAAATTATAGTCGCGACCATAGGTCTGCCAGTCGGCCTTGCTGGGGCTGGGATAGGTCGATGTGATGGCGTCATTATAGGAAACGGCCAGGCTGGCCCGATTGCCATCGCCCCATTCGCGCAGGATCTTCGCGTCGATATGCTGGCGCTTGTCATAACCCGCCCCGCGCCAGTTATCCGCCCGGTTTTTCGAGTAGGAGAGGAACGCCTTGAGGCCGCTATTGCCGATTTTGCCCGTGTCCAGCCGCACGAAGGCGCGCCGTTCGTTATAGGAACCGACCGACAGGTTCACCAGTCCGCCAAATTCTGCCTTGGGATCGTCCAGCGTCAGGGACAGCAGGCCACCCGCCGCAGCCACCACCGGCGCGTCGATATCGGCGCTACCCTGCGCCAGCGCGATCTGGCGGACATTTTCCGCATCCGCAAATTGCGAGGGATAGGCATAATAATAGCCGATGTCATTTTGCGGCGCGCCCTCCAGCAGCACCCCGATCTGGTCCTGCCCCAGTCCGCGCATCGTCAGGCTGGATGTTGCGGACAGGCCATAGGGATCGCTGCTGGATACATTGGCGCCCGGCAGCAGGTTGACTAGCTGGAACGCGTTCAGCGTCGGTGCCTGCTTGATGATGAAGTCGATGGAGATGGCGCTCACCGCCTTGGGCGCGGTCTGATCGGGCAGCAGGCCTTCGGGATCGGGATGGCCAGTGACCTGGATCGTCGCGCGATCGCTATCGTCGCCATCGGCGGCCATCGCGACTGGCGCCATCAACAACAGCGGCGCCATCAGCGCGGCCCGACCAACAGAAACAAGAGCTATCTTCATCGTCACACGTCCACTCCACATGGAGGGACAGCAGACAGGCCACCAACCCTCCCTACGCCGGTATCAGCCGGATCAGGTTCAACGGGTCGTGGCCTGTCTGGCCAGCTCTCAGCCGCGTATCAGCGGCCCCCCGGGGATGGGCGGCCTCTAGTCGGTAAAATGCGACGTGAAAAGTCTTATTGGACAGGAATGCCGGTCATCGCGTCATTTTCATGACAGATTGGCCGCTATTTCCCAAAGCTGGTATCAAAGGCCTGCGCAACATCGCGCTCACCGCTGAGCAGGCCGGCCTTGCTAAAGCGCGCCGTAATCTCCTGCTCATGCGCCACGATCTTGGCATCGATCGGCTGGGACACGCGATTGTTACGGTCGAAACTGGCACGGGCAATGTCGAGCGGCAGGCCGGTCTCTTTCGCCAGCACCTGCGCAAACTGGTCGGGATGCGCCCGCGCCCAGGCTACCGCCTTCGCCTCGCGTTGCAGGAAGTCCGCCAGGAGGGCGTGCTTGGGCGCAATCGAATCCGCGTGGGCGATGTCGATATAGAGCGGCAGGCCATAATCCTTGGCGTCGATCACGGCGCGCGCGCCTTCCTTGATCGCGACATTGGTATAGGGCGTCCATATCGCCCAGGCATCGATCGAGCCGCTGTCGAACGCCGCCTTGGCATCGCCTGGCGTCAGGAAGGTGACGCGCACCTTGTCGGCCGGGATATTCGCCCGCTCCAGTGCCTGAAGCAGCAGGTGATGGCCGATCGAACCGCGCGTGGTGGCGATGGACTTGCCGACCAGATCCTGCGCGGACTTGATCGGTGACGCATTCTTGACCAGCACGGCCAGCGCTTCGGGCGCCTGATTGACCGGCGCCTGCACAGCGATAGCCTTGACCGGGCTGCCGCTCTGATAGGCAAAGATGAACGGGGCATCAGCCGCAAGGCCAAGGTCCGCCGCACCGCCGCCCACCGCTTCCAGCAGCGGTTGCGCTGCCGGAAATTCCGACCATTCGACCGTGTAGGGCGCGCCTTCCAGAGCACCCGAGGCGAGCATCATCGCCCTCACCTGCCCCTTCTGATTGGCGACGCGCAGGACATTGTCGTCACTCCGCTTAAAGGTCGCGGCGGCCAGGCCGAGGCCCGCCACCGCGACGAGCGCCGCCGACAGGATGGCGACTTTCTTCTTCGACATGGATCAGCCTGCCAGTGCGAGGCTGGATGCCTCACGCTCTGCCACCTTGCGGCGGACGATGGGCAGCAGTTCGCGGCCGTACAGGATGGAATCGCCCAGCGGATCGAACCCACGGATCAGGAAATGGTCGATGCCGATGTCATAATAATCAAGCATCGCGTCGGCCACCTGTTCGGGCGTACCGACCAGACCGGTGCTGTTGCCAGCAGCACCGGTCAGTGCGGCCACCCCGGTCCAAAGGCGCTTGTCCTGTCGATTGGTGCTGGCGGTGTCGAGCAGGCGCAGGGAGCCTGCATTGGGCGGGCGATGGCCGGTGAGAGGCAGGCCTGCGGCAATGCGATTTTCACGCACTTGCTCCTCGATCTCCGCCGCGCGCTTCCACGCGGCTTCTTCCGTATCCGCAATCACCGGGCGCAGCGACAGCGAGAAGCCGGGGTTGCGGCCATAGCGGCTCGCAGACTTGCGCACGGCCCGCACCGTGTCCTGCACCGCTTCGAGTGTCTCGCCCCACAGCGCATAGACATCGGCGTGGCGACCCGCGACATCGATCGCTTCGTCCGACGATCCGCCGAAGAAGACCGGCAGATTGTCGGGCTTGATCGCGCTGAACGCCTGACGAATGTCGTAGAATTTCCCCTGATGGTCGAAAGGCTTGGCCTCCGTCCATTCCTGCCGCAGGATGGTCAGATATTCATCGGTGCGAGCATAGCGCTGCGCCTTCACCGTCTGTGTGTCGCCGTCGCGCGCCATTTCCTCATCGGCGCCACCGGTGATGATATGCACCGCGACCCGCCCGCCCGAAAGCTGGTCGAGCGTCGCCAGTTGCCGCGCGGCCACCGTCGGCTGGGTAAATCCAGGCCGATGGGCGACCAGAAAGCCGAGCTTTGTCGTGATCGCGGCCGCATGAGCCGCCACGATCTGGCTTTCCGGGCTGTTCGATCCGAACGGGATCAGCACCCGGTCGAAGCCCCCCTCTTCCTGCGCCTTGGCCGCCGCGTTGACATAATCGGTGTCGAGCGCGCGACTGCGCACCGCCGCCTGCGTTTCCGAACCATTGTTGAAGCCGATATAGCCGATGAACTTGACGCTCATATGCTGTCTCCTGATACTTAGATGACGTAGAAGCCGTGGGTGCCGTCGCGTTCCAGCTGGGCGACAAGGCCATATTCCCAGTCGAGATAGGCCTGCATCGCAGCGGCCTTGTTGTCGGTGCCTTCATAGGGGCGCTTGTAGCGTCCCTCCGGCCCGCGCGGCGACGGTGCGCCATCCGGCCCCTTCTCCAGCGTCACGGCCGACCAGTCGACATCGAGCACAGACACATCCCAGCCAAGCTGCGCCAGCCAGGATGCCGTCATGTCGGCACGGGGGCCAAGCGTATCGGTCACGACGATGCGCGCGCCACGCACCGGCGCATTATGGTCGGTTTCCTGCACCAGCTGCCCGCCCTGCGCATTGCGGAAGCCGGGCAGATGGCCGCTTTCATAGTCGCGCGGCTGGCGCACGTCATAGAGATAGAGAGTGCGGGCGGTGTCCGCCTTGAACGTTTCCAGTTCGTTCCAGCCGATACGCTTCACCCCGGCGCGATAGGCGACGTCGCGTGCATGATCACGCGCCTCAATAGCCGCCAGATCATCCACTTCCGGCGCGACACGGGTCTGGCCATTCTCCAGTTCCTGTCCGGCGAGCGTCCAGCCGATCGTGCCGTTGCGCAGCGCAAACACCTTGTTGGGCACGCCGGCATTGACCAGCGACTGGGTGCCGATGATGGAGCGGGTGCGACCGGCGCAATTGACGATGATCGTGGTATCGGGATCGGGCGCGATGGTGCGGGCACGCAGCGCCAGTTCGGCGCCCGGCACGCTGGTCCCGGTCGGGATGCTCATCGTATTATATTCGTCATAGCGGCGGGCATCGAGAATCTTGATGTCGGCCTTTTCGCGGATCAGCGCCTGCACTTCCTCCGCCGCAAGGCTGGGAGTTTGGCGGCGATGTTCGACGAGTTCGCCGAAAGCCTTGCTATAGCTGTTGACGTCCTCGAACAGTTCATAGCCAGCATCCCGCCAGGCAGCGAGGCCGCCATCCAACTCACGGACATGGCTGTAACCCAGCGCTTCCAGACGAACCGCAGCCTTGTGGGCCAGACCTTCGCCATCATCATAGACGATGATCGGCGTATCGAGACGCGGGATGCGCCAGCGCGCTTCCTCATCGATCCGACGCAGCGGGATCTGCGCGGCGAACAGCGGATGGCCCTGCGCAAACTCATGTTCCTCGCGCACGTCGATCACGGCGATTTCGCTACCGACCAGCAGGGCGTGGCGAATGTCTTGCGGCGTGCTGGTCTGAACGCGGTCTAGAATATCAGTGCTCATGGCTTTTTCGATCTGTCCCAGAGATTGGGGATCACGCCATTGGCGTAACCCGAAATGAAGGTCTTGGGCGTGCCATCGCTGGCATAGGTCGCCCGTTCGACAGCGCCGATATTGGCGCCGTAGATATGGATGCTGATGGATGGCCGGTCGGTCAGACCGTTGGTCACGCGATGGATATCGCCAACGCGGGGGGAAACGGCGTCCACCTCCCCCTCGCGCAACAGGTCTTCGCCCTCCGCGATCAGTCCGCCGGTCGGCAGGCGGCGGAAACGCTCCACCTTCTCGACACCACGCAGAACGCCGACCAGACCCCAGACGCTATGATCATGGATGGGCGTCGCCTGCCCCGGCCCCCAGACGAAGCTGACGACACTGAACCGCTCCCGACTGTCGCAATGCAGCAGATATTGCTGATAGCGATCGGGATCGGGACGGGTAAATTCCTCCGGCAGCCAGTCGTCGGTGGCGATCAGGCGAGCGAGCAGCGACCGGCCGCTTTCTAAGATCGCCTGTTCGTCCCGCGTGGCCGCCAGCAGATCGGCAAAGGCGGTGATGAAGCCGCGCAGCCGCCCGATATTGACGGGTGCATCGACCGGGCGTTCCAATGTGGCGAGCGCGCTCATTCCGCCGCCACCGGGAAGGGCAGGACGCCATCGCCATGATCGTCGCCGCCCAGATAGGATAGCAGCTTTTCGCGCAGCCGACCGGCAAAGCTGGCCCGCTCACCGCGCGGGGCGGTGATCCGCTCCTCTGCAACGATCCGGCCCTTGTCCAGCACCAGCACGCGATCGGCGAGCGCGATGGCTTCTTCCACATCGTGGGTTACGATCAGCACGGCGGGCTTGTGCCGGCGCCAGAGCGAAAGAACGAGATCGTGCATCCGATATCGGGTCAGCGCATCGAGAGCGGCGAAAGGCTCGTCAAGCAGCAGCAGCTTGGGTTCGCGCACCAGCGCCCGCGCTAGTGCCACGCGCTGCGCCTCCCCACCCGACAGCGTCAGCGGCCAGGCGTCGAGACGGTGCCCCAGCCCCACTTCCTTGAGTGCAGCCTCGGCCCGATCCCGACCGCCATCGCCCTTCAGGCCCAGCGAGACATTCCTCCAGACCGGCTTCCAGGGCAGCAGGCGCGCATCCTGAAAGACGACCGCCCGCGAATCGGGGACTTCGACATCCTGTCCGCGCACTTCGTCCAGACCGGCCAATGTCCGCAGCAAAGTGGTCTTGCCCGATCCGGACCGGCCCAGCAGCGCGATGAACTCACCCGGCGCGATGTCGAGGTCCAGGCCATCGATGATCGTGTTGGGGCCAAAGCGCCGGGTAAAGCCCCGCAACCGAACGACGGGTTCGGAATGCGGCTGATGTACGGCGCTGTCGATGGTTGAAAAGCCGAGGCGAGCGTCCATGCTTATTGCTCCACTATGCTGGGGCGCCAGATAAGGGCGCGGGCTTCGATGGTGCGGACCAGCCAGTCGGCGCCAAGGCCGAGAATGGCGTAGACCATGAGGCAGACGACGATGATGTCGGTCCGCATGAAATCGCGGGCGTTGTTGATGAGATAGCCAAGGCCCGCCGATGCGTTGATCTGCTCGGCCACGACCAGCACCAGAATGGACACCGACAGGGCGTAGCGCAGGCCAACCAGCAGCGAAGGCAAGGCCGAGGGCAGGACGACATGCCAGATCTGCTCCCAGCGGCTCAACCCGAAGCTCTTGGCCGCATCGAGCAGGCGCAGGTCGACGCTGCGGATGCCGCTATAGAGGTTGAGATAGACCGGGAAGATTGTGCCGAAGGCGATCAACGCCACCTTGGGCGTTTCGCCGATACCGAACCAGACGATGAACAGGGGGGTCAGCGCCAGCGCCGGAATGGTCCGCTTGATCTGCATGAGCGGATCGACCGCCAGTTCGCCGGTGCGGGACAGGCCAGCGACCAGACCCAGCGCCAGACCAAGGCCGACGCCGATCAACAGGCCAGCGGCAACACGGGCGAAGGATACCAGCAGGTTGGATGGCAGCTCGCCGGAGATAGCCATCTCGATCAGCGTCCCCAGCACGGCCGAGGGCGCCGCCAGCGTCCGCTCCGGGATCAGGCCGATGCGCGAGCCCGCTTCCCACAAGAGCAGCAGCACGACTGGCGAAAGCCAGCGCCCGCCAAAGCGTGAAATCGAAAAGCGACGCGCGGGGGCGACGGCCTGTCGCCGCCCCGCGCCGGGAATATCATTGATCGTTACAACCGCCATATCCGGGCCTTTTGTGATGTCCCGTAAAGCCCAACATGAATTGTCTACCTATTCAATTAAGTTTTTCTACCGCCACCTATCAGCATTGATCATAGGTCGCATTTCATCGCCGTTGCGGGGCGGATTGACGGCAAAAATGGCGGTTTTCGGCGCATCAATCGTTCTGGCCAAGTTTTTCCTTGCCTTGACAAATCTCTACTATTTTGATTGATATATAAGTATCGGCGATATGTTAGAAACCCGTTCCCGACCCCGGATCGGCCTTCCCTTTATGAAATGAGGTCTCCCGTGCCGGTCAATTTGCCGACCAACTTGTTGAGAAGCTTCGTTGCGATCGTCGACACCGGGTCGATGCTCAATGCATCGGAACAGGTGTTCGTAACCCAATCCGCCCTCAGCCTTCAGATCAAGCGACTGGAGGAACTGGTACAGCAAACGCTGTTTCTGCGTGAAGGCCGCCGACTCAATCTGACGTCGGCGGGCGATGTGCTGCTTGACTATGCCCGCCGCGTCTTGTTGCTGCATGACGAAGCCGTCGCTGCCGTCAGCGCCGGGCGCTTCGCCGGGCCAGCCCGGATCGGGATGGTGCAGGATTTTGCAGATACGCTGCTCAGCGGGCTGTTGTCGCGCTTTGCCGAACTGCATCCCGATGCGCAAATCTATGCCAGGGTGGCCGGCACCGCTGAATTGCAGACTCTGCTCGACCGGCGCGAACTCGACATATTGCTGGGCTTCGCCGCTCCCAATGACGGCCATGCCGTCACGGTCGCGCCGATGAGCTGGTATGGCGAAAGCGCACTGGCGGATCGGGAGGTCATTCCGCTCGCCGTGCTGGAGCAGCCCTGCCGCTTCCGCGAAGCCGCTATTCGCGGACTGGAGGATGCCGGGCTGCAATGGCGGATCGCGGTGGAAACGCCCAATCTGGCGACGCTGAAAGCCGCGGTTGGCGCGGGCCTGGGCATTACCTGCCGCACTCATTTGTTCCTGGGTGAAGGCGCGACGCTGGAACATGACCGGTTGCCGCCCCTGCCTCGCGTCGCCGCGATCCTGCGCGCAGGCGACAAGCTGGACAAGGCAGCCCACCGCCTTGCCGAACTGGCGCGCGAAACGGTGCAGGCGCTTTGACGGGTCAGGCCCTTCCTCGGAAGGGCCTCTGCGACACTGTGAACTTCGCTCAATATCCCCGAACCGGATCGACAATGTCACTTGGTGCCTCGCCCCGCGCAAAACGGGAAATATCATCCCGCACCTTTTCCAGCAGCCGATGCCGCACCAGCGTATGGTTGCTGGAAATATGCGGAGTCAGGCGAACCCTGGGATGGGTGTAGAGGGCATGGCCCTCCGGCAATGGTTCGGGATCGGTCACGTCCAACGTAGCAAAGCCCGGCCCGCTATCGTCCCGGTCCAGTGCCCGCATCAGCGCGTCCTGATCGATGACAGAGCCCCGTGCAACATTGATGATATGAGCGCCGGGCTTCACTTTCGCCAACAGGGCGTCATCGAACAGATGCCGCGTTTCTGCGGTAGCTGGCACGGCAATGACGATATGATCCGACCGGGCCACCAGCGCCTCGACATCGGCGACATTCTCGACGCCGCTGACACTGGATTGCGCGCCCGATCGACGCAGGCCGACGACCTGCGCGCCCAGCGCCAGCCCTCGCCGCGCTACCGCCTGTCCGATCGCGCCCAGCCCGACGATACCGATCGTCGTGCCCGACACCCGGCCCAGCGGCACATTGATCCACTGCGCACGCGATCGGGCGGTCACCGCCTCCAGATTCTTGGCATGGGCATAGATGGCGGCGATCACATAATCGGCGATCTCATCCGCCGCGACCCCTCGCCCGCAGGTGACCAGCGGCGCATCGAGCAGCCAAGGCGGATAGAAATCGATCCCGGCCGATGCGCTGTAAACCCATTTCAACCGACCAGGCCAGGCAGGCGGCGGCGTTGCCAGAGGTTGCCGCCATGCCGGCGAAGGCCGGATCAACAGCACATCGGCTTCTGTGGCCGCCGCCCAGGGCTCTTCCTCCGCGACGTCGATCAGGATCGGCGCAATCGGGTGCTGGCCAAGGCCATGATTGAAATCGGCGTCAAGCTGGCTGGCGATGATGAGTGACATATCAGTTCCCAAAGGCCGCGCGACCGGCGGCAATCAATATGGTGTCGGTGTGCAGACGATGATGCGCCTAAACCGGGATAGCGTGTTGAGGGCAGATCATCATGACGCCGCTTCGGAGATTTGCCCAAGCATCTGCCGGAAAGGGCAAACGGTTGTAGATTTTGCTACCCTGCAGAACGGTATTGGTTCGCTTTGGAAGAATCTTCACCAACATGCTCGCTCGCTCCAGTCAAGTTATCCGGCTGCTGGAGGCGGCACGGAAGCACGAGACGGGCGAGGGATATATGAGAATGTTGGCATTCACATCTTAATATTTCTCAATAATATCATGTAAAATATCATTTGATCATGCAGCAAAATATCTGGGATTGAAAATCCAAAGATAGAATAATTTTTCTTCTGAGTAAGGAATATTTTTACATAATGTCGACCGTACATGCCTTGCGGCCAAAATATGTTTCGGATGAGATACTCTCAACGTTACGAGACCGTTTCGCCATAACCGTTGCGGATCATGACCGGGATGCCTCTTTTCCTTTCGAAAATTTTGCAGCTCTACATGAGCATGGGCTTCTGGCCCTGACTGTCGCGGAAGAGAGGGGCGGTTCCGGCGCTGGGCTTGGGGAAGCGTGCCGTGTTGTGCGAGAGATTGCGAAGGGCGACCCTTCAACAGCGCTTGTCCTCATCATGCAATATATGGTCCACGCCGACGTCAGGGGTAAAGATCGCTGGCCTCCTCATATTCGCCGCAAAATCGAGACTGAGGCGGTGTCGCGGGGCGCTCTTGCAAATGCTCTTCGCGTGGAGCCAGAGCTCGGCACGCCTTCACGCGGAGGACTGCCTGCGACTATAGCCCGGCGGAATGGGGAAGGCTGGCTGGTTTCCGGCCATAAGCTCTTCTCCACTGGCAGTCCCATCCTAAGCTACATGATCGTGTGGGCGCGCACCGAAGACGACGATCCACTGGTCGGCTACTTCCTCGTGCCCAGCGATAGCCCCGGAATATCCATCGAAAAGACTTGGAACCACGCTGGCATGCGGGCCAGCGGCAGTCATGACGTCATTCTGGAGAATGTGACAATTCCACTGGACCATGCCGTGGACTTGCGTCGGCCGGATGAGTGGAATGAAGAAAATTCCCTTCAAGTCGCATGGATGGTTGGCCTTATGGGCAGTCTCTATGATGCGGTGGCGCAGCAAGGACGCGACTGGTTCGCTCAGTTCGCCCGCACTCGGACGCCTTCAAATCTGGGGGCTCCCCTGTCCACGCTCTATCGCTATCAGGAATTACTGGGTCGCATTGACGCACTTTTGCTGAATAATCGTCTTTTACTACAGGATTTGACGCGTCGCGCAGAAGCAGGGGCGCCATTGCCTTCGTCGGAAACGTTTCTGCTCAAATATCTCATTACCGGCAACGCCATTGATGCAGTGGCGCTCGCGATCGAGGCAACGGGCAATCCGGGGCTGACACGTAACAATCCGCTCGAGCGATATTATCGCGACGTGTTGTGCAGCCGTGCTCATGCTCCCCAAAATGATTCGATCCTGTCTCTTGCAGGTCGAACTGGCTTTAATCGTAGCTGAAATAAACAAGTTAGCCGTGCGAACCAAGTAATACCAACCTGCGCATTGCCTGACTCACGGGGGATTCCCAAGGGGGTGAAAATCTGAATCAATGGGGCTGAGACTTTGGCGTGCGGCACCATGGGTTCAGCGATCGGCTTGCGGGAAGATTTTGACGGGGCGACGCTGCGACGGTTGTCGCGGACTACGAAGAGCGCGAACCAAGCGCGGCGGTCGTTGGCATTGGCCGAGATTTACGACGGAGGCAGCCGCAGTGCCGCGGCTCGCATCGGCGGAGTTGGCCTTCAGATTGTGCGTGACTGGGTGATCCGGTTCTATGCCTGCGGCCCCGATGGATTGCTGGATGGCAAAGCGCCTGGCCCCCGTTCACGGCTGAACGATGCGCAGCGCCAGGCACTGGTCGATGTCGTCGGGAGCGGCCCGATCCCGGCAATCCACGGGGTGGTGCGTTGGCGGCTGATCGATCTGGCTCAGTGGCTCTATGACGAGTTTGCCGTCTCGCTCGACGAGACCACCATCAGCCCCGAGCTGAAGAAGTTGGGGTACGTCAGCGACCTCGCCACCATGCCCAGGACGAACATGCCATGGAAGCCTTCAAAAAAGGGGCTTCGCTGCCGAGCTGGCAAAGGTCAACGCCATCCTCTCGATGGGCACGCTCATAGAGATATGGTTCCAGGACGAGGCGCGTGCGGGCCAGAAGCGGAACGCGGCCATCGGCACCGAAGGATCAACGGACGAAATCAGCCTATATCTTTGGTGCGATCTGCCCGAAACTGGACAAAGGCGCCGGGCTTGTCCTGCCCTTTTGCAATACCGATACCATGTCATTGCATCTGGCCGAAATATCCCTTGCCGTCGCGCCGGGTGCCCACGCGGTTGTGCTGATGGACCAGGCTGGTGGCACATGACCGGCAAGCTCGATGTCCCGCAAAACATCAGCATTGTCGCGCTCCCGGCCAAATGCCCCGAACTCAACCCGATCGAAAACATCTGGCAGTTCATGCGCGACAACTGGCTTTCCAACCGCGTCTTCCCATCCTACGAAAACATTGTCGACCTCTGCTGTGAAGCTTGGCACAAGTTCGTCGATCAGCCTTGGCGCATCATGACCATCGGACGCCGTAAATGGACGTGAAAGTCATGATCGGCGCAGGTGGGCATTAGAGACCGTATAGGCAAAATTTGCCTGTCAACTTAAGTCTATTCGGCAGAATATATGAAGTATTATTGATATATATTTTGTATATGATCAGTGTATTTTCTATTGTGATGATAGCATAATCGTCGAAATATTCTATAATGGTCTGGCTGAAGATAGGCATACGGTATAGTTGCGGACAGCAGGCGGCCACTGCACACCGGTAGCGGCGAAGGCTGGCTTCTGGGCGCGCAGTCGCCGAGCTTTACGGCCGTAAACGCCGTCTGCGGGGTTCGCGAATGGCGGAAGAGCGGTTCAACTTAGACCAAACCGCAAAGTGGAGACATATCGCATTCTGCTCTGATGATCGGCATGGGATGATCCCATTTTCGTTCCTGCACTTCGATGAGACATCTGTTCGATCAGAGTGGCAGACCACGACTGCCCGACAAAGTATATATAAGTGATTGTATAATTTTATATTTTGAGAGTTTCAGTCCCTCTCGCGTCTTATAAGGTAGACATGATGATAAGGGCTGTGATCGGAGAGCCGGGCCGACAGCCAGTCAAGCCGCGCATCGCCATCCGCCGCGAAGGCGGCATCGGCGGCCAGTTTCGCTTCAAATTCCTGCCGCATCTGCGGATCGGCGGCGAGCAAAGCCTCCGCGATCGGCGCGCGCACGAAATCTTCTGCGCCAGGTGGTGCAGCAAGAATTTCCGGGAAGAAGCCCCAGGCGAGGAAGCTGTCCTGGCTTTCGGGTTCCAGCAGCGCTGCCGCCAGCAGACCGAGCGGCTGGTCGGCAGGCACGCGCACCGTGCCGGCGGGCAGCGTTTCCGTCACATTCTCATGCAGCAGTTTCGTATCCAGCGGGATGCGCGCATCCCGCACCGGCATTGATTGCGGGTCGACCAGCCGCACCCGATCGAGCGCCAGCGTGCGCGGCGCGTCCAGCACCTCATAACGGATACCGTGGAGCGTCAGCCGGTCGATCACATCGGCCTGCCCTGCCGGTATCCACCATGCCCTGGGCAGGCGCACCGTCTCGACCGGCTCCTGGCCGATGATCGGCATCCGCCAGTTGACCGGGCGGCCCAGCCATTTCTGTTCCCTGCGCCCGCTCGCAGGCGAGACATAGGTGTCGAAGGCGATCCCCTTGAAGCGTTCGACCCAGCCGATCGGCTGCGCGGCGGGCTTCCAGCGGGTGAGCATCTCCACCGGGCGTGATGCCCGGTCGCTGGCCTTGACGCTGGCAATCTGCGCAGCGTCCTGCCCCGCCAGCTTCAGCGCCGCCTCCAGCAGGACATAAGTGCCCAGCACCCGCTGGCGATAGGGCTTCATCATATGGTTTTCGACCAGCACGGTCGGCACGCCGATGAAATCGCCATAGCCGGTCGAATAGCGCGGTCCTTCAGGCGCCTGACGGATGCCCTTGGTCGGTTCGCGGGTGTCGATCGGGCTGGGATAGATGGTGGGAACATGGCCCGCCTTTTCCAGCGCCGCCGTCACGCTTGGCCCGAACCGCCCCTGAAGCCAGTCAGCGGTGGCGCGATGATAGGCATAGCGGCCCCAGCCGGCATAGGTGAAGGTAATGTCATATTGCATGTCGAACCCGTCGCTGACATGGCAATCGAGATAGAGGATCGGGTCGAGCCGACGCAGCAGGCGGATCATCGCCCGGCTTTCGGGCGCGTCCGCTTTCGAATAGTCGCGGTTCAGGTTGATGTTGCGGCTGTTGCCGACATAGCCCTTTTCCGCCGGGCCGCGCAGTGCCGGGAAGTTCCAGCGGCTCATCTTCTCATGCCCGTCGATATTATAGACCGGCACGAACACCAGATCGACCTTGTCGAGCAGGCTGTCCTTGCCGCGCAGCGCGATGTCGCGCAGCAGCATCAGGCCCGCATCCTTGCCATCGATCTCGCCCGCATGGATACCGGCCTGCACCAGCACGACCGGCTTGCCCGGCCCGCCCTTGCTGGCGCGGACGAGCAGCATGTCACGCCCTTCGCCCGTGCGACCGAAGGTTTCGAGGTTGATGAAGGGCGACGCCGCGTCCAGCCGCTTCAGCCACGCCTCGACCGCAGCATAGCGCGGCGTGGTGGTGAACGCTGCCTGCTCCGCCGGGGTGATCCAGGGATCATCCTTGCCGACGACCAATTTCTCGCTGGCGCCGGACCAGGGCAAGGCTGGCGGCAACACGGACGCGGGTAGTCCCGGCAGCGGCGCAGAAGTCGGCTGCTGCGCGAGGGCGGTGCCAGCGACGCACAGGGCCGCAGCGCCCAGAAAGCGCGTCATCGTCTTGATCATGTCTCTATCCCTCCGGTTCAGAAGCGGGCGCGCACGCCGATGGTGGCGGTGCGCGGCGTGCCGGGCTGCACCCAGACCGAGCTGTAGCTGCTGGCATACCATGTCTCGTTGAACAGGTTGCTGATGGTCCCGAACAGTTCGACGCCCTCGATCATATCGACGCTGCCGAACAGGCGGAACAGGGTGTGCGACGGCAGCGTGAAGTCCGTTCCCGTCTCGCCCAGCCGTTTGCCGACATATTGCATGCCCGCGCCCAGTTGCGCCCCGCGCCCGGCAAATTCGAAGTGCTTGGCGACCTGGATGTTGAGATTGTGGTCGGGAATGTTGATCAGTCTGTCGCCCGGCAGGATCTGGGTGGCGAAATTGGGATCGTTCACCGCTTCCCGCGCCTCGGCATCGGTATAGGCGTAGCTCAGCAGGATATCGATGTCGCCGGGCAGATGGCCGTTCACGTCCAGTTCCACGCCGCGACTGCGCGCTTTGCCGATGGCGACGGAAAAGCCCGGATTATTATTGTCGCTGGCCAGCACATTGTCCTTGGTCAGCTGATAGACCGACAGGGTGCCGGTCAGCGCGCCGCCCAGCGCGGTCAGCTTCATGCCGGCTTCAATAGATTCACTGGTTTCCGGGTCGAAGATAGCATTGTTGAAATCGGCGCCGACATTGGCGCGATAGCCCTGACCATAAGCGGCATAGAGGGTGACCGGATCGCTCAGTTCATAGACGATGCCGGCCTGCGGGCTGAACCGTTCATATTTGCGCTGGTTGTAGCGATTGGCCTCCGCAAGCAGGCGATTGTCGACCTTCAGCGTCAGATTGTCGTAGCGGCCACCGAGGCGGATTTGCAGCCGGTCGGTCAGTTCGATCTGGTCCTGCACATAGAAGCCGAAACTGCGCTGGGTATCGAGACGGTTGGTCAGCACCGACGTCACGGGCAGCGGATATTGGCCATAGACCGGATTGTCGATGTCGATGACATAGCCGGCCTGATCGCTCGGGTTCGTACTGACGGCCGGAGGACGGAAGCGGGTGAAATAATTGTCATATTCGAACTGGTCGAAATCACCGCCGATCAGCACGCGATGGCGCAGCGACCCCGTCTCGAAATTGCCCGCCAGCTCTGCGCGGACCACGCTATGTTCCGCATCATAGCGGCGCGAGCGGCGCTGGCGCGACAGGGAATGACCGTCGACATACAGCTCCTGGCGCGAGGCCGTCTGCTCCGCGTCGGACGAGAAGCCGGTGAGCAGCGTGTCGCGATGGCTTGCCCCGACCAGCAGGCTCCAGTCGTCACTGAACTGATGGTCGAGCCGCAACTGGTGGCCAGTGGCGCGGGCAATCGTGTCACCATCCCCCGGCTCGCCCAGAAAGCGCGACCGCGGCACGGTGTTGAAATCAGTGTTCAGAACGACGATACCGCGATCGAACGGCACTTCCACGCGGGTCCATTCGAAATCATAGGTGAGGCGTGTCCGGTCGCCCAGCGCGACCCCGATCGAAGGCAGGAAGCCCCAGCGTGTCTGCGACACATAATCGCGGAACGTGTCGCCCTTCTCATAATAGCCGATCAGTCGCGCGGTGATGCCGCCGGTCAGTGCCAGATTGGCATCGGCGTCGGCGCGGAAGCGATCATAGCTGCCATATTGCAGCGATCCGGTGCCGAAGGTCCGGCCGATTTCCGCCTGCTTGGTCACGAGGTTGATCGTGCCGCCCGGCTCGCCGCGACCGATCAGCGCCGCCGCCGGGCCTTTCAGAATCTCGACCCGCTCGATCCCGGCTACATCGCGCTGGCCGCCAAAACCGCGCCCGGCGTTGAAGCCGTTGACCAGATAGCCGCTCGGCAGATTTTCATCGCCGGCAAAGCCGCGAATGGCGAAGCTGTCCCACAGGCCGCCCAATGTATTCTGGCGCGCTACGGAAGCATTCATGTCCAGCGCATCGGTCAGCCGCAGGATAGCATTTTGTTGCAGCGTCTCGCCGCTGATCTCGGTAATCGCCTGCGGAATTTCCTTTACCGCGAAATCGCCGCGATAGGCCTGGCGCGCGCCGGTAACGGTGATGGCGCCCTCCCCCTCCTGCACATGATGGATCGCGTCACCAGTCTGGGTCTGGGCCTGCGCCGCAACACAAGCCAGACCAGCGGCCAGCGGCAGGGCGCAGGCGATGTGGCGGAAACGGCGAGAACGGGCGGATGCAGCGCGCGGGCGCGGCAGGAACTGGATCGACATAATTTCCCCTGACTGAAATGAGACAGAATCTCATTCGCGGCAGGCCCTAGGGGAGCCGGGTCACAGCCGTCAATGGAAATGTTATATTATTTCATTGACAGATTGCTGCATCGGCGAAATGCTTTCGGCGAAAATCCGAGGAGCCCCATTCATGTCCCTGACCGCCACCGGCCAGCGCATTCATTTGTCCGACGTCACCCTGTCCTATGGCAGCCAGCCTGTGTTGCGCGGGCTGACCCTGCATGTCGATGCGGGGGAGATTTATGCACTGCTGGGCGGCAATGGCGCGGGCAAATCGACCACCATGTCGACCCTGCTGGGCTTCGCCCGGCCCGATAGCGGCACCGTGCTGGTCGCAGGGCATGATCCGGCGGCGGAGCCGGACAAGGCGCGGGAACAGATTGCCTATGTGCCGGAAAATGTTGCGCTCTATGAGCATCTGACGGCGCGGGAAAATGCGGCCTATCTGCTGGCGCTCGCCGGGCGCCATCCTGCGCGGGACGCGATCGACGGCGCGTTCGAGGCGACGGGGTTGCAATCCGCCGCCTGGGACAAAAGGCTGGGTGGCTTTTCCAAGGGGATGCGGCAGAAAGTGGCGATCGCCATCGCCCTGCTGCGCGAAGTGCCGGTGCTGTTGCTGGACGAACCTTCCTCCGGCCTTGACCCGCGCGCTACGGCCGATTTCAACAGGCTGGTGCACGATGTCGCGCGCAAGGGCGCGGCGGTGCTGATGGTCACGCATGATCTGTTGTCCGCCGCTGACATTGCCGACCGCATCGGTTTCCTGGAATCCGGGCGGATCGTCGACGAAGCATCGGCGCAGGGCGAGGAACGGTTCGACGTGCGCGAACTGCACCGCAAATTCGCGCGGGAGGTTGCCGCCGCATGAGCGCCATCACCCTGATCGCGCACGACGAACTGCGGTTGATGCGGCGCAACCGCGTCGCCCTCGTCGCCTTCGCGTTGCTGGTGCTGCTAACCTTGGCGGCCGCGCTCATCAGTTGGTCCCACCAGCAGTCGATCACAGAAACCCGCGCTCGCTTTCAGGCGCAGGCAGCCAAGGAATTCGAGGCGCAACCCGACCGGCATCCGCACCGCATGGTGCATTTCGGCAATTTCATCTTTCGCCCGCTGGGGCCGCTGGCCGCCTTCGATCCGGGTATCGACGCCTTTACCGGCAACAGCATGTTCCTGGAGGGGCATCGGCAGAACAGCGCCAATTTTGGCGATGTCCGCCAATCCTCGCTGCTGGTCCGGTTCGGCCAGTTGACCCCCGCCTTCGTCTTGCAGGTGATCGCGCCGCTGCTACTGATCTTCCTTGGCTATGGCGCCGTGGCGCGGGAGCGGGAACGCGGGACGTTGCGGCAAATGCTGGTGCAGGGCGTGTCCGCGCGCGCGCTCGTCATGGGAAAGCTGCTGGCGCTGGGTTTGGTCGCGGCACTGGTCGGCTTGCCCGCCATGATCGCTTTTCTGCTGATAGCAGGGCAGCCGGGCGCGCTGGCCGGGCCAATGCTGGTCATTGCTCTGGGCTATGCCGCCTATTTGACACTGTGGGCGATCATTGTAATCCTCGTGTCTGCGATGGTGCGGCGCGGGCGGGACGCGCTGCTGGCGCTGCTGGCGCTCTGGGCCGTGCTGGTCATCCTGCTGCCCCGCGTCGCACCGGATTTCGCCGCGCAGGCCCATGCCCTGCCCACCCGGCTGGAAACCGACATCGCCATCGCGCACGACCTCCACAAGCTCGGCGACAGCCACAATCCCGACGATCCCTTCTTCAAGGCGTTCAAGGAAAAGACGCTGCGCCACTATGGCGTCACCCGTGTCGAGGATCTGCCGGTCAATTATAATGGCATGTTGGGGATCGAGGGCGAAAAGCTTACCTCCGGCCTGTTCGACGATTATGCCGACCGCAGCTTCGCCATTCAGGCGGCGCAAAGCCGTATGACCGACGGCTTCGGCATCGTCAGCCCGGCCATTTCGCTGCGGCAATTGTCGATGGCGGCGGCGGGCACCGACCTCGCCGGCCATCGCCGTTTCATTACGCAGGCAGAGACCTATCGCTATGACATGGTGCAGCGATTGAACCGGCTTCAGGCCGAAGCCGTCAGCTATGCCGACGACAAGGCGAAGGATGCAGGTGCCGATCAGCGCAAGCGCATCTCCGCCGATCATTGGCACGCCATCCCGCAATTCCACTTCCAGCCGGCCAGCGCCGCCGATCTGGTGAAAGCCAGTCTGCCCGGCCTTGGCCTGCTGCTCGCCTGGCTGGTCGTCGCCGCGCTGGCGCTGCTGCCCGCCGTCTGCCATCTTCAGAAAGCCCGTCCATGATCCTCCTCACTCACGAATTGCGCCTGTTGCTCCGATCGCGCATGGCGGTGCTGACGTTGCTGCTGGTCGCCCTGCTCTCCATCGCCGCGGTGGTGGCGGGCATGGCGGAGGTCGCCCGGCAGCGCGACATCATCGCCCGTATCCAGCCCAAGCAAGCGCAGGATATCGCCAGCGTCGCGGCATGGGTCGGCAAGACGAAGGATGCGGGCAGCGCCGCCTATTACAGCTTTCACGCGACATGGGATGCGCCCGCGCCGCTCGCTTTCGCAGCGCTCGGCCTGCGCGACGTTGCCCCCTATATATTGCGGGTTCGCGCACTAGGGCTGGAGGCGCAGCTTTATGATGGGGAAGCGTTCAATCCCGAACTCGCCCTGCCCGGCCGTTTCGATTTCGCCTTCGTACTGGTCTATCTGACGCCGCTGTTCGCGATCGCGCTGTGCCATGATCTGGTGTCGGGCGAGCGGGAAGCGGGCCGCCTGCGCATGCTGAACGCGATCGCCGGGTCGGGGCGGCATTTATGGGCACGCCGGGTGCTGCTGCGGGGCGTCCTGCTGTTCGTGGCGCTGGCCGTGCCGCTGACGATCGGCGCGATCCTGTCGCAGCTGTCGGGCGGCACATTGCTGGCGGTGCTGGGACTGGTGGCACTCTATCTCGCCTTCTGGATCGGCCTGACGCTGCTGATCGGTAGGCTGCGCTGGACGTCGGTCGCCAATGCGGCGACGCTGGCTGGCTTGTGGTTGGTGCTGACGCTGATCCTGCCCACAGTCGCCCATGTCGCGATCAATCAGGCCATTCCGGTCGGTCAGGGCGTGGAACTGACGCTGGCCCAGCGGGAGGCAGTGAACCGCGCTTGGGACATTCCGCGCGAGGACACGATGCGCGCCTTTTACGCCAACCATCCCGAATGGAAGGACAGCCCGCCGCTGACCGCGGCCTTCCACTATAAATGGTATCTCGCCTTTCATCAGGTCGGCGACGAAAGCGTCGCGCCTCAAGTCTCCGCCTACCGGAAAGGTATGGAAGCGCGGGATGCGGCCGCTCACAATATCGGCTGGCTGCTGCCGTCGGTCGGTGTGCAGTCGGTCCTTGCCCGCCTGGCAGATACCGACATGCAGGCCCAACTCGCCTATCAGGATCGCATCCGCGCCTTCCACGCGCGGCTGCGCAACTTCTATTATGGCTACCTTTTCACCGACAAACCCTTCGGCAAAGCCGACTTCGACAAGGCGCCTGCTTTCTCGTCGCTGGACCGGTGAGTATAGTTGTCCAGATCGTCGCCCACCGGCGCAATGAAGGCTATGACAGATCGGACAATGGTTGAACTGCGCGTTGGGCAGAAAGCTGTCCGCCACTATGCAACTTAGGCACGAACTTCCATTGCAGGAAATCCGCGCGGGCAGCGTAGTAGGATGGATATAGGCCTTCGTCCGGGCAAGGTTGCCTCTGAGCCTGGAAGCTCCTTCAGCGAATAGGAATGTGCCTGACGGACATGGGACGCGGTCGTACGCAAGGGAATGACATCCTTCACCTTGTGAGAGTCTGTTTGGAAATGCGCCTCTGGCGCATCCGACTGCTCTTCATGGCTCGATATGCGAGGCTTTGTTCAACCTCATGATGGAGACAGCATCGAGCGGATCGCCTTTCTCAAAGCAATGATATCTGTCGCGCTATTGAACAAGGCGGGCGTAACACGCACACAGGCACCATGGGCTGGCCCGTCCCGATGCACCGTGAATATCCGATGGTCGTCCAGCAGACGCTTGGCCACCGCCACATTGTCCTGCAAGCTCGTCCGCCCCGCCAGACGGAAGGACGTGATGCCGCCGTGCAACCGCGGATCGGCTGGCGTCAATATCTCCAGCCCATTCATCCCGCGCAGGGACTCTGCCCACAGGTCGCGAAGATGGCGTAGCCGTGCCGCCCGGGCAGCGTCACCGATCGCATCCTGGAAATCGAGCGCAGCCGGCACCGTCAGTTGTGCCGCGAAATCGACCGTGCCGGTGTGCACGCGCGAATAAGTGCTGGCGGTAAAAGGCGGGCTGTTTGCGCTATCCGGATCGATCAGTTCGATCTTGTCCCTGCGAATATAGATCACGCCCACACCTAGCGGCGTACCCCACCATTTGTGCAGGTTGAAGCCGATGAAATCGGCATCCAGATCTGCCGGACGGAAATCGAGCTGACCCCAGCTATGCGCCGCATCGACGATCGCATCGACACCGCGCGCCCGCGCCATCGCCACGATCTCCTTCACCGGAATGACCAGGCCGGTGCGATGGCTCAGATGGGTGAGCAGGATCAGGCGAATCTTCGAATTGGCCTTGAGCGCAGCCTCATAGGCGTCGATCAGTCCCTGATAGGTGGCTGGCTCAGGTAGGGCGATCCGCACCACATCCACGCCCCGGCTATGCTTGAGCGTATCGAAACAGGCCTGCATGCTGTCATAGTCAAGATCGGCCTGAAGCACGGCATCGCCTGGCCGCAGCCGGTTATAACCGCCGATCAGCGACTTCAGCGCTTCGGTCGCATTGCGGGTGAAGGCGATTTCCTGGGGGCTGACGCCCATCTTCGCCGCGACGCGATCGCGCACCGCGATCAGGTCCGGGGTCAGGCCGCGCCGGGCATAATAGCTGGTTTCGCGATTGACCCGGCGCACGGCTGCCTCATAGCGTTCAATCACGGGCTGGGCCATCATCCCCCAATTCCCGTTTTCAAGCTGGATAACCTCGCGGGTGACGTCATATTGGGCCGCGATCCCGGCCCAATATGCTTCATCATCGGGTCGCCCCGAATCGGTCGGCAGGGCGACGGCGCGCCCTGCGACCGGCACGACGGCCGCCCCGATCATCATCTGCCTGCGGCTGATTTTCATGTCCCGTGCCTAGAGTCGGATGACATCAGATTGATCCGTATCCGGAATTGATGAGATATTTGCGGCATTCTGCGGGACTGAAAGCATCGAGCAGCGATCCGATG
>NZ_FOGE01000035.1 GCF_900111125.1 Sphingobium sp. YR768
GGCCGCAATGCCGGTGATCATCGTGGATCTGGGTGGCAAAGGGCGCGTGAGCATATCTGCGTCGGCACCAGCTGCCTTGGTGTCGGCAGCGCTCAAGGCCCTGCGATGATCCCAGCTGGCGCGCGGGTGTGGATTGCGATGGGCCACACAGATATGCGGCGCGGCATGCAGAGCTTGGCAGCAATGGTGCAGCAGAGCTTCTCGCGAGACCCATTTGCCGGCGATCTTTGGGTCTTTCGCGGGCGCAGCGGGGCGCTTGTGAAGATAATCTGGCACGACGGCCTGGGGATGTCGTTATATTCGAAGCGATTGGAACGAGGGAAGTTCATTTGGCCCGCCGCGAACGACGGCGTGGTGTCGCTGACGAGCTCACAGCTGGCCTGTCTGCTCGACGGAGTGGACTGGCGGAACCCGCAATATAGCTGGCGCCCACAGAGCGCAGGATAGGCGCAGATTTTCTCGGCGGAGGCTGCATTTTCCGCTTCATCCGTGAGGTTTTCTATGATTCCATCCAAGTTGTGGACGCCGCCGTTTCGCCCCTGCCTGACGATATCGAAGCGCTCAAGGCGTTGGTACGGCTCAGTGCGCAGCGCGCCGATGAAGCCGAACAGCGGGCCACGAGCGCTGAAGCCGAACTGGCCAATGCCCGTGCCCGGGAGAGCGCCACCGAGGCGTTGATCTCGCACTACAAGTTGCAGATCGCCAAGCTCAGGCGCGAGCAGTACGGCCCCAGCGCCGAACGCACCCGCCGGCTTCTTGCGCAGATGGAGTTTGAGCTCGAAGATTTGGAGGCCGACGCCGCCGAAGATGATCTGGCCGCCGAGACCGCCGCGACAAAGGCGACGAACGTCACCGCCTTTGAGCGCAAGAGGCCAGTTAAAAAACCGTTCCCCGACCATTTGCCCCGCGACCGCGTCGTCGTTCCGGCGCCCTGTTCCTGTCCGGCCTGTGGCGGCATGCGCCTGTCGAAGCTGGGCGAGGATGTAACCGAGACGCTGGAGGTAATCCCGCGTGCCTGGAAGGTCATCCAGACCGTACGCGAGAAGTTCTCCTGCCGTGACTGCGAGAAGATCACGCAGCCGCCCGCGCCATTCCATGTCGTGCCGCGCGGCTGGGCAGGGCCAAGCTTCCTCGCCATGCTGCTGTTCGAGAAGTATGGGCAGCACCAGCCGCTCAACCGCCAGGCGGAGCGCTTCGCTCGCGAAGGCGTGCCGCTGAGCGTCTCCACGCTTGCCGATCAGGTTGGTGCGGCGTCCTTCGCCTTGATGCCCATCTTTCGGCTGATCGAGGCCCATGTCTTTGCCGCCGAGCGCGTGCATGGCGACGATACCACCGTGCCGGTCATGGCCAAGGGCAAGACCGATACCGGTAGATTATGGGATTATGTCCGGGATGACCGCCCGTTCGGCGGCGCCGATCCGCCGGCGGTGGTTTTCTATTATTCGCGCGACCGGCGCGGGGAACATCCCCAGGCGCACCTCGCGTCCTGGTCCGGGATTCTGCAGGCTGATGCCTATGCGGGCTATTTTGAGCTGTACGCTCCCAACCGCCAGCCTGGTCTCATCCTGGAGGCAGGATGCTTTGCTCACGCGCGCAGGAAGTTCTTCGAACTTGCTGACGTCGAGGGTGCTGCGCGCAAGAAGAGCCGCGGCGAGCGGACTGGCCCGATCTATCCGATTGCGCTGGAGGCGGTGCAGAAGCTGGACGCCCTGTTCGACGTTGAGCGCGGTATCAACGGCAAGACACCAGCGGAGCGGCTTGCCGCCCGTCAGGAGTTGAGCGCGCCACTGATCGCCGAACTGCACGACTGGTTGAACGCCCAACTCGCCAAGCTGTCGCGTAACCATGATCTCGCCAAGGCTATCAACTATATGCTCCGGCGCTGGGACTCCTTCACCCGCTTCCTCGTCGATGGCAGGGTATGCCTCACGAACAACGCAGCGGAACGGGCGCTACGCTGTGTGCCACTCGGGCGGAAAGCATGGCTATTTTGCGGCTCCGATCGCGGCGGTCAGCGCGCCGCCATCATGTTTTCACTCATTCAAAGCTGTCGCCTCAACGACCTCGATCCCCAGGCTTGGCTCGCCGACGTCCTTGCCCGCATCGCCGGTCATCCGGCTAATCGGCTTGGCGATCTGCTCCCATGGAATTGGAAACCAACAGCGTTGAAGCTGGAGCCGTGATCTCATAGCATCACGGCATGGAATTTGACCCGCAACCCGAACTGATTGAATCCTCACTCTGCCGGTCCATCGAACAGGCGGGCGTACGGCTGACCATCAACATCGTGCGGCTCGCCACCGAACGTGGCTGGTCCCTCGAGGTCGTCAACGAGCACGGCACCTCGACGGTCTGGGACAATCTATTCCCCACCGACCGCGATGCCGATGCTGCATTCCGCGATGTGCTCGCTCAAGAAGGCGTGGAGGCCTTCCTCGGCAAGTAAGATGCCAAATCCCCCAGCAAACCGTCAGTAGCCGCGGTCCTCACCGGATGCGTACCTCGCAGCGCGCTTCGGCGACGAAATACTGTGCGCTGGCGACAGTCGATATCCGATGGAGTCGGCCCGCGCCTTCTTGGGCTGTGCGCCTGACGGACAGGCGCTGATCCGGGCGCGGCACTTGGTGGGAGCTTGATCGGCCGACTTTGGGACTTAGCCGAATGTCGGCTTCGGAGAGACTGACCTAAGAAAGCAGCCATTCACGGCCTTTAGAGAAGCCATTGAGCTCCCGGGTCGCAAAGCGTGCCGCAAGCACGGCCTCCTCTGCGCTGAGGCGGCTTGCCCGTTGGGAGACCGAGCCGGCTTCCAGAGTGACGCCTGCGATGCCCATCAAGTGATAGGCATTGCTGGTCCGGCGTCCCATCGGACAAACTGGCGATCGAGCGCGATAGAGGGGGCGCGCCATGGTGTCAGGTCTCGGCATGGAGGAACAGCTGTTCCTTGCTCTTTTCGTCCACAAGAGCGCCTTCTTTCAAGAGGGCGGGACTGAACTTGAAATGCTGCAGGACCTCACGAGCCACAGCGTCGTCGCTATGTACCACGGCGAAGGCTGGTACGCCTTTCCTCGCCCCCAGCAGTTTCTGAACAAGCTTGCTCAATTGCCCCTTATTGTGATGATTGGGATGCAGGCTAAGCCAGTTCAGTTGGGCCTTGTATATCCTTGGGTCTGCTATGGTCTGGAATGTCTCGAAAATGCTGACGCGCTCTTTCAAAGGCGTCTTCCTGATGCCAGCCGTTGCCACGACAGCATCCTTATAGGTGGAAAAGCTGATGCGGAACGCTTGTGCGACATCTTCGGCAACGCATGCGCTTGATCCGTACAACGTAGCGGCAGCGGCAATGTCTTCAATGACTTTCTGGCTGCATTTCTCCGGTAGCAGGCACTTCGCTCGATAATTTTTTAGGTCGGCGCGGTCGCGAATGATCTGGCTGGCTTCATCCAGAGCCTTTTGCCCTTCCTCGGGAGAAAGCTCCCGGGCCGACTTGCCTTTCAAATTGTAACTGAGCGGGTGGTTGGCGAGAACGGCCTCGCTAAGGTCCTCGTCGTCAGTGATCTGCGCGACCAATTCATCAATGACTTTCTTCAGTTCACGGTCATGGACAGGATCATCCCGCTTGTCCTGACGGAACATGGTGCGGAGCCGGTCAGACATGTCGATCGTCTCGTCGCTAATGATCTTCGTATAAGCGAGCACCGTGTGGATCGTATGGGAAGTGTCATCCATGTTGGATTCTGCCCAGCCGAACTGATCGCTCATATTCCCGATAGTTCGTTCAAGAGATTCTTCAAGATCGGCGATTTCCCTTGAGATGGTCGCAGCGGCAGCTTCAAATCTTTGCGCGAATTGCTGCGCTTCGGTATCAAGGAAGATGCGCAGAAGTTCAGTAGGATGAAGGGCCCGGTTGCGAGCGCCGTCCCGCCGGCAATAGACGCCCTTGGGTGAGCAATGTGGCTTTGTAGGGCTGGAAGGCACCGATATCCGCAGAATGGGCTTATCGCTCAGATTTTCGATGACAATATCGATCAGGACAGGCGGCAGGCAGCTGATCGCCTTGTTAAGAAGCTTAAGGACGGCGTTATCGCTCACGTCGCAACCAAGAATGACACCGGTCTGCGCGCCATCCACAGTGGCTTCCCCTACGCCGACCAATATCGTGCCGCCATCTGGAGCATTGGCAAACGCCGCGAGATCGTCGGCGCCAATTCCCTCCGGCACGCGCTTGAAATCAATGAGCTGGCCTTCGCCTGAAGCGAGAAATGTGCGCGTCGCGGCGCTTAATGTTTTGAGACGCTTCTGTTCACTCATCTTTGCCCCGAGCATGCACTGTGGCGGATGATATAGGCGAACTCCACCATGAACGTAGCTTATGCGTCGAGAGATGGGGTACTGTCCATGTGGCCAATCTTTGGCGTCCAGCTTGGAAATCCGCCGGTTGGCATCTGGGAACGAAAAAACGATGCAAAACGGCTGGGATGGATCGGATCGGCGGAATCTGGGGCCTTCCTTCATCGTCGATCTGTCCAGCGTGCCAATCTTCGCCCCAAACTATCCACACCGTTGCGCGGAGGCGTCGTTTGGCTATGTTCCCTTGAGAGAGGGGGGGGGTATGCGCATAGATTTTGTTGAGGTTGCCAATTTCCGGAAGCTGATTTCAACACGGATCGGACTGTCGCCTGAAAAGACAGTATTTGTTGGTGCCAACAACAGTGGAAAAACCTCCGCTATCACCGCGCTGCGCTACTTCCTTGTGGATTGGGAGCGCTCGAGCTTCTGCTTCAACGACTTCACCCTTTCGCACTGGCCGGCCATCAACGCGATGGGCGAGAGCTGGGAGGATGCGCATGTCGCGGAAGCGGCACTGCCACCACCGGTATGGGACGGGGTTCTGCCATCCCTGGATGTCTGGCTCCATGTCGAAGAGTATGAAGTCCATTACGTTCAGAAGATCCTGCCTACCTTGGATTGGGCAGGCGGACGCCTAGGCGTCAGATTGCGATATGAGCCGAAGGACGGTGAACAGCTTCAGAAAGATTACCTGAGTGCCCGCAGCGACGCGCGTAAGCTGCAAGCCGCCGGAGCGGCCCTCGCGCAGGAAAAGGGCGAAGCACCAGAAAACTTCCAGGTCGCGATCTGGCCGCAGACATTGGTCGAGTTCCTGCAGCGTCGCGTCTCAAGCTATTTCGGGGTCAGAACCTATGTTCTCGACCCAGCGGCCTGCGTCGAACCCGAGCATGGGCTAGCACGACCTCAGCAGCTTCAGGGTTCCGACCCCATCGACGGCGATCCGTTCAAGGGCCTGATCCGTATTCACGAGATCAGCGCCCAACGCGGTTTCGGTCATGCCGGCGAGCAGGTGAGCGCCGAGGGCGAGACGAGCGCGAGCGCGAGCAGCGCGACCTCGCGGCGGCTGTCTGCGCAGCTACGGCAATATTACTCACGTCATCTCGACCCGTATGAGAATCCAGATGCTCAAGACCTTCTGGCGTTGAGAGCGATCGAAGAGGCACAAAAGGCGTTCAACCTGCGGCTGACAGATGGTTTTAAGAATCCGCTCACCGAGATGGACACGCTCGGTTACCCGGGGGTCACCGATCCGAAGCTCAGCATTTCGACGCGTATCCGACCCGTCGAGGGCTTGAACCATGATGCAGCGGTGCAGTTCGTCGTTCCGATGCAGGACGGCGACAATTCGGTCGATCTGTTTTTGCCCGAGGATTCGAATGGCCTCGGCTACCAGAACCTGATCTCGATGGTCTTCAGGTTGATGGCGTTCCGCGACAGCTGGATGCGGGTCGGCAAGGCTCAGCACAAAGCCGCCGAAGACGACATCATTGCCCCGTTGCACCTTGTCCTGATCGAAGAGCCCGAGGTGCATCTGCACACGCAGGTCCAGCAGGTCTTCATCCGGCAGGCGTATAAAATCCTACGCAACCACGAGCTGCTGCGCGCGAATCCGAACTTTGTGACCCAGATGGTCGTAAGCACGCACTCGAGCCATATCGCGCATGAATGCAACTTTGAATCGCTCCGGTATTTTCGTCGGTTGCCTGGCGGGCAAAAGACGATCCCGACCTCCTGCGTCATCAATCTAGAAAATGCGTTCGGCGGCGACCAAGATACCAAGCGGTTCGTCACACGCTATCTGAAGGTAACCCACTGCGACCTATTCTTCGCGGACGCCGCGGTATTGATCGAGGGACCCGCAGAGCGCATCCTCGTACCGAGTTTCGTGAATTCCCATGCGGAGTTTGCGAAGCTGTCGGAGAGCTATATCACCTGGCTGGAAATCGGCGGTAGCCATGCGCACAAGCTGCGCAGCCTGATCGAGAAGATCGGACTCACCACGCTGGTGATCACCGACATCGATTCCAAGGATGCCGATGGTAACACGGCAGCGCCTTTGCGCGACGCTGCGCACACGTCGGGAAACTACACCCTGCGAAACTGGTGGCCGGCCATCAGCGAACTGGACGCTCTTCTCGACAAGTCCGAGGCCGAGAAGGAAAAAGCTTATGATGCCGAGCGCTTCAAGCTCCGGATCGCCTACCAGTGCCCGGTCGAGGTCGAATTCAAGGGCGCGACGACCGAGGCACTTGCATACACCCTCGAGGATGCGATCGTGGTCGGCAATCTCGATCTGTTCGCCGAGCTTCCCGGGGCCGGGCTGATTGCGAAGTTTCGTGGAGCGATCGCCGACAGCGCCGATTTTGCTGCGCTCAGCGCGGCTATGAAGAAGGCGCTGAAAAACGGGAACAAGGCCGAATTTGCGCTGGATTTGCTGGAGATCGAAAACCCAAGTGATCTGAAGCCGCCGCATTATATTCGCGAAGGCCTGCTTTGGCTCGGTACGCAGCTCGAACGAAAGAAGGCCGAACTGGGCCTCGCCCAAATCCTCGCGCTGGATCTCCCGCCGAATGAAGCGCCGGCGCCCGAGAACCCACAATGACCGATCGTCCCGCCTCGAACGTCACGCTCGATGACGATGTCGAGAGCCAGCTCGCGACCTATCTCAACCTGGATCACCCACAGAGCTTTTTTATGTTCGCTGGCGCTGGCTCAGGGAAGACGCGGTCACTGGTGAACGCGCTTCGTCATGTGGCGGACAAATATCGCGACGTCCTGCGGTTACGGGCCCGCCATGTCGCGGTGATCACCTACACCAATGCGGCTTGCGATGAGATCACCCGCCGGCTTGAGTATGATCCGCTGTTTGTGGTGCGCACGATCCATAGCTTCGCATGGATGCAGATTCAGAACTTCAATGCCGACATCCGCGTGTGGCTTCGGACCAATTTGCAGGCTGAGGTCGAAGCCCTGACAATCGAGGAGGAGAAGGGTCGCGCCGGCACGAAAGCGTCGGCCGCGCGCTTGATCCAGATTGAGTCGAAACAAAGGAGGCTCGGCCGTTTGGATGAGATCAAGGTCTTCACCTACAATCCGAGCGGCGACAATCGCGAACGGAATGCCCTGAATCATGCCGAGGTCATCAAGATTTTCTCGGCATTTTTGCTCGAGAAATCACTCATGCAACGTATGTTCGTGGAAAAATACCCGTTCCTGCTGATCGATGAGAGTCAGGATACGAACAAGGCGCTGATCGAAGCGCTGTTCGCGGTCCAGCAGGCGCATGCCGATCGCTTTTGTCTCGGGCTCATCGGCGACACCATGCAGCGCATCTACCTCGACGGGAAGGAGCAGATAGAGCGAGATATCCCGGAAGGCTGGGCGTTTCCGGAAAAGCGCCTCAATCACCGAAGCCCGCATCGTATCGTTCGCCTTATAAACGACATTCGCGATGGCGCCGATACGCACAAGCAGGAGCCGCGCGATGATGCCGATGAAGGCTGGGCTCGCTTGTTCGCCTTCACCAGCGACCTTGACGACAAGCCTGCCGCAGAGGATCAAGTCCGCGCCTATATGGCGTCGCTGACCAATGATGATGCCTGGAATGACTCTGCAAAATGCAAGGTTCTGACGCTTGAACATCACATGGCCGCCAAACGGATGGGGTTCGAGCCTCTATTCGAGGCACTCGCCTCGGTTGACGAGTTTCGTACCAGCTTTCTGGACGGCAGCTTTCCGGCCACGCGGTTTTTCACGCACTATGTGCTTCCCCTGGTTTCCGCCCACCAGCGCAACGACAAGTTCGCCATTGCGAAACTTGTACGGGAGGCCTCGCCACTGCTGAGCAAGGACAATCTCAAGGGATCGACTAAGCCACTGGATCAGCTTCGACTGGCGCAATCCGCGATCGACAGTCTTTTGGCGCTTTGGACACCCCAAGAGCCCAGCTGTGCGGCCGTGCTCAGCAATGTTGCGGGCACCGGTTTGTTCCAGGTTCCGGAAAGCCTGAAAGCCGCGCTGGCCGCGCAGCGCACAGATGAGATCGTGGACGCCGAGGATGAGGCGGCCGATCCGGTCGGCCGGAACCTCGAAGCGATACTGAACTTCCTTGACTGCCCCTTTTCGGTCATTCCGCCCTATGCTGCCTATGTCGCGAAGGAAGCGGCGTTCGACACGCATCAAGGGGTGAAAGGTCTAGAGTTCGATCGGGTCATGGTCCTGATGGACGATGGCGATGCCCGGGGGTTTCTGTTCGGGTATGAGAAGCTGCTGGGCGCGAAGGCACCCAGCGCGACCGATCTCAAAAATGCAGAAGAGGGCCGAGATTCGGCGATCGATCGAACGCGGCGGCTATTTTACGTGACCTGTAGTCGCGCAAAATCTAGTCTTGCGCTGGTCACCTATTCGGCTGATCCCGCGGCCGTAAAGGCGCATGTCGTCGCGGCCGGCTGGTTTCATGACGATGAGGTCGTTCTTGCGTTGCCTGAGAATCCGCAGTGATCGAGACCAGACGTTCACCGACGTCGGAGTCAATGACAGGCTCTGGTCGTCAGTCGACGATGGCCTCGAACACGCTGGCTCTTTTCACGGTCCCGAACAACCCACTCAGCTCGGGCTCCTTGGACTTGATCCGACGGAAGTCCTCAAGGGTGCGCCTGTCGACGAATAGGATGTCGGTGTAGGCCGCCAACACGGCTAGATGCTGGTCGTGAACGTCGCTGCCGGGCCGAGTGGGGCGTTCCTGCCCGTGGCGCTTCAGCGCATCGGCGATCCGCCAGCTCGGGAGGCTCCGCATGCTTACCCGCTTCAAGCGCTCGAAGTGGATGCCCGCCTTCTCCGAGACGAGACGCAGATGCGACCTGAATGTGCCCAGTTCTGATAGTTCCGCGATGGTGCACTCGTCCCGGATCTCGTACTCGTCGATCCCCTGCTTGGCGTAAGTGTCAACGAGGAGTTGGCGCACCGTCACGTCCTCCGCGGGCATCTCCTGCATGACGCGCAGGACAAAATCGTTCGCCATCTGGAACGCCTCGGCGTCGCTCCGGCGCGGGTCGGCCGCCTTGGCACGGAAGAAAGCGTTACGGTGGATCGCTTCCATTACCTTCTTCCGATCGCCAGGCCCGCGGATCTCTTGCTTGCACAGCTGCTCGACCGTTTGCCCCTCGTCCATCGTCCGCATGCCCGAGAGAGCCGAGACCATCCCAATGTGTTGGCGCCTCTCCCTCATGATCGGACGCGCAACGTCCCAGACCCAGCCGTCTTCCCCAACGGCGGCGGCGCCGCTTCCGGTCGTCAGCAGGCAGGATCGCACGTGATCGCGTACGTCCGCCATCGTCTGGCAACCGGAATCGTAGGCGATCGCCTCGGCCGCAAGGATGTCGACAATCCCGCCCAAACCATGCTCGCCTGGCATTCGCATCCACGCTATCATCGGAAGCGACTGGAGATACGCCACCCGCGCGCTGGCGTTCGCCGGATCGTCCACGACGAGCAATTCCTCCAGATGATGCCAGGATAGGAACGGGATGCGCCCCTGCTCGAGCAGACGCTGGTGCAGACCCCGGGCTACCTGTCCCTTGGGCGATGCGGGCTTAACGGCGGCATCGATCCAATCGGCCCAGTGCGATGTGTCGGGCGCCATGATCGCGGCCGTCAGGAGGCTCATTGGGTTATAGCTCCATTCTGAGGCGCAGGCGCGTTCTGAAGGTCCGGAGCGGTTCCGGCAGTCGTGGGTTTGGGACACGACTGCGTCCGCGACGAATCGGCAGGACTCCGATCCGTCCGTGGTTTGACCGGCCGAGGTGGCCGCGCCTCCGAGACAGTGCGAGCGGTCTGCGCGCCGGACCGCCTCACGAGCTGAGCGATCGCGCATTTCACTTCGCACGGAACGCTAGCCGTCGGCTTTTGGACCGCGACGACCTTCGGAGCGGGCGGCTCCTGCGCAGCGTTGCGAAAGCCCATCGCGTAGAACAGCGGATCGAGCAGCAGGAGCAGGATGAATATCCCGAATGCCCGGAGCAAATGCTCGTGCGTGACTAGGATACGCGTGACCTTCTCGTTGACCACGTCCCGGGAGTTGCGGGTCGCCAGCAGAGTGCCGCGGGTAAGCTTGCGAAGGGGATTTGGCGTCTGCCATGCGGCCACAATCTCGGCCTCTCCAACCTTTTGGAAACCCCGGACCTGCAGTGTTTTGAAGGCGTTGAACCCAGCTCCAGCCACGTATACCGTCGCCAGCGCCAGCACAAACAGCCGCGCCGCGTCCGGTGCCGGACCCGCCTTCTTCTCCCAATTGGCTGCCTGCAGCGTGATGATGACCGGCACTAGCGCAGCGAGCACCGCGAGGTAAGTCGTCGCCTTCCCCTCAGCCGTGCGGACCCTATCCATCTCGGCCGCCGACACTTTCTGCGCCTCGTCGAGCGCCCGTTCCTCGTTCGAGTTCCAGACTACCGCCTGGATTGCAGCCCGATCCTGCTGAAGCCGTCGTGCCTCAGCGGTCTTCTGTGCCGGAGTGAGCGGCTCGATATATGGATAGACCGCACTGGCAATCGAATGCCAGTTCATGTTGGTTCACCGGCGCAAAGGGCATCGACGATTGCGGCCGTCACCGGGGCACCCGTCCGCTGCTCGATCCAGGCCCACTGCCCGTTCGGGTTGGCCTCCAGAAACCAGAAGCGGCCATCCGGATCCTCGACGAGGTCGATCGCGGCAAACCGCAGGCCGAGGTCGCGTGTGACGGAGATGCAGGCCGAAGCCACCTCAGCCGGCAACTCCATAGCCTCGTGGTCGAGATCCCTGCGAACGCCTTTCCGCCAATCGACCTGCGTCTCGTCATAGGCCTGCGACAATATGCGGGTCGCGAACACCCGGTCGTCCACGACGAGTAATCGTATGTCAGACCGCTTCGAAATCTCACGCTGCAGAATCATCGGCGCACGCCGAAAGCCATCGGCGTCGACCGCATCAAGCGCATCCACCCGACTGGTGAAGACGACACTGCCGATCTCGCCGTCGTTGATCAGGGCATGTCGGAGTGGTTTCGCTACCATCGGCCCTTCCGCGAGGAAGGCGCGGGCTTGCACAAAAGCATTCGTGACGAGCGTTCCAGGGATCTGGAGTCCGACGCGGCGGGCGGCGGTAAGCTGCCTCGGCTTGTCCTCGGCGCGCAGGATGGAGAACGGCGAATTCAGCCACCGCCCCTCGAGTGCGTTCCAGAGGCTACGAACTATCGCCGACCATTCCGCCACGATGTACTCGGCGACGGCGGCGCTCCCACTGACCTCAATATTGCCGGGCCGACGATAGTAGGCGCCCGTTACATCCGCGAGAGAAAGTTCGCCGCACGGTCCGATCAGCGTAAGGTTCGAAGGGTCGCCATCGACCATCGCGATTTCGTGCTGCGGCAGGTCCTCAGTATTCAGGCGGATGAAGCCAAGGCCGCGTCGACGCATCTCCAAGACGACGTAGTCGGTCGTCACGTCGCGCTTATTGGTTACGAGGAGTATCAGCCCGGAACGCGCGCTCACCAGTATGGCGCCGCCGCTTCATCGTCCCGCTCCTGTTGGACGTCGGTCTTCGTCTGTAACTCGGGAAGGCACAGGGACGCGTCCTCGTCGTCCACTTCCTGCCGAACGCGCGTCCCGGTGCTCGTCTCCAGCGCCCCGAAGCGCGACGGATCGTCGTCGTCCACCTCAACTTGCGTCATGGTCTTACTCTGCGTCACGACTAGCTCGCCGCCAGCGACCTCGATGATCGGCACGACACCCTGTTCGCCGTCCACAACCCAGACCCCTAATTCGGGCGAATAGCGACCTGGCATCTCGGCTTCGGCGGACCTCGACGTGGCGAAACGGAGCAAGAATGGGTCGGCGGACGCAATGGGAGAGTGAACAGTCATCGGCAGCGATCCAGTGGCAGTGTCGTCGAATAGGAACATATAGGGAAGATTGAGTGCCAGAGGAAGTGTTCCGATGATCGTTCCGCCAAAGTAACCACCGCCTCGCAACCGGCAATATCCGTAAGTGTGGTAGCATGGGGTATCCCTCGGAAGGATCCGTCAGAAGCGGACATCCGCATCGTTTGATCTAACCGACCGAATTTGGTCGACAGCTACCGTAAAAGCGGAACGGCCGCAGCTGGCGATCCAAAATCGAGCGCTGAGTGTCTCACAAGGGTCGAACTTCCTTCAACTCGCTCCCCCAATCGCCCCCGGGGTCAGGATAAGTGTGAGGAGAATGAGGGCAACGCCGACATATCCCCAAGCGCCCATGCCCTGCCAAGCGCGTTTCAAATTGCCAGTTTCGGAGCGAGACGATTTCGCCAGCCGCATTGCATAGATCATCGTGCCGGTAACGGCCATCGCCGTCAGCAGCGCGCCGAACAGAAACCAGATGGCTTTGGTCCACAGGCCGCCGAACGTGCCGAAATGCAGCGGATCAGCCATTTCGGAAATGCGCTGATGCGCGCTCAGTGCGCGTCCATCCAGCCGCGCGACGACTCGCGACGTCGCCGGATCGACGACCACCCCATTGGCGCGATCGCGCACCAGCCAGGCGGAGGACTGACCCAGGAAGATGAGCCCATTGTCGGGCGTGAAGCGAATTTCCCGAATATCGAGCGCAGGATCGGCGCGGCGCGCTATGGCAACCAGTCGGTCCAACTCGACACCGGTCGGCATCGCACCAGCCGCCACCTCCGGCAATTTGGGCACCTTGGCGTTCCCGCCCAATGTCTCCACCAGATACCACATGCCTGTGAGCGCAATCAGCGCTACGAACCACAGGCTCCACACACCCATCAGGCGATGCAGGTCGTCCGTCATCCGCCGCCCATCGCCGCCGCGCGGCGCTCGGAAGAAGCCGCGCCACCATTTCTTGTAGGTGACGATGCCCGACACCAAAGAAGCCGCCAGCAACAGGGCGAGCGAACAGACGATCGGTATACCGATCTTCGTCGGCAGCATCAGGTGGCGATGGGCCTGTCGCAGGAAGCGGTGGACATTGGCCCAGCCATGCCTGCCCGTGACCTCCGCCGTCCACGGATTGACATAGACCCGCTCCGGCGCGCCCTTACCGCGACTGACCCAGGCCTCGACCGCGAACCAGGGGTCGATCGGCGCATAGAGGGTCTGCAGCCGGGCATCGGGTGCGGCGCGGGCCGCCGCCTGCGCCAACGCCCCCCATGACGCGACGAGTTCCGACCGGGGCGATACCCGCATGGCGGGCGTCGCCAGCCAGTCGATTTCATGCGCGAACACGGCAAAAGTGCCGGTCGCCAGGATGAAGGTCAGGAAGATCGACAGTTTGAGACCAATCCAGCTATGTACCACCCACCAGAGCGACCGGCCCTTTTTCACGCGCGCCTGATCCATGGTCAGAATTGAAAGCGCAGTTCGGCCAGGAATGTCCGCGGTTCGCCCGGAAAATGCCCGCTCTGCGCCGAAAAGCCCGATGCGGCATAGACTTTGTCGAAGATATTATCGACCCTCAGCAGCAATTCGGCAAAGCCAAGCCCCTTGGTGATCGATGCGTCGAAGATCGTATAGGGCTTCACGGTCTGCCCCGACAGGCTGATGCGCTTCGACACATGCTCACCCCCGACCGCAAAGGCCGCGTCAATCGTTGGCACCTGATAGCGGGTCCAGAAGCCGATCTTGTGCTTGGGCGCATTGGCAAAGCGGTTACCGACGGCGTTGGTGATCGCCTGACCCGCAATCGTGCCGGTGATCTTTGTGTCGTTATAACCATAATTGACCAGCGCCACCCAATTGGCGGTAATGTCGGTCGATAGATCGATCTCGAACCCCTTGCTCGTCACCTCGCCGATCGGGCGTAGCTGGTCCTGCCCGTTGACAGGCGGCAGGCTGGTATCGGCCTGCAGGATATTCTTGCGGACGATGCGATAGGCAGCCAGATTAGCCTGGAGCCTGCCGTCGAACAGGTCGGTCTTGATGCCGCCTTCGAACTGGTCGCCGGTGACGGGCGCGAAGGGACCGCCCACATCGCCATTCTGGCTGGCGGCGGTCTGCGGCTCGAAACTTTGCGACCAGCTCAGATAGACGGAGACATCCTTGCGCGGCTTGTAGATCGCGCCGGTGCGGAAGGTGATATCGTCATCCTTATAAGAAGCGGTGTTGACTACGCGATCCTCGAATTTGTCGTAGCGCACGCCACCGACGAGCTTGAAAGCATCGCTCAGGCTGATCTGGTCCTGAAGATAGGCGCCCTGGCGCTTCGTGCGCGTATCTGTGACAGTGAACGGCAGCAGCGCGGCGCGCGCCACATCGCGCGCGCTGTTGGTGTAGACGGGGTCGCTGAGGCTGAGCGGCGTCACGCCCGCGCGCAGGATGCGCGAATTAAGCACGCTCGTCTCGTCATACCAGTCCGCCCCGGTCTGGAATTTATGCTCCATGCCCAATATGTCGACGCGCGCCGTCAGGTTGGCGGAGAAGGACAGGCCATCGACATCGCGGATCTGATCGCGAAACTCGCGCGCGACCAAGTCGGTGCTACCTGCGACCAATCCGCGCGGTTCATGATATTGCTGCGTTTCGGTCGCCTTGAAATAGCGGACGCCCGCATCGAACGTGACCCGGTCCCCGATCGCGGTCGCATAGCGCGCCTGATAGGCCTGTGACTTGAGATGCAGAAAGTCGGTAGGTTCGTTGGCATTCCAGCGAATGTCGGTGAGGAAATTGCCGTCATTGTCGGTCAATATGCCGCGCAGGCGGTTCGCCTGAAGATCATTGTCATAGACCGTCGCCTGCAAAGTCAGCTTGCCGCCATCGTTGGTCTTGATGGCTAGGCCGCCATCGCCGATCAGCGACACATTTTTAGTGTTCCGCCGATAGGGATTCATCGCCTCGTAAAAGCCGCCGAGGCGGTAGGTGACGACCCCGTCCTTGTCGATCGGACCAGTTGCTTCGGCGGATATGCCACGCCGGTCATAATTGCCCGCCGTCGCGACCAGGCGCATGGCGCTGGAGTCGCTGGGCACCTTCGACACATAGTTGATGATGCCGCCGGGAGACCCCGGACCAAAGAAAAGCCCCGCCGGTCCCTTCAACACCTCTACCCGTTCGATATTGAATAGCTGAGGCACGGAAAAGCCGATGAACGGATTGCCGCGCATCCCGTCGTAGAAGGATTGGTCCTGGCGAAAGCCGCGGAAGGTGACGCCTGCATAGCTGAAGAAGCTGACACCCGAAATATTGCGATAAATGTCGGTCGCGTCGCGTGCGCCCTGGTCGGCAAAGAGATCCTTGTTGATCACCTGCAACGCCTGCGGAATGTCGAGCGGGTCCTCGGCGCTTTTGCCGACCGTCGTGGTTTCGGTGCGGTACAAGCGCTGGGCGCGGCCCGTTACGATGATCTGATCGCTATCGGCTACGGCCGCATCCGGTGCCAACGCAGGGGGTTCCTGGGCAACGGCTACCGAGGCCCAGAAGGAGGCAGACGCAAACAGCGTCGCGCGTAATATGGACAAAACAACCCCCGTGTTAGTTTCGCTAATGATAGTGAGTCGCGATACGGGGTCTCGATGGGCGGCGCAAGCCACCAATTCCATTCTCGCAGCTTATTACCGGCCGAAGGTGGATCTGACCTCCAATATGGGGCGAAGCTTGCGACTCGCTTACGAGCGGACCTTCCGCACCCGGGATCGTCCATTTAGAAGCCGAATGGCAAAGAAGGGTCGCAAGCCGAAACAAATCGAGAACACGGATAAGATCAGAAAAATGTCGTAAACCTCGGATGCCGTAATTTCGCTTGTCCCGCGAACCTACCATTCTAAACTGGCGGCCAGCGCAGGGGAGCGACATGGGCATATTGGATTTTCTGTCGAAGCAGTTCGTCGATGTCATCGACTGGGTGGAAGAGCCGGGACAATTGGGCTGGCGCGTGCCGCTGGCCGATCGGGAAATCCAGAATGGCGCGCAACTGACGGTGCGGGAGGGGCAGATCGCCGCCTTCTTCAACGAAGGCCGGATCGCTGACATGTTTGGTCCCGGCCTCTACACGCTCGATACATCGACCCTGCCGCTGACGACGGCTATCATGAACTGGGACAAGGGCTTCAAGTCGCCCTTCAAGTCCGACGTCTATTTCTTCTCCGAAAAGGAGCAGATCGGCCTGAAATGGGGAACGGTGCAGCCGGTGACGCTGCGCGATCCCGAACTGGGACCGCTGCGCGTCCGCGCCTTTGGCAGCTACAGCTTCCGCGTCAAGGAGGTCGCGCCCTTCGCGTCGCGCATCATGGGCACGCTGGGCGAGGTGAAGGTCGCGGATATCGAACCGCAGTTGCGCGCCGCGATCCAGACCGCGCTTGCGACCGGGGTGGCTGGCGGCGGCACTGCTTTCCTGGACCTGGCGGCCAGCCAGACCGCTTTGTCCGAGGCGCTGAAGGCAGCGGTCGCGCCGGCCTTCTCGCAATGGGGGCTGTCGGTCGAAAGCTTCTTCGTCGAAAGCCTGTCCTTGCCTGAAGAGGTGCAGAAGCATTTGGACAAGGCCAGTTCGATGCGCGTGCTGGGCGACCTCGACCGCTACGCCAAATTCCAGGCGGCCGAAGCGATCGAGACGGCGGCGGCGCAGTCCGGTGGCGTGGCCGGCATCGGTGCGGGCGCGGCGGCTGGGCTTGCCATTGGGCAGGCGATGGCTGGCGCGTTGGGCGGCGCAGCCAGCGCGCCCCCGGCCCCGGCCGAAGACCCGTTTGCGCTGATCGAAAAGCTGCACAAGCTGCTAGATATGGGGGCGCTGACCCAAGCCGAATTCGATGCGAAGAAGGCAGAATTGCTGGGTCGTATCCGTTAACTTCACATGCAGTCGGTTGCTTGTCCCACTTGCGGCGCGGAGGTCGTCTTCCGCTCGCCGGCGCTGCCCGTCCGGGTGTGCGACTATTGTCGCACGCTCGTCGTCCGTTACAATCAGGATGCGCAGGGCCAAGTCACAGAAAATGGGGGCGAGGCAGCCGTGTTGCCCTTCGACATCAGCCCGATCCAGATCGGTACGGAAGGCAATTGCTTCGACCAGGATTTCCAGATCATCGGCCGGGTGCGCTGGGCCTGGGACGATGGCGCCTGGAACGAATGGCTGATGCTGCTTGCTGACGGCAGCCACGCGTGGCTGGGCGAGGCGATGGGCCAGTTCATGGCGCTGCGCGAGGTGGAACTGACGGGATCTTTGGCGCAAGTCATCCGCCGCCTCATGAACGATACGCCGGTCAAGCCGGGCGAAAGCGGCAATATCGCTGGGCAATCCTATGAGGTCGCCGATATCCGCACCGTCCGCTGCATCGGCTGCGAAGGGGAACTGCCCTTCACCGCGCCCGTCGGCTGGGACGCGCTGAGCGTCGATTTCCGCAACCGCGACGGGCGCTGCGCCTCCTTCCAGAAGGATCGGCACGGTCCGTCCCTTTATGTCGGCCATCATATGAACCTGGCCTCGCTCCAACCGCGCCATCTGCGCCAACTCCCCGGCTGGAGCCTGCCCGCTTATGGCTGAGGAGGGCAGCGTCCGTTCCCTGTCCTGCCCGGCCTGCGGCGGGACGATCGCGATGCGCGCGGCGGGTTATACAGTCACGCTAGCCTGCGAATATTGCGGCACGCTGATCGATGCGACCGACCCGGCGGCGCGGATCATCACCCGCTACAATGAAATACAGGCGTCGCTCGCCATCCCGCTTGGCACGCGCGGCACGTTGCGCGGCGTGGAATGGGAAGTGATCGGCTGGCTGCAACGGTCGGACGGCTGGGTGATCTGGGACGAGTATCTGCTGTTCAATCCCTATGCAGGCTATCGCTGGCTGATCGCGCAAAATGGCCAGTGGAGCCTGGGCACGATGCTGACTAGCGCGCCCCAGCGCGACGGGCCGGACCAGATCGTCGGCAGTCGACGCTTCACGCCCTTTTACGGCGGCAACACCGCTCGGGTGATGCGGGTCGCGGGCGAATTCTACTGGAGGGTGAAGCCGGGCGAGGAAGTCCGCGCGAGCGACTTTGTGCGCCCGGGCTTCATGCTCAGCCTGGAACAGGATGATCGGGAAAAAAGCTGGACGATCAGCGAGCTGTTGACCGGGCGGGAGATACGGGCCGCCTTCGACGTCGACCCACCGCCAGTCTGGATACCCGGCATGACGCCACTGGCGCACCAGCCTTCGCCCTATGTCCGGCGGATCAAGGGCTGGTGGCCGATCGCCGCCCTGTCCTTCGTAGTGCTGCTAGTCCTGCTGAGCCTGTTCGGACGGACCATGCAGCCGCAAACCTTCAGCCTGTCGGCAACACCCGATGGCCCAACGGTCACGCAGACCTTCGGCCCGATCGTGCTTCCGCTCGGGAAGCAGGCGATGACCGTCGAAGCGTTTACGCCCAGTGTGGAGCAGGGATGGGTAGATATCGACATATCCTTCGTGAATCGCAAGACGCAGGACAGCTATGATGCCTATGCGTTGAACGAACGTTATTCGGGGCGGGATTCGGACGGCTATTGGTCCGAAGGCGCGCGATCGCAGACCTTGAAGGTCGCGAGCCTGCCTGCTGGAACCTACGATCTGGTAGTCGATGCACAGGCGCATCATTGGGGCAGTTCGGGCAACTGGGCCTTTGATGCGTCAAGCGCCACCTATAAAGCCGAAGGCTTGCTCCCGATCGAGGTTAATCTGATGGTGGCGAGGGGCGCGCGCTTTGCCACCAATTTCTGGCTGGCCTTGCTGATGATATTGGTCCCCCCATTGTTGATGCTGATCTTGCACATCATGTTCGAAAATGCCCGGCTCGCGCAGAAGGATGGTTCGTCAGCTGACGCCGATGACTGGTTGCAGGGGATGCAATCGCCATGACCCGCAGTAGCTTCCTTTATGCCCTCTGGTGCATGGGGGTATTGGGCCTTTATCTGGCCGCCGCGTCGCAGGGCTATTCCCCTTTCGCCGATGGCGGGCGTACCGCCGGCGCCGCCCGCGCTTATGGTCCTACGCATAAATAGGAGACGTCGATGATCATCTCTCTGCCGACATTACTCAATTCGTTGGTCTATGCCGGGATCGGCATCGTCGTTTTCGTCGTCGGCTTCGTCATCCTTGACCTGCTGACGCCAGGCAAATTGTGGGAAGAAATACGCGATAAGCAGAATGTCGCCGTCGCGCAGTTTGCAGGCGCCATTGCTATCGCGCTCGGTATCATCGTCGCTGCTGCCATTCATGGCTGACACGTCGCCGCCGAGCGAGCGCAGGCGCACCGCGCTGGTCGGACTGCTGCTGGCCAGCGTGTTCGCTGTCGCGACCTGCGGCCTTATCTACGAGTTGCTGGCAGGGACGATCGCCAGCTATCTGCTGGGCGACAGCGTCACGCAATTTTCGATCATCATCGGCACTTATCTCTTCGCCATGGGCGTTGGCAGCTGGTGCTCGCGCTATGTGAAGCGGGACGAACTGCGCTTGTTTATCCGTGTCGAGATACTGGTCGCGCTGCTGGGCGGATGGTCGGCGGCCGGCCTATTTCTGCTCTTTCCGCTGGTGGAGCAGTTTCGGCCGATCCTCTATGGCCTCGTCTTCGTCATCGGTTTCCTCGTCGGCCTGGAAATCCCGCTGCTGATGCGCATCTTGCGTGACCGGTTCGATTTCAACGAGACGGTGTCGAACGTACTCACCTTCGACTATGTCGGGGCTCTGGCAGCGTCGCTACTGTTTCCGCTACTGCTGGTGCCGCACCTGGGACTGATCCGCACTGGCCTGATGTTCGGCCTGCTCAATGTAGGGGTCGCACTGCTTCTGCTGTTGCTGGTCCCGGCGCGCGCCAGCCTGATGTGGGAGCGAGTCCTGGCGATTGTCGTGATGGCCAGCCTGATCGGGGGCTTCCTGGCGGCCGAGCGCATCCAGCGCTGGTCGGAAATCGCCGCTTACGGGGAACGCGTAATCTATGCGACGTCCAGCCCCTATCAGCGGCTGGTGTTGACCCGCCATGACGACGATATCCGCCTGTACCTCAATGGCAATCTGCAATTCTCCTCACGCGACGAATATCGCTATCATGAGGCGCTGGTGCACCCGGCGATGGGCCGCGTTGCACGCCCGGCCCATGTGTTGATCCTGGGCGGGGGAGACGGCCTGGCCGCGCGCGAAGTGTTCCGTCATCCCGGCGTGCGCAGCGTTACATTGGTCGACCTTGATCCCGCCATGACCCGCCTGTTCAGCCAGACCGGTTTGCTGCGCGCGCTGAATGGCGATGCACTGACCGACAAGCGTATGCGTGTCGTCAACGCTGATGCCTTCCGCTGGGTACGTGAGACGAAGGCACGCTTCGACGTCATCATCGTCGATTTCCCCGATCCGGTCGATTTCTCTGTCGGCAAGCTCTATACCGAGACATTCTACCGCATGCTGCGCCCGCATCTGGCGCCCGGCGGCATGGCGGTGATCCAGAGTACATCGCCGCTGGTCGCGCCTGCGGCCTTCTGGACGGTGGCGCAAACGCTGGAAGCGGCAGGTTTCCAGACCCGCCCCTATCATGTCTATGTGCCCAGTTTCGGCGAATGGGGCTTCATCCTTGCCGGACTGACCGATCCTGGCACGACGACGCGCCTGCTGCCGGGCAACCGCTTCCTATCGGACGCGACTGCCCGGCAGGCGTTGTTCTTTCCGCCCGACATGGCGCGCCGCCCGGTGCCGGTGAACCGGCTCGACAATCAGGCGCTGGTGCGTAGTTTCGCCGAGGAATGGGCGCGCTATGAAGGTTGACGCCGACGCTCCTAGCAGACGCGCTATCCTGAAGGGCGGCGTGGCGGCAGCGACCGTGCTGGCCCTGCCGGGCTGCGAAACGCCGACTTCGGGCAGCAGCGGCGGCGCAGATATGGCGCTTGGCCACCGCCTGCGCGACGGCGCCTTTCCTAAACCCGTGCGCGAGGAGCGCGTGCCGGTCCTGATCGCCGGGGGCGGCGTGGCGGGTCTGACGGCAGGCTGGCGATTGCGTGAAGCGGGCTTCGACGATTTCCGCCTGATCGAACTGGAAAGTCAGCCCGGCGGTAATGCCCGTAGCAGCCGCAATGCCGTCACGGCCTATCCGCTGGGCGCGCATTACCTCCCCATCCCCAATGAAGAAGCGCGCGGGCTGCGTAACATGCTGCGGCAACTTGGCATGATCGTGGGCGATCGGGATGGCAAGCCCGTCTATGATCCACTGCAACTCTGCGCCGATTTGCAGGAACGGCTGCTCTGGCAGGGGAAATGGCAGGAGGGGCTGGTGCCCAAGACCGGCTTGTCGCTCAAGGACAAGGCTGAGATTGCCGCCTTCGACCGGGCCATGGCCGATTTTTCTCACCGCCGCGATGCGCAGGGGCGGCCCGCCTTCGCCATTCCCATCGCCTATAGCGCTCAGGACGCCGATCTCCTGGCGCTCGACCGAATCAGCTTCGCGCAATGGCTCGACCAACAGGGATGGAATTCGCCGATACTGCGCGCCCATGTCCGCTATGCCTGCCGCGACGATTATGGCACCGAACCAGCCGACGTCTCCGCCTGGGCCGGCATTCATTATTTCGCCAGCCGACGCGGCTTCACCGCTGAGGGTTCGGGCGACAATGAACTGACCTGGCCCGAGGGGAATGGTCACCTCACCCGGCTGATGGCCGATCGATTGGGGGATCGCATCGCGACGGGGCGTGTCGCTTTCCGCGCTGCGCGCGACGGTGCCGGCGCAAGGGTTGATGTCTTCGACGCGGCGCGGGGGACCAGCATCCGCTATCGCGCCGGCGCGGTGATCCTCGCCATGCCCCAATTCATCGCCAGTCGCTTGCTGGGCGAGAAACCCGATGCGGCCTACAGCTATGCCCCTTGGTTGATCGCCAATGTCACGGTTGATCGGGCACCGGAGGGTAAGGGCAGCGGGCTTGCATGGGACAATGTATCGGCCAGCAGCGCTTCGCTCGGCTATGTCGTCGCCACCCACCAGAGCGCCTCACGCGCGGGGCCTACGGTGCTGACATGGTATATGGCCCTGTCCGACATGCCGCCCGCCGCCGCTCGCCGCCTGCTGATTGAACGGTCCGATGCGGACTGGCGGCGGCTGGTGCGTGACGACCTGCTAGGCATGAACCCCGATCTCAAGGGCGCAATCCGCTCGATAGACCTCTGGAAATGGGGCCATGCGATGATCCGGCCAACACCAGGGTTCCTATGGCAGGTCGCACCACAACAACGCGCGATGATGCAGCCGCCCTTCTTCCGCGCCCATTCGGACCTAAGCGGGCTGTCGCTGTTCGAGGAAGCCCATTATCGAGGCATGGCCGCGGCGGAAGCTGCCCTAACCTCGATCGGCCATCCGCATGAGACTCTGCTATGATCCTGCCCATGACCTATGATGGCCGACACTTGCTAGCGGACCTTTACGGATGTCCCGTGCTGGACGATGTCGCGCTGATCGAAACAGCCCTGCGTGCCGCAACACAGAGCGCCGGAGCGACGGTGATCGGCCTTCATCTCCATCATTTCGGTGAAGGACAGGGCGTCACCGGCGTCGCCCTGCTCGCAGAATCCCACATGTCGATCCACACATGGCCCGAGCATGGTTATGCTGCGGTGGATATCTTCCTGTGCGGTGCGCGCCATGATCCGGCGGCCGCACTTGACGTGCTATGCCTATATTTGTCGCCTGCGCGTATAAATCAAAATGTAATGCGCCGGGGTGACCTTTCTGAGCTGGGGCGGGAAGCGGACGGTCAGCAACTGGAACGTTGAAATTGATTGTCGAGCGGCAACTATGGGTCGTCTGTGGTAGGGCGGCAGTTCAAGGGGCCGGGTCCGACGTGGCGTCAGATCAGCCGCTCTGCGAGGAAGTCGACAAACACGCGTACACGGGCTGGCATGTTTGCTCCGCCTAGGAAGACTGCATGGATCGTCTCGATATCGCCCGGATTGTAATCTTCCAGTAAAGCCACCAGTTGCCCCGACGCCAGTTCGGGCTGGACACTGAACCGACCCACGCGCGTGATGCCGACCCCGGCCGCCGCAAGCTGGCCAAGCGTTTCGCCATTATTCGCTTCGATCGTGCCGCGAACGCTCAACGCGTAGTCGCACCCATCCTTTCGGAACGGCCAGACCGGTTCTGCCCGGCGGAAATTGAAATTAAGGCAATTATGGTCGTGCAGATCTTCGGGCGCCGCAGGCATGCCATGGCGGCTTAGATAGTCCGGAGAAGCGACGATGACACGGCCATTCACGCCCAGCTTGCGCGCGGTCAGCGGGCTGTCGGCGAGCGGCCCAAAGCGGATCGCGACGTCGGCCTGGCCTGCTGCGATATCGACCAGCCGATCGCTAAGGCTGATATCGACCATGATGTGAGGATAAAGCTGCGTAAATTCTCCAACAAGCGGTACGATGCACAGTCGGCCATGGGAATGGGCCGCACTGACCCGCAGCCGACCACGCGGCGCGCCACAATCGGCTATCGATTGCTCCGCTTCGTCCAGATCAGCCAGGATGCGCCGCGCGCTGCCGAGATACGCTTGCCCCTCGGCCGTCAGCGTCAGGGCACGGGTCGAGCGCAGCAATAGCCTTACACCAAGTCGATCCTCGATCCGGTCGATTGCCCGGCTGACCGCAGAGGGAGTGAGGCCAAGCAACCGACCGGCTGCCGAGAAACTGCCTTCGGCGACGACCGCTGCGAATGTTTCCAGTGCTCGTGCCCGATCGGCGTTAGCAGACATCTTTTCATCCAATGCAAAGATCCTTCGCCTTGAACCCCTCTAAACGCAGAGAGGGATTCATTCCATCTATGCGCAAATCACGCAATGGAAAGGGATGCAGATGGAATATCGGCAATTGGGGGCATCAGGTCTGCGCGTGCCGGCGCTGAGCTTCGGCACGGGGACGTTCGGCGGCTCAGGCCCCCTGTTCGGCGCTTGGGGCAGTAGCGACGCGCAGGAAGCGCGGCGTCTGGTCGACATTTGCCTCGACGCTGGCATTACCCTGTTCGACACCGCCGACGTCTATTCAAATGGCGCATCGGAGGAGGTTCTGGGCGCGGCGATCAAGGGACGGCGTGACGCAGTGATGATCTCGACCAAGACCGGCCTGCCCATGGGCGATGGCCCCAATGACTGGGGTGTCTCGCGCAATCGCCTGATCCGCGCGGTCGAAGCTGCACTTCGGCGCCTTGGCACCGACCATATCGACCTTTTGCAATTGCACGCTTTCGATACCTCGACGCCGGCGGAGGAGTTGCTGGCGACGCTCGACCAACTCGTCCGTGCGGGCAAGGTGCGTCATGTCGGCGTCTCCAACTATCCCGGCTGGCAACTCATGAAGGCTCTGGGCACGGCGGACCGCCATGGCTGGCCGCGCTTCGTTGCGCATCAGGTTTACTACTCGCTGATCGGTCGGGCCTATGAGGCCGACCTGATGCCGCTCGCCAGCGATCAAGCTGTGGGCGCGATGGTGTGGAGTCCGCTGGGCTGGGGACGGTTGACCGGGAAGGTTCGGCGTAGCAGCCCGATTCCGGCAGGCAGTCGCCTGCATCAGACGGCCGCTTTCGCGCCGCCGGTCGCAGATGAGCATCTCTATCGCGTCATCGACATGCTGGACGAGATCGCAGCCGAAACGGGCAGGACAGTACCGCAGATCGCGCTCAACTGGCTGTTGCAGCGACCGACAGTATCATCGGTCATCATCGGTGCGCGCAATGAAGAACAGCTACGCCAGAATCTCGGCGCGGTCGGCTGGTCGCTGACCGTCGAACAGATCGCCCAGCTCGATCAGGCCAGCCATGTGATGCCGGCCTATCCGCACACACCCTATCATCAGCAGGAGGGTTTTGCTCGCCTGAACCCGCCGCTCGTCTGACCGGTGGAATATCATGAAGATCAATCCACCGCTTTTGGCTCTGGCGGCTGGTGCCTTCGGCATCGGCGTCACAGAATTCGCGCCGATGGGCTTGTTGCCGGTCATCGCAGCAGATCTTGGCGTTTCCATCCCCGCCGCCGGACTGTTGATCAGCGCCTATGCGATCGGTGTCATGCTGGGCGCGCCGCTGATGACGCTGACCACCGGCCGATTGCCACGCCGCACCTTGCTGATCGGCCTTGCCGCCATCTTCACGATGGGCAACCTGATCGCGGCCCTGTCAAACAATTATGCCATGCTGCTGTTTGCGCGGATCATCACATCCCTCAACCATGGTGCCTTTTTCGGCGTCGGATCGATCGTCGCGGCCAGCCTTGTCCCGGTCCAGCGTCAGGCCGGCGCGGTCGCGGCCATGTTCATGGGGCTGACGATCGCCAATGTCGTCGGCGTACCACTCGCGACATGGGCTGGCGAAGTCATGGGGTGGCGCGCTGCCTTCTGGGGCATCGCGGGATTGGGTGTTCTGACCATCGTGGCGCTGCGCATGACGTTGCCGGACATAGCGCCGCCGCGTGACGGCGATGCCCGATCGGAACTGCGCGTATTGATGCGCGGGCCGGTGCTGGCGGCGCTCGGCCTGACCGTCGTCGGTGCCAGCGCGATGTTCACTGTCTTCACCTATATCACGCCGATCCTGCGCGAGCAGACCCATGGCTCGATCGCTTTCGTGACTGCGATGCTGGTAACCTATGGCGTGGGACTGACCATCGGCAACTGGCTTGGTGGGCGTTTTGCCGATTATTCCGTCGACAATACCCTGATCGTGACGCTAGCCGCGTTGACGGCCATCTTGATCGCATTCGCCTTTGCCATGCCGTTCGCCGGGCCTACCGCAATCCTGATTCTGCTGTGGGGCATCGCCAGCTTCGCCCTTGTGCCGCCGCTACAGGTGCGGGTGATGAGCGCTGCCGCAGATGCACCGAACCTTGCATCCTCGATGAATATCGGTGCCTTCAACCTTGGCAACGCGATCGGTGCTGCGTTGGGCGGCGGAGTGATCGCTGCGGGTCTGAGTCTGCCCTTTGTCTCGCTTGCCGGGGCTGCTGCGTCGGGTGTCGGCCTGCTTGCCGTTCTTATGAGCGTCCGGAAAGCTTCTTCCGATCGCGCCTGCATTGCTAAAGGGCTATGCGGTGAGGTGAACTGAACCGAGGTCTCCGGTGACTGCGCGGACAATGATGCAAAGCAGTCCGACTGCTTTTGGGGATCGGCGAAATGCGCCCTGACGGCCGATTTGGGTCGAAATTGACTTGCGGTGACCTACCGGGCCTCACGTCAAGCGGTTCCCCATCATTTCGCCGAGCTTAACAGGCCGTTCGGGTATGCACTCTTCGTTAAAGGCAATGCCGTCTTGCCTAAAGAGCATCACGATGTTCGAGACGAGCATGAAACAGCCCATTTCATCACGCACTTGGTGCGAGCCATGGGCGAGTCACTTCTAGACTGCATTGGTTCTCAACAAATTATCGGCTTGTTTATAATATTACTCCACACCGTTTTTACAAGAAAGGCCGAACTCTAAATTATCGCACCGATAGGATAATAAATTGTTACGTATACAGAACGTAATATTGGAGATGATTGCCAAGGGTGAGAATTTGTCGGCGACGGCGGAGAGGCTGTGCCTGGAGGTAGAGGCCATTGTGCCAGACGCGGCGTGTTCGATCCTCACAGTTGATGCTGCGGGGCTTCTGCATCCGCTCGCAGCACCCTCCCTGCCACCCGATTATTCGCGAGCACTAGATGGTTTGTCGATTGGTCCTTCGGTAGGTTCCTGCGGCACGGCGGCCTTCCTCCGAACTGACGTTGCGGTCCAAGACATTATGACCGATCCGTTATGGAGCGACTATCGCGATTTGGTCGCCCAGCTCGACTATCGCGCCTGCTGGTCGACGCCAATCCGTAACGGCAAAGGGGAGGCTATCGGGACTTTCGCTTTCTATTATCGAGGACATAGGGGGCCGACAAAATTAGAACGAGATATCGTCGAAGCTTGCGTCAACCTATGCGTCATCGCTTTCGAGCGCCGCGATCGTGTGGAAGAACGTGAAAAGTTGGCGCGGATCGACGGGCTGACAGGTCTTCCCAACCGCAATGGATTCAACTCGGCCCTCGACGCCTTGGACTGTTCGCAGCCGGGCGCTTGGGCGCTATTGGCAATTGATCTTGATAATCTCAAAATGGTGAACGACACATTCGGACATCATGCCGGCGATATTTTGCTGCAGGAAGTTGCGCACCGAATGGCAGACGCAGCAGCTCCTGACCGCACATTCAGAATCGGCGGCGACGAATTTGCCGTAATCGTACAGTCGCCTGCAGCACTGCAGGATTTGGACGCTATGGCGTACGAGCTCCTCGACCGGCTGTTGCTTCCCGTCAGAAGTCTCGGCCATAGCCTTTACCCACGCGCCACGATTGGCGGTGCTATCGTATCTGATGGCGATCCTTTGCCACAAAGTGTACGGCTAAATGCGGATCATGCCCTCTATCATGCCAAGGAGACAGGGCGAGGGGGATTTGTCCGTTATTGGCGCGGTCTCGGCACGGCGATCACGCAGAGGCTCTCCACTATTCAGGAAGTTGGCGTTGCCCTCCGGGAGGGCAGGATCAAACCTTATTATCAACCTGTTGTTCGTCTCGACACCGCAGAAATCGTTGGGGTCGAAGCGTTATGTCGCATGATCACTCCCGAAGGCAAAGTGCGGACCGCAGGCGAATTCCATGAGGCGATGTCAGACATGGACATCGCCCAGGCCATTACCGACGTCATGTTGGAAAATGTTGCAAATGACGTGCGCCACTGGCTCGACGAAGGCGTGGCTTTTCAACATGTGGGGCTGAATATATCTTCAGCCGACCTGCGCAGGAACATACCGGTCCATGAATATCTCAGCGCCGGGTTTGCAAAGGCAAATGTGCCTCTTAAACATCTGATCGTTGAAGTTACAGAAGGGGTTTATCTCGATGATCGCGACGACGATGTCGGTGCCAAAATTGCACAAATGCGACATCATGGTCTCAAGGTTGCGCTCGACGACTTTGGTACGGGCTTTGCGTCGCTGACCCATCTTCTAACGGTACCGGTCGACATAATAAAGATTGACCGTTCGTTCGTTGCGGGCCTCAAAAGTGGTAGCCCCAGTGCGGCAATCGTCGAAGGGCTTTCGTCCATCGGCCAGAAACTGGATATTCGCCTTTTGGCAGAAGGCATCGAGACGGAGAGCCAGGCGCGTCATCTACTGGCTTTGGGGTGTCGCATTGGACAGGGGTTCCTCTATTCGCCAGCTGTTTCCCGCTCAGAGATGACTAAACTCCTTCATCTTTACGCGCAGTGGTCGGGTGCATGCCGTACCATCGAAGCCCTTTGGCGGCGTTCGCCTGACGAAATGTCGGAAGGACGGGCAGCGGGAACCGAGTGATAAGCCATCCGAGCTACGACGAAAGCAGTCGCGTGATGTTTCAAAGGGGGCTGGAAATACGGATTGCCACCTGGAAAGAACGAAAACCTGTTGGGGAGGACGCGCAGAAAGCTGTGAGCCGGCCTCTGGCGATCAAACATCCGCAGTTGGATGGCGACGTGTCTAATCATTACTCTGCTTGTTGGATTAGCCACCCAAAAATTCGATCGATTTTCCTACTAAGGTGTAAGTTTGGCCCTGCCCGTCTGAATATCGCCCCGCAATCAACGGGCCTGCTGGCGGCATGGGAAACGCAAGTGGTGCGATTGCCGCGCCGCGATAGCCCTCAGTGCTCACGGCGTAAAGCTTGAGGCCGAACGCGCTATGCGCCATCAAAGTCACAGAGACCTGCGTAAGGATGAGGGTCGCGGTGCCCCACCACATCGCCGGGTGGACGTGGCCTCGACGGCGACGATCCGCGTCGATCGCAATCAACGGCCACATCACCACTGCGGCGAAAACGCCCCATTTTGCATAGGGAACAAGCAGCGGCATTGGCAAAAGGCCAGTCCGGTTAGGATCGCCATGGCGCAAAACATGAAACGCCTTTGCCATTCGGTCCGCTTGCGCATCGATATGCCACCATATCCGACTATGCCAACCTGCTCGATTTCACGCGAATGTCCCTCTTTCTGATCAGCCGCGAATCTGGCCGGATTTTATCCGCCATTTCACCAGAGACCCGCCAATCAACAACCGTCTTGCTGAAATGACACCTTTTAATCGCACTGTAGGAAAGCTTTGCTTCACAGGCTGTTAGCATCTCGGCGGTAGCCTCAAAGTTCAGGAGGCATATACGTGCAGACAAGTTGTGAAGGTTGCAAGCAGGACGGGCATCCTTTCGATATCGCAATGGCTTATCAGCCGATTGTCGATATCGAGTCGGGACGACCATTTGCGTTTGAAGCCCTTGTGCGCGGTATCAACGGCGAAGGCGCGGGGGAAGTCCTTGCGCGGGTCACGCCTCAGAACCGCTATGCCTTCGATCAGCAGTGTCGCGTCGCTGCGATCGAAGGGGCGGTCGCCGCCGGCATCCTCGACACAAACGCCCGGCTGTCGATCAATTTCTTACCTAACGCGGTCTATTCGCCCGTTGCGTGCATCCAGCTGACCTTGAAGACTGCTAAGAGAACCGGCTTTCCCACCGATCGGCTAATTTTCGAATTTACGGAGAACGAGCAGATAGCCGACACAGACCATGTGCAGACCATCGTTGATTCCTATCGCAAAATGGGGTTCGGCACGGCCATCGACGATTTTGGCGCAGGCCATGCCGGGTTGGGCCTCCTTGCCAAGTTCCAGACTGATTATATCAAGCTCGACATGGACCTGGTGCGTGGTCTGGACACAAGCATGCCCCGCCGACTGATCGTTGAGGGTGTCCTTCGGATCGCGCGCTCCCTGGGCATCACCGTAATCGCCGAGGGTATCGAAACGGTAGGGGAATATGAAGCGCTTCGCACCCTCGGTGTTCGCTATATTCAGGGCTATCTGCTCGCGCGTCCCGGATTCAAGGTCTTGCCAGAAGCCGCCCTGCCCGAAGAATCCAAAACTCCTGTTGCGCAAGCTTCGAGCCGGTGAAGGCTTCAATGATCGAAATCGGATGTTAACTTTGGCCGTTTACGGTCGTGGAATCTACATTCAGCACCCCGCTAGTTTGATCGCACGGACCCGGGAAGCCGACATTCCGCACCCGGGATGGGAAAAGTCGGTGGTAAATCACAACAATGGGTCGGCTCTCCCATCCACGCGCGATATTCCCTGCATTGCATGATGTCACCCGAGGGGCAGCTTTATTAAAACCATGCGAATTGTTGCTGGCCTTCGGCAACCACTGCCGTCCTGACCGTACGGGAAGGGAAAGCGGCTGTTCCGCTCTTGGGAAGTGAAATCCGGCGGCTGAACGACCACAAAGGGTCGAGGCCGGAAGCGGCCGACCATGTTGCCTTGGCGGCCTATGTGGCGCCGCGGAAGAAATCCACCTCTCCATTATTGCGAGTCGGTCGCATAAACTCTAAGCGCGGGCTCATGTCCTCGAACGCGACAGCACTGACACGCCTGCTGCTGGCAGAACGTCCGTCGCTATTACGATTAGCGAAACGTATCGTCGGCAGTGAGCCTGCGGCCGAGGATGTGGCGCAGAGCCTGTGGTTTCGGGTGCAGAAGGTCGAAGATGATCCACCTATTCTGAATAAGCGGGCCTATCTGTTCCGACTGACAGCCAATCTCGCGCGGGATCATCGCAAGAATGAGGCCCGGCGGCTTGCCTTGCATGCTGAGGCACATTCGACATTGTGGGATGAGGACAACGAGCCTTCGCTAGAGGATGCCCTGGTGTCGGTGGATGCGCTTCGCCGTGTTGCAGACGCAGCTGAGCGGCTGCCTGAGCCTACGCGCCGGATATTCAGGATGAACCGGTTCGAGGCTATTCCCCAGAGGGCAATCGCTGATCGGCTGGGGATCAGTAGCACGACTGTCGAAAATCACATCAAGAGGGCCCTCAACATATTGGCCGCTGCCCGCGACGGTCGGGTCGAATGACGTTTTTTTTACGGACAACTTGGGCAATGGGCGCCGCGATCAGTCATACTGTCGATCCGCATGAGATGGCTCTGGAGACCCGATGACCGATCCGCAAACTCCCATGCTTCCTGATGAGGCTGGCGCGCAGGCGCATCACTGGATCGCACGACTGGCATCGGGAGAGATCACCGAGACGGAAATGGCGGACTTCCGGCAGTGGCGGAGCTTATCAGACAATGAGCAGATATTCCGTCGCGAGCGTGCCCTCTGGCGACGGCTTGAGGGCGTCGAAGGTGCGTTCTCCGCACGTGCAATGCCACGTAGGCGGAGCGGAAGAACTTTGCGCCGGCTACCCTCCAGAAAGAGTCGCATGCTCGCCGGCGCGGTTGCTGCATCGCTGATCGCGCTCATGGCGGGGCCGCAACTGGCTCTCATGATGCGCGCCGATCATCGTACCAGCACTGGCCAAGTACGCCGCGTAGCATTGGCAGATGGGTCGGAAGCGGTACTGGATAGCGGCTCTGCCATTGCGGTTGATTTCAAGGCATCGGGGCGTGATGTCACGCTTTTGGCAGGGCGGGCATGGTTTAACGTGCGTCATGATGATGCAAGGCCGTTTCGCGTGGCTGCCCTGGGCGGGGTTACACAGGATATCGGCACAGCGTTCGAGGTCGAACGGGTCGGTGACGGCGTCAATGTTGGTGTGACCGATGGTTCGGTCAAGCTGACCTCATCGATCCAGGGAGCGCCGCTGGTTCTGAAGGCGGGCCAGCACGCCCACTATGATAGTGGAATGGCCGTTCAGCGGACCGCAGGCTTGCCAACGGACGACATAGCTGCCTGGCGCACAGGAGAGTTGTTGATACGCGACATGGAGGTATCTGCGGCAATTCGAGCAATTGCTCGCTATCGCAAGGCTCCAGTCTTCATTTGGGGCACCATGGGCCGACTGGAGCCGGTCAGTGGCACATTCACCACCGATCAACCTGACGATGCACTTGCGACCCTCGCCCAAATGCGCGGACTGGAAATTACGCGCCTCCCTGGCGGAGTGTTGTTTGTGCGGGGCGCATCGGCCGACTGAATTTTTTTCAGGCATCGCTGGGGCAAGCTGCTCCGAGAAAAGTCATACCCGCGACCATGTGATGCAAATGCGTCGCAAGGGCATGTACGGGCAGCCGCGGGGGCAGCCCATTTTGACTGTCTCGGGGGAATCCCATGTCGCTTACGCCATCCGTCGCTCGCTCTTTCCGCGCGATTGCGCATTCAATTCTTCTGGCCGGGACGACGCTGGGCGTGACCCTGGTCCCAGGCGCAGCGCAGGCGCAATCCGAAGGTCGCAGTTTTCAGATCACGGCGGGGCCGCTGGAAGACGCGCTTCGCCAATTTACCCGCCAGTCTGGTGTGCAGGTTGGCTACGATTCTGCCGACGTGCGCGGCCGCACCGCCACTGCGGTCTCCGGCGGGATGAGTGCCCCCGAAGCCTTGTCGAAGCTTCTGACCGGTACAGGCCTTACCTTCCGCTTTACCGCGGCGACATCCGTGCGTCTGGAATCCGCCCCACAATCGGCCGATGGCGCAATCGCGCTTGGTCCGGTGCGCGTCGCGGGCGAAGGATCAGGGCGCGACGGTATGCCAGTCAGCCTGACGAGCGATCCCGGAGCAACCGAAGGTACCCGTTCCTATGCGATGAAGGGGCCGAGCAACACCGCAACCCGCCTCAACCTGACTACACGTGAAACGCCCCAGACCATCAGTGTGCTTACCCGTCAGCAGATCGAGGATCAGCAACTCACCAGTGTTGCAGAAATGCTGGAGCAGACGCCGGGCATTTCCGTCCAGCCTTTGGGCAGTGAGCGGTTCACCATCTACGCGCGCGGTTACACTGTCGAAAACTACCAGTATGATGGCATCCCCACGACGCTCGACATTGTCAGCCAGGTGTCCCCGCAGGGGCTGGGCGACGCTGTCACCTATGACCGGATCGAGGTGCTGCGCGGCGCGGTCGGCCTGATGACTGGGGCGGGTGATCCTTCTGCTACCGTCAATCTGGTCCGCAAGCGGCCGACGTCCGAATTCCAGGGGCATGTAGCGCTGAGCGGCGGGTCGTGGGAGAGGCTGCGTGGCGAGGTGGACATTTCTTCGCCCCTGAATTCTGCCGGGACGATCCGCGCTCGCGCCGTCCTGGCGCATGATCAGGGCGAGAGCTTCACCGACTATTACAAGCACAAGAAGCAGGTCGCATATGGCGTCATAGAGGCGGATGTCACGCCGTCGACACTGGTCACGATCGGCGCCGATTTTCAGCGTAATGACCCGACCGCATTTTCCGCAACGGGCCTGCCGCTCTGGAACAGTGACGGATCGCGCACCGATTTTGCCCGTTCCGCCAATTCCGCCGCCAAGTGGAGCTACAACAAGCAGGATGTGCTCAATGCTTTCGGTTCAATCCGGCAGGAACTGGGCGGTGACTGGGTCATGCGTCTTGCCGGTAATTATCTCCATACCGACCGCAACTATATGGCGGCCTATGCCAGCTGGGGTTTCCCCGACAAGACTACCGGCGAAGGCGTTCGCCTCTATGGCGGGTCGGGACAGACCCGGCAGCGGCAGCTTGGCCTCGACCTTATGGTGCAGGGTTCCTTCGAACTTCTCGGCGGCCAGCATGAGATGGTCGCGGGCCTGAGCTATTCGGACTACCGTAACTATCATCAGCCCAATCGCGGTACAGGCATCGAGGGGCGCTACGTCAATGTCTTTACGTGGGACAATTATACGGCGGAACCAACATCGCCTGGTACGCTCTATGACGGCGATACCGTCATCAAGCAGAAGGCTGGCTACGCAACCTTCCGTTTCAAGCCATTGGATGGGCTGTCGTTGTTGGCTGGCGCGCGCCTGAGCAATTATGATTACAGCTATGACCTGCAATATACGCTGCCCGCGTCGCAGGGAAACAACCGCCTCACCACCTACAAGGAAAGCGCAATCCTGACACCCTATGCCGGGATCGTCTATGATGTGGCGCGGGACCACTCCGTCTATGCCAGCATCACCTCCATCTATCGTGCGCAGAGCACCCGGGACCGCAATGGCGAAACGCTGAAGCCGCGCGAAGGGATGCAATATGAGGTGGGCTTCAAGAGCGCCTTGTTCGACGGGGCGCTGAATACCAGCATCGCCTTGTTCGCCATCGATCAGGATAATTTTGCGGTTGTCGATACCGGTTACACCGTGCCTGGTACGACTACAGCCGCCTATCAGGCTGTCCAGGGAGCGCGCACGCGAGGCTTTGACCTTGAGGCGACAGGCGAGATCACATCTGGGTGGAATGTCAGCACCAGCTTCAGCCACAGCGTGACACGCCGGGATGGTGCACGGCTGACCACGACCGCACCCAAGGACATGTTCAAGCTGTGGACCAGCTATCGCTTCGCCGACGATAGAATGACAGTGGGCGGGGGCGTGAACTGGCAGAGCGCATTCTATCTGACCACTACGCCCTCTACCGCTCTGGGGCAGGTTACGGCGCGCCAGGGCAGTTATGCGCTCGTCAATCTGATGGGACGCTATGCCTTCACGAATGATTTGTCCTTGTCGGTCAACGTCAACAATCTGTTCGACAAGGATTATCTCAGCGCGATCGACCAGACCTTCTACGGCTATTATCGCGGCGACCCGCGAAATTTCCTCGCTACCTTGCGCTATAATTTCTGATGGCCGGGCTGCGTCATGAGGCGATCGGCAAAGCTGGCCGGCTCATGGCCGCTCTGCTGGGCGGTTATCTCTTCGCTTGCGCCTGGGCGGTGTTCGTGGCGGCGGTTCTTCCGCTGCCGCGACCACAGGCCGTGCTGATGGCGACCTTGACCAGTTTCGCCGCCTTCCTGGCGATCATCATCCTATCGTTCGCCTTCGGCAGCATTGGGCGCTGGTTGATGATCCTTTCGGTAATGACCCTCGCACTTGCCGGGAGCGGACTGGCTTTGTCCGAGGTTGGCGCATGAAAAACCAGATGCTCGACCGTCCTCACTCACTGCGACAGTCTATGGCATGGCTACACACATGGGGCGGCCTGATGGCCTGCTGGGCGCTCTTCGCAATCTTTCTGACCGGTACGATCTGCCTGTTTGAGGGGCCGATCACCCAATGGATGAAACCCGAGCGGACCGAACGGATGATCGGCCATGACGGGGATTATAGCAGCGGCCGAGCGGTGGCCTTTGCCCAGAACGAGTTAGCGAAGGTCGCGCGCGGCGCCCATTATTGGACGATTGGCCTTCCCAATGAGGATGATCCCGACGTCCGCATTTACTGGCTGGCCAATAGCCGTCGCGAAGGGCTCCGGCTCGATCCTGTCAATGGAGCGCGCATTCCGCCGGGGGCTGACCGGCGGACCGAAGGCGGCTATCATTTCATCACCTTTCACCATGAATTTCATTCTGGCGTTGTGGGCAGTTGGATCGTCGGCTTCCTCGCTATGGCGATGCTCACGGCACTGGTCAGCGGGATCATCATCCACAAGCGGATCTTCAAAGACTTCTTCACGTTCCGGCCGAGTAAGGGAAAACGCTCGTGGCTCGACGCACATAATGTCGCTGGCGTTCTGACACTGCCCTTTCAGGTGATGATCGCCTACACCGGCCTGACACTGGTCTATTCGCTTTACATGCCTGCTGCGATCCTGACCAATTATCCAAGCAAGGACGCGTATAGCGCCGACCTACTGCAAAAGCCGGCCCATCGTGAGGAAAGTGGCATTGCGGCTCCGGTCATGCCACTCGATCGTTTACTGCCGGTCGCGGAGGCCCGCCTCAAGCAGGAGATCAGTCTTATCCATGTCGAACATCCCGGCGACAGCATGGCGTCGGCCTTCGTATATGGTCCCGAACCGTCGGCCCTGAAGCAACTGGCGCCCGGGCGCGGCCTGATACATTTCGATGCCGTCACCGGCGCGATGCTGGATGTGCGCCTGCCAGAAATGCCGCGCGGCGGCTTAGCTCAACTCACGCAGGAAGTGCTGAGTGCGTTGCATGAGGCGACCTTTGGCGGCATCATCATCAAATGGCTTTACTTCGTGGCAGGCATTGCCGGCACGGTCATGATTGGGAGCGGTGCGATCTTGTTCGAGGTCAAGCGCTGCCAGAGGGCATTGGGTGAGTTTGGCGGTGCCACGCCGCGCGTTTATCGACTTATCGAGATACTGAATATTGCAGCCATCACTGGCCTTGCAATCGCCTGTATTGGCTATTTTTGGGCTAATCGTCTCATCGAGGCGGATATTGCCGGCCGAGCAGATCTGGAAGTGCGCGCATTCTTCATGCTCTGGATCCTTGGCCTGGTTCATGCTGCCGCTCGCCCCCGCCGCAAGGCATGGATCGAGCAATTGGCCGGTATAGCCATGCTTTGCCTTTTACTACCTGTCCTGAATGCTGTGACGACAGGCGACCATGTCATTGCGCAGATTGGCCGGGGAGATTGGCGCAATGCCGGCGTCGAGCTGGTCGCGATCGCGTTCGGTCTGACGGCAATCGGGATGATCGGTAAGATCCGGACAAAGAAGACATTGTCGCCGTCAGAGCTTCGGCCGGTGCGCATGCAAGCCGTGAAATAGCTTATGATACTGCTCGCATTCTTTCTGGCTCATGCTGGTTTCATGGCATTTGGCCTGTCGATGGCGCGTCATCGGCGAGATCTGCATTTGAAGCCGATTGGAGCGCGACGCGCCACCGGACTGCGCATCTGCGGTTATGGCCTGCTCGGAATTGCTATCTGGCCGTGCTGGATTCTGTTCGCGCTTTCGGTCGGGATTATCGTCTGGATAGGCATATTATCGGCAGCAGCGATATCGCTGACCGTCCTTTTGGCTTGGCCGCCCTTTCTGGCGATGTGGAGCAAGGCGTTTCGCCTGACCGCTTCGATGGCCGAGCGGTTACGCGAGGCGGTAAGGTGAACAGTGATATGGATAATTCCGGTCTGCACGGACGCTATCGATCCAGCGGCAGCAGCCATTTGATCGGCGTTGGCGGCACATGTGCGCTATATGCCATATGTGCCGTCGTGTTTTTCGTCGCACTTTCCACTCAATATGCGAAGCCTGCGCAGCAAGCGGCGCTGACTGTCCTGTCCCTGAGCGCCCCAGCTTCGCCTCCCGAAATTGAGCCTCGAAAAAGGAAAGCGCCCACGCCGACCGAACAGAAGGAGGCCCAGCGCGAACCGCCACGAGTGCAACGGATCGAGCCGAGCAAGATTGCGATTTCGCCGGTATCGACGCCGATCCCCATCGCGGGGCCCAGGTCCGCCGATCCCCGTCCTGTAGAACCGGAACCGGCTGCGCCGAAAACCGCACCTGCGCCCCCCGCGTCGCAGGTGTCCAGCAATGCCCACGACACGTGGGAAGGTCGGGTACTGGCTGCGCTCAACAAGCATCGGCGCTATCCGAGATTGGCAATGGTACGACGTCAACAGGGCGTACCTTATATCCGCTTCATCATGGATCGCGAGGGCAAGGTGCTGTCCTCGCACCTCGAACGCTCATCCGGGGTGTCTGAACTCGATCGCGAAGCGATATCACTGCCTAAGCGGGCCTCTCCGCTTCCAAAGCCGCCCCAAGACAAGTCTGGTGATACGCTCGAACTGGTCGTGCCCGTGGAGTATTTCCTCAAATAGCCGCTTTCCGTCACCGATCGACCGGAACCTGCCATTCTCCTTAAGACCAATCAGGAGTAAGCGGACCGTCCGATCCTGGGAACGAAGAATCGGCGCCCGAAGGTCTGAAATGGGTCGATTGCGGCCCTCCTATCTACATTATGATATTGCCGCTCAGAACTACCGCTTGCACACAGGTTAATCAATCTGGGTGATAGCGGGGTGGCGCCGCGAACTTGCAAAACATTGAAATCCTCCACGGTCGCGCCATCGCCGCGCCCAAACCCGATGGCAAGGGCATTTTTGCTGGTCGCCTCCAACATCTGGCGGTTGGACGGCGCTCGATCGTGGAGGCCGATCCCGTCCGCGTCCCGGATCCGCGTCGCATAATCAACGTCAACCGGCGCGAGGATCTACCTTGAAGCAACAATGGCCTAACGCTTTGTCGCCACCAGCCGAACCGGGACCGACTTGGCAGCGGGAACGTGGCTTTCCTGCGCATGATGCTCGACCGAGATCAGCATGTTGCATTCGGGATAATAGGCACCCAAGCACCCGCGCGGGATGGAATAAGGCGTCACGATGAGGCCCTCGCGCCGACGGTGTTGGCCATCGTCTGCGTCGCTTTCCAGCGCGACGATCTGCCCCTCCGCCAGCCCATGCGCGGCGATGTCGTCGGCATGCATGAACAGGACGTCGCGTGTCCCCTTCACCCCGCGAAAGCGGTCATGATAGCCATAGATCGTCGTATTGAACTGGTCGTTGGAGCGCAGCGTCATCAGGCGGAAGCGTCCTTCAGCGCCTGCAAAGCCGGTCGCCGAAAGCCCGCTGGGCGTTAGGAATTCTGCCTTGCCGCTGGGCGTCAGCCAGACACGGTCCGAGGCCTTGTTGCCTTTCCAAAAGCCGCCTGGCGTGAACATGCGGGCGTTGAAATCCTTGAACACTTCCGGATAAGTTTCCTCGATCGCGTCGCGAATCAGGCTGTAGTCGCCAACCCAGGCGTCCCAATCGACCTTGGGATTGGCGGGCAAGATGGCCTTGGCGATCCCTGCAACGATCGCTGGTTCGGACAAAAGATGCGGGCTGGCAGGTTTGGCCTTGCCGACCGATCCGTGGATGCAACTGGTGGAATCCTCGACCGAGACGGCTTGAGGGCCGGTCGCCTGTAAGTCCCGCTCGATACGGCCCAGACAGGGGAGAAGATAGGTCATTTTCGCGGCGAACAGATGGTTGCGGTTGAGCTTGGTCGCAATCTGGACCGACAGGTCGAGGTTCGTCCAGGCAGCTTCCATCGCGATTGTTTCCGGCACGGCCCGCAGGAAATTGCCGCCCAGCGCCACAAAGGCCTTAACCGTCCCGTTTATGATGCCCCGACAGCTGGCAACGGTATCTAGCCCCTTCTCGCGAGGCGGCGAGAAGCCATACTGCGCCGCCAGCTTGTCGAGCGGGGCGAGCTCTGGCTTTTCGGTGATGCCGACGGTGCGCTGGCCCTGCACATTGCTATGGCCGCGCACGGGTGTGGGACCAGCGCCAGGCTTGCCGACATTGCCGCGCAACAGGAGCAGGTTGACGACCATGCGGACATTCTCGACACCCTTCACATGCTGGGTGAGGCCCATGCCATATATCGCCATCACCGCTTTTGACCGGGCATAGACGCTGGCGGCCTGTTTCAGGTCGTGACGCGGCAGGCCGCATTCCGCCTCGATTGCGTCCCAATCTACTTTGCGGATGGCGGCGAGGAGGTCGTCGACACCCTGTGTATGCGCCGCGATGAAGGCGTGGTCGAGCACAGGCATTTCGCCGCGACCGGTCGCGGCGTCGTCCCATTCCACCAGAAATTTCATGATGCCCATCATCGCTGCGATATCGCCGCTGGCCTTCACCTGATGGTATTGGGTCGAGATGCCAGTTTCGCGCAGCGTTGCCATCTCGATCGGGTTCTGTGGATCAGTGAATCGTTCAAGGCCGCGTTCCTTGAGCGGATTGAAGGTGACGATCTTTACCCCGCGCTTGCGCGCCGCACGCAGATCATGCAGCATCCGCGGCGCGTTGGACCCGACATTCTGGCCGAAGAAGAAGATCGCGTCGCACGCTTCGAAATCCTGGAGCCGAGTGGTGCCGACAGGCACGCCGATAGCGGCCTTGAGGCCGACCGAGGTCGATTCATGGCACATGTTGGAACTGTCGGGCAGGTTCTGGCTCCCATACATCCGTGCCATCAGGCTGTACATATAAGAAGTCTCAAGGCTGGCGCGGCCCGAGGCATAAAAGACCGCCGCCTTGGGATCTAGCAATTTGAGCGCCGCGCCGATATCCGCAAAAGCTTCGGCCCAGGACACGGCAACATATTTATCGGTGGCAGGATCATAGCGTAGTGGGTGGGTGAGCCGCCCGTGCTGCTCCAGATTATAGTCGCGCCAAGTCCGCAGTTCAGTGAGCGTGTGTTGAGCAAAGAAGTCGGGCGTGGTGCGCAAGCTGGTCAGTTCCCACGCGGTCGCCTTGGCGCCTTCCTCACAGAATTCAGCGGGGTGATGATCGGCGGGCTTGGGCCATGCACAACTGACACAGGCGAAGCCATCTGGCTTGTTCTGCCGGGCAAGCTCGCGCAAGGCCTCCGCGCCGACTTTTTCGCGCGGCAGGATTTCGGCGAGCGAACGGACCGACCCCCAGCCGCCTGCCGGCCCCTTAAAGGGCTTGACCTGGGGCTTGTCGGCATCCTGCTTGCTCATGCGCGCTTATCCTTGACTTCAATCAACTCGCCCGGAAATCCGACGAAATCGCGGCGTGGCAGGGGAACGGGCGGCACGATGAATGGTTCATCGACAAACCGTACCGAAAGGATCGTCCATGACGCAGCCCGTGCCGTTCACCCCCTCTGTCGAGACCATCGCGCCGGATGAGCAGGAGACGATTGCCGCACTCGAGGAGCAGTTCAAGATCATCCTCGATACTACGTCCAAGGATTATGGCCATGCCGTCCGATCTGTCCATGCCAAGGGCCATGGCATCGCGCGCGGCCGGTTGGACGTCGCGACGGGATTGCCGCCCGAACTGGCGCAAGGCCTGTTCGCGGCGCCAGGAAGCTATGAGGCGGTGTTTCGGCTGTCCACCAATGCCGGCGACATATTGGACGATTCGATCATGCTGCCGCGCGGCCTGGCGCTCAAGATCATCGGCGTGGAAGGCGAACGTCTGCCCGGATCGGAAGGCGACCATACGCAGGATTTCGTCATGGTGAACGGCCCCGCCTTCGCTGCGCCCGACCCCAAGAAATTCCTTGGCAACCTGAAGCTGCTGGCGAAGACGACGGACAAGGCCGAAGGGGCCAAGAAAGCCTTATCGGCGGTCTTCCGCACGGCGGAAGCGGCGCTGGAGGCTGTGGGCGGCGAATCCTCCTTTCTCCAAACCCTGGGCGGCGCGAAGCCGGTGCATCCCCTGGGTGCGACCTATTACACGCAGACGCCGTTCCGTTACGGCGCCTATATCGCCAAATTTTCGCTCGTGCCTGTCTCGGGCATCAAAGACTATGCGGATGAGACGATCAACGCGACCGGCCGCCCGGACGCCATTCGCACGGCAGTGAACGAACTGCTGATCGAACAGGGCGGAGTTTGGGAATTGCAGGTCCAGCTGTGCACCGATCTTAATGCGATGCCGATCGAAGATGCGTCGGTGGTGTGGGACGAGGAACTAAGCCCCTTCCGCACCGTCGCGACGCTGACTGTCGATCCGCAGCCCGGCTGGCAACTGGGCGTGACCGAGAAGACGGAAGATGCCCTGTCGTTCAGTCCGTGGCATGGCCTGGCAGCCCACCAGCCGCTGGGCGGTGTCAATCGTGCGCGCCAGAGCCCATATCACATGTCAGCCGACTATCGCGGCACGTTCAACGGTTGTCCCATGCATGAACCAGAGCGGATCAGCGAACTGTCCTGACATGGCACCCTTCATGAAGAGCTAGGGTGAACCGGGCAACTGCTCGGCAAACGAGCCGTGGGGCTTGCGCACTTTGACCACCGACGGCGAGCTGAGGCCGAGCGGGGGGGCGGTCGCGAACGAGACGCCAGTCGCGGTCGAATATAATGGCTTGGGCTACGCCGTGTTGATGGCGAGCGGCAACAATCTTGTCGATCTCGGCTATGGCTTTGCCCAAGCCGAGCGCCTGATCGTAAGCGTGGCCTGAGGACCGCGGTTCAGGCGGCTTCGGCGATTACCTGATTATCTGGCTGCCAGTTCCACGGCATGAGTTCATCCCAGCGGGCAGCAGGCCAGTCGCCAGCGATCTTGGCGATGACATCAGCGATATAGGTCTGCGGTTCGAGACCGTTGAGTTTGGCGCTCTCGATGACGGAATAGATGGCAGCGGCCCGGTCACCTCCAGTCTTTGATCCGGCGAACAACCAATTCTTCCTGCCCAGGGCCACGCAACGCATGGCGCGCTCGGCAATGTTGTTATCGATCTCCAGGCGGCCATCGTCGAGGAAGCGTGTCAGCGCGACCCAACGCTTGCGGCCATAGGCAATGGCCTTGGCCATCTCGGACTTGGGCGAGAGACGGCGCAGGGCATCGTCGAGTGCCTGATGCAGCTCGTTGATCAGCGGCTTGGTGCGGTCCTGTCGGCTTCGTCGTCGGATATCGGGCTGATGGCCGCGAACCTCTGCCTCGATCTCATAGAGCTGACCGATACGCTCCAGCAGATAGCAAGTGAGCGGGGTCGGCTTGGTCGCATGAATGTCGAATATCTTGCGCCGGAAATGCGCCCAGCAGGCGACTTCGGTGACGCGGTTGGTATCGTAGAGCTTGTCATAGCCAGCATAGCCATCGGCCTGCAGATAGCCGGTGAAGTTGGCTAGCTGCCGCTGGGGATGTGCACCGGTCCGATCGGTGGTGAACTCGTACCAGACCAGCGGCGGGGTCGTGGCGCCGCAGCCGCGATCGTCTACCACATAGGCCCAGAGCCTGCCGGTTGCCGTCTTACCCCGACCCGGATCAAGCATGGGGACCGGCGTATCGTCGGTATGGATCTTCGAGGCGGTCAGGCCGACCTCGCGGATACGACTGATGATCGGGTCGAGCAGCACGGATGCCTGGCCGACCCAGCCTGCCAGCGTCGAGCGATCGATCTCGATGCCCTGCGCCGCCATTATCTCAGCCTGACGGTAGAGCGGCAGATGATGGTCGAACTTGGAGACAACGACGTGGGCCAGCGTGCCGAAGGTCGCCTTGCCCCGCGCTATCGCCTTTACCGGTGTGGGTGCCTGCACGACCTTCTCGCAGGACCGGCAGCTATACTTGGGGCGGATGGTCCGAACGACGCGCCACTGGACCGGCACGGCATCGAGCATCTCATCGCTATCCTGCCCCAGCGGCCGCAGCGCGCCGCCGCAGTCCGGACAGGTGCAGTTGCCCTGCTCGGGCTCGATCCGCTGCTCCTCACGCGGCAGATGGGCGGGCAGTGCCCGAACCGGTGATGGCCGATCTGCCTGAACTGGATCGGCCCGCCGCGCGGCGGCGACGATGGCCTCGCCTTCGAGCTCTTCCAGCGCCAGCTCAAGCTGCGCGATCTGGGTGTCCAGCTTCTCCGACGACTTGCCGAACTGCATCCGCTTGAGGCGTGCAATCTGCACGCGCAGCGTATCAATCAGGATGTCACGGGCGGAAATATCGGCGCGGGCAGCCGCCAATGCGGCTTCAAGCTCGGCGATCCGAGCATCTTTATCAGGGGTGGAAAAGCCTGCATCCGACACCGCGATCGTATAGCGGATCGGCCGTCTTCATGCCAGAAAAAGCGCCATAATCCAAGCATTTTATCCTGCCAGTGACGGGGTAAATGTACGCTCCGGGCGCCGCCAGTCGATGCCTTCCAATAGCATCGAAAGCTGCGCCGCCGTCATCACCACCGACCCCGTCTTGGTCGAGGGCCACACGAACCGGCCACGGTCCATCCGCTTGGAAAACAGGCACATGCCCTGGCCATCATACCAGAGCAGCTTGACCAGATCGCCCCGCTTGCCCCGGAAGGCGAACAGCGCACCGGAATGCGGGCTCTCCTCCAGAACCTGCTGCGTCATCACCGCCAGGCCGTCGAAGCCCTTGCGCATGTCCGTCGCGCCGCAGGCCAGGAATATCCGCGTCGATGGCGGCAGCGGGATCATCGCGCCAGAACGCCGATCACCCGCGACAGCGCATCGGCATCGACCGTGGCGTCCACACTCACTTTGATGCCCGATGGCAGCTCGATCCCGATCATGCCGTTGCTGCGCGCCGCAACCGTTGGGACGGGCAAGGCCAGCTGCTCGCTGATCTGCACCTCTGCAAATGCAGGCTCGATCGGCTTGCGCACCCCGGTCAGCTCGCCAGACATCGCCTGTCGCCGCCATGTGTAGATCGAGCCGCTGCCAACCTCATGGCGTTCACAGGCCGTGCGCACGCAACCTTCTGGACCAAATGCATCCCGCAGCGCGGCCAGCTTCTGCTCCACCGTCCAACGGCGACGGCCCGACACTCGGCTAACGACCTCAATCCGACTACTCATACGACCACTCATATGAGTGTAAGCGCCGACGGAACCCGGCCTTGTGCGGATTGGGGTGGGCGTGAATTTCGCGGGGCAGATGGAGGCCTTGCGAGTGGATATCGAGCAGTCAA
>NZ_FOGE01000038.1 GCF_900111125.1 Sphingobium sp. YR768
CATGCGTGCTTGCAAAACAGACAGGAGCTTCGAAGCCATGATCTACATCGCCGCAGCCGTCATCAACTCACGATGAATCCCCACAAGCCCTAGGATACGCTCGATCCTGCTTCCGTGGTGCTTCCGTGAGAAAAACACCGGTACTGGAGGCCCCGAAAGGGAGTCATAAGATATTGTAAATTAGGGAGAAAATGGTGCTGCCGGTGAGGATTGAACTCACGACCTCAGCCTTACCAAGGATGCGCTCTACCACTGAGCTACGGCAGCACTCTATTTTCATCACCTTAGCGCCGTTTGCGCTTCGGAGGCCGGGCCTATGGCCGCCCGTTGATCCGATGTCAAGGCGGGTTGCGGCCGATCATGCATTTTGCTTATGCGCTGTGCATGGCTGAAACACAGGATGAGAAAAAAGCACGGCTGGCGCAGGCGCTGCGGGACAATCTGCGTCGCCGCAAGGCCCAGAGCCGGGACGCGCAAAATCATGACATAGCGCGGGAGGGTGCGGCACCGCCCCCTCCCGTCGGCGAATCACAGGATTGATTCGTCAGAGCGGCGCACAGGCCGCCTTGAGCCAAGCGAGTGCGTCGCCCTCCAGCTGCGGGCCGACCAGGTCCAGCACCGCGGCATGATAGGCGTCGAGCCAGGCGCGTTCCGCCTCGCTTAGTATCTCGGTGGCGATGACGGCACGGTCGATCGGCGCGAAGGTCAGCGTTTCGAAGCCCAGCATCGGCTTTTCCGCGCCGGCTATGGCGCGCTCCTCGACCAGCACCAGATTTTCGATGCGGATGCCATATTCGCCGGTCTTGTAATAGCCCGGCTCATTGGAGAGGATCATGCCGGCCGCGAGCGGTTCATCGCCACCACCGAAGGTCGCGATCCGCTGCGGTCCTTCATGCACCGACAGGAAGCTGCCAACGCCGTGGCCTGTGCCATGGGCATAATCCAGCCCTTCGGCCCAGAGATATTGGCGGGCGAGCGCATCGAGTTGACCACCGCGCGTCCCCTTGGGGAAGACGGCACGGGCGAGGGCGATATGCCCCTTTAGGACCAGCGTGAAGCGGCGCTTCATTTCCTCGGTCGGAGTGCCGATGGCGATGGTGCGGGTGACGTCGGTGGTGCCGTCGCGATACTGGCCGCCCGAATCGACCAGATAGAGGCTGTTCAGTTCGATCGAGCGGTTGGTCTTTTCCTCCGCCCGATAATGAACGACCGCGCCGTTCGGCCCCGCGCCGCTGATCGTGTCAAAGGACAGGTCTTCAAGCAGGCCGGTATCCTTGCGGAACGCCTCCAGCCGGTCGGAAGCGGAAAGTTCGGTGAGGCTGCCCTTTGGCGCTTCGACCGCGATCCAGTGGAGGAAGCGGCTGAGCGCCGCGCCGTCACGCGCCTGCGCCGCCTTGTGGCCGGCGATCTCGGTGTCGTTCTTGATCGCCTTGGGCAGAATGGCAGGATCGCGCAGCGACAGGATCGTCGCGCCGCCGGCGTCGAGGCCATTGAAGATCGCGGCGACCGCCCGTTCGGGATCGGCCACGACCGTTTTGCCGTTCAGGTCCGCCAGCGCTTCGGCAAAGGCGGCGCGATCATGGACGCGCACCGCATTCCCCAGATGCTTGGCCACGGCCTCGTCCATCTTTTCCGGCGCGACATAGAGGTCGGCGGTCGCATCGGCATGGACGATGGCATAGGCGAGCGCGACCGGGGTGCATTCCACATCCTTGCCGCGAATGTTGAAGGTCCAGGCGATCGAATCGAGCGCGGAAAGGACGACGGCATCGGCCTTCTTCTCCGTCAGCCAGTCAGCCATGGCAGCGCGCTTCTCGGCGGCAGACTGACCGGCGAAGCGATCATCATGGACCACCAGCTTGGCATCGCTGGGCGCCGGGCGATCCGGCCAGACGGCATCGACCGGATTGGTGTCGACCGCGACCAGTTCTGCGCCCTTTTCGGCGAGGGCCTCGGTCGCTTGGCGAACCCAGGCGCGGGTGTGCAGCCAGGGATCATAGCCGATGCGCGCGCCCTGCCCGGCATGATCCTTCAGCCAGGCCGCGATAGAGGTCTGCGGCACACTTTCATATTGCCAGTGCGCGCCATCCACCTGTTCGCGCACCTGAAGCGTATAGCGGCCGTCGACGAAGATCGCCGCTTCCTCCGGCAGGACCACGGCGCTGCCCGCAGACCCCTGGAACCCGGTCAGCCAGGCGAGCCGCTGGGCATAGGCGCCGACATATTCGCTCATATGCTCGTCGGTCAGGGGGACCACGAAACCATCCAGCTTCTGGCGTACCAACTGGGCACGCAGGGCCTTTAGGCGATCTTCATAACTGGACATCGAACTTCCCTTGGATCATTCCGGCCTCTTGCGTTGGCCATAATGCCGACAACATAGAGGGGCCGGCGCGCTTATTCCAGCGCAGCCCCCGTCTGGACCATGGATAGTTAATGACCGATCAAATACAGCCACCTGTCGCCCAACGTCGTCCCCACAGCTTCACGCATCACGGGATCACGGTGGACGATCCCTATGCATGGCTGCGCGATCCGGGCTATCCCGACGTCAAGGACAAGGATGTGCTGGCCTATCTGGAGGCCGAGAATGGCTGGTTCGAGGGCGCTATGGCCCCGCACAAGCCGCTGCTCGACACGCTGTTTCAGGAAATGAAGGGGCGCATCAAGGAGGATGACCAGTCGGTTCCGCAGAAGGATGGCGACTATATCTACTGGCGCGCCTTCGAGACCGGGGCGCAATATCGAAAATGGTATCGCAAGCCCGTGGCAGGCGGCGACGATCAATTGATTCTGGATGAACCCGCGCTGGCGGAAGGGCATGACTATTTCCGGCTGGGCGCCATGTCGGTCAGCCCGGATGGCCGCTATCTGGCCTATGCGATCGACACCAACGGGTCGGAACGGTTCGAGGCACGGATCAAGGATCTGTTTTCGGGCGAGATATTGCCCGAAGTCATTCCCGATACGCTGTCGTCGCTGGTGTGGACCAGCGATTCAAAGGGGCTGCTCTATGGCCTGGCCAATGACAATTGGCGGACGGACAATGCGCGGCTGCACTGGCTGGACCAGGATGTGGCGAGCGACGTCGAGCTGTTCCATGAGGATGATGAGGGGTTCCGCGTCTCGATCGGCCTCACATCCTCGGAAAAATGGATCGTCATCGCGACCGGCGATCATGTCACCAGCGAAGCCTGGCTGATCCCGGCTGATAATCCGACCGCCGCGCCTATGCTGGTGGCAGCGCGCAAGCCCGGGCGCGAATATGATGTCGATGAGCATGACGGCACGCTCTACATCAAGACCAACGATGCCCACCCCAATTTCCGGCTGGTGAAGGCGACGCTGGACGCTCCCGACCAGTGGGAAGAAGTGATCGCGGCCGACGCGCATTTCTACCTGACCGATTTCACCCTGTTCAAAGGCTTTTACGTCACCGAGGGGCGGCAGGACGGCCTCGACCAGATCGAGCTGCGCGATTACGCCACGCATAGCCCCAAGCGCATTGCCTTCCCCGAAGCCAGTTACTCCGCATCGCTGGACGACAATCCCGAATATGATGTGACGAAACTGCGCATCGGCTATGAATCGATGGTCACGCCCGACACCATCTATGACTATCATCTGGAAACGGGTGAACTGGAGGTACTGAAGGTCCAGGAAATTCCTTCGGGCTATGACGCCAGCCGTTATGCGGCCGAGCGGCTTATGATCGCGGCGCGGGACGGCACCGAAATTCCGGTGTCGATCGTCTATCCCAAGGATTTCCCGCGCGACGGCAGCGCGCCGCTGCACCTTTATGGCTATGGCGCCTATGGGCTGGCGATGGAGCCGGGCTTTTCGACCAGTCGGCTGTCGCTGCTGGATCGCGGCTTTGCCTTCGCCATCGCCCATATTCGCGGCGGCGACGATATGGGCCAGCAATGGTATCTTGACGGCAAGCTGGACAAGCGCACCAATACCTTCACCGACTTCGTCGATGTGGCAAAGGGGCTCATCGATCTTGGCTATAGCAGCAAGGGCAGGATCAGCATTTCGGGCGGGTCGGCTGGCGGCGAGTTGATGGGTGCGGTGATCAACTCCGATCCCGACCTGTGGGGCGCGGTGGTGGCGCATGTGCCGTTCGTCGATGTGCTGAACACCATGCTGGACGAGACGTTGCCGCTGACGCCGGGCGAATGGCCCGAATGGGGCAATCCGATCGAGGATGAGGCCGCGTTCCGCACGATCCAGAGCTATGATCCCTACACCCATGTCAGCGCGCAGGATTATCCGCCGCTGATGGTGACGGCGGGCCTCAACGATCCGCGCGTGACCTATTGGGAGCCGGCCAAATGGGTGGCTAAGCTGCGCGCGACCAAGACCGACAACAATATCCTGCTGCTCAAGACCAATATGGGCGCGGGCCATGGCGGCAAGTCGGGGCGGTTCGAGAGCCTGCACGAAACCGCCGAGGAGTTCGCCTTCATCCTGTGGCAACTGGGAGTGGAAGGCTGATGGCGTCTAGCTTCACCAAGCAGTTCATCGCGCAGGCCCAGCATATCGATGTGCTGGGCCATGTGAATAATGCGGTGTGGGTGCAATGGATGGAGCAATTGTCGGTCGAGCATTGGATGACCGACGCCGATCCCGCTCATGTCGACGCCTATATCTGGGTCGTGACGCGGCATGAGGTCGATTATCGCGGCAATGTAGTCGAGGGCGATGTCGTCAGCGGGCGCACATGGATACCCGAAGGACCGCGCGGCGCGCGGTTCGACCGGTTCATCGAATTTACCGGGCCGGACGGCAAGGTGAAAGTCGCCGCAAAATCCACCTGGGCCATGATAGACAAGGAAAGCGGGCGCCTGATGCGGGTGCCGGCAGAAGTCGCGGCTCCTTTCCTGAACGCCAGATAAAGGAACATCCAGACGAAGATGCCCGTTTCTACCGCCATCATCAACAAGGATGGAGAGAAACATGAAGAACATCTTCAAGTCTAGCATGGGCGGCCTGCTAGCCGCTTCGGCTCTTGCCCTGACTGCCAGCCCGGCATTTGCGGGTGACGAGGAGCGCGCCCTTGCCGCGATCGCGCAGGCGCAGGGCAAGATCAATGCCGCGCAGCGATTGCCCAATGAAGGCGCTGCGCCGGAACTGCTGGCCAAGGCGCAGGCTTCGCTGCGACTGGCGCAGGAAAGCTATAAGAGCGGCAAGGAACAGGCCGCGATCAAGTCCGCCGTGGAGGCGCAGCAATTTGCCGACACGATGATCGGCGAGAATCAGCAGCAGGCCAATGTCGATGCCCAGATGCAGGCGCAGGCTACCGTGGATGCACAGGCTGAAGCCAATGCCGCCAATGCCCGTGCCGACGCCGCCGAAGAGGCCGCTGCCTCGGCCGCCATGGATGCGCAGGCGGCCCGGAATGCCGCCGCAGCGGCGGCTTCCCGCCCGGCAACGACCACGGTGACCACTGAGACGGTCAAGACCGCGAGCGCCGCGCGCACCACGCCCAAGCGCAAGATCGTCCGCAAGACCACGACGACCGCCCCGCGCACCGCCTCTGCCGAACAGACGACCACCACCGTCACCACGCAGAATTGAAGGAGCGCCTAGCGCTCCACCACTTCGAATATATCCTCTATGCCCGGTTCGCCGGGCATGGTTTCGCGTTCGGCGGCCTGACGCGCCCACATGGTGGCGTAAAGGCCGTCGGCGCGGACCAGGTCGGCGTGGCGGCCCCGCTCCACGATCATGCCCTTGTCCAGCACGATGATCTCGTCCGCATCGACCACGGTCGACAGGCGGTGGGCGACGACCAAAGTCGTGCGCTTCCTGCTGATGTCGCGCAGCACGGTCTGGATTTCGGTTTCGGTGCGGCTGTCGAGCGCGCTGGTCGCTTCGTCCAGCACCAGTAGCGGCGGGTCCTTCAGCAGGGTGCGGGCGATGGCGACACGCTGTTTTTCGCCGCCCGACAGCTTCAGGCCGCGCTCGCCGACGCGGGTGGCATAGCCCTGAGGCAGGTCCATGATGAAATCATGGATCGAGGCCGCCCTGGCCGCAGCCTCTATTTCCTCCTGCGGCGCGCCTTCGCGGCCATAGCCGATATTATAGCCGACCGTATCGTTGAAGAGGACCATGTCCTGCGGCACGATGCCGATCGCGGCGCGCAGCGAGGCCTGGGTCACGGCGGCTATGTCCTGCCCGTCGATCGTCACCTGCCCACCCTGAATGTCGTAGAAGCGGAACAGGATGCGGGCGATGGTGGACTTGCCCGCGCCGGACGGGCCGACGATCGCCAGCGTCCTGCCGGCCGGGACGGTGAAGCTGACGCCGTGGAGAATCTCACGCTCTGGATCATAGCCGAAACGGACATGGTCGAAGCGGACCTCCCCGCCCGACACATGCAGTGCCGGGGCGCCGGGTGCATCGGCGACTTCGGCCTGGGTGTCGATCAGCTGATACATCGCCTCCATGTCGATCAGCCCCTGCCGGATGGTGCGATAGACCATGCCGAGCAGGTCGAGCGGCCGGAACAGCTGGGACAGCAATGTATTCACCAGCACCACGTCGCCGGTCGAGAATATCCCCCGGCTCCAGCCCCAGACGCTGTAGGCCATGGCGCCGGCCATCATCAGATTGGTGATCAACGACTGGCCGATATTGAGCCAGGCAAGGCCATTTTCGCTCTTCACCGCCGCCTGCGCATAGCGGCGCATGGCAGCGCCATAGCGCTGTGCCTCCCGCGCTTCCGCGCCGAAATATTTAACCGTCTCGAAATTCAGCAGGCTGTCGACGGCATGGGCGACGGCATTGGTGTCCATGTCGACCATGTCGCGGCGCAGCTGGTTGCGCCATTCGGTGACGGTGCGGGTGAACCAGATATAGAGCGCCACCATGACGACCGTCGCCGTGACGAGGCCGGGGCCGAACTTCACCAGGAAGATGGCGCAGACGGCGACCAGTTCGATGATCGTCGGGGCGATGTTGAACAGCAGGAAATAGAGCATGTTGTCGATGCTCTTGGTGCCGCGCTCCACGATCTTGGTCACGGCGCCGGTCCGCCGGTCGAGATGGAAGCGCAGCGACAGGCGGTGCAGATGGATGAAGACGTCGTCGGCCAGACGCCGACCAGCCTCCTGACCCACTTTTTCAAAGACGGCGTTGCGCAGATTGTCGAACAGCACCCCGCCGAACCGCGCGCCCGCATAGGCGACGACCAGCGCCATGGCGAGGCCGGCGGCGGGCTCCAGACCCGGCGCCATGCGATCGATCGCCGCCTTGTAGGCGAAGGGCATGACGAGCGTGACCAGCTTGGCCAGCAGCACCAGCGCCATGGCGACGACGACCCGGCGGCGCAGCGCAGGCGCATCCGCCGGCCAGAGATAGGGCAGGAAGCGGCGGAAGGTCGCCCAGATCGGCGGGACCGGCGAGGAGGAGGCTGTATCGGGGGGCATTGCCGCCTATCTAGGCGCGGGCGCGCGATATTCCAAGGATGGCGGGCGTGGGATCATCCCTCCACCTGCGGGCATTGGCCGGGGCGCTGCTCCTCCTTGCCGGCGATGAACCAGCGGACCTTATCGGCGGCCACTTCCTCGTCATAATAGCAGATTTCCGCCGTGCCGCTTTTGGGATCGATCAGCGTGATCCACTGGTGCGGGCCGCAATTATGGGTTTCGCAGGCCCAGGACGCGACCTTGCCATCGACCAGCGCGATCGGGGTGGAGGGGCCTTCCCCGTCGCGCACCCATTTGCGGACCGTCTTGTCGGACACGGCCGTGTCCACCGCCTGCGCAACGGTCGGATCGTCATGCCAGCTATGCCCGTCCACCTTGTCGAACGGATAATGGCCGACATAGCGGGCAAAGTCTGCGGCCGGGGCAGGGGTCACGATATTGGCCGGGGCGGGCGTTTCCACGGTGGCATTGGCGGCTGGCGGGGCCTCTTCCTTCTTGTCTTCGCCCGTGCAGGCGGCAAGGGCGAGCGGCGCGATCAGCATCAGCAGACGAATGGGGGCAGCCATGGGCGATCCTTTGACTATGGGCTGGACGGGGCGAGGGTGGAGCGTTCGCGCCTGGGAGGCAAGACCGGCTGTAGGAAAGCGGCGATGCCGACCCCATATCCCGTACATTGAGACGCAGGATGAAGATGCCCCCTTTCCCTTTGCCGTATCGCGCGGCATGGTAGGGGCATCGCAGGAGAAGCAGACGCATGTTCGCAGCTTTGTGGAATCGGATTTTCGGGCAGCGGATTTTCGGAACCAGGGCAGATATAACAGCGCAGCAGGCCGTGACGCAAAGCTATGACCCGGTGGAGGCCTTGCGCGATCTGGTGCGGCGGGACGTGGCCGGTGGTTTCTATGACGACGACGCCATCCTGACCAACGCGAACGACGTGTTCGAGGAAGAATTGCCCCGGCCGCTGTTGCGGGTGGAGGCATCGGCCGCGTTGCGCGCGGCGCTGGCCCATCATCGTGCCGCCGAGCAGGGCTGGGACGAGATCACCGATTGCGACCGGCTGGACGCCGCCTTCGACGCGCTGGAGGCGGAAGGGGTGATCGCCCGACAGAATTTCACCTGTTGCGGCACCTGTGGCGCATCCGAAATCTGGGACGAGGTCGAGGAAGCGCGCAAGGATGGCATGATCGCGCAGGGCTATGCCTTTTTCCACATGCAGGACACGGAAGCGGCGGTCGAGGGACATGGCCTGTATCTGAGCTATGGCGCGTGCGAGGAAGGCGAGGACGCCGCGATCGCGATCGGCCATCGCATCGTCGCCGCGCTGGAGGCGGAGGGGCTGGCGATCGAATGGGACGGCAGTCTGGGTCAGCGGATCGGCGTGGCGCTGGTGTGGAAGAAAAGGCGGACGCTGGTGAAGCTGGAAGGCTGAGGCCGTAAAATAGGACAGGCCGAAGTTCACACTGTCGTCGGCTTTTTTGGGGCAATTGCGCCGCCTTTGCGTCCATGACGCGCCTGTTACGCACCATATTTGCGCCTGTTGCGCGCCACCGGGCCGATCCGCCACGCGCCGGTGACGCGCCTGCGACGCAACGATATCGCGGCTGTAACGCCTCTGCGATGCCCCTGCGCCACCCCATGGCCGCGTCAGCGCCGCGCCGGGGCAGGCGGACGACAATGACCGGCAATCGGATCGGCAAGCGCATGGGCGTGCAGCTCCAGCGCGCGGCTCCAGTCATGGTCGAAGGGCGTGCCCGCCAGCCGACGGCGCAACCGATGCGCGCTGGACGCCGACATGCCCGCCGTGCGGGCCGCCTGCACGACGCTGCCGCATTCGAACAGGGTGGTGAGAAAGAGGCGCTGCCGGACAGGCGTCCAGCGCGCGGGAGCGGAAGGGGGTGCTTGCTGTTCCATCCAGCAGGATAGATCAGGCGAAATCCTATTTTGGAAGGGAAATAGGAAAAGCGGTCAGAGTCTGTCTGGGAATGCGCCTTTGGCGCATCCGCACCGGCGTTCAAACGAGTCACGTGCCTCGTTTGAAGGCCGGTGCGGCTACAAAAATGCGCTCTTTCGCGCATTTTTCAAACGGTCTCTCAGACGCCGGTCAGGTGGATGCGGAACCAGTCGGCGAGGTCGTCTTCGGACAAGGTGCCCGCCGCCAGTTCGAGGAAGGCGACGACCAGTTCGGCGTCGCTCGCTATCAGGGCATAGCCGTTGAGCAGCAGTAAGGTTTCGCTGACCACCGCCGCGATCCGCTTGTTGCCGTCGACAAAAGGATGATTGCGCGCAAGGCCATAGGCATAGGCGGCGGCCAGTGCGGCGGCATCCGGATCGCCATAATGAGCCAGTTGCTGCGGGCGTGCCATCGCGCTTTCGAACAGGCCGCGATCGCGCAAAGCATCGCCCCCGCCGCCATGTTCGGCAATCTGTTCGGCATGGACCGCCTCCGCCACGGCCGGCGTGACCCAGACCCAGTCCGGCCCGGCCATATTATTTGGCCAGTTCGCGCAGCGCCCGCTTGCGCCGCGCCATCACCTCCCGCGCGGCGGCCATCTGCGCGTCGAAATCAGGCTCTGCTGCGGAGAGTTCGATCCCGCGCGGGGTGAGGACGACCGAGAGGCTGTCACCGGCGGCAGCCTGAAGATGCGCCAGCAATTCCTTGGGCAGGATCACCCCGGCACTGTTGCCGATCTTCGTGATTTTGAGGGGCATGTTCATACGAGGGTTATAACATGCTGCTGGGCAGCGCTCAATCGCTTTGCAAATTTGTACGAATTTCTGTACAAGAATCGCATGCAGACCCTCAGCGTTTCCGAAACCCGCGCCAATCTCAAGGCCGTGCTCGACCGTGTCGTCGCCGACAAGGCGCCGATCCAGATCGTGCGGCCCAAGGGCGAGGGGGTGGTGATGATTTCGGAAAGCGAATGGGAGGGCATGCAGGAGACGCTGCACCTGCTGTCGTCACCCACCAATGCCAGGCACTTGCTGGAGGGCATCCGGCAGCTGGATGCCGGGCTGGGCGAGGGGCATGAACTGATCGCGCCGTGAAGATCGTCTTCGGATCGCAGGCGTGGCAGGATTATGTCGCGTGGGCGGCAGATGATCCCAAGATGCTGGCGCGGATCAACGCCCTGATCGGCGAATGCCGCCGCGATCCGTTTCGCGGCACGGGAAAGCCGGAACCGCTGCGGCAGAATCTGGCAGGTTGGTGGTCAAGGCGCATCACCAGCGAGCATCGACTGGTCTATCGGGTCAGCGGATCAAATGAGACGCAGGCGCTGGAAGTGCTGAGTTGCCGGTATCATTATTGAACATGGTCGATTTGAGCGTGACTGATCCGGAAAGATCAGTCACGCTCGTCAGAGATCGCGGTCCAACAGCAACACGTTGTTTCACAAACGCGATGTACGACCTATAGCTTATTTTATCGCGTTGTGTAACAACGTAGCGACGTATTTTATGATAAAGTACTGATTTTGCTTAAAATATTTTTTCTTGCCTAAATGAGCACAAATGGTAAACAAAACAGGGGCCGAACGTACCACCGTTCGGCCCCTGTTCGGAGGCATTTGCCTACCTTGTGCGTGCTTACGCGAGGCAGGATTATAATGCCTTCATTCCAGAGGTCAATGCTCACGACTGAGCATCGACCTCAATATGAAGGAAAACTCTATGGCGAAACCTATTGGAACAACTGCTCGCACCGGCGAAGCCTGCCCGGAATCCGGCATTTGGAAGCCTGCAAACGGAGTAACCACGGCGCCAATCGCCAAAGGCAATCGGATGCCGCCGTACAACGGCGCGGCTACGACTTGGACGCTGATCCAGTACGCCTAACTGATGAAATCCAGGGCAGGATCTTCATCTGCCCCGGATTTGATTCAATCATGCTCCCTGCCGCCAGCGCCCATATACAGCTCGCTGCCGGTTTCCTTGAAGAGCCTGCTCATTTCTTCCATGCCTTTCAAGGCGGCTGCCTTGCTGGCCTGCGCCACTTCCGCGCCGGTCAGGCCGGCTTCGAGGAAGCCGTCGGCGGGCTGGTTCTTCTTTGCGGCGAAATCCCTGACTTCCTGCGTGATCTTCATCGAGCAGAATTTGGGGCCGCACATGGAGCAGAAATGGGCGCTCTTGGCGCCTTCGGCGGGCAGGGTCTGGTCGTGATATTTCTCGGCCGTGTCGGGGTCGAGCGACAGGTTGAACTGGTCGCGCCAGCGGAATTCGAAGCGGGCGCGGCTCAGCGCGTCGTCGCGGACCTGGGCTGCCGGATGCCCCTTGGCAAGGTCAGCGGCGTGGGCGGCGAGTTTATACGTCACCACGCCGACCTTCACGTCATCACGGTCGGGCAGGCCCAGATGCTCCTTGGGCGTGACGTAGCAGAGCATCGCCGTGCCGTACCAGCCGATCTGTGCCGCGCCGATGCCGCTGGTGATATGGTCGTATCCCGGCGCGATATCGGTGGTGAGCGGCCCGAGCGTGTAGAAGGGGGCTTCGCCGCAGACTTGCAGCTGCTTTTCCATATTCTCCTTGATCTTGTGCATGGGCACATGGCCCGGCCCTTCGATCATCACCTGCACATCCTGTTTCCAGGCGCGGTGGGTCAGTTCGCCCAGCGTGTAGAGTTCGGAGAATTGCGCTTCGTCATTGGCGTCGGCGATGGAGCCGGGGCGCAGGCCGTCGCCGAGGCTGTAGGCGATGTCATAGGCCTTCATGATCTCCGTGATTTCGTCGAAATGCTCGTAGAGGAAGCTTTCGCGATGATGGGCGAGGCACCATTTCGCCATGATCGAGCCGCCGCGCGAGACGATGCCGGTGACGCGCTTCGCCGCCATCGGGATATAGGCAAGGCGCACGCCCGCATGGATGGTGAAATAGTCGACGCCCTGTTCGGCCTGCTCGATCAGCGTGTCGCGGAACACCTCCCACGTCAGATCCTCGGCGATGCCGCCGACCTTTTCGAGCGCCTGATAGATGGGGACGGTGCCGATCGGGACCGGCGAGTTGCGGATGATCCATTCGCGCGTGTCGTGGATGTTGCGACCGGTGGAGAGGTCCATCACCGTGTCGGCGCCCCAGCGGATCGACCAGACCAGCTTGTCGACTTCGGCGGCGACGTCGGAGGCGACGGCCGAATTGCCGATATTGGCGTTGATCTTCACCAGGAAATTGCGGCCGATCGCCATCGGCTCGGATTCCGGATGGTTGATGTTGGACGGGATGATGGCGCGGCCACGGGCGACTTCGTCGCGGACGAATTCGGGCGTCACATAGTCGGGGATCGACGCGCCCCAGCTTTCGCCGTCACGGACATAGTCCTTCAGACGCGCGCGGCCGAGATTTTCGCGCTCAGCGACATATTCCATTTCCGGGGTGATGATGGCGCGGCGGGCATAGTGCATCTGGGAGACGTTCTGACCGGCCTTGGCGCGCAGCGGGCGCTTCACCACATTGGGGAAGGGCTGCACGCCGCCCGAACGGTCCGGCCCCTTGAGGCCATTATCCTCCGGCTTGATCGCGCGCGCGTCATAGTCCTCCACATCGCCGCGCTCGACGATCCAGTCGCGGCGCAACTGATGCAGGCCGGCCATGATGTCGATCTGTGCATCGGGGTCGGTATAGGGGCCGGACGTGTCATAGACGCGGACCGGCGGTTCGCCGCTGCCCGGCTCCAGATGAATTTCGCGCATCGCCACGCGGCGCGGGCCGACATGGATCTTCTTCGAGCCACGAATGGGGCCAGTTGTGACGTTCATTGCGGCCTGCCGGCCGATGAAGCCTTCGGCTTCGGGCATCTCGGTGCGGGCGGGGACGTCTGCCATGCTCTTCTCTCTCCTTCGGGCGGAAAGAGAGTGCGGATGGTGTCACGGAAACTGTGTCACGACGCGCGTCCCTCCCTCCGCCGGTGTCAACCGGATCAGGTTCAACGGGTCGTGGCCACATAGCCACCTCTCAACCGTCTGCGGACGGTCCCCCGGGGTGCACCCTGCTTAGCCGATGTGGGAGCGAAGGAAAAGCCCCCGACCCGAAACCGGGTGTTGCGGGGTTGCGGCGGGGCGGGGCGCGCCCTAGCTTTGCTCCTGATGACGCAGGGGATCGATCCATCGACCAGAGCCGGGCGCAAGGCCTTGCGGCATGAGATGCGCATGGTGGCGGTGCGGCCGCGCCGCTGGGGATTGTGGCTGCTGGCGATCGGCGCGCTGCTGCTGATCGCGCCTTCCGCCTTTGGCCTGCACAGCCTGATGGGCTGGTCGCCGGTCTGGCTGGGGCTGGTCGCCTGCTTCGCGGCGCTACCCCTGCTGGTGGCCGGGGCGCTGCTGCGGCGGCGATACCGGCGGGAGCGGATGATAATGATGCAGGGGCGTGAACGGACATGATGAAAAGGATGATGAGCTTGGTTTCCGCTGCCCTTCTGACCGGCGCAGGCGCGCCCCCTTCGGCCCCGGCTCCTGCTGACGATCCGTTCGTGTGGCTGGAGGACTGGACCGGCCCGCGCGCGATGCAGTGGGTGGAGGCGGAGAATAAGGCGACGCTGGCCGCCTTCCAGAATGATCCGCGCTATGCGGGCTATTATAAGGACGCGCTGGCCATCGCATCGGCCAAGGACCGGATCGCCATGCCGGTGCTGATCCACGGCCGCGTCTATAATTTCTGGCGCGATGCCGACCATCCGCAGGGCATCTGGCGCTATACCTCGCCGGCCGACTATGCGACCGACGCGCCGCACTGGACGACGGTGCTGGATCTGGATGCGCTGTCGAAGGCGGAAGGCAAGAAATGGGTGTGGAAGGGCGCCAATATCCTCGATCCCGAGGAAAGGCTGGCGCTGCTCAACTTGTCCGACGGCGGCGAGGATGCGGTGACGCTGCGCGAGTTCGACCTGGAGACGGGGCAGTTCGTCAAGGGCGGGTTCGACATCCCCAAGTCGAAGCAGAATGAGGGCTGGCTGGACAAGGACAGCATCCTGATCGCGCGCGACTGGGGCGCCGATCAGCATGGGGGCACGATGACCAAGTCGGGCTATCCCTTCGTCGTGAAGATATTGCAGCGGGGCGAGCCGCTGTCGGCCGCGAAGGAGGTCTATCGCGGGGAGCCGAGCGATCAGGTCGGCACCTTCCCGATGATATTGTCGGACGGGTCGGGCAACCGGGCGGCCTTCCTCTATCGCGGCGTCACCTTCTTCGGCAACGAGACCTATCTGGTGACGGACGGCGCGGTGAAGAAGCTGTCGCTGCCGACCAAGAGCCAGTTGCAGGGCATGGTCGAAGGGCAGGTGCTGATCCAGACCAGCGAGGAATGGAAAAGCGGCGCCGAGCGGATCGCTGGCCGCGGTGCCGCTGGCCGCGCTGCAATCGGGTGCTGAACTCAAGCCGCAAATCCTGTTTGCGCCCAATGCGCGCCAGTCGATCGATGGCGTGGCGGCAACCAAGGGGCATGTGATCCTGTCGATCAACGACAATGTGCGCGGGCGGGTGCAGATATTGACCCCGACCGCCACGGGCTGGGCAAGCAAGCCGGTGACGCTGCCCGACAATGCGACCATTTCCATCGCAAGCGCGAGCGACAAGGACGACAAGGCCTATCTGGCGGTGGCGGGATTCCTGGCGCCGACGACGCTGTGGGCGATGGATGCGGCCGATCCCAGGCCGGTGCAGGTCAAGGCGATGCCCGCGCGCTTCGATGCGGCGGGGCTGGTGGTCGAACAGTTCGAGGCGACGTCCACCGACGGGACGAAAATCCCCTATTTCATCGTCCACAAAAAGGGGATGACGCCCGACGGCAGCACGCCGACGATCATGACCGCTTATGGCGGGTTCGAGGTGCCGATGACGCCCAGCTATGCCGCGATCACCGGCAAGCTGTGGCTGGAACGGGGCAACAGCTTCGTGCTGGCCAATATTCGCGGCGGCGGCGAATTCGGCCCGGCCTGGCATGAGGCGGGGCTGAAGACCAGGCGCCAGATCATCTATGATGATTTCGCGGCAGTGGCGCAGGATATTTTCGCGCGCAAACTGTCGTCCCCCAAGAAGTTCGGCATCTATGGCGGGTCCAATGGCGGGCTGTTGATGGGGGTGGAGTTCAACCAGCATCCCGACCTGTGGAACGGCGTGGTCATTCAGGTGCCCTTGCTGGACATGATCCGCTATGAACAGATTGCGGCTGGCGCTTCGTGGGTCGATGAATATGGCAGCGTGTCGGTGCCGGCGGAAAAGGCGTTTCTGGAAAAGATTTCGCCCTATGCCAATATCCGCAAGGGCGTGAATTATCCCACGCCCTATATCTGGACCACGACCAAGGATGATCGCGTGGGGCCGCAACATGCCCGAAAATTTGCGGCGCGGCTGAAGGACTATGGCATCCCCTATCATTTCTACGAGGATACGGCCGGGGGCCATTCGGGCGACGCGGATATTGAACAGGGCGCGCGGTTGCAGGCGATGCAGATGGTCTATTTCAGCCAGCGGCTGGAGGGGAAATAGGGACGGCGCGACGGGACAGGGCTTGTTCCCGGTCCAGCTTGGCGTACGGGCACTCTGGGCGGTGTCCGCACTCCGGGATCGAACTGGGCACCGGCCTCTCGATCATGGTAAGCGCGCAGCGATGCTGCTGGTCGGCGCGATGGCGCTGTTCCACGGTCATGCCTGGGGGATGGTGGCGCGCTGTGTTGATGCCTATGCTCCATGATCCAGGATGATGTCCGGCCATTTGGCTTTCGCGAACAATATTTCGTCCATCTTCAAGCCTGCCACACTGGCACTCATGACGATGCTTCAACAAGCCGGATCACCCATGACGTTGGTCAGGTCGCTGATTGAACGGGTTCGGCATTTGGCAAAAGCCGTTCGTTTGCTCAACGTCCGCCATGTGGCGCCTGAATTTTGGGCGCGCGCGACGGGCCTCGCTACGCAGAATCATTACGCCTGAGCAAAAAATAGCCGGTCGTTAAACCGGCTGTGAGGTTTAAGGAGAGGATGCCTGAAAGGCACGGACTGCGGGCATCGCGGGAAGAGATTTCGCACCTGCGATATGTTTCTGGACGAGGCTAATTCTGTGACTGGTCTGCAAGCGCATGAACGACGGTGACAGTGCTCCCAGAACCAAGCCTGATGCGAAATGACCGATGTTCATCGACAATGACGCCACGCCCTTTAAGCCTGGGAGATGGCGCGCCGCCCCAAAGCCGGGTCGTCGGTGAAGATCGCATCGACGCCTGTCGCCAGATAGCGTTGCATCTCGGCTATGCTACCGGCTTCGTTGCGCGCGGCATCACCCTGATCGCTGCGGAAGTCGGCGGCAAGGAAGTGATTTTCAGGACGGAAGGTCCAGATGCTGACGAGCAGCCCCGCCTTGTGCGCGGCCTCCACCAACCTGGTTGGCTTGACCAGCCGCTGATCCTTGTCGACAGGAATGATCATCCGCACATGGGGAGCCAGATAGTCCGCATAGTTGGCGATTCCCGCCAGCCCCGCAGGCGTCAGCATATCGCCATAGGTCTGTTTGAGGCTCGCGGCCAGCATGTCCGCCGGGGGCTGGGTAGGATCGCCGATCAACTGCACCAGTCGGATATTAGGCCAGGCGCCGATCTTGCCGCGCAGCGCTTTCAGGTTGGCGACCTCGAACGACTGGATGGCGAAGGGCGCGCGCCGAAGATAAGCGCTTTTGCTGATGATATCGATCAGCCGCTGTTCCTGCGGCAGGTCGATGCCGGCGAAATAGGTCGAATGCTTGATCTCAGGGATCAAGCCGATGGTCCGGCCGCGCGCGGCGGATTCGGCGGCCACGAAATCGGCGATCTCTTCCATCGACACGATCTGGAACGCGCCGTCATAGGACTGGCTTTCGGGACGCATGGCGCCCAGCCGCTCCTTCGCGCGCAGGGTCTTGAGTTCGGCGAAGGTGAAATCCTCCGTAAACCAGCCTTCCTGCGCTTCGCCGTCGATCGTCTTGCGAGTCTTGCGACTGGCAAATTCAGACCGTGCGGCGATGTCGGTCGTGTCCGCGATGCTATTTTCGTGCCGCGCGACCAGAACGCCGTCCTTGGTCGCGACCAGATCAGGCTCGACATAGTCGGCGCCGTCTTCGATCGCCTTGGCATAGGCGGCCAGCGTATGTTCGGGCCGCAGCGCCGATGCGCCGCGATGGGCGATCAGCAAGGGCTTGCCAGAACGGGGCGCAGCAGCGGCAATCGCCCCCGAACCGGCCGCCATCGTCGCGGCGGCCAGACCGGCCCCCAAACCGGCCCCCGCCTGAAGCAGGGACCGGCGGGACAGGGCATCGTCCCGCATCAGTAGTTCACCGACAGGGTGGCGAACCACTGGCGCGGCGGGATGGGGTAGACGTTGTAGTTGTTGGTGTTGGCGCTCGCTTGCACCGTCGACGCCCCCTTCTTATCGAACAGGTTCGTCACGTTCAGGCTGACCTCTGCCTTTTGCAGGCCGACCATGCTGGCGGGCAGGCGATAGGCGATCCGGCCGCTGGCCTGGAACACCGATTTGACCGACGCATCGTTGGTGAAGGTGGTGAAGCGGCGGCCGACATAGTCGCCGATGATCTGGGCATCGAAATTGCCCAGCGTCAGCGTCGCGACCGTCTTGTTCATCCATTTGGGGCTGACCGGGATCAGCTTGCCGCCGGTCGGAACGACGCCGGCCACCGTGGCGGTGCCGCCGATCCGTGTGCCGGTCGCAGCGCCCGTCAGCGTGCTATAGTCGCTGTCGTAGATGGAGCGGTTGTAGGACAGGGCGTTGTAGAGCGAGAAGACCTGCCCGAAGCGCAAGGTGAGCGCCGCGTCCACGCCGTCCGTCTTCACGTCGCCCACGTTGAACACGGCGGGGGTGCCACCGCTGATGCCGCCGCCGCCGATGCCGCCGATCGCGCCGGGGGGCGTGATGCCCAGCAGGCGGTCGCTGAAGTCGACATGATAATAGTTCACCTGCGCCTCGATGGCCGTCAGGAACGAACTGTCGATGGTGCGGCGGCTGCGCAGGCCGATTTCATAGACCCAGGATGTTTCCGGGCGGCCGTTGAATTTCAGGTTGTTGAACGCCGCCTGGCTGCCGCTGCTCCACGGGGTGACGCCGCCGCCGCCATAGGGCTGGAAGTGGCGCAGGTTCTTCTGGACGTTGACATAGAGCTGCTCGCTGTCGGTGAAGTCCCACTTGGCGCCGATCGCGGGCAGGAACCAGCGCTTGGTGTTGATCTCGCCTTCGGGCAATGCGCTCGCGGAACCGGGCAGCGATCCGACGATCGGCTGGACCGGGAAGGTGCCGCTGGCGAACTGAAGGCTGGATTTGAAGCCGCCCTGAATCAGCAGGCCGGGCGTGACCTGCCAGCTGTCCTGCACATGGAGTTGCAGCACATTGGTACGCATCTCGCTGGCATATTGGGTGAACATCGGATCGTGCGGCGGCAGCGAATAGGGGTTATAGTCCTGAGGCCGGGTGACGTCGAGCGCGTACCAGTTCCGGTAGGCGGCCGAGCTGTTATATTCATACCAGGCGCCGAGCTGAACCTGATGGTTGCCCAGCGTCGCATCGATCGACGACAGGATGCCGCCGCGATCGATGCGATATTCGGTGGTGCGGATGGCATAGCCTGAATTGCCGGTTGCCTCCTTCAGGTTCTGACCCGGGAAATAGAGCGAGAACAAGGTAGGCAGGCCCGCCACGGTGATCGGACCGGCGACGATGCCGGCGCCGTCATTATTGTGGTAATAGACTTGGTTCGACCAGTCGACCTTGTCCGACAGATGGGCCTGATATTTCAGATAGCCCAGATAGTCGGTGCGGATCGCGGCGCTGTAGAAGTTGCGGTAGTTCTGCGCTTCGGCTGCCGGCACGGCGCCGTTGGCGTCAAGATAGGCGACCGCCGCGTCGAAGTCGGGATAGAAGAAGGGACGGGTGTAGGGCTGATAGGCCTGCGCGGCATTGGCCGGGGTCTTGAAGACGGTCGTCGCGTCCTCGTTCGGCTCCTGCTTGTCCGAATAGCTGAAATAGGCGGTGAACTTGCCGTTGCTGTCGTCATGGACGAACTTGGCGTTGGCGGCCCAGCCCTTCTGCTTGCCGTTGAAGTCCCAGGCGCGCGCACGATGGCGCAGCACGGAGACATAGCCGCTGTTGCCGTTGCCAAACTCGCCGCTGTCCAGCCGGACAAAGGTGCGCGCGGTGCCGTAGCTGCCGAACGTGTGGTTGAGCTGCGCGCCCATCTGCTGGCGCGGATCACTGGAGAAATTCTCGATCGCGCCGCCCAGGTTGCTGGTCGATGCAATACCGAGTTCGGCGGCGCCGGTGGCCACGACCACGCTGCCCATATTTTCGGAGATAATCGCGCGCTGCGGCGACAGGCCGTTGAAATTGCCGTAGCTCTGGTCGCCCAGCGGCACGCCGTCCAGGGTGTGGCCCAGTTGCTGGCCACTGAAGCCATGGATGAAGAGCGAGGCGTTCTGTTCGTTATTGCCCCACGGGTCGGCGGTCACATACATGACGCCGGGCAGGGTCTGGATCGCCTTGAAGGGCGCGACGCCGGGTAGTATCTTCTGGATTTCCGTTGTGGTGATCGCCGTAGCCGAGCGGGTGGCCTTCACGCCGGTCACGACGATGGAGCCTGCCTCACCGTCAGCGTCGGCAGCCTGTTCTTCGGCCGGGGCCTGCGATTGCGCCCAGGCCGGTGCGGTTGCAAGCGAGAGCAGACCGGCGCCGGCGAGCAGACCGGCCCGCGAAAGCGAGAGCAGATTCTTCATGTTCCAATGTCCCCACAACATGGTGCGATTTCGCATATGCAGCATGCGGTTAGTCGGGGCGGGTTACGCTTTTTTGGACGATCGGCGTCGGATCCATGACATTGGGATGTCGCTTCTGTCGCAATGCAAAACGGGTCGCGTAATGAAGGATCCTATGGGGTTGTACAGTCCGGAGTAGAGACTGGGACGATCATCACCCGCTGCGTGGCGCAGTCATCGTTGCAAGGGGCGATATTTTTTCTGCTACTCAATGATCTGACAATAGTTATATGTATCAATAGTTTATGAGGATTGTGAGATGAAGATGAAGACCTCTCGACGGCCTTGTCTTCAATCTTAAATCCCACTGTCTTGATGGCGCCATATCAGCCTTTGCAACGACCAAAGAATCGTTAAAAGGGGTTTGTTTTCATCATGTTGATCCGATTTTCTCGGGCGATGCTGCTCGCCGGAGCCGCCGTCGCCTGCCTCGCCGCGCCGCTTGCCCTTGCGCAGGACGCTGTTCCCGTCGACGCCGCTGATGTCGGCAACGGCGGTCTTGGAGAGATCGTCGTCACCGCCACCAAACGTGAGACGAATCTCCAGAAGACGCCGATCTCGATCAGCGTGGTCGATTCCGCGATGATCAAGGACCGGCATGTCCAGAGCCTGTTCGACCTGGCCGATGGCGGCGTTCCTTCGCTGCGCGTCACGACCTTCGAAGCGCGCCAGTCGGCGCTCACCATCGGCATTCGCGGCATCGTGCCGCTCGACGCGAACCAACCTGCCCGCGAGCAGGGCGTCGGCGTCTATATTGACGGCGTCTATCTCGGCCGTCAGCATGGCCTCAACGCCGCGCTGTTCGACACCGAGCGGGTCGAAGTGCTCAAGGGGCCGCAGGGCACGCTCTTCGGCCGCAATACGGAAGGCGGCGCGCTCTCCATCGTCACCAGAGCGCCAACCGGCGAATTCGGCGGCCGGGTCGAGGCCGGTGTCGGCAATCTGGGCGCCTATAATGGCGCAGCCCATATCGACTTGCCCGAATTTCACAATTTCGCGGTCAAGGTCGATGCCGTGAAACAATATCAGGGACCGACGACGAAGAACCCGATGTCCGGCCAAACCGGCTGGGGCTATTTCGATCGGGTCGGTGGCCGCGTCGCCGTTCGCTGGACGCCGACCAGCACGATCACCAACGACTTTGCCTATGACGTGGCGACGGACAAGAATTCGCCCTTCTACAGCCAGTTGCTGAACTACAACCCCTATAACTGCCCCAGCGGCGGCACCACGGCCAGCCCGGCCACGCCCCCGGCGACCTGTCACTTGCCGGGCACGGCCACGACCGGCGTCACGGGCGCCATCCGTCCGGTCGGTCCGGGCGTCGTCATCAACGGCGACACGCTGATGCGCACGGCCGACATCGGTGTGCCGCAACAGCCCAGCGTCGACAAAACGCATGGTTTCACCAATAATTTCAAATGGCAGGTGTCGCCGGAACTGGAAATCCGGTCGATCACCGCATGGCGCGGCGTCGACGTCGCCCAGTGGGACAATGCCGGCGGTGCACATCGTCCACCCGTCCTGGCGCCCGTGCTGAACAGCACGACCGGCCTGTATCAGAATATTCCGTTCAGTCGCTACAGCCTCGCAAATCTGCGCCAGCGCCAGTTCAGCCAGGAATTGCAGGCCGTCGGTTCGATCGCCAATATCGATTATGTCGCGGGCCTGTTCTACTTCAACGAACATGTCAGCGACGACGCGGCCACGCCCAGCTCCAACTTCTGGGTGGTAGATCCGGTCACGGGTACGCCCACTGGCGCCTATGTGGTCAATCCGGCGGTCTTCTCCAATCCCTTCGCCACGATCGACCGGGCATCGGAAGTCTGGTCGAAAAGCTATGCCGCCTATGGACAGGTCACCTGGCACGCCACCGACGCGCTGCACCTGACCGCCGGCGGCCGCTACACGCATGACAGGAAGGAAGGCGTGCTGCGCGTGGCAGGCGGCGTCAACTATGACGCCAATCCGGCTGCCGCCGCCCTGCGCGGCTATAACCCGCTGGATCGCAGGTGGAGCCGTTTCGATCCCATGGTCACGCTGGCCTATGATGTGAGCAACGACGTCCATGTCTATACCAAATATGCGACCGGCTACCGCGCGGGCGGCGCAAGCTCGCGCACGATCAACTATGCGCCGTTCGACCCTGAATCGGTCAAATCCTACGAGGCCGGCATCAAGGCGGACTTCTGGAATCGGCGCGCGCGCTTCAACCTGACCGGCTACATCATGGACCGCAAGGACAGCCAGGTGGACATCAACAGCTTCATCTACAGCGGGACCAACACCTACAATAATCTTGAGACCATCAACCTCCCCGGCACCGCGAAGATACGCGGTATCGAGGCCGAACTCACGGTCCAGCCCGTCGAGGGACTGACGCTGAATGCAAGCTACGCCTACACCTATACCCGCTTGCCTCTCATCACCAACCAGGCCGGCGTCCAGCAGCAATTCTACATCGTGTTCACGCCGCGCAACGCGGCCAGCGGTGCTATCGACTATGCTCTGCCGCTCGGCGGTGGCGATACCGTGCTGAAGTTCCACTTCGACGGCAATTATGCGCAGGCCACGCAGACGTTCGACGCCTATGCCCTGAAGAACGACTCCTCGCTGATCTTCAACGGGCGTATCTCGCTGGCCAATATCGACATGGGCAGCGGCGACCAGAAGCTGACGATCGGCCTGTGGGGCCGCAATCTGTTCAACAAGCAATATGTCTATCGCCGCGATCCGACCCAGGCGCTGCCTGCCGCGCCGACCGCGACCAGCGGCACCATCGGCAGCGTCAGCAATGTGTTGGGCGACTATGGCAATTTCAACATGCCCCGAACATACGGGCTGGAAGCCAGCCTGCGCTTCTGACCTGGTCCTGTTGATCGGCGCGGCGGTTCACCGTCGCGTCGATCCTTTTCGTTTTACAGTGGAATGGACACCGTCACCTGCAAACCGGGGCCAGCATCCGCAAGTTCCAGCGTGCCGCCGTGCAGTCGGGCGATTGCATCGGCAAGCGGCAGGCCGAGCCCATGCCCGCTGGCGCTGCGGCTACGGTCCAGACGGCCGAACCGGCGCATGGCGAGCGCAAGCTGTTCCGCCGGAACGCCGGGGCCGTTATCTGTCACGATGATGCAGCCGCTATTCCCCTGCCGTTCTGCCGTTATCCGGATCTCGCTCCCCTCCGGCGTATGCCGGGCTGCATTGTCCAGCAGGTTGAGCAGCAGTTGCGACAGGAGTTGACGATCCCCGGCCAATGGCATCGCGCTAGATCGTGTGACGATGAGATGCTGTCGGCGGTCGTCGATGAGCGGCTGCACCATCTCCACCATGTCCTGGATCAGCGCAGGCAGATCAATCGGGGCAAAGGCGGTCCGGCGCGATCCGCTTTCGATCTCCGCGATCCGCAGCATCGCGCCGAACATGCCCAATAGTTCGTCGGCTTGCGCGGTCGCAAGTTGCAGTCGCGCTCTTACGGGTTCGGCCTCTTCCCTCTGCTCCAGCAGGGCGAGTTCATTGCGAAGCCGGGCCAGCGGCGTGCGCAACTCGTGCGAAATATCGTTGGAGACGTTGCGGACCTCGGTCATCAGCATGTTCATGCGGTCCAGCATATGGTTGAACGCTGCCGCCTGTCGGTCGAACTCTCCGCCGTCGCCTGCGATCGGAACCCTGCGTGACAAGTCTCCGTCGATGATCGATTCTGCCGTCAGACGCATCTGCTCGATCCGATGGCCGACGAGCCGGCGGAACAGCAGCAGGCCCGTCAGGACAACGATGATGATCGCACCGAAACCGGCGATATAGATGCGGCGGCGTCCGGAGACATAATTGTCGATCGGCTCGGTTTCCGCAAACACGGCCAACCGCATGCCGCCGCCGATCTCCCGCACCAGCACCCGGCCTGCCGTCAGTCCCTCGATGCGATCCTGTCGTGTCAGCGCGGAAAAGCCGAGCGGCAGCGCGCGGGTGAAGGTCGCGTTGCCTGCTATCCGGCGTCCCTGCACATCGATCAGCAGCATGCCCAGGTCGCCCGTGTCGCGCTGGCTGGTGAGTTCAAGAATGCGGTGTGCAAGCTGCGCTCGGTTCACCCGCAAACCGGCTGGAGCAATCGCCAGGCTTTCCGACTCGATCCGGTGGTCGACCAGATCGTCGACCATTGACAGCGTCGCGAAGAAGGTACCGAAGCCAGCCAGCAAGGTGACAGTCAGGAACAGGCCAAGAAAGACGATCGTCAGCCCCCGTAGCGAAACCGGCCGTCCCATCATGCGCGCAGCAGATAGCCCATGCCGCGCTGCGTACTGATGGGGTCGTCGCCATGTTCGAGCAGCTTAACCCGCAGATGCCGGATATGCGCGTCGACGATATTCGTCGTGGGCATGAAGTCATGCCCCCAGATCCGTTCGATCAGCATTGGCCGCGTAACGACCGAGCCTGCGTTGCGGCTCAGTTCGAGCAGCAGTTTGAACTCGGTTTGTGACAGGATGAGCGGCCGGCCCGAGCGCCAGGCACGCAGGCGCGATGGGCTGATGACGATGTCGCCCGCGCTGATCGTGTCAGAGGGCTGTTCGTTGATCCGCCGGGCGCGAAGCAAGGCATGCAAACGGGCGTTCAGTTCCATCGGGTCGACGGGCTTGACGACATAGTCGTCGGCCCCCGCATTGAACCCTTCGACCTTGTCATAGACCTGCCCCAGCGCCGTCAGCATCAGCACGGGGACATGCATGCCGCCTTCGCGCAATTGTCGTAACACAGTGATGCCGTCGATCGAGGGGATCATCCAGTCAAGGATGATGATGTCGAAGGCATGCAGGCCGACGATCGCCAGGGCGCCTGGTCCGTCGTCCGCTGTCGCGACTTCATGCCCGTACTGGGAAAGTTGTTCGACCAATTGCCGTTGCAGCGGCTTGTCGTCCTCGACCAGAAGGATGTGCAGGCTCATGGGAAGTGGAAACTGACCATAGGGAGAGGTGGGGGCATCCATAGATGCGCCGGGCGCATATTGCCATCCGCATCATGCGTTCGTCCACGACGTCCCGTCGCGGTCCACAGGCGTCGCAGCGAGAACTTAGAGACCGTTTGAAAAATGCGCGAAAGAGCGCATTTTTGTAGCCGCACCGGCCTTCACCCCCAACCCGACCGCCCACATATGGTACCCTGTTGGGCGGTCGGGTGGGGGTGAAGGCCGGTGCGGATGCGCCAAAGGCGCATTCCCAAACAGACTCTAAAAGCGGTCGATCTGCTCTCGGGATGAACCTATCCTGTGATGTAAGGCCGTTCTGGGTCGTAAGCAGCTTGCAAGAATTTCGACGGCATGCGTCAGGCATCGGATGTGGCCAAGTTCTGGAGCCTGACCCGTTCATAGTGAATCGGATCAGGCTCCAGCGCGGCGCTTTACGTGCTGGTGCCAGGCGTGGATGCCAGCCTCTATCCAGCCTTCTTCGTCGACTATGGGCTGGCGATCATCTTTGCACTCATCAGTCATTTGCCCGGCGGCCTTGGCATATTCGAGGCGGTGATCGTCGCGACCTTGCCCAGCAGGCGCTGGCGTTGGCGGACCGCACGGATGACTTCCTGATGCGCCAGATAAAGGAGCATAGCCGGATCTAAGGGGCGACCGTTCGCAAAGGTCCGATTTCTTCTGGCAACTGCGCGCAATGGCCGATGAGGGCAGGGGCGTCCGTTGCTCTGCCAACTGAGCCTGGAGGGCTTGCCGGTGGCGATCGATCCGGGTCATTCCATCGTCAAATATGGCGAGGAGGCGCGGGTCGATCTCGAGCAATCCTCGATCGACGGCCCGTACGGCAAGCCGTGGCGCCTTGCCGAGCAGCGCGCGAGCCGGGAGGGTGCGGTGTTCGAGATCGTGCCAGCGGTGCGCGTGCGACATGAGCAGAAGCCGTCGCCATCCCCGCCAACAGAAGTCTCACATCCCGTCACATCGGACCCAGAGTCATCAGCATGCAATGATCCTCCTGCCCAGCAGGATCGCGCTTCCCCCCAGCACGAGCGCAGCGGCGACATGCATGACGAGGTCGATCAGGGATAACTCTGTCGGATGGCATAGCGCCAGAAGTGCAAAGGCCAGAAATGCCGCGCCGCAGCCGGTCAGCGCCAGAGACCGCACCGGGGTTAGCGACCGGGTTTGTCGCAGCGCGAGCAGGGCCAGCAGGATCATCGGCAGGCCGGCCAGGGTCACGAAGACAAAACAGGGCGTGCCATGATGCCCTTGTACAACCGCCGCTGCGGAGGCGGCCGGCGATCCGATGCTGGCAATGGCAAGCGCTATCCAGAGCAACAGCAGGGCGACGGCCCAATATTTCCCTCGGACCACTCGCCCCGCGACGCTGACGGACAGCGCCGACATCAGGCAGAATGTCCCGATCGCCAAGGAAAGCAGCGCGCCGGCGATCGCGACGCGCGCATTCGCGGCCGCCCAGTCGGTCGCCTCGCGATGGAGAAGCGAAGAGGAAAGCGCGCCCAGGAGAAGGGCTAAGGGAATGAGCCAGGCCGCCCGAACCCATGTGGCCGGGACGCGGCTGACCGGTCCTGCCGTTCGGGCCAGTTCGTCAATCAAGCGGTCAGGGTCATACATGCCATTCATTCCCATATTGGCGCAGGCGGGCGAAGGCGCGATGCAACACCGATTTCACCGCCGACACGGACATCCGGCTTTCGGCTGCCGCATCGTCGAGCGACATTTCCCGCAGCTTGACCATCTCCACGATCGCCCGCTGCCGTTGCGGCAACGCGTCCAGCATCCGCGCCAGTGCATGTTCCGCATCCAGCGCCGACAGGAAGCCCGGCGACGCAGGGTCGACCGCCTCCGCAAGTCGGGCATCGTCCGCAACCTCCCGATGGCGGAAGCGACCCGAACGCCGCAATGCATCGATCGCGCGCGCCCTGGTGATCGCTGCCATCCAGGGGAGCAGGGGCCGATCCGGATCATAAGTATGGCGCAGGCGGTGAATGGTCAGCAGCACGTCCTGCACCACATCGTCCGCCAGACTTTCGTCGACGACCTGTCGTTTCGCCAACAGCCGGATGACAGGCGTCATGGCGCGCAGCACATCGCGATACGCCGCCTGATCGCCATCCTGGGCCTTGCGCATGAGAGCGGGCCATTGCGAAACAGCCGGAACGCCATGCATCATCAGCCAGCCAGCGCCATCATCAGCCCTTCCTCCCTGCCGCCGTATCGAGCGCGGCGACGATCATGTCGGAACTGAGCAACTGAGGCAACACGGTCGGCGCGCCGCCATTGGCCGGATAGACCAGATAGAGCGGCAGGCCGCTGCGTCCCAGATCCGCCATCGCCTTCTCGATCGCCGGATCATAATTGGTGGAGTCCGCCACCATATAGGCCGTGTTCGTGCGTGCGACCGCCTGCCTGAACGGTTGCCTGGACAGGACGGCCTTCTCGTTCACCTGGCATGTCAGGCACCAGGATGCGGAGAAGTCGACGAAGACAGCCTGCCCTGCCGCCTGGGCTTGTGCGACCTTCGCAGGCGACCAGGGGATCGGGCGCACATAGGCTTCCGCTTTGGCCATATCGATCTGCGGGCCGGTATCCGCAGGATCACCGAGCGCGCCGCCCGGCACGGCAATTGCCGTACCGATCGCGATGACGCCGGCCATCACGGCCAGATGAAGCGCCCGCGCCGGTCGGCCCATGATCGCCCGCTGCTGCGCCAACCCGTACAGCCAGCAAAGGAAGCCGAGAAAAACAATGCAGCCGAGGATCAGCGCCAGCCCGGACGGACCGACCTGCTGCGCAAGCACCCATGCCAGCCACGCCGCGGTGCCGAACATCGGGAAGGCCAGCAATTGCTTGAGCGTGCCCATCCACGGACCGGGCCTGGGTAAATGTCTGGCCAGCGAAGGGCTGAACGACAGCAGGGTGAAGGGCGCGGCAACCCCGGCGCCCAGGGCCGCGAATATCGCCAGCCCGACAAGCGGCGGTTGCACCAGCGCATAGCCGATCGCGCCGGCCATCAGCGGCCCCGCGCATGGTGTGGCGACCACCACCGCCAGCGCGCCGGTCAGCGCCGCCCCGAGCCTGCCGTCGCGGCCATCGAACTGCTGGCCGATCCTTTGCAGGCCCAGCCCGAATTCAAACAAGCCGCTGAGGTTGAGGCCGGCGCCGGTCATGATCAGGATCAGCAATGCGACCACGACCGGCGATTGCAGTTGAAATCCCCAACCGACCGCCGCGCCGCCAGCGCGCAGCGCGATCAGGATGCCGGCCAGGACCAGCATTGCCAGCATCGTGCCCGCCAGGAATGCCACGCCCTCCTGCCGCAGGCGCTGCGGATCGCCACCCTGCCGGACGAGCCCGAAGGCCTTCAATGAAATGATTGGGAACACGCACGGCATGAGGTTGAGGATCACCCCGCCCAGGAAGGCGGTGACGATGGCGAAAAGCATGGTAACCTCGCAATGGGCAGATGAAGGGCGGCCGTTCGGTCGGGCGTCAGGCGTGATGCGCCTTCCACGCGCGCACGGCGGCCATCGTCTTTTCGATATGCGCCTGCGGATTGTGATCGGTGTAGCTCAGCAGGATGGTTCCGTCAGGCGCGATCACGAAGGAGGTTCGCTCGGACATCGCCTGTGGCGCTCCCTTCATCACCGTGTCATAGGCGGCGGCGACCTTCGCTCCGGGATCGGCAGCCACGGCGAACTTGTCGCGGCATTCGGACTTGGAAAATGCGGCAACCCGGTCGACATTGCCCGCCGTCACGCCCACCACGGTGGCGCCCAGCTTGCGGAAATCATCCGTCGCCTCGGCAAACATATGCGCTTCGAGCGTGCAGCCCGACGTGAAGGCCGCCGGGAAGAAATAGAGGACGACCGGCCCCTGCTTCAGTGTCCTGGCGAGCGAGAAGCTGAAAGGCTTGCCGGCCAGCGCCGCATTCAACTGGACGGCCGGTGCCTTCGTACCTTGCGACAGCGCCGCGGACGAGGGCGCGTTCCATGTGGCAGCCATCATTCCCGTTGCGAGGATCGCGACAAGCTTCCGGTTCAATATCGTCATGCTCTACTCCAGACCTTGGATGCCTTGGGAGCGGGCAAATCCGCTTCCCTTCGATCCATGTTCGCCAGCAGCCAGGAGAAAGTTGCGGTGCATCGCCCGGCAAGGACGATTTTTTCGCCGGACACCGATAGAAGCTGGTGGTGGTGCGGTTGGTGGTGGGACTGTCGGTGAAGGTGGTGGAGCTATAGGTGACCGCGCCGCCCATATAGGCGCCGCCCGACACCACGCCCTGCCACTCGCCCGACCCGGCATAGGTCTTCACCGCGCCATAGCGATAGACCGAGGTCGCGGTGGACGCGCTGCCGTCCGCGCTTAACTTCGCATATTTCCCGTGAATCTTGTCATTATCATACTGATGTTGGAAATATTATGTCGCGGTCTGTGGTGGATGAAGGAGCCAAGGGAAGAGAAAGAGCGGGGTGCAGCGTAGCAGACGGTGGGGCGTGTAGGATATGGAGGGCGGGGTATCCGTAAGCCGCTTCTTCCTCCGCGCCCTCGGCTCGCGCCCGCGCCACGCCCACGCGCTGGCGCTCCAGCATGATCGCCCGCTCGAACTCGGCGACGGCCGCGAACATGGTCAGCAGCATCCGCCCCGTGGGCGAGCGCGTGTCTACCTCCGTCCCGCCGAAGTCCATGATGCGCAGCGCCACCTTCTTGGCCTCCAGCGCCGCTACGATGCCCAGCAGGTCGGCGGTGGACCGGGCAAGGCGGTCGAGCCGGGTCACGACCAGCGTGTCGCCCTCGCGCACAAAGGCTCTCCTGAGCTTGTCGAAGGGTCCAGCGCGGCGGCGAGCTGGTCGCGCTGCGCGACCGACGACGCCTGTTCGCTGAACAGCTTGTCGCACCCCGTTGCAGCGAGCGCCACCTGCTGCGCCTCCAGCCCCGCAACCTGTTCCACCGTCGACGTCCGCGCATAGCCGATCAACATATCCGCACCTCTCAATCTGATAGATCGAGCTTAGCCGGGTGCCAGGTGCGGTCCAGCATGATCGGCACATAGTATTGATATTATTGATCTTTTCTCACGGAAGCCTGGAGGCGGCGATACTCCGCCTCATTGCCTCCGCACGCCTCCTTGCGACACAGCCTGCGCGCTCCCGGCCCATTCTCACGCAAGCAGCGCCGTATGAGGCAGTGGCCTCAGATGCTTTTGCTGCTCCTGCGCAATATCAATACGCAGCAAGTTGGAGTGCCCGCCGCACGGCTCAACTAGACCAGCGCCAACCGCTTCCTCCAGTTCATGCTCGACTGCTGCTTTATCATTGTCAGGATAACGTTCCGGGAACTGCTTGGCATATGACCATAGTCGCCAAGCATCAAAGCCGATATCATTGCTATAAGCAAAGTCAAAGTCCATCTCTTCCCCGGAAATATCGACCCAGCATCCAATGCCGTGCATCTGATATGCTACTCCCTGCCGAATTTGGCCCGATTCAGGGATAACACCTTCTCTCCAAGATTTGATTATGTCTCTTCTACCGAACCTATTGTTGAACAGTGCGAGCGCTTCCTCTACGGCTTCCATATAGTCGCCTATTAGCTTTCTTACCGCAGTCACCGCCGTTCGAACGGCGCAGCCAAAGCGGCTGCGATCCGCGCGGGCGACACAACCCCATCCGGCAGTCAATCCTGTACAGTGGCCGTCATCCCTGACCTCGGATTCCGAAGAGTTGCTGGATCATGTCGCTCGAAACGCTCACAATCTGGCTTGATGCCTGATGGCCGCGTTGGATCAGGATAAGCTCGCCAAATTCGGCTGAGAGATCGACATTGGAAGCTTCGAGTTGCTTCGACTGGATCGTGCCGACACCATCAACGCCGCTTGCGCGCAGCCGTATTTCCAGAGCGCCCTTGGCTTCGAACAATCCCCACTCGATTGTTCATCTATCGGTAACTAACTGATTTAACGCGCAAAAAATTTTGTCGTGATTGCATGCCGCCAGCCGGGCCGTCAAAAATCTAAGCTCTTGATTGTATTTGAGAATTCAAGCTTCTTTCGGCAAATCGTCTATCGGAGACACTCGACATCGTCCGCGAGCCAATTATGCCAAGGAGTAGGCGCTATGAACCAAGGCGTCAGCCCGGGAAATACCGTTCATCGACCGCATTGCAGTTTCCATCTTCGCCGAGCACGATCTCGCTACTTGTCCACCATAACGGAGAACAAGCATTACGAACACTCCAACCCGCGTCCGCAGGCTGATGCCGATCGGCGCCTTCTCGAAACCTTCGATGGTGCAATCCAAGGGCAGGCTGCGGCAGCCAGAGGCGCGATTGCATAATTTCGCGCATTGCGCGGTGGCTGGGATACGCAGCGTCAAATGGAAAGTCAAGTTGCGCAAGCGCCGGTCATTAAATGATGCACGCAACCTAGGTAAATAGCAAAATTCATGATTTCGACCAAGCGACGGCGTCCACCTCAAGTCACTAACGCATGCACGATATAGTGGCGACTCGCTTTATCGTACCGTCATAAAGAACGGCAGTGTGTCATATGTCGGCCCCTTAGAGTCTGTTTGGAAATGCGCCTTTGGTGCGGCTACAAAAATGCGCTCTTTCGCGCATTTTTCAAACGGTCTCTTAGAGGCGGCGAGGAGGCGTTAATAGGCAATGTCGACGTCGACATTTTTTTATTGACGGCGCGGCGCGCGTCAATCAGGTCTCCAGCAGAATAGGTTTGGAATAACGGAGAGACCATGCGCCATACCACCGAAGCGCAAAGACTGACCCGAATCGTGGCCATCGCCCTGTCGTGCGCGACGAATGGCAGCGCCTTTGCTCAGACCAGCGTGAACACCCAAGCGGCGATCGACTGGCGGTTCGAAGGCGCGGACAAAGAGCGTCCACAGTTCCACACCCAATTTGCGCAGCCTGACTTTGTGCCTGGTGTTTCGGGGCGCGCGTGGCGCAGTGATGGCTTTTCAAGCTGGGTTTCGGCACCTCTGTCGCTTGATGCAAACCGCGGCTTCAGCGTTGAAGTCTGGTTAGCGCTGGAAAGCTATCCTTCCGGATATGAGGCTCCTGCGGACAGACTCATTCCTGCTTCGATCCTCCAGCAGGCGACCCGGGATGCAGGGTTCGACATATTCATCGACGCATTCGGTCGCTGGGGATTTCGGGTCTCGACAAGCGGCGGTGCGATCCGCGTGCAAGCGAAAGAGCCTTTCCCGCTCAACAAGTGGGTGCATGTGGCGGCAACCTATGATCCCTATTCAGGTGAAGCCCGGCTCTATCTGAATGGCCAGCTGCTGGCCGCCAAAAAGACGAGACCGGCAATGTTCCGACCAGCCATGAGTGCGCTCGAAATTGCCAATAGCTGGCAACGTGCGCCCCTCGGCGCTTTCAATATCAACGGGCTTAATGCCGCCTATGACAATGTGAAGGTGATGGGCGGTGTCCTGTCTCCCGAGACGATCGCTGCGAACGCCAATTCGAACACACCGCCGCCGGCCGCACGATCGCTCGTCGTTCCCGAGACACGCTTCGCGCAAGACCTTCAACGCCCGCGCTACCACGCGCTTCCTCCGGCCAATTGGACAAACGAACCCCATGGGCTGATCCGGCGGGGCGCAACGTGGCACATGTTTTACCAGCGCACGCCCAACGGACCGTACAAGACGCTCATGACCTGGGGCCATATGAAGAGCGAGGATCTCGTCCACTGGACTGATCTTCCCATTGCGCTTCGCCCTGAGTTACAGACAGACGATTTCGGCTTCGACATGAAGGGTATCTGGTCTGGCGATGTCGTGACAGGGCCGGGCGGCTTTGCCTTCGCCTTCTATACCAGCGTCAACCACAGCGCGACCTTTTACAATCCGGGCATTTCCATGGCGATCAGTGATGATCCCGATCTGATTAACTGGAAAAAGGCGGGGCCGCTGATCGATCGAACCGGTGTGCGGGATTTTCGCGATCCCTACGTCTGGTTTGAGGGCGGCGAGGCGCATATGATCGTTGGCGCTGCGCTCGGGTCGTCAGGCGGCCTCGCCTATTATCGCTGCGCCAATCTTGCCAGCCGCAGTTGCTGGAAGAGGCAGCCCCCGATGGCGCCGTTCAATGAAATGGACGTCGGTTCGGAAATCTGGGAAATGCCGGTATTCGAAAAGATCGCTGACGGGAAATATGTCCTCGTAGCGAACCCGATCGGCGGCAAGGTCAGCAAATATGGCGAGCCGACCACCCGCGGTGTCTACTGGATCGGTGACTGGGATGGCGCGACGTTCAAGCCCGACAGCCTCGAGCCAAAGATGCTGGATGTGCTTCCAGGGCATCTCAGTCCCACGGTTGCGCGTGATGCAGGCGGCGAACTTGTCGGTATCGGCATTGTCGACGAACGCAGGACAGCTACCGCGCAGCTTCGCGCCGGTTGGGCGCATAGCTTCAGCCTTCCTCGCGTGTGGCGTTTGTTGCCAGATGGAAAGACGTTGGGGCAGTCGCCACTACGGTCTCTCGAGCAGTTGCGGAACGGAAGCCCACTTGACATCACCCTTGCCGGGTCGGGTGAGCGCCAGGCCGGCGATCTTGGCCGAATGACGGAGATCAAGGCGCTCTTCTCGAGCCTCCCAACCCAAGGAACCTATGGAGTGACCTTGGCGGTATCTCCCGACGGTCGCGAAGCGACCCGGCTATATTATGACGTCGAACGGCGGGAATTCGTTCTCGATAAAACGCATTCTACAGCCGGCACCGACGACGAGGGACCGCATATCCTGCGCGGAGCCTATGACGAGGCGGCATTTGGAAAACCGCGCGACTTCCATGTCTATGTCGACCATTCCGTCGTGGATGTCTTCATCAACGACGCCGCGGCCTTCTCTTTCCGCATCTATCCGGCCGGGGTGAATAGCACCGGCTTTGGTATTCTGTCGACGTCACACACCGAAGCGCAAGTCCAGGCATGGCGGCTCAACGCTGCCCCAGTGACACTGGATCAGGCGGAGCCGCGTTGAACAAGGGGGCAGGGCAGCCGCTCAATGAACGGCTGGTTATCTGCGCCCGCCAGAAGTTCGAACAGACGATCTGCCGCACGAGATCCGATCTCGTAATAGGGAAGAGCAACGGTGGTGAGCGGCGGCACCACCCGCTCGGAAATCATTCGGAAATCATCATACCCGACGATGGCTATGTCTTCGGGAACGCGCAGATTGAGGCTTGCGGCTGCGAACATGCACTGCATCGCAATTTCATCATTGCCCGTCAGGATGATCGTAGGCCGTTCGCCGGGGCCTGTAGAAAGCAATTCCTTGGCAACCTCGAACGCGCGCATCCTTTCTGCGCCGATGGCGCCCTCGATCCCCGGCAGCATCCATTCATGCCTCACCTCAAGGCCCGCTTCGGCCATCGCGCGCTCGAAACCTTCGCGCCGCAATCGGGCGGCAAGGATGAGCGGATTGAGCGTGATGAAGGCGATCCTTGCATGCCCCTTGTCGATTGCATGGCGTGCAGCCGCATAGCCTCCATTCATGTCATCGGGGACAACGGCAGGCACATCGGCTGACGAAGCAAAGCAGTTTACCAGAACCGTGGGGATATTATGTACGGTCGGATCGAATTCGATCTCGTGATGGTACATCGTCGCGAACAGCACCCCGTCGATCCGATGCTCCTGAAACGTGCGCCAGACCCGTGTTTCCTCATAAGAAGCGCCCGACGTATTGGCGATGAGAAGGCTCTGGTTGGATTGGGAAACCCTGTCCTGCACGCCGCGGATGATTTCGACCGAGTTGGGGGTCGTGGACACCACGTCCGTGATAAGGCCGATGACGCCCGAACGGTTGGTTCGCACCATCCGGGCGGCCAGATTGGGAATATAGTTCAGTCGGGTGATGGCATCTTCAACGCGGGCCCGGGTTTTGCTGCTGATGTTCGGCTCGCCGTTCACCACCCGTGATACGGTTCTGTCTGACACCCCGGCAAGCGCGGCCACGTCTTTGATCGTCTGCAAACTGCTACTCCGAACCTCTTCAACGACAGACACTGTAGCGCCAATTCTCTTGTCAGGCACCATATTGTCGACGTCGACATTTTTGAATTGACGACGTCGACAATTTGATGCTCTATCCGCTCCACCACTCGATTCGGATCAAAAAAAATGGTCACGTTGTGGGGGAGGAAAGTAGATGACCAATCGTTCCAGCCAGTATCTTTGCACACTCGCGGCAACCGCGTCGGTCATGGCCCTATGCCTGCCGTCGTTGGCGCAGGCCCAGGCCGTGCCGGCGCAGACGGCACCCGAGCAAAGCAAGGACAGGAAACCAGCCGAGATTGCCAGCACCGACGACATTGTCGTCACGGGAGTCGTGCAGAAAACCCGCAAGCTCGATACGACCTTCACGATCGACACGTTGACCCGGGACGACATCAAGCGGCTTGCCCCTATCAGCACCGCCGACCTGTTGAATAACATTCCCGGCTTCTTCGCCGAAGGCAGCACGGCCGGCGAGCGCAGCAACAACGTGACCGTTCGCGGTCTGCCCAGCAGCGGCTACCGTTATGCGCCGCAGCTCATTGACGGTCTGCCAGTCTACCAGGACTCCGACGTGCCGTTCGCCAACAACGACGTCTTCTTCTCGAATGACCTGATGACCGATCGCGTCGAAGTCGTGAAGGGAGGCCCCGGCGGCATACTTTACTCCAATGGTCTCGGTGCGATCGTCAATTACGTGACCAAGACCGGTGGTGACGAGTTCGAAGGGGGCTACAAGCTCGAACTTGCCACCTACGATTTCATTCGCAACGATCTCTATGTCGCCGGTCCCATCAACAAGAATCTGCATTTCGCCGTTGGCGGCTTCTTTCGAACCTCCGGAGGGCTTCGCGATACGGGCTATACCGCCGACAAGGGCGGTCAGATCCGCGGTAATATCACCTACAAGAGCGACGACGAGACGACGAATTTCGGCCTCTATGCCTCGCATCTCAACGATCGCAATGCGGTCTACAACAACCTGCCTATCGAGGTGCCGGGGTTCAGCTCGCCGGGCACCGCGGACAATCCCATCGTCATCGACCAATCGTCAGTGAAGCCGATCGGCATCAATTTTCAGGATGGCACGCTGCTTTCGCCCTCCAATCGCTACATTACCCAGATCGACAATAATGGCCGGGTGACGACCGCGGATCTCGCCGACGGCATCCATCCGAAATTCACGACCGTCACCGCCAAATTCTCAAAGCAACTGGATTCGGGCTGGCGTTTTGATTTCGACGCCAACTACACATCGGGCACGTCGGGCTTCAATGCGCTCTTCGCAGGCAATGACGCAGCGACAGCGGCATCGTTTCTCAACAACCGGTGGATTGGCGACGTGCTCCAACCGGCATTCGATGCGAACTTCCAGGCGTCCGAAGGGACCCCGAACAATGCGTCCTTCTACAATCGCAATATCCTCGCGACCTATTTCAATGCCCTCAGTCCCGCCGACTTCGACGCACAATATCGCACGCCGCTGATCAATGCCGGCTTCAGCAACTTCGAGCAGCTGCGCGCGCAATATGGCGCCAATCAGACGATCGGAGGCCCGGGAGGAAATATCGGAGCGTTTTACACGCGGAACGGGCAGGCAATACCATCGGGCAGCAATCTTAGCTTCCAAATCCCCTGGATCGTCCGCTCCAAGCTGTCGAGTGCGACACAGAATCTGAAAATCCAGAAGGAATTCAGTCTGCTGGGTCGGCACAATCTGACATTCGGCGCATATCACAGCACGAACAGCGACACTTACGATTTCCAGCAAAGCCTGATCATCACGACGCTGGCTTCGCCCAGCGAACTCGTCGACCTCTTTATAATCGACGCCAACGGCAACAAGGTCGGACCGTCACTTTCGCTTAACGGCAGCTACCTGCCGGGCTTTGCCGGCAATGCCGCGAGCGGTGACGCGGAGAATGCGGCTCTGTTCATTCAGGACCATTGGGAAACCCTGGGCGGGCGGCTCCGGATCGACGCCGGCTTCCGCTGGGAAACCGAAAAGCTCAATGTCCGTTTCCAGACCCGGGAATGCTGCACGAGCTTCCTGCCGGGGGGCGCCACAACCGGAAATCGCGCGTATACACAGGTGCAGACGCTCGGTGCGCCGCAGTACCTCAACGAACGCTATTCCGGTCACGGCTGGTCGCTCGGGGCTAACTATAGCGTCATGCGGAATCTGGCGGTCTATGCGTTGGCCTCCCAGTCATTTCGGCTTCCCAGCTTCAACGACGGGGTCGCATTCGCGCAATCGGCCCCGCTGGGCGATCCTGTGGAGCATATCGACCAGTATGAGGGCGGCGTGCGCTTCCAGAGCCGGATTTTCGATTTCTCGGCCACCGGCTTTTACAACAAATTCACTCCGCGGACGCTGATCAATATCTACCAGGACATCAACGCCCCCGTTTGCACCGCCGGCGGGACGGTCGCGACCACGGCGACGATCACATCGTGCCCTAATGTGTACCAGCCCTATTCCTATGGCACCACGAACTACGGCGCCGAACTTGAGGTGGTGGTCCGACCGCCGTTTATCCCTGGCTTCGACATCAAGGCGAATATCGTGCTGCAGAACCCGAAGGTGAACGGGTCCACCTACACGATCGTCAATCAGGTCGGAAACAGTTATGAATATGGCACGGTCAGTCAGGACGGGCGACGGGAGGGACGTCAGGCGACGAGGACGCTGAACATCCAGCCTCGTTGGGATCTAAAGCCACTGACCAATCTGCCGGTAAAGCTCTATGGTCAGTATGAATATCGATCGGCTCGCTTCTCGAATTCGCAAGATCTGAACGTGACGCTCTATCCCTCCTATTACATCATCAACGCGGGAGCCCTTGTCGATGTGACCGACCGGCTGTCCGTGCAGTTCCATGTCGCCAACCTCACGAACCAGCTTTCTTTCACCGAAGGCGATCCGCTGTTCTTCGACCTAAAGGCGCCAAACGGCGTTGGTAACCGGGGTGTGGCACGACCGCTGTTCGGCCGCACCGGACGTTTCACGCTGAATTACCGGTTCTGATATCCGCCAAGCGGCCAATGCGGTTAGAGCCGCATGGCCGCACAAGTGGTTTCGGGTCGCAAAACGTTCCAGTCTGCACGCTGGATATGTTGGGGAGGGACCGGGCGTTGCTCGGTCTCTCCTTTCTTTTCGGGTGGCTCCTCACGGCAACATGGGCCGAACGGGAAGATGGCTAACACCGCCCATCGCCAGCCTATAGCAGGTAAGGCCGGCGGTGATGCCAGATCGCCTGTTCAAGTTTTCAGGGACACGGCTTCCCGCGCCAACAACTCGGTCTCCTCCAAGGAAGTCCCGATCAGCCAGCTGCCGCCGACACAGAGCACTGGCTCCAAGACAAGCCAGTTGGGCGCGGAAGAAAACGTAACACCACCGGTCGGACAGAATCTGGCCTCATAAAACGGAGCCGCCAGCGCCCTGAGTGCCTTGATGCCGCCGGAAGTCTCGGCCGGAAAGAATTTGAAGTAGCGAAGACCCAGATCGTAGCCGCGCATGATGTCGCCAGCATTAGCCACGCCGGGAAGGAAAGGCAGGCCGCTGCCGATCACTGCCTCGCCGAGCTCCTGGGTCAAACCCGGGCGAAACGATAAATTCGGCGCCCGCATCGCTGAACACGCGGCACGGTGCCTCGATCGTCCAGTGCTCCCGGGCGACGGCGGAGACCTTGATGCAGGCACGCCCCAGATTTCCGCTTAGGATGCGAAAGCCTCCTTCGGCCGAAAAGGGAGAAGCCCGCGACGCGATAATCGATGGATCGCGCGAATGCTGATCATGTTCGCGCCAGACCAGCTCATTGCCGGCCATCTCCGGCTGACGTGTATAATGGGTCATGCTCGCCGCGCCGGCAGTGAGCGTATCCGCATGCATCAGGCCACCATCGAGCAGTTCGCGGATGACGAAGGTCGGCCCTCCTGCATCCTCGAAGCCGTTCACGTCCGCTGTACCGTTGGGATAGACTCGCGCGATCAGCGGGATGACACGCGATAGTCGGTCAAAATCTTCCCAGTCGATGATGACGCCGGCCGAGCGCGCGATGGCAGGCAGGTGGATCAGGTGATTGGTGGATCCGCCGGTGGCTAGAGCGGGATGACGTTTGGCTGATTCAAGCGGGATTCCCTTTGGGGTGATTTTCTGATTCAAGATGCTTGCTGGGCATGGAGGCCAGCGAGCA
>NZ_FOGE01000016.1 GCF_900111125.1 Sphingobium sp. YR768
ATGCTCGCTGGCCTCCATGCCCAGCAAGCATCTTGAATCAGAAAATCACCCCAAAGGGAATCCCGCTTGAATCAGCCAAACGTCATCCCGCTCTAAATTCGGACAATGGCGGCTTTCCGTCGCAAGCGCTTTGCAATCAGCGTTGCATCGGCCTAGGAGGCCGGGCGTTGGTCGCAACCCAAGCACGGAATATCGCCTCTTCATGCCCGCCCGGCTCCCCGCCCGCCACCTGATCGGACCAGACGCCCAATGAAGCGCTGGACCGCACGCCGCGTCCGCGCCGTCATCCGACACAGCGGCCCGACGTCGCTGCTGTTCCGGCGCAGGCTGGCGCTGATGGGCGGGGCGGTGCTGGTGGGGCTGGCGGCCGTCGCCTTCGCCTGGGCCGCCGATGAAGCGAGCGAAGCCTTTCAACGCCTTGCCCACGCCAATCGCTTGTTGCCGTTGCTCCTGACGCCGCTGGGCTTCGCCGCTTTGGCCTGGATAACCCGCAGCGCCGCGCCCTTCGCCGGCGGCTCCGGCATTCCGCAAGTGATCGCCGCCACCCAATTGCCCGAAAAAGTGGGCCGCTGCCTCATCGACCTGCGCACCGCCCTGCTGAAGGTCGCGCTGACCATCGCCGGTCTGCTGGTCGGTGCATCGGTCGGCCGCGAAGGCCCCACGGTGCAGATCAGCGCCGCCATTCTCGCCCGCGTCCATGCCCTGCTCAACGTGCCGTTGCGCGCATCGGTCATGGTCGCGGGCGGCGCAGCGGGGGTCGCTGCCGCTTTCAACACACCGCTGGCCGGCATCTGTTTCGCGATCGAAGAACTGGCATCCGCCTATGAGCAGCGCATGACCCTGCTGGTCATCACCGCCGTCATCATTTCCGGCATGGTCAGTCTGGGGCTGGCCGGCGACTATGTCTATTTCGGCGCCGTCGCGGCGCATCTGCCGCTCCAGTCCGCCATTCCCATCGCCCTGCTAGCGGGATTGATGGGCGGCGCATCCGGCGGGCTGTTCGCGCGGCTGGCACTGGGCGCGGCTCGATCGAGCAACGGCTTTACCGACTGGATGCGCGCCAACCCGATCCTCTTCGCCAGCGGCTGCGGACTGGTCGTCGCCGCCATCGGCGTCGCCACCGGCCTCACCTGGGGCACCAGCTATGAACCCGCACGCCAACTGATCACCGGCGGCCATCACCCGCTCTGGTTCGCGCCCGCCAAATTCGTCAGCACGCTCGCCACCAGCATATCGGGCATTCCCGGCGGCATCTTCGCCCCCTCCCTTGCCACCGGCGCGGGCTTCGGCAACCTGCTCCGCTGGATCTTCCCGGACGATCAGGCCAGCGCTGTCGTGCTGCTGGGCATGGTCGCCTATTTCACCGGAGTCGTGCGCGCGCCTCTGACCGCAGTCATCATCATTTCCGAAACCACCGGCAGCCGTGGCTTCATGCTGCCGCTGCTGGGTGCGGCGCTGGTGGCCGACTGGGCGGCGCAGCGCGTCTGCAAGGACCGACTCTATCATGGCCTGTCGCGCAATTTTCTCGACCGGGCCAAGGCTGCCCATGCCGCCGAAGGGAAATGATCCCCGCTCCGCTCATCTACCTCGCCGCCGCACTGGCCGAAATTGCCGGCTGTTTCGCCTTCTGGGCCTGGCTGCGCATGGATCGTTCGCCGCTCTGGCTGCTGCCGGGCTGCGCTTCACTGGCTCTCTTTGCCTGGCTGCTCACGCTGGTCGACAGCGATCAGGCCGGCCGCGCCTATGCGGCCTATGGCGGCATCTATATCCTGTCGGCCCTGCTGTGGCTGTGGGGGGCGGAGGGCGTCCGCCCCGACCGCTGGGACATGATCGGCGTCGCCTTCTGCCTGATTGGCGCGGCGATCATCCTCTACGCCCCCCATCGCGCCTGACAATGCGAAAAGGCCGCGCCGGAGCCCCCACTCCGCGCGGCCTTCTCAAAAACCTGGCGCCCGTTCAGTTCGCCTTGGACATGTCCACTTTCTCCACCCATTCCGGGTAGAAGGTCGGCTCGCGATTGGACCAGCCCACCGCCGTCGCCGCCGCTTCGCTGATCGACTGGAGCAACAGCCGCCTCTTGTCGGGGTGCAGATGCGGCAGGCTCGCCGCCGCGCAAAAGGCCCCCGGCAACCAGGGACGCGCGCCCGCGCCCAGCAGACGCTCATAGAGGAAGCGATAAGCCGAAAAGCTGCCGAGCCGATCCTGGCCCAGGTCGAAGGCGGAAACGGTGACCAGCGGCGCCATGAACGGCTCCACCTGCTCCAGACCGCTATCGTCGGGCACGCGCATCTTGATCTCGTCCAGTCGGCCATAGATGCGCGCCTGCGCGCGGATCGAGGCTTCCTCCACCATGTCGCGCGACCATAGCTTCATCGCGTCGCGGCGATGCAGCCCGATATCGAGCGAACGCCTGATGTAACGCTGCGTGGCAGACGGGAAGCTGGCGAATTCACGCAGTTCCGCCAGGGTAACAGCCCCGTCCGCCGGTCTTGCACTCGTGCCCATATTCAAGCCCTCCGACTTCAAGTCGCAGGATGGAACATGCGCCCTCCATGGTTACTGAAGGCTTAAGCGCCTGTTCCACCGCTGTTCACAAGGGAACAGATTTCGTTGTGCGGTGCAACATGTAAATTCGATGACTGCGGCCAGCCGTTGAGCAGCGGGCGCCACGCCACTGATCACTCGGCCGGCATCTCGCCCGTCAGCAGCCATGTCAGCGCCGGCGGCGCCGTTTCGAAGATGCGCAGATAGCTCTGGGTCATTTCCCGCTTCACCTGCAACCGGGCGATGGCGCTGGGCGTGACGATGGCGATGCGCGACGCGCGCGGGAAATTGCCTTCGCCCAGATGTTCGCGAAATGCCGCCAGCGCCTCCTGCGGCTGCACTGCGCTGCGACTCATGTCCATTCGCAGCAGATAGCCGGGCGAAAATCCCTCCGCCACGAAACGCCCCTTCACCTCGCGCGCATAGGCCGCGACTTCCTCACCAGTGAACAACCCATGCCAGGCAATGTCCAACAGATTGATGTCATGGCGAAAAAGGATGTCGTACATGCAGGGCCTCCGCACGCCCTCATGCCCGATCGACCTTACCGAAAGATTTAGGACTGCGCCCGCGCCGCCAATGGCTGCGCGCGCACATATTGCTCCAGCGCCCTGCCGCCCTGCGCGCCGGCCGTGCAAACCTTCTCCTGCAAATCCCGATAGTCCCGCAATATCTCGGCGCCGCGCTCAGTCAGCCTGGCGCCCTCGCTCGACGTGGCGACCAGCGGCATGTCCCAGCATCGGTTCATCACATCGACCAGCAGCCAGCAGCGCCGATAGCTCATCCCGAGCTTACGCCCCGCGCCGGAAATCGATCCTTCGCTGACGATGGCGTCGAGCAGGTCGGCCTTGCCTGGCCCCATCGCGATCTCGTCGCCGCAATAAATCTGGATCTTGATCTTCAGCATCGGCCCGCATCCCATGCCACAGGCAGGGCTGCGGGCCAATGCCGACCTCTTAAAAGGGATCGTTTATAGACCCGCCCGCCGCTCCAGCACCGCGCCGATCATCGCCCGCCATACCGCGACGTCACCCGCCTGCGCCATATGCGCGTCGGGTTCGCGCAACGTGCTCAATATCGCATAAGCGTCATCGACATGATCGGGCCATGCCGCATCCACGGCCCCGGCCGCATGGGGGTCCTGCCCTTCGCCGTTCAGGCTCAAATGACGACCAGCCAGGACGCGGGCGATCCGTTCGATGGCCGGGGTAGTGGATGTCGGCATAGGGGTCTTGCTCCTCTCGATCGGCGGCGGTTTCGCTCTGCCACCGCCTGCATAACATAAGTGGAAAGCGGCGGCTATCGATCCTGCGGGCTGTAGCCGGAAGAAGGCACCGGATCGCCATGATCGCCCGGCCGGGTGGCAGAGGGCGGATCGGATGCATCCATCGAATCCTTCAGCCCTTCCTCCAGCCGATCCTCCTGATCCAGCACATGGTCCTGCGCGTCGCTTTCCCGTTCGTCTCCCGCCTCCTCGCGGCTGTTGGGGCGAATGTCGGTCTTGTCGGTCTTGTCCGTCATGGCTCTTCTCCCGGATGGACTGATGGCCCTTCCTCGCAATCAACGGTCGCCCCTATGGCGCGGTTCCGCTTCGACCAACGTCCACGCGCGTTCGACCAGCAACCATGCAGCCTACAGACTTTTGGCCGTCAGGCGCGTAGACAGGCAGGATGATTGATCCTGCCGAAGATGGCGAACGCGGCGTAGCGCCGTCGATCGCGCTCTATTCCATATTGGGTTTCTGGTTTTTCTACACCATCATCGTCAGCCTGCGCGCCGTGGTGGTCGGCTTTGAGTCGCAGGGCGAAATGGCCGCGCGGCGCATGGTCGTGGCGACCATCGGCATCATCGTCACCTGGATCTTCTATCTGGTGCTGCGCCGGTTCGACCGCAAGCCGCTGGTCGTGCGGGTCGCTGCCGCCTTCTCGCTCGCCGCGCCCTTCGCGCTCGCGATGGCGGCGGCCAACTATTATATCTTCAACGTCTATGATCCGGGTAACTTCATCTCCGACGGCGAAAAGATGAAGATGGTGAAGGAGGAAGGCTATGTCCTCATCTCCATCGTGGAGGATGCGCTCAGCCGTTACTTCTTCCTCTCCGCCTGGGCCGGCCTTTATCTGGCCCTGTCCTACGCCAGCGACGCCCATCGCACCGAACGCCGCGCCGCCCGACTGGAACGCGCCGCCCAGCAGGCCGAACTGCGATCGCTCCGCTATCAGGTGAACCCGCATTTCCTGTTCAACACACTCAATTCCCTCTCCACGCTGGTCATGCGCAACAGGCCGGACGAGGCGGAAAAGATGATCATGTCGCTCTCCAACTTCTACCGCACCAGCCTGACCGGCGATCCGCTGGACGATGTTCCGCTGGCGGAGGAAGTACATCTTCAGAAACTCTATCTGGATATCGAGGCGGTGCGTTTTCCCGACCGGCTTGTGACCCGTATCGACATCCCGCCTGCCTTGCTCAGCGCCTGCGTGCCCGGCCTCATCCTTCAGCCGCTGGTCGAAAATGCGATCAAATATGGCGTTTCGCGTACATCCAGCCCGGTCACCATCACCATCACCGCGCGGGAGGATGGCGATCAGATGCATATCGCGGTCAGCGACGATGGCGATAATCCGCCGGGGCAAGGGGACGCTGGCAGCGGCATCGGCCTGGCCAATGTGCGCGACCGCCTCACCGCGCGTTTTGGTGATGCAGGACAGATCGTCTATGGTCCGCGTGAGGGGGACGGTTTTTCCGTGCTTCTGACCCTTCCTGTCATTCGCCGAGGCTGCTGAAAACCCATGTCTTTGCCTGCGACCTCCATCCGCACCATGATCGTCGATGACGAACCGCTGGCCGTCGAGCGACTCCAGATGCTGTGCGCCCGCGAACCCCGCATCGCGCTGGTCGGCACCGCCACGGATGGCGAAGCGGCGCTGCGCCTGATCGACGGGCTAAAGCCCGACCTCGTCATGCTCGACATCGCCATGCCTTTGCTGGATGGCATTGGCGTTGCCCGCGCCGTCGGCCGCATGGGCATCCGCCCCGCCGTGATCTTCGTCACCGCCTTTGAAGGGTTCGCGGTCGAGGCGTTCGACCTCGCCGCCGTCGACTATATGCTGAAACCCGTCGCCCATGATCGCCTGACCCGCGCGATCGACCGGGTGGAAGTGGCGTTGCGCAGTCATGGCTCTGCCGGGGATGCCGCCATATCGGCCGAAGCACCGCCCGAATGGGCCGAGGAATTCTGGGTGCCGCACCGTTCCGAACTGATCCGCATCGCCGCCGACCAGATCGACCGGATCGAGGCGGAGCGGGACTATATGCGCCTGCATGTCGGCGCGCACAGCTATCTGTTGCACCAGACGATCAGTTCGCTGGAGGAACGGCTGGACCCGCAACAGTTCGTCCGCCTGCATCGCAGCCACATCGTCCGCCGCGACCATATCGCCCGCCTGCGCCACGATGGCAGCGGCGTCTGGTTCGCGGCCCTCACGGACGGCGGCGAAATCCGGATCGGCCGCACCTTCCTGGCCAATGCCCGGGCGATGACGGGGCGATAAAATGACAAAAGAACCGCAACATGCGCGCGGGATTGCTGACGTCGCCTTCCGCAATATTGCGAAGATAGCGATCAATCAGATCGCATGTTCATCCTCAATAGTGATTTCAGCGAGTTTTCCTTCGACCACACTCTTTCCGGGTTTGCTCTTCCGGAACGGTTCAAAGCTCGCCCGGTCCGCGTCGAAAGTCATGTCCCAGGGGATATTGTCGCCCCGGAAGATCGGCGGCGCATTGTTGGACCAGAGCAGGGAGCCGAAGCGAAAGTCCCAGGCGCGCGGTACCCAATTATCGTCCAGATAATCCGTGTCGGCATGATATTCCGCTTCGCCGGCCTTTCCGGGCATGTCGCAATAATAATAGATGGCGGATGAGATGCGGTGGCGCGAAATGCCGCCGCTGCTGTTCATGCTGGCATTTTTCCAGCCCTTGGCTTCCATGATGTTGGCGCCCAGCATCACCTCGTCAATGTCGTCCATGCCAAAGGCGATATGCATGAATTTGAAATGGTCCGGCGCGATAGGCAGGTCGCAATTTACCCAGAAGATCGAATGATGTTCGAACGTGCCGGGCGCGCGGGCGAATATGCCGGTGCCTTTGCTATGGTCGATATAGCGAAAACCCAGATGCCGTTCGTAAAATTCGAAACTGCCCACATAATCGGGCGAGAAAAAGACCACATGGTTGATCGTCTTTGGGATGGCCCGGCGGCGCCAGATTCGGTGCTGATTGAGGCGCGGATAGTGGCCGGGCGTGTTGACCGGACTCGTCTCGCTGACCACGGCGCGCTTGGCCCAGACCTGTACCGCTATCGGCTGTCCGTCGGGGCACAGGCAATGGAGCGCGCCATCGGCATCGCGCCGCACGTCGACTTCAGTCACAAGGCTGGCGGCGATGCGTTCCAGCACATCCGCATTTTCCACGCCCCATACGGTTTCCTTCAGACCGTCGCCGGGGAAAGGATCAGGCGAGGGCAGGCGAGGGTCGCCATGGCGGTATAATGTGATGCGCGAACCCGAAGGCAGTTCGAATATCGCCTCATCCTCATTTGCGTGAGACAGGGACAAGCCGAAATCCGTCCAGAAACGCTGATGTTCTTCGAGATCGGAAACGCCGAAGACAGCGTTTGCTACGCCCACAATGCTCATGGTCACTCCTCATCCTTCCATGCTGTTATGAAGAGTGACCCGGTCGCCCAAAAACGCATTTCATGGGACGCAGCTATCTGCGGAACAGAAGGGACAGGAGGAACAGGAACGTCCTGAAGTCGAGTAGCCGGAGGGCCGCGCGGGCTTCGGCCGGGGTCAGCTTCGCGACCATGGGCATGGCGCCGAATATCTTGCCCCGGATGATCAGGGCATTGCCCTCCCGCTCGATCCGGCGCACGGTCATCAACTCCTTGTCCTGCGCATCCAATATTTTCATGCCTTTTGGCTTCTGGCTCGTCATTGCACGGCTCCTGCGCAGACCTTGTCGAAATCGATGTCCATATCGTCCATCATCTGGATCGCCGTGGCGCGGCCGGCACCGAACACGCCGCCGCCCGGATGCATGAACGGCCCGACCAGATAGAGCCCCTCAATCCCCGGCACGCGCAAATGGCCCAGGTCCGGCGTCGGGCGATGGCCGACCGACTGGTAGAAGAAGGGCGCGCAACCATGGATATCGCCCTTCAGGAAACTGGCCGGGCTGTCGCGCTCATGGTCGATCGGCGATCGTATCAGCCGTCCGCTGATATTGTCGTCGGTCAGGTTGGAATAGAATTTGCGATATTGCGCCAGCGCCTTGTCGGCGATCTCCTCCTTGCGCTCATCCCATGATCCGGGGCCGCCGGGATAGAGATCATAGGGCGCGAAATTCACGCCGTAGAAGATGCCCGCGCCATCGGGCGCGCGACTGGGATCGAAGATCGTATTGTCGCCGCCCGCGATCAGCCGTTCCGACACTTCGCCCCGCCGCAGCTTGTCATATTCCAGCAGCATGTCGCGCATGCTGTAGAAGTCCATGAGTTCGGTCATCATGGCGTTGGTGTCGTTGCCGACCTTCAGCTTCAGCCGTTCCTTCAAGGTCAGATGGGTGAGGTTGATGGAAAAGGTCGACTGGGTGACGCGGTCCGCCCGTTCCAGCACCGGCTCAGGCGTTTCGGAGACGAATTTGCGCAGCACATGCGGATGGATCGCGCCGATCACGCCATCCTTCGCATGGAACGTCTCTCCGTCGATCAGTTCCAGACCCACAGCCTTGCCACCGGACACGATGACCCGGCGCACCTCGGCATTGCAGCGCACTTCGCCCCCGAAATGCTCGATCGCACGGACCAGCGCATGGGAGAGTTGTCCCGACCCACCCTTGGGCATGGAACAGCCATAGGCGTGGATGATGCCGGGCATCAGGAACGCCCCCATGCCGGTGCCCAGTTCGTCGGGCATCTGGAGATTTTCCGTCACCATTCGCACGATGTGCAGGCGCAGCAGGTCGCTTTCGAAATACTGGTTTACCACGTCCAGCGCAGACCGCTGCATGACGTCCAGCAGGAAGCGGCCCTCATCCGACTGGTCCATCATCGCCACGAACGCGCCCATCGGGAAGGGCGGCGCATACAGGCCGGACATGAACATCGGCAGGGCCGCCATGCTGGCCCGCGCGAACTTGCGATAGGCGTCGGCATCTTTGGGCGAGAAAGCCGCGATTTCCTCGCAGGTCCGGTCCAGATCGCGCCAGGAGCGGACGATGGTGCCGTCCTCCCAGATCGAGGCATGGGGCAATTCGGGATAGATATATTCCAGCCCGAATTTGGACAGCAGGCCCAGTTCATCCTGCCGCAGCATCGGATTACCCTGGATCATGATATGCACATTGCTGTGCTCGTCATGCCAGAAGCCGGGCTGGATCAATTCGCGCGTGGAAACGCCGCCGCCATAATGCGGCTTGCGCTCCAGCACCAAGACCTTCTTGCCGGCCTTCGCCATATAGGCCGCCGCGGTCAGGCCATTATGGCCGCCGCCCATGACGACGATGTCATAGCTGCTCATACATGCTCTCCAAAAAAGGCCCGAAATTGCGCGATGCCCGGCACATGGCTGGCGCAGCCGCCATCGGCGACCAACAACTGCCCGGTGATGTTGCGCGCCGCGTCGGACGCGAGGAAGGCGACGGCCTCGGCAATATCCTCCGGCTCGCCCAGCCGGTCGCGCAGCGTCTCCGCCTCCACCGCCTGCCGCAGTAACGGCGAGAAAGCTTCGCGCAGGGCCGGCGTCAGCGTCATGCCCGGCGCCACCGCGTTGCAGCGCACGCCCTGCGCGCCATGGCTGGCGGCAATGGACCGCGTCATCTGGATGATCGCCGCCTTGGACGAGCTATAAGCCGCCTGGATCAGATGCCCCTGCAAGGCAAGGTTGCTGACGGTGTTGACGATATTGCCCTTGCTTGCCCGCATGTGCGGGAGGGCGGCGCGACAGGCGATCATCGTCCCGCGCACATTGACCGCATAGGTCCGGTCCCACAGCGCCGTTCCCATATGCTCGATATCGCCATCCTGTTGTGCGATATCGGGGCCAAGCAGCGCGGCATTATTATGCAGGATATCCAGCCGTCCATAATGGTCCGCCACGGCAGCCATCATCGCCTGAATCGACGCTTCATTTTCCAGATCAAGCGGCACGGCGATCGCGTCGGGCAGGCTTTCCGCCAGCGTCCGGGCCGCGTCGATCGCAATATCGGCAATCGCGACCCTCGCCCCTCGCGCCGCCATCAGCCGTGCGGTGGCGGCGCCGATCCCGCCTGCCCCGCCCGTAATGACGGCTACCTTTCCATCGAGACGGATTGCATCCGACGCCATCGCCCTCTCCTTCGCTTGATCTTCTGGCAAAGCATCATAAGGTGCCCTGCAAAGGGGAGAAGACGGCACTTTTTTGTGCCTTCCAAATAACGAACGATGAGCGATTTCGACGATTTCGACCCTGCCTGCCGCGACAGGCTGACGGCGCTGGCGCAGGACATGCACCAGCATGGCGCGGAACAGGATGCGCCGATCCGGACCATCTTCGGTCTGCTCGGCGATCGCTGGTCTATGCTGATCCTGTTGCTGCTGGACATCGGTCCGTTCCGACATGCCGAACTGCGCCGCCTGCTCGACCGGATGAGCGCGGAAGGCGGTATCTCCCAGCGGGTGCTGACGCTCAAGCTGCGTTTGCTGGAACGCAACGGTATCGTATTGCGATCCGTGAGCGACGATGTCCCGCCCAAGGTGGGCTATGCGCTGACGCCGCTGGGGCAGGAATTGCTCCTGGAGGCGAAGCGGCTGCTCGTCTGGGCGCAGGGCAGGCGGAACCAGATAGAGAAAGAGCGCGCCCTCTTCGATGAGCATGCATAGCATGAAGGGCTGTAATCCCCCTGTCCTACACACCCTTCAGGCGCTCTACTGACCCGCTGACTTTCTGATAGGATCAACTTCGCGTAATAAAATGTTAAAATCTACGGGAAATATGCGAAGTTAAGCGCCAGCCCCCCACCAGTGCCAGCCTCAGTTGCGCGCACGCGGGGTGGCATCGCTTAAAAACTGTGCCGCCAGTTCTTCACGCGAGACCCGCGCATGATCCAGCGACACCACGCTGCCGCCCGCCGTCGCCGGCGTCTGCGCGCCCGCGACGATCCGTTCCACCACCCATCGGATCGCCGGATCATTATTGCTGGAAATATGCCACTGGATTGCCTCGCGGATCGGCGGGATATCCATCGGCACTTCGCGCAGCGTCAGCGGCAGATATTCCGCCATGCGCGTAGCAAGCCGCCGGTGCATAGTGGCGATCCGGTTCGACCCGATCACCAGCCCGGCCATCGACAGGAAACTGTGGGTGACGATCTCGATCCGGCGCTGCCGCTTCTGCCGCCGCACGAACCAATCCTCGAACGCCGATACCCGTGCCCGTCCGAAGCGGGCGGTCACATGCCCCATCTCGAAATAGCGATCCTTGGTCATCGGCTCGGCCATGGCTGGATTGCAGTTCCAGCCGACGACCACATAATCATCCTCGAACAATATCTGGCTCGGATGATCGGCGGAGATGGCATAGTCGATGGTGACCAGCAGGTCGATCGCGCCCCGCTCCAGCGATTCCAGCAGCACTTCGGTCAGCGACTGGATTTCGAAACGCATCCCCGGTGCCTGGCTCTGCAAATCGGTCATCGCCGCCGCCAGCAGCACTTCGGTCATATAGTCCGATGCCATGATGCGGATCGTGCGGTCTGACGTCGCGGGGTCGAATGGCGGCGGCACGGCGATGGTGGTGCGGATTTGCTCCAGCACCGCGCGGACCGGATCGACCAGTCCTTCGGCGCGGGCGGTCAGCACCATCTGCCGGCCCTTCTGCACCAGCAGATCATCCGCGAAATATTCGCGCAACCGCCCCAAAGCGGAGGATGTCGCCGACTGCGACAGGCAGATGCGGTCCGCCGCCAGACTGACGCTGCGTTCGCTGAGCAGCGCATCGAGCGCCACCAGCAGATTGAGATCCAGCCTGTCGAACCGCATGTCGCTCTCCTCTTTTCAGCCTGCCGCTATGACCGACAGTGCATTGGCCACCAGCCTAGCAGTATCGCCGTCATGGGCAAATCCGGCATGGTCGGCGGCGGGCGTGGACAAGGGCGGATGCGCACCAAAAGCGGCCTCCAGCGCGGCATCGGGACGATAGCTGACGAGATCAGCGGAGGTGCCGCATTGGCGCGCGATTTCCGCCGCCAGATCGCCCATGGTGATGCGCTGCGCCGGCAGAGTCACGACCCGCGTGGCCGGCATGAGCGATGCGTCCATGCTGATGGCATGCAGCAGATTGTCAGCGCAGCGGCTGACCGACTGCGCCCAGATGGTCGCATCCGCCGATACCGGGCAGGTGAAAGCCTCGCCCGCGCGCAGGGCATGGAACAGGTCGCTCATGAAGGCGGACTTCATGCCCGATGGCCCCCTCGGACGGGCGAGGATGCCGGGCAGGCGCACGCTCACCCCCTCAATCTCGCCGCGATGGTGCATCATCGCGACGGCGATCTCCATCATCGCCTTGTGCCCGCCATAGACCATGCGCGGCGCCAACGGGGTCTGGTCGTCTACCCCCTGCGCAGGCAACGGATCGCCGAACACCGCGATCGAACTGGCATAGACGATGCGGGGCCGGTCGCCCGCCGCCTTCGCCGCGTCCAGCAGATCGTACATGGCGTCGATATTCACCCGACGCGATGCCGCCGGATCGGCCTCCGCCGCGCCGCCCGGTACGGTGGCGAGATGGACCAGCGCAGCGCAGCCGTTGGCGAAGGCCTCTGCCCGTACGGCGGCGGAACAAATATCACCCACGACAGGCCGCGCACCGTCCGGGATGCCGCCTGCCGCCGTATCCATGCCCACGACCGAACGGCCCGCTGCCAGCAACCGTTGCACCAGTTGGCGACCAACGAAGCCACCCGCGCCCGTCACGATAATCGTCATGCTTCAATACCGATCCGCATAATGGTCCCGCACATCCTCGCTGTAGCTGCCCAAGGGATAGGGCAGCATCTGCGCATTCCAGCTGTCCCATTGCAGCCGCATCGCCTTCAGCCGGGCCGGATCGTCGGTGACATGATCGGCCCGCTCTCGCTCATCCTGCGCCAGATTGAACAGATGCTCCTTCCCGCCCAGCTTCAGATATTTCCAGTCGCCATCGCGCAGTGCCGCCTGCCCATTGCCCTTGTAGCGCCAGTAGAGCGTTCGTGTGATCGGCGCCGCCTCGCCGGTCAGTTGCGCCGACAGGTCCATGCCGTCGAACGTCCCTGCCTTGCCCGAATTACCACCCGCCATCGCCAGCAGGGTCGGCAGGAAATCCATCGAGATCATCACCTGATCGGAGGTCGATCCCGGCGCGATCCTGCCCGGCCAGCGCATCAGCAGCGGCACGCGGATGCCGCCCTCCAGCAACTCCCCCTTGATCCCGGTCAAGGGCCATGTTTCGGAGAAACGCTCGCCGCCATTGTCGCTGGTGAAGATGATGATCGTGTCATCCGCCTTCCCGCTCCGCTCCAGCGCGGCCAGCAGTTTGGCGACATTCTGGTCCATCGCCTCGACCATTTCCTTATATTTGGTCAGGCTGCCGCCATTATAATGGAAGGACGCGCCCAGCGTCGGCGCCACCGCTGCATCCTCGCGCCCTTCCCACGGCCAGTGCGGCGCATTGAAATGCAGGCTCATGAAGAAGGGCGTATCCCCGGCCTGCTCGATCGTCCTGACCGCCTCATCCCCGAACAGGTCGGTCAGATAGCCGTTGCGTTCGATCGGCGTGTCGCCCTGTGCCAGGCCGATGCCGACATCCTTGCCGCCCATCACCATATGGTGCCGGAAATAATCGGCCGCACCTTCGATGATGCCGAAAAACTCGTCATAGCCGTGGTGCAGCGGGCTATGTTTGGGCGGCTCGCCCAGATGCCATTTGCCGATCAATTTCGTGCGGTAGCCGATCGCCCGCATGACCGAGGCGATGGTCGGCCGGTCGAGCGGCACGCCGATGCCATCCGGCGCGGCTGGTCCCAGCGGCTCCTCGATCCCGATCGCAAAGCGATATTGATAGCAGCCGGTCAGCAATGCAGTGCGGGTCGGCGAACAGATGGAGCTGTTGGCATAGCCCTGCCGCAACTGGATGCCCTGCGCGGCGATGCTGTCGATCGCGGGTGTCTTGATATGGTGTGATCCGGTGCAGGACAGGTCGGCATAACCCAGATCGTCGGCCATGATGAAGATGATGTTGGGCCGCTTGCCCTTGGCGGCGGCAGCCTGCGCTTCCCCGGCCGCCGCGAGTGCGCCCAGCGCGCCCGCGCCCCGCATGAATGTCCGCCGATCGACCCGCAATGCTCTCTCCTCTTCCTTGTCGGGAGGGCAGGCGCGCGACCTGCCCCCTCCCATCCACCTACAGCTTAGAATTCCGCCGACAACCGCAGCCCATAGGTGCGCGGCGCACCAAAGCGGGCGACCGCCATGCCGATCGGCGAGCGCTGCGGCGTGGAAATGCGGCGCTTGTCCTCCAGATTGTAGAGGAAGCCGCCGACCGACCAGCCGCCATCGGGCGAGCGCAGCGTCAGGTTGAGATCGGTCTGCCAATAGGCCGGGATGCGTTCGAAATCGAGATATTCGAACGCGCCATATTGCGAGGCGCGCCAGGCGGTCGCGACATTGCCGACCAGTTCCAGCGTGTTGCTAAGCGGCACCACCTGCTCGGCGCCCAGATTGACGGTCCATTTGGGCGAAAAGAGCAGCGGCTTGCCCGAACAATTGAAGTCCTTCACCGGCGCACCGCCCGCCGTGCCACCCGTCAGCGTATAGGAACAGTTGATATTGTCGCGCGGCGATGCGGTATAGAGATGCAGGTCGTCATAGGTGGCCTTGAGATATTGCACCTTGGCGTTCAGCGTCGTCGTCCGGGTCGCCTTGACCATGGCGTCGACATCGAAGCCCTTGATCGTCGCCTTGCCCGCATTCTCGTTGGAATTGATCAGCGTGCCGCTGGTGTCGACGGTGAAATAGGTGATCTGCTGGTCCTTATATTTCCAGTAGAAGCCTTCCAGATTGAGCTGGACCCGATTGTTGAAGAAGCGGTTCTTCGATCCGATCGTGTAGGCGGTGATGAATTCCGGGTCGTAACGCGACTTGCCCTCCGCCAACTGGAAGCCGCCAGCGCGATAGCCGGTTTCGACCGTGGCATAGAGCAGGTTCTGCGGGCCGAGGTCGAACTCCGCCGACGCCTTCCACGTGACCCGCGAATAGGTGCCGCTGTCGACCACCGGATTATAGGTCTTCAGGATGGTGCCGGTGCCGTTCAGCAGCGGAAAGACCTGCGCATTGGCCTGATCGGTGCTCCCCGCCGCGATCCAGCCATTGCTGGCCAGCCAGTTCACCGTGTCGGCCGTCGTCAGGAAATTGGGATAATGGGGCAGCGCACCGGGCGCGGCGCAACCGGCAGCAAAAGAGGCCGGCGGCGTGATGTTGGCCGGCGGCAGGCCGCCGCAGAAGGTGATGAAGTTATTGATGATGCCATCCATCGACTTCTTGTCGCGAGTGTAGCGCGCGCCGCCCACCAGACGGAAGCGATCCGTGACGTTGGCGGTCAGCTGGCCGAACGCGGCCCAGCTCTTAGTCTTGTGGGTATAGGACTGGATCGGCAGTACGAATTCCTGATTATATTCATTCTTCGCGTCGATCGTTTCGTTGAAGTAGAAGCCACCCAGCACATAGTCGACCATGCCGACCGATCCGGCAAGGCGCGCTTCCAGACTATATTGGCTGTCCTTTTCCCAATTATAGGCGGTGTTGAAGGCAGGACCGTAGAAGAAGGTTTCTCCCTTCGACTGGCGATAGGCCGGGATCAGGGTGAAGGTGCCGATATCGGTCTTCCAGTTCAGCTCCGCATTGACGCCCCAATAAGTATAATCGACCGACGCATCCTGGTTCATCGCATTGAGGAAGCCGAAGCCCGGTGCGCCGAGCAATGTCTGGCGATAGGCATTGGCCGCGTCCGTGTTGAAGCCCTCGGACGTGTCGAACGGCGCTGCCGTGAAAGTGTAGCCGGTCGCGCCCGGCGTGAAGGAGCCGATATAGCTGCCGCCCGGCCCGACGCCGCCCACCTTTGTCCAGTCCGCGCCGATGCGCAGGCTGACATCATCGTTCGGTTCGATCAGGAACTGACCACGCAGGCCGCTGCGGTCCAGATCATCGCTGCCGTCGCGATTAAACCCGTCGCGCACCTGCCGCGTTGCCGCGAAACGCAGCGCGCTATTGTCGCTGGTAGCCAGGTTCACATAGCCATCGACATTGACCGCGTCATAATTGCCATAGGAGAAATTGAAGCCAGCGCCATTGCGGCCGATTTCCGGATGGGCAGGAATGATATTGACCGCGCCGCCCGTGGCATTGCGACCATAGAGAATGCCCTGCGGCCCTTTCAGCACCTCGACACGGGCAAGATCGTAGAAGGCGGAACCGAAGGCGCCCGCCGCGCGCGCCAGCACGACGCCGTCATAGCTCGGCGTCACCGCCGGATCATTATAGCTGCTCGACGTGATATTGCCGACGCCGCGAATGAAGATGGACGTGTTGGAGCCGCCACCATTGGTGATGCTGATAGCCGGGACGGTCTTGGTAATATCCTCGGCCCTTGCGATGCCCTGCTGCAACAGGTCGCTACCCGTCACTGCATCGATGGCCACGGCCGCCTTTTGCGCGCTTTCTTCCTTACGCTGGGCGGTGACGACGATCTCGTCCAGTCCCGCCGAGCCTTGCGCCGCCTGATCGGCCGTTTGTGCCTGCCCCGGTATGGCGGCCATCATTCCTATAAAGGCGGTGGTCGCCAACAATGCGTTACGCATGATCCTCTCCCTGATGATTTGATTTTGGTCAATTCTGGAGGCTGCGGCGGAAAAGTCACATTGATTTGCTGGATGGCACCTATCTGCCCACAGGGACCGGTTCGAAACGACCCGATGGATGACTCGCATCGACAAGAAGAATTTGTCGCGCCGCTCCGCCCCGTCCAACCATGAGCACATGGCAGAGGATAATATCGAGAGCATCGCAACGGCGCTTGTCGTAGGCGGAGGCATTGGCGGCATGGCGACAGCCATCAGTCTGACGGAAAGGGGCGTTCGCACGGAGCTGATCGACCTGGACCCGGAATGGCGGGTTTATGGAGCGGGGATCACGATAACCGGGCCGACCCTGCGCGCCTATCGCCGCCTTGGGCTGCTGGAACCGATCAAGAAGGCGGGCGCGATCACCAACAAAACCCGGCTGTTCCGCTTTGACGGCACGCATCTGCACGATCTGGAAGAGCCGGTGATCGAGGAAGGGCTTCCCGCGACCGGCGGGATCATGCGCCCGGTGCTGCACAGAATCATGCAGGAGCGCGTCAGGGAATTGGGCATAAGCGTTCGGCTGGGCCTGACGGTCACGGCGCTTGAAAATGACGATTCCGGCGTTGCGGTGACCTTTTCCGACGGTTCCAACGGCCATTATGATCTGGTGGTCGGCGCTGACAGTGTTGCGTCCAGCGTTCGGGCCATCGCCTTCCCGCATATGGGTCCGCCCCAGCCGACCGGCCAAGGCTGCTGGCGTATTTCCATCGCCAAGCCGCCCGGACTGGATGCGGGGGAATTCTATCTCGGTCACGAAAACCCTTGCGGCATCACCGCCTGTGGACCGGACACCGTCTATATGTGGATGCTGACGCCGCATGAAGAGCGGGAAGCCTTCATGACGGAAGAGGAACTCTTCTCCACCCTGAAGGAACTGCTCAGGGATTTCGGCGGCAATGCCGGTTGGGTTCGCGACAATATGACGCGCGACAACTGGATCAACTACCGGCCGCTGGCCGCTGCACTCCAACCCCGCCCCTGGTCGAATGGCAGGATCGTCCTGGTGGGCGATGCCGCGCATGCAACCACGCCGCATCTGGCATCGGGCGCAGGCATGGCGGTGGAAAGCGCCATCGTCCTAGCTGAAGAGCTGACCAAGGCGAAGGATGTGGCAAGCGGCCTCGCTGCCTATGAAGAGCGGCGTTATGACCGCTGCCGCGACGTGATCGAAAGCAGTATCGGCATCGGCCGGTTGCAGCTGGATCATCGCCCCCCGCAGGAACATGCCGCCTTGCTGGAAGGGGCGCTCAGCCGGTTGAACGATCCCTTCTAACCCATAGGAGCCGGTGGAGATATCCACCGGCTCCTATGGCTCATTCCGCCGTCCACCCGCCATCGACGATCAGGCTCGTGCCGGTCATCAAGCCTGCAGCGTCGGATGCCAGAAACACGACCGCCCCCATCAGATCCTGTACCGTGCCGAGACGGCCCAGCTTGATCTTGGTAAGGATGCTGACAAGGAACGCCTTGTCCTCGAAGAAGGGCTTGGTCATCGGCGTTTCGATGAAGGTCGGTGCAATGGTGTTGGATCGGATGCCATGCGGGGCGAGGTCCAGCGCCATCGCCTTGCTCATCCCCTCCAGCCCCCATTTGGACGCGCAATAGAGCGATCGCTGGGGCCCGCCGACATGGCCCATTTGCGAACCCATATGAATAATGGAACCGTTGAGGCCCGCATCGATCATACGCCGCGAAACCGCCTGCGCGACGAAGAAAGCCGCCTTGAGATTCAGCCCCAGAACCGCATCATAATCCTCCTCCGAAACGTCGATGACGGATTTGGGCCGATTGGTGCCTGCGTTGTTGAGCAATATTTCGAAGGGCGCAACGCCTTCGATCGCTCGCGCGGTGCCAGCCACATCATTGACGTCCAGTGTGAGCGCGTCCGCCTGTCCGCCGGCAGCGCGGATCGCGGCGGCGCCCGCCTCAATCTCTCCATGGCCGCGTGCCGCCAGCGTCACATGTGCCCCGGCCTGCGCCAGTGCGGCAGCGCAGGCGAGGCCGATGCCCCGCCCCGCCCCCGTCACCAGCGCCCGCCTGGCATCCAGCCGAAAGCTCGGCGTTGTGGGCAGCGCGTCCATCAGGCGGCCGTCGCCGGGCTGGGCGCGGCGGTACCGGCATAGGGCACGTTCCGCCCGCCATAGCGCCGCACGCGGATATTGGCCTGCTCGCCATGGCCGGCAAAGCCCTCCAGCCCGCAAAGCCGGCTGCAATATTCGCCGATCAATGCGGAGGCCTCATCGGTCAGCACCTTCTGATAGGTGCAGGTCTTGATGAACTTCCCGACCCAAAGCCCACCGGTGTAGCGCGCCGATTTCTTGGTTGGCAGCGTATGATTGGTGCCGATCACCTTGTCGCCGAAACTGACATTGGTGCGCGGTCCCAGGAACAGGGCGCCATAGTTGGTCATATTCTTCAGGAAATAGTCGGGATCGGCGGTCATCACCTGCACATGTTCCGACGCCAGATCGTCGGCGATGCGCACCATTTCCGCATCATCTTCAGCGACGATCACTTCGCCGAACATGTCCCACGCCTTGCGGGCATAATCGGCGGTCGGCAGGATCGCCAGCAGGCGCTCGACCTCCTTCATCGTTTCGCGCGCCAGCTTCTCCGACGTGGTCAGCAAAACCGCCGGGCTGTCCGGTCCATGCTCCGCCTGTCCCAACAGATCGGTCGCAGCCAGTTCAGCATCGCAGCCAATCTCGTCCGCGATCACCAGCGTCTCGGTCGGTCCGGCGAACAGGTCGATCCCCACCCGCCCGAACAATTGCCGCTTGGCCTCCGCAACGAAGGCATTGCCCGGCCCGACGAGAATATCGACGGGATTGATGCTCTGCGTGCCCAGCGCCATTGCCCCCACAGCCTGAATGCCGCCCAGCGCGTAAATGGCATCCGCGCCGGCCATGGCTTGCGCCGCGACGATCGCCCGCGCCGGCTTGCCCTGGAACGGCGGCGCACAGGTGATCACGCGCGGCACGCCCGCCACCTTGGCGGTGATGACCGACATATGAGCGGAGGCCAGCAACGGATATTTCCCGCCGGGGACATAGCAGCCCGCTGCATTCACCGGCAGATTCTTGTGGCCCAATATCACGCCGGGCAGAGTCTCGACCTCCACATCCTTCATGGAGTTCCGCTGAATGCGCGCGAAATTGCGGACCTGTGTCTGCGCAAATTCGATATCCTTGCGTTCCTGCGGCGTCAGGCTGTTGACGCATGCATCGATTTCCGCCTGACTGAGGCGATAATCCTCCCGATCCCAGCCATCGAACTTCACCGACATTTCACGCACGGCCGCATCGCCGCGCCTTTCGATATCGGCCAGTGCCGCCTCGACACTGTCGCGAACCTTGCGATCGGCATCCGCCTTTGCTTCGGCCGTGGCGCCCCTTTTCAGATATTGTGCCATTCCATCATCCTTTTGAAAAATATGTCAGAAACCCTGAAGTGCACGCTCGACATGATCGACCTGTGGCGGCGTGCGGAAAAAGGGACCGGCAAGCGATCGCCATGCGGCAAAGCCGTCGGTCGCGCGGAAGTCGACCATGTGCGCCTCCACACTGTCCCAATCGACCACCAGTTGATAATGGCCAACCCTGTCGACCGACCGGTCCAGTCGGAAGCTGCGACACCCCGGCGCCACGCGAAAATGGCGCATGGCCTCACCCACCGCAGCCTCGAAAGCCACGGCATCCGCCGGATCGATCTCGATCCGGGCAACTTCGGTAATCATGGCTTCTTCCTTCGCCCTACCAGGCCGTCGCACCTGCATCGACGGCAATATCCGCACCGGTGACATAGCGGGCCTCATCCGACGCCAGCCACAAGGCGCACCAACCAATATCCTCCGGCTCGCCCAGCCGCTGGATCATGTTCTTCGCGAGTATCTTCGCCTCGATCGCCGGATCGGAGGCCAGATGATGCCGCGTCGCCGCTGTCAGGATGAAGCCCGGCGCAATGCTGTTGGCGCGAATGCCATGCGGCGCGCCTTCCATGGCGAGCTGCCGGGTCATGGCCAGTACGCCCCCCTTGCCTGCGCAATGGGCCAGTGCGGGCGATCCCTCCAGCGCATGGCGCGCATTGGCGGAGGCGAAGTTGATGACCGACGCCCGGCCGCTTGCTTTCAGCCAGGGCCAGGCCGCCCGCGTGGCGAGAAAGACGATGTCCAGTTCCCCGGCCAGTGTCGCCTTCCAATCGGCATAGCGCATCTTCTCGATCCATTCGAAAATCGCGAAGGCGGCCGCATTGACGAGAATATCGATCCGGCCATGTTCGGCGCCGATCCGTTCGAACAGCTCGCCGACCGCTGCTTCATCCAGCAGGTCGCAACTTTCATCGGCACCGCTGCGATCCACGCCGATCACCGTCGCACCCTGCGCCGCGAAGAGGCGGGCGCATCCCTGCCCGATACCGTTGGCAGCGCCGGTCACGACCGCCAGCTTCCCTTTCAGCCGATCACCCATGGGCCACTGCCACTCCCATAGTCTGTTCACCGCGCCGGAACGGTACGACCAACACAAGGATCACGCCGATCAATGCCCCCAGCGACAACAGGCCAAAGGCTGCCATCAATCCGCCTGCCTGCTTCGACAGCAGAGTGACGACGACGGGGCTCAGAAACTGCCCGAAGGCAAAGCTGCTCTGCCACATGCCTGCCCCTCGTCCCCTGATCTCGAAGGAAAGGAGGCTCATGGCCCAGACCAACAGGGTCGGCAGCAGCAGGCCGGCGCCGATCTGGTTGAGGAAACAGCCCATCAGGAATGCCTCCCACCCGCGCGCCAGGCCCATGATGCCGAAGCCGATCGCCAGCAATATGAATTCCAGCAGCAACAGCCCGCGCACCGGCCAGCGACCGATCCGGGAATAAAGCAGGGTGCCCAGCGGCACGCCGATACTGGCAACCGATGTCAGAAAGCCGATACGGGCCGGATCGCTAAGACCCAGCACATGCAGTCCTGACGACGCCTGAATTTGCACCGTATAGAAAAAGACCGAGCCATAGATGGTGATCGCCATGATGATGAGCATCCGGCGCCAGGGGAAACCGACCCACCCCGTGCTCCGCGCCCGTTCTCTGCCGGCCTCGCACCGCGGCTCCCAGGTATAACGCAGCACCAGCACGAACATCAGCAGAGCCGAGGCATAGACCCAGAAAGGCGCGCGCCATCCGAAAACACCCAACTGCCCGCCCAGATTGAAGAAGAGCAGTGCCGATAGCGAGGCGAAGGCGGTCTGCCCGGCCAGCCATTTGTCGCGGGCAGCGCCTTTATAATAATCGCCGATCAAGGTGGTCGACAGCACCATGATCAGGGCTTCGGCCACGCCCACCCCCACGCGGGAAATCAGAATGGCGGGCAGGCTGGTCAAAAACAGCGGCGCCACACCGACCAGTGCATAGGCCAGGAAGGATGCCAGCAGCAGCCGGCGACGCCCGAACCAGTCCCCCAGCATCCCGCCAAAAGGCGAGAAGATGGCGACGCATAGCGCCGGGATCGTCAGGATCATCGGCACCCAATATTCATAGCCGGGCACGTCGCTGAAATCGGACATTAATTGCGGCAGGATCGGCGCCAGCAGCACGATCGCCATGGTCGACAGGGTAATCGGCAACAGCAGCGAAAAGCCGGTCAGAAAACCCGGCTCCTGCGCTTCTTCTCGATCCCTCATGCAGCTTGCTCGTGCAACATGGCGCCAGCCTCTCCTTCTTATGTAAAGAGAATGAAGCCGAGCGCGGGTGGATGGTCAAACCGAAAGGATCAAACCCACCTATTCGCCGGAACGATGCCGCCGTCAGACGTTCGTTTCTTCGACGAATTCGATCAGATTGCCGGCACAATCCCGCAGAAAACAGCCCTTCCCGAATGCCTCCCGCACGACGAATGCGATATCGGCGCCCTTCTCCGCCATCTCGGTCAGGAACAGGTCCAGATCCTCGACCCGGAAGGCGACATGCTTGTTGCCGTGGGTTCGCAGATCCGATGGCGGATGCCGTCTTTCTTCCGGCAGAGGCGCCGCGCCCTCCACTTCGAACAGTTCGAAGCGCAGCGACCCCTTGCGGATCATCGCCGCATGCGATCGGGCGGCGTCGATGTAGAAGCGCTTTTCTACTGCAAAGCCCAGCACCCGGCCATACCAGTCGATCGCCTCATCCAGGCTTGGGACGCTGACACCTCCATGATGGAAGGTGAACTCCGCCATCAATCCATCTCCGCAAATGTTTCGGCGCACCAGTCGGCAATATAATCGCGCATGCCCGTCCCGTTATCGGCACCGCAATGTTCGACCTCGAAATCCTGCTTGGTGAACATGCGCAGCGTCCGCTTGGGTGAATTGACGGCCTGATCATAGCTCAACTGGGCATTGAAGGCAGGAATCTGTCGGTCATTCTCGCCATGGGTGATCAGGAAGGGGACTTTGATCTTCTCCACCTGACCATCCAGGCTGATCTGATCGGCATAGGTCAGGAAATCATCCCGGTCATCGAAGCCGAACACCCACATCACATGATCCCAATAATGGGGTACCGGATTTTCGCCCTCATTGGCGATCCGTTCGCGCTGACGCTGTCCCCAGACATGGTTGGCGCCCATGACGGCGCACAGCGCATAGCGTGGATCATTGGCCGCAATGCGGGGCGCGTGATATCCCCCAAAGGAAAGACCAAATATGCCTATTCTGTTATGGATGACGTCGGAGCGGGTCAGAAGATGGTCGAAGGCCGCCGATCCCCAGCGCTCTGCATCATAGACCGCCGTCAACCCACGCTTGCGCAGAGCCTCCCCCGTTCCGGGCTGGTCGATGAAGAGCGTATTGATCCCGCGCTCAAGATTGGCGGCGCCATGCCCCGCCATATTGACCTGCTCCTTCATGGAGTCGAGGCCATTGACCGAAACAAGCGTGGGCCGGGCTGTGCCCGAACCGTCATGGACGAAGATGCCGGTATAGGCGCTGTCCTCATAGGGGATTTCCACGAAATCGACATGCAGGCCGCGCAACGCCGTGCCCTTGGCATAAAGTTCCAGACCGCGATCATAGGCGGCCCAGCGCGGCGCATAATCCCGGCTCTGCATCCGTTCCGCCGCTAGATAATAGCCCGATGCGCGCAGATATTTGCTACCGGCGGATAGGAGATAGCCCTCAGCCTCATCCGCCGCCGCATTGGCCGCAACCTGATCGGCAACCCGCAGCCAGCTATCGAACATCAGCGCGCTGCCCGCGTCGGCGCCCGCTTTGGCCGCGTCCATGATCGGACGATTGGCCTCGTCAATCTCACCATGATTGCCGCCGCAAACCAGCGCCAGGTTGGTCGCGAGGTTCCAGACATAATTACCGGGGAAGGGTTCGAACATGCAGCCTGTCCTTATGATCTCGCGCCAGACCGGCGCACATCCTCATGCCGCCAAAGACTGCCCGCCACCGTCCAGATCAAATCGAATTTATGGAGGCCGCCTATCGATAGATTGGCTTTGACCATCACGGGTCCTCTGCCCCACCCCCTTGGCACAAGAATGGATTGAAAGGAGACGGGATGCGGCTGGCAACGCTCAAGGATGGGAGCCGGGACGGGCAACTGGTCATCGTCGCGCCCGATGGACGCCATTATGCGCCGGCGCCGGTTGCCACCTTGCAGCAGGCGATGGAGGACTGGTCTGATCTCGCTGCGTCGCTCACTGCGGTTGACCACTTCTCCCACGCCCTCGATCCTGCCACGCTCGCAGCGCCCCTGCCCCGCGCCTGGCAATGGCTGGATGGCTCCGCCTTCGAAAGCCATGGCGCGTTGATGGACAAGGTTCTGGGCATCACCCCGGAGAAAACCGGCCGCCCGCTCATGTATCAGGGACTTTCGGATCGCTTCCATGGCCCCACCGATGCCGTCCCCATGCCGGACGAAGATCTGGGCATCGATTTCGAAGGGGAATTCGGCGTCATCGTCGATGACGTGCCGATGGGGACGGGCGCGCAGGACGCCATGAGGTATATTCGCCTGATCGTGCAGATTAATGACTGGTCGCTCCGCATGCTGGCTGGACCGGAGATGAAGACGGGCTTTGGCTGGGTTCAGGCCAAGCCGGCCTGCTCCATGGCGCCCTTCGCGGTCACGCCCGACGAACTGGGCGACCAGTGGCGCGATGGCCGGGTCTGCCTCGACCTGCTGGTGGACTGGAACGGCAACCGCTTCGGCGCCGCAAACGGCGCGCCGATGGCTTTTGGCTTTCATGAACTGGTGGCGCATGCCGCCCGCACGCGCCACTTGCCTGCCGGAACGGTGATCGGATCGGGGACCGTATCCAACGCCAATTTCCGGGAAGTCGGATCATCCTGCATCGCTGAACGGCGCGGGATCGAGATTGTCGACGAGGGCGCACCGCGAACCGGGTTCATGCGCTTTGGCGACCGCATTCGCATGGAAGCGCAACTGGCGGACGGTCGCGCGCCCTTTGGCATCATCGACCAGCAGGTCATCCCCTATCAAGGAGTATCCGTATGACCGAAATGAGCGATTCCGGCCTTCCGCCGATCCAGCGGGTCGTCACCGGCCATAATGCAGACGGACGGGCCATCTTCAAGTCGGAGGATGTTGCCCCGACCCGGATCATCCCGAGCGGCGACGCCTCCTTCCTGCTGTTATGGACGACCGACACCGTTCCTGCGGACAATAATGACGAGACGGACGGGCGGGACCGTGACGCCGGACTGACGATCAACCGCGGGTCTGCCATCCGCATCGTCGACATGCTGCCGCGCGGGCAATCTCCCATGCACCGTACCAACAGCATCGACTATGGCATCATCATGTCGGGCGAGGTCGAACTGGAACTGGAAGACGGCCGCAAGACGACGGTCCGCGAAAACGGCGTCATCATCCAGCGCGGCACCAATCATCTGTGGCGCAATGTGTCCGACAAGCCCTGTCGCATCGCCTTCATCCTGATCGAGGCGCCGGCCTATCTGCACAATGGCCAGCCTTTGCCCGAGCATAAACCGGAAGACGTGCATTGACCCTGTTCGACCTGCACGGAAAGGTCGCGATCATCACCGGATCGACACGCGGCATTGGCCTGGCCATTGCCCGCGCCTTTCAGAATCATGGCGCGCAGGTCGTCATTTCCAGCGAAAATGCCGAGGATTGTGTAAGCGTCGGGCGGGAGTTGGGCGCATTAGCGGTTCCCGCCGATGTGGCCGATCCTGACCAACTGGCCGCGCTGGTCGATAAAACCGTCGATCATCATGGCGGCATCGACATACTGATCTGCAACGCGGGCATCACCGGGCGCCCCGGCCCCTTCGCCACCATCGACATGGCCGATTTCGACCGGGTGATGGCCATCAATCTGCGCAGTCAGGTGGCATTGTGCAATCTTGCCTTGCCCCATATCGCCGGTCGGGGCGGGGGCAGTGCGATCCTGATATCCAGCCTCTCGGGCCTGCGCGGCAATGGCGCCATCAATGCCTATGCGCTGGCCAAGGCTGGCGTGGCGCAACTCGCGCGCAATCTGGCGGTTGAATGGGGCCCACGCAATGTACGCGCGAACGCCATCTCACCCGGCTTCATCCGGACCGAATTATCCGCGCCTCTGATCGCCGATCCCACCTTCATGCAGCGTCGCATGGCCATGACGCCGCTGCGGCGTCCGGGCGAAGTTCACGAGGTCGCTGGGGCAGCCCTGTTCCTGGCCTCTGCGGCGGGAGGGTTCGTCAACGGCCATAATCTGGTGGTGGACGGCGGGACGTTCATAACCGACGGTAGCTGAGTTCAGCGGCGATAGCCGCTTAGAATCCCATTCTATCTGGACGATAAGCGTCCAGCAAAACCCGCCTTTGCGGCATCATCCGCGCAGGCCGTCAGGAATAGAGAATTGGCAGCCGCATCAGCCTCCTGCCCGGTGCGATCGATCGCGAAATAGCGCTTCACCATTGCGACCTGAGACGGTGGCAACGCGGCGAGGCGCTGCGCCTGTTCCAACGCCGTCATGGCCGGGTCTTCGGCCAGCATGTCGACCAATCCCCATTGTGCCGCCGACGGGCCATCCAGACGATCAATGCCCCAGCTTAATCGCCGTGCCCGTGTCATGCCGATACGGCGGGATACCCCCTCCAGCCCCCATGCCGGAAACAGGCCGATCGGCACTTCGGGCAAGGCCCATCGCGCTTCTGTCGTGCCGACGACGATGTCGCAGGCCGCCGCGAGCGTCAGTCCGCCCCCCATGGCAAAGCCATGCACCGCCGCGATGATCGGTCGGGGATGCGCGATCATCATCCGCGCCAACCGGCCGCAATCCGCTTCGAACCGGCCACGGTCATGATTGTCCATCGCCGCCAGTTCGCCAAGGTCGCTGCCCGCACAAAAGCCCTTGCCTGCGCCCTCTAGCAGGATCGCGCCTGCGGATTGCCCCGCACGGCCGTCGATCAGGCGCAACAGGCTTCCGACCATGGCGACCGACATGGCATTGCGCCGGTCGGGCCGGTTCAGGATGATCCGGATGACGCCATTGTCCGCTTCCTCGCGAAAAGGCTGGATATCCTCAAATCCCGCCAGCAGCGCCCATTCAGCCATCCGACGGGGCACCTGTCTTGGCATCCGTCAGATAGAGATCCAGTTCCGCCAGAAACTGCTGTATCCGCCGCTCCTGTTCGGAAAAGACGATGATGTCGTTCAGCCCCCTGGACCGCATACCGCGCTGGAGCGTCACCATATTGGCGATATCCTGCTCCACCACCTCGCCGCCCTGCGGATTTTCATGGGTCGTGCGGCGACGCGGCGGGCGAACCTTGCCCGACACATCGACATCATCCTCCACCCCCATATAGGCAGGCGGGCGTCGCCCATCACCCAGTTGGGCCGACAGCACCATCACGTCATGATAGCCCTTTTCGGGATCGGTCGGATGCGGCCGAAACCGCTGCAACAGCACGCCTTCGGGATGCATGTTCAGCGTGACATTGGGGAAGAGCGACGGATTCCAATCGTCGGTCAACTGATTGTCGGTGAAGCCGGAAAAGTCCATGCCATAGACATTGTCGGGCCGCCGCTTGGCCGCCTGGATGGCCCGGCGGACATGCCGCGCGTCGCCCTTGAACCCGACCGCCTTGACGCCCGCCTCCTGCATCATGAAGGCCAGGCCGACATTGATGAAGCGGCTGTCCGGCCAGCGCGGGGACACCACCGCCACCGGAAAGAGATGCCGATTATGGCCATGGCGATAATGGTCATATTGGACATTATAATCGTCGACATAGGGCTTGATCTGCGGATGCGTGGCATGCGCATGGTAGTTCTCGTTGAAGACCGAATACATGGTCTTCCAGTTGGCGGGCACTTCGATCGTCAAATCCTTGACGACATACATGTCCTCCATCCGGTAGGAGGCCAGCATCGGCATCAGGTCGGCGAAATACGCCTCGAACGGCATGGGGTCGGTCGCCATATTGATGAAGATCAACCCGCCCCAGTCGCGAACATGGACCGGCGTCAGATCCAGATTCTGGCAGAGCGCTTCGAGACCGAATGTCTCGCGGTCGGTGACGCGGACATTCTTGCCCTTCATAGTATAGCGCCAGCTATGCATGATGCAGGTGAAGGATGTGGCGCCCTTGCCGAAATCCTCCTGCACCAGCTCATTGCCGCGATGTTTGCAGACATTGTAGAAGGCGTTGACTTCGCCCTCCTTGCCGCGCGCGACGATGATCGACTGGGTGCCGATATCGAAGCGGAACCAGTCGCCAGTATCGGGGATGTCGCTCGACACCCCGGCGAGCAGCCAGACGCGGCTCCACATCTTCTCTTCTTCGCGCGCCTTGGCATCGGCATCGATGAAAGGCCGAACCGACACCGCCCGATAGCGGGCAATATCGGGATAGAGTTCATCGAGCCGATAGGGCGATTTCGCCTCATAATCGGCGCTGATCTCGCCCGGCTCCAGCAGCAACGCTTCCGGGTCGGCGCGCATCTCCTTGATCGGCCGGTCGTTGAAGCGGATTTCCGCGTAGCGCGCCTTGGTCGCCATCTGCCTGTACTCCTGCGTCAGAACTGGACGCGCTTGGTGAAGCCCCCGTCGACCACCAGATTGGCGCCGGTGACATAGCCGGCTGCGGGGCTGGCGAGGAAGGCGATCGCCTTCGCCACCTCTTCGGGCGTGCCCATGCGGCCCATTGGAATCTGACCGACGATCCCGGCATAAAGATCGGGCGCCAATGCCTTGGCCCCTTCCCAATTGCCGCCGGGATAGGTGATCGGGCCGGGCGAAACCATGTTGACGCGAATGCCCTTGGGCGCCCAGGCCTGACTCAACTGCTTGCCATAGGTGATCACCGCCGCTTTGATGGCGTTGAAGGCCTGCGGCACCAGGAATGTCTCGACCGCCGCCGTGCTGGACATCAGAATGATCGATCCGGCGGTGGATTTCTCCAGCCAGGGTTCCAGCGCCTCGCACCCGTCGACCGCGCCCAGCATGTCCAGCCGATAGCTTTCATCCCAGTCGCCCGATCCCTGCGCACCCGACGAGCTGATCGAGTGGATGAAGATGTCGCACCCGCCGATCCGCTCGGCAAGGCCGGTGAGCATCGCGCGATAGCCTTCGCGATCCTCCAGCACATATTCCTGCGTCTCGACCGTGCCGCCCAGCTCGGCTTTCAGATCGTCCAGCGCATCGCCATTGCGCGAGAACAGGCCCAGCGTTGCGCCTTCGGCGGCCAGCAGCTTCGCCGTTTCCCGACTGATGCCGCGCGTCGCGCCACCCAAGATCACCTTTAGACCGGAAAGCCCCAGATCCATCGTCACTCTCCTTGAAAAATGTGCCGTCGGGGGTTCAACCCCGCGCCCAATAAATTGCATCCATCGTCTCGCCCGCGTCGAAGCGCTGCTGGATCGCTTTCATGCTCACCAGACTGTCGGGATGCGCGAACAAAGTCTGGCTGATCGTCTGATCATTTTCGATGCCCTGACTCTGGTTCAGATCCTCCGCCTCCCCCAGCATTCGCTTCATGCCGGCCACCGACTGCGGTGGCAGGGCAGCAATGTGGCGTGCCATATCCAGCGCCGCCTTAACCGCGCCGCCCTTCGCCACGACGCGATTGACCCCGCCCAGTTCGTACAGACGCTCGGCCGTCAGAGGTTGCCCGGTCAGCACCACTTCCGCCGTCATCGTCCGCCCGATCAGGCGCATCAGCCGCGACGTGCCGCCAATGCCCGTGCCCGCACCGATAATCACTTCGGGCTGGCTGAAGCGCGCGCCTTCCTCGGCAATGCGCAGGTCGCAGGCCCAGCCCAGTTCGCACCCACCGCCTGACGTATCGCCGCTGATCGCCGCGATCGTCACGGCACTGCCGCGATTGAGCGTCTGGAGCGACCGGAACCAGCCGGCCGGATCGCCCGTCGCCGCCTGCCCCTCCACCAGTTTCACGATATCGTCGAGATAGGCATGTTCCAGCCAGTGCCCCGCGACCGACGACGCCAGCACGATGACCCGCGCGCCCTGCCCGATCGCATCGTCCAGCGCATCCGCCAGCGCCGACACCGTCGCGCAACTGGTCGTATGACCGGGCGTGCCGCCATCGCCGACCGTTATCAATACAATGGCTGCGTCCGGCCACTCCACCTGAATGTTGGATGCCATGCCTGCCTCTCCTTGTCGCCGCGCCCATCCTTGCCGGGCGTCATCTGTCGGCGAACAGGCTAGCGCACTCGTTCCGCCTGTCAAGATAGTATGCTGGCACATTATTCGTTTACGCGCTATCTTGTCGGCAAATCAGAAACCAGAGGTGAGGAGTCCAGCCGCATGATACCCGCGCAAAGCGCCCATTCGCAGGCGCTCGCCGCCCGACTCCAGCGCTTCATGGACGATCATGTCTATCCCAATGAAAAGCTGTATGAGGAGCAACTTCATGCCGGTCCCGAACAGTTTCGCGTGCCGCCGATCCTGGAGGAACTCAAGGCCAAGGCAAAAGCGCAGGGCCTCTGGAACCTGTTCCTGCCCCATTCGGAAAACGGCGCGGGCCTCTCCAACCTCGATTATGCACCGCTCGCCGAAATCATGGGCCGGGTCCATTATGCATCGGAAGTGTTCAACTGCTCCGCGCCCGACACCGGCAATATGGAAGTGCTGGATCGCTATGGCAGCGAGGAACAGAAGCAGCGCTGGCTGGCGCCCCTGCTCGACGGGACGATCCGTTCTTCCTATTGCATGACCGAACCGGCGGTCGCTTCTTCCGACGCGACCAATGTGGAAACCCGCATAGAACGCGACGGCGACGACTATGTCATCAACGGCCGCAAATGGTGGATCACGAACGCCTACCATCCCCATAACGGCCTCTACATCGTCATGGGCAAGACCGATCCGGCCGCCCCGCGCCACCTGCAACAATCGCAGATATTGGTCCCGCCCGATACGCCGGGCATTACGCGCATCCGCCCGCTGACCGTGTTCGGCTATCATGACGAACCGAAGGGCCATGCCGAAATCCTGTTCGAGAATGTCCGCGTGCCGGCCGCCAATATCGTGCTGGGCGAAGGGCGCGGTTTCGAAATTTCGCAGGGGCGGCTGGGGCCGGGTCGCATCCATCATTGCATGCGCATCATCGGCCAGTGCGAACGGTTGCTGGAACAATTATGCCGCCGCCTGCTGAACCGCGTCGCTTTCGGCAAGGCTCTGGCCGACCAGTCGCTATGGCAGGAGCGGATCGCCGAAGCGCGGACCCAGATCAACATGTGCCGCCTGCTGACCCAGCATGCCGCCCATCTGATGGACACGGTCGGCAACAAGGGCGCGCGCAGTGAAATCGCGCAGATCAAGGTCGCAGCCACCCGCATCGGCCAGTCGATTGCCGACATGGCGATCCAGGCGCATGGCGCGGCGGGCCTGTGCGACGATGACGGACTGGGCTTCGCCTTTGCCCGCATGCGCATGATCCGCATCGGCGACGGCCCGGACGAAGTGCATAACCGCACCATCGCCCGGCTCGAACTCGACAAATATCGCGCGCCGCGCATTCGCGAGGCAGCAGAATGACCGGCCGGCAGGAACAATTTGCCGGTGAGGAAGCCCCGCCCCCGCATCTGGCGATCGATCTGGACCGGCTGGCCGCTTGGCTGGGGCCGCATCTCCCCGGCATGGATCATGACCTGACCTTGACGAAATTCCGGGGCGGACAGTCCAACCCGACCTATCGCTTGTCCGGTCCTGCGGGCGACTATGTGCTGCGCCGCAAGCCGCCCGGAACACTGGTGCAATCCGCTCACCGAATCGACCGCGAATATCGCATCCTTTGCGCGCTGCGGGACAGCGGCGTGCCGATCCCGCGCCCCCATGTGTATTGCAGCGATGCGCAGGTGATCGGGTCGGAATTCTATATCGTCGATCATGTGCCCGGCCGCGTCTTCTGGGAAGCCGATATGGGCAATGCTGCGCCGTCAGAACGCACGCGCGTTTATGACGAGATGAATGGAGTTCTCGCGCGACTGCACATGCTGGACTCCGCCGCCATCGGCCTAGCCGATCTGGCCCCACCCCACGGCTATGCCGCCCGCAACCTCCACCGCTGGTCTACCAACTATGTCCAGTCAGCGATGGCGCCGATACCGGACATGGACTGGCTGATCGATATATTGCCCCGCCATCTGCCGCAGCAGACGGAGACGCGTTTCATCCATGGCGACTATGGCCTTTACAACCTGATCATCGCGCCGGATGAAGCCCGCATCGCCGCCGTACTGGATTGGGAAATGGCGACACTGGGCGATCCGCTGATCGATCTGGCCCATCATCTGCGCGCCTGGTGGGATCTGCCCGATTCAGGCCTTGCCGCCACCAGCCTGCACGGGCGCGATCTGACTGCGCTCGGCATTCCCACGATGGACGATTATGTCGCGCTCTATTGCGCCCGGCGGGGCATCGCGGTGCCCGACATGCGCTGGTATCTGGCCTTTGCGCAATTCCGCTATGCCGCCATGGTGCAGGGCATATTGAAGCGGGCGGCGGACGGCACAGCCTCCAGCCGGGTCATGGTCCATAGCCAGGACCGGGTCTGGCGGATAGCCGCACTGGCACGGGCAACGCTGGAGGGCTGATCCGCCCTCCAGCGCAAGCCATCACTCAGCCGGCATTGTCGGGCGCGCCTGGCAGGAACGGGGTATAGACGCCCACGGTCATGCCGCCATCCACCGTGATTTCCGCGCCGTTGACGTAGGAGGCATCGTCGCTGACCAGGAACAGGCTGGTTGCGGCGACCTCTTCGGGTTCGCCGATGCGCTGGATCGGCTGGCCGACATAATATTTGGCCAGTTCCGACGGCGCTTCGTTGGTGACATTGCCCATCACGGTATTGATGCCGCCGGGAAAGACCGCATTCACCCGCACGCCCTGATGCCCCAATTCCATCGACGCCGTCTTGCTGATCCCGCGCAGCGCCCATTTGCTGGCCGAATAGGCGGTCAGGCCGTTCATGCCCCACAGGCCCGAACTGGAACAGATGTTGACGATCGCGCCCTTGCCCTTCGCGATCATGCCGGGCGCCAGCGCCTTGATGCCCAGCCACGCGCCGATCAGATTGATGGACAGAACCCGTTCGAAATCCGCCTTGGTCAGGTCCAGCATGCCGGCCGGATGCACGATCCCCGCATTGTTGACCAATATGTCCACGCTGCCCCAGCGCGACTCGACCGTCCGGGCAAGGGCCAGCCATTCCTCCTCGGCGCTGATATCGATCTTCAGCGCCATGGCATTTTCGCCAATGTCCGCTGCGACCTTCTGCGCCTCGGCTTCCAGCATATCGGCCAGCACGACCTTTGCCCCCTGCGCGGCGAAGAGCCGCGCGGTCGCCTCGCCCTGCCCGCGTGCCGCGCCGGTGACGACCGCAACCTTGCCGTCCAGTTTTCCGCTCATATCCTGCTCCTGTCGTGCATTGCTCTTGTGCGCCTTCCATAATAGCATGCTACAAGACTGTACATATACTAACTATATGGAGAGAGACATGCGGCTGGATGGCAAGGTAGCATTGGTGCTGGGTGCTGCGGGCAAGGACAATATGGGCCAGACGATCGCGCAGCGGCTGGCGGTCGAAGGGTGCAAGGTGGTCGTGGGCGGCCGGCATGCCGAGGAACTGGACCGGCTGGCGCAGGAAATCGGCGGTGCGGCAGCCGTCGTCGACATCACCGATCAGGCGCAGGTCGATGCCGCCGCCAACTTGGCTGTCGAACGCTTCGGCAGGATCGATATCGGCGTCAACGCCACCGGCTGGGGCCTGCTGAAACCCACCCATGACACCACCGAAGCGGATCTCGACAAGATACTGGCCATACAGTTCAAGGGACCGTTCTTCTTCATCCAGGCAATGCTACGGACGATGGGCCGGGGCGGATCAATCATCCAGATTTCGTCGGCCACGGCGACGATCATGCTGGAAAATCACGCTGCCTATATGGGCACCAAGGCCGGCATCGACCATGTGATCCGCACGGTCGCCAATGAATATGGTGATAGGGGCATCCGCGCCAATTCCATATCGCCGGGCATCACCGAAACGCCAATGGCGGGCATGACCTTCCAGATTCCCGAAATGGTCGAAGCCTTCACCCGCGAATATCCGCTGGGCCGGGTCGGCACGCGGGAAGATATCGCTGCTGCCGTCGTCTGGCTGGGGTCGGACGAATGTTTCATGACCGGCCAGAATTTGCAGGTGAATGGTGGCCTGACCCTGCGGCGCAATCCCAGCCTGAAGGAACTGGGCGCCGTCGCCGAGCGCGCCACCGCCCATCTGCATAGCTGAGCTGAGCGGCGGGCCGCTTGACCGGCCCGCCGGCATTGGCGAGAAAGGCCGCTTCCACATGGCAAGAAGGGGGATCATCACCATGGCATCCGCACAGTCGAAGGGCCGCGCGAAAAAGGCCGTGCCGGCGGACGAAGCCCCCTTCCCCCAGTTCAAGGAAAGTCTCGCCTATCAGGCGCAACTGCTCGCCCGGATCACGCAGAATGATTATATGGCGCGCATCACCGGCACCGGTATTGCGCCTGCCCAGGCCTATGTGCTGGGTGAACTCTGGTTCGATGAACCCCTGTCGCAGGTGGAACTGGCCCGCCGACTGGACATTGGCAAGGCGACCGTCGGCCAGACGCTGACACGGCTGGAGAAGGCGGGGCTGATCGAACGGCGGCGGATCGCGTCGGATCGACGGCTGATCATGGTGCATCTGACGGACAAAGGCCGCACCCTGCGCGAACCGCTCCGCGTCGCGGCGATCGACCAGAATGACGCCTTGCAAGATCGCATCGGCGCGGACCGGATGGAGCAACTCAACGAAATGCTCAAGGCCGTGAATGGCTTGCTCGCCAATACCTTCCCGCGGGCGATGACCGACTGACCATCGCCCGCACGGTTACGCCCTAGCCGATGGTGAAGCGCCGGATTGGGTCGCTGCCGTCGAAGCCCTGCGCCGCCGATCGCACCAGATCATAGACGCCCAGCAATTGCGGCGTGGGTTCGTATAATTCCACGAAATGACCCAGCGTCGCCACGCAATCCATCATTGCGAAGCCAACGCCCGGCGCGACTTCGGCATAGAGCGCCGCTTCATGACCGGCCGCTTCGAAGCGGACTATCTCGGCCTTCAGATCGTCCACGATCAGCGCGACATGATGCATACCCTGCCGCCCGCTGCCTTCCGGATATATATCATGGAAGCAGGATGGACCGGGGTTATTCTGCTGCACGAACTCGACCATGATATCGCCCCACTGACCATAGGCAGAGCTATGGTCCAACTCCGCCGGCGCGCCGCGATAGCGGCACAGGCTCAGCGGAATATGCTCGGCGATATAATAGGGGCCGGACCCGAAGGTCGCGACATGCGCCAGCGCCGCCTGTTCGACGTCCGGCACGAAATAGGCGATCTGGCGGATCGGCCGCCCGACGATAAGACTGGTCATCTTCCTCTCCCCTTTCAGACCGTTTCCACCATCAGCCGCGTGAGCCGCAGCGAGGCGATCTTCCACCGGCCATCCGCGCGGGTGTAGCGCTCATGATAATGGCCATAGCCCCGGAAGATGCGGAACGGCCCGCCTTCGGGCGCGCGCAATATGTCGAGCAATGCCCAGATGCCGGTGGCTTCGTCGCCTGAGAGAATCTCGATTTCGGGCATATGGCCGAAATGCGCGCTGGTCAGCGGCGTGATCCCGCGCTCCACATAGGCAGCGATGGCGTCCGCCCCGCGAATCGGATCGCCGGTGATAACGGGATTTTCCTCCAGCGCCCCGCGCACGTCGAACAGCGCATCGGGCGTGAACAGGTCGGCAAACCCCACCCAGTCCTTTCCGTCCATCAACCGGAAATAACGCCCCTTGAGCGCCTTGATCTCCTCGATCGCAACCAGCCTGTCCAGCGGCTCCATTGTTTCTCTCCCGAACGTCGTTGATATGTACGCTAGCTTTCGATATGCTAGCATTCATATTATCGATAGCAAGACGTTCCAGGAGTGGACATGACGGTTCAAGACAATCTGGGTAGCCTGGCCTCGCCGGATATCCAGACCTGCCCCTTCCCTTTTCTCGACCGCCTGCTGGCGGAGGCGCCGGTCTATAAAGACCCGCTGACCGGCATGTATGTCGTGACCCGGTACGAGGATATCGGCCATATTTCGGCCCATCCCGAACTCTATTCCAACAAGACGACGGTGGTGGTCGGCCGGCATGATTCCCCGGTTGCGGAAGAAGTGGCGCGGCGCTTTGCCGATCGCGGTTTCCCCGAAATGCACACGCTCGTCACCAATGACCCGCCCGGCCACACCTCCTATCGCGCGCTCGTCGAAAAGGCGTTCACGCCCAGCTACGTCAAATCGCTCGAACCCTATATCGAGGCGCTGGTCGACGAGTTGATCGATGGCATGCTGCCCAATGGCGGCGCCAACCTGCTGCCCGAATTCGCGATCAAAGTGCCGATGTACATCATCGCCGACCAGTTAGGCGTCGACCGCGCCGACTATGATCGGTTCAAGCTCTGGTCCGATGTCACGGTGGAGCGCAACAATCCGCTGCTCGATCCCGATCGCGAACTGGAAATCACCGATCATCTGATCGACATGCAAAATTATCTGCATGAACGAGCCGAACGCTATCGCGCCCAGCCGGAAGATAATCTGCTCAGCCGCCTGGTCCATGCCGAGGTGGATGGCGAAACGCTCAGCCCGCCCGCACTGATCGCGATCGCACACCAGTTGCTGGTGGCCGGCAATGAAACGACCACGACCGGCATCACCACCGCCATGTGGCTGCTCCTCACCAAGCCGGACCTGCGCGCCGCGATCGAGGCAGACCCCAGCCGCATTCCCAGCTTCATCGAGGAAGTGCTCCGGTCCCATTCGCCCGTGCCGCATATGTGGCGTGTCGCAACGCAGTCCAGCCGGATTGGCGACGTCGAAATTCCCGAAGGCGGTGTCCTGATGCTCAGCTATCTCGCGGGCAATCGCGATCCGGCGCAATGGCAATGCCACGCCGATTTCGATGTGGGGCGCAAGGGCGTGCGCAATCATCTGGCGTTCGGGCGCGGAATCCATTTCTGCATCGGCAATCAGTTGGCGCGCGGCGAAATGCGCATCGCCATCCGCCGCCTGCTGGAGCGGCTGCCCAATCTGCGCCTGTCGCCCGATCATCCAGAGCCGCAGTTCATCCCGCATTTCGCGATCCATGCGCTCGATCATCTCCACATTGTCTTCTGACCGGCCCGCGCGCATGAACGGAACGGCATCGCCTTGGCCATCGAAGGGATCGGCATGAATTTCGACCATTATAAGCTGCTGACCCTGTCGCGTAACGGCCGGGTGCTGACGATCATGATGAACCGGCCGGAACTGATGAATGCAGTCAACCATGCACTGCATGAGGAAATGGCGCGCGTCTTCTTCGAGGCGGCGGACGACCCGGACAGCGACGTCATCGTCCTGACCGGCGCGGGCAAAGCCTTTTCGGCCGGCGGCGATTTCGACTGGCTGGAAAAACAGGTGAAGGGGAATCGTGTCCCCTTCGTCCACGAAGCCAAGAGCATGCGCCGCATCGTCATGGGCCTGCTCGACTGCCCCAAGCCGGTAATCGCCAAGGTGAATGGCGACGCCATGGGCTTTGGCGCGTCTATCGCCCTTTTGTCCGACATCGTGATTGCTGCCGACCATGTGCGTTTCGCCGACCCGCATGTGCGGCTGGGGCTGGTCGCGGGCGATGGCGGCGCGTTGATCTGGCCGCAACTGATCGGCTTTGCCAAGGCCAAACATTATCTGCTGACCGGCGACGCGATCGACGCGGTGACGGCGGAACGGATCAACCTGATCAGCTTCGTCGTGCCCGCCGCAGACTTGGACAGCTATGTCGACACCTATGCGCAAAAGCTGGCGCGCGGCGCGCAATCGGCGATCCGCTACACCAAATCCGTGACCAACATCGCCCTGCGTCAGTTGTTCAGTTCGGTGTTCGAAGCGGGCGTCGCCTATGAAGGATTGAGCACCTACACCCGCGATTTCGGCGAGGCGGTCCATGCGGTGATGGAAAAGCGACGGCCCGAATTCAAGGGCGAATAAGCAATACCAAAAGGAGAGGGATATGGACGAGCAGCTTGAAGCGCGGCTTCGCGTGGCGCTGGACCGGCAGGAGATCGAGCATGTGCTCAAGCTCTATTGTCGCGCGATCGACCGGTGCGATCTGGAGCTGCTCAAGACCATCTATCATCCCGACGGCACGGACGATCATGGCTCTTTCTCCGGCAATGCCATGGAATTTGCCGAAACCATCATCCCGTCCCTGCGGGAAGGGATATTGGACGGCATGCACACGGTCACCCATTGCACCATCGATGTGGAGGGCGATTTCGCAACGTCGGAATCCTATTATTGGGCCTATCAGCAGGCGCCGGGTGGCGAAGAGGCCGTGACCACCTTCTTCGGCCCGGATTATGCGGCCAAAGCCAAGGCCGAAGGCACGATCGACGGCAAGCATGATTATTATTGCGGCGGCCGCTATATCGACCTGTTCGAACGGCGCGCCGGGCAATGGAAAATCCTGCGCCGCAAAATCACCAATGAATGGAACGACATCCGCCCCAGCACCCGGATCACCGATGCCGGCCATGTCGCGCATTACAACCTGCCCGGGCGGCGCGACAGGCAGGACCCGGTCTATCTCAACCGGATACCCGATCGCGTACCGGCCTGACGCTTATCCTGCCGGATCGACGGGATATTGCAGCGCCTCTTGCACCATGGAGGCAACCAGTTCTCCGGCCCGATTATAGATCAGGCCGCGCGCCAGATTGACGCCATTTTCCGCATTGGGACCGTCTGTCTCAAACAGCAGCCAGTCGTCACAGCGCACGTCCCGGTGAAACCAGAGGCAATGATCGAGGCTCGCGACGAACAGATGCGGCCCCGGCAGCGCCACCGTATGCCGCGACAGGGGCGCGCCGGCGAACATGAAATCGGACAGGAAGGCCAATATCTGTCGCTGCACCATCGGATCGTCGCACCGCTCCGCACCGGGCGCGCGCAACCAGTAATGCCGCTTGCCCGTACCGTTGCGCTCCAGGAAACCGGACTTGCCGGGCAGGCGCACCTCGATGGGATAATGACCGCCGAACAAGGCGCCATAAGACCGCCCGTCCTCTGCACGCAGCGTGCGGAATGTCGTTTCATCCAGCGCCTTTTCGGGATCGAAGGCGATGGGGCTGGCACGATAATGGCTGAACCCGGCAACCGGCGAACGATAGCTCGCCTCCATCGTCAGGATAAGCTGCCCCTTCTGCAACGCCTCCACCCGGCGCGTGGAAAAGCGGCCCCCGTCGCGCATACGCTCGACCCGATAGTCGATCGGTTCGCTATCGATGCCCGCCCGCAGGAAATAGGCATGGAGCGAATGGATGGTGCGATCCGGCGCGGTCCGGTCTGCCGCCGCCAATGCCTGCGCCACGATCTGCCCGCCGAACAGCGCGCGATAGACATTGCGCTGATTGTCGCGATTGCGAAACAGGTCCGGCGCAACCTCATCCAGCGCCAACAAGGCCGGTATGTCCCTGACCCACTGCGCATCATAGAGGCTATCATCATATTTGCGCGACATGCCCTCTTCCCTCCTGTGTCGCCTTGGCTATAGGCAATCATCTAATGATATGCTAGCAAACTAATAACGAAAAAGACCGAGAGGGCCATGACTCCATATTATAGCGCCGAAGACACGGCTTTCCGCGCCGAAGTCCGGGCTTTCATCCAGGCGAATCTGCCCCCCGATCTGGCCCGGCGCGGCCGCTATGATTATCATCCCCGGCGGGAAGATCAGGCACGCTGGTCGAAGATTCTGGCGGAAAAAGGCTGGTCCGTCCCGCATTTCCCTGTGGCCTATGGCGGCACCGGCTGGACCGGCGTGCAGCGCTTCATCTTCGAGGAGGAAATGCGCCGCGCTTATGCGCCGACCATGGATCGCATCGGCCCGGAACTGGTCGCGCCCGTGCTCTACACCTTCGCATCCGAAGAACAGCGGCAGGCCTATCTGCCCGGCATCCGCACCGGCGACACTTTCTGGGCACAGGGTTTTTCGGAACCGGGTTCGGGGTCGGACCTTGCATCGCTGCGGACGCGCGCGGTGCGCGATGGCGACGACTATATCGTCACCGGGCAGAAGACCTGGACGACGGAAGGCCATCATGCCGACATGATCTTCATGCTGGTCCGCACCGATATGGAGGCCAAGCCGCAGGCCGGGATTTCCGCGCTGATCATCGATCTCAAAAGCCCCGGCATCACCCGTCGGCCGATCTGGACCATAGACGAAGGGCTGACCGTCAACGAATTCTTCTTTGACGAGGTGCGCGTGCCCGCCGCCAATCTGGTCGGACAGGAAGGCGCGGGCTGGTCCTATGCCAAATTCCTGCTGACCAATGAGCGGACCAACAGCGCGGAAGTGCCGCACACCAAGCGTGACATCGCCCAATTGCGCGATATCTCCCGAATCGAGCAGAAGAACGGCAAGCCGCTGATGGAAGACCCGTCCTTTCGCGCCCGGCTGGCGCGGATCGAGATCGACACGATGGCGCTGGAAACCGCTGTGCTGCGCGCGCTGACATCGGGATCGCATGACGGCGGTTCCATCGCTTCGCTGGTCAAGATACGTGGGTCAGAACTGCGGCAGCGTGTCGCCGATCTTGCGGCCGAGGCGCTGGGCGATCGCGGTCTTGCCATCTGCCTCAACCCGGAGGGCGAGCATCGCCTGTTCGAGGACGGCATGCCCCCCCCGGTGCCCGATCATGGCATCGGCATCGCCGCCAAGGCGATGTTCCGCCGCGCCACCACCATCTACGGCGGCGCCAATGAGATTCAGCGCACGTTGATCGCCAAGACCGTGCTGGAGCTATAAGGACAATGGACTTCATCTACACGTCCGAACAGGACGCTCTTCGCGACAGCGTGCGCCGCTTCATCGAGCGCGAATATGGCTGGGAGGAGCGGTTTCGCATCCTCCGGTCGGACAGCGGTGTCGCCTCCCATCATTGGGCCATGTTCGCCGAACTGGGCTGGCTGGGCGCCGGCCTGTCTGAGGAAGCGGGTGGCTTTGGTGGCGGCGCGATCGAAAATGCGCTGATCGCGGAGGAACTGGGACGCGCTCTGGTGACGGAACCCTTCGTTCCCCATGTCATCGCGACGCAGTTGCTCGCCGCGATTGGCGGTGAGACCGCGGCCGACCTGATCGCACCCCTGATAATGGGCGAAACCATCATCGTTCCGGCCTTGCAGGAAGCGGCCGGGCGCGGCGACTGGCATCATGTCGATATGCGGGCGGACGGTGATCGGCTGACCGGCGTCAAGACCTTGGTGGAAGGGGCGGCGCGCGCTGACAGCTTCCTCATGTCAGCCCGGCATGGCGATGAAATCGGCCTGTATCTGGTCGATGCAAATGCGGCCGGGATCAAACGTACCGATTATCGCACGCTCGACAACCGTCGCGTCGCCGATATCGCACTGGAAGGTAGCGAAGCGCGGCTACTGATATCAGGCGCTCAGGCCCTGGCGGCGATCGATCAGGCCATGGAGCATGGCCTGATCGCGCTGTGCGGCGAGGCTTTGGGTGTCATGGACGCCGCACTCTGGACCACGCGCGACTATCTGCGCGTGCGCAAGCAGTTCGGCACCGCCATCGGCAATTTCCAGGCGCTGCAACACCGCATGGCTGACATGCTGATCGAGGTCGAGATGACCCGTTCGCTCCTTTACGCCGCGCTGGGCGCCATGACAGCAGGCGATGGGCAGGCCCGAGCATCAGCGATAGCAGCCCTAAAGGTGCAGGCGTCAACCGGCGGGCTTCAGGTCGGCGCGCAGGCGATCCAGTTGCATGGCGGGATCGGTGTGACCGAGGAACTGAACATCAGTCACCATTATCGCCGGCTCTATGCCATCGCCCGCCAGTTTGGCGATGTCGACCTGTACCTCGCCCGCTTCGCGCGGGCCCGCGACGAGGGTCAATGATAGGTCCGTCCGCCATCGACAGCCATGGCGATGCCGGTGATGAAGGCGGATTCGGCGCTGGTGAGGAAGAGAATGGCCGCCGCCACTTCCTCCGCCTCACCGACCCGCTTCAACGCATAGGGTGATCCGGGTTCGCGCGCGGCAGCCCGCATGGCGTCGGGCAGCAAAGGCGTGTCGACCACGCCGGGACAGACGCAATTGACCCGGATCGTCGGCGCCAGTTCCAGTGCCAGCGCCTTGGACAGCGTCACCAATCCCCCCTTGGACGCGCAATAGGCCGCCATGCCGGGCGCGGACGGGGTAAGCCCCTGTCCCGATGCGATGTTGACGATCGTCCCCTGTCCCGCCGCTTCCAGATGCGGCAACACGGCGCGCATCAGCAGCATCGGCCCGGTCAGGTTGACGCCGATCGTCCGGTTCCAGTCCGCCAGCGTCAGGTCGGCCAGGCGACCCATGCCGCCAATGCCTGCCACATTGACCAGCCCGTCGATACCGCCCATCGCCAGCGCCGCATTGCGCACCGCGCGATCGATCGCCGTTTCGTCGGGCAGATTGACCTGCGCGTGATGCGCCCGCAATTCCCCCGCAATCTCGGCCAGTGCCGCCTTGTCGCGGTCGAGCAGCGATAATGTCGCGCCTTCCCGCGCCAATAACCGGGCGGTCGCCAGTCCGATGCCGGAAGCCGCCCCCGTCACGATGATGCGGCGGCCCGCGACCCGTCCTTCAGCCATTCTTATCGTCCTCATCCTGCATGATAATCGCGCTTTTGCATCGGCAGCCGACAAAAGGCTTCCACCCTATGCATCGCATCGTTATAGTATGCTAGAATAAGATATATATGCAATCTATCATGCCGGCGAGGCCAAAGGCGTCGGCAGAGAGAAACACGGGAGAGGGGATAATGATGAAGATATTTGGCGGGACGAGTCCATCCCTGGCAGTCATGGCTTTCACCCTGATGACAGGCAGCGCCTTCGCCCAGAGCGAAATCCCGCAAGCCAGCGAACAGGCGCAGGAGGAAGGCGCGATCGTCGTTACGGCCCGCCGGCGCGAAGAAACGCTGATGGACGTGCCCATCGCCATCGCCACGGTCGACGCCAAATCGCTGGAGACGAAGGCGGTCAACGATCTGCGCGCGCTCGACGGCTTCGTGCCCAATGTGAATATTCAGGCTGCGACCACGTCGGCCTCCTCGGCGCAGATATTCCTGCGCGGCGTGGGCATTGACGATGTCGGCTTCGGCACCGATCCCAATGTCGGCGTCTATCTGGACGATGTGTTCATCGGCCGACTGGTGGGGTCGCTGGCCGGTGCGCTGGATCTGGAACGGATCGAAGTGTTGCGCGGGCCGCAGGGCACGCTCTATGGCCGCAACTCCACCGGCGGCGCGGTCAAGTTCGTCACGCGCAAGCCCGACCTGCACGAAAATTCGGCCAAGCTGTCCGCCACGCTGGGCACGGACGATCGTCGCGATTTCAAGGCCAATGCCAATATCGTGCTGGCCCCCGACAAGGCCGCCCTCATTCTGGCGGTGCAGACCCGCGATCAGGACGGCTATATCAAGCTGGTCGATGCCGCCGGCAAGGATACCGGCGACCGCGCCAATGGCGTGAACGCACAGGATTATCGCGCGGTGCTGCGCCTTGCCCCGGTCGATGACCTGACGATCGATATTGCCGCCGACTATACCCGCAATCGATCGGGCATTCAGGCGGTGACGCCGACCAATTGCGCGGCGCTGGGCACGCGGCCGGGCCTCGTCACCAATGCGGCGGGCGACTATGTGCCGGGCAATGTCTCCGCCGGTCAGTTTGAGCGCTGCCCGCTTTATTATGACGATCCCTATACCGCCTTTCGCGGCCCCTTCGCGGAAAATGACCCGCGCTTCGACGGCGGCGGCATAGCCAGCACGGTGAACTGGAAGACGGACCTCGGCACCGTCAAATGGGTGTCGAGCTATCGCGGTTTCCGAGACGTATTCGCCTCCTCGCTCTGGGGCAAGCCCCCGCCGGTCACACAGGTCAATCTGCGCGCGCACCTCAAGCAACGGCAGATCCAGCAGGAGGTGCAGCTATCCTCCGCGAGCGGCGGCCTGATCGACTATACGGTCGGCCTCTTCTATTTCCGCGAGAAAGTGCATTCGCTCTACCAGTCGCAGATCGGCACCCTGTCCACCGTGCCGCGCCTGAATGACGATACGCAGATTTCCAACAGCTATGCCGCGTTCGGCGAATTCTATATCCGTCCAGTCGACGCGCTGGAAATCACGCTGGGCGGGCGCTACTCGCTGGATCGCCGCTCGGTCGATCGCGCGCTCTATACCGCGATCACCAATGCCGATCCCAGCTTCACCTACGCCACGAAAATCAAGTCGAACAAGTTCACGCCCAAGATCGGCGTCAGCTATGATACGGGCGGCGTTCTGCTGTTCGCTTCCTATACCGAGGGTTATCGCACGCCCGGCTTCATCACCTCCAACCCCGGCAATCTGGCGGGCATGATGCTCCAGTCGAAGATGGAGAGCGAAAAGTCGATCGAGGGCGGGTTCAAGGCGAAATTGCTGAACAACCGGCTCAATGTCTCGGCGACCGCCTTCTCCGCCAAATATAATAATCTTCAAGCGACGCTGACGATCAACGGCATCACGCAGGTCGTGACATCGGACGCCAAGATTGAGGGGCTGGAACTGGAAACCAGCTATCGCCCGACGCGGGGCCTGTCTCTCTTCGCCAATGCCGGCCTGATGCAGACGAAATATACGTCGCCACCGGCCGGTCAGCCCTATGCCCGCGACCTCAAACATGCGCCGGGGCATAATGTCGTGGTCGGCGGCCTGTATGAGAGCGCGGTCGGCTCGATGGCCGGCACCTTCTTCCTGGGCGGCGATCTGGCGCTGACCGGCAAGGCCTTCCGCAACGTCGCCAACACGATCGATCAGCAGTCCGACGCTTATGAACTGCTGACCGCCCGCGCCGGATATCGGGCGCAGGACAATCGCTGGTCGATCACCGTCGGCGGCACCAACCTGCTCGACAAAACCTACTATATGCTCGGCATTGAAAATCAGGCCCGGTCCTATCAGCCGGGCCGCCGCTTCTATGCCACATTGGAGACGCGCTTCTGATGGTCGGACCACATACAGGATTATTGGCATGAACAGCGAGAAGACCGACCGGATCAAGGCCGCCTTCGCGCGCGACCAGCAGGAGGACAGACCGGCCGTGGCGCCGGGGGACATTCCCTGGCGCTACGAAGCGATCACGCCCGAATGGATGACCCATATAGTCTGCGCCGATCACCCGGATGCGCGGGTAGTAGCGGTGCGGCTGGACGTGCCCGATTCCGGCACCTCCAACCGGCGACGCATCTATCTGGACTATAATGAGGCCGGCCAAGCGGCGGGTCTGCCCGCATCGGTCTTCTGCAAGGCCACGGTCGACCTGCGCAACCGGCTGTTGCTGTCGACATCGGCGCTGCTCAGCGAAACGAGTTTCTACAACCAGATCAGGCCGCAACTCGCGATCGAGGCGCCGCAGGCCTATCTCGCCACCTATGACCCGGAATCCTTTGCATCCATCGTGATGCTGAAGGATCTCGGCGGTTCGGTCGGCTTCTGCAACCATCATACCCAGATGACGCTGGAGCGCGTGCAGGACCAGATGCGCGTTCTGGCCACGCTGCACGGCCATTTCTACCGATCGTCGCAACTCGACCGGGAACTGGCGCATATGTTCCGTTATGACGATCGTTTCCTCGCGCTGGACCGCGATCATGACTTCAAGGGCATGTGCGAGGCTGGCTTGCGTGAAGCGGTTGACGTCGCGCCCGCCCGCCTGATGGCGCGGCAGGATGAGGTCTGGTCCGCCACCATGCGGGCATCGGCCCGGCATGGCGAACTACCGTTGACCATCACCCATGGCGACGTCCATCTGAAAAACTGGTACATCACTGGCGATGGCCGCATGGGCCTGTCCGACTGGCAGGTAACGTCGAAAGGGCATTGGTCGCGCGATGTCGCCTACACCATTTCCACCGCCCTGACTGTCGAACAGCGCCGCCTGTGGGAGAAAGACCTGCTGGCTTATTATCTGGAGGCCTTCGCCGCCGCTGGTGGCGAGGCCGTCCCGTTCGACGATGCCTGGCACAATTATCGCCAGCAATTGCTGACGACGCTGGCCTGGTGGACGATGACGCTGACGCCGCTGGGCGATGTACCCGACATGCAGCCGCGCGATATCACGCTGGAATTCATCCACCGCATCGCAACCGCCATGGACGATCTCGACGCGCTCGATAGCCTCGACTGAAAAGGGGCCGGTTCAGACCGGCCCCTTTCCCTTCACCCCCGCTTGTCGAACGCCATCCACAACTGGTCCGGGCCGTGGGCGATATAGCTGGTCATCCAGCGATAGCTGTCCTCGCCTCGGGTCGCGCGCATGCTGGTCAGCCGCCGTGTCAGGTGCTGGATGGCCAGCCGCAATTCACCCCGCGCCAACTGGTTGCCGATGCACAGATGCGGTCCGGCACCGAACGCCAGATGGCTGGACGCATTTTTCCGGTCGAGGTCGATTTCGTCCGGCACGGCATATTGGCGCGGATCGCGGTTCGCCGCGCCATAGCGCACCTCCACCAGCGCCCCGGCCGGAATAGCCATCCCGGCAATCTCGATATCCTCGGCAACGCGGCGGAACAGCGTCTGGACCGGTGACAATAGCCGCAGCGTTTCCTCCACGAACGGCTTGGCGCGCGTCGGATCAGCAAAGATCGCCTCCGCCAGTGCGGGCTGCTCGATCATCAGTTTCATGCCCGACGCCAGCGTCGTGGTCGTCGTTTCATTGCCCGCCACCAGCAACTGGTGGATGATGCTCAGCAATTCGCGCATGTCGAGCAGACGGCCGTCCGTCTCCGTATTGGCCAGATGGCTGATCAGCGTCTCGTTGGGTGTTTCCCGCACCCGCTCGATCTCCGCCGCCAGATAGCGCTGCATGTCGGTCAGCAGTTCGGCAATCTCCACCTCGCGCTGCGACGTCAGCACCGGGCTGACCGATTCCACCGACACGTCCGACCAGAGCTTGAAACGGTCCATGTCGGACCGGGGCACGCCCAGTTGCTCGGCAATCACATACATCGGCAGGCGCACGGCAAAGGCCTGAAGGAAGTCGATCTCGTCCTGATCGATGAAGCCGTCGATCAGTTCCTCGATAATCTCTTCGATCCGCGGCTCCAGCGCCACAACGCGCGCGGGCGTGAACACCTTGTCCACCAGCGTCCGATAGGTACGGTGATCGGGCGGATCGTTCGACACGAGCGTATCGATCGGCAACCAACCCTTCTCCTCATAGACCGCATTGGCCGCCGCATCGTTGCGCGTGGCGTTGAGGCCGGTGCGATTGCGCAGCACCTTGACGTTCAGCAATGCCTTGCGAATATCCTCATAGCGGGTCAGCACATAATGGCCCGTCAGCGGATCGACATAGACCGGCTGCTCGTCGCGCAGCCCCGCATAGCTGGAAAAGGGGCAACGCTGGACGGCAGGGTCAGCGAAACTGAGCGGCGCGGGCGCCTCTATCGTCTGGGTCATGCATCATCTCCATCTGTTCTCGGATCATTGTGCGATGCGGGCCGCCATCTGCGCTGCCATGGTCGCCTTCAGCCGTATGCGGAACTGCGCATCGTCGGCAGGATCGGCCAGCCGGTCGAGCAGCGGGTGCGACACGATGCTGACGACGATCGCGCCGTTGAGCGCCACGAAAAGATAATCGACATCGATATCCGCGCGATGCTCCGCCGCGACATCGGCAATCAGCGGGCGCAAGATATGATGGATGGGATCGGCCAGCCGCGCCGCGCCATAAGCGGAACGATCGCTCGGCAGAACAACCTCGCGCAGGATGAAGGCCGCGAGTTCCGGCGCATCGCACAACAGGTCGATAATCTGCCCGACCGCTTCGTCCAGCCTGGCGCTCGCGCTGCCCGGACCAAGTGCAACGGCAGCCAGCCGATCGGTCAGCCGCAGCGACAGCCGATCGACCACCGCTTCCCACAGCGCCAGTTTCGACCCGAAATGATGGGCGATCATCGCCGGATCGACACCGGCGCGATTGGCAATGGGGCGCACGCCGACGGCATCGAAACCCTGTTCGGCAAAAAGGGCCGTCGCCGCATCCAGCAAGCGTGCGGATACCGGCGCTGCATCACCGTCCGCATGGGCGGGACGGCCCCTGCCACGCCGCGGTTTCGGCGACACCGGAGAGGATAGAGTCGAGTCGCTGCGAGGCATGTCTTTAAATTCATCGATCGATGAATAAATGTCAATGCACTGGCCCGGATGCTGTCCCGGATAAGGCGCAGAAAGCCCGGCCGTTACCGCAGCGCGCGGACTTCCTTCTTCGTCAGGCTGGTCTTCACGCCGCTTTCCTCGACAGTCAGCGTATCGGCCGGGATGACGATCATCTTGCTGCCGAAGATCAGCTGAACGCCGGTCAGTTCCTCACCCTTCATCAGCAGGCGATCCACCTTGCCCAGAACGGTGCCGTCGGCGGAATAGATGCGGGCGTTGCGGTCGATCACCGGCGCAGCCGCATGAGCCGGCGACAGGGTGGCGACGGCGAGCGCGAGGGTCAGAATGGGGCGAACGAACATGACATACTCCTCATAAGGCGTTTCCCCTCGCCCATGCGCGATATGGTGTGCTAGCGCAATATATAATATTCTAGCATACTATTGCGCACTTCAAATTGGATAAGCATGCATATGGTATTGCAGAATATCATTCTTGTGCATAAGCTGGCCGACACAAAGGGACCACCGGCCACGAAAAGCGCCGGATAAGGACCCGATTTCAGTTTCGGAGAGGCGCCGTTCCAAAAAGGATCGCCCTTTTGCGCAACCCATGCGGAGAAACCGGCATGACCCAGGGTATCGATCTGGCGAGCTTCAACCCGTTCAATCCCGATCATCTGTCGGCGCCCGGTCCCGGTTGGGCGATGCTGCGACAGGAAGCGCCGGTCTATCGATTGCCGATCCCATCCCCCTCGCCAGTCTTCCTCGCCACGCGCAAGCGCGACATAGAGGCGATCGCGCGTAGCACCGACATATTTTCCAACACGCCCGTCCCCACCGTCTGGCGCTGGGGCGAATTCGAACCCGCCATTGCCGAGGTTTTTGCCGAAGCCGGATATAAAGTCGTCCAGACACTGCAAGCCACCGACCCGCCCGTGTCGCTCGCCTATCGCCAGATTGCCGAACAGGCGCTCAATCGACGCAAGATCATCGAATTGCAGCCGGAAATCGATCGCATCGTCGATCGGTTGATGACAGCGATCCCGGACCGCGAAACTGTCAACTTCGTTGATGCTTTTGCGGTGCCGCTGCCGCTGGAGGCGATTTGCCTGATCCTGGGCATGCCTTATGCGGACGCCGCCTTCCTCAAATTCTACTCGGACGAATTCACCCATCTGGTCGACCCCGTCCACCCATTGCCCCGCGCGATCGAGGCGACACGGACGATCGTGAAGGGCTATCGCTATTTCGTCGACATCCTCGACCGCTATCGCCGCGATCCGCAGGATAATCTGGTCAGCGCGATCGCGACCGCCAGCATCAACGGCCGGCCGCTCAGCATCGAAGAACAATTGTCGATGTGCCATGTGCTGGTGATCGCCGGCAATGAAACCACCCGCAATGCGCTGTCCTCCGCCATGTTCGTGCTGGCGACCCGGCCGGACCTGTGGGCAAGGCTGCAATCGGAACGGGCCAAAATACCCGACTTCATCGAGGAAGTGCTGCGCGTCCACGCCCCGGCCATCACCACGCCGCGCACCGTCCTTCAGGACACGGAAATAGGCGGCATCGCGCTGCCGCGCGGCGCCACCATCTTCGCCATGTGGGCGTCGGGCGGGCAGGATGAAGAGAGCTTCCCGGAACCGCAGACGATCGACCTCGACCGGAAGAACAAGCGGTCGCACATCAGTTTCGGCATGGGCGTGCATCATTGCGTCGGCAGTTTTCTCGCGCGCGCAGAACTGCAGTCGGCGATCAGCCGGTGGCTGGACGATTTCGAAGCGGTCGAACTGGCCGTGCCGCCAGACGCCGTCCGTTATGATCCGGTCTTCGCCTTCCACGCGCTGAGCGACCTGCCGATCCGCATCACCCGCAGGACGAGCCAGTCGCGCGCCGCCTGACGAGAACCAACAGGAGAGAGATATGGCCAGCTACGATTATATCATCGTCGGCGCGGGGTCGGCTGGCTGCGTGCTGGCCAATCGCCTGTCGCAAAATCCCCGCAACCGCGTGCTGCTGCTGGAGGCGGGCGGTACGAACAACAGCTTCATGGTGTCGATGCCCAAGGGGATCGGCAAGCTGGTGACGGACCCCAATCATGCCTGGACCTATCCGGTGGGATCGGCCGATGCGCCATCCGAAGTGTGGCAGCGCGGCCGGGGGCTGGGCGGATCGTCCGCCATCAACGGCATGATCTATGTGCGCGGCCAACCGCAGGATTTCGATATCTGGGAAGGGGAAGCCGGGTCCGACTGGTCATGGGCGCAGATGAAGCAGGCCTATCGCGCGATCGAGGATCATGAACTGGGCGACGATGGCGTGCGCGGTGTAGGCGGCCCGGTCCATATCACCACCAACAAATTCCGTTATCCGCTGGCCGAACGCGCGATAGAGGCAGGCGTACAGATGGGCCTGCCGCGCCATTATGAGGATCTCAATCGGGAGGATCAGGAGGGGATCGGCTATTATTGCTACAATATCCGGAAGGGTCGTCGGCAAAGCTCCGCCGTCGCCTTCCTCGATCCGGTGCGGCATCGATCCAACTTGCATGTCGTGACCGATGTCTATGCCGACCGCATCCGCTTTGACGGGCGGCGCGCGGCCGGTGTCGAATGTCGCGTCGATGGGCAGCGGACCTATTATGCCTGCCATGGCGAAATCATCCTGAGCACCGGTACGATCGGCAGTCCCAAGCTGTTGCAACTCTCAGGCATCGGCCCTGCAGAGAAACTGCGCGCGCTCGGTATCCCCGTGCTGCACGACAGCCCCGATGTTGGCCGCCGCGTCCTCGAACATCTGGGCATGATCGCCACCTATCGGCTGAAGGGTGGCGAGCGCGGTATCAATCACCGCCTGCGGGGCGTGGGGCTGGCGGCCAGCGTCGCCCAATATCTGATGCTGAAATCCGGCCCGCTGGCCAATGGCGCGATGGAGGTCGGCGCGTTCATCCGCACCAGCCCGGACCGGACACGTCCCAATGCCCAACTCTATGTCAGCGGCTGGACGCTGGATATTCCCGAGGAGAAGGAAAAGGACACAGTCGCACCGATGCAATCGGTCGAGGCCGTGCCGGGTATGAGCATCACGGCGCAATTGATCGGCCTCGACAGCGAAGGCTCGCTCGACCTCAGCAGCGCCGATCCCGATGCGCCGCTGATCATCAATCCCAACTGGCTGTCGAGCGAGACCGACCAGCGCGCCGCGATCGAGATGGTCCGTTATATCCGCGCTTATGTCGGCCAGCCCGCGCTGGCGCCTTATGTCGGGGAGGAAATGTCGCCCGGCACCGCCCATCAAAGCGACGCAGAGATATTGGCCGCCATCCGCCGGATCGCGCTGTGCGGCACCCATGCCGTGCGCAGTTGTCGCATGGGTCGCGATGACCGATCGGTGGTGGACGAACGCGCCCGGGTGCGCGGCGTCCACGGCCTGCGCATTGTCGACTGTTCGATCATGCCGGGCCTGATTTCGGGCAACACCAACGGCCCGGCCATGGCAACCGGCTGGCGCGCGGCCGACCTGGTCCTGGAGGATGAGGCGCTACGCAACGCGGCGTGACGAGGTTCGCGCCGGATCAGTCCTCCGGCGCGATCGTCACCGTCAGTCCATCCAGAGACTCCGTCCAGATGATCTGGCAGGACAGGCGCGATCCGGCCTGCCGATGATCGGAGCTATCGAGCAGGTCATTCTCGTCCGCGCTGACGTCGCCCGTCCGTTCCATATCCGCGTCGGACAGGAAAACATGGCAGGTCGCGCAGGAACAGCATCCGCCGCACAGCGCCATCAATTCGTCCACGCCATGGTCGCGGATCATCTCCATGACGGATAGGCCGGGTTCGCCTTCAATCTCCAGGCTGGTCCCGTCACGCTTCACCAGAGTCAATTTCGCCATGTCATCATTCCGATAGGAGAAGAGCCGATCCTTCGGCCGGAAAAGGACGCGCGACCGCGCGTTACGAAAGAGTCGCCAGCGATGCCGGGCTATAGGGTTGCAGTTCGTCGTGGGCATTGCGCCGCACCTTGTCGACCCAAGCAGGATCGACCAGCAATGCCCGACCGATCGCCACCAGATCGAAATCGCCGCGCTCCAACATGATGTTCAGGGCTTCCAAGCGCCCCAGCGACGGGGCGGCGTGCGATCCCGAAAACATCGTGTCGAGCATTTCCTTCTCGATCCCCAGCGATCCGACCGTGATCGACGGCCGCCCGGTCAGCTTGCGCGCCCAGCCCGCCAGATTGAGCGGACTATCGGCAAATTCCGGCTCCCAGAAGCGCCGCTGCGACGCATGGAAAATATCGACGCCGGCCTCCGCCAGCGGCTCCAGCAGGCTCGCCAGTTCGCACGGCGTCGTCGCCAGCTTCGCCGCATAATCCTGCTGTTTCCATTGTGAAAAGCGAAACAGGATCGGGAAGTCTGGGCCGACCGCACGGCGGCAGGCCCGCATCACCTCCACCGCGAAACGACCGCGATCGGCCAGCGCCGCGCCGCCCCACTGGTCCTGGCGCCTGTTCGTGCCGTGCCAGAAAAACTGGTCGATCAGATAGCCATGCGCGCCATGCAGTTCGACACCATCGAAGCCCAGCGCCTGTGCGCTCGCCGCACCCCGCGCATAAGCGTCGATCAGCGCCGCAATATCCGCCTCGCTGCTGCCCTGCGCCACCTGCTCATCGGGGCCAACATAGCCTGACGGGCTGGACTTGAGGATCATGTCCTCCTCGATCGCATCATAGAGATTGTCGATCTGCGCCCGCCGCGTCATGCCCACATGCCAGAGTTGCGGCACGATCTTCCCCCCGACCGCATGCACTTCATCGACGACATGCTGCCAGCCGCGCAAAGCATCCTCGCCATAGAAGCGCGGTGCACTATCTTCGTTCGATGCGCTGGGATGGTCGATCCATGTGCCTTCGGTCACGATCAGCCCGACCCCACCCTCGGCCCGCCGCCGATAATAAGCCGCGACATCCGGCCCCACCACGCCATCGGGCGAGAAGCAGCGCGTCATAGGCGCCATGACCGTACGGTTGGCGAGAGACAGGCTGCCGATCGTCACCGGATCGAACAATCTGGGGCTGGCGGCAATGCTCATGGCTCACTCCTCGTCCTGCGCAACGACTAGCGGTTGCAATTTAGTTCATATTATTATCATGTGCATGTGTCTTATATGTCGGAGCACGGCAAAATCAAGGAGAGGAAAGCAACATGCAGTTAAAGGACAAGGTGGCGGTCGTGCTGGGCGCCTCTGCTGAAGGCGGAACCGGCTGGGCCATATCCGAAGCACTTGCGAAAGCCGGGGCGAAGGTGGTCGTCGCCGCCCGCTCGATGGACGGGCTGGAGAGGTTGGCGGCGAAAATCGGCGGGCTGGCGGTGCAATGCGATGCCGGCAGAGAGGCGGACATCGCCAATCTGGCGCGCGTGGCGGCACAGGCTCATGGCGCGATCGACATCGCCGTCAACGCCGCCGCCCTGCCAGTGATAAGCATGATCGCCGATGTCACGTCCGAACAGTTGCAGCGCGGTGTGGAGGTCAATTATTTCGGCCATGTCCATTTCATCCGTCACATGACGCAGGTGATGAATGATGGCGGATCGATCACGCTCATCTCCTCCAACAGCACGGTGCAGCCGCAACCGCCGCATTTCGCCTATGCCTGCGCCAAGGCCGCAACCGACTGTCTGGTCGGCTATGCCGCGCTGGAATATGGCGCGCGTGGCATCCGGGTGAACTCGCTGCTGCCCGGCCCGATCAAGTCGGCGCTGGCTGCGGGCCTCTTCGCCATTCCGGGCGTCGAGGAGCTTTATGCCAGCCATGTCCCGCTCGGACGGGTCGGCCTTCCCCGCGACTATGCCGATACGGTCGTGTTCCTGTCTGGCCCGACCTATATCACCGGCGTCAACCTGCCAGTCAGCGGCGGCAATCATCTGACCGGCATGCCCCGACTGGAGGACGTCGAGAGCGGAGCCGATGCCTATCGCTCCGACAAGACCGCTTGAGTGGCTTGGGGCGAGGCAAGCCTCGCCCCGACTTTACAGCCCCAGCAGGCCGAAACTGTCATGATCCAGCGCCGCCGTCGCCGCGCGCACGACATTCGCGGTGTTGATCCCTTCGGGTTGCCACACCGCGCTGTTGTTGAGCCAGGTGACGACGGGATAGAAGGCCGCACAGCGGTAGAAGAACCACGCCTCCTCGAACGACGGCACATCCGCCACGCCATAGGCGCGCAACCGGGTCAGGAAATGGGATAGTAACGCCTTTTCCCATGTCCGCCGGTCGGCAATGTCCAGCGTGCAGAGCATGAAATAGGAAAGGCCGATCGGCCAATGTTCCGGCCGCGCGACCCAGTCGATCAGGCCCGGTTGCCCGGTTGCCGTGATATAGAGATTGCCCAGATGCTCATCGCCATGGATCACCACCATCGCCGTCTGCGGCAATAGCGACCAAAGTCGACTCCACGCCTCCTGCGCCCGTTCCATATCCTGAAAGGCGCGCGGCAATGCCCGTCCGCGCGGCAATTCGACATAGCTGCGCCAGTTTTCCGCGGTGAAGAAGGTCGGGAAATAGACATCGTTCACCATTCGGCGATTTTCATGCGCCAGGGTGCCCGGCCCCATCGCGCCGCCCTCCGCGAACATCGGGCTGTTCCAACTGCTGGCATACATGCGGGCAAAGGCGTCCATGAACGCCATCGCCTGCCCCAGATCGAGCGTATGATGCGCATGGAAGAAGGTCGCGCCCTGCGGCGTCAGATCCTCCATGATGATCGCCGATGCTTCATCGCTGACGTCGATATGGTGCCATCGCGGCCCGGCCGGCGCGGCGACCAGCGGCACGATATCGCGAAAGGAGCGCAATTCATTGGCCATGGCCCAGGCCGACCCGGTCGCCGGGTCATTTTCGCCGGGGAAATTGCCCTTCACGATGAAGCTGTCCGGCTTGCCCTCACCGCCCGCCGCATAGTCCACCTTGATGCGGAATTTATTCTGCTTGAACCCGAACACCGGCCCGCGCTCCACCCGCGAAACCGCTACCTCCGGCCAGCTCCGCCGCAGCGCAGCCGTCACCCAGGACGCATCGATATCCTCATAGCGCAGCGGAATGGTCAGTGTTTCAGCCATGTCTCTCTCCTTGTCAGGCGCTTATAGGCACGCTAGATTATGATATGCTAGCATATTTATAAGAATGAGAGGATAGATGGGATGAAGGCGGCGATTTTCGTGCAGGCGGGCCAGCCTCTGGCGATCGAGGATCGGCCTATCCCCCGCCCGGGTCCACATCAGGCGCTGATCCGCGTGCATCGCTGCGGCATTTGCGGGTCGGACCTGCATATGACCAGCGGCAGCCCTTTCGACATGCCATGCGGCACGTCGCCCGGCCATGAATATGCCGGAGACGTGCTGGAGGTCGGCCCGGACGCTGCGCCGATCCGGGTCGGCGATCGCGTGACCGCGCTGCCCATGTCGGCCTGTGGCGATTGCCCTGCTTGCCGGGCCGACAGGCCGCTTCACTGCACCGCGCTGCGGTCGATGGCGGGCGGCTATGGCGAATATACGCTGATCGACACGCGCAAGGCGATCCGCCTGCCCGACACGCTGACATATGCGGATGGCGCTTTAGTGGAACCGCTGGCGTCCGCCCTGCGCGGAGTCCAGCGGTTGGGGCCGCTGGGACCGGACAGCCGCGTCGCTATATTGGGAGCGGGCGCGATCGGCGCTTCCGCCGCCTTCTGGGCGCGCCGGTTGGGTGGTGGGCGGGTGGCGATGATCGCACGGTCAAACCGCAATGAAGGGCTGGCGGCCGCCATGGGCGCGGATGGATTCCTGACGGTGAATGACGATCTGCCGCAGCAGCTGGAACAGATGCTGGGCGGCGCGCCCGACATTGTTATCGAAGGCGCAGGCTCATCTGGCGCGATCCAGCAATCGATCAATCTCGTCGGCAATGGCGGGACGGTGCTCAGCCTGGGCGGCTGCATCCAGCCCGACCCGATCATGCCCGCCATCGCCATGTTCAAGGATATCAGGCTGCAATTCAGTGTGGCTTATGGTCTGACCGATTTCATCCAGTGCGTGGACACGCTGGACGCTGGCGCGCTCGAACCGCGCGCATTGGTCGGCGAGACGATCTCGCTCGCCGCCCTGCCCGCCCGGTTCGAAACGATGCGCAGCGGATCGCACGTCGCCAAGGTGATGGTCGACCCGACGGCCGGTTAGCTGGCCATCATGTCGCGGATCGGCCGGAGGAAGCCGGCCATCATCGAATGGCCGACATGGCCGAGCTTCAGTTCGTCCAGCTTCCCCGTCTCGAAACAATTGGTCGTCAGCTGGCTCGCTGTCAAATTACGCACATGCCCCCATATCTGGAAGAAGCGCACTCGCGCCTCGTCCAGATCGGGGCCCCCCGCCGCGCGATAGGCGTCCATGAAAGCGCCCCAATCGAGCGAGTTCCCCACCGTGTTGCGGACATAACCAACGTCATCCGCCGGATCGCCGATATGGGAAAATTCCCAATCGACCACGGCGCTCAGCCGCCCGTCGTCAACGATGAAATTATGGAAGCCGATATCGCCGTGCAGCAGCACCGGTCGACCCGTTGCCTCGGGAATATTGTCCATCAGCCAGCCATAGAGGGCCAGCACCGCGGGGGACGGCATCGCCATTTCGCGCAGATACAGATCCTTGATCGACTGGATATAGCGGCGCGTCACTTCCGCAAGCGGCAAATCCCACAGATGCGACGCAATCCCGTCGGTCAGGTCGCCCAGTTCGCGCATCGGCGGCAACTGGTGCAACCGCGCGACGCTGCCGGCCAGCAGGTCGACCAGTGCCTGATCCACCTTGCCCGCCGCGCCATGAACATTGCCGCCGCTCGTCCCCGGTGCCCGCGTCATGATCAGGAAGTCGCCGCCGGGCAGCAATTGATGCTCCTCATCCACCCACAGGGCTTCGGGGGCCGGAAATCCATGGTCATAGGCCGCGCGGATGACCGGAAACTCGTAGCGCACACGATGACAGTCATTGTCCATCGTCGGTTCGTCCCGGTCGCGGCGCATGACAAACGCGCCGGACAGCGCCTGCCCCTCGACCATGAACAGGATGGTTTCCTTGCCATAGCCGCCCGGCAAAGGCCGGAAATCGGTGACGCGCAGACCGGCATCGTCAAAGCGATCAGCGAGATAGGCCTGAAGGCGCAGCGCCGTTATAGCCGTGTCCTGCATAGTCTCGACCGGCAGCAGGTCGCCACACAGTTCGCCGATGCGCGTCAGTTCCGCGTCCGACGTCTCGAACACGATCCGCGTCCGCTCGGCCGCGTCGATGCGCGGATCGGACGCCAGCCGCTCGACCAGCAAGGACCAGTCCCGCATCGTCGCGCGCTGCATCGCTTCCCGCTCTGCCTTGCCATCGGGCGCCGCTGCCAGCGCCGCGCGAATGGCTTCGACCGCTTCGAACAGGTCAGGCGCGATGCGCGACAGGGACAGGCGATCGACCAGCCCAGCCAATTGCGCCTCCAGCCGGTCGCGCCAGCCAGAAAAGAGCGGATCGTGGAAACTTTCCCGCGTCTCCAATATCTTGAGCGAGGCGACCAGCGCCTCCTCATTCGAGGCATAGACGACATCTTCATGAACGATGGCGACGGTACGGTTGAGCGAGCGCAGCAGACGCGCGGAAATCGACATTCATTCTTCTCCCGGTACGGGATTACAGTTCAGGCGTTTACGCGGAGCGATGCGGCGGCTTCCTCGCCCGCCAGCCGGCCAAAGGTCAGGGCATTGCCCACGCCCATGCCTCCGCCCGAATAGCGATTGCCCTGGACGCAGCCCAATATCTCGCCCGCCGCATAGAGGCCGGGAATGGCGATGCCGTTGCGGTCGCGCACTCGTCCCTTTGTATCGATGTCCAGCCCGGCGCTGGTCTGGCCGATCACCGATGCCCGCACCTCCACCGCGAAATAGGGCGCGGCGTCGATCGGGAAATATTTGGGCGCCTGCTTGGCCCACTCGCTGTCCACGCCATCCTGAGCATCTTCATTATAGCGCGCGACCGTCTCGGCCAGCGCCAGACGATTGATGCCGACCATATCGGCCAGTTTCTCCAGCGTGTCGGCGGTACGGATCTTGCCGCTCTCTACATGTTTGCGGATCAGATCCTCATCCCAGGTCTGCGACACTTCGCCGGTATGATAGGGATCGGAAAAGCGCTTGTCGGCGCTCCCTTCCACTAACGTCTTTTCATCGAAAATGGCCCAGGCATGAGCGCCGGACTGTTCGTTGATCAGATAGCCGGACACGGCATAGGGCGAATTTTCCGGCATAAAGCGCCGTCCTTCGTCATTCACCAGCATGCACCATGGCGGCAGGAAGGCTTCCACCGAATTGGGCACCAGCCCGGCCGATGGCAGGACGAGGCCCGTATCATGCCCGGTAATCTGCGCGCCGATCGCCTCGCCCAGCTTGATGCCGTCGCCCAGAATGAAGGGCGCATCATTATGCACCGAATAGACGATGTCGCCATGCTGCGCGGCGGACGGGAAATAGCGCGCGCGCATGCCGGGGCTGTTGCCGAAACCGCCGGTCGTGATGATCACCGCTTTCGCACGCAGGTCCATGCCCGACGCATGAACGCCCACCACCCGGCCGTCCTCGATCAGCAATCGATCGACCCGGGTACCAAGCGCGGTTTCGATGCCCTTTGCGCCAACCTCATTGATCAGCAGGCGGCCGATCGTGTCGCCCGCGCCAACGGTGCAATGGCCGCGCGGCACCGTGTCGACGCCGGATTTCACCACCCACTCATATTCCGCGCCCAGGCTGACCAGCCACTCGACCGAAGCCGCGCTGCGTTCGGCAAACAGGCGGATGATGTCGGGCCGCGTCTGCCAGCCGTTCAGCGTCATGATATAGTCGTACATGGCCTGCGGGCTGTCCGCGATGCCCATTGCCTGCTGAACACTGGTCCCCGCCGCATAGACCACGCCGCCCGACAGCCGGGTCGCTCCGCCCAGCTTTGTGTCCGCCTCCAGTAGCATTACCGACGCGCCGGCCGCCTGCGCGAACAGCGCAGCGGTCATACCCGCACCGCCGCCGCCCACCACGATGATGTCGTAATCCGTGCTCATGCGCCCATTCCTCTCCATGCCGATATTCGCCCGATATTCCAGAGGCTTGACTCTCAAATATCAGACCGCTTCTGGTGCGGACCGGCTTCTGAAGACAATCTAGTATCCTAGCGTACCAGATTGCAAGGGGGATGAAAGCCGAGTTGCGATTTTGGCAATATGCGGATAATCCTTTGACGTATGGTACGTTAATATACTATATGTTTGCAGTCGGTCGAAACGGACCCAAAATATGTTCCGGGAGAGTAGAGTTGAAAAGCCATATCATCGTGCGCGATTCGCTGTTCGTTGCAGCGTTGCTTGCCTCGTCATCTGGCATCGCGATGGCACAGGGTAGTACGGACAGCACGGCTCGCCAGCCTACGGCCAGCCTGGACGACATCGTCGTCACTGCCCGTAAGCGCGACGAATCCTCGATCGCGGTCCCCGTCGTGATGACGGCCGTGGGCGCCAGTGAACTCTCCCGCCGTTCCGTCACCAATCTGGACGGCATCGCGCGTATCGTGCCCCAGCTTATCATCGCGCCGCAGAACGGATCGGTGCAGGGCGGCAATATCGCGCTGCGCGGCATCAGCGGGCCGGACAGCAATCCCTTCGGCGATCAGGCCGTGTCCTTCAACATCGACGGCGTTCAGATCGCCAAGGCGACCGTCCGCCGCATGAGCGACACCGACATCGCCCAGGTCGAAGTGCTCAAGGGGCCGCAGGCGCTCTTCTATGGCAAGAACAGCCCCGGCGGCGTCGTATCCATCCGCACTGCCGATCCGACCAGCAGCTTCGAAGCGAAGGTCAGTGGCGGCTATGAATTCAACGCCGACGAACTGCGTCTGGAAGGCTATGTCTCCGGCCCCGTCACCGAAACGCTGGGCGTGCGCCTGGCCGGCTATTATTCACGGATCGAAGGAGACCTTAATAATCAGGTGCCCGAAACCGCCTATCTCTATCCCAAGGAGCAGCGGCTGCCGCATAATCGCGACTATGCGATCCGCGGCACGGTCAAATGGGAACCAACCGACAATTTCGACGCCCGGCTGAAGGTCAATATCGGCCGCACCAAATATGCCGGCCCGGCGCAGGCGGGCGAATTCATCCATTGCCCCTTCGGTTCGCCCCAGTCGGGATCGACCGACAATTGCAAGGCGGACGACCAGCTCATCCGTGGCTCGTCCGGCCCGATCGTCGGGACGCTCGATCCCACTTTCCGCGATGGCGAGCCTTATGGCCGCCAGCGCCAGATCCTGACCGGGCTGGAAATGAATTACAGCCCGTCGGACGAGGTCAAGCTGACCTCGATCACCGGCTATTATGATGTCGACCTCATTCAGGCCGAAAATTACGAAAACGACTATTCGATCGCGCTGCCCAGCCGTAATATCTACAAGGACAAGGAATTCAGCCAAGAACTGCGCATCCAGACCGATTATGATGGCCCGCTGAACTTCACCGCCGGCACCTATCTCGGCATCACGAAGGCGGAGACCGGGTCTAAGACCTTCCTTTTCGCGGCGGAAGCAAGCGGCCTCGCCTCCCTGACTGCCAACGGCCTTGGCTTCATCCCGCTGCGCACGCCCTTCCAGATCAACAACTATTATTTCGTGCAGGAAGGCACGGCCTATTCAGCCTTCCTCCAGATGAGCTACAAGCCCATCGAGCAGATCGAAATCACTGCCGGCGGCCGCTATTCCTATGAAAAGAAGAAGCTGACCAAGGTGCTGAACGGCATCAATGGCGGCGTCGGCTTCGTCGAGCCGGTGCAGAACACGTTCGACAATATGGTCGACGTCACCGACCAGCTCGTCAAGCGCAGCGGCAACTGGAATGATTTCTCGCCGGAAATCAGCGTCTCCTATCGCCCGACCCAGGATCTGACGATCTTCGGCAACTATAAGCATGGCTTCCTGTCAGGCGGCTTCAACTCCAGCTCGGTCGACAATATCGCGACCACCGACCTGTCCTATGACCCGCAGACCATCAAGGGCTTTGAGGCCGGCCTGAAGGCCGCCATGCTGGACCGCACGCTGCGCATCAACATGGCCGCCTACACCTACCGCGTCGATGACCTTCAGGTCGTCAACTTCACCAATGCCAGTTCGACCATCCGCAATGCCGCATCGACCAAGATCAAAGGCGTGGAATTCGACTTCAATTACCGCACGCCACTGGATGGTCTGTCGGTCCATGGTGCCGCCGCCTACAACCGGGGTCGCTATGCTGCCTTCGCCAACGCGCCTTGCTATAATGGCCAGACGCCGACGCAGGGCTGCGTCATCGGCAGTTCCGGTGCGCCGGTGCAGGATCTGTCGGGCGCCGAAATCCCCCGCGCGCCGCGCTGGAACCTGTCGAGCGGCTTTTCCTATGAAACGCCGCTGACCGAAGCAGTGAAAATCGGCTTGTCTGCCGATGCTAATTATTCAAGTAGTATGTTAACCGACGCAACTTCCGCGCCGGAAGGTCGGATGCCCAAATATACACTGCTCGACGCATCGCTGCGCATCAGCGACACGGACGATAAGTGGGAAGTCGCGCTGGTCGGCCGCAACCTGACCAACAAATATTATTATGTCGCTTCGACCGACGTGCCCTTCACCGGCAGCGGCACGGGGACGGCGGCAGGCGTGCCAGGCGATCGCTTCGCGGCAGTCAGCCGTGGGCGGGAAGTGATGATCCGTCTATCCTACAAGTTCGGGCAATAACGCCCCGATCAACGATCGCCATTGCGGGTCTGCCGATGCACTATCGGCAGACCCTTTTTCGACCCAATTCGATAACAGCTATTATCAGGAGCAGGACATGGCACGATATCTGGTAGTTGGCGGCGCGGGCGGTGTGGGTTCTGCCCTCGTCTCGGCGCTCAAGGCGGCGGGCGATGAGGTGGTCGCCTCCGTCCTCGACGACAGGGAAGCGGCGGCGGTAACGGCCGCGCATGCCGATGTGGCCAGCTTTGCGCTCGACCTGTCGAAGCCAACCTCGGTGGTCGCGGCCGTCCGCGCGGCGATCGGTAACGCTCCGCTGGATGGCGTAGCGGTCTGCGCAGCGGTCGCACCGATCGGCATTTTGGAAATGGCCGATCTCGATCAGGTCGCCCGCACGCTGGACGTCAACATCCTGTCCGCGCTTGCCATTTTTCAGGCTACCATTCCGTCGCTACGTGCGAGCAAGGGGCGGCTCGTCTTCATCAGTTCCATGGCGGGCAAGGTATCGATGCCTTTCGTCGGCCAGTATAGTGCCTCCAAGTTCGGCCTAGAGGGTCTGGCTGATGCCATGCGCCGCGAAGTGGCTGGACAGGGCGTGCATGTCGCGCTGGTGGAACCGGGTGGGATCAAGACCCCCATGGTGGACACGCAACTCGCGCAGGTCAGCCAGATGATCGAGGAACTGACACCGCAGGACGATGCGCTCTACGGCCATTTCTATCGCGGCTTCCGTGCGGCCGCACATGCCAGCCACATCAGCACCGCTTCCACCCCCGAACAGGTGGCAAGCGTCGTGGTTCGCGCCCTGACCGATGCAGCGCCGGCTGCCCGCTATGCTGCAGGTGCGGATGCAGAACAGCTTATCGCTGCCGCGCACAGCCTGTCCGACGCGGAGATGGATGCGATGATGGCGGCCATGATGTCCGGCGAAACGGCGCCAGCCTAACGATATTGCGGGGCGGCGTTGCTGCCGCCCCGCGAAAACCATGCTAGCGGCGCGGCCCATGGCCGATGAAGGCGGGTTCCACCATGCTGCCTTCCTGCTCCAACTGCCACACGATATAATCGCGCAGCACTTGATGGAGGTCGGCCGCTTGACCGTCGCTCTCCGGCGTAACCTGCAATAACAGCAACAGATCACAGACATGCTGCCGCAACGCAGCCACCGTCTCGCCAAGGCGCGCAAGCGATGGATAGACGCTCGGATCAGGCGTTGCATCAACCGCACGACCAATGGCGGCCTTCAACGCAGCGGCATCCGACCGGCCGGCCAACCAGTCCAGCGCAGCCGGGAACAGATCGCGCAGATAGGCGATCTCATCGAACAGCAACTGCCCTTCCTTGTCGATGCGATGCTCCACGAAACGCAGCATATGCTGGATCGTCGCAGCATTGCTGCGTTCGGTGCGACCAGACAGCGAGGGAATGATCCCGCTTTCCATCGTTTCGCGCACGCAGCGCAGCACTTCGGTTGCGGTCGGGGTCAGGATCGGGATCATGCGACAGTCTCGTTCATTTGAGCAAACCAGGCAGGGTCGATGGGCTTCCCAAGGCCGCCCGCACCGGCCAGCATCCGCTTGGCCAGATGGAAAACTTCGGTGCCGGTCCAGGCCTGCCGGATATCCGCCTTGCCATTATGCAGAACCACGGCCGCCTTGTGCCCATAGAGGATGGCGCCCAGCGTGCGGAGGCGCTGATAGAAATGAACATTCTCGATCGGCAGATCGATGCCGCTGACCTCCCGATAATAGGCTAGCGCCTGCTCCAGCCCCCAGATCTTGGCGCCGTCCCGCTCGATCTCCGGGATCAGATCCTGCAAGGAAGCGAAATCTGCCGCCGGGTCGCCAATGGACGCTTCCTCCCAGTCGCTCATGGCGACGATCTCGCCATTTAGGAATATCTCCTCGCCCAAGCCGTTCGTGCCCTTGCACAACGAAACGCAAGGCGCGACCGGCGCGCCTTTCTTCAGCGCGGCAAGGCATTCGACCACGACCGGCATCGGTTCGCGCTGGAAATCCGCCAGTTGCGCCATAAGCCGGTCAATGAAGTGACTGGCGCAGGCCTCCCGACTGGCCGGCGCGGACAAACGCGTATCGAAGCCCAGCGCTTTCCAGTCGACCTGATGCACCAGTGCGAGCTTGCGCATATGTTCCTTCGACACAGCAATGCGCATGGCGTCATATTGGGGGTCGGGGTCCTTGAAATGCGGAATTTCCCAATCCCCCTTGATCTGCCGACGGATATAGAAGGGGCGTTCTGCCCATTGCTCATCCGCCTCCCACCGCAGCACGGGAGCGACCGGCACAGCGCTCTGCCCCAGCCGGTCATACATGAAATATTCCTGCTCCAGCGAGCTATGGATCGTGCTCCCGCCTTCGAAGTCGGCGCGCAGAACGATGGAAGACAGGTCCGCACCGGGCCGTTCCCGATAGTCCACAAACCAGGTCAGGCGGGAAGATCCCCGGGGATAGCGAACATCATGTTCCAGAACCGCCTCGTCCCCGTAAAGATGGCGGATATATTCGGCGAGCGGCCGTTTCAACAATTCCACGCCTCTACCTCTCCATTATTGATTTCTGTTGTCAGCGGTCGCCCAGCGCCTTGCCGGACCCATAGGAATCGGCGCCCTTGGCCAGTTCATCGGGGCGCGGCATGCGTGTCAGTTGGTTGCCGCCATTCACCTGCAAATTGAGACCGGAGACATAGGACGGTCCCGCCAGCCACAGCACGGCATTGGCGAAATCGTCCGGCAGGCCCACCCGCCCCACCGGGATTTCCCGGGCATAGGCGCGTTCGAAATCGGGATCGGCAAAGGCTTCCTTCGCCATGTCCGAATTGATCGGCCCCGGCAGGATCGAATTGACTCGGATATTGCGCGGGCCATATTCGATCGCCGCATAGCGCACGATGCAATCGGCAGCCGATTTCGCGGCGGCATAGGCAATGTGCGGCATGACTGGATGGGTGGTCGACATGGACGATATGAAGATGATCGATCCATTGCTGCCGATCGCCTCCGCCATATATTTGATGAAGAAGGTCGGCCCGTGGAAATTGACGCGGGTCGCATCGTCCAGCAACGTCTGCGTCATCTCCGAAATCATGCCCATGACCGGCAGGCCGGCGCTGTTCACGGCGATATCGACGCGGCCATAGCGTTCCAGCGCAAAGGCAGCCAGCGCCTTTATATCCGCTTCCACTCCGGCATCGCAACGGAAAGCCGCGCCGCCGATTCGCTCGGCCAGCCGCTCCAGTGGAGGCAGGCTGCGCGCGGCGACCACAACGTCAGCGCCATTGCGGGCCAGCGTCTCGGCAATCGCCCAGCCGGTTCCGCCTTCCGCCGAGGCGCCCAGAACGACGGCGACCTTGCCCTTCAGGTTCAGGCCGAACGCCATGGCTTGCTGGTCCAAATCCTCTCTCCCATCATGACTGGCGCGGCTGCTTCCCGCTATCCTGTCTCAGTATTTACATTCATGTTTGCATGCATATTATATGCATATGGCCAAAGTGCAAATCCTTATTGCATGCGCCATCCTGTCCCTTGCCAAAATCTCTATAGAAGCTAATCATACGCTTCATAACGATCAAATTCGAAGGAGCAGGAGCGATGGGTGCATCGGCGGAAGCAATCAAGGCGGCCTATGCGGCGGAGGTCGATCATGACCGCCCCGTGACCCAAAGGCATGAAGTGCCCACCAGCTATGCGGCCATCACACATGACTGGCTGACAGCCGTGCTGTGCGCCGACACGCCGGGCGGCGCGGTGATGGATTTCCGCTTCGATGAAAGGGACGATGGTTCCTCCAACCGGCGCCGCATCTTCCTGTCCTACAATCATGTGGCGCAAGCGGCCGGTCTGCCAGCCACGGTCTTCTGCAAGGCGGCGGAGACGCTGGAGAACCGCATCGTGCTGGGCGCGTCGGATACGGCGCGAGCGGAATCGGATTTCTACAATCTCGTCCGTCCCCGCATCGATTTCGAGGCGCCGACACCGCGTTTCGCCAAATTCGATCCCGATAGCTTCGCCTATCTGATCATGATGGACGATATGGCCGGCAAGGTGCATTTCCCCGACGAACGCACCACCCTGACGCACAATCAGGCTGAGGCGCTGGTGACGACCCTCTCCAGCCTCCATTCCCGCTTTTACGAAAACCCGGAACTGGGCAGCGCCACCCTGCCCTTCAAACATTGGCCGGTCTGGTGGCGCGACATGATGCAGGGCGCGCCCGACTTCCCGGACTTTTGTGCCAAAGGGTTCGATGCGGCCGCCCATGTCCTGCCCGCCGGCCTCGTCCGTCGTAGCGGCGAGGTATGGGCCGCCACCGAACGGTCCGTCGCTCGGCATCTCGATCTGCCCCGAACCCTGATCCACAGCGATGTCCATCTGAAGAACTGGTATATCACGCCCAATGACCGCTTGGGACTGGCCGACTGGCAATTGACCACGATCGGCCATTGGAGCCGCGACTTCATCTTTTCCACCCTCACCGCGCTGACCGTAGAGCAGCGCCGCGAATGGCTGGAGGATCTGCTGCGCCTCTATATCGATCTGATGGCGGAGAAGGGCGTGGCGAAGATCGATTTCGATGATGCGCTGCGCAATGTCCGCCAGCAGATGTTCACGGCCTTCGCCTTCTGGACAATCACCATGCGGCCGACGGACGACATGCCCGCAATGCAGCCGGAACATACGACGCTGGAATTTCTGCACCGCATGGGTACGGCGATCGACGATTATAGAGCACTGGACGCATTCGACTGAGGTCACAATGGGATCGGGATGAGGTCGTTCATCCCGATCCGCCCTTGATAACATACATTCTTTATTGCATGTAAATTGCGGCGACCAGCAAGGTCGCTGACAAGGGAGAGGCACTATGACGGGAATCATCGTCACCCAATCGAACATCTTCATATCCCGCTATCCGATCAAACCGGGCAAGCGGCACGCATTTCTGGCAATCTTCAACCCGCTCTGGCAAAATGCCACGGCATTCATGCAGGAAAATGCCAATTTCGTCTTTTACGGCTTCGGGCGCGATCCCAATGTCATGGTCGCCATCGAATCCTACAAGAATGAGGAAGCGGTGAACGCCATCCGCAAGACAGACGCCTTCAAGCAACTGGTCAGCCAGATGCTCGACCTGTGCAGTGGCCCGATGACGATGGAATTGTTCAACGGTCTGGAAATGGGACCGGATATTTTCGACGTCTATGCGCAGGGGAAATCCATTGTTCACCCGCAAACCGCGACCAACTACGCCGAATTTTTGTAAATATCTGCTGCGTGGCTGCTGGCATCCATCGGCTTGGCGTCCCCCAGCCAGCGCACGAACCGCGAATCCGGCCGCGACCATTCCATCGTCGCGCGCCGGCGTGCAATCAGCCAGCGATCGCCCTGCGCCACGAATATATCGTCATAGCGGCCCGCATGATCCATCCCCAATTCGGTGACGACGATGATATAGGTCGTCACGCTCGCCTGCTCCGGCGTGATGAAATCGATCATCGTTGTAGTCAGATTATGCCGCTGAAAATTGCCCGGATCGAACGCACCGCGCCGCTTTGCCGCGGGCCGCAGCATCGCGATGATGGCGTCAGGTCCCTGCAACGCGCCCTGCCCCTGCACTTCGAACAGCGCATCGGGATGAAAGACATGATGATGCAGGTCATAATCGGCCGTATCCGACGCTCGGTTATAGAGTTCGATCGTGTAGCGGATCGCCTCGCGCGCCAGCATTTCCTCCAGCTTCATGCCGCTCTCTCTCCCCGCCTTCAGAAAAGCCCGCGCGTCCAGCCCCCATCGACCGCGATCGTCTGTCCGGTGATATAGCTGGCCCGATCCGAGCAGAGGAACGCGGCAAGGCCTGACACTTCATCGGGACGGCCATGTCTCCCCATCTGGATGACGGGTGGCGGCTCTCGCTGGGTCCGCGCCTCAGCCCCGCCACCCTGCGTTTCCTGGTTCAGCCCCGTGTCGATGCTGCCCGGCGCGATCGTATTGACGGTGATGCCATGCGGCGCCAGTTCGTTCGACAGGCTGCGCGCCAACCCCACAGCAGCCGTGCGATAAGTGTTGGACAGGATGATGTCGAAGAAGCGATGCGGCTCCTTCGCGCAGACCGACCCCAGATTGACGTATCGGCCAAAGCCCTTCGCCTTCATCGCGGCATGGGTTTCGCGCACCAGCATGGCGAAGGACAGCACGACCTGTTCGTTACTCAGCCGAAAATCGTCGTTAGACGCTTCTTCGAACCCGTAACGCACCACCGATCGGACATTGCCGATGACAAGATCGGGATCGCCGAATAGGCGGCGCGTTTCCGCCACCGCCTGCACGATCCCGGCTTCATCGGCCATGTCCGCGCTGATCCACCCGGCCCGGCCGCCCTCCGCCTCGATGGCGGCCACGGTGTCGCGCAGCGCCTCTTCGCGCCGCGCGACTACCATCACATGCGCGCCTTCCCGCGCCAGTTCGCAGGCGATCGCCCGGCCCATGCCGGCGCTGCCGCCCGAAACCAGCGCGACCCGGCCGTCAAGCCCCAACTTCATGCAAAGCCATAGGGATCATAGCGGCCGTTGATGAACATCTCGACCTGCGCCGCGCCGGTGTGGACCGATCCGTCGGGCGCATGCAGCGTCACCCGCATCAGATATTCGACGCCATGGGTCTTGTTGCCATCATTGCCCTTGTCCTCGACGCCGGTGCCTTCGCCGAAATTGGTCGCCAGCTGCTCGCCGCTGACCTTGTAGGGGGTGTAGGTAAAGGGCTGCGTCGACCAATCGAAGGTCTCCCATTCGATCGCCAGCTCCTCCGACCCATGATAGGTGTGGAAGGTGCCGCCATCCTTCCAGCTGCCCGGATGATAACCCATCGTCTGACCCATCCACGGCGGCGCGGCGACATCATAGCGGATCTTCCACGCCCCGCCCTGGTCATCCTCCAGATACATGGTCGCGTCGGTCAGCATCCGCGTGCCTTCCGCGAAGTTCATTTCATGCCGGGCCGAAGTGAAATGCAGCGCCTCGCTGTCCCACCCCTTGAACACATGGCCACCCAGCGGTGTGCCGAACACGTCATTCATCTTCGCCTGCACGCCATCGGGCGTTTCATGCAGGTGGAAGAAGCCGCTATAGTCGCCTGCGACAAAGCAATTCCACCAACGCATCGCGCGCTGCGGCCCGGATTTGCGGCGCGGCGGCAACAGCGACGCCAGCGGCGCCAGCGGCGGTCGCTCGGCATAGAGGCCCCAGCTATGGTCGCGCGCAGCGAACCACGTATCCGGCGTGATTTCGAACCGTCGGCCCTGATATTCGGCCCAGCCCGTCGCCACGCCTGGTTGCGAATAGCGGCTCTGGTCGGTCGTCAGCCGCCCGCGATTTTCGGCCGAATGATGGTCCTCCAGAAATGCCGGCGACACGCCCTCCCACAATATGTCGAAGGACAGGCCGCTGCCATTATCCTCCAGCACCAGACGGATTTTCTTGAGCGGTTCGACAAATTCGACCCGCCAAGGGCCGATCGCCACGTCGAAATTGCCACGCCAGGTCCGGTTGAAGCGCGTGGTCGAATGGATGCCATTGTCGTTGATGAAGGCATAGCCGCCAAACATGTCGGTGTTCGGATTGACCCGCGCGCCGGTTGCAATGAAAATCCCTTCATCGGGATTGAAGACCCCGAAATAATAGCCGTCGTCCCAGCTATAGTCGGTCGATGGAATGAAGCTGAACGGCCGTGACGCCTGATGGACGGGAAATTCGTCATAGGGGGTGAGCATCTGTGGTCCTCTCCTTTTGGCTCTTGTCATTGTTGCAAGCGGTTCTGCCGGGCGATCCGTCTAAACCGGTGCGCCCGGCCTGTTATTCGGCCTGCTTTTGGGAAGGGCTTTGCGCAAACCCTTCAGGAACTGGATCGAAACTTATTGCATCCGACCGCAAACGCAAGATACATCCTTTCTTGAATGTATTTATGTCAGTGCAATGACATTTGGAGGAGGATGCCCATCATGACTGAAGCCCACCCTTGCGGCCTGTCCGCCCCCATAGCCATCGCCACGGAGGTCTGATCCATGAAGATCATCATCTTCGGCGCGACCGGCTATCTGGGGCGGCATATCGTCGCCAATCTGGCGGCCCATGGTCACGAATTGTCGGGCTTTTCCCGCAACGCCGCCAATGACGCGATCTTGCAGGCCATGGGCGTGCGCGCCGTGCGCGGCGACTTGGCCCAGATCGACTCGATCCCGGCGATGCTGGAAGGGCAGGATGTCGTTATCTTCGCTGCCCAACTCATGCTGGACCATGAAAAGCAGGTGACGCAGACGATCGTCGATCACTTCGAAGGCAGCGGCAAGACCTTCATCTTCACCAGCGGCACCAGCCTGATGTCGATCCCGACCGGCGGCCTGTGGGACGAACGTAGCTTCGCCGAGGATGAACCCTTCGAACCCAAGCGACAGATCGCCCCCCGCCTGATCAACGAAGCCATTGCCCGCGACTCCGCGAAACAGGGCGTGCGCGGCATGGTGATCCGTCCGTCGCTCATCTGGGGCAATGGCGGCAGCCAGATCATCGCCGATCTCTATCATTCGGCCCGCACCACCGGCGCGGTCTGCCATATCGGCCGGGGCCTCAACGTCTATTCCAACATCCATGTCGAGGAACTGGCCGAAATCTACCGCCTCGCCATCGAAAAGGGCGAAGCGGGCGCGCTCTATTTCGCGGTGTCGGGTGAGGTCGCCTATGGCGTGATGGCACAGCGGATCGCCCAGCATCTGGGCGTGCCGACTCGCTCCGTTACGGTCGAGGAAGCCTGCGACATTTGGGACAAGGGGCTGGGCAAGATCATCCTGCAATCCAACAGTCGCCAGCGTTGTCCGCGCACCCGCACGCAACTGGGCTGGTCGCCGCGCGAGGATCGCGTCGACATATTGGAGGATTGTCTGCACCCCGATTATGCCGCCGCGACAGAACGCGCCGCCCCCTCCTGGGTCGCGCCGCGCAAGGCTGCTTCCTGAACAAATAAAAAGACGGCGCCGGATCACTCCGGCGCCGCAGCCCCCTTATTTGGTTTCAGGCGTCAGGCGCGCTTGCGCGCTTGTCCCTCCTCGATCGCGGCCAGAATCACCTTGTTCCACTGCTGGATAATCGATTCCTGATAGGCGCCCAGGAAGGTGGTGGGATTTTCGATATTGGCCGAATGCGCGCCGCGCTGCACCCGCGGCAAATTGCTGCAATCCTGATCGAAGATATAGGCGAGGAAGCCGAAGCTCTCCTGCATGGTCGCAAAGATCGACTCGTCCGGGCCGATATCCACGCGCGGCGCCGCCGCCGGTCGCGCTTCGCCTTCGCCAACCGGATAGAGCATGCGCACTTCAAAATAGCTTTTGTTCGGGTCGGTCGCATGCGGCCAGAACTGGTAGGTAAAGGGCACTGCCTCCGACAGCCAGAAGCAGCAATGCGGGTAGAAGAAATAGAGCAGGGAATCGAGCAAGATGGCGTCCGGCAACTCGGTATCCTTGCCATGTTTCGCCCGATATGCGTCGCGAATCCAATCCGCCACCTGCGCCCGCAAACCCTTGTCCGGGTCCAGCACCGTCACCGGGTGGCCGGGATAGTGCCAGTCGCCCGTCGTTTGCAGGAACATCTGCGCCGATGCGACCGGATCGGTATCGGCCGGCGCATGCGCCGACGGGATGGCCGAATAGGTCGAATTGCGGCCGATATAGCTGCCCTTGGTTTCCCAGACATCATATTTGCCCTGCGCGTCGCCGGCGAAGGGCACGGCTTCGGGATGGGTCGCATAGAGGTGATAGGCTTCCTGAAAGGCCTCCTGCGCCACCTTCCAGTTACAGTCCATCTCACGACGGAAATGGCCATAGGTGTAGCGATTGGCGTAATCGAATTCCTTGAAATGATCCGGGATCAGGCCCAGCGCATCCTGAAGCGACGGTGCATCCTTGTCGGCATTGATGAACAGGAACCCGCCCCAGCGCTCCAGTCGCACTTCGGGCAGGCCGCCATTATTGGGCGTGATTTCCTTGAAATCCCAATGGCTCGGAATGCGCTTCAGCTTCCCGCCATTCTGCCATTCCCAGCCATGATAGGGGCAGCGGATCGACGCTGCATTTTCCTTCTGCGAACAGAGTTCGGTGCCGCGATGCGGGCAGCTATTATAATAGGCCTTATATTCGTCGGGCGATGCATGGACGATCATGTAAGACCGCCGACCGACATTCACCGGCATGCGATCGCCGACATTGGGCAGATCCTCATCCCGGCCGATATAGAGCCAGCTTTTCTCCCACACATGCTCCTGCTCCAGCGCAGCGATGCCGGGATCGATATAGATATTATGGTCGAAACGTCGGCTATCCGGCTCGATCGTCCCATCAATGTGCAGCGACACATGATCGGGGAAGAATGTCTCCTTGTCCCACACTTCCTGCGTGACCGGCCGTTCTTTCGTGCCATAACCGCGGGTAATTTCCGATTTGCGTACAATCGTCGCCATGATCGATCATCCTGTTCCTATGATTATGCTGTAAATTTTATGCGTTTGCCGCCCGGTATCCGATCCGCAGGCTGGTGATCCCGCGATGCAGCAGGCCGGGCCAATAATCGGTGTCGCTGCCATCCAGGACGCGAATATCCTGTAATCGCGCGAGCAGCGCCGGCAGGGCAATCGCCAGTTCCTTGCGCGCCAGCATCTGCCCCAGGCAGCGATGCACGCCGGGCGCGCCGAAGGCGACATGATTGCGCGCCTCCTTGCGGGTGATGTCGAACCGGTCCGGTTCCGGAAAACGCGCCGGATCGCGATTGGCCGCGTCAAACCGGAGCAACACCGGCGCGCCTTCCGGGATGAAAGTGCCCGCCAGTTCGGTGTCGCGCGTGGCGATCCGCCACATCGACGTCGCCGGCGTCTCATAGCGCAGCAATTCCTCCACCGCATTGGCGATCAGCGACGGGTCGGCGCGCAGCATCTCCATCTGCTCCGGGTGCCGCAGCAATTGCACCAACCCGCTCATCAGCGTGTTGCGCGTCGTTTCATTGCCCGCCACCGCGATTTCCAGCGTCAGCGCGGTCGCCTCATCATCGTTGAGCGGCGGAATGCCATCGACGCCCACATGGACCAGATTGGAAATCAGGTCGTCCGCCGGATCGGCGCGGCGCAGCGCCAGCCGTTCGCGGATGAAGCGAATGAACGCCACCACCTGTTTCGCGGCCTCAACCTCCTGCGCCATCGTTCCCATACGGCTGACCAGCAGGATGGCGGCGTCCGACCATTGGCGCACCAGATGCCAGTGATCGCGGTCCAGTCCCAATATGTCGGCAATGACATAGGTGGGCAGCAGCACGGCGAATTCATTGACGAAATCCGCCTCTTCCTTCCGCGCCATATCGTCCAGCAACTGCGTCACGATCCGTTCGATCAGCGGTTGCAGGTTGGCGATCCGACCATGCGCGAACACGGCATTGACCAATGCACGATAGCGTTTGTGATCGGGATCGTCGGACACCAGCAACAAGCCGGACCCGGCCTTCCCGGCCTCTGCCAATATCGCCAGCGCCTCATGATTATCCATGTTCGGCCGGTTGGTCAGATGCCCCATCTGTGACGAGAAATCCTCGGTCCGCTTGGTCGCTTCCGACACGGCGGCAAAACCGGTGACGAGATAGGCGTCCATCCCGCCGGGCACGCGCGCCTTCACCACCGGCCCCTGCTCCCGCAATGTCGCCAGCGCTTCGTGCGGATAGGCCAGCAGAGGCGGCGCGGTAAAATCAAAACTGGCTGCGGAATCGAGCGTATCAGTCGCCGTCACATCATCTCTCCGGGTACATGATTGCCATCCCATCCTAAAAAGGCATAGAAGCAACATACATTCTTTATCGAATGTATGTACAAGCAGCGGGACCTTGTAAAGGGGAACCGAACAGGGCATGCCGGAAAGCTGATGGCGACACGCACGACGATCGAGAAGAACGGGACAAGGAAGACAGGCCGAATCCGCCGTTCGCAGGAAGAGCGCAGCGCAACCTCGCGCGCCGGCCTGCTCGATAGCGCCATCCGCCTGATGCGCGAACGCGGCATCGCCGCCACCAGCATGAGCGAGATCGCCGCCGACGCCAATCTGACGCGCGGCGCCATCCAGCATCATTTCAGCAGCCGGGAAGAATTGATCCTGGCCGCCGTGCGCGAACTGGACGATCGGCTGTCGCAGGCGTTCGAACGCTATAGCGTGCCCGATGGCGTGCGTGGCATCGACCGCGTCGCCGCCTTGTTCGATCAGGTGACGGCGCTCACCGTCTCGCCCGACGCCATCGCTGTCTATGACCTGCTGAGCGCCAGCCGCGGCGATCCCGCGCTCAAGGACCGGACACTGGAATTGCAGCGCCCGCTGACCCAGCAATTCCGGGAGTTCTGGCGCCGCAATCTGGATGGCCATATTCCCGCGCCGCTGATCGAAACCAGTCTGGAAATCACCCTGATGATGAGCGAAGGCGCAGCGATGGCCCAATTGCTCAGCCAGACATCCGACACCATTGGCCGAACGATGGCGGACACCCGCACCATGCTGCTGGAATTTGTCCGCGTCCGCCTCTGATCGATAGAAAGGGAGCGCCCGAAAGCGCCCCCTTCCCCTATTTCAGAATTTATATCCTGCCGTCAGGCCGAAGGAACGCGGCTCGCCCGGCGTCAGCACCGATGCGTTGGACGTCAGCTGATAGGACACATAGGCGTCATTATTTGTGAGGTTGCGCACCCATAGAGCGACGCGGAACGGGCTGCCCGCAGGCGTGAAGCCGACCTCGCCGCCCAGCTTGAACTCCTTGGTGGAGAAGAGATAGGTCGGGTCGAAATAGAGGCGCGAGGCATAATAGGCGTTCACCGTCGCGTCGATCTTGCCCCAATCATGCTCATGCTCGTAATTCAGCGCGATATTGCCGGTGAATTTGGGCGTCTTGAACAGACGCTTATTCTTTAGATCCACCAGTTCGCCATTGACGAAGCCACCATAGGTGCCTGGCGGCAACGCGACCTGTGCCCCCGGAAAGCGGTCATAGCGCGCGCGGGGAATATAGGATGCGCCCGCCCGCAGGCTGAAATCATCGTTCAGGGTCAGCGTGCCTTCCGCATCGAAGCCGTAAATGGTGGCGCTGGCGGCATTCTGGATGGCGATGACCGTACCGCCCGCCCCCAGACTGGCCTGCACCTGCACATCGCTATAGTCATAATAGAAGGCCGCCAGGTTGAACGTATAGGCGCCGGCCTTCGCCGTCTTGAAGCCCACTTCATAGGCGGTGATCTTTTCCGGCCGAACGCTGGGAAGTGGATTGGCGCTGCCCTGAATATAGGCGGCATTGCCGCCCGGGATGAGACCCGACTTGAAGCCTTTCGACCATGTCGCATAGATGTTCGTGCGATCGGCGATTTCGTACATCAATGATACGCGCGGCGTCCAGGCATCGTCCTTGATCGGGACCAGCGGCGAATCCGCCCCGCCGAAGAAGGATGTCGTACCGCTCTTCTTCTCATCGCTATAGCGGATGCCCGCAACGCCGGTCAGCCGATCGGTGAATTTGAACGTACCCTCCGCGAAGAGGCCGATCGCCTTCGTCTTGATGCCGGTATTGTATGTGAAGATGGACGGATAATTCACCGACAGGTCGCCAGCGGGGAAAGCGCCCGTGGCAAAGTCGCTGACCCGCACATCGACCACCGACGTTCCACGATAATAGTTCGCGCCGGCGACAAAGCTGAAAATGCCGAAATCCTTCGAGGAAAAGAGCAGTTCCTGCTGGAAGGTCTTGTCCAATATCGTGTCGAACGGCGCGACACAGCCAACGCCCGCGCCGACATTCGCGATCTCCAGGCAGTCAGGCGAATAGGTGGCATCGGAATCGACATACTCGCGGCTGCGCGCCCGCGACCAAGCCGTAGTCGACGTGAACTGGCCCATATCCAGATCCCATTTGACCCGCATACTGGCGCCCCGCCCTTCCACCGACGCATTGGGCTTGTGCGCATCATAGGCATATTGCCAGGGACGCGTGCCGACGATGTAATTGTAGGGATTGCCATTGGCGTCGTTCAACTGGGCCGGGCCGGTCGCCGTGCCGCCCGACTGTACCACGCCGATCTGCCCGCGATCGGACTCCCACTCGTTCCAATAGCCGGTCAGCAGGACGTCCAGATTGTCCGTCGGGGTAAGGCGCAATTTCCCACGCAACAGCTTGTCTTCCAAATACATCATGCGATCGCTGCCAAAGGCGTGACGCACGCTGTCCGATACCTGCGAATAGGCGACATTGCGCCCATATCCATTGCTCTTGCGATAGGAGAAGGCCAGGCTGGCCGCTATCGCATCCTCCACGATCGGACCGGATACAAAGCCCTTGAAAGACAGGTCATAGGCCGACCGGCTTGATCCGGCGCCGTCATAATAGCCGGTCGTGACGTCGATCTTGCCCGCGACGTCGTTGCCCGGCTCCTTGGTGGAGATGCGGATCGCGCCGCCGGTCGCATTACGGCCGAACAACGTGCCTTGCGGCCCCTTCAGCACTTCGATCTGGTCCACGTCGGGTAGCGACAGGATCGATCCGGCGAAGCTGGAGACATAGACATTGTCGAGATAGATTGCGATCGGGTTTTCTGCACCCGCCGTGACGACCGTGGTGGAAATGCCGCGCAGCGACGGATTGAGGAAGCTGCTCTGCTGCTGGAAGACGAGACCCGGCGTGAGTTGCTGAAGGCCGCGACTGTCAGTCACGCCCGCACGGGCCAGTTGCTCACCGGACTGCACCGCCACCGTCAGCGGCACATCCTCCAATCTTTGTTCGCGGCGCTGGGCCGTCACGATGATGTCGGCCTGCTGGCGCGCGGTGCCGCCTGCCCCATCCTCCTGCGCCAAAGCCACATGATTCATTTGCGCAATCGCAATGAGCGAAGCGCACAACAACAGCCTGTTGTACGTCATGCCAATCCTCTCCCCATGTCACGCCGCAGTCCGGCGCTTTTTTATGTCAACGGGATGTGCGGATCGGTCGTTGAGTCACCCTCCCGTCCGCACGCCTTATGGTTAGCGTGCTTACTGGAATGAGTAAAGACATACATTCAGGTTTGAATGTAAATAATGGGAGCTTCTATTTCTTGAACAGGTCGCGCCCGATGATCTGCTTCATGACCTCTGCCGCGCCCCCCGCGATGCGGACGATCCGTGCGTCGACATAGGCGCGGGCGATCGGATATTCGGTCATATAGCCATAGCCACCGAAGAATTGCAGGCACTGGTCAACGACCTTCACATGCAGGTTGGTCACGACCAACTTCACCTTGGCCGCTTCCACGCCGGTCAGTTCCCCGGCCAGGAACCGCTTGATGCACCAGTCGGTAAAGACACGGGCCGACAGCACTTCAGCCGACAATTCCGCCAGAACGAACTGGGTGTTCTGGAAATCGGCCAGCGTCTGGCCGAACATCTTGCGTTCCGACGTATAATCGACGGTCCATTGGATCGCGGCTTCCGCCACGCAGATGCTGCGCACGGCCTGCGTCAGCCGTTCCTGCGCCAGCTTGCCCATCATGATGCCAAAGCCGCCGCCTTCCGTGCCCAGCAGGCGATGGAGCGGCGCGCGGACATCCTCCAGGAAGATTTCCGACGTATCCTGCGCCTTGAGGCCGATCTTCTCCAGATTGCGGCCGCGCTTGAACCCTTCCTGATGCGTGTCGACCGCGATCAGGCTGACGCCCTTGGCACCGGCTGCCGGATCGGTCTTGCAGGCGCACACCATAACATCGGCAAGCTGGCCGTTGGAAATATAGACCTTCTGCCCGTTGAGGACATAGTCGTCGCCATCGCGCACGGCCCGCGTGCGGATTTCCTTGACGTCGGACCCGGCGCCCGGCTCGGTCAGGCCCAGCGCGCCGATATACTCGCCCGTCACCATTTTCGGCAGGACGTCCTGCTTCAGTTCCTCGGTGCCGGCCGCCAAAATATAGGGCGCGACCATCTCCGAATGCACCATGAAGCCGGGGCCGGTAATGCCCTTCTTCGCCAGCTCCTCGATGATCACGACATTGTAGAGCCAGTCCGCCCCGAAGCCACCATAGGCCTCCGGGATATTGGGGCAAAGAATGCCGACCTCGCCCGCGCGCTTCCATATCTCGCGAGGGACGACCTCATCCTTTTCCCATTGATGATGGTTGGGCACCAATTCTTCATCGACGAAGCGCGCCACCGTCTCACGGAATTGCTCATGTTCGGCGGAGAATATGCCCCGGCCGCCATCATTGCGCAGCAGCGGATCAGCCATGACGCGCCTCATGCATGGCCAGCGTACGTTGCGCCTGTTTCAGGTGCGGAATATCCAGCATCTTTCCGTCCAGTCCCAAAGTCCCCGAATCCGGGTTGGCGGCGAACAAATCGACCACCCGGCGGGCAAAATCCACCTCCGCCGGCGATGGCGAGAAGCTCTCATTGATGATGTCGACCTGCGCCGGATGGATGGCCACCCGTCCCGAAAAACCTTCCGCCCGCGCCGCCATGCAGGATGCGCGCAATCCATCGGGGTCGCGAAAATCGACGTACAGCGTATCGACCGCCTCAACGCCTGCGGCATGTGCACCGAGCAGACAGAGGGAGCGGACCATCTTGTAGGTCAGCGTCCACTGCCCGCTCTCGTCGGTATTGCCGCTCGCCCCGATGGCGGAACTCAGATCCTCCGCCCCCCAGGTCAGACCATAGAGACGGTCAAGCCCGGCCCCTGCATAATCGCCCAGCCGAAAGGGCGAGATCGCCGTTTCGGTCGCCACCGGCAGAATTTTGATCGATCCCACTTCGATGCCCGCCGCCGTTTCCAGCGCGGACAGATAATGGCTGACCTGCGCCACATCCTGCGGCCCATTCACCTTGGGCAACATGATGCCATCGGGCGCGGCCGATACGATCACGGCCAGATCCTCCAGCGTCCAGGGCGTATCGAGCGGGTTGACCCGCACCCAATATTGCGCCTTGCGCTGGCTCTTTGGGCGCGCCTTGATGAACGCTGGCACCATTTCGCGCGCGACCGGCTTGCGCGCCACCGCCACGGCATCCTCCAGGTCGAAGATGAAGGCGTCGGCGGCCGTACCATCGACCTTCCCCAACTTCTTCTCGCTGTCCCCCGGAATGAACAGAAAGGACCGGATCGGCAGACTGGTCATGCGTCCGCCGGCTTCTTGAGCTGCAATCCGGACCGCTTGCAGGTGGCCACCAGTTCATCCTTCTGGTTGAAAGCCTGATGCAGGAAGGTGACGATACCGGCCTCCGGCCGCGACTTCGACTCCCGCAATTCGATGACTTCCGTCACGACATGGATGGTATCGCCAGCGAAGAGTGGATTGGGGAAGCGCACTTCATCCCATCCCAGATTGGCGACCGCCGTGCCCAGCGTCGTGTCCCCCACCGAAATGCCGACCATCAGGCCCAGGGTGAAGGCCGAATTCATCAGCGGGCGCCCGAATGGCGTCCCCTTCATATATTCGGCATCAATGTGCAACTGCGCCGGATTATGCGTCAGCGTCGACATCAACAGATTGTCGGTTTCGGTCAAGGTACGGCGGATCGGGTGATGGAACACCTGCCCGACTTCCAATTCATCAAACCAGACACCAGCCATTATGCGAGCCCCAGAACAGAGATGGCTGCGATCCCCTGATAGGGAACACCGCCCAGATTATGCGTAACGCCGATCGACGGCGACGACATTTGCCGTTCGCCCGCCCGGCCGAGCAGTTGATTGTAGATTTCATAAGCCATGCGCAGCCCCGACGCGCCGATCGGATGGCCGAAACATTTGAGGCCCCCGTCAATTTGGCACGGCATGGCGCCGTCCCGATCATAGCGCCCGTCGAGAATGTCGAACACCGCACGGCCGTCGTCGGAAAAGCCCAGATCCTCCATAGTGACCAGTTCAGTGATCGAGAAGCAATCATGCACTTCGCTCAGATGCACCTGACTGCGCGGATCGGTGATGCCCGCTTCCTTATAGGCCCGCGCGGCAGCCGCACGGGTCGTCGCGACATAGCTGCCGTCCCAGCTGTTCGTCTGCGTCTCGCGCCCCGAACTGGTCGCCAGTTGCAATGCCTTGATCGTCACCAGATCGCTCTTGCCCAGCGCTCTGGCGATCTCCGGCGTCGTCACGATGGCGCAGGCCGATCCGTCCGACACGCCCGAACAGTCGAACAGGCCCAGCGGATCGGAAATCATCGGCGCGTTCATGATGGTTTCCATCGACACCGCCTTCTGGAAATGCGCCTTGGGGCTATACTGCCCATTCTGATGGCTTTTCCATGAGACATGGCTGATCGCGCGCTTCAGATCTTCCTTCGACGTGCCATATTTCGACCGATAATAGGGCGCCAGTTGCGCAAAGCCCGCCGGCGCCGACCCCATCGGCATCCACATGTCGTTGAACGTACCCTTGAACGGCGGCGGCAGCCCACCAAAGCCGGTATCCTTCAGCTTTTCCGCCCCGATGGCCAGCGCGATGTCAGCCGCGCCGCTGGCCACCGCATAGGTCGCGCCGCGCAGCGCTTCCGTGCCGGTCGCACACATATTTTCCACGCGGCTGACCGGTATGCCCTCCAGCCGCAGCGCCATGGCCGCAGGAATGGAGGAATTGCCGACATTGATGCCATCCCCCCAGCAGCCGAACCAGGCCGCGTCGATCTGCTTGCGCTCGATCCCCGCATCCGCCAGCGCTTCCTCGAACGCTTCCTTCATCAGGTCGGGCGATCCCGCATCCCAACGCTCGCCGAACTTGGAGCATCCCATGCCCAATATGGCGACCTTGTCCTTGATCCCTGTTGCCATGGCTCTTGCTCCTCAGGCCGCACCCAGCGGCGTCGATTTCCAGAAATAACGGTTATAGCCGCGCTGCCGGTCCTTTTCCTTGATGCGGTAGACCATCCGCAGCTTCGCGCCGGTATCGATCCCGTCCTTGCCGATATCGACCATCTCCATCAGGACGCGGGCGCCGCTGTCGAAGCGAACAAAGCCGACCCACAAGGGCGGCGAGGGATGATAGGATAGCCAGTCGGCGGTGGAGGTCAGCACCTCCGCCTGCTCGTCGCGCAGCGACACGTCGCTGAACCCTTCAGCCGACGCATGGCATTGCACGCAATATTGCAGCTGCGGGAACTGCACCGTCCCGCAGCTGCCGCACTTGCCGGCATTAAATCCTTCCAACTGGCCGGCAGAGCGATATTGTTCGGTCAGGGCCGTCTTGCCGCTCTTTTCCGATCGCATGCCCCATTCGGCCTCCAGCCCGCCATAGAAGGACAGCATCCGCAAGTAGCTGTCGGTCGGCAGAGCGTCGGCAATGCAACCAGCGACACCCCGCGCCGGCTGGGCATTGGCGATCGCGTCCGTCACCTCGAAGATCAGAGCATCGGCGCCCTGCCCGAATCCGACCAGCAATATGCGCTCGCCCGGCTGCGCCTTTTCCAGCGTTGCCGCCAGCATCAGCAGCGCATGGGCCGCACCGGCATAGCCCACCCCATCTTCCAGCCCGCCTGCGACGGCGCCAGCAAATTTCACCTTCTTCGCCACGGCATCCGCCGCGCCCTTCAGATAGGATGGCATGACGAAATGCTGGATATCGGCAATGTCGATCTGTGCATCGGCCAGTGCCGCCCGGATCGCCGCCGGGGCGATCTTGGCATAGCCTTCATCGCGCACCCACCGCTCTTCCCAGGCATAGTCGCTGCTCGCTTCGTCCGACCGGAAATGGTCGACAAAGACACTGTTGATGCTGGCCGACCCGATCAGCCGCGCCGCCACATCCTGATCCGACAGGAGGAAGGCTGCCGCCCCTGCACCAAAGCTCAACTCCTGCCCACTGGCGGGCTTGCCATAGGGATTGTCGGCCGCGACCACCAGTTCCGGTCGCCCCCCTTTCAAGGCTTGCAACAGCGCCGACGTGCCTGCCCGCTGCGACCCGGAGGCATCCGATGTGGCAATGGTCGATGGCGCACCGATCGCCCCGGCGACGATGGTCGCGTTCTGAAGGTCAGCATAGGGCAGGTTGGTCGATGCCAGCCGCACCGCCTCCACGCCTGTCAGCCCCCCCCATCCGGCAGCATCGCGCGCTGCCTCCACCGCCATGGTAATGGCATCTTCATCCCAACTGGTGAAGGCACGACTGCCCTTGGCCTGCCCCTTCAGGCCCGGCGCCATCCACGCATGAGCAGCGGCGATGATCGACCGTTCGATCCGAAGGCGGGGAACATAGGCGCCAAAGCGCGCAATACCGATATCCGTCATGCACCTCACCTGCCTGGGGCCATGGCCCCTTTTCTGGTTGCGTCGGGCGGCATTACGCCGCGGAGAGGCCATCGCCTCTCGATTGACGAAGATTTAGTGCGCTATAGTACTTTATGCAAGTGACTTATTATCGGCCCTGTCCTATTATGCGGGGACAAGACAGGAAGGGAGAGGTTGGGATGCGGATTCCGCTGGCGCAATTGCCTGCCAATGGCACGCATATCGTGGAATGTGATGGCCGCCGCGTGCTGCTGTGCCGCAGCCAGAAGGGGATTCACGCCATCGCGGAAATGTGCCCCCATCAGAAATTGTCGCTCGATGGCGGACGGGTGCGCGGCGATTTCATCATGTGCCCGCATCATGGTGCCCGCTTCAATCTGGAGGACGGGCGATCGCTGTCACCCTTGACGACGAACGGCCTGACCCTCTACCCGGTCCGGATCGACGGCGACATGATAGAGGTCGACTGCTGATCGCGGCGCATCACTGCGCCAGCGCGCCGCCATCGACGGCCAGCGCATGCGCGGTGACGAAGCTCGCCCGGTCGGAACAAAGCCACAAGACGGCCTCTCCCACTTCTTCCGGACGCGCCATCCGGCCCATCGGCGCCAGATTTTCCAGCGTGGCGCGCACCTCCGGCCCCTGCTGCATCACCTCGCGCACCATATTGGTCATGGTGACGCCCGGCAGCACCGCATTGACGCGAATCCCGTCGCGCGCATGGCGCAGAGCGACACTCTTGGTCAGCCCGATCACGGCATGTTTGCTGGCGGTATAGGCTGGCTGCGACGGCGCCACCGAGGCGACCAGTCCCGCGACCGACGCCGTATTGACGATCGCCCCGCGCCCCTGCGGCACCATATGCCGTAACTGCGCCTTGATGCATTGCATCATCCCGCGCACATTGATGGCGAAGGTCCGGTCGAAGGCGGCATCGTCCCACAGTGCATCGGCGGGGTGGCAGATGCCAGCATTGTTGAACGCACAGTCCAGGCCGCCAAATTGCGCCACCGTCGCATCGACCACGCGCCGCACATCGGCCGCTTCGGAGATATCGCCGGGCAGGAAGATCGCCTCGCCACCCAACTGCTGCAATTCAGCAAGCGCGTTTTCACCCGCATCCCTGTCAAAATCGACAATGGCAACCCGCGCGCCGCGCTGGACAAAGAGCTTGGCCGTGGCAAACCCGATGCCATTCGCCCCGCCCGTGATGAATATGGACTTGCCCTCAAATTCGCGCATATGGCCCTCCTTTCCTGTTACGCCGCAAAGCGCCGGATCGCCGCGCCCATGTCATGACGGCGCCACAGCCACAGAAACACCGTCATCAGATGCAATTGCGCGCGCGGAATGAAGGCATCGCGGATGCGCGGATCATATCGGTCGGCCAGCGACGCATGATCCGCAATTTCCGCTGCGATCAGGGCCGGGGCGTCCAACATCCACGCGACGCCCAGCAATGCCGTCGCGATCAGCACGCACCGGTCGAACAATTCTGCATCGATCGTCGGGCCACGCAAAGCCGCGAGCCGTTCCAGCAGCAGCGCACGCAAATGCGCGTCATGCCGGTCCAGAAAATCGGTTTCCGCCGCACAGACCATGCCGAAATAGGATTGGGCGATATTGGCCTGCCCTACGCCGCCCCAGTCCAGTTGCCCGGATTGCAGGACACCCGCCTGATCCCGCCAGAACCAGGCATTGTCGGGATTCATGTTCCAATGGGCCAGCGCCACCAGATCGGCTTGCCCGTGTAGGAAAGCCCAAAGCGCCTCCTCCTTTTCCAGCACGACGGCGGCATCGGCGCAAAAGGCATCGAGGAAATCGGGATCGGTCAGTTCCGGGGGCAATAGCTGGGGCGCCTCGCGCGCGAAGGCGCGCAACGCGGTCAGCTTTTCCGCCAGCCCGTCCCGATCGAAGGGGATGACCTTCACCATCGCCGGGCTATCCGGCTGGAAAGGAAACTGGCGCTCAACCGCATCGCCAAACTGCCCCGATCGATGGAACGCCGCCAGCGCCGCAATCGCCCGCGTCTGCGCCTCATAATAAGGCAGCGGATCGGCAATCCGATAGTCTAGGCATTTTTCCAGCGCCGGCTCGACCCCTTCCGCACCATAGGGCACACGCTCGGTGATCAGCAGGCCGGTCTTGTCCGCCACGCTATAGTCGCCGAACAGGCACCATGGCACCCGCACCGGAAAGTCCGCGCGACGCGACAACATGGCGAAGCGCACTTCCGGGTCCATCACCGGGGAGAAAAGCTCGCGCAGCGGATCGCCAAATTCCCGCGTGAACTTGGCGAACAGACGAGTCGGCAAATCCGGTGCCGCATGCGCATAGCGCACATCGATCTCCATCTTGCGTCCCATGCCGCCACCGAAAAACTCACGCCAATGGGTGATCTCCGTCACCACATTGTCCTGCCCGATCGCGCCCGTTGCGCGAAACAGCCGGGTCAGATGCCTCGGTGCATCTTCCAGCAGCACGTCGACGCTGGCCGGAAAGGCCGTACCGACATGGTCGCCCTCGACCAGTTTGGGAAATCCCATCCTCTCACCTCATTCCGCCCGTCCTGCCGGGCATTGCCTCTTTGTGCCGACTATCCGCGATGGATGTTTACAGGTCAATTATCGTATTGCTATTTATCATTCGCTGGCGAACTTATTGACTCGATAAGCATGAGGCGACCAGGAGAGGACCAAGATATGCAAAACAGGCCATGGTATGCCGTCCTGCTGCTCGCCGCCCTGTACGTCATCTCCTATGTCGACCGTCTGATCCTGACCCTGCTGGTTGATCCGATGAAGGCGGATCTGGGCATCAGTGACCTTCAGGTTGGCCTGCTGATCGGCCCGGCTTTCGCCATCCTTTTCTCGGTGATCGGCCTGCCGGTCGCCTGGCTGATCGATCGCGGCAACCGCACAAGATATCTGGCAGCCGGGATCGTCCTGTGGAGCCTGTCGACCCTGCTTGCCGGCTATGCATCTTCCTTCGCGATGCTGTTCGCTTTGCGGATGGGGCTGGCCGTGGGCGAATCGGTGCTGGCGCCCGCCGCCATATCGCTGATCGGCGACCTGTTCCCGCGCGACCGGCGGGCAGCGCCCAGCGCCATCTTCATCGCGGCGGGCACGACCGGCGTGATGCTGGCCTATGTCGTCGGCGCCGCCGCGCTCGATCTGGCCCGCAGCGGCGCCCTGACCACGCTGCCGCTGATCGGCGCGCTCCCAGCCTGGCGTCAGACATTGGTGCTAATCGCCCTGCCCGGCTTCCTGATCGCGCCTTTGCTGATCCTTACCGTCCCCGAACCAAAGCGCGGGGCGATGGAACAGGCCTCGACAGACCTCGCGACGTCAGCGGAAGCGACAGAAACCCGCTTCGGCATCTTCCTCAATCGATCGGATGCCATCCGCTTCTATGGCTGCTTCTTCATCGGCAACGCCATATTGGGCACGATGCTCTATGGCGCACTCGCCTGGTATCCGACCCACCTCATCCGCAGTCAGAATATCGCGCCGGCACAGGCCGGTTATCTCTTCTCCACCGCACTGGCACTCGGCGTCGTGCTGACCATTCTCTTCCCGACCCTGTCCCAACGCCTTGCCCGCTCCGGTCGGCGTGACATCCTCATGCGCATTCCGCTGGTCGTCATACCGATCGGCCTCCTGCTGTTCATCGCTGCGCTCCTCCAACATAGCCTGCTTGGCGCGTCATTGCTCATGGGGCTGGGCTTCAGCCTGCTGAGCGCCATCAACGCGCTGCCTTCCATCACGGTCCCGCTCACCGCACCGCCAGCCTTGCGCGGTCGCCTCGTGGCGATGGTCCAGTTCTGCAACAATATCATCAGCCTCAGCCTCGGTGCCTATCTCGTCGCCTTGCTGGCGCAGACGCGCTTTCCAGGACCCGCGGGACTGGGGCAGGCCATGCTGACCATTGCGCTGATCGCCGGGCCGATCGCCTGGATACTCTATGCCTGCGCCTGGCGCCCCTATCGCCGCGCAACCATCGCCTGACCATTTCATCGGCCAGACCGGACTATATCCGGCGCGCCTATCGGAGAGAGACACAGCATGGCAACGACCGGCGCCCGCAGCGGGCAATCCTTTCAGGGCTGGCGCATGGTCGCCCTGATCTTCGTCATTCTCAACTGCTCCTTGGGTGTCAACTTCGCCGTCTATGGCGCCTTGGTAGACGCGATCCAGACCAGCTTCGCCACCAGTCGCGCTCTTGCCGCTGCCGGCCTCAGCATGCTGACGCTCGCGCTCGGCCTGCTGTCGCCTCTCGTGGGCGGACTGATGCGCCGCGTATCGATCCGCACCCTGATGCTGACAGGCATGATGCTCAATGCGCTCGGTTTCTTCCTGCTGACACAGGTCAGCCATATCGGTTTGCTGCTTACCATCTACATGCTGCTGATCGGCCCCGGCTTCGCCCTGTCCGGTCCGGTTCCCTGCACCGCCATCATCGCCAACTGGTTCGATAGCGACCGGGGCAAGGCGCTGGGCATTATCAATATGCCGTTGGGCAATAGCCTGATGCCATTGCTGGCGGCCGCCATCCTCGCCAGCTTTGGCCTGCGGGCTACCTTTCTGGGGCAAGGTATCGTCCTGATCGCCATGCTCCCCCTGATCTGGCTGGTTGTCGATCATCCGGGTCGGATCGGTCAGCATGCGCTCGGCGCCAGCCCCGACCAGGAGAACGAGACGGGTCAGTCCACGCCCATGGCGGCGGGACAGATCCTACGCTCGCCACCCTTTCTGGTCCTGACGCTGGGGGTATCCTTGCTCAGCGCGGCGGGACTGGTGATGGTGACCCATATCGTCGCCCTCGCCATGGACAGGGGCGTTGCATTGGCGCCAGCCTCCTTGCTGCTGTCCGCCTTCGGCCTTGCCGGTGTGGTCGGCGCGCCCCTGTTCGGCTGGATCGCGGATCGCATCGGTGGCGGCCGCGCCTTTGCCTTGCTGGGCCTCATCCAAATACCCGCCTGGCTAGGCTTGCTGGTCGCAGGGAGCGATCTGGCATCCCTGCTCGGTCTGACCTTCGCTATCGGCCTGTGCTGCAACGCCATCCTGCCCCTTTTCGGATCGCTTATGGGCAGCTGGCTGGGATCGTCCAATGTCGGTCTGGGTATGGGCCTGTGCTATCTGCTGCAAATCCCGTTCATGTTCGGGGCCGGACCGCTGGCCGGCGCGATGTTCGATCGCTTCGGCGGCTATGGACCGACGATACTGCTGCATGTCGGCACCTTCGCCCTGATCGGGTTGCTATTCCTGCTCTACCGGCCACGCCCAATATGAAACGGATCAGTCCTCGGCGAAGTCCGTGCTTTCGCTCAGCGTCCGCCAGTCTTCCAATTCCATATGGCGCGCATCCAGCGCGTCCTTGACGATCGCATAAGCATCGCTGCCCAGCACCAGTCTGGTCGGCGGCGTCTGCGCATTCATGGCATCGATGATGGCACGCGCCCCCCTGCGCGGATCGCCGATCTGCGTCCCGCTGGCCGCCGATGCAGCCGCCCTGCGCCGGGCGAGAAAATCATAGTCGGGATGCGGGTTCGATGCATGCATGAGCGAACGCCCGGAAAAGTCCGTCCGAAAATAGCCGGGTTCGACGATCATCACCCCGATGCCGAAGCGATCCACCTCCCCGGCCAGCGCTTCGGACAAGGCCTCCAGCGCGAATTTCGACGTCGAGTAGAAGGCCGATCCGGCAAAGGATCGAATCCCCGCGATGGACGAGATGTTGACAATAAAACCAGAATCCCGCGCCCGCATATCGGGCAGGGCTGCGCGAATCAGGCGAAGCGGCCCAAAGAAATTGACGTCCATCTGGGTCGCAATCTCTTCGTCGCTACTTTCCTCGACACCGCCCAGAAATCCGTAGCCGGCATTGTTGACCAGCACATCGATACCGCCAAACGCCTTCGCCTGCTCCAGCGCCCCCGCCATGCCGACCGGATCACGAATATCCAGTTGAACCGCCAGCACGCGATCGGGCGCGATCACCTTCAAATCGTCCAGCGTATCGGGATTGCGCGCGGTGGCGATGACCCGCCCGCCCCGTGCCAATATGGCCTCGGCGATCGCCTTGCCAAAGCCGGAGGAGGCTCCGGTGATGAACCAGTTCTTCTCGCCCCATTCCATCATCCCATCCTCCTCCAGCATATTGGGTCACACCCGCTCCGCAGGCAGGCGTCGGGTCATTCTTCCGGCATGATCCGGCCGTTGACGGTGCGTTCATAGCAACCATAACCGGGCACCGACCCATTCAGTCGCAACTTCACCGACTGTTCCAGCAGGGCAAGCGTGGGTTCGTCCGTGTCGGACTTGTACACGCCCACATATTGGTCGTTCGGCGACGTGAGCGAGGAATAGCTGTTGCTGCTGTACCCGACCGTCTCGATATCCAGCCGCCCCTTTTCATAGAGGATGCTGAACGAAATCGGCTCTTCGTCGCGCGCAGCGTCATCGCAACGCCAGCCCATTTCCAGCTTGCCCGGATAGAGGCGGTCGCCCTCATAGACTACGGCTTCGGAGAACACGACCTTGCCGTCGCTGCGCGTCATCGCATCGAACAGCAGGAAACTGATGCCATTCTCAAAATAGCCCTGATGCCATTGGTGATTGAGCAGATCCTTATTGTCGCGCGGACCCAGGCTATGGTCCCGATTGGCGATCGTATCGATATCAAAGCGATCCGCACCAACCTGCAACCATCCGGTCACGCGCCCGATCTGCTCGATATGGCCGGCGGGCAGAAAGTCCTGCAACCCGCCAACCTTATGCAGATCCCAGATGTCGGCATCGGATTCGAACGTCAGTTCATAGGTCATCGGCGTGCGCGGCCCTTCAAGGACCAGTCCGTCCCGCATCGACTGGGCCGGCACCCTACGGACGCCGCCGGCATAGCTATAGGTCAGCTTGCGGCCCGGTTCGATGATGCGGATGGCATAATGCGGCCCGCCGGGTCCGTCCTTGACGGCCCGGCCATTGCCGATCGCGCGATTGCCCACGACGCTGCCATCCGGCAAGCGGACGATGGTGGTTTCCCGAAACATGGTCAGGTCCTTGCGCCAGCGGCCAAGATGCAGCCAGAAACCCACGCCTGCCTTGGGGTCATCCCCGGCCAGCAGGAAATTCTCGCTCCAGTTGGGTGTGTCGGGGAAGGCCCCATCCCACGGATAATCGTTGATCGGCGGCGTCGGCATCGCGAAACTCCTGGTCGAAACAGCGGCGAACGATGTCAGCCACAGGGGTTCGACGCGCGAACACAGGGTCCCGCCCGCTCCTCTCCAGCTTTCCATCGGATCTTGTGCCGCATTTAGTGGCTGACACCGGCCCGCCTGTCAATATAGTACGTCGGCATACGAATTTGCATCGTCGCGCCTGTCATGACGCAATTTCGCTGGACGCAATCGGTACGCTAGATTACTTCATGGGTCGCATACATACGGTAATCGGCAAATGTCGAACTTGGAGAGAGGTTTTCATGGCTACCGAAATCATTCTGCCTAAACTTGGTTTTTCGATGAACGAAGGCCTTCTGTCCGAATGGCTGGTCGCCGATGGCGGCACGGTGACGGCTGGCGAACCGCTGTTCGCGCTGGAAAGCGACAAATCGACTCAGGAGGTTGAAGCTCCGGTCAGCGGTACGCTCAAAATCCTGAAGCAGACCGGCGAAACCTATGAGGTGGGGACGGTTCTGGGCGAAATCATCTGATCGCGCCACGGCCCGAACATAGAAACCATAGGGAGAGGCGTGTCAGACGCCGCACAAGATCATGAAGCGTACCGACAAGGTCATCATCACCTGCGCCGTCACGGGCTCGATCCACACGCCCAGCATGTCCCCCCATCTGCCGATCACGCCGGATCAGATCGCCGCAGATGCCATCGCCGCCGCAGAAGCCGGCGCCGCGATGCTTCATCTGCACGCCCGCAATCCGGAAACCGGTCAGCCATCGCAGGACCCGGCCCTGTTCGCGCAATTCCTGCCCCGCATCAAACAATCGACCGATGCGATCCTGAACATCACCACCGGCGGCGGTCTGGGCATGAGCCTGGACGACCGGCTGGCACCCACCAAGACATTCAAGCCCGAAGTCTGTTCGATGAATATGGGGTCGGTGAATTTCAACATTTCCGGCGCCGGGGCAAAGATCGACAACTGGCAGCATGACTGGGAAAAGCCCTATCTGGACATGACGCAGGACTTCATCCTGTCCAACACCTTCGCCCAGATCGAACGGGCCATGACCGAATTATCGGATCAGGGCACCCGCTACGAATTCGAATGCTATGATGTCGGGCATCTCTACAATCTGGCGCATTTCGTCGATCGCGGGATGGTGAAGCCGCCCTTCTTCATTCAGGGTGTGTTCGGCATATTGGGCGGCCTCGGCCCGGACCCGGAAAATGTGATGCACATGAAATCGACCGCAGACCGGTTGTTCGGCGAGGATTATATCTTCTCCGCGCTCGCGGCGGGTAAGCATCAGATGCGCCTCGTCACCCTTTCGGCTCTGCTCGGCGGTTCGGTTCGCGTCGGGCTGGAAGACAGCCTCTATGCGGGCAAAGGGGTGATGGCGACATCCAATGCCGTACAGGTGGCCAAGATTCGCCGGGTTCTGGAGGAACTGAGCCTCAGCGTCGCGACGCCTGCCGAAGCACGGGAGATGATGCAGACGAAGGGGGGAGACAATGTCGCTTTCTGACATTGCCGTCCCGCATGCCGGTGTTGCAGCAGGCTATGCCTTTGCCGAGGGGCCGACGCTGGACGATAGCGGCATGATCCTGCCGTCGGAATATCCCAATATTTATGCGGCGATCACGCCGGACAAACCGGCCCTGATCTTCGGCCCGCATCAATGGACCTATGCGCAGCTTGATCGCGGTGTGAATGCCGCCTTGACCTTGCTATCCGGCTATGGGATAGGGCGAGGCGGCCGGCTTGCCTATATGGGCAAGAATAGCGACCTGTTCTTCGTCCTGCTGATCGCGGCGATCCGGGCGGGCGCGGTGATGGTGCCCGTAAACTGGCGCAATACCGCACCCGAAACCCGCTACGTCATCGATGATTCGGCCGTGTCGCTCATCATCGCGGACAGCGCCTTTCTGAACCTGATCGGGGAAGCCAATTCCCAAGGCTTGCCCGTGCTGGTTGTCGATCAGGAAGGCCCAGATGGCCTGCGCGCCCGCATCCATGCCGCATCACCCGCAGAGCGCATCCCGCTCGACCCGCATGCCCCGTGCCTGCAACTCTATACCAGCGGCACCACCGGCCGGCCCAAGGGCGTGGTCACGTCGCAATATGCTTTCGGCAGCGCCCGGCATATCGAAAATATCTCCGGCTTCTTCGCCGACTGGGGCGATGACGAAATCCTGCTGTCGCCTTTGCCATCCTTCCATATCGGCGGCATGTCCTGGGTCTGCACCGCGCTGGTGCGGGGGGCGACCGCCCATGTCATCGCCGATACCAGTCCCGCTGTCATTCTGGACAACTGCCTGGCGCACGGCATCACCCGCACCTTCATCGTCCCGACCCTTGTCAGGGCGCTGATCGGCGAAATGGACACGCGTGGTGTTCGCGTCCCGACATTGCGCGGCATCCATTATGGCGCAGCATCCATGGACCCAGCCCTGCTGGAACGATCGGTCGACCGGATCGGCTGCCGCTTCCTGCAATATTATGGCATGACCGAAGTGACGGGCACCATGGCGATCCTGGGGCCGGACGAACATGATGCCAGCAATCCCCATCTGCTGCGATCGGTCGGACGCCCGCTCCCGGGCTTCAGCATCGCCATTCGCGGGCCGGACGCACAATTACTGCCGACCAACATGCCGGGTGAGATCTGGGTCAAGGGGCCCAGCCTGCTGATGGAATATTGGAACAAGCCCGAAGCGACGGCCGATGCGCTGATCGACGGCTGGTATCGATCGGGCGATGGCGGCAAGCTGGACGATAATGGCTATCTGTTCCTGACCGACCGGATCAAGGACATGATCGTATCGGGCGGCGAGAATGTCTATCCTGCCGAAGTGGAATCGGTGCTGCGCGATCATCCCGCCATATTGGATTGTGCCGTATTCGGCCTTCCCCATCCCAAATGGGGCGAGGGCGTCACCGCCGCGCTGGAATTGCGGCCCGGCCATGACGTGGATGCCGAAGAAGTCATCGCCTTCGCCCGCAAATCGCTGGCCGCCTACAAGATACCGCGCCGGATCGAGACGGGTGTTCCGCTGCCCCGCACCGCATCGGGCAAGGTCCAGCGGGCCATGATCCGCAGGCATTTCATGGAGCAGGCCTCATAAAATCAGAAGGCGCCAACCGGCCCGGTCACTCCAGCAAGCGGGCACGAATGGCCTCCAGAATATCATCGCCCAGCCCCAGTTCTTCGCGCAGGAAACCCTGCGCCGATCCATGGCGCTGCTCCACCGTTTCGAACATCGCCGCCAGATAGCTGGGGTCAGCCCGCATGATCGGTTCCCAAACGGCCGGATCGATCCCCTTCAGCTTCGCGCCAAACGGGTCTTTCGCCACCAGTTCGCAACCCCGCGCGAAGAAGCGATCGGTCAACGCATAATCCTGCGCAATCACTTCCCGCGCCACGCCCAGCAGGTCGAGCAAAAGCGCGGCCGCTATACCGGTACGGTCCTTCCCCGCCGCACAATGAAAGACCAGCGGCAACGGCCCCTGCGCGATCCGCAGGAACAGTTCGCGATAGGAGGGCGCCTGCTCATAGGCCAGATCGCGATACGCCTCCAATATATAGGCACGCGCAGTATCGGCCGTCGCCCCCGGCCTTTGCAGCGCTATGGTGACGTCGCCCGCACTGGTCTGATGATCGCGCGCCCATATCTCGTAGCTGGCCATGGCCGGCAGTCGCGATGGCCGCCGGTCGCGCTCCTGCGAAGATCGGAAATCGCAGATGACCTTCAGCCCGATCGCGTCGAGCATGGCATGATCTTCATCGCTCAATTCCGCCATCGTGCCAGAACGATAGACCAGCCCGCGCGCGACGCTGCGCCCGTCTTTGGTCGAATACCCCCCCAGATCGCGGAAATTATGCCCGCCCGTCAGCGGAACGACCCGCTCCAGTTCCAGATCCGTCATGCCTTGCCTTTCTGATTGGTAACGGCCGCTGCCAGCAATGCGCCGGTGAAGCCGGGAATGCGTGCCATAGCCTCATCCGACAGGCCATAACGCGGCAAGGGAAACCCCAGAAAATGCGTCCGGCCGGTATCGGTGCGATATAAATAGGTGATGGTCTGGATCAGGCTGCCCCATTGTCCGCCCGGATGCATGAACGCCTCCCCCGACAGCACATGACCGCCAGCCTGCTCCACCAGTTCCCGCACGATCCGCAGGTTATTCTGCCACAGCCGCCGGCAGACGATATAGACGCCGACCGGCGTCCCGGCGAACAACGCCTTCGCCCGATCGCTTTCCAGAAAGGATCGAATCGGCACGGATGGGTTATCGCCCCAGGTATTGCTGAACAACAGGACGGCATCATAGCGCACATCGACGGCATCGGGCGGGTCGAAGGCAATCGGCACCGTCATCCCCTTCTGCGCGCCCTGCGTCCATTTCTTCGACGCGGCAATGTTCATCGGGCGCGCCAGTGCATCCGCCGGATCGCTCATGCCGATGCGGCACAATGTCGCATCCCACCCGACCTCGACGGCCGCCCGTGCCGCCTGCATGGCGGCCTTCTCCGCCTGCCCGGTCATCGAATAATAAAGGATCAGACAGCGCATCGTCGGCATCCCTGCTTTACGCCACCGTGGCAGAGCAACGGTCGAGCACCACGATGTCGCGTTCCACAGCGATCGCGCGGAAGCGCAATTGCCCTTCGCCTTCCTCGAAAAACTCGATGCGAATCGTCTCGCCGGGCATCACAGGCTTGCTGAAGCGCACGAACATGGATTTGAAGCGGGCAACATCATTGTCGCAATAGGTGGACAGGATCGCCCGATTGGCCAGCCCCTTGGTGCACAGCCCATGCAGGATCGGCTTATCGAACCCAGCCTTGCGAGCGATCGCCGGATCGGCATGGAGCGGGTTCCAGTCACCGCTCAATCGATAGATCAGGGCCTGTCGGGGCAATGTCGCGATCTCCACGACCCGGTCGGGCGCGCGATCCGGTACCGGTGCAGCCACCGGCATCGCGTCACCAAAGCCGCCTTCGCCCCCATTGCCGCGCAGGAACAGGGTAGAGCGCACGGTTGCCAGATGCGTCCCATCCGCGTCATCATAAAGTTGCTTGACCTGATGGAGCAGCGCGCCGCGCCCCTCGCCCTTGTCCTCAACCCCGGCAACGCGATATTCGCCGCGCACCGCGCCAACGGCCGGCAACGGGCCGTGAATGACCAGATCCTGTTCGGCGTGCAAAATCTTGACCCATTCGATGCCGAATTGCGGGTCTTGCGCCCAGAAACCGGGATGACACAGGATATTGGCATAGGCCGGCAGGCAGCGAAGATCCTTTTCATAGACGAACGGCAGCTCGTCTTCATCGAGTGGATCGGCGCCATAACCCAGGCCAAGCGCGAAAATGATCGTGTCGCGCTTGTCATAAGGCTGGACGATCGGATCGATCGCCATGGTTTCAATCTTGCCCAGGTCCATCCCCATCATCTCCCACAGCGCCATCTGGCTTCATATTGTTTGCAATCACATAATACGCTAGCAATCATTTTTCGATAAAGCCAGCCTTCATATGATATTCTAGCATACTATATTGACTTGGCGACGCTTCGATCTATCCTGCGGTGACATAAGACCGCCCATGAAGGCGCAGCGCCCCATCGGCATGTCAGGAGAGAGAAATGGGCCAGCAGAGCCAGTTCGCGCCCGACTATCGGGACAGTCCAGCCCCCCTGTTCCAACAGGTGATCGCTGACGATCCGGTCGCGGCGCCCCCCGTTTTGCGCGAATATTCCGAAGTCGACATTCCGGTCGCGCGTGTACCGCGCAACCAGTATCGCAGCGCCGATTTTGCCGCGCTCGAAATGGAACGGCTATGGCCCCGCGTCTGGCAATTCGCCTGCCGGGAGGAGCAGATTCCCGAGGTCGGCGACTATGTGCTCTACGAAAGCCCCGGCGCATCGCTGATCATCATGCGTAGCGGCCCGGACGACATCAGGGCCTTCTATAATAGCTGCCTGCACCGGGGCATGCGACTGTGCGCCGAAGACAGCAGCGTGCGCAAACTCACCTGTCCCTTCCATGGCTTCACATGGAATCTCGACGGAAAACTGGCGCACGTCCCCGCGCGCTGGGATTTCCCGGACATGCAGGATGACGCCATGAACCTGCCCGAAGCGCGGGTCGAACGCTGGCAAGGCTTCATATTCATCAACCGCGATCTCGCAGCCCCGCCGCTGAAGGACTATCTGGGCCATCTGCCCTCTCATTTCGCCGACTGGTCCTATGGCGACCGCTATCTGGCGACGGTCATGCGCAAGACGATCGACGCCAACTGGAAGACCTGCATCGAGGGGTTCGTCGAATCCTACCATTTGGCCGGCATCCATGCACAGGCCCTGCCCTTCGGCGGCGATGCCAGCACCCAATATGACGTCTGGCCGGACGATCCCCATGTCAGCCGCTTTCTGGAACCGACCGGGGTGATGAGCGACCAGCTGCCCGTTCAATTGTCGGAACAGCAGATACTGGATGCCGCCCTCTCCGCCGTCTTCGTCGGTGCGCAGGTGCCCGAACTGGAGGCCGGCACGAAAGCGCGCCATTATATGGCCGCCGGCATGCGCGCGGCCATGAGCGCGGCGGACGGCGTGGATTATTCGACCCTGTCGGACGCGGAGGCGGCCGACGCCATCCAATATTCCCTCTTCCCCAATATCATCCTCTTCCGCTCGCTCGGCTATCCCTATGTCTACCGCTTCCTGCCGGTACGGGGCGATCCGAACCGGGCGACGTTCGAATTCATGATCTTCAAACCCAAACTGGCGGATGGCTATATTCCCGAAGTAGATCTGGTCGATCTGGCCGAGGCGGACAGTTTCGCGGGCGCCGGCATATTGCCGCCCTGGCTGGGTGAAATCTATGATCAGGATGTGACAGGCCTGCGCATGTGCCAGCAGGGGCTGCGCGACGGCGGCGACGCCGACATCCTCTATTCCGCCTATCAGGAAGTGCGCATCCGGCATCTGCACCAGACGCTCGACCGTTATCTCAGTGACGATCCGGCCGATGCGCCGGGCCGGCGCTAGTCACCCCAATGCCAGTACAGGAGTCTTCCTTGCGGACCGCCATGCCCAATTTCACGACGCCCCAGACCAACCGTCAGATGGTGCTGGCGCAGCGGCCACAGGGCACGCCCCGTCCCGCCGACTTCGCGCTACGCGAAGCGCCGATCGCTTCGCCAGAGGCGGGCAGCTTCCTCGTCCGCAATCTCTATCTGTCGGCTGACCCGGTCCAGCGCGGCTGGGCCGCCAATCCGGCGCTGACGCCGATCGACGCGCCCATGCGGTCGCTGGCCATCGGTGTCGTGATCGACAGCCGCGATCCCGGCATCCGGACAGGGGACATCGTCTACGGATTTTTCGGATGGCAGGATTATGCCACCGCCACCCGTGCCGACCTGCTGTCGCATATTGCGGACCCGCGCGCGCCATTGCCCGCCTATGCCGGGGTGCTGGGCATGCCCGGGGTGACGGCTTGGTTGGCCTTGCACGACATTGCGCCGCCCCGCGAAGGCCAGTCTGTCCTCGTGTCGACCGCCGCCGGCACCGTCGGCAGCGTCGTCGGTCAGATCGCACGACAAGCTGGCGCTCATGTCGTGGGCCTGACAGGCAGTGAGGACAAGATCGCGCGCTGCATCGCTGATTATGGCTATCACGCCGCCTATAATTACAAGGTCGGCGACCTGTCCGAAACGCTGGCCGCCGCGCGCCCGCAGGGTTTCGACACCTATTTCGACAATACGGGCGGCGCGATATTGGACAGCACGATCCGCGCCATGACCCGCTTCGGCCGGATCGTCCAGTGCGGCACCGCGGCGACCTCCAGTTGGAACCCTGCGCCCACGGGCCTGCGCAACGAACGCGAAATATTGATGCGGGCGCTGACCTGGACAGGCTTCGTCATATTCGACCATGTGGATCGCTTCCCCGCCGCGATCGAGCGTCTGACCGACATGCTGCTGGCTGGCCAGTTGAAGCATGACGAAAGCGTCGAGAACGGTCTGGAGCGCATCCTGCCGACGCTGGAGGCGCTGTTCGCCGGCACCAATGCCGGCAAGATGCTGGTCTATATAGGCGAGGATTGAGGCGAAAAGCCCGCCTCGATCAGGCGGGCCGCCACACGCCCAGCGCCGGCCGCACCGGTTGCACCGTCACATCGTCGCCGAAAATCCCCTCGATCGTGAAGGGATCGGCGGCGATCAACGCACGTACTGCCGCTTCATCCTCGGCCTCGATCAGGAAGGAACTGCCGATCGGCGCAGCGTCCGACGCATCGGATTCCAGCATCGCGCCAGCGACCTTCAGCGCATCGCCCTGCCTGACCCAATAATCGACATGCGCCGGCCGGTGCGCCAGCCGCTGTTCCAGCATGCCCGGCTTGTCAGGGGCAAGGACAATGAAAAACATTCGGGCATCCCTTCTTATGCGCGTCAGGCCATCTGGACATATTCGCGCGTCACGCGCTGCCTCTCAATGCCTGCCTGCTATGGTAATTTTCTGTCCTACAGGGCCGACCGCACCTAACCTGCGATCGGCTCTTTCGATTGTTAGCAGACGCGCTGCCCATCACTTCCAGCGGACCTGCAAAAGCGACATAAGGTGACAATTCCACACGCATTTTGTGGTTCTTTTCTCACATTATCGCCAATTACAGCGATGGGAATGTGTCCACGTCGTCTAGTCGTCCAGCCCCTCGGCAAGGATGTCACCCGATCCGTTCACACCGCCATTTTCGGCCAATATGGTCTTCAAATTCTTCTTCACGCGGCCCAGCACCTGCTCGCACATCGCCACTTCTTCAGGGGACAGTCCAGCCAGGATGCGCTGATTCATGGTCGATGCGATCTCCACCATCAGTTTCACGACGCCATGGCCCTTTTCGGTGATGAAGACCCGCTTCACCCGTCGATCGGTCGCATCGGGGCGCCGTTCGACATGGCCGGACGCTTCCAGCCGGTCGATCAGACCGCCTACCGTCACCTTGCCCACTTCCATCAGTCGGGCCAGGTCGACCTGCATCATGCCGTCATTGCCGCCGCGCGCCAGCGTCGTCAGCACCGACCATTGTGATCGGGTGATGTCATAGGGGCGCATGGCCATGTCCATGACCACACGCCGCACGCGCGACACGTCATGCACCAGATAGCCGAAGGTGAAGGGCTGTGCCCCCGCCTGTTGTTCCGATTGCGCCACCGCCAGGGCGGCCTGATCCCCATGTTTCATCTTTGCAACTTCATCTGGACGCGCATGAGCGCAGCGCCACGGCCATCATGACGCAAGCCAGCGCGCCATGCACGCATAATATTCACGCATGCTTATCATAATGGCCCATATGATAAGAATTTGAGCAGATATAAGCACGCCGTTACCGCAAGGTGCGGAAGCAATCCCGCACCTCCCCTATGAACAGATCCGGCTGTTCGAAAGCGGCGAAATGACCGCCCCGATCCAATGTATTCCAGTGGATGATATTGCTGAAAACCTGTTCCGCCCAATGGCGCGGCGGCGCCATGATCTCGCGCGGGAACTGGCTGTAACCCAGCGGCAGGTCGATCTTCGTCGGCCGGAAACTGCCCATGCTTTCCCAATAGAGGCGGGCCGATGACGCGCCATTAGCGGGCAGCCAGTAGAGCATGATATTGTCGAGCATCTCGTCCTGGGTGAAGATCGTCTCCGGCTCGCCGTTGCAATCGCTCCACCCGCGCAGCTTCTCGTAAATCCAGGCCGCCTGCGCCACCGGGGAATCTGCCAGCGCATAGCCGATCGTCTGCGGGCGCGTCGCCTGAAGCCGGGCATAAGCGGACTCGACATTGCCGAAATAATCGAGCGCATCGATCGCCGCCTGTTCCTGCGCATCAGGATGCTCTGACACATGCTCCGGCCGGATCGACAGCATGTTGAAATGTACGCCGGCAAGGCCCGGCGGCGCCTGAACCCCCAGCGACACTGTCACTGCCGATCCCCAGTCGCCGCCCTGCGCGACATAGTGATTATAGCCCAGCCGCCGCATCAATTCAGCCCAGGCGCGTGCGATCCGCTCCACCCCCCATCCCGATTCCGCCGGCTTATCGGAAAAACCATAGCCCGGCAGCGACGGGACGATCAGGTGGAACGCATCGGCCGGATCACCGCCATGCGCCGCCGGGTCGCTCAACGGTCCGATCACCTTGTGAAATTCAATCACGGATCCTGGCCAGCCATGGGTCAGCAGCAGGGGCATCGCATCGGGATTGGGCGAACGGATATGCAGAAAATGGATGTCGAGGCCGTCGATCCGCGTCTTATACTGGCCAAAGCCATTCAGCATCGCCTCGCACCGGCGCCAGTCATAGCCATGGCGCCAATGGTCGACCAGCGCGCGCAGCCGATCGGTCGGCACGCCCTGACTCCAGTCGGCGACAGTTTCGCGTTCCGGCCAGCGCGTCCGGTCGATGCGATCGCGCAGGTCATCCAGCACATCCTCGTCGATCGCCAGAGTGAAGGGGTGAATGGCCTCGCTCATGCGTCACGCTCCAGCACCGAAGCGAGGATCACGGCGATACGGTGCAACAGCCTCTGGGTGAAATGCGCCCCGGCGCTGGCGACCAATATATCGTCGCTCAGCCCCTTTTCGAAGGAGTCGCGGCCGCCATGCATGACCAGATGCATCAGGCGAAGCCCCGCGCGCAGGGCGAAATAGTCGATCTGGCGCTGCGGAATATCCGCCCCGCCGGCCGCACGATAGGCGTCCATGAACCGACTCCAGTCGGTGACGGCGATAACCACGGGATAGCAATAACCCAGATCCTCGCCGGGATGGCCGATCGCCGCCTGCTCCCAGTCCAGTACCGCCGTGATCTGATCTCCGTCCGCCAATATATTGTGGAACACCATGTCGTTGTGAACGATGGCGCGTCGATCATCGAGACAGTCGACATTCTCGCGCAGCCAGGCGATGACCGCCGACATGGTGACGGACGGCCAATGGGCCGCCCCCTCCCACTGCGCCGCCAGTTGCTCCAGTTCGGCGCGCCAGCCATCAATATCATAGCGATCCCGTGCCTGCCGAAGTCCGTCGCCCACACTTTCCACCGGCTGGCTGTGCAGCAGTGCCATTTCCCGTGCGAGCCCGAGAACGATCTTTTCGCTCTCCGCTGGCAGCCAGTAATCGGGCTGCACCGGCGCGCCATCGACCCGCTCGACCAGCAGGAAGGGCGCGTCCAGCCACGCCGCATCTTCCTCCACCAGCACCGGGCGGGGAACGCGCATGCCAGCGGCATACAGTTGCGTCAGCAGCCGATATTGCGCGATCTCGCTCAGGAAAGCGGCACTACCCGCCTGTCCGGGAATGCCACGCTGAATAACCATATGGGCAGGCAAGGCGTCGGCGCTTGAAACCGAGAAGATCGCTGTTTGACGCGATCGGCCGCCCACGATCAGGCGGAAGGCGGAAAGCACCGCTTCCTCACAACCCGGTTGCCGCCGAAGATAGGCTTGCAAGCGCGCCGGATCGATCGCCTGATCATCCGCCTCGACCGCAGGAGGCAGCGCCCGTTCGACGGCATCCATCCGCGCAATCGCGCTGTCGAGCAGCGTTTTCTCCCAGCGGATCGCATTGCCAAGGCCCGACAGGGAGGCACCGGTCGACAGCCTTCCCGCTGCGTCCGCTATCGCCGCGCCCGTATCGCGATAGGCGGCGGCATTTTCCGCCGGGCCGCCCTGCCGATCGGTATCCGCCGTCGGAAAGGCGGAGAAATGCGCCGGAATTTGCCCCGCCGCCGGCTCCAGTGCGTTGGCGACGGCTGTCAGGATGCGAATGCCATTGTCGAGCGCACCCAACGCGGCGCTGTCCTCCACCTTGGGCCGGACCTGAGTCCGCAAGCCCATGGCCGCGCTCCAGAGATATTGTGCATTGCTCACGTCAGCGCGCCTCTCCGATATATGATTATATGCATATCATACTAATGCATATTATATTGCCTGTCACCCCTCTTATGTGGCTGTGGGATCGAACAAACGGCTTTCCCCATCCCAGTTCACCGCTGCCGCCCGGATCGCATCGAACAGGCCGATCACCTCCGGTTGCAGCACGCCGACCTCCAGGATGATCGTTTCATCTTCCGTCATCGCGAAATAGGCGATTTGCGACCCGTCGCCGAAGGCCGCCCCCTGCAAGCGCTTCCCGCCAACACTCTCGACCCATGCCTGCGTCGCCGCCATATCATCGGCAAAAGCGCACAGATGATGGACGCCCAGCCGACCGGCATCGAGAAATTCCTGAAAGATGGAGGGGCCGCGCGGTTCGATCAGTTCGACCATCAGATCGCCGGAAAAGCTGACCGCCGCACCGAACTCCACTTTTTGATCCGTACCGCGATAGTCGGACCGGACCATGTCAAAGCCGGGGAAAACGAAGAAGGGGCCGACGCCCATCACCTGCGTCCACCAGTCGATCGCGGCGTCAAGATCGGGCACCATATAGGCGATCTGGTTCAGCCGGCCCACGGGTTTGCGCGCCATAGTCTCTCTCCTGAAATGCGGTCATCACCACTGGTTATCATTCATACCATATGCTAGCATTTCATTTCGGCAAAGAAAATCGAGCGAACGCCGGATCAAGGAGAGGATATGCAACGCACCAACAGCCCCAGTCTGACGGGGAAGGCTGCCCTCATTTCCGGCGCAGCGCGCGGCCTTGGCGCGGCGAGCGCCTGGGCGATCTGCGAGGCGGGCGGTCAAGTGATGATAGGCGACCTGCTGGTCGATCGCGGCGAGGAAACCGCTGCGGAGTTGCGCGCTGCCGGCCACGCCGCGCAGTTCGTCCAACTCGATGTACGCGACGAAACCGCATGGGCAGCAGCGGTCGACGCCACGGTTCAGGCCTTTGGCGGGCTGCATATTCTCGTCAACAATGCTGGCATTGCGACGGCGGCCACCGTGGAAGATCTTACAGTCGCGGATTTCCAGACGATCCTCGACATCAACCTGCTCGGCGCCTTTCGCGGCATGCAGGCAGCGATCCCGACAATGAAGGCCAGCGGCGGCGGAGCGATCGTCAACATATCCTCTAACTCCACCCGCAGGGTGAGCGCCATCACCACATCCTATGCCGCGACCAAGGCGGCGGTGGCGAACATGACCAAATCGGCCGCCATTCATTTGGCGCAGAGTGGCGCGAACATCCGGGTTAATTCTGTGCATCCCGGCCCGCATGCGACCGACATGCTGCTGGGCAGCGACGCCAAGGCCGATTTGCCGGAAGTGCAGGCCCTGCGCGCCGCCATCCCCATGGGTCGCATGGGCGAAGCGCGGGAAGTTGGCGCGGTCGTCGCCTTCCTGGCATCGGATGCGGCCTCCTATGTCACTGGCGCGGAACTCTTCGTCGATGGCGGGCTGACACCGCACTGAATTGCACGTCACGCCTTTGCTCGCCCTTGACTCTGGAAATGATGCATATAGTAATAATGCATACGAATTGAGAGCCGGCCGACTGAACCGGACCTCGCAGGAGAGATCGAGTGGATATTTGCCTTTCGGAAGATCATGAAACCATCCGTGAGAATGTGCGGAAGGTGTGCGACCAGTTCGATGACGAATATTGGTCGCGCTGCGATCAGGAAAAGATCTTCCCGTTCGAATTTCACCGCGCCATGGCCGATGCTGGCTGGCTGGGCATCACCATGCCGGAGGAATTTGGCGGCGCCAATCTGGGCGTCACCGAAGCGGCGATCATGATGCATGAAGTGGCGTGCAGCGCGGGCGGCTATTCCGCCGCCAGTACGCTGCACCTCAATATCTTCGGCCCCCATGCGGTGGTGGTAAACGGCACGCCCGAACAGAAGGAGCGAATGCTCAAGCCGCTGATCGACGGCTCGGATCGCGCTTGCTTCGGCGTAACCGAGCCGGACGCGGGCCTCGACACCACCAGCATCACGACCTTCGCGACCAAGGTGCCGGGCGGCTATCGCGTCACCGGCCGCAAGATCTGGACATCGTCGGGTCAGGTCGCGAACAAGATCTTGCTGCTAACCCGCACCACGCCCAAGGATCAGTGCAAGAAGCCCACCGACGGCATGACTTTGTTCTACACCGATCTGGACAAGAGCCAGATCGAGGTGCGCCGTATTCCCAAAATGGGCCGCAACGCCGTCGATTCCAACGCCACCTTCATAGACGATTATTTCATCCCGGATGAGGACCGCATCGGCGAGGAAGGCAAGGGTTTCCATTATATCCTGCACAGCCTGAACCCCGAGCGCATACTGGTCGGCATCGAAGCAGTGGGCCTTGGTCGCGGCGCACTGGCGCGCGCGTCCCGCTATGCGGCCGAACGCAAGGTGTTCGGCAAGCTGATCGGCGAAAATCAGGGCATTCAACATCCTTTGGCGGAAAACTGGACCTATCTTGAATCCGCTTATTGGATGATCATGCGCGCGGCCAATCTCTATGATCAGGGCAAGCCCTGCGGCGCGGAAGCCAATGCCGGCAAGTTTCTGGGCGGACGGGCCGCGTTCGACGCCTGCACCCGCGCAGTCATGACCCATGGCGGCATGGGCTATTCCACCGAATATCAGGTCGAACGCCTGTTCCGGGAATCGATCCTGTTGCGCATCGCGCCCATCACGGAGCAGATGATCCTGAGCTTCATCGCCGAAAAAGTGCTCGACCTGCCCAAATCCTACTGAGCCATAATCAGGAGAGGTTATGTCCAACTATCCCAAGCCCGATCCGGCAACCTTGCTGGAAATTTACAAGAAGGCGGCGCTGATCAAGCTTAACGACGAGCGCATCATCAAGCAGATGATGGCCGGCAAGCTGGTCATGCCCTATTACAGCCCGCGCGGGCAGGAAATCATCCCGTCGGCCATTTCCGTCAGCCTGACCGACGATGATTATATCTGCACCATCTATCGCGGCATCCACGATATGCTGGCCAAGGGTTTCCCGCTGGACGAGCTATGGGCCGAACTGGCCGGGCGGGTCACCGGCACCTGCAAGGGCAAGGGCGGCCCGATGCACCTGACCTGCCCGGACAAGGGGATGATGGTAACGACCGGCATCGTCGGATCGTCCATGCCGATCGCCACCGGCCTTGGCTGGGCGGCGAAGCTGGATGGCAAGAATCGCGTGTCCATCGCCAATTTCGGCGATGGCGCGGCCAATATCGGCGCTTTCCATGAATCGCTCAACATGGCGGCGGTGTGGAAGCTGCCGGTCATCTTCGTGTGCCAGAATAATCTCTACGCCGAACATACCAGCGTCGCCTATTCCCGCGCGATCGACAAGATTTCGGATCGGGCGGCGGGCTATGGCATGCCGGGCGTTACGGTGAACGGCAATGATCCCGATGAAATGTATGGCGCGGCCAAGGTCGCGATCGACCGCGCCCGCGCCGGCGAAGGCCCGACCCTGATCGAGGCGATGACCTTCCGCTTCAACGGCCATCTGCTGGGTGAAGCCGGCCATTATATGGACAAGGGCCTTTATGCCCAGGCGCAGAAGGATGATCCGATGCCGATCCTGCGCGCGCGCCTGATCGCAGACGGGATTGCGAACGAGGACGAACTGGCCGCTATCGAAGCGGATATCGACGCCCGCATCGATGTCGCGCTGGCTGCTGCCTATGACGCGCCATTCCCGGATGTCGCCGAACTGAAGCGCGACGTGTTCGCCGAAGAAATTGCGTGAGAGGATCGTCATGACCGATACCACCACCACAACCGCCCCGGCCGACAATCAGGTCAGGAAAATGACCGCCGTCGAAGCCATCAACCTGGCGCTGCATGATGCGATGGAGGCCGACGCCAAGGTACTCGTGCTGGGCGAGGAAGTCGCCGACCCGCAGGAAGGCGGCGTCATGGGCGTGACCAAGGGCCTGTCCACCAAATTCGGCGAAGATCGCGTCAAATCGACGCCGATTTCGGAGCAGGCGATCATCGGCGCAGCCATTGGCGCGGCAGTCGGCGGTTACAAGCCCGTCGCCGAAATCATGCTGATGAACTTCGTCACCGTGGCGATGGACATGATCATCAACCATGCCGCCAAGCTGCGCTTCATGTCGGGCGGGCAGACCGGCGTGCCGATGGTGATCCGCACCATGACCGGCGCGGGCTTCTCCACCGGCGGCCAGCATAGCGACTATTGGGAGGCCTGGTTCGCCCATGCCCCCGGCATCAAGGTGGTCGCCCCGTCCAACCCGGACGATGCCTATGGCCTGATGCGGGCGGCGATCGATGATCCCGATCCGGTGCTGTTCATCGAAAACCTGCCCAGCTACTGGACGCCTGCGCCGGTGACGAAGCAGATCATCCCGATCGGCAAGGCACGGATCGCGCGCGAAGGTAGCGACGTCACCGTCATCGCCCATTCGCTGATGGTGACGCACAGCCTGGCCGTGGCGGAAAAGCTGTCCGGCGAAGGCGTGTCGGTGGAGGTGATCGACCTGCGCACCATTTCGCCATGGGACAAGGAAACGGTGCTCGCGTCGGTGCGCAAGACCGGGCGGGCGGTGGTCGTCCATGAAGCCGTGAAGCAGTTCGGCATCGGCGCGGAAATCGCGTCGGTCATCACCGAAGAGCTTTGGGGCACGCTCAAGCGTCCGGTCGAGCGGGTCGGCGCGGCCTTCAGCTCGGTGCCTTTCTCCAAGCCGCTGGAAACCGCCTTCGCGCCCCAGCCGGACACGATCGCCGCCGCCATCAAGGCAGCGCTCGCCTGACCATCATGGGGTCGCCGTGGTGGCGGCCCCTCCCTTTCAAGGGCATCTGCATGATCGCTTCAGCAGAAGATGACAGCTATCTGGTCGAATTGACCGACGGCGTACTGCGCCTGTCCTTCAACCGGCCGCAATTTGGCAACGCAATTCCCAAGACGGCCGTGCCCGGTCTGACCCAGTTGTTCCACGCCGCGCAAGCCGATCCGTCAGTGCGCTGCATGTGGGTGCGCGGTGAAGGCAAGATTTTTTCCGCCGGCGGCGATGTCGCTGGCTTCGCCCAGTCGATCGAGCAGGACGTGGCGACACGGCAGGCCGATTTTGCCCGTCGCCTGCCGCTGGCGCGCGGTTTGGTGGAGGCGATCGCCGCCTTCGACCGGCCGATCGTGACGTCGGTGCGCGGCGCAGCGGCTGGCGCGGGCCTCTTCTACCCGCTGGTCGCCGACTATGCGATCGGTGACGACAGCGCGACCTTCGTCTTCGCGCACCAGAAGGTCGGCCTATCGCCCGATGGCGGCGTCACCGCCGTTCTGCCGCAGGTGGTCGGCACACGCATGGCGCGCATGCTGCTGCTGACGGCGGCCAAGGTCGACGCGCAGGAGGCATTACGGCTGGGCATGTTGCATCGGATCGTCGCGGCGGATGCGCTGGAGGAAGAAGCGATGAAGATGGCGACCCGTCTCGCCCGCGCACCGCAACTGGCGATCACCCGCGCCAAGAAGCTGGTCAATGACGCGCCCAAACAGTCGCTGGCGCAGATATTGGACGCGGAAACCGATGGTATCGTCGCCTGCGTTGGCGATCCTGATTTCGATGAGGGCGTGCGCGCTTTCCTTGAAAAGCGCAGCGCCATCTTCCCCTCGACGCGCTAACGCTAAAGCGCGTCGATCAGGTACATGCGCGTCGTCGCACCCGCCTGCCGGCTTTGCGCATAAGGCTGATATTCCGGACTGGCGAGAAAGCCCTTGAGCGCCTGGGCCGAGGGGAAGTCGAAGATCACGACCCGATCCGGCACTGCCCCCTCCCCCTCCAGCACGTCCGGCGCGCCGGCCGCCAGATAGCGCCCTCCTGCAGCCGCCACCATCGGCGGCACCGCGCGCCCATAGTCGGCCCGCCAGCCCTCATCCAGATAGGTAAGTTCGACAACGAGATAGACAGTCATGACGTTTTCCTTCAAGCTGCCGCAGCCGGTCTCGAGGGCCAGGCGATGAGCAGAAACGACAGGATGACGGGCGCGAAGCCCATGACCAAGCCGAAGATTGCGATCGGCGCGAAGCCGACCTTCACGATTTCCGCACATGTCCAGAGCGCGACCAGCGCCGCCGTCACACCGCTGACCACGCGGACGACGCCACCGATCCGCAGCCCCGGCAATCGCCCTTCCCGACGCCCCATGAAGAAGCGCCTGTCGTCCCCACACGCCTGCCACAGCGCCAGCAATACATAGGCGGCCACGACGATATTGCCCCACCACAGGATCATCCACACCCAGGCAATCCGGTCGGCCAGACGCCCGCCCCGTTCGCGGAAGATCAGCCAACCGACCATGAAGAACAGGCCCGTCACCAGATCATTGTTGATGAACAACTGCCATGGGTCGCCCGATCCGGCGAGGAAGGTGTCGAAGCCCACGCCATGATCCATGCCGCTGTTGATTGCGACGTTAGCCATGTTGACGCCCATGATCGCAATCACGACCCAGGCGATGATCCGCGCGCCTTTCATGCCTTCCTCCCCCGTTTGGCTCAGCGCTTCTGCTGGCTCATCTTGTAGACATAGTCGTTCCACTGGACTTCCTGGCTTTCGCCATAGCCGGTGCGCCCGTCCCAATCCCATTCGACCAGGCCGATATGGCAGGTAATGTTGGACCAGCCACCCCAGATGGTTTGCGCCACCAGCTTGCCGCGAATATGATAGGTGTCGCCCCGGTCATCCTCAAAGCTGTAATCATGGGTGATCGGACCGAACTGATCAGGGGTGCGGGTCGTAATCTTCGAGGAATTGCGGATGCGGCGCTGTTCCCCTTTCACCACGACCCAACCATCGTTGAAGATGCGCGTGGGCACCGGCATGATGCCCTTCCATTCGGGGTTGCGATCCGGGTCGTCATGCGATCCGACATTGAAGGCGAAGTCCTCGCCGAAGGCACCCGTCACCCAGGTATAGGGCGGCGCGGGATTGTGATTTTCCGGTCGCGCCTCGCCCCAGCTGCGATCGCGCACGGCATGGCAATCGACCTTGTAGCGCTCGCCGCGCAGGACCAGATCGCCGGTGACATGCATCACCTGTTCGAAATGTTTGTTATTGGCCCGCATGATCGGCACGCCGATCGCGCGCAGGTCCACATCGACGCTTGTCTCACGCACCGGATCGTCAAAGGTCAGACGCACATGCTCCAGCGGCTTGATCGCCTGCACCCGCATGCTGTTGGGCAACTGGATATCGCTGCCATCGCCGACCACGGTCATCGCCATATAGTCGCGGTAATCGAATAGCTCGCAGGCCAGATGGCTCTGCTTGATGCCCTTGAAGATCATCAGGCCGGAACTCACCGTCCCCAGCGTGGGGTGCACCCAGCAATAGGCGAAGCAGTTGATCGCCGCTTCGGGCACATGGAAATTCCAGTACCATGTCTCGGTCAGCGTATCGACCGGATCGCCCACGCCATGATAATATTCGTCCTGCGGGACATGCGATCCAAAGCCTCCGCCCAGATTGCTGTTCCAGTCGGTATCGGACATCAAGCCTCTCCATTTGCGCCGTCATCGGCCTTTGTCCGAGCATTAGGATGCTTACGCACCATATGCTAGCATAATTTATTGCAGGCTGGACCGGCCGGCATTTTGTATGGTAGCATACCATATTGGAAATGCGAACCCGCAGCCAAGGGAGACGGATGATGGCAGTCATTGCCGAACGGGATGTGGTGAAGGGCTATGGCAGTAAGGAACGCCCCTTGCTGAGCGAATTGTGGAGCCGGGACAGTCGCGGCCCTAATGCGGCGATGCAGGCACGCGGCGACCATCAGCCGAACAATCGGCAGATCGATTATGCGCGCTATCATGACCCTGCCTTTTTCCAGCAGGAACTGGACAAGATCTGGAACCGCCAATGGCTGTTCGCCTGCCGCGACGAGGATATTCCACAGGTCGGCGATCGGGTGCCACTGACGATCGGCCCCAACAGCTATTTCATCGTGCGGTCGGATACGGACAGCTTCAAGGCTTTCTATAATAGCTGCCTGCATCGCGGGACCAAGTTATGCGCGAAGAAGGAACAGGCGGAAACGATCCGTTGTCCCTATCATGCCTGGGAATGGAATGTGGACGGGCGGCTGAAACGCATCCCCAGCCATTGGGATTTCCCCGACCTCACCCGGCTCAACGCTTCCCTGCCCGAAGTAAGGCTGGAACGCTGGGGCGGCTTCCTGTTTATCAATGCCGACAAGGATGCGCCGCCGCTGCTGGACGCGCTGGGACCGATGCCGGATCATTTCGCCGCCTTCGCACCAGAAAATCGCTATACCAAGGCACGCTTTCGCAAACTCGTCCGCGCCAACTGGAAAATCACACAGGAAGCCTTTCAGGAATCCTATCATCTCTACGCCACGCACCCGGAAGGCGTGCCCTTCACCGGCGACAGCCAGTCGCAATATGACATTTTCACCACGCCGCTGGGTGCGGTAGGGCGCGAAGCGGTGCCGTCGGCCGTACCCAGCATGCATGCGGATTCCTCGGCAACGGCGCATGCCGCCGCGATGGTGGCGGCGCAGGTGCAGCAGATGTGGCATTATCCAGACGCCACCCTGCCCGACATCGATCCGGCCAAGGATGTGCGCGCGCAACTGGGCGACTGGCTGCGGCAAAGCTATGAACAAAGCTATGACCGCCCGATCACCGAAAGCGACGCGGTGATGATCGATAGCTCGCTCTATTTCCTCTATCCGCACTTTACCCTGTGGCTGTCGGAATCGGTGCCCTTCGTCTACCAGTTCCTGCCGCACGAAACCGACCCGAACCTCTGCTATTTCGATGTCCGCCTGCTGATGCCCTGGCGCGAGGGTGAGCCTCGGCCGCCGGCGGCCGAACCGATCGAGATCGGCGCGGACGAAAGCATTGCGGAAAAGGCGCCGGCTTATGGTTTCCTCGCGATGATCTTCGATCAGGATATGAGCAACCTGCCGCTGGTCCAGCAGGGGCTGAAGGCAGCCAATCCCGCTGCCCCCTATTCACGCCTTGGCGCTTATCAGGAGGGCATGATCCAGGCTTGGCACGAACTGATCGACCGCGATCTGGCGCGCTGATCAAAAGACGCGGGGAAGGAGCGCCCCTCCTTCCCCTGACAAAAAGAGAGGCGGCCGGGGTTGTCCCGGCCGCCTCTCTTTTTGAACATTGGTCGATTCAGAATTTGAAGACCAGTTCCCCGCCATAGGTGCGCGGCGCACCCGGCGCGCTGGCAAAGGCCGATCCCGATGCCTGCGCATAATAATTGATATTATATTTCTTGCCGGTGATGTTCTTCATCCAGAAGCGCATGGTGACATGCTCCCAGCTTTCCGGCGTGAAGGATACCCCGCCGTCCAGCAGGAAGCGCGACGGCTCCTTGATCAGATTGTCGGCATCCCAGTTGAAGCTGCTCGACCAGTTGCCGGTCAGGTCGAGCGTCATCTCGCCCGCGCCCTCAATCTCACGAACATAGCTGGCGCCGCCGCTGAACTTCCATTTCGACGCATAAGGCATGCGGTTGCCGCTGCAATTGATGCTGATCTGGTCGAGATTGCCCGGCGCGGTCGGCGAATAGACATAGGACGCGCAATCGAGCGTGCCATTGCCATCGACATCGCCGAAATTGCGGAACTTCGCGTCCAGATAGGTGCCGGCCAGCCGCAAGGTCAACCCCTGCGCCACTACCGTCGTCAGATCGAACTCAGCACCCTTGGTCCGCGCCGATCCGGCATTGGCCAGGAACACCAGACCATTGCGCTGCGCCTGAATCTGCGGATTGCTGATGTCGTTCCAGAACAGCGCCGTGTTGAAGCGCACCTTACGGTCGAACAATTCGGTCTTCAGGCCGATTTCATAGGCATCGACGATTTCCGGATTGAGCGACTTGGTGTCGAGCGGCAGAGTATTGAACGTCCCCGCCTTATAGCCCCGGCTATAGGAGGCATAGGCCATCACATCCTCATTGAACTTGTGATCGCCGGAAATCTTGTAGGTCCATTTCTTGAACGTCTTGGACGCAGATGGATTGTCGCCATCGACGATAGTGATGCCGTTCGGATTGCCGAAATCATTATGCGCATCGAACTGCTGCGCCCGTAGCACGAACGGATCGGGACCGAAGACGCCGGGGAAGAAGGTGACGTCAGTATAACCCGTGCCGCGCACCTTATCGACGGTGTAGCGCAGACCGCCGGTGACATTGGTCATCTCGCCCAGCGGCACCGTGACCTGCCCGAAACCGGCATAGGATTTGACCTTCTGCCGCCCGACGATCTTGATGACGTCAATGCCATTGGCGTTCTGTCCGGGGCCGCCGATATAAGTCGGATCGAACCCGCCATCGGCATTGAGATAATAGGCGCCAAGGATCCAGTTGACCTTGCTGCCAGCCGCCGATTTCAGCTGAAATTCCTGCGACAGCTGTTTGTCGACGATATTCAGGTCATAGACCAGCCAGTCATAGTCCGAATAGTTACCAGACGAATGATAGAGTTCCTTATTGTGGCGATAGGCGGTGATGCTGACGAAATCGGCAAAGCCCAATTCCTGGTCGATCCGCGCGGATACGCCCCAGCCCTCGGACTCGTCATATTGCTCCTCCGCCAGCGACACATCGTAGAAGCCAAGTGCGGGCAGCACCTGCGACGGCACCGGCGCCTCCGGGATCGGCCCCGCGCCATTATGCGACGGATCGGGCGATCCGCCGACCGTGCCGGGGAAGGGACGGGAATAGATGCCGATCTGGCTCCAGCTGCTCTGATAATAGCCGATCAGCTTGACCGCGGTCGTATCGGCCGGCTCCCACAGTACCTTGCCGCGCAGGCTGATGCTATGGCCCTTCCAATAATCGTCCCCGCCGTCCTTATAGCCTTTGGACGTATCCAGTTGATCGACCAGCTTCTTGTTGCGGCCCCAGCCCTGATCCTGATTATGCCAGCTCATGGAGAAATTCGCGGCCAGCCGATCGGTGATCGGCATGTTGCCATAGAATTTCAGGTCCATCGTCTCATAATTGGAATAGCCCATCCGGGCTTCCAATTCCGCGTCCTGGCTCGGGTCCTTGGTATAGATCGAAATGACGCCGCCTGATGCGTTGCGGCCGAACAAGGTGCCCTGTGGTCCCTTCAGAACTTCCACGCGATCGACGCTGGCAAGATCGAAGAAGGGAAAGCCAGCGCGGATGAAATAGACATCGTCGATATAGACGGGCACGCTCGCTTCGTTACCGGCGGTCGTCACCGGATTGCCGATGCCGCGAATGAAGGTCGTCACCGTGCCGGTCGCCTGCCCAATCTGGAGCGCGGGATCGATGCGGTTCAATTCCTGAACACTGGTAATACCCTGCGACACCAGCGCCTCACCGCTGACAGCCGTGACCGACAAAGGCGTATCCTGCACATTTTGCGACCGCTTCTGCGCGGTCACGACAATATCCTGAAGCTGGTAATTTTCTGATTGCGCTTCCTGCGCATGGGCCACTGTGCCGGTCAGGCCGACAAAGGTCGCAACGGAAGCAAGCAGCGCAGCCTTGCGCGCACCATTGATGCAAAGATCACGAACGGATCCAGACATGGACATCCTCCCTCATTATGATTGTTGCAGATGCGCCTTTTTCTGCGGCGCCTTTTATATGCAGCAACATCTGCTACCGACGTGCGGTGCAGCTTTTTCTTATGGTCAACAGGGTTGGCTCGCCCTTCTACGGCGCCAGACATCCTCCCATATTCCGCTCGGATTTGATTCGCGTCCATTTGATATGGATACAATCCGTATGCTCGCAAACTATACGCTTATTTTGGCGTAACGCAATGCATCCTGCGCGTCGCTTCTCTAAATTTGCAGATCAATAAACGGCTTCATCCCACCAAGGGAAAAAGGACGGCATATCTTCCATGACGCGGTCCGGAAATGTCGGTGCGCGTTTCTCCAGAAAGCTCGCCACCCCTTCCCGCACATCGGCTGCGCGCGCGCGCGCATGAATACCGCGACTTTCGATCCGGTGTGCCTCCATCGGATGCGCCATGCCCAGTGACCGCCAGAGCATCTGTCGGGTCAGCGCCACCGACACCGGTGCGCTGTGGGTGGCGATCTGCTGCGCCAGAGCCAGAGCGGCGGGCAGCACCCCTTCGGGCGGATGGAGCGACCGGACCAGTCCCGCCCGCAAAGCCTCCTGCGCCGGGAATGTCGCGCCGGTCAACGTCCATTCCAGCGCCTGGGCTATGCCCACGATCCGTGGCAGGAACCAGCTCGACGCCGACTCCGGCACGATCCCCCGCCGCACGAAGGGCAGCGCGAACTTCGCCTCCTCCGACGCCAGCCGGAAATCGGCGGCCAGCGCCATGGTCACGCCCATGCCCGCAGCCGATCCGTTGAAGGCGACGATCACCGGCTTCAGACAGTCATAGATACGCAGCGTGATGAGGCCACCAAAGTCGCGGGTGGCTGGGTCCGACCAGTCGACCGGATCATTCGGTGCAGCCGATGAGAGCGAGGATTGCCCCGGCGACAGGTCTGCACCCGCACAAAAGGCGCGCCCCTCCCCGGTCAGGATCACCGCGCGCACTGCATCGTCCCGGTCGACCCGGTCGAACAATGCGACCAGATGCTTCGCCATCGGCCGGGTAAAGGCATTGAGCCTATCCGCTCGATCGATAGTGATGATCGCGACGCCATCGGCGACGTCGAACCGGAAATGTTCGGGATCGGTCATGGCCGCTGCTCCCGTCTCAGACGTCCTTCAGGGCGCCGATCTCGACATTGGCCAGCCCTTGCTCGCCGGTTTCCTCACAATAGACCCGGCACATATTCTCGACATTCAGATAGACTTTGGAGCCAGGCTTTTGCGAATGAAGCGGCAGCCGGGCAAAGGCATTCCCGACATCAGCGACCAGCGTATAGGCTTTACCGCTCAATGTCGTCGCGCGATAGATGACCTTGTCCGGCATGCCCTCCGGTCCTTCGCCGACCGTCTCGATCTCCAGTGCCTTCATCACCTCATTGCCTTCGGGCAGAGCGATATAGCCTTCCGCCGTGCGGCTTTCAGGCCGGATGACATTGCGCACCCGCATCAGGTGAAAGCCCATCGACGGGAAATTGAAGAAGGACCAATTATGGTCCAGCGTCATCTGGTCGTTGCGCATGCCCCAGCTATGGTCGCGATAGCCCGATCCATCGACGTCGATCGACGTACCGGCAAAATCCCCCGACTTGAAGGTGACATTACCCGTGGCGTTCATGCACTGGCCCTGATGGCGGAAGCTGTTGCGTTCGAACGCGGTATTTTCGGAAATCGAAAACCAGTCGGGATTGACGTCCGCGCAGGCCTGAAAATCGAACAGATGCATGCGCCGCGTGAACACCAGCTTCGCCGCAACCGCCTCATCTTCATATTCCACCACGAATTCGGCCTGCGGCTTCACGAAATCGATCGTCAGGTCACCATAATGCAGCGTCTTGGCATGCTCGAAGGGCGAAGGCATCGGCACTTCCTTGCCATTGATGATCTTCTGCCCCTTGTGCAGCACGGTGAAGGACGCAAAAGCGCGGTCATAGGTCGGCTCGGCGGTGCAATGGGCCAGACAGCAAATGTCCCGATCCGGGTCCATGAAGACCCAGAAGTAATTCTCCTTCCAGCGCAGCCAGGCGCGGGTGGGAACGCTGTGGGGATAATCCTCGTGCAGCAGCATATCTCTCTCCAATATCTAAATTCTGTCGATAGACCGCACCATATGGTGCGATAGCATATTATAATTTTGCAATCGAAAGGGACGGCGCTATTGGCAGTTTCCCGATCTGTGCGTTAGGTTGTACCGATCTACTTCTGCATGAACCAAGGACGTCGATGCCCAAGAAACCGGCCAGCCCAGCCAAGGAAACCAAGTCCGCAGCCCGGCCGGTGGTAAAACCGTTCCGCTTTGGCTTTCTGGTCCATGACGTGTCACGCATGCGCCGCACATTGTTCGATGATGTGATGCGGTCGCGCGGCGTGACCCGATCGCAATGGTCGGTGCTTGCCACCCTGTCCCGCGTCGGCGCCGATGGCATGATGCAGGTCGACATTTCGCGTCACATGGATGTCGGCAAGGTGACGATTGGCGGCCTGATCGACAGGCTGGAGGCTGCCGGCTATGTCGAACGCCGGCTCGACGCCGAAGATCGGCGCGCGCGCCGCGTCTTCATCACCGACCAGGGCTATGAAGTCATTGCCGAGATGCAGAAGGCCGGGAGCAAGCTCAACAAGTCGATCCTGGCCGGCGTGTCCCCGGAACATCAGCGCATCACCGAGGAGACGCTGGCGCAGGTGAAGGCCAACATCCGCGACATGCTGCAAAGCGACTGACGACGGGTCATCCGGTCGCGGCGGGTCATGCCACCGGTCCCAGACCAGCCGCGCTTTCCAGCGCCGTTGCCAAAGCGCCCAGGAAATCGCCTGCCGGGCCACCATCAATGGTTCGATGGTCGACGGTCAGCGACAATCCCATCACCGGACGCACGACGATCGTCTGCCCATCCGCATCGACCCATGGCTTGGCGGCGATCCGGCCAAGTCCGACAATCGCCTGCTGTGGGTAGGTCAGGATCGGCGTGAAATGCTCGACCCGTGTGAGGCCCAGATTGGTGATCGTCACCGTGGCCCCGGTCAGTTCCGCAATCGTCAGCTTGCCCAGTCGTGCTCTTGCCACCAGATCCTGCCGGATCGTCGCAATTTCAGGCAGCGACAGTTGCGCCACGTTGCTGATCGCCGGTGCGACCAGCGCACCCGGCAGGGCAATGGCGCATCCCACATGCACTTCATCATGCAACTCAACGCCCGCCGGCGTCTCCACGCCATTGAAAGCCGGAAAGTCGGCCATGACGCCGGCAATCGCCTTGGCAATCAGATCCTCATAACCGATCTTCACGCCGGCCGCCTTCCATGCCTCGCGCGCGGCGGTCAGGGCAGTGACGTCTATGTCGCAGAAGAAACTCAGTTGCGCGGTTTTCTCCAGGCTTTCCGCCATCTTCTGCGCGATGATCCCGCGCATACCCGCCAATTTGACAATGTCGGTGACCGCCAAAGTGCCTCTCCCTCATTCTGAATATGATTTGCATATATACTATATTGATGATTATCAACTCACATCCAGCAGGAGAGAATGATGCAAGACGGGACGTTCAGCAGGATCGTGATAGACCGGGCGATCGCGACCGTGACGATCGATCGTCCGGCACGCATGAACGCCCTTCACCCTGCAGCCCATGAAGAATTGTCCGATCTCTTCGATCGACTCGCCACTATGGAGGGCCTGCGCGCCGTGATCATCACGGGATCGGGGGACCGCGCCTTTTGCGCCGGCTATGATCTCAAGGATAATCTGGAAACCGGCATCATGGCGCTGCCCTCCACAGGCTTTGCCGGCTTCAACATGCGCACCGACTATCCCCTGCCCGTCATCGCGGCCGTAAACGGAATGGCGCTTGGCGGCGGATTCGAACTGGCGCTTGCCTGCGACATCATCATCGCATCCGATCAGGCCAGCTTTGCCCTGCCGGAACCGAAAGTCGGCTGGGCAGCAGTGGGTGGCGGGGTCCAACGCCTCCCGCGCGCCATTGGCATGAAGCGTGCCATGGATATCATCCTGACCGGCCGCACCGTGGATGCCGCCGAGGCGCTGGCCATCGGCCTGGCTAGCGAAATGGTAGCTGCCGGGGATTTGCTCTCGACCGCACGGCGATGGGCAGACCAGATCGCCGCCTGCGCCCCGCTGGCGCTGCGATGTGCGCGACAGGTTGCCTATGCCTCTTTCGACATGCCGCTCGCCCGCGCGCTCGACATGGGCAACTTCCCTTCGTCCGACGCGGTAATGGCCAGCGAAGACGCGATCGAGGGCAAGCGCGCCTTCGTCGAACGCCGCCCCCCCCTCTGGACCGGTCGGTAAACCACCATCACAGTTTCAGGAGCATCGGTACATGACCTCCAATCTCGACCGCACAAAGGATTTCATCGCCCTGTGGAGCAGGATCGATCTGGAAGCGATTCTTGCCATGATGGCGCCCCATTGCATCTACCATAATATGCCGTGGGCGCCGTTGCAGGGCCATGATGCCATCCGGGAAGGGCTGACCAGCTTTCTGGCGGGCGCCGCGGCGATCGACTGGCAATTGCTGCACGCGGCGGAAAATCGGGACGGCATGGTGATGACGGAACGGGTCGACCGTTTCCTGATCGCCGACCGCTGGATTGAAATGCCCGTCATGGGCATATTCGAATGGCAGGACGGCCTGATCATCCATTGGCGCGACTATTTCGATTCCGCCCGGTTCCAGGCTGAAATGGCTACCATCAGCTAGCCATTACCGTTTCCCCAGCGCTTACTACGCGACACCGAAACGGGAAATCCGCCGCCTTCCAAACATCTTCCATTGCAGCATCGCTCATAAACATATAGTACGCATACTGACGAAACGATAACGGACTATATGGAGCGGACGCAAATGGCCATCGGGGTTGGGATTATTGGCGTGTCCCCCGGCAGAAGCTGGGCGGCGCTGGCGCATATTCCCGCTCTTCAGGCGCTGCCCGATTATGAAATTCGCGCGCTCAGCACCACGCGGCAGGAAAGCGCATCCGCCGCCGCCGCCGAATTCGGCATCGCCAAGGCCTATGACAATCACCAGGCGCTGGTGAGCGATCCAGACGTCGATCTGGTCGCGGTCACGGTGAAGGTACCGCATCATCTGGAACTGGTCAGCGCAGCAATCGCGGCGGGCAAGCATGTCTATTGCGAATGGCCACTCGGCAACGGGCTTGCCGAAGCGGAAGCCATGGCGGCGATGGCGCGGGACAAGGGCGTCGTCGGCGCCGTTGGGTTACAGGCCCGCTCCGCTCCGGCCCTGCGCTATGTCCGCGATCTTGTCGCCGACGGCTATGTCGGTGAGGTGTTGTCTAGCACGCTCGTCGGTTCCGGCATGAACTGGGGCGCGTATATCGACCAGCCCAATGCCTATACGGCGGACAAAGCCAATGGCGCCACGCTACTGACAATCCCCTTCGGCCACACCATGGACGCCGTCGCGCAATGTCTGGGTGAATTTTCCTCGCTACAGGCGCTGCTTGCCAATCGGCGCGATCATTTCACGCTGGTGGAGGATGGCTCGCAAAAGCCGATGACCGCCGAAGATCAGATATTGGTGACGGGCGTGCTGGAAAGCGGTGCCACCATGGCGGTCCATTATCGCGGCGGCTTTTGCCGTGGCACCAACTTCCGCTGGGAAATCAACGGTACGGAAGGCGATATCGTCGCCACGGCCGATGCAGGCCATGCGCAGATGTTTCCGATCACCCTGCAAGGTGGCCGGGGCGAGGACAAGTCACTGCAACCCCTGCCGGTTCCGGCCGACTGTAAATGGACGCCCGCCGACATTCCCCCCTTCGCCGAGAATGTCGCACAGGCCTATGCCCTGCTCGCCAGCGACCTGCGCGACGGCACGTCCCATTGCCCCACCTTCGCCGATGCCGTGCGGCGCCATCGCCTGATCGACGCGATCGAGCGCGCCGCGATCAGCGGCGATCGGGTCTCGCTCTGACCATCATCATCCAACAATTATGACAGTGAGGGAAAATTATGAGTCTGCTTGAAGGGAGAGTCGCCATCGTCACCGGCGGCGGTCGCGGCGTGGGCCGCACCTATGCGCTGAAACTGGCCGAATATGGCGCGAAGGTCGTTGTGAACGACCTGGGCGGCGACGCATCAGGTGGCGGCGCAGACCTGACCCCCGCGCAGGAAGTCGTGGAGGAGATCAAGGCCAAGGGCGGCGAAGCCATCGTCAATGGCGGCGACGTGTCCGACTGGGCCAATGCCAAGGACATGGTGGCACAGGCGGTCGACACCTTTGGACGGCTCGACATCCTCATCAACAATGCCGGCATCCTGCGCGATCGCATGCTGGTCAACATGACCGAGGAAGAATGGGACATCGTCGTCAAGGTGCATCTCAAAGGCACCTTCGCGCCGACCCATCATGCTGCTAACTATTGGCGCACGGAAAGCAAGGCAGGGCGCCAGCCCGACGCCCGCGTCATCAACACGACCTCGCATTCGGCCCTGTTTGCCAATATCGGCCAGGCCAATTATGCGGCGGCCAAGGGTGGCATCGCCAGCTTCAGCCAGGTAGCCGCGCGCGAATTGCAGCGTATCGGCGTGACCGTGAATGCCATCGCGCCCCGTGCCGAAACCCGTATGACGGCTGGCCTGCGGGAATGGACGCCCGAACAGTTGGAACGGCGTGATCCGGAATGGATCGCCGGCTTCATCGCCTGGCTCGCCAGCCCGGAATCCGCGCAGGTCAGCGGCCGCGTGTTCGAAGTCTGGGGCTATGGCATCACCGTTGCTGAAAGCTGGCAGCATGGTCCAAGCTGTGAAGCCTCCAAGGATCCCACCGTGCTGGGCGAACGGATTGCGAAAATCCTCAAATTTGCTCGCTCCAACGCCGGCATCAATCCGGGCGAATGGCTCGATCCCTAAAAGACCATAGAAGGGAGAGGCATGCCTCTCCCTTCATCTGTTTAGATAGTAGAGAAAGTCGCCATGTCTCTCGACGCGCTGTTTCAGCCTCTGACCATCGGCAGCTTGGCCGTTCCTAATCGGATCGTCATGGCGCCGCTCACCCGTGCGCGGGCCGACGCGAACAATATTCCGACGCCCATGCAGGGCGAATATTATGCCCAACGCGCCGATGCCGGACTGATCATATCCGAAGCGACCGCCGTGGATCCCTTGGGCATGGGCTGGTATCGCGCGCCCGGCATCTGGTCGAACGACATGGTCACCGCATGGCGGGGCGTGACAGACAGGGTGCATGCGGCGAACGGCCGCATCTATTGCCAGCTGTGGCATATGGGTCGGCTCGTCCTGCCCGATTATCTTGATGGCGATTTGCCGATCGGCCCCTCTCCTATCGCGGGTGAAGGCGAAACGATGGCACCACCAACGGGTACCTATGATGGCGGCTTCCTGCCCATGAAACCCTATGTTGTGCCACGCGAAATGACGCAGGCCGACATCGATCAGTTGATCGCAGCCTATGGCAAGGCCGCGGCCAATGCGATAGCTGCCGGATTTGACGGTACGGAAATCCATGGCGCAAACGGTTATATCATCGATCAGTTTCTACAGTCCAAGACCAACCAGCGGCAGGATCGCTACGGCGGCAGTATTGAAAACCGCACACGTCTGCTCGGCGAAATCATTGAGGCGGTCATCGCCCATGTCGCCTCTGGTCGCGTCGGCCTGCGGATCAGCCCCACCAGCGAGCGCAAAGGCATGGGGGATGCAAATCCGGCAGCCCTTACCGAAGCGATCGGCGCCCTGGCGCAGCGACATGGCCTGGCCTATATCCATCTGATCGAACCCATCGCATCCGGCTTCATGGAAAAGCCCGACTATCCCGTCATGGATCATCTGCGAGCGGTCTTTACAGGCACCATCATCCAGAATGGCAGTTTCGACGCCCAGACAGCAGCCGACTATATCGATGCTGGGCGGGCAGAAGCCATCTCCTTTGGCCGCCCTTATATCGCCAATCCCGATCTCGTCAGCCGCTTCCGCGACGGACGAGAGTTAGCGCAGCCCAATTTCGACTATGCCTATGTCGGCGATGAACGAGGCTACACCGACTATCCAGTCGCAACTGGCGGCTGAACATCTACCTTCATTTTTGAAAATCGTAAGCGGTGTTTTCCACCCACCTTGCACGGCGTGGTGATTGAGGCAGACGTTGGGCGGTATGGAAGCCCACAGCCTTACGAGCGCACTGGACACCCGCACTGTAGTTAGTCTGGAGCCTGTCCGCCGCCCTGAGGTGCTCGGCAGCATGGCAGGTCGGCGACGGATCTGGACGCTGGAGCAGAAGCTGGCGATAGTCGGGGAGATGGCGCGTTGCGGGAACATCGCCGAGTTCTCCCGCCAGCACGACATTCGCACGTCGCTGCTCTACACGTGGCGCCGGGAGCTGCGCTATGCGTTGGAAGCAGGTCAGGCCACCAGCCATGCTGAACCGATGTTTGTGAGGTGGGCTCGCCTTCTTTGACAGGTTGGCGGTTAAGTTAAGCTCATCCTGGTTGTTGTTGATGCCGCCATTTGGGTGATCAAATCCTGGAGGGCATGCCCCCCCCCCAGGATTTGAAGCGCCGATTTGCCCATATGCCTCGCCTGGGGTTTTCCCTGCAAGGCGTGAATGCGGACGATGGTTGTCATAATAGGCGA
>NZ_FOGE01000041.1 GCF_900111125.1 Sphingobium sp. YR768
CAAATCCAGCCATTCGGCCACGGCTCGTTCGGGTCCACATCCCGAGCTTGAATCACGCCGCTGTCAATTTCTCAACCCATTCTCAAACGGTCTCTAAGCGGCGCCAATCGAAGGGCTGCTATGGTCCCTACCGGTTATTCCCGCAAAGAAATTTAGGGTTGCTGCGGCTGGCATCGGCTGGCTCAGGAGATCACCCTGACCCTGCTCGCAGCCGGTGCCGAGTAGCTCGCGCTCCTGCTCGCTATCCTGAATTCCTTCGGCAGCGATCGTCAGTCCGAGACCATGGCCCAATCCTACAAGCGCGTTGACGATCGATGCGCTTTCACTTTCCGAGCGCATCGCCTCAATGAAGCTCCGGTCAATCTTGATCTTGTCGAGCTTGAAACTGCGCAGATGGTACAAGCTGGAATAACCCGTTCCAAAGTTGTCGAGCGCAATCCGCACCCCGGCGCCGCGCAGCGTGCCAAACGTCCGGCGCGCGGCCTCCAAATCAGCGACGATCGCACTCTCTGTGATCTCGACCTCCAGCCGCTCGGCTGAAACCCCGGTCTCGTGCAGGATGCGGACGATACGAGCGGCGAGCAATTCGTCCTTGAGCTGCGAGGGCACGATATCGATCGAGAGGCGTACATGCGCGGGCCACTCGACCGCAGCGATGCAGGCGGTCCGCAAAAGATGGTCAGCCAGTTCGTGGATGAGCCCGGCCTCTTCGGCGATTGCTATGAAGCGCTCAGGCGGTATTTCTCCATGTTCCGCTCGAACCCACCGCGGCGACGCCTCGAAGCCAACGACCGCGTGTGTGCCGAGATCGAAGGTAGGACGAAACACGGGCATGATGTCCCCCGCTTCGATCGCATGGCGAAGCGCGCGTTCCATGGCTTCGCGTTCATGCACATGCTCGTCCATCGCGGCCTCGAAAAAGCGTAGGGCCGATCGTCGCTCGGCTTTGGCGCGGTAGAGCGCCACATCCGCCTTGCGCATCGCTTCCTCAGGCGTGTCCGCATCTTGCGGCAGGAGTGCGATGCCGATGCCCGCTCCGACATGGTGCATTGCGTCGCCGCCCAAGATCGGCGCCTTGAGCGCCTCAATCACCCGGAGCGCGACATTGGCGGCCGCCTCGGATCCGGCAAGGTGATGGGCGAGAATCGCAAACTCGTCGCCGCCAAAGCGGGCAACCATGTCGCCATCGCGCATGGCGCTGCGCAGCCGCTGGCCAACCACGATCAGCACCTCGTCCCCCTTGGAGTGACCGTGGACGTCATTGACCTGTTTGAACCCGTTGAGATCGAGCAGGTATAGCGCATGGGCAGCGCCAGCGCGCGGAGGTGACGCCAAGGCCGTTTTCAGGACTTCATCGAACTGACGCCGGTTCGGCAATCCAGTCAGGACGTCCTGATAGGCGAGTTCGCGCGCGTGGGCCTCCGCCGCCATTCGCCGCTTCACTTCGCGCTTCTGCTCCCGATATCGACGCCCGCCGAAGATAAGTAGTCCCACCGCTAAAAAAACACCGAGAATAGCAATCTCGTCGATCTCGATCCGGGCCCTCGCAGGCGTAAGTTGTCCTTCATGCATGAAGATGTCTATATCAAAGGCGATGTACGTCGCGACCACGAGGGCAGCGATCAATATCCCGAGATCCTGAAGACTCACGCGGTTGCGGATGACAAAGCTCCTGATCGTAGCAAAATTCATCGGTTCACGCCATTCTGCGCAGAGTCGCTCTGCCAATCGCTGCCTTAGCTCAGGCAGGTTAAGACTTCTCGAATACGTTGCCAGATCAACGGCGCGGCCAACAAATTCACAAGGACGTCTCGCAGTAAATTTGCTGGCGCATGAGATGACTCAGCCCCTCCTCTTCATAGGGTGTATCATAAAGACAACCTGAGGCGGACATCCAAAAACAACTTTGCGATGACATCATCGCGTTCGGCGAGCCAGCATAATTGCTGCCATCCGAAACACTCCAATCGAAATTTTGCCTGCAATGGTATTGCCAATTGTCGTACTCTCGCCCTGGATTAACGCTTCCTGCGAGCTCGTTATGTCGTATTGCCGGCGCGGAAGATCGCGCGCTAATCCCCACAACAGCCGTTCGTTGATGACGCGCCAATAGCCGCGTTCAAACATAAATCGCGAAGGCCGGCCTCTATGGAACCAAGCTGAGAAAGCTATTGGCAAACATGCCAATCAACGCCAAGCCAAAGGCGGTGTCCATGGTGATGACGGTGCCCCAGCCCCTCATAGCATCATTGTTTCGCGCACTCAGCCAAAACAAGAATCGGAACGTGCATGCCGCCGATGGCGCCTGCGATCGGAAATATGGCGATGCGCAGTTCCGACAAGGCGCCGCGCACCAGCTTGAATTTCACATCTGCGCCTGTGATGATAAAGAACAGATTGCTCCATTCCGCAAGGCTATGGCTAACCGACGCCTAGCCAAATCCAAAGTGGAGCTGCGTGTCCCAGAGACGTTCGTCGCTTTCGCTCAGCGGACTATTTGTGAACCGGATCGCCGCGATCGTCGCAAGCAGCAGCGGCCCGCGAATTACGTCCTTATCTACAAAGAACGGTTCTATCCGATCAAGAAATTTTGCCCCGCCGGACGCATGTTGCCGCATTATAGTTGTCACGCCTTTTCTGGCGGGGACTAATGGCCGTTTCATGCAATCGCCCCCCTATAGATAGAGTTCCAGCTTATAGTCGGCATGGCAGATTGGGGCGTCTCATCTCGTGCGAACGAATAATGTGATGATGTCGGCGACGGATCCCAAAGGAGATGCCACTAGCTATCGAGACACTTCACAGAACTCCTCACAGCATCTCGACCGTTCGTACTGGACCTGACGCAGCCTCTTAGCGCCGTCTGGGAGTCAAGAGATCGTTTGCCAAGCTGGTATTTCCCTGGGCCTTGGCGACCGAGGCCGCCGAGCGACCGGACGCATCGATCAGGCCGGCATCCGCTCCATGCTCTAGCAGCAGTTTGACCTGCACAGTCCGGCCAAACAACGAGGCCGTCATCAGCGCGGTCTGACCCGCTTTGTTTCGTGCATTGACGTCGCAGCGCTCTTTCAGCAGGCGGGTCGCAATACGGTCATCGCCTTTGAAGGCAACGCCCATTTGCGCGGTATTGCCTTGTCGAAGGTCGGGCTTGCACGGGTCCGCGCCGGCCTTGAGCAATGCCTCTACCGTGTCGGCCTGACCATTATATGCTGCTAATATAAGTGGGGTGAAACCGCGCGATTCATAGGCGTTTACATCGGCGCCGTTGTTCACCAGCAGGGGGATTAGGTCCGCACGGCCCAGCTTCGCCGCTTCAAAAAGCAGTTCCTGCCGCCGCTCCGGCGCCGGCAAAGCCTCTGCTTGCGCGGGGGCGGAAGCCAGCGCGGACGCGAGAAATAGGGCGAGCATTACTGCTGGCCCGCGTAGCGCGCACCTGCGGCCGTCCAATACTCGGCCACAGCCCGATCAACCTCGCTGGTCGACACGCCGACGGCCTTGGCCAGGCGGGAGCCAAGGTCCTTGTCAGCTTGCGTGAAGTAGCTGACCATGATCACTTTAGTGCGCGTCGATGTCACCACCCCAAGGTCTCCGGCGAGATTCTTGACCAAATCGGCTTTGTCCGCAGGCTTGAGCGCGCGGTAGAACCGGCCTGCCTGATCGAAAGGCTCAGTCCTCGAGATCGGCGCAGTCCGAACGATAGTATCGATCTTGTAGGGCGTGGGAGCAAATGAGGGATCGATCGCCTTACCTTCCGTAACCGAGGGAAAATAGTTCGCATCGACTTTGCCGGTGGCTCCGTCGAGCTGGCCGTCCTGGTAGTTGTTCACGACCGCAACGCGAGGGCGATTAACGGGCAGGTCCATCACATTCGCGCCGACGCGGTAGCGCTGCGTGTCCGAGTAGGAGAATAGGCGGCCCTGCAGCATTCGATCGGGCGAAGCTTCGATCCCGGGCACCAAGTTGGCCGGGGCAAACGCCGACTGCTCGGTCCAGCGGAAAAAGTTTTCCGGTACTTGGTTAAGAGTCATCTCGCCGATTTTGCGGAAGGGCGCGTCCAGCCATTCCTTAGTATCGTCGAAAGGATTGAACTTAAGCGCGCCCAGTTGCTCCGCCGTCAACGTCTGTATCATGAGATCCCAAGTCGGATAGTCGCCCGCCGCGATGGTGCCGTACAGGTCATCGGTAAGGTAGTTCGGCGGCGCCTTGGCGGCCGCTTCGCCGTTCAGGCTCTTGACACCCTGCCGGCTGATCCATCGGAATTTGGCGAAAGTAACCTTGCCATCCTTATCAACCAGCTTGAACGCATGGACGCCATTTCCGTCCATGGTGCGATACGACGCTGGCGTGCCAAGGTTCGAGTACACATGCACAAGCATGTTGGTTGCTTCGGGCGTGCCGGAGAAGAATTCAAAGAATCGATTAGGATCTTGCTTGTTCGTAATCGGCGATGGCTTGAGCGAATGGATCATGTCTGGGAATTGGATCGCATCTCGGATAAAGAAGATAGGCAGATTATTTCCAACTAGGTCCCAATTGCCCTGCTCAGTGTAAAACTTGACCGCAAAGCCGTGCGGGTCGCGCATTCCTTCGGGTGAGCCAGAGGGATGAATTACAGTCGAGAAGCGCACGAACACCGGCGTTTCCTTGTCGGGCTGCCCGAACAACGACGCCTTGGTAAGGGCTGAAAGGTCTGCTGTCGCGCGGAAGACGCCCAGCGCGCCGGTGCCACGCGCATGAACGACCCGTTCCGGCACGCGCTCGCGGTCAAACCGGGCCAGCTTTTCGATCAGCGTCGTGTCTTCGAGAAGGACCGGTCCGTTGTCTCCGGCGGCAAGCGAGTCGCGGTTTGAACCAATCGGAGCGCCATTGTCGCGGGTCATTTGCGGCGCAGTGCCGCTATCGGCGTCGGCATGCATTTCGACCGTTCCGGATACACCCGCCTGCGCGGCTGGCGGCTTAACGGCGGCCATGGGTGCCGCGACCGTGGTCATGCGATCCTCAACCTGCGTGACCGTTTGGCCCACAACAGATGTGAAGGGAATGATGGATGCTGCTGCCGCGAGGCAAATGGCGTTCGAGCGTTTCATAAGATCTCTCCCTGTTGCCATGTCGTTCTGGTTCTGTAGGGTCGGCAATTCCAACAGCTTTTGAGTGCCACAGTGATCGAAAACGTCGATTTAATGCTGAAGCCAAGCACGATGCTATACGGCATCTCGCACAAGATTTCCCGTGTTGTGGAGCAACGCATCAACGTCAGCGCGCGATCGCCAAGCCATTGCGCGTATGATGCTGGAACGCGTCGAAGTCATCGTCGAGGGTGAAACCAAGCGCGTTGGACACGTCTGCCATTTGGTGGGTGGCACTGTTCCGAAACATGCGTTCATACTACCGGTCCGGCTGTTCGAGCAACTGGAGAACTTGGACAAGTTGCTTGCCCGAGTAATCGACCTGCGACTCAGACACAGCAACCATTTGCGTGGACGGCCCACGTGCGGGGGGGGGCAAGAACGGTTCGAGCACCGACCATTCGGCATAGGTCAGATCGCTTGGCATAGTCAGCCCCGCGCAGGCATATTGAGCCCGAGCGCTGTCGGTCCACATCGGTGATTTCTGGAAGTTTGTTGCAGAACCCCTGAATCGATGACTGCGGCGAGCGTCAATCTAACCCATTGATACCAAATAACTTAGTCTAGAATGAACAAGCTTCTCCTGCCCTCCGCCGCGAGCGATAAAGTCCAGCCCATAAACCCGGCCTTCGGCATCGCGAATCGGGCTGAAGCAACTTAAGTCGTTGGGCGTGAAATGAAGCCTATTATCGCGCATCATCTGGAGCGGGAATGATCCGTCGCTGCCGCGCTGATAGGACAAATTGCCGTCCTTTACGGTGAGGGTAACCATCCTGCCTTCGTCATCATAGGTGCGTACCCGCCCCAACAGCGCGGCGCGCAACGGCAGCGTGATTAGGATCGAGCCTCTATCGGGTACCCTTTGCGACCACGATGCATATGCTACTCTCTTTCAGGGAGACATCCATTCCGGCATTATATTCCATGGCCGTTCCTCCTGATGCTTGGGGCCGATCTCTCGCACCCTGTTTCCAGCACCATCATTCTAAAGAACAGCCATTAACCTGGCTATTCTTTAGACGCCGGTCCATCACGGAATCTAGCTGGTTAGACGGCGGATGCGCCTGCTCCACATCAACAAGCGGTATTATCGCACGCGCGGCGAAATCATCGAGGCTCTCCGTGATCCATCGCGCATAATGCTTCTCGATCATGGCCGTGGAGGTGTCGTGCAGCGCCGCAACCAGTCGGATCGGCAGACCAGCGCTTATCGCGCGAACAATCGAGCTATGGCGCAACGCATAAGGAATGACATTGGGTTGGCCTAGGGCATCCATGACCTTTTGCCACCAGCGGCGCATTTCGGAAGGAGTCTTCCATGGCTGGCGGCTTGCTCTGATCCAGGTGATCGAATCAGTCTGTCGATAATGCCATCTTTCAAGCAGAACTTCCTCCGGTTTTCGGCTTTCGAACGCCGGTCGCAACGCCTCGACTACATCCCTCCCCACCTGCATCCGGATGAAACTGGCGGCTTTCTGGCCACGGCCCTTGTGTGAGACGGGAATGAGAACACGATTTAATTCCGGTTGAACGTCGGCAACGCGCATCCGCGCGAGCTGTGAAAATCTGGCGCCCGTCGCAGCCAGCAGAATTGCCATTCGCGCATGATCGCCATCCTTATCCAGTTCGCGCGCCTTGGCGAGAACATCGCGGATCTGGCGGTCGCTGAGAACCTGGTTCTGTCGCGCCAATGGCTCGGTGACCGTTTCCACAGGAAACACGGGCTTCAGCCCAAACTTGATGGTGAGGCCAAAATCCTTCGGCAGCGCTTTGCGATGTTCCTCGAAGGTGGCGTTGAGGGCTGCCTTAAGTTCGGAAACAACGCGCATTTTGCTCGACCCACGCAATCCTTCGCGAAGACGGCGCTGCCAACTGCGGAGATGGGCCTCCGTCAGATCACGGAGTTTCGTCAACACCAGCGCCTCATCCTTAAGAACATGCGGGGTGAGTTTCATATTCGCGGTGGATCGCGACGGATGCCCAACTCGGAGGGATTGACGTTGATCGCGCATCGCGATGAAGGCCTCGACCGAATCCTTCACCGTGATGTTGGCATTCAGCAAATTACCATCTGACTCCTGCAGTTCGAACCACTCGGTTGCCTTGTCGAGCGCCTGTTTCCAGTTGAGTACCGTATCGCCGTTTGCCAGAACGATATCGTCCGCAGTACCAAGTGACCGTTTAGTCCCATGGCTATCGCCTCCGGCAGGGCGGTAACGCGCGACCCATGTGCCACCCCGTGCACCCCGATAGTAGCCAAGGTGCAACCCTTCAGATATCATGCGCCAATATGGACTTGGCCGAAACTTCAATCGAGCACGCGCGCTCCGTTCTTGAAGCCGAACCTCCGTCGTTGTTCGTCCCATGTATTTATCCAAAACATCGTCCACCCGTAGTCCATAGACATACTAAAATGGGTGTAGATGACCAAGGACAGAATTCGCTCAAGTGATTGAATTTATTGAAGTCCACTAGTGTCCACCAGCGTGTTTTCTAAGGACTCCCGGGGCTGCGGCATCGCCGCCTCCCGCGCTTTCCATGGCTGGTCTTCTATATCGAGCGGGACGACCATATCGACGTGTGGCGCGTGCTCGACGCGCGCCGCGACATTCCGGGCTGGCTCGACGATCCCAGCGATCATTAGTGGGCCGCGCGAGATCGTACGGGTTCACGCTCGGGGTGCGTCGTTCTTCGGTCGAGGCAAACCTCAAGACGGAGACAGTCTATCGGCCAATCGGAAATGTGGCCGAGCATGACGAAGAGGCTTGAAGAACCTCATGCCACATGCACGCCCGCACAGCGCGAGACTGTCGACGCTCACAATCTACATTGCCGCGATGGGCGGCGATCTGAAGCTCGTGGCCGCGTTTCCCGGCCGCCCTCCGGTGATCCTCGCCAATCATTCCGATCTTGCCGAGGGCGACCTGCCGAAGCATCTGCGGCGCCGACGTAGCAATGGAATGGGTGCGGTGGCCTGGCACTGAGCGCTCGCCCCTAGCCCCGGCGCCCCGGCGCCCCGGCCGCTCGTTCACCGGCGTCGAAATCAGGGCCAAGGGCGCAAAGCATTTAATCTCGGCCAGATAACCTTAGGATTGTGACATTCTCCCTGCGAAATTGGCCGGAGGCGATTAGAGGGAACATCATGTGCGACTATGATCCCATCATCATCAAGGCCATCAGCGATGCCGGCGTGGAAGTCGGCGATCGAAGCGCGAGTTGGTTGGAGAAATGGGCCAATATATCGACTATCGTCGCAGTGCGCGCTGCAGACGATGAGCCGGGCCGAGTGACCGTAGGTATAGGATTTCGACAGGACCGTGTTTTCATCGAAATCGATGAAGAGGGTCAATGGACGCAATTCTGTGCGGTCGCGCACGATCATTTTCCTCTGGTAGCTCCGTTCGCAGAATTGCGCGAAGCATTGGCGGAGCCGGGGATGCTTTTTCTTCACTGGGAAGAGGGTCGGCTGCGGCAGTAGCCGAGCTACGTAGTTGTGCTGGCATGAGTTGGCGGACAAACAGGCAATCTTAGGTAGTGTGGCAGCTGCCACCGCCATGCCGTTTCATCTGATCCGAAATTCAACCGGAATAGTCAGCTCGACAATATCCGGTCTGTCTTCGGGAATGGTTGGCAGGGGCTGCGCCCGTTGCAATGTGTCGAGCGCGGCTTGATCGAGGTCGAAGGAGCCGGATTTCTTCACGATCGCGGACGACAACACCACTCCATCCCGGTTAATCGTGAAGCGGACATAGGCAGTGCCTTGCAGACGCGCGGCTCGAGCACGGGCCGGATAGCGTCGGAAGCGCTCAAGGTGAGCGAGGATCAGCCCTTCCCAATTTGGCCGGGCATCGTTGGCCAGACGGCTTGCCATGGGTGCGGCGATGCTCTTGGGCGCGGTCGTTTCCGGCACGGGCGGGCCGGGGTCGACTACCTCCACGGGATCGTTCCTCTTCTGCGCCTGATTGGCGCTCGGAACGTGGATCATCGGCGTTGGCACCAGCACATCCGGCTTTGGTTCGGGCTTGGCCTCCTGCTTTTCGATCTGCTCGGGACCGGGGGCAACCTGCTTCACCGGCTCGGGCGGAGCTGCCAGCGGTGCAAGGTCCACCACCGTCAGCGGCTTCGACGTGGCCCGGACCGGCTGATAAATGGCCTTCCACGTGAACAAGCCAGCGGCCAGCACCAACCCAATCACCGAAGCTGTGCCGGCAAATCCGAAAAGTCGCGTGCGCCAGTCCATTGGCTGATCGCAATAACGACTATGGCGGCGCGATACCTCGTCATCTTGCGGGTTCGCCGGTGGCGAGCGCGCCGTAATCTCCCGCTGCGTCAAGTTGTCATGATAATAGCTTCGAAAGACGACATGCCCCTCAAAGAGAGCTGTTTCATCATTCGCAGCCGGAAGCTGCGTTCCGCGATAGCCTCCTGGCTTCATCCTGATACTCCCGGCTCGGGCCGCCGAACGATCCAGATCGCCCAGAACAGCATGAATGCGGCCACAGCGCACGCCAGCAGCGGACCGGGCCTGACATGGAGCCAGAACAGGCCGAACCCCAGCGCCATGCCGATGCACGCCGCGATCTTGGCATGGCGGGGCACGACCCCTTCAGCGCGCCACGCGCGCACCCCGGGCCCGAAGCGAGGATGATTAAGCAACCATGCTTCCAGCCTGGGGGACGAGCGCGCGAAACAGGGCAGCGCCAGTACCATGAAGGATGTGGTCGGCAGCAGCGGCACGAAGATGCCGATGAAGCCGATCGCCACCAGCATGAGCCCAAGGGCCAGCCAACCGGCGCGGGCCGCTCGGCCGCGCCGGAGCAGGTCCGCGTTCGTGGGCTCAGTCAAGCCGTGCATCGACATGGGCCTGGACCCGCGCGAAGGCTTCAAGCGCGCCTTCCTTGGCGCGCTTTTCCTCATCCTCGCTCAATTCGACCGCATCGAGCGCCGCGGTGAATGCGCGCCAGTGCGGGGCCGGGCCTTCGGGAGCGGGAGCAAGGTGACGCGCACCGAAATCATCGGTCAGGCCGAGCTTTTGCGCTTCCTTGCGCAGCACCGCCGCGCCCATGTTGGACCCTTCGGCGACATAGAGCCAGCCCAGCGCGCTGCCCATGTCCACCGGTTCGCCATCAATGAAAGCGGGGTCCGTGCCTTCCGTTGCCGAAACGCCGAGATCCGCCATGTCGGCGACGACAAGCGGCAGGCGGCAACGCTGAACAAGATCAGGGAAAGCCGCCTGCAGGCGCTTGTCGGCATAGAGGGCGGCCACGTCGCGGTGGAAGAGATACTGGATCGCCAGAAACCGCTTGTAGCGCTCGATGCTGGCGAAAGACGACGCTGACATGATGGAGCGATCGACGCCTTCATGAACAGTGCTGGTCAGCGCCTTGAGGCACTTTGCGCGGCTCTGCACCTCAATCGGTCGGTCGGAGGCGGTTACGGTCATGGAATTTCCTTTTTCATTGTTTGGCGAGTGAAAGTGGTGCGGGGGTGGCGGGGTCTTTGGGCCGCCACCCCCTTTGGACCGTCCCCCACTGAGGGAGTGAAGCTCGGCTTAGGGGACGAAGGCGGTGAAGGATTCGCGTCGAATGGGCCTGTGGAACGGCTTTTATGGTGGGCGCAAATGCAGAGATGGTCGGGCTAGAAGGCATGGCTAAGCCTGAAGCTGAGGGTCGTTCGATTGTAGGAAAAGAGCCAGTCGATGTTGCTCTCGACGCGATTGTGCTGAACCACGATCTCAGGCGTAAGACCCGCGAATTTCAGCACGGGCAAGCGCGCGATCGCGGTCGCGTTGAACTGGTCGTCACTGCGCTGTGCGGCGAACAACTCGCTGTAGGCACGGTAGTCGCGGCGGCGATAGGAACCGAGCAGCAGGAGGCTTCCACTATTTCCAAACGTCTTGTGAAGGCCGAGCCTACCGCCCCACTGGCGATAGGCATCGACTGGATTTGGTGTATCCTTTGTGGCAAAATCTGGCCCGCCGAAAAGTGTCCATCCCGGCGCCGGAACATACCACGCCGTCAGGCTGGCATCGACCAAAGGTCCGGTCTGGGAGGTATAACCTGGGATGCGATATCGGAAGTCTCGATAATTCGCTTCGAGGCGCAGTACCACGTTGCGGGAGGCGGTATGCTGCCACTCCGCATTGGCGCCCCAGGCTTCATACAGAACTGACAACCCGAGCGTTCCCAGGTCGAAAGATGGCGAAAGGCTCAGAGTATTACGTCCCGTCTGATACTGGTAGCCCAAGCGGGTGATGAGCGTGCCTTGCGAATAGTCGTGATGATCGGGGTAGATTTCGCCGAACAGGATCGCTCGCCCACGAATGCCGTGATGGCCCGATAGCGGAACATTTCGCTCAAGCGATCCTTCGATGTTGACGCCCGTCCCCTTGATCGCATCGGGAACCTTGCGATCAAACAGGCAGGTTCCGTCATCGGCGGCCAGCAGGCATGTGTAGCTTTCCGATGACTGGTTGAGATTGGTGCTGTAAATGGGGCCGACCGCAAGACTACCGTGCCAGCCCCGTCGCTGGCGCAATGCGTTCAGGAAGGCATCGACCGTCACAATCACGCCGGATGCCTTGTCGCCTTCTACGACAATCTGCGTGCGGATTTGCTCGAAAGCCTTCCGCGCTTCGCGATCCTTGCGATTTTCGAACAGCACACGGGCTAATTCGAGCTGGCCGAGCAGGAAATTTGCCTGCACGGCCAATACGTCGCGATAGTGCCTTTCCGCGCTGGCCAGATCGCCATCGGCGCGCGCCAGTCCGCCCTTGGCGTAGCTGACCATCATCGGGTCGCGATCCGGCAATTGCTCATAGGCGCTCAGGAAGCGACGAGCTTCCGCCCATTGCCGTCGGCTTACCGTGATATAAAGCGCCCGCCCCATGTCATTCGCGTTGTTACCTACGGAATAAGTCTGTCCGTCGATCACCAGTGACGAGGGAGGCACTATGTCCTCCGCATTCTTCAGGGAATCCTCCTGCCGTTCCGTCCGCTGTCGCTCAAGCTGCTGGTCGAGGCGCAGCCGCGTGTCCTGCCCGCTTTCGATCTGCGCGAATGCAGGAGCGGGTGCGCCTGCAACGATCAGCAGGAACAATCGGAAAGGAGATATGGTTTGGGGCTGTCGCCGCCAGAAAGTCATGCTTTGAGATTACCCAGCACGGGAATGAGGAACCGGAGCCTGCCACGAGGGCAGGCTCCGGCCAGTTTGGTGGGACGGACTTAGTTCGTCCGGCTACCGCCAAAGGCAGTGTCGAGCGAACGATCGACGTTGGATGTCACGACACCCGCGATTGCGGCAACATTGCTACCGAAGAAGGAGCCGCTTGCCTCGGCCGAACCGCCGGCGATCGAAGCGGCCCCCCCATTGGCGGTCGAGAAGGTCGCGCCACTGATGCCGACATTGGACAGGCTGACGGTCTGATGACCGGTAAGCGAGCCGCCGACGGTGCCACCGCCGCTGCCGTTGAAGTTGGCAGTAAGGGTGCCGGTCAGAAGCGCACCGTTGGTCTGATAATCGTTGATGCCCTTCACGTCATAGGTAGCGGTGGTCGCCACCGTCGGGGCGGCAGACTGGTCACGTCCGACAAAGTAGACCGTTTGGTCGCCGGAGCCGACATTTCCGTCGCTGGTCCATTCTCCGAACCAGACTTCATTGGCGCCAACCCTCGAAAGGTTGAAATAGCCGAGGTCCCCGTGCGGAATATTCGACGGGGTGAACTCAGACACGCCGTTCGTGTCGGCGGGGACATAGGTCTGCAGCGTCTGAACGTCGACTATGGCGCTTCCAAATGGACTCGACGGGAAACCGATGCCAGGCCGGTTCGGCTGATGCGGGCCGAACGCCCCACTAGTGCCCACGGCGATGTTGCTGGTGTCGCTGGACTCCCCGACGATTTGGGCATGAGCGACGCCCGAGAAGGCCACAGTTGCCAGGAATGCGGCTGCGATCTTGAGATGAACATTCTTCATGTTACTACTCCTGCTTGTTGGAGCGCCCGACCTTTCGGACGCCTTCATCCAGGGTCGTCGCCATCACCTCGATCGTTCCAAGTGATAGGTGCGGCGGCGGCCCTGAATCTCCTTCATCTCAGAATCTTCCCGTGAGGCTCAGTCGAACCGTCCGGCCAGGGGCCGGATTGAGCGAGCGTGACAGGGGATCGAGATAATAGCGGTTGTTGAGGTTCATCCCGACGAGTTCGGCCGAAAAGCGATCGTTCAGGCGGAACTTCGCATAGGCGTCTAACGTGACGATTTCGCCCCAGCTGTAGGGGATGTTGAGACCCAGGCCGGGAACCCCCTGGTCGAGAAAGGCGTCGAAAGGTGGATTGTCATATTCGCTGTACCAAGCCATGCGCCCGCCAAGCTCAAGGCGGCGCTCGAAAAACCACGCACCGGCATGCAGGTTGACCGAAGTCTCGGGGGTTGCCTGGGTCAGGAGGTAGCCGGCGGGGAAACCATATTTGACGCAATCGGGAATACGACCTTGGTTGGGATCGCCGAGCACCGCGACACTTGCATCGCAGACCCGGTTCTTGGTCATATGGCCGGCGCCGATATCCGCGAAGATGCGGCCATTATCGAAGCGTGCCTGCAATTCGAAGCCGGCGATCGTCTGCCTGTCCACGTTGGTGAACATGAACTGGTTGTTGCGCTCGATCACATTGCGCGTGGTGTTGTGATACCAGCTTAGCTTGAGGTCGGCGTGCTGCCCCTCTCCGTTCAACCCGAACAGCTGGCGCATATCCTGAATATAGGCTGCCTCCCAGGAGCGCAGGCGTTCAGGCTTCAAATGATAGGACGGATTAATTGAAGCCGAGAAACCAATCGTGCTTTCGAACATGCTGGGGAAACGGAGGGCTTCGGCGTAGCGTGCATAGAGTCGGCTAGCCCCGCTCAGATAGACGGTGGCAGATGCCGAAGGCATCCAGCCACTATCCGATTTCCGCGAGGCTTCGGTGATATTGGCAGTGGCCTGATTCAAGCTAACTGAACACCAACCCGTAGAATTGGCGACGCTGGTCAGAAAGCCGTTGAGACAGATATTGTCCGCGCGTCGATAGTTGCCGGCCTCATCAGGCGCCCAGACCGGTCCTGTAATCGTCCGGATTCGACCATTTTCATTGATCCGATACGAGGTTCTGTAACTGGTCGTGACAACGCGCTGGATCGAACCGCCGCTGAGGTCGATCAGCTTCGGAAGGAAGTCATCCTTCGCCCAATAACCGGAATAAGAGATTCCGGCATTGAGCTTGAGGAAACTGGCAGGTCGCCATTCGCCACGCAGATTGAGCCGATATTCTTCGCGCCGCCCCGCACGTGGCAACTGCCGCGCGCCGTTGGCCATGGCAGCGGAATACTCATCGTCGGATCGCAGCTTCTCATGTTGCCAGTTCCCTTCGACGACAACGCCTAGTCTGGACGAGAGAGTAAACTGGTTGCTGGCGGTGATCCCGAAGCGATCGTTGCGCGCATTGGCCAATGCACTGTTGATGATGATGGGATCGGTATAATCTCCTGCGGAATTGGGGAAGCCGCCAGCACTATATGTGTCGCTGACACTATCTGTAGCCCACACGGATACCTTCAGGTCGATCCAGGGGCTTTCGGGCTTCCAAGTATATTCAGCGTTGTAGGCCTGAATATGGACCTTGCTTGCAGGCCACTGGATATTGCCAAACCCCGTCGCGTTCATCAGCCGCGACGGCAGGACTTCCCCATAGGTCGACTTGCTGTCGCGAAACCCAAGTTGGAGTGACTGGTCGTCCGCAATCCGCCATGTCCCTTTGAAGAGGAATGATTCCATCTCACTGGATGTATTGGGCACCTCATAACCCGGCCTGAAGAAGAGCCCGATCGTGGGTACATAGTTTTGAACCGCGATCACCCCGGTCGCAGGCAGCAACTCTTCCTGCTGATAATAGCCCGCGCCGCTTTTGCCGGTAAAATAGTTGCCCCGCTCGCGAAATGCGTAGGCGCCGAACAGGTCAAAATCGCCGACACGGCCCGCGACGGCCAGACGAATAGCCCGGTCTCCGAAGGAGAAAGCCTCATTGTCATCCGGTGATCGCAGCGTCACCCGGAGCGTCTGATCGTTGTAGGGGAAAGTCGGCGATGAAAAGCCCGTACCGGTTCCCAGGAAGCCCGGAACATCGCGGTAATCCAGCCCAGTCGAAAGTGTCGGCCAGCGGGGATTGGTGGAGTTGTTGCCACCTTCCAGCTTCACCTTGATACCGAATGTCTGACCGGGCTTCAATATGTCGGCGGCATCGAGCGTATTGACGACGACAGCGCCGCCCGTCGAACCGTTGACCCCGCGTTCGGACACGGGGCCTTTGAGAACCTGGATGCCGGAGATCAGGCTTGGATCGATATAGCTGCGATTTCCCGCGCCATTATAGCCCCGCCAGATGGTGATGGCTTGCTCGGTGCCGTCGATGATGACCGGGACGCGCCCCGGCCCCTGGATGCCTCTTATGCTCGGATCGAGCGCGCCGCTGTTGCGCGCGTCGCCGCTGAACACATTGACCATCCCCTTGAGAACGTCGGCCGGGTTGGTGCCCTTGTAACGTTCGACCTCTTCCCGGCTTGCGAAGGTAGAGGAAATGTCCTTGTCGTAGACCTCATCCTTACGGCGAGCGTCGCGCTCGACTCCCGTTTCATTATCCCGCGCCGTGCGCTCTCCTTCGACCTGAAGCGGTCCGAGTGTCACGGTACTGCCATCGACCGCGGTTTGCTGCGCGCGCGCCAAGGTGAAGACCCGTGCGCCGGTCCGCCTGAAGGTTACGCCTGACTCCCCCAGCAGGAGTGATAGGGCATCGGTCGTGTCATAATTACCTTTGAGGCCGGGGCTGATCGCGTTCTGTGTGAGCGGCGCGTCGTAGATCAGTTCGACTTTGGCCTGGCGCGCAAACTGGTTGAGGGCGGTGGAAAGCGGCCCCGCAGGAATATCGTAGCTGGCCGCCTCCTGCGCATAGGCAGGCTTAGCCCCGCCGAAAGCGCCAATGGAGAGCGTCGTCGTCGCCAGCCAGGCCAACACCAGATTGCGGTTGGTGCGGTATCTGGAACTCGAAATCACCAAAACTTCCCCCGTCGTAAAAATGGGAGGCCTACTTATCGCTAATGCGAATGCCTCTCATCTGTATGACGAGCGGGGTTGCGGAAACGGGACTGTCGTTGATGAATTTTTTTGCCGGGGCGCTGAAATCAACGGAATATGACGATCAGCCGATCGGTGATCTGGATCGAGCGGAGGCCCAGCGACCTTTGCAATTTCGCGAACGAGCTGACCGGATCATCGATGCTGAATACGCCGCTCACCCGTCGGCTCTGCATGTCAGCACCGATTAGACGGACATAGCCGGGATGATAGCGCCCCAGCTCCGCGACGACTTCGGACAGCGGGCGGTTCTCGAATACCAGAACGCCCTGCGTCCACGCTTCGGCATCGCCGGCATTGACCGGCATAGCCGTACCCAGGCCGCGACCGGGGCCATAAAGGAGGCTCTGGCCTTCCCTGATCCGGGTTTGCGCCGTTTGCCCCTCCGGATAGGCGACGCGCACGCTATGCTCTGTGACGGTGACACGGGTACTCTCCCCCAGGTCGCGCACCAGAAAGCGCGTGCCGAGCGCAGTCGTGCTACCGCCGCCCGCCTCGACGGTGAAGGGGCGCGAGGGATCGGCTGCAACGGTGAACAAAGCTTCCCCCTTCAGCAGTCGGATCACCCGTCGATCGGCACGATAGTCGAACGCAATGGCGCTCGCGGTATTGAGCTGCACACGCGAACCATCGGGCAGACCCACCGTGCGCCGTTCCCCGGTTGCCGTCATGGCGTCGGATTGCAGGCGCGTGGGCCAGTCCTGAACCGCGCCGACAACCAGCATGGCGAGGCTGGCGGCCACCGCGACGGGAACCCAGCGGCGGGGTTTTCCCGGCCGCTGTCGCCGCCAGGAAAGGCGACGGTGGCTATATCGCGGCGGCGTAAGCGATGCCCTCACATCCAGTGCCGCTTGCACGCCGCCAAGGTCCGCCCATACCGCCTCCATTTCGGCGAAGGCGCGGGCATGGCGGGGATCGGCCGCCAGCCATGCGGCCAGCTCCCACTCGTCTTCCAACAAGCCGCTGTCGCGATCGGCGAACCAGCGCGCAGCCTCGTCGGCAATCGTCTTCGGTATGGGCTGCTCAGCCGACACTATCCTGCCATTCCCCTTATCACGCGCGGATGGTTCCGAAACGTGCGGTCTCTCTTATCTCTATGACGCTTGGAATACGCGGAACGGGACTTCCTGCGCGAAATATTGTCACTCAGGCATCGGATTCGCTCTGCATCCGCTCGTGGCAGTGACGAACCGCTGTCCGGACATGCTTGGCAACAGCGTTAAGCGTAATGCCGAGCCGCCCTGCCACCTGGTCTGCTGACAGGCCGTCTATGCGGCGAAGCGTGAAGACTTGCCGGCAGCGCAACGGCAACTCCTCCAGCGCCGCCTCAAGCTGCCGCACGCGCTCCTGATCCATCATCTGCGTCTCGACCGAGGGCTGATCGTCGGCCACATCTTCGGGCAGATCGCCCATCTCGAACAGCACGCCGTGCCGGCGAGCGCCGCGGGCCTGGTCGGTGGCGAGATTCGCGGCGAGTCGGTAAAGAAAGGCCCGCTTGTTGATGATCGGCGGGTTGTCGTCGACTCGCTGGACGCGAAACCAAAGGCTTTGCGCCACGTCTTCGGCCGCCAGCGCATCGCCGACAATGCGCTGCGCGAGCCGCAACAGAGACGGCCGTTCGCGCAGCAGCAGGCGCGTCAAGGCAACGGAATTGGTCGACATGGCTCCGCCCTCATAGCCCAACTTGAGAATGGCTCGCAATAACTCTTGTTGGGGAGTGCGCGAAATACTCTACCGTCGTGTGCGAGCCAGGCAGCAGATGGCACCAAGTAGATGCTAGAAATCGTCACGATCACAAATCGATCTGCGTTTCTTTCAGTTCAGGCGCCGGTTCAGTTCCCCCGAAGCCAGGGGACAGGCTGTAGCCCATCCCCCGGTCCCGATCAGGCAGCCTGGGATATCTGATCGTCATTATCGGCATCGACGATCCCAGCGGGTGACGTCTCGTGATCGTCGCGCGGCTGGTCCGGCTCACCAGCGATTTCGGCTGAGCCAAAGCGCATGGCTTCGGGAAGCCAGGCAAGCGCCCGTTCCTTGATTTCGGGTTCGATGATGACGTCGCCTCCGAAAAGCCGCTCGGCCGAAGCCGAAAGATCGTGCTTCTTCGAACCGGCGTAGCGGGATTGAAGCTCGAGTCCACCGATCTCCTGGAACAAGTTGAGGATGGCGGGCTTGGTCAGCTTATCGAAGTAGGTGAGTGCGGTCGGGCGCCACCAGGCCGCCACATCGATTGCGAGTTTCGCTCCCAGATGATCGAGGAAGCTTGCTTCGCGGCGGCCGATCGGGACAGCCTGCAGCGTGCGCGCAATCGCCCAGCCGAGCCAGGCTGCGCGCGCTTCATCGGGGAGCCCACAGAAGGCGTCGTAGCGATCCGCGATGGCCTGGTGATTGACCCAGCTTCGGTCGAGCGCCTCATCGAGCTTCGTCCATTCACCCGCTGCGGCCGTCTCGGGCTTGAAGTCCGCGAGGAGACGGGCGGGAGCCGAGGCGCGCAGATCGCTCGGAATGTCGAAGGACGAGAAGCGGCATTCGCGGTCGACCATGACGAAGGTGCCCAGATCCAACGCGAACGCGGGATCGCTGGCGACATGGACCGCCAGCAGTTCGGTCTTCATCATCGCCAGCATTTCACGCAGACGCTGGCTCATCACCGGCCCGCTGTTTCGCGCTTCGTCCTCGCCGGCCTCTTCGGCGGGGTTTTCGCCGTCGGTTTCGCCATTCTCGAGGCTTCCATCCTCGTCGTCTTCGCCCTCTTCGTCGGTTGCGACGGGCGCGACGAACAATTCCTGGTGAATGTGCGGCTGGCCGTCCGGCCCGATCACGAGATAGGCCAGCGCGCTTGCCTTCTGCTCGGTATCGACGATGGGCTCGCGTTCGACGATGGCCGACAGCTCGGTCTGGAGGGCGTTGTAGCGATTCTGGTCGTCTTCGTCCGGCTCGTAGCCTTCATCCTCGAGTTCGGTTTCCAGTTCGGCGAGTTCGTCCTCGATCTTGAGCTTGCGCTGCTCCTGCTCCTCGCTGAGCGCGGGCGCCTCGACCGGCAACGGCGCCAGGGCGTAGGTATCCATATAGGGGACGCGCGTGTTGGCGACGGGACGGACCTCGGCAAAGCCTTCGCGTTCGCGCAGGATGTCCGCTTCGGCGGCGAGTTTCATCATGGCGAGTTCGTCGACGATGTGAGTGTCGATCCAGCGTTCGTCGTCCGCGTTCGAATAGAGGTCGGCGTCCTCGATCCGCCCGCCGGCGGCGGTGTAAGCATCACGGCCGACCAGCAGGACGCGAGGATCATTGCCTCGATAGCTATAATCCTTGATGCGGCGGCGGATTTCACTGACGGAATGACCGCAGTAGCTGTCCGAGAGCATATCCCAGATTGCTTTTTGACGCGCGCTGTCAGCCGTGGTGCAATAGGCCTTGGCGACGTCGAGCGTGATCTCGCCATTCTCGAGCGCCTCGAAAATCGGCTCGGCAAGGTTGGCGAGACGCAGACGGCCCATCACGAAGCGCTCGGTGAGCCCGAACCGCTTGGCGACGTCGGCCGCCGTCTTGCCCTCGACCTCGATGATATCCCTGAAGGCCCTGCATTCTTCGCCCGGTCCCATCGGAAGCCGTTCGAAATTTTCAACGAGGCTGACTTCGCGACCATCCTTCGCGTTGTCGAGAACCAGAACCGGGATCGCGTGATCGGCCGGCAGGCTTCCCTTTTCGATCAGGCGATGCACGGCATCGAGGCGACGACCGCCGGCCGTGATCCGGTAGTGGCCCTTCTTGCGCGAAACCGGCACGCCGACCAGATTCTGGATGAGACCGTGGGCAAGGATGCTGGCTTCCAGTTCCGCGTCGGCGTCCGCGTCGCTTCGGGTCCGGACATTGACGGGTGACTTGGTGAGATTGGCAGCGGGTACGGGAATGGGAGTCTGGGACATGGGTTTCTCCATTGGTGCGGCTCGCTCATCGAACCGCCCATTCCCCCTCCCTTCCCTCCTGCGACACTTAGCCAGGACGGCGCGAGACAGGGCGTCGGCGTTAGGGATTGTGAGTCATGGAATGGCATTCGCGCTCGTAGCTGCGAAAAGTTTGCGCATTTGCGTGATCGTCACGCCGTGCGCGGCATTTCCTCGAATGCATCCGCCGAGTCATTAGGAGGAGATGATGCCATGGGGCTGAACACCTTTGGATCGGTATGCTGATGGGCTAGCCGGATCTGGCGGTTCGCTATCTCGCCCGTCTCCCTTTTACTCGTGCCGTTTGGCCCGTGACGGCAGGCGAGCGCGGCGCTATGAACGCTAGCTTCGCAATTTTCAGGAGGATGATTATGAACAATTCCGAACTGGCCGAAGCAGTTGGTACGTCTCATGGATTGACCAAGGCCGATGCGCGAAAGCTTGTCGACGCGGTCTTTGGGACGATCGCCGACGCGGCCGCCAAAGGGGAAGAGATTGCGCTGAACGGCTTCGGCAAGTTCAAGGTCAAGGATACCCCTGCGCGCGACGGCCGCAATCCGGCGACGGGTGAGACCATTTCGATCAAGGCTTCGAAGAAGCTGACGTTCACGCCCGCCAAGGCGGTCAAGGATCGTCTGAACGGCTGATCGGCGTGGCTGCCCTGGCCCTGCGATGGTCCGGGTGGCCTCTCCTTACCTATGCCCATCAGGCTGCGCGCGGCAAGGTTTGCAGCACATCCGCCCAATCATTGTTCGGCGGTGGCGGCCAGGGGCTGATGATTTCCAGACCAGGGCGGCGATAGGCGACACGGGCACGTTGGTTGGCCTTCCAGCCGGCCGCGTCCCTGTCGAAGAGCAGAACGAGACGTTCGAGCCGATCGGGCAGCAGGATATGGCCGGCTCGTTCTGTCCCGAGGATCGCCCAGACCGGAATCCGGTGCAATCGAATCGCGGCGAGCGCCGTTTCTATACCTTCTGCAAGGCCAAGGACCCGCGCGGCGGGCATTAGCTGGACCGCGCCACGGCCGGGACGCCCGAGCATCATGCGTGGTTCGGCAAGATCACCTGCACGCGTAGCGGTCGCGGGATCCAGGAAGGTGCGGTGGATAGCGACGATCCGGTGCCGTTCGCGCACGGCGGCAATCAACGCTGGACGGAACGCTACGGCCCTACCCCGCCCCAGCGGTGTGCGCGCATTGTAGCGCAGATCATGCCAGGGCAGCTTAAGCCGGCGATTGGCGAGATAGATTTCAGCGGGTGTCGCGGCGAGTGGTGCGGACGCATCCCATGTCCGCCGCGCCGGCCCTGCGCCCGTTTGAGGGATATGGATTTGGTCCGATGGGACCGATATGGGCCCATCAGGAAGCGGGAGTCGCAGACGCCGGATCGCTCGCAAGACCTCTCGTGTGTCGCAGCCCGCGAAGCATTTGAACAGCAACGCGCGTCTGCCGACACGGATCGAAAGGCTGGGGCTATGATCCTCATGAGCAGGGCACAGGCATAAGCCCCGATCTTTCTGCCATGTCCCTCCAAGTCGCTGGCACAGGTTCGCCCCCTGTAACTCCAGTTGGACAGTTTCCATCGTCGCACGCTCAAACACTGCACCATTCATGTCTCATCAAGAGCTATCGACAGGGCCAGAAGCGCCGCCGCCAACTCGCGCTGGACGTCAGCCACGTCGAGATCCAGTTTGGCGGCTATCGCCGGATAGGTGAGGCCCTCGATGCAATGAGCGAGGTATATGACGCGGCTTTGTTGCGGCAGGTCCGCAAGGGCACTGCGGAATTTAGCCTCTTGCATCGCATCGCAAGATCGCAAAGCTTGCTGTTCCACCCAGATCCATCCCCTGACCCACACGCCCTGTGGGGTCTCCTCGACATGGGCCTCGTCAATGTCGATGCGCAGCACAGGGGCGCTCTCCAACCTTGCCCGGGCAATTGCAATTGCCGGATGCCTGGTACCGCTCAGTTGATCTGCAACAGCGTCGAGACGGCTAAGCAATGGAGCGGCCTTGTGGCGGGACCGCAACCAGGTCCGGCCGAGAAGATGGACTCTAAGGTCATGAAGCAGCGAAACTATTTCAGAATTGTGCATGATGGTTCGTTCCTATCGGAAGCTCCCCTGCTCACCCCCCGCTTCCCTTTTCCGAGCCATGGTCGTGCGAGTATCGTGCTCCTCCGACCCCGTTGCCTCTTCAGACAAACCCGGGGCACAACGCTAGCCACCCACCTTGCATATCGTTCGGCGTGCGCCCCATCCTTCGATTGGCCGACGCTTACACCGCACGAGCCGTGCGCCAGCCAACTGCGAAATAATCTGTCAAACCGAATGCAGCGGAGCTATGTTTTATAAAGATTTTCACTTGAAACAGAATGGAGGCGCTCGGAGGCTGCCAACAGATTGATTGAAGAAGAAGGTGGGAGAGGCCGCAGCTTGCGATCGCCGTAAATCGGCGAAAGGGAACCACCCTTGAACGAGAACGACTTTTCAGAGATATTCGAGCGGCTCAGCCCTCGAAAGGGCGATTGTCTGCGAGAGGCCGCTAAAGGCAACTCCTCAAAAGAGATCGGGCGTGCTTTGGGCATCTCGCCCAACACGGTCAACAATCACATCCTGGAAATCCGCAGGCAGCTCGGCAATGTGTCGAAGTGGAAATCGGCGCAACTCTTCGTGGAATGGGAAACGCGTAAGGGGGGGCAAAACATACCCCCCCAATCAATGGTTATTTTCGATGACCCGACTCCCGTGCCAACTGGCGTCACCGAAACCCAGGCGGACGACGATGCAGTACAAGGCGAAGGCGAGATAATTTTCGCGAATGAACAAAAGCCCTATGGCGTTCGCGAACAAAGCTTTTCCTTGCTCGACATATTGCCGTTTCGCGTAGCCGGGAGGCACCGTAATGAGCTGAGTGGCCCTTCCATACTGATCGTTTTCGCGATCCTCACAACCTTGCTGCTCCTTGCCGTAGGCGCCGGCTTTTCCTTGCTGTTGGCGCTCAACGGCCTCGTAGAAAAATAGAGCAGCAATCCAGGAAAATCCAACGACATGACCTGCTCCGAGCGGAGCGGGAAGGAGAAACCATGCGCGCTCAACGCCAATCCATCGCCAAACATGTAGCCGAACGGCTGTTCGCCGCCGAGGAGGCCATCGATATTGCGGCCGCCCGCATTGCCGAACTGAACGCGGCGCTACCCATTGCACGGCTGGATGCCCGCCTCTCGGCCATGATCGGCCAGGATGCGATCCAGAGTTCCGCATCGGCTATGCTGCTCATGGCCGAAACCCGACAGAAGATCGTCACCACACATGCCAACCTCAAGCAGGCAAGTGATGCGATCGGCTTGCCGGAGACCAACTATGGCGACCTACTCAAGGTGGCATCGGCGGGAACCCGGCCCGAGGGACAACATCTTCGTGCAGTGTGAGGTATGTGCCGGGGGAAATTGACGAACCAAAGCATTTGTCGTTCCTTTGGATCATGACGAGACAAGCCCTGTTCCTGGCATTTCTGCTTCTGAGCAGCGCCTATGCATTTAGAAGGGGTGGCCAGCCCGAGAAGATCGGTGCGGTCACCCTTCTGGGAGGTGCGAGCCTGACGGTTCTTGTGGCGTCTCCCCTCGGTACGCGCTTTCAGGATGTCGAAGCCGGCATTCTTGTCATCGACATATCGATAATGGGTATTTTCTTATGGCTTTCAGTACGCAGCACCCGGTTTTGGCCGATATGGATCGCTTCGATACTGGGCGCGGAAGTCATCATCCATGTTGCGCTCGCGATCGCGCCCGAAGTGATTCCTCGTGCCTACATGCACGGGCTGGCGCTATGGGGGTGGCTTGCTCAACTGGCACTGGTGATCGCGACCTGGCGACACCGGAGGCGACTGACGCGCCTGGGTGTCGACGAGTCCTGGAGGATCTGATCGGCCTAACCTGTCCCGCGCGTGCGCGGGAACTCTCGGAACGCCTCTTTACCCGCTTCGGCTCGCTCGGCGAAGCGATATCGGCACGTTCAGCAGAACGGATCGAACTGCTGGATGACGCGATCGAGATCGAACAAACCTTCCTCTGCTTCAGACGGGCCATGACCCAGATGCTCCGGGGCCAACTGATGCAGCGTCCGATATTGTCCAGCGATCAGCTTGTGCTCGACTATCTGCGTGGCCGCATGGCCTACGAGCCGATCGAACAGTTGCGGGTGTTGTTCCTCAACGCAAACAATGAGTTGATCGCTGACGAGGTGCTGGGCATGGGAACAGTCTCGGCCGTCTATGCATGGCCCCGCGAAATTCTCAAGCGCTGCCTCGATCTGGAGGCAACAGCGATTTTGCTGGTCCATAATCATCCATCCGGTTGTTCCAGGCCATCGCGGGCAGATCGCGAGTTGACGGAAAGGATCGCGAAAGCGGCCAGATGCCTGAACGTCGTTGTCCATGACCATCTGGTGGTGGCGCGCAATGGGACGACGAGCTTTCGAAAGGCAGGTTATCTATGACCGGCCCAAATTGCCTTGCCGACGTAGCCAGCACGAGCAGCCAGCCCGGATCCCCTCTTAACGGAGGCACGTCATGTTCTCCGCATCGATAGCATCGAGGGAGAAGCTCGGAGTCGATAGCTGGCCCCCGGCCTCGCGGGCCGCGACATGTCGAACCCTTCTGAAAATGGTGGCCATCCTCAACAGCAAGATGGGAACGAAGCTGTCGTCGAGCCCCTATCTGGCATATCTGCTCGAGATCTATATTGCCGGGATCGACGGCGAAAGAATATACCCGGCTTGCTTCTCGCCCGAGCACGCATCATCGACCGCCCATCGTCGCTCGGCCCGGCTGGAGCAGTTAGGGGCTGTTGTGCGTGAGGACGATCCCGTGGACGGCCGATGCACCGATCTCACGCTCGCGCATCCAACGAAGCAGGTTCTGGAAGAGGCGATCGATTTGCTGATCGGGCAATGCCTCAGCCTGAGTTCGGAAATCTGTGCCTCCGGACAATCTGGCAACTTGATGCCGATCATGAAGATGAGGTACGATCACCATGTTGGTACCGTTCAGGACATAAATGACATGACCATCTTGCGAGGCAAGGTCATTGCAGGCGGGCGCATCGCCCTCCCCGCCGATATCCGCCGTTCGCTGGGCCTGCAGAATGGCGACACCGTGCTTTTCGAGGTCAATGGCGACGAAGTTCGTATTCGCCCTGCCCGCTCCGCGCTTCGACGAGTGCAGGAGCGTTTGCGCGCCTTTGCGCCCAATGAGGGACTTGTTTCCGAGGAGTTGATCGCTGAGCGGCGGGCCGAGGCGGTACGTGACTGACGTCGATACAAAGGCCGTTTTTGTTCTCGATGCCTCAGCCCTTCTGTGCCTGCTGTTTGGCGAACCGGGAGCGGACCGGGTGGAAATGCGATTGACCGGTGCTCTGGTGTCGGTGGTGAACTACCATGAGGTGCTGGCAAAGCTCACCGACTGCGGCGTAGATGCCGCTGAAGCGCAGATGATGCTGGCCGAACTCGATATCGACATTGTGCCCGCCGATCGTGATCAGGCCGACGTGGGCGGAAAGCTGCGCCCCGAAACGCGCGACATCGGCCTGTCTCTTGGCGACCGATCCTGCCTGGCTCTGGCGCTGTGCCGAAACGCGACTGCTGTAAGCGCCGACCGGGCATGGGAAGCCCTGGATGTCGGCGTGGTGGTCGAACTGGTGCGATGACTGGCGTGCTGCATGATGATAAGCGAAATGAGAAACTGAGCTGATGCGTACCGACCTCAATCATCTTCCGATCGCCAAGCAGCGTGAGCTCGACCGCGTCGTGGAAATGCTGTTTCAGGGGTTCCGCGAGGCGACGCTGGAGGCGACGGGCCGACGCAAATCCGCCCGGATTCTCAAGGTCATCCTGTTCGGCTCTTATGCCAGGGGCGATTGGGTCGATGCGCCCTTCGACGCAAACCAGTTCATGTCGGACTACGATATCCTGGTCATCGTCAACCAGAAAGAATTGACGGACGGCGTGCTCTATTGGGAAGCAACGGAACAACGCCTCTTCGACGCCCATCAGGTTGAGAAGATCATCCGCACGCCGGTCAACTTCATCGTGCATACGCTGCAGCAGGTGAATGACGGCCTTTCCCATGGACGGCTTTTGTTCACCGAGATCGCCAAGGATGGTGTGGTCCTGTACCAGTCCGACGATCGGCCGCTCGCAAATCCTAAGCCCAAAACGCCCGAACAGGCGTATCTTATGGCGAAGGAATATTTCCAGGATTTATTTCCAGGTGCAATGTGGCGATTTGAACTGGCCAAAATTAGCCTTGCCAATAATCGATTCAGCGATGCCGCTTTTGATTTTCACCAAGCGACTGAAAGACTCTACAGATGCGTTTTGACGACATTTACCTTCTACGCTCCGCGCAGCACGAACATCGTATTTCTCAGGGGCATGGCAGAAGGCGTGGATAGGCGGCTATTTGATGCTTGGCCGCGTGCAACGCATGCCGATCGCGCCATGTATCAGAAGCTGAAGGACGCTTATCGCAAAGGCCAGCATTCGAAACATTTTGAGATTTCATCCGAACAACTCGAGTGGCTCAAAACAAGAATAGAAATACTTGGCGCCCTCGTGCATGAGGTCTGTTCGGAACGCATTGCGACGTTGAAAATTGCTGCGGAGACGCGCGCAAAAGCGGAGCCGTGAAGCCGATAAGATGCCTGATGCCGTCCAAATGCTGCTTGCGGATTCAAATCCGACAGCGACTCCCGGGATATCTCGCGGTCCTGCTGGTTATGCGGCAATTACCGGCCTTATTCGCCGCATGGGGCGCGGTGAATATGCATCGCTTGTGTTGGAAGCGGCCTGTGATGCCGGATAATTTTCATGCCTGCGAACGATTGGATTCCACTCAAGACGTCAGACATTTCTCCCTTCATGCCCGGACGTCCAAGCTAGGGATGGGGAAGTACCGATAGGACAAGAATACCAAAAGCTTGATTGGATCCTTTTCTCACGGCATAGTACCAATGCGGGCTGGAATCTGGCAGCCGCCCGCAGGATTTTCCTGTCAGGTATCTCGAAGCTCGACATACGGGTCGAGCGCCGGTTGCGTCGTTGGGCGACAACTCGGCTCACCTCACATCGCTTCTCCCTTGCACTTGCGAGGACGGCGCTGCCACGTCGTGAGGAACCGTGATTTCATGTCGTCTGAGAATTTCAATGTGCCACAAGGCCTGAGAGACGATGTCGCTCAGAAGAAACCAAGAGCCGGGATGGCGGACGTGCAACAGATCTACGAAACCGAAGCACCGCGGCTGCAGCGATATTTTCAAAGCCGCTTACGCTCGCGGGATGACGTCGGTGATCTCGTACAGGAATCCTTTGTCCGCCTGGTTGGCTGCATGGCCAGAACCAGCCTTCCACGGCCGGCAGCCTATCTCCAGCGCATCGCCCGAAATCTTCTTCTGGATCGATACAAGCGTCTCGAGACCCGGCTTCTGGCGTTTCATGTGCCGATCGGCGAAGACTTCGAAGTGGCAGTCGCGCCGGATCAAGCCGCACGCATCGAGGCCGAAGACGTGATGCGGATTTACAGGCGCGCCCTGGAAGAGCTACCTCAACGGACGCGAGAGATATTCTTGGCTCACCGGGTGGAAGAACTGACCTACCGCGAGATCGCGGAAAGCATGGGGATTTCAATCCCTACTGTGCAATATCATGTCGCCCGCGCGCTTGCCCATATCGACGCAGCTCTGGAACAGGAATGATGGAAGACACAGATCCGCCGCGTCGGCATGGACAACTCAGGGAAGAAGCCGCCGACTGGTTCGCTATCATGCGTAACCCGGAGGAAGCAGAAATCAGACGCAAGGAATTCGAAGCATGGTTGGCACGCGGCGCGCTGCACCGCGCCGCCTATAACCGCATTGCCGAAGCCTACAGCATCGGAAAGCGTTTGAAGGCCCCGCCAGAGGACGATGCCCTCCCTTCCGACGCAGCGTTCAGCGACGACATGGGCCAGAGCCCGCGACGGTCCAAGGCGAAAAGACGCGCGGTGCTTATACTGGCGATGCTCGGCGCCGTTGCCCTTGTTGCGCAATGGGCTGCAGGTTCGCCGCGTGATGATATTAGACAGCCGTCGCTTGCAATAGGCTCGGCGCCTAGCAGATCTGATGGTCCTGCCCAACTGAAGATTGCTACAGCCATCGGCGAAATTCGATCGTTTTCGCTTGAGGATGGCTCTGTCATCACACTCGACACGAACAGCCTGGTATTGGTGAGCTTCGACGCCGAGCGAAGGAACCTTCGCTTGTTGCGTGGTCGCGCCCGTTTCACCGTCGCTCATGAGGAACGCCCCTTTACGGTTCACGCCGGGCGCGGAACGGTGACAGCCCGCGGTACGATCTTCGACGTCAATCTGCTGCCGGACAATCGCCTTGTCGTACGACTGGTGAAGGGCGCAGTCGACGTCGTGACAGACGTTTCCGCACCCGGGCGCCCGCAGCCGGCGGTTCGACTTTCTCCCGGTCAGCAGGTCGAACTGCACAATGCTCCGACACCCCTTGCCCTCGAAGTGGTCAAGGCGCAGGCAAATGACAGTGAATGGCCTGACGGATTGAAGGAATATAGTAATGTTCGTCTGGGAGACCTGTTCACGGAGGCCAATCGCTATGCTGACATTCCCCTGGTAGGCGCAACACCCGATATAGATGGTATTCGAGTCTCGGGAAATTTCCGTATCACAGACAGCGAGAGACTGGCACGCAATCTGGGAGACGTCCTGGGGCTGGCGGTCATTAGTGGGGCTAACTCGGTTGCCCTGGCCCGACGGTGCCCAGCTCTTCCGAAAGGAAATTGTCGCCCGCCATCATAATCGGGGCGCGCAGCTCGTCGTTGCCCCCAATGGAACCGGTCTCGAACGAGGCCGGATTGAAATTGGGGGCAACGATGAACGAGTTTGGACGGTGGGCGGTCGGTTCGGTATTTGCGCTTGCACTAGCGGGCATGCCGGCTCCCTTGCTGGCTGCATCGGGGCAAAAGCAGGAATGGAATCTCGACCGGCAGGACCTCGACGGTGCATTACGCGCCATCGGGCGTTCCAGCCGTCGTGAAATCATTTTTCGCCCCGAGGCGGTGAAGGGGCGGCAAGCTCCACCGCTCAACGGGACCTATACCGCGCTTGAAGCGGTCGAGACCGTACTCAGAGGCACCCGATTGACAGCAATGGAACGCGATGGGACCATCCTCATTCGCCGGCGATTTTCAGCGGTATCAGATGACGCGCTGACCTCGGGTGAGAATATTGTTGTCACCGGGTCACGAATTCGTGGAGCACCTTCGACTTCACCCGTCACGACAATCACGCGGAATGAAGCCCAACAACTGGGTCATACCGATCTCGGACAGGTAATACGCGACCTTCCGCAGAATTTCGCTGGTGGACAGAATCCGACAATCACAGCTGGGGGGCAAGGCGGTTTCACGAATGTATCCGGTTCATCCGCGCTGAATCTGCGCGGCCTTGGCCCCGATGCATCCTTGACCTTGATCAATGGCCATCGTGTCGCATTCGATGCAATCAGCCAGGGAATTGACATCTCTGCCATCCCTCTTGCCGCAATTGAACGGCTCGACGTAGTCGCAGATGGCGCCTCTGCGGTTTATGGTTCTGATGCTGTGGCCGGTGTAGCCAACGTTGTTTTGAGGCGTAGCGTAGACGGGGTGGAAACATCCGCGAGGCTCGGCGCCGCAACGGACGGCGGCGCTGTTACCCAGCAATATAGCATTGTTGGGGGCTCTTCGTGGCGGGCTGGCGGCTTTATGATCGCGGCTGACTATCAGGATTCAACGGAAATTTCCGCACGCCAGCGCTCCTACACCAGCAATGTGGCACCCGATACGACCGTGATTCCAGCTCAAGAGCAAATCAGTTTGGTCATGGCCGGCCATCAGTCGATCACGGAGTCGATCGGCTTCGAGATCGATGCCCAGTACATGCGTCGCTCCACATCGCGCTGCTTGATTGGTGTCATAGCTACAAGTTGCGCGGCACAGGGCAGCATCGTCAAATCGACAGCTGACGGCTGGTCGGTTTCGCCAGCATTGAAGGGCCATCTGCCTTTCGGATGGGACGTCCGCCTCTCGGGAACGTATAGCAGAAGCGACACCAACGTAGTGACGCGCGTGTTCTCTGCCGGAACTGAAATTGTGCGTGCGTTACCGAATTATAGCAACGAACTGAAATCGATCGAATTGGGGGCAGAGGGAGCTTTGTTTACCTTGCCGGGGGGCGAAGCGAGGCTGGCCGTTGGGCTAGGCTTTCGCTCCAACAATTTGACGGTGGACTCACGCCGCATCGCCGCCGGTGTGGAAAGCGTAACGGAAGCTGTATCCGAAAATCGCAAGGTCGGCTTTGCCTATGGCGAGCTTTTCTTGCCGCTGATATCGCCTGGCAATGCTGTGCCATTTGTCGATCAGCTGCATCTGATTGGCGCACTTCGCTATGAAGACCACCATGATATTGATCGAGTAGCTACGCCGAAGATCGGGATGGTGTATTCGCCCATTCGTGGTCTTGAGTTTAAAGCCAACTGGGGACGATCGTTCAAGGCACCCAACCTTTACCAGACGGCGATGCTTAGGCTCAGGACTCACTGATCAAAGCCAGAAGATGACGGTGGCAGCGAGGGCGATGGCCGAGAAGAAGGCTTTGGGGCATCGGTCGTAGCGCGTG
>NZ_FOGE01000042.1 GCF_900111125.1 Sphingobium sp. YR768
ACTCTCAAGTACGCAAACACCCACGGGCCACGTTTTTTAACGGGGTATCATGCCTCCAATAAGCCATCGGCCGCGACCCTCCCGACCGCACCATAGCACGACCCGTTTCTACCGCGCATAGGCGGGCCCAGCCGGCGACCGTTTTTTAAGATATCCTTTCATCGTGCCTTCGTTCCCGAGAACGTCGCCAACCTATGTAAGCATCAAAAGTGTGTCAATATATTGATTTAGAACCCCTCGTCCAGAATCGAGAATTGCATATCGAGAGTACGGCCGCTCCGCAGTTTTCGGAAACGTGATCGATCGATCCATGCTGTCGTACTCTCGGCCGTAAGGGCGGGACAACATTGATGAATTTCATTACAATCCTGTCGGATCGGGCAATTGCACGCCGCGCCGATCGCGCTGCGCAGATAAGAAGGAGTCCTTGGCCGCGATCGACGCATATGCCAAGCTGGCTTGGATATCATGCAAACATATTGACATGAATGAAGGAAAATCATAGGTGCGGAGCACCATCGGATGTCATACAGCGATCTGAGATCGTGGCGGTATCGTCTCGCCGGACGCTGTTCGGACCGGACCGCCCATCTTCAACCGCATCTGCAGACGCTGGTGGGACGGGTTGAACCGAGGCTCACCTGTCGTTCGTAGATTCGCCCTCGCAAAAACTGGCCGGGGGTCCGGAAACCATGTTGGAGAGTGGAGCCAAAAGCATGAAGATCCTGGTGCCCGTAAAGCGGGTTATCGATTATAATGTGAAGCCGCGCGTGAAAGCCGATGGATCGGGAGTCGATCTCGCCAACGTGAAAATGTCGATGAACCCCTTCGACGAGATCGCTGTCGAAGAGGCAATCCGCCTCAAGGAAAGCGGCGCGGCGCAAGAGATCGTCGCAGTTTCAGTCGGGCCCCAGAAGGCACAGGAGACGCTCCGGACGGCCTTGGCGATGGGCGCGGACAGGGCGATCCTGATTCAGAGCGACGAGGAGGTCGAGCCGCTGGCGGTCGCCAAGGTTCTCGCCACGGTCGTCAGGGAAGAAAACCCTTCGCTCGTGATCCTCGGTAAACAGGCGATCGACGACGATTCCAATCAGGTCGGACAGATGCTCGCAGCACTTTTGGGCTGGGGACAAGGAACGTTCGCCTCAAAGGTCACCGTGGCCAGCGGCATTGTCATTGTCACGCGTGAAATCGACGGGGGCCTCGAGACCGTGGATCTCAAGCTGCCGGCGATCGTGACGACGGATCTGCGCCTGAACGAGCCGCGCTATGCGTCATTGCCCAATATCATGAAAGCTAAAGCCAAACCGCTCGCGGCGAAGCCGATCTCCGAGTTGGGAATCGATATCGCGCCGCGTCTGAAAACACTCAAGGTGGTCGAGCCGCCGAAGCGGCAGGCCGGCATCAAGGTCGGCGATGTTGATGAACTGGTATCGAAGCTCAAGGAATTGGGAGTTGCGGCATGAGTGTCCTCGTATGGGTTGAGCACGAAGGTGGCCAAATCAAGGATGCCACCCTCTCGGCGGTGACGGCGGGGGCAAAGCTGGGAGATGTAGATCTCTTCGTGGCGGGCAAGGACCTGGACGATATCGGTACGGCGGCGGCCAAGATCGCCGGGGTAAAGAAGGTGCTCCTGGCAGATGGGTCCGCATTTGAGCATGCTTTGGTTGAGAACCTTGCGCCGGTGATCGCTGGTCTCATGGCGGACTATGAAGCCTTTCTTGCGCCTGCAACGTCCAGCGGCAAGAATGTCGCGCCGCGCGTAGCGGCTATGCTTGACGTAATGCAGCTGTCGGACATCCTCTCCGTCGAGGCCAGCGATACGTTTACCAGGCCCATTTACGCGGGAAATGCGATCGCGACGGTACAGTCCTCTGACGCGAAGAAGATCATCACCGTGCGTACGACAGCCTTCGACCGGTCTGCGCGTGATGGCGGATCTGCGACGGTCGTTTCGGTGTCAGGGGAAGATTCGCAGCTGTCGAGCTTCGCCGGGTCGGAGATTTCCCGGTCGGAGAGGCCGGACCTCACTTCGGCCAAGGTGATCGTGTCCGGCGGGCGAGCGCTTGGCTCCGAAGAGCAGTTCCACGCATTGATCGATCCTTTGGCGGACAAGCTCGGAGCAGCGGTTGGCGCATCGCGCGCCGCGGTGGACGCCGGCTATGCGCCCAATGACTATCAGGTCGGCCAGACCGGCAAGATCGTGGCACCTGAAGTCTATATCGCGGTGGGCATATCGGGCGCGATTCAGCATCTTGCCGGGATGAAGGATTCAAAGACTATTGTTGCCATCAACAAGGATGAAGATGCGCCGATCTTTCAGGTGGCCGACATCGGCCTCGTGGGCGACCTGTTCAAGATCGTGCCGGAGTTGACCGAGCGCCTCTGAGCGTCTGGCTAGCCCTTGAGTTAATTTCGCTGATCTGATGGATTCAACTAATATGGCGTGAGCCAACCGCCGTGCGGCTGGCTCACGCCATCCCGCTATCGGCACCAAGGAGGCGTTATCACTTTATTCCTGATTGGCAGCGGCCGCATGGGCGGCGCTTTCGCCCGGGCCTGGAAGCCATCGCACAAGGTGGTTACCCTCCGCAGACCCAGTGCGCTCGAACTGGGTATCGATCTGATCGATACGCCGAGCGATCTTCGGCACGTCGAGGATCTGGTCGTGGTGCTGGCGGTCAAGCCACAGGTGTTTCCGCAGATCGTCGATACGCTCGATATGGTCGCGTCGCGAGATCCGCTCATCCTTTCCGTCGTTTCGGGAATTTCGCTGGCGACCATCAGTCAGGCGGCAGGCGGGAGCGCTCGCATCGCGCGGCTGATGTCGAACACGCCCGCATCGATCGGTAAAGGGATAACCGCGGTCTTTGCCGGCGAGGATGTGTCGGTAAGCGATAAACTGCGTATCGAAACTTTGCTCGCGCCCCTCGGAGACCATCTATGGGTGGCAAGCGAAGATGATATGCACGCGGTCACCGCGATTTCAGGAAGCGGTCCAGCCTATTATTTCAGGATGACGGAAGCACTGATCGAGGCAGCCAGGGATCTTGGACTTCCTAAGGAAATGGCCGTGAAGTTGGCACGAGCGACCCTAGTGGGAGCAGCGGCGCTGGTTGACGCATCGTCGACTGACCTTGCCGAGCTTCGCGATCAAGTCACCAGCCCTGGTGGAACGACTGCGGCCGCGCTTGCGGAGATGAACAAAGGTGGAGCGATCGATGCGCTCGTCAAGCGCGCGGCAGAACGTGCAGCTTGGCGATCTCGTGAGTTGGCGGGTTGAGGTGACGATGAGGGCCCACACCTAGGGAAGCGAGTATCCGACTGAGGCTTGAGCGACCAGCCGATCAGGATCGCCTTGGTGTATGTGGACGTTGCACACGATGATCCGTCGTCCCTGCCGCAGCAGTCTCGCATCTGCGTAAAGATCGCCGATCGGACAGGCGCGCAGAAAATTCATCGTCAATGTATGGGTCACAGCCTTGGTCACGCGCCCCGCGACCGTCAGCACGGCAAGAAAAGCGGCCACATCCGCCATTCCCATCTGGGTCGGCCCGGAAATCAGTTCGCCGGGGCGAACCATCCAGGGACGAGGTTCGAGTTTCAGCCGAACTGATCCGGCTCCGGCATTGATTACCTCGCCCAGATTTTGCCGGGATTCCGGAGGGAAGTCTTCCTCCAGCACGCGATTGAGCGCATGCCGGTCAAGGAGCGGTGCTGTCATGCCGGTCGTCCGTCACTGACCTTTGAAGGCCGGTGGGCGTTTTTCGAAGAAGGCGGTGACCCCTTCGATATAATCACTGGTCTGCGTCGCCATGTGCTGAAGGTCTCGCTCCACGTCCAGGTGCGAGGAAAAATCGCCGTCTGTAGAAGCGAGATAAGCTTGCTTGATGAAGCCCATCGCCTTGGTAGGCTGGTTCGCGAGTCGCTCGGTCAGCGCCTGGGCCTCGGTCATCAACGCATCGTCTTCGACCGCTTGCCAGATCATACCCCAGGCCTCGGCTTGCTCGGCTTTGACCGGATCGGTGAGCATGGAGAGGGCCCGTGCCCTTGCATCGCCGATGAGGCGCGGCAACACGAATGTTCCGCCGCAGTCCGGGATCAGGCCGATGCGCGCAAATCCCTGGATGAACTGCGCCGATTTCGCCGCCAGGACGATATCGCAGGCCAGGGCGAGATTGGCCCCTCCACCCGCCGCGACGCCATTGACGGCGCACACGACCGGCTTTTCCATCGATCGGATGAGACGCAGGGTGGGGTGATATTCGCGGTCCATCAGCCCCGCCAGGTTGAACGCGGCGATATCGCCACCCTCGCGTAGCTCGGCGAGATCCTGGCCAGCGCAAAACCCGCGACCCGCGCCAGTTAGCAGAATCGCCCGACATGTGGTGTCCTCGGCGAGATCTTTGATCGCACTGCCGAGCAGCTTGAGCATGGGCTCATTGAGCGAATTGAGCGCCTTGGGCCGATTGAGCGTCACTGTCGCCCAATTGCCCTTACGCGTCACTAGAATGGCTTCTTCCATGATTGCTGCTCCTTCTTTTCGCGCTTCAGACACGTTCGATGATCGTAGCAATGCCCTGCCCGACGCCGATGCACATCGTGCACAAAGCGTAGCGACCGCCTGTCGCTTCCAGCTCGTGAAGCGCGGTCGCGATCAACCGTGCGCCCGACATCCCCAGAGGATGTCCCAGCGCAATCGCGCCACCATTGGGATTTACCTGGGCTGCGTCGTCGGGGATTCCCAGGTCGCGAAGAACGGCCAGTCCCTGCGAGGCAAAGGCTTCGTTCAGTTCGATCACCGCCATGTCGTCAAGCGTAAGGCCGGCCAGAGCAAGAACCTTTCGCGTAGCCGGTGCTGGCCCCATACCCATGATGCGGGGAGCGACACCGGCCGTAGCCATCGCCACGATTCGCGCGCGGGGCGTGAGGCCGTGCCCGCGCGCGGCCGCTTCGCTGGCGATCAGGAGAGCACACGCACCGTCGTTGACACCGGATGCGTTGCCGGCAGTCACGGAGCCGTCGACGCGGACCACGCCCTTGAGCTTGGCGAGCTGATCGGCAGTGGTGTCGGGACGAGGATGCTCGTCCTTGTCGACAACGATAACGCCGCCTTTTTTCTGCGCGATGGAAACCGGCGTGATTTCACGCTCGAAGCGACCGGCGGCGATCGCACTGCCCGCCTTCTGCTGACTACGCAATGCGAAGGCGTCCTGGTCGGCGCGCGAGATCTGAAAATCCCGCGCTACATTCTCGGCGGTCTCGGGCATGGAATCCACGCCATGGAGCGCCCTCATGCGACCGTTGATGAAGCGCCATCCGATTGTGGTATCTTCGAGCCTCGCGGCGCGCGAGAATGCACTTTCGGCTTTGCCCATCACGAACGGAGCGCGCGACATGCTCTCGACGCCGCCCGCGACCATCAATGCAGTCTCACCCGATTTGACGGCGCGTGCAGCCGTGCCGACAGCGTCCATTCCCGATCCACACAGGCGATTGATCGTAGATCCTGGAACTTCTTTGGGAAGTTCCGCGAGCAATGCCGCCATGCGCGCGACGTTGCGATTGTCCTCTCCAGCCTGGTTCGCGCAGCCCATGATGACATCGTCGATTGCCGTCCAATCGACGCCGGGATTGCGCGCCACCAGGGCCGCGATCGGAATGGCGGCAAGATCGTCGGCTCTAACGGCCGACAACGCGCCGCCATAGCGTCCAACAGGCGTTCGAATGACGTCGCAGATGAAAGCTTCACTCATTGTGCATTGCGCGTTGTCGCGCCTCCCTTACGGTCGATATGAGCATCGCCTCGACGGACGGTTCGCCGGAGCAGTTGCGAGGCGCGATAGCGATCGTCGCCCGTGTCCTGGTGGAGGACATCGAGCACATCGAGTACGCGCTCGATACCCAGGGCCTGCGCCCATTCCAGCGGGCCTCGCGGGTAGTTTACGCCTGACCGCATCGCAGCATCGACATCGCTCGCGGTTGCGACTCCCTGTAGAACGGTTTCAGCAGCCTCGTTCGCCAGCATTGCGATCGTCCGAAGGACAATAAGAGCTGGCGTGTCATCACACTGCACGACCTTTATTCCGCCCCGTGCGAATAAGGCTGCCGCATGGTCAAGCGTTGAAGCGTCTGCCTGATCGGCGCGGGCTATGGACAGGGTTTTGACGGCCTTATAGTCGAGGGCCAGGTCAAAAAGCACGAGATCGGCAGGCTCGCCTTGCGCCACCCGTTGGGTGGCTGTCCGGCCATCGCTTGGTGCGAGCGTGCAGGAGCGGATTTTCAGAACGCCGACCCCAGGCTGGCGCGTGATGTCGACGCCGGCCGCGCTCAGGCGCCTCGCAAGAGCCTCTGCAGGACCCAGATCACCTTCGATCAAGACATGATCGACACGAGCCCCTGCCGCAAGAAACTGCGGCTCGGGTGGCTTTGCGCCATCGGCATAGCGGTAAAAGCCTCGGCCGGATTTTCGTCCGAGCCAACCGGCGGCGACCAACTCCTGCTGGATGAGGGAAGGACGGAAGCGTGGATCTTCGAAATAGGCTTTGAACACGGATGCGGTGACGGCGAAGTTCACGTCGTGGCCGATCAGGTCCATGAGTTCGAAGGGCCCCATGCGGAAGCCGCCTGCCTCGCGCAAAACCATGTCGATCGTCTCGACCGGGGCAGCGCCCTCTTCGAGAAGTCGCAGTGCTTCAGCATAGAATGGCCGTGCGACACGGTTGACGATGAAGCCAGGAGTGGACTTGCATCTGACAGGCTTCTTTCCCCAAGCCTGCGCCGTGGCGATAAGGCTTTCAATGACATGCGCGTCGGTGGCGAGGCCCGCCACAACCTCCACAAGCGCCATGATCGGCGCGGGATTGAAGAAATGAAGGCCGGCAAGACGCCCCGGTTTTGTAAGACCCTGGCCGATTTCCGTCACCGAGAGTGACGAGGTGTTCGTCGCAAGGATCGCTTCTTCGCCGACGAGAGCTTCAAGGTCACGGAACAGGGAGCGTTTGATGTCGAGACGCTCGACGATGGCTTCGATCACAAGTCCGGCGTCGCGCAGATCGTCGAGCGAATTCGCGACTTCGATCCGGGAAATGATAGCGTCCCGCGTCTCCGCCTTGATCTTGTCGCGAGCGACCAGCCTATCAAGACCAATGGCAATGCCTTCACGTCCCTTTTGCGCGGCGCCGCTGCCAACGTCGTAGAGAAGGACATGATGGCCTGCTTGAGCAGCGACCTGCGCAATCCCGGCACCCATTGCCCCGGCGCCAATGACCGCGACGAGAACGTCCTTTGTCAAAGCGCTCATTGGGTCTCACCATCAGGAAGAAGGATTACCCGGCCATCATTCCGGCCGGCAGCAACGAAATCGAGCGCGGCCGCAGCCTCGTCGAGACGATATCGACGAACGATGTCAGCCCGCAATTTCCCCGCTTCCCACAGGCGGAAGATGTCGGCTTGCGCGGCACGAACCACTTCGGGGGCGCTGTCGCGAAAGCTTGTGAGGTTCATGCCCGAGACACTTATCGTTCGCAGCAGAAGTTGGTTGGCGCGCACGCTCGGAATCGCTCCGGCGGCAAAGCCGATGATCACGATCCGGCCACGCCAGGCGGTGACGCGCATCGCAGCATCGAAAAAGTCGCCACCCAGCGCATCGAGTACGACATCGACGCCCTTGTCCTGGGTCGCAGCCATGACCTGATCGTGAAGCTGCTGGCGCAGGTCCGTCCCCGAGATGTCGATGATCGCGTCCGCTCCGGCTTCAGTTAAAGCACCGCTGGTTTCAGGAGAACGCGTGCAGGCAAGGGCCTTGCCTCCCATTGCCACGACCAGTTGGACCGCTGCGAGCCCTACCGCACCGGTCGCCCCGCCGATAAGAACCGTGTCTCCAGGCTGAAGGGCCGCACACTGGCCGAGGGCGACATAGGCCGTGAGGAACGGCATCGACAGGACCGCGGCTGCTTCGAGCGGTACGCCTGCCGGCACGGGGTACAGCTCGTCCGGGCGCGCGATCACCTGCTCGGCATAGGCTCCGTGCGTGACATAGCCGACAACATGATCTCCTTGCTGCCAGCTTCCTGCGTCCGATCCAACAGAGATGACCGTCCCGGAAAACTCCATGCCCGGCGCAAATGGGAACGGCGGCAAAGACTGATATTTTCCCGTCGCCACCAAAGTGTCGGGAAAGCTGACCCCGATAGCGGCGACGTCGACCAGGATTTCAGTCGGGGAAACGACCGGCATCGCTACGTCGTCGACACGCAGGTCCCGGGGGTCGAAGCCGTGCACCCGAACTGTTCGCATCACGCGTCAACGAAGTTGGGCGCGCGCTTCTCGGCAAAGGCACTCATGCCTTCCTGGGCGTCGCGGGATTGGAAAGCGAGGGTGGAAAGGTCCGCTTCGATCCGAAGCCCTTCCTCGAGCGGAACAGCAAGCGAACGCCGCACGGCCGCACGGGCATGGCGAAGCGCGACCAGACTGTAGCAGGTAAACTCGCGGGCGAAGGCGACAGCATCCTCGACCCGGCTTTCATCGGGCACGAGGCGGTTGACGAGGCCGATCGCCAGTGCCTCGTCCGACTTCACGGTCCGTCCTGTCATGATCATCTCCAGCGCACGGGCCTCGCCGACGAGCCGGGGAAGGCGCTGTGTGCCGCCATAACCCGGCATCAGGCCCAGCTTGATCTCGGGGAGGGCAACGGCAAGGCGTGATGTGCCAAGACGAAAAGTCGAGGCCAGGGCAAGCTCAAGACCGCCACCAAAGGCATAGCCATTGATAAGGGCGACTGAAGGCATCGGCAGTCGATCCAGCTTGGCGAAGGTTGCCTGACCCGTTTCGGCCTTTCGCTTCTTCGCGGCGAGTTCGATGCCGAGCATTTCCTTGATGTCCGCGCCCGCGCAGAAGGCCTTGTCGCCCGCGCCGGTGATGATGAGAGCCCGCGCATCGCGTTGGCCGACCTCATCGATCGCCTCGCCGATTTCGCGGATCGTTGCGGCATTCAGCGCATTGAGCGCCTCGGGTCGATTGAGCGTGAGAAGCGCGAACTCGTCGCGGCGGGTCAGTTCGACTGCCATATGTTTAATCCCCTCAGGACACCTTGAGCATATCGCGAGCGATCACGAGCTGCTGGATTTGGGTGGTCCCTTCGAAAATGCGGAACAGACGCACGTCGCGGTAGAAGCGCTCGACCGGATATTCCGCCATGTAACCAGCGCCGCCGAAGATTTGGACGGCTCTGTCTGCGACCCTCCCAACCATCTCGGTGGAGAACATCTTTGCGCAGGCAGCCTGCCGGGTCGGCGTCTCGCCGCGGTCACGCCGCTGGGCAGCGTCGATTACCATGCATTCGGCAGCATAAGTTTCGGCTTCGCTGTCGGCGAGCATCGCCTGGATGAGCTGGAACTCGCCGATGGGTTGACCGAATTGCTTGCGATCGCGCGCATAATTGACGGCCTCCTCGATCAGGCGATGGGCTATGCCGACGCAAAGCGCGGCGATATGAAGCCGGCCTTTGTCCAGGACTTTCATCGAGGTACGGAACCCATTGCCTTCCTCTTCGCCCAGCAAGGCAGAAACCGGCACCCGGCAGTCCTCGAAGATGACATCGCTGGTCAGGGCTCCGCGCTGGCCCATCTTCTTGTCTGGCTTGCCGACGGTTATGCCGGGCGTGTCAGCAGGGACCAGGAAACAGGAAATCGAAGCTGCCTTCCGTTCTTGCGCGGTTCGCGCCATCACTGTGAAGAGCCCCGCTGTGGGTGCGTTGGTGATATAGCGCTTGGTGCCGTTCAGCACATAATGGTCGCCATCCTTTCGTGCCGTCGTTCTGATCGACATTGCATCGGACCCTGCATCCGGCTCGGTCAGCGCGAACGATCCGATCAGATCGCCGGCGGCGAGTTGCGGCAGATATTGCTGCTTCTGGGCGTCCGTCCCGGCGATCACGATCGATTGGGAGCCGATGCCGATATTGGTGCCGGCGACCGAACGAAATGCCGGAGAGGCACGGCCGAGTTCGAACACGACACGGACTTCCTCCTCCATGGAGAGGCCGAGCCCCCCGAATTCCTCGGAGATCGAAAGGCCGAACAGGCCCAGGGCCTTCATCTCCTCGACGACATCGGCGGGGACCATATTCGTCTCGACGACCTCTTCCTCACGCGGGATGAGTCTTTCGTTTACGAACCGGGATATCGTGTCGCGCAAAAGTTCAAATGTCTCTGGGTCAAGAGCCACGACTGATTCCTTCAGTGTTGGGAGGGAGAGGCGGTGAGATCCCGCGCGATAGTGGCGCGTTGTATCTGATTGGTGCCTTCCCAAATCTGCGTGATCTTCGCGTCGCGCATCAGCCGCTCGACGCACTGTCCCTTGATATATCCATGGCCACCGAACACCTGTACCGCGTCCGTCGTCATGCGCATCGCAAGGTCCGACGCCTTGAGCTTGATCATCGACGCCTCGATCGAGAAGTCGGCGACTCCCGTATCTGCCAGTTTTCCGACATGATCGAGCAGAGTGCGCGCAGCGAGGAAATCCGCTGCCAGGTCGGCGACCATGAAGCTGATAGCCTGATGCTCCATGATCGGCTTGCCGCCCTGGTGCCTTTCATTGCCATAGGCGAGCATTTCCGACAGGGCGCTTGCCGCGATGCCCAAAGCATGGGCGGCAACGGTTGGACGCGAGAACATCAGCGTCGACAGGAGAACCTTCAGACCCTGCCCCGGATCGCCGAGCAGGTTGGATCGGGGAACACGGCATTCAGCGAAAGCCAGTTCGGCGGTTGAGGATGCTCTTGTCCCCATCTTGTCCTCGATCCTCACGACGTCGAAGCCGGGAGCGCCGCGCTCGACGACCAGCGCGGTGATCTTGCCATCCGCAGCAGACCCAGGCTCGGACCAGCGGCCGAACAGGAGGACGAGATCGGCCACGTCGCCGTTAGTGATGAAAATCTTGCCGCCATCGACGACGACATCATCGCCCTGTGGAGCAAAGCGCGTTCGCATGGCGGTCGCATCGGATCCCGCGTGAGGCTCAGTGATGGCGAGTGCCGCTAGCGACCCATTCGCGATCCTGGGAAGCAAACGCGCCTTTTGATCCTCGGAACCAAATGCGACGATCGGCTTCACCGCCGCCGCTGTCGCACCTACGATGATGCCGGTCGATGCACAGGCCTGGGCAAGAAGCAAGCCGATTTCGAGACCGCAACGATAGCTGATATCCAGCCCACCATACTTCTCGGGTACAAATATCCCAAACAGTCCAATCGAACGCAGCGCGTCGATATTCGACCAGGGGAAGGATTTTGAACTGTCAAAATCGGCTGCTTTTGGCGCGATGACCTCGCGAGAAAGCCGCTCGACTTCATCCAATATCGCGCGCTCCTCATCGGTCCAGCCGCGACTATGTTCGAAATTGCGAAGTGTTTTCATGACATCCTGGCGAGTTATGGTCTGGAGTCGCGCTCCCGCTCCTATGGCGTCGTCTTTTCATTAACGCCCATTCGTGTCAAGGCATTGACTTAATATGCTGCGACGCAGCAAAATCCCGCATTACCGCCGACGGGCTGTTTTAGCTCTATCCCACTACAGCACAGCGGCTTTTGACACTCTCGCCGCTGGCGGCGGTATGTTGCGTTAAGATCAATATATTGACATGTATCGAGGTTCGGGCCTATTTCTTGTCGGTAGATAGATCGAGAAACCCGGAGAGTCGCTTGAGCCCCACACATTCCGCCATCAGCCAGCCTATTCGGGTCGGAGCTGTAACGCTTCCGAATCGAATGGTCATGGGTTCGATGCACACCGGCCTCGAGTGCCATCCCGAGCGGTTTGATGAGCTGGCGCGATTTTATGCCGAGCGCGCGTCCGGGGGCGTTGGGCTGATCGTGACCGGCGGCTTCGCGCCATCATACGAAGGGCGCATGAAAGACGAACCGGGAACCCTGGAAACAGAGGATCAGGTCGAAGCCCATCGCTTGATCACCGACGCCGTGCATGCCGTCGGCGGCCGGATCATCCTTCAGATTCTTCACGCGGGCCGCTATGGCTATCATTCTGCGATCGTCGCGCCCTCGCCGATCAAGTCGCCGATCAATCGTGATGTGCCGCGTGAGATGTCGGGCGATGATATTAGGACAACCATCGCTGCTTATGCCAACACCGCCCGTCTGGCGATGGAGGCGGGGTATGACGGCGTCGAAGTGATGGGCTCCGAAGGCTATCTCATCAGCCAGTTCCTGGCAGAACGGACGAATGTCCGGACCGATGAGTGGGGGGGGGCGCTCGGGAACCGCTTCCGTTTTCCCGTGTCAGTCGTCGAGGCCGTCAGGATGATGATCGGCGATGCCGCCATTCTTTCTTATCGTATTTCGGCGCTGGAGCTTGTCGAGGGCGGATTGTGCGACGACGAAACGCAGGCATTGGCAAAGGCGATCGAGCTGGCCGGAGCAGATTGCCTGTCGACCGGAATCGGCTGGCACGAGGCGCAGGTGCCAACGATAGCCGGAGCGGTCCCGCACCTTGCCTTCATTGATGCGACCCGTCGCTTGAAGGATGTCGTCTCGATCCCGGTGACGGCGAGTAACCGCATCAATCTTCCGCAGGACGCCGCAAAGGTTCTGGCAGACGGCAGCGCGGATCTCGTCTCGATGGCTCGCCCCTTTCTCGCCGATCCCGATTTCGTCTCCAAGGTCGAGCAGGGCAAGGAAGATCGGATCAACGTGTGTATCGCCTGCAACCAGGCGTGCCTTGATCATTATTTCAGCGGGCAGGTCATCAGTTGCCTCGTCAACCCTCGGGCGATGCGAGAAGCGGCATTTGATATAGAACCTGCCGAAAGGGCCAAGCGCGTCGGTGTGGTCGGCGCTGGCGTTGCCGGTATCGTCGCGGCGCTCGAAGCGCGGCAACGCGGTCATGAGGTGACGCTTTTCGAGGCTGGGCCCAAAGTCGGCGGTCAGTTCGTGTTGGCGGCAGCGGTGCCGGGCAAGGAAGATTATGGCCTGTCCTTGGCGAGCTTTGAGCTGCAGCTCGCCGATGCGGAGGTCGATGTGCGCACCAATTGCCGCGTCACCTACGATGCGCTGGTGCAGGATAATTTCGACGATGTTGTCATCTCGACCGGCGTCGTGGCCCGCAAGCTTGACATGCCTGGTGCTGACGATCCGCGCGTCGTCGATTATGCCGGCATCCTGACAGGCAAGGTTCGTGCGGGTGAGCGCGTCGTGATCGTTGGCGGCGGTGGCATAGGCCATGATGTCGCGCTTTTCCTTGCCAGAGGTGAAGATACGCCACCCGAAACGATCGGTGAGTTCAAGGAACAATGGGGCGTCGGGCAGGCCCGCGAACCGCGCGGGTCGGCCAGAACCATAACGATGGTGAAGCGCTCACCAGGACCCTTTGGGAAGACTCTCGGAAAGAGCACCGGTTGGATCCTGCGGCAGGAACTGAAGGACTACGGGGTTCGGCAGATTTCGAGCGCAAACTATCTTGGCATCGAGTCCGAAGGGTTTCGGATCGGTGTTGACGGCGTCGAGGAAGTGCTGGCTGCCGACACCATCGTTGTGTGTGCTGGCCAGATCTCGATGCGAGAGCTTGCGGACAGGCTCGCGGCCGCCGGTCACCATGTTCACGTCATCGGAGGCGCCGACAAGGCCGGCGAACTCGATGCGAAGCGCGCGATTTACGAGGGCGCTCTCGTTGGGAGCACCCTTTGATATTGATGAACCCCGGAGCGGCAGAGGCATCGCAGAATGTCGAGAAGCCTTTGGGGGAACCAGGGAGAGCTGTTGTGTCACTAGATCTTGATGCAGACTATCTGCAACGCCGGGAGGCAAACTTCCAGCCACTCACGCCGATCAATTTTCTTCTACGCTCCGCACAGGTGTTCGCCGATCGGACGGCAATTATCTACGGCGACATTCGCTATTCGTGGCGAGAATATGAGCGGCGATGCCGACGCCTCGCATCGGCAATCCGAGACGCCGGAGTTCGATCGGGAGAAACCGTCGCCGTGCTGTCGCCCAACACGCCGGCAATGCTCGAGGCCCATTTTGGCATCCCGATGTCCGGCGCGATCCTGACCACTGTCAACACGCGGTTGGATGCCAGCGCGATCGCGTTCATTCTCGCTCATAACGAAGCCAGAATGGTTATCGTGGACCGCGATTATGCGGCCCTTGCGCAAAATGCTATCGCGCAACTCGAAAAGCGGCCGATCATCGTCGAAATCGCGGACCCTCACGCGGCGGCACCACCGCAACCGTGCGATCACGAATATGAGGCCTTTCTCGCAAGCGCCGACCCTGAAGGCCCGATCATCTGGCCAAACGATGAATTCGATACGATCGCGCTCAATTACACGTCGGGAACAACCGGGAATCCCAAAGGCGCTCTTTATCATCATCGTGGAACATATTTGAACGCCGTCGGACAGGCGCTGCATCACCAGTTGACCAGCGATTCAATCTATTATTGGACGCTGCCGATGTTTCATTGCAACGGTTGGTGTTTTCCATGGGCGCTGGCAGCCGTAGGAGCTACGCATGTCTGCGCGCGCCGCGTCGATCCCGCAGAGATATTCGATGCGATTGCCGATCACGGCGTCACCCATTTGTGCGGCGCACCGACCGTCCTTGGGATGATGATCGACTACGCGACGCTTAGCGATATCAAGCTTGACCGTTCGGTGGCGCTGACGACCGCAGGCGCGGCCCCGCCTGCTTCCACTCTTCTCAAGGTCGAGGAGATCGGTTTCAAGCTGCGCCACGTTTATGGCTCGACCGAATTGCACGGTGTCGTCTCGATCTGTGACTGGCACAGCGAGTGGGACGCACTCCCCGCGGAAGAGCGTTCGAGGAAACTCTCGCGGCAGGGCGTGGCCACGGTGACAACCGACCGCATGATTGTAGCAGACCCTGTTTCACTGGAGCCGGTGCCGGCCGATGGCCATTCGATGGGCGAAATTCTCTTCCGCTGTTCGATGGGAATGAAGGGATATCTGAAGAATCCCGAAGCCACAGAAGACGCCTTTGCCGGTGGATGGTATCACACCGGCGACCTCGCGGTCCTGCATCCTGACGGCTATGCAGAGATCAAGGACCGGTCCAAGGACATCATTATCTCGGGCGGTGAGAACATATCGTCGATCGAGATCGAGGATGTGCTGTTCCAGCATCCGGGGGTGAACCACGCTTCTGTCGTTCCCATGAAGGACGAACGATGGGGCGAAACGCCTGCAGCGTTCGTGGAGCTGAAGCCGGGCTTCGAGCATGTGTCGGGCGATGAGCTTCTCGAATTCTGCCGTCCCCGCCTCGCCAAGTTCAAGCTTCCGCGCCGATTCATCTTCGGCCCGATCGAACGGACTGCCACCGGCAAGGTGCAGAAGCATCACCTGCGGGCTCGGCTCGCACCATGAACCCTAATCTCGACGTTTCAATCGGAGTATCGCAATGAGAGGCCTACAAGACAAAGTCGTCATTATCACCGGTGCCGGGGGCGGCATCGGAAAGGCGATCTGCACGCGCTTCCTCGAAGAAGGAGCGGTCGTGGTCGCCGCCGACCGCGACCAGTCGGCGCTGGACGCGCTCGTCGCCGCTGCCGGGGCCGACGCCACGATCAGCCCATTGGCCTTCGACATCACTGATTTCTCAGCCGTGACCAGGGCGGTGGCGACTGTTATCGAGAAGTTTGGTCGGGTTGACGTCCTGGTGAACAATGCCGGGTGGGATATCGCAAAGCCCTTCCTCGATACCGAGCCGGACCTCTGGGACAAGATTATCTCGATCAACCTGAAAGGTCCGCTGAACCTCCACAAGGCCGTACTGCCCCACATGGTCGCGGCCAAAGGCGGCAAGGTCATCAACATTGCCTCGGATGCCGGTCGTGTCGGTTCATCGGGCGAGTCGGTGTATGCGGCGTGCAAGGGCGGCATGATCGCTTTCTCGAAAACGATTGCCCGCGAATGCGCACGTGACAATATTCGGGTCAATGTCGTCTGCCCCGGGCCGACTGACACCCCCCTGTTGCGGTCCTTCGTGGGCGAAGGCGAATATGGCCAGAAGATCTTCGACAAACTCTCTAAGGCAATTCCGCTCAAGCGGCTTGGACAGCCCGACGATATCCCGGGCATGATCGCCTTCTTCGCAAGCGACGACGCCAACTTCATCACAGGCCAGGTGATCAGCGTCTCCGGCGGCCTGACGATGCACGGATAAGGAAAGACAAATGGAATATCAGGACATTCTCTATGAGGTTCGTGGCCCGGCGGTCTGGATCACGATCAATCGGCCGGAAAAGTATAATGCCTTCCGTGGTCAGACCTGCGAGGAACTGATCCACGCCTTCAACAGAGCGGGTTATGACAAGTCCGTCGCGGTAGTCGTGCTCACCGGCGCTGGCGACAAGGCATTCTGCACCGGCGGCGACCAGTCCGCCCATGACGGTGGTTATGATGGCCGCGGGATCATCGGCCTTCCCGTGGAGGATCTTCAGAGCGTGATCCGGGATATCCCGAAGCCGGTGATCGCGCGGGTCCAGGGCTTCGCGATCGGCGGCGGCAACGTGCTGGTGACGGTGTGCGACCTCGCCATCGCATCGACCAAAGCAGTGCTTGGACAAGTCGGGCCCAAGGTCGGTTCGGTCGATCCCGGGTTTGGAACCGCCCTTCTTTCCCGTGTCGTCGGGGAGAAAAAGGCGCGCGAGATCTGGATGCTCTGTCGGCGCTATCCTGCTGCGGAAGCCCTGCAGATGGGGTTGGTGAACGCTGTCGTTGAGCCCGATCAACTCGATGCCGAGGTCGAGAAATGGTGCATGGAAATCGCGGCCCTAAGCCCGACCGCCATTTCGATTGCGAAGAAGTCGTTCAATCTCGATTCCGAGTCCATCCGCGGCATCTCGGCGATGGGTATGCAAGCGTTGAGCCTGTTCTATGACACCGAGGAATCGAAGGAAGGCGTCCAGGCGTTCCTCGAGAAGCGAACTCCGAAGTTCCGGTGAAGAAAGCGAGCGAGAGCGGCGATCGAGAGCGGTCGGGCGCTTCCGCGAGCTTCTATGTGGATGCGGCAGGCGCAAGGATCGAATGCGCGTGGTTCGGGAATGACATACGCGGTGAGAGCGAGCCGATCATTCTCTTGCACCATGGCTTCGGCTCCGTGACGGATTGGCGCAATTTCCCAGCGGCGCTTGCGAGGCTGTCCAGTCGTCCGGTGCTTGCATATTCACGTCGCGGTTGTGGGATATCGTCACCGCGGGCCGAGCGCCATGATCTTGCCTATCTCAGGAAGGAAGCTCTGATCTACCTGCCCGCACTGCTTGACGGGCTTGGCATCACGCGATGCCATCTGGTGGGGCATAGCGACGGCGCAACGATCGCCTTGCAATTCGCCACCGCAGTTCCACATCGCAGCGTGTCATGTGCGGCGATCGCTCCCCATGTCTTCGCTGAAAGGGGGACCATCAGCGGCGTTGCCGCATTGCGCCAGCGCTATGTTGAGGACGATAGCTACCGGCAACGCGTTGCGCGTTGGCACAAGGATGGCGATGGGGCGTTTTTTGGTTGGGCCGATGTTTGGCTCGATGCCGGCTTCGAGCAGTGGTCGATCGTCGAAGAGATGCGTCACCTGACCGTCCCGACGACCATTATTCAGGGCAATAGCGACCCTTTTGGATCGGCCATCCACGCACAGTTGATCGATAGCCATGCGGCGTTGCAGCCACAGATCGTCATGATCAAAGGCGGGCATAATCCTCATGTCGAGGACCAGGCAAGAGCGATTGAGGCCATCGTGAAGGCCTTCTAGGCTAATATCTGTCAACATCTTGGCCCATCTCGATCGCCGAGGCTTTACCCTGAGACAGGAGCGACATAGGAAGGTGTCATGAGCAATTCTGATCCTTCCCGTCGCGCACATCAATCGCAGCCTCAGGCCGGCGGCGAGGAAGGCGTGACTCTTGGTCGGACAACGCTCACGGAACGCCGGATCGTCGATGATCTGGAGCCCGAGCTTGCCGGTCTTGTTCCCACGCGTAAGTCCAGCCATGATCACCTCAACAATCGGTTGTTTTTCCGGCTGTTTCAGCTGGGCAATCAGCTTGAGCGCCAGTCTGTCGCGCAATTGGGGATTACCACGGTTCAATGGGCCGTTCTGGGCGCTTTATCCCGGGATTCTGCTATATCGGGCATCCAGTTCAGCGAATTGAGCGACTATATTGCGGTCACGCGCCAGAATCTTGACGGCGTGCTCAAACGGCTGGAACGGGACGGGCTTGTCCAGCGCGTTATGGGCAATGGCGACAAGCGTCACAGAATGGTCCAGCTAACTGAAGGCGGACGGGTATTCTGGGCGTCGATTTCCCAGCGCATTTTCGAGTTTTACGATCAGGCAGCGGCGCACTTCAACTTCGATGAGCGAGTCGCGCTGGTACATTTCCTTAATGTGCTCCAGCGTGATCTGGTCTCGGCAGATTTATCCGACAGCGAGAATCCGGGGCTTCGCGGACTTCGAGACTAAACCTTTACACTCGAAGATGAGTCATCACCCGGAGCTATGCGTCTGGAGCAGTTTACGATCTGTGTCCGTTGGTTGTGAACGGACCTGGACGTAATAACAAAGTCGCCATCAACCGAGCGCCGCATGCGATGATTCCAAGAGACGGGGTCTGTCAGTGTTTCCGTATGGAAACTCGATGATTCGGTTTTGACTGATCGGCTGCTACCCTGACAGCTGTGCCCGAGCATAACGGGCCGGATCGCAGAGCGCCGAGATGGCGGTGGGTCACCAAGGCTCATAACATATTCAAGACAACCTATTGTCACTGAGCGATGCCGGTCGATCAATCGATTCGACACCTGAGGCAGCCGCCCAATGTCAGAATAACGCCTTTTTATCATTATATTACTGTAGGCTGGATAGGCGCAAAAATCTCCGATTGACATTTTCCGTCAAAAAGATAGCCCATGGCGACTAGTCAATATATTGACAGATTCAAAAGCGCCGGCAGCTTCGATGACCTCCGACAAGAGAGGTCGCGAGGAAACGTATGGACCAGATGGTCCGAAAAAAGGGAGATGGATCATGAAGGCGGCTCTACAATTCCGGACGGCGTTCGCGGTGACTTTGCTGGGGAGCAGCGCGATGTACGCGCCAGCGGTGCTCGCGCAGACCACGCCAACTGCGGAGGGGGCTGCGCAGACCGAGCCAGTCGTCAATCCCGAGCCGGTTGCGACCGCCGCTGCCCGGGGGCAGGCTGAGGCCGATCAGACGGGTGTCGGCGATATCATTGTGACTGCGCAAAAGCGGAGCCAGTCCATCAATTCGGTGGGCATGGCTATCTCCGCGCTCGGCGCTGAGCAGCTCACATCGAAGGGCATTTCGGACGTCTCTGATCTGGCACGTGTGGTGCCCGGCTTCAACTTCTCGTCGAGCCAGAAAGGCGCGCCCATCTATACGCTGCGCGGCGTGGGCTTCTACGAGGAATCGCTGGGCGCTTCTCCGGCGGTGAGCGTGTATGTCGACGAAGTCGGCTATGCCTTCCCCATTATGGCGAAAGCGGCCACGATGGATCTGGAGCGCGTTGAGGTCCTGAAGGGGCCGCAAGGAACGCTGTTCGGGCAGAACTCGACCGGCGGCGCGATCAACTATATCGCGGCTAAGCCGACCTCGATCCTGAAGGCGGGCATCAACGCGAGCGTCGCTCGTTTCGGCAGGTTCTCGACGGACGGCTTCATCTCCGGACCTATCACGGACACGTTGCGCATGCGCCTGTCTGCGGCGGTCGACGAAGGCGGCGCTTGGCAGCGCAGCGCATCGCGCGGCACGAAGAATGGCGACGTCGATGTTCTGAAGCTGCGTCTGCTGACCGAGTGGAAGCCGACCGACGCATTCACCGCGACGCTGAACCTGAACGGCTGGCGCGACAAATCGGATTCGCTTGCTGCGGCGCTGCTGCAGGTCACGCCGCAGGTTCCTTCGCGCGCCACGGCGCAAATGCTGGCACAGCAGCCTGTGCCGCTGAAGCTTGGGCTGGTCGACTGGGGCCCCGATAACAATCTCGACACCGACCAGAAGTTCTATCAGGCGGCGTTGCGTCTCGAATATCGTTTCTCGGATGCCTTCCAGCTCACCTCGATCACCAATAGCGCGCATTTCCGCCAGAACGACTTTCGCGATACCGACGGCAGCCCACTTTCGATCTTCTCCGTACACCAGGACGGCAAGATCGACAGCTTTCAGCAGGAACTGCGGGCGAGTGGCGCTCTTTTTGAGGATCGGCTAAACTATGTTGCTGGTGGCTATTATGCCAGAGACAAGACCGCCGAAGATAATACCTATACTCTGATCGAGGATACGAGTGCGCGTGCTCCGGTTTCCGCCGGCTTGCCGCCGTTCCTTGGAACATTTGTTCCGACCCGGCAGACGACTAAGAATAAAGCGATATTCGGAAATCTCGACTACGAGATTTCAGATCAGTTTACCGTTCATGCGGGCGCGCGGCACACCTGGTCAGATACGGACTTTAATGGGTGCATGGCCGATATTGACGGTAACTTTGCAGCATTCATCAACATCGTCGGCGCACGGATCAATCCGGCGTTCGTGCCGGTGCAGCCTGGTGGCTGCCTGACGGTCAACACAACGACGCGCCAGTCGGGTTTGGTGCGGAGCTCGCTCAACGAGCAGAACACCTCTTGGCGCGTAGGTCTCGATTTCAAGCCGGTCGCACGCACCCTGTTTTACGGGACCATCAGCAAGGGCTACAAGTCGGGCAGCTTCCCGAATATCAACGGAACGACCGACGCGTCCTTCGTCCCCGTGACGCAGGAATCCGTTCTGGCGTACGAGGTGGGGTTCAAAACCGATCTTGGCATGCGGATCGTGCAGCTGAATGGTGCGCTGTTCTATTATGACTACAAGAACAAGCAGTTTCGAGGCCGCGTCCAGGATCCGCTCGGCGTGTTCGGCGCGGTCGAAGCGCTCGTCAATGTCCCGAGGTCGCGCGTGAAAGGGGCCGAGTTCAGCGCCACGGTCGAACCGATCACCGGCCTGGATCTCAATGCCGGCGTGACCTATCTCGACACGAAGGTCACGTCCGACTTCACCAATTTCGATCCTTATGGCTTTCAGGCAAACTTCCAGGGCGAGCCCTTCCCATTTACGCCTAAATGGATGATCCAAGGATCTATTGACTACAAATGGGGCTTGTCCTCCTCGCTCGACGCCTTCTTGGGCGCCAACGCGAGTCATCGCTCACGCACGACGAGTGCGTTCGGTCGTAATTCCCCTGCGTCCATATATCCTTATTCCCTGGTGCTCGTGGATGCCTACACCTTGGTCGATGGGCAACTCGGGATTGCGGCACCGTCCGGAAAATGGCGGGTAACCGGTTTCGTCCGGAACCTACTAAACAAATATTATTACACGGACGCCTTCCGTCAGATCGACAATGTTTCGCGCCACGTCGGCGAGCCGCGCACCTATGGTTTACGCGTCAATTATAACTTCTAAACGCAAATAGAGGTATAACAGGGCTGGCGTGGTTGAGCATTCTGGGGTGATTTTGCCGTTAGGGAGCCGCTTTCGTATCAAGCGGGCGCAGTTCGCCCTTCGAGCCAAGCCAGACGCTGGAAGTTATAGGCAAGGTTGGCCATACCAATCTTGATGGTGGCGCGGGCGATGCCGATGGTGCGCACGTCGAGCCCCATCCGGTGCTTTTGCCCGGCGAACACATGCTCGACCTGGGCGCGGATCGTGGAACGCCGGGTATTGGCCCTGGCGATCCGCTCGGGCAGCGGTCGCCGCGGCTTGTGCCTCTGGTGAATGTGGCTGGTGAACATGCCACTCGCCAGGAATGCCTCGTTCTTCTTGGATCGATAGGCGGTATCAGCCCAGACGCCAGGGGCAGTGTTGTCCTTGCTGATAAGAACCGGCAGCCGTGCGCCGTCATGGGCACTGGCGGCGCTGGCATCCCAAGTGCGGATCAGTCCATGGGTTTTGTCGATGCCAATGTGATTCTTGTACCCGAATATCGGGATAGCCAGATCAACCGACTTGGCTGCCTTCGGATCGGCGCCCTCCCTGACCTTGGCCTTGCTATACTTGATCGACCAGCGTGCATCGCGATCTTTTTGCCGCACCTTGGCCGAATTCCAGTCCTCCGGCACGCGTCCCTCCTTGATCGCTGCTTTCTCCGCTTCAGTATTGCGCTGCTTGGGTGCCGGCACGACAGTGGCGTCGATGATCTGCCCGCCCATGGCGAGATAGCCCCGCTCTTTGAGCGCGGCATCAAAGCGAGCAAATAGCCGGTCGATCGCTCTGGCCTGCACGAGCCGTTCCCGGAACAGCCAGACGGTCGTCGCATCGGGCACCGTGCCGTCGAGCCCAAGCCCCAGGAAGCGCTGGAACGACAGCCGGTCCTTGATCTGGAACTCCGTGGCCTCGTCCGACAGCGAGTAAAGCGCCTGCAGAACCAAGATCTTGAACATGACACCGCGTCGAACGGCCCGACCGCCCTTGCCACGAACGCTATGTCGCAACGCCGCAGTCAACGGACTCCGAAAAACCTCGAAATCCACGACAGCCGCCAATAGCTCCAGCGGATCACGCGCCGCACTCAGCGCCTCGTACCGGTCCGAAAGATCGAAAAAACCCGGCTGCACCGCCATTATCGCCTCCGCCACATCGCCGGCGAAGTGAATCAAATCTGCCTCTCAAAGGCCAGAGTTTTTCGAGGCGTCCGATTGGGACCGTCGCGGCCGAGGTTGGCAATGCTACCAAGCAGCTTCTGAACGTTGATCCGACTCAGTGCCCATGCTGTGGCGGCATTCAGCACGTCACCGCCACGCTGCCGCGATAACGCACGAGGCAACCCAAGCCATAGCCCGATAAGTCATAACCACCGGAATGCCCGAATGGCGTGCCTCGCCGCTGTCGGCAAGGGCGCGGCGGGCGTCTTGCAGCATGTCGTACAGCGACATTTCAACCGACAGCGGAGGCCCTTGCTGACAAGACCTTCAAGGGCCGCAAGCTATCATGGCTTTGCACGCCCCGCATCGTCAACAATTCCCATCAATTGTTTATTAAGCTCGCGGTCCGCGCCGCCGCCGGCGAAGTCATCGAACGCATGTTCGGTCACGCGAATAATGTGCTTGGTTATGAAGGGCGCGCCTTCAGCCGCACCTTGTTCCGGGTGCTTGATCGCACACTCCCATTCGAGCACAGCCCAGCCGTCAAAGTCATTGATCGCCATCTTGGAGAATATCTCCGGAAAGTCGACTTGGCCGTCACCAAGGCTGCGAAATCGTCCGGGGCGATCAACCCAGGACTGATAACCGCCATAGACGCCCGAACGGCCATTGGGCCGGAATTCGGCGTCCTTCACATGGAAGCATTTGATGCGCTCATGGTAGATGTCCAGGAACGCCAGATAGTCGAGCTGCTGCAGGACAAAGTGGCTCGGATCGTATAGGATGTTCGCGCGCGAGTGGTTGTCGATGCGTTCTAGGAACATCTCAAAGGTGACGCCATCGTGCAGGTCTTCGCCCGGGTGAATCTCAAAAGCCGCGTCAACACCATTTTCATCGAACACATCAAGAATCGGCTTCCAGCGCTTGGCCAGTTCGTTGAAAGCGTCCTCTACCAGACCTGCCGGGCGCGCGGGCCAGGGATAGAAATACGGCCAGGCAAGCGCGCCCGAGAATGTGGCGTGCGCCTTCAGGCCCAAGCGGCGGCTGGCGACGGCCGCGTTCTTGACCTGTTGCACCGCCCACTCCTGTCGGGCCTTGGGATTGTTGTGAACCTCGAGCGGGGCAAAACCATCGAACTGCGCGTCATAAGCGGGGTGGACAGCCACCAGCTGGCCCTGCAGGTGGGTGGATAGCTCCGTCACCTCCAGCCCCTTGTCGGCGAGCAGTCCCTTGATCTCGTCGCAATAGGTCTGGCTTTCAGCTGCATTGTCGAGATCGAACAGGCTTTTGTTCCAACTTGGGATCTGGATGCCCGCATAGCCCAGCCCTGCCGCCCAGTCGGCGATGGCCTCAAGGCTGTCAAACGGTGCCTTGTCGCCCGAAAATTGGGCAAGGAAGATGGCGGGTCCCTTGATTGTCTTCATTTCGTCTACTTCCTTCAGACGGTCAACGACACCCAGCCAGGGCGATCCCGGCTGGCGGCGACGGCCGCGGCAATAAACGCCATGCCGCGCAGACCGGTGGCTATACCCGGCAACAGAGGCGCCGGTTGCCCGCGCAAGATGGCGGCAAAATCGCGGTAGAGATTGGCGAAGGCTTCGAGATATCCTTCGGGGTGGCCTGGTGGCGTGCGAGTGCGGGCCATAGCATCAGGGCCAAGCTGGGAACCGCCTGCGTGGATCATCTCGGTCCGACCGTCCAGCGTGTGGAAGGTAAGTATGTTGGGCACTTCCTGCTTCCAGACTAGCCCACCTTTTTCACCGTAGACTCGGATGCGCAAGCCATTGAGTTCACCCACCTCTATCTGACTGGCAAGCAGCACACCGCGGGCCCCATTGGAGAAACGCAAGAAAACCGAGCAATCGTCGTCCAGCAGGCGACCGGGAACAACGGTACCGAGATCGGCCAGTAATTCAGCCACCTCCAATCCGGTGACGAACTCGGCCAGTTGGAAGGCGTGAACTCCGATATCGCCGATGCAGCCGCCAAGCCCGGCACGTGCGGGATCGACTCGCCAATCTGCCTGCTTGCCGCAGGCTTCGCCGGCGAGCCAGCCCTGCGGGTACTCAACCACAACCTTCCGGACGTTGCCAAGTGCACCAACGGCGACACGAGCCCTGGCCTCGCGCACCATGGCGTAACCTGAGTAAGTATGGGCAACGGCAAAAGGTAGGCCCGTCGCCGCTACCGTTTCAGCCAACTCGTGCGCTTCGGCCAAGGTCGCCGTCAAAGGCTTGTCACAGATTACCGGGAGGCCGGCAGAAAGCGCTGCAAGTGAAGAGGGGAGATGATTGTGGTTCGGGGTAACGATGGAAACGAACTGAATTCCGTCATCTCGCTTCCCCTCCGAGGCAAGCATCTCATCCAGCGAAGGATATGCACGCAACGGGTCGATCCGATACATCTCACCCGCATTGCGACTACGCAAAGAGTCGCTTGAGAAAACCCCTGCGACCATTTCAATTTCGCGATCCATCTCTGCGGCCAATCGATGGATCGGTCCAATAAATGAGCCGACACCTCCGCCTATCATTCCCATACGGAGTCTTGATTGCATATCTATTTAATCCTTACATAATTCCTATTGGTAAAGATACCTTTATTCTATTGATAAGGCGAATAATACTCACCGTCTTCGTTCTAACTTATGTGTTTTTACTAGCTAAGTATCGGGAGTGCTGGCAGCGCCTGAAAGGCAATTGCGCGGATGACCGCCCTATACCGCAGTCAGGACAGGCTTCAAAAGGGTCCACTGCCTGCCCGCGCCGTTCGAACTTACCTTGGCTTGCGCGCAATCGTACCCGGCTCCTTAAGGTGTGCGATCGTCGGGTAGCCATCAATTGCCATGAGGAGGTCTGCTTCGGCGAGCAGCGACTTCAGTTGGTGGACCACACCTTCAACGCCCCCGGCCGCAAGGGCGAAGGCGTAGGGACGCCCAATCCCCACGCTTGTCGCTCCTAGGGCCAGCGCCTTGACCACGTCGGTGCCAGACCGGACGCCGGAATCGAAGAGTACCGGCAGATCGACGGCCTTGACCACATCTTCAAGGAGATCGATCGCGGCCCAGCCGCCATTGGCCTGACGTCCACCGTGGTTTGAGACCTGAAGCGCATCGATCCCATAGTCAACCGCGCGGCGGGCATCGTCGGGCGAGCAGATACCTTTAAGCATGATGGGCAATTTCGTCGCCTGCCGGATCCATTTCAAGTCATCCCAGCTCAGGCAGTCGCCGAAGACGTTGGCCCACTCCCAGGCAGCGGCATAGAGATCCTCATTTAAGGTTTTGGGCAGACGCTTCAGGAAGTTTTCATCCGTGAAGTAGTTTGCAAGGCAATGTCCCCTGAGTTGCGGAAAACTGCCATTGTTGATGTCGCGCGGGCGCCATCCGGTCACCCAGGTGTCGAGGGTGATAGAGATGGCGGCAAAACCGGCAGCTTCCGCCCGACGAATGAGGCTCAGGGCGAGATCGCGGTCCTTAGGCGGGTAAAGCTGGAAATAACCCGGCGTATCTCCCAGCGCGGCTGCGATTTCCTCCATCGGGACCTGCGATAGCGTGGACACCATCATCGGGACGCCGGTTCTGGCTGATGCTTCCGCGACCCTCAGGTCGCCGTGAAGGTCCAGCGAGCAGAGCCCGATCACCCCGATCGGGCAGAGAAACAGAGGCGTCGTCAGATTATTTCCAAACAGCTTTATCGTGAGGTCACGGGTTTGCGATCCCCTGAAGCGTCGCGGCATGATACCATAGTGACGAAACGCATCGCAGTTCTCGCGCTGGGTGTATTCGTCACCACAGCCGCCCGCGACATAATTGTATATCCACCACGGCAAGACTTCCTTCGCCTGAGCTTCGAGCGAAACGAAGTCAGCCGGGAAGCGGGGCATTTCTCCCCTCGTGCCATCTCGGTAAATCTGAAGCTGATAATCGCCAAATTGAGGCTTTGACACATCGCTCTCCCTTATATCAGGTTTTGTATCTTAGGTATTGGGCTGCTGGCTCAGGTAGCCTGCATAGCCCCCCGTAGGACTTTGGTGCGAGCGCGTATCGCATCGATTACCGAGATCATATCCAGGCGATCATTCCCCAGGGAGAGACTTTCGCCGTAGAGTTGACGGGTCTGATCGAGCAAAGGCGAAGCTATGGCCTTGGCGCGCGCGACATCAGCGACCAAGCTGGTGCTGTTGTACGCGTCCACCATGGCGGCCTGAATGGAGAAATCATGATTGACGAGCTTAGAGATCTTGATCCGCGCCAGGTCGCTGGACATTGGCCCGACCGCGATAGCCTCCTCAAAAAGCCGCAGATCAAGGCCATTGCGCTCTGCAAAATGGACAGCCTCGGCCAGCCCCGCAAGCATGGTGCAAAGATAGTGGTTTACGGCTAGCTTAAGCAAGGAAGCATTGCCAATCCTGCCGCAGTTAATGATTTCCTTACACATCGGTACAAGGTAGGGCCGCACGGCTTCAACATCATCCGGGTTGCCGCTGAGCAGGCAAACGAGCTCACCGGCTTCCGCCGGCTTCCGCGAACCGGAAACCGGTGCCTCGACATAGGCCCCTCCGGCCATCTGGATATCGGCAGCAAGCTGCTGCGAATAATCCGGCGGGTTCGAGCCCATGGACACGATGGTGCGGTCTTTCACCATAGCTTCGAACGCGCCCGTCCCCCGGCCCAGTACGCTGTCGAGAGCATCCTCGTTCGCCAGCATGCAGATGACGACATGGGTCTTGGCGAACAGTTCTGGAACCGTTGCTGTAACCTCGGCGCCCGCCTCACGAAGCGCATTGCTGCCATCCGGTGACCTGTTCCAGACGAATAGCTCTCGTCCTGCTCGCAGCAGATTAAGAGCCATTGGATTCCCCATCACACCTAGTCCAATAAACCCAATTGGCTGGCCGCCGAGGTTCGATTCATCGATGTGTTCAACAGAATTCTGCATAACGTCCATTTCTAAGCTTAATCTGACAATTGCAGACCCTTGTCCTTTGCCCGGGAGTTGCCCCCCCCAAACGCAGACATTGCTGAGGGCAAGAAGGCTGCCGCGGCGCCGCCGATGAGCAGAAATTGGGGCATCTTCCCGATCTCGACTCACTATACCCATAGGGCGGTGGCAGGAGGTTGCAAATAATCTGGCGTTTCGCTTTTTTTTGGCATAATCCCCCACACGTAGGCTAATTTTTGAACCGAGAATTCTGTGCCCAATCTCGACCCAATTGACCGGCGAATCCTGCGCGTGCTTCAGAATAACGGGCGAATCCCGAATACAGAGCTCGCGGAAAAGGTCGGGCTTTCGCCCTCCCCTTGCCTTCGACGCGTAAAAATCCTGGAAGATGCAGGCTTTATAGACCGCTACGTGGCCTTGCTTAACCCGACGAAGGTCAATGTGGGCTTTACCGTTTTTGCCCGCGTCTGGTTGAAGTCGCAAGACGCCGAGACCGTCGACCATTTCATCGAAGAAGTGAAGCGACTTCCACAAATCGTCGAATGCCACTTGATGGCTGGGGACTGTGACTTCATCTTGCGGGTTGTCGCCGAAAATCTCGACGAATATCGACGATTCCAAGCCAATCACCTCACAAGAATCAAAGGCGTTCAAAGCGTCAAAACGGAAATTCCGATGCAGAAGGTAAAACTGACATCGGAACTTCCTATTTAGCCGCCCGGGCGCTGCCATGCGGTAGCGGCTAAGCTCGACTTTGTACGTTTTTTGGTCAGGTCCAGGTGCAGAATATCTTTCAATTACCCACAAGTGGTCTGACGCCAGATTCCACTGATCGCAGCGGTATTGCTGCGATGGAATCAGCTATGATTCATGTTCCCGCAAAGGCTCGCTTTTGCGGAGTGCACGATGGTCGAGGATGGCTCGGAATCTCAGGCTTGGATCGATAATGAATTTGCTGCGTCGCGATTTAGCGATGTGCGTCTTGGGCGTCGTCTGCGCCAGTTGGTGACGCAGATGGCAAGTGCGGTGGGCGGTCCAATTCCACTCGCCTGCCAGGACTGGGCCAACACCAAAGCTGCCTACCGCTTTCTCTCAAATTCAGATGTTTGCGAAGGTAAAATTCTGCAAGGCCATTTCCAATCCACGGCATCGCGTGTTGCAGCCATTGATGGACCCATTCTGGTTCTGCAAGATACCACCGAATTTTCATTTGAACGCAAAAAGCCCGAACAGGTTGGAATCATCGGCTATGCCCCGAGCAAGCGCGAGACTGTGGGGATTGCTCGGCGACACACCATTTGCGGGCTGTTGATGCATAGCAGCCTGGTGGAAACGACGGAGGGGCTGCCGCTCGGCTTGGCGGCGATCAAATTCTGGTCCCGCAGCAAATTCAAGGGTACTCGGCACTTAAGCGTCATATAAATCCGACGAGGGTGCCGATCGAAGCCAAGGAAAGTATCCGCTGGTTGGAGAATATGCGCGCCTCCACGGCTCTGCTGGGGGAAGGCCAGCGCCTGATCCACATCGGAGATCGCGAAAACGACATCTATGAGTTCTTCTGCGCTGCGGGCGAAGCTGGCACCCATTTCTTGGTACGGACATGCGTCGATCGCTTGGCGGGCGATGGCAAACACACCATTGCTGCTGAAATGGCGGACGCAACCATTGCAGGTCGCCACATGGTTGAAATTGCCGAGGGCGTGACCGCCAGCCTGGCACTGAAATATAAGAAGATTCGGGTCTTGTCGCCGATTGGCAAGCAGAAACGCTACCCTGCGCTCGATCTTACCATAGTCCACGCTCAGGAACAGGAAGTCCCGGAAAACCGCTCTCCTATCGACTGGAAGCTTATCACTGACCTGCCCATTACGTCGCTGGAGTAGGCGATCGAAAAGCTTCAATGGTATGCTTTGCGCTGGAAGATAGAGGTTTTTCACAAGATCCTTAAATCTGGATGTCGCGCAGAAGAAGCCAAATTACGCACCGCTGAGCGGCTCGTGAACTTGCTTGCGATTTACTGCGTTCTGAGTTGGCATATATTCTGGATGACTATGATAACCCGTACTGCGCCTACGGCTTCGCCAAATATCGCACTGACCAAAGATGAAATAAACCTCATCGACCGCATTGTGATAAGCCGCACCGGCCAACCGCCGCCGCAACAATTATCATGTTACCTGACACAGATCGCAAGACTCGGCGGCTATCTCGCTCGCGAGCGAGATCCGCCTCCCGGCAACACCGTCATATGGCGTGGATGGTCCCGTCTTATGGACATGAAACTTGGTATTCATCTCGCTGGGCGCACTTATGGGTAATTGAAGGCAGAATATGGCGTTTTCTACAATGTGATCGAGGGCCTGATCTAGAGCAGAATCCGATCACTCTGGCTCATACCCGGTGGCGGTGAAGTAGTTTGCGCATTCTTCGGGAGTGAAGCGTGGCAACGCGTCACGTATCGCATTCCATAGCTCCGGGATGGTTCGGGCGGCGGCTTTTCGCAGGATAGCCTTGAGTTTGGAGAAGGCGTTTTCGATTGGGTTGAAGTCGGGGCTGTATGGCGGCAGGAACATCATGCGCGCCCCGGCCGCTTCGATGGCTTCACGGGCAGCCACTGCCTTATGTGCCGGCAGATTGTCGAGGATGACGATGTCGCCAGGATGCAGCGTTGGCGCCAGAACCTGCTGGGCATAGGCAGCGAACCATTCGCCGGTCATGGGACCGTCCAGGACCATCGGCGCAGTCATGCCCGTCAGGCGCAGCGCACCGGTGAAAGTGGTGGTTTTCCAATGGCCATG